>CAVPRS010000003.1:0-619664 GCA_963707895.1 uncultured Actinomycetota bacterium | reverse complement strand
CTGACCGAAGATCCCCTGGCGCAGACCGAACTCCTCCTCCACCACTAGGTGCACCAAGTCGTGAGGGATCAGGTCGGAGTAGCCCGGCGCAGGATCCAAGCGGAGGTTTCCGTGCCGCGTGCGAAGGACGGCGACCGCATACCGCCGGCGGGCGGTGCGCTCGAACCTGACCTGCATGCCGGTCACGCTAACCGTCCAACGCCGTCCATCCCAACAGCTTTTTTTCGGCGCTGCTACAGCCCTAGTGAAGCCGCCCGGATCTGCCGCGACGCGGACGTTTGCTGAGCTATTGCTCGCCACCGGTGGGTGTGTCGTCAAACTGCATGACCCACATGTTCGAGGGCGGCTCAACTTCGCTGAGCCAGGGTCCGGGCGCGACGCCGTGGCGCAGCGACTTGGTGATGAAGCGACCTCGTGCGGCAGCCCGTGAGTGACCGGGCTCGAGGCACATTCCGGAAGCATGCTCGTTCTTGTCGACGAAGGCGCCGGCCTCGGTGCGCTGATTGATGTCCGCTTCGATGGAGTGGATGAGTTCGATGAACTCGTCCTCGTTGTCGAAGGCCGCCGCCACGACGTTTCGTCGTTCGTGTCGTTCAGGGTCGAACCGATAGTGCTGCACGACGAATCGCCGAATGTTGTCATCGTCGGCGTCGACCCTGGCCACGGCTACACGGTAGGCCGAGTAGCGCCAGGCCGCAGTGGGGCATCGCGCTCACATGCCGCGAGGGGTGAGCTTCCGCGTCTGGACACGCGAGGTTCATTCTGGTCATACTTGTGACCATGACGAGCATTCCGTTGGCCGACGTCAAGGCACACCTTTCCGAGGTCGTGAGCCGAGTGAGCAAGCACCACGAACGGGTCACTGTGACCGTGCACGGGCAGCCCTCGGCCGTCCTGCTCTCTCCGGATGACCTGGCCATGCTCGAAGAGACGATCGCCGTTCTGGGGGATGCAGACCTGATGACCCAGCTGGCCGCCGCCGAGGTCGACCTGGCCGCCGGCCGGGTCGAGACGCAGGAAGACCTCGAGGCGGCGATGCGCTCACGCCGGACCTCGGCGTGAACGATCCGCACTACCAGCTGCTGATCGTCTCCTCGGCTCGCCGGCACCTCACCGAGGACCTGCCCGAGGCGGTCGCCACCGCCGCGTTCGAGTTCATCACCGGCCCGTTGCTCGAGAACCCTCACCGCGTCGGCAAGCAGCTCCGCCCACCCCTCGCGGACCGGCACAGCGCGCGACGGGGTACCTACCGAGTCCTGTACCGCATCGACGATCAGTCCAGAACGGTTACCGTCCTCGCGATCGGCCACCGAGGGGACATCTACCGTGGGTCATGAACGCAGAGCTGTCGTGGGGATGTCGCACGACACAGGTAGCCAGGTGAGGTCTTCTGTATCGCACGCAGGTCGCACAGCGCCCTCGCCTCAGCCTCTAATGGGTACGTTTCCGCAGGTCACGACGTTATGGGACCGCCGATCGCGAGACCTTGTAAACAGGGGGTTGAGGGTTCAAGTCCCTTCGCCAGCTCTCTACGTTTCCGCTGGTCTGCGTGGGTTACCCGGTCGCCGAGCCGCAGGCGACGGTTGCAGGAGGACAGGTCCGTCGTCACTCTCGGCGCGGCGGTGATCTGCGGCGCTAGCGCACTTGGCGCTTGAGCAAGACCAACGGCCACGAGATGAGACCGGCACAGCGCGCGACGGGGCACCTACCGAGTCCTGTACCGCATCGACGATCAGTCCAGAACGGTTACCGTCCTCGCGATCGGACACCGAGGGGACATCTACCGTGGGTCATGAACGCAGAGCACTCGTGGGGATGCCGCACGACGCAGGTAGCCAGGTCTGATCTTCTGTATCGCACGCAGGTCGCACGGCGCCGTCGTATCCACCCCTGATTGGTACATTTCCGCAGTTCAGAGCCTTCTCGGACCGCCCGAGCGGGTTACTTGACGTGGCCGACGACCAGGCCGGACGCCGCGGTGCAGTCCGCGAACACTGCTCCCACGGGCGAGCAGCCGGTGGACAGTCCTGAGAGGTGACCTGTGCCGGCCAGTCCGCTGTCGGAGGCGATGATCCGCCAGCTGCCATCGGCTGCCTGGGTGTGGTCGGGGGCGGTCGCGTCGATGTGCAGGGCCAGTCGGGCGGTGAAGGTTGCCCCGCCCAGGCAGGAGTAGGTCTCCTCGACCACCACACGGGTGCCGTTGGGAGTGAAGTAGACCAACGAGTCCGCGTACGTCCCCGAAGGACAGCCGGCGAGACCGGTCGCCTCGAACGTCCCCGTCGGCGCGGTGTGGGGCGGGTGAACAGCGTCCTGAACGGTGGTGACCACGAGAGGCGGCAACGCGGCATCTGCGTCCGGGCCCGCGAGCAGGCCAATGCTGACACCGACCGCAAGGGTCAGAGCTGCTGACGTCCTGATCATGATGGTCTCCGAGGTGTCGTCACGCTGGTGGGCACTGGGTGCGGGTGCGGGTGACGGTGTTGGCGAACGGGTCGGTCGCCCAGACCGCACCCTGGCTGGAGGCCAGGATGAGCGCACCGGGCACTGGCCAGGCCCGCGTGACGTGTGCTGCCGAGTCGAAGCGGGCGACGTAGTCCGGGCCGCCGATCTTGAACAGGGCGGCGTACAGGGCGCCGTCGGGGCCGAGCGTGATGCCGACGGGGCCACCGGCGTCGGAGGGTGCGCCGGTCACCGGGTACTCGGTCAGCTGGCCCGAGGTGGTGATCCGGCCCAGCCGGTTGCTGCGAAGCTCGGTGAACCACAGCGCACCGTCTGGGCCCACCACGATGCGGTTGGGGCCTGCGCCGGGGACCAGGGCCCACTCGGTGAATGTCCCCGTCGGGGTCATCCGGGCGACCTTGCCGGCCGGGCGTTCGACGAACCAGATGTTCGCGTCGGGTCCGATCGTGATGCCGAGCGGGAAGCCGTTCGCGGTGGGTACCGGGTACATCGTGAAGGTGCCGGTGCTCGGGTCGAGTCGACCGATCCGGTTGCCGTCTGAGTCGGTGAACCAGACGATTCCGTCGGAGACGACCAGGCCACCCGGGCTTGCGCCGGCATCGGAGGTGGGCACGGTCCACTCGGTGAGGTGTCCGGCTCCGTCGATGCGCCCGATGTAGCCGGCGCGGTCGGCGAACCAGGCGTCGATGCCGTCGGTGGTCATGAAGCCGACGTCGGCAACCTGGGGGTGCTGCACGGTGAACCTGTGTGATGTCCCGTTCGGGCGCACCTGGACGAGGTATTGGCCTGATCCGTACCAGGTGCCGCCGGGACCGGCCGTGACCCCGAACGGGGTGTCGGTCGCGCCGGCGACCGGTGCGACCGACGTCGTGCCGCCCTGCGAGCAGCCAGGGGAGGCGTCCGCCGCCGCCGCGGTGTACCCCGCAAGGGCTGCGGGCAGGACGAGCGCGGCCGCAAGGGTGAGTGTTCGAGTGGAGAGTCGCATGGTCAGCCTCCTGTTGGTATGCAAGGTCAGCGCGCGATTCGCCCGGGGTGGACTGAGGTCCAGCACGTTCAGCGCTCCCCGTGCTGCCCCCAATGCTCGTGGCCGGGCAGGGCCGTTCGCATGGGGGTGCGGCCCTACCTTTTTGGTTGGCTTCAGAGCCTCTGGCTGGGACCATGAGGGGTGGCTCAACGGCCCGAACCCCCCGGACCCCCGCTCATGGAGAGGGAGGAGCCGCTCTCGGCGCTCGGGGACCTGTGCGACCGTGCCCGAGGCGGCGATGGCGGCATGGTGGTGCTGTGCGCCCCAGCGGGTATGGGCAAGACCTCGCTACTGGCGCGGGCGGCGCGCAAGGCGCGACAAGAGGGCATGCTGGTTTGTCGGGCCCGGGCTTCTGAGTTGGAACGGTCCTTCGCTTTCGGCGTGGTGCGGCAACTGCTGGAGCGGGAGGTCACTGAGCGGCCCGGTCAGCTCCTCACCGGAGCGGCGGCGCTGGCTGGGCCGTTGTTCGAATCGTCCTCGGCTCTAGCCGTCGCTCCCGTGCCGGCCGATGGCCAGTTCCCGATGCTGCATGGTCTGTACTGGGTGGTGTCGAACGCCTGTGAGCAACAGCCAGTCATGTTCGTGGTCGATGATGCCCACCTCACCGACGACGCGTCGGCTCGGTTCCTGGCGTTCTTGGCCAGGCGCGTCGGGGAACTGAACCTGGCGGTCGTGGTCGCCGCCCGGCCCCTTGACTCTGACGCGGGTGGCGGCCCGCTGGCGTCGTTGATGACCAACTCCGACACCACCCTGATGGACCTCAAAGCCCTGTCCCCGTCAGCGGTCGCCTCGCTGGTGGACTTCAGCCTTGGTCAGGTCCCTGATCCCGAGTTTGCCCGTGCCTGCTTCGACTCAACGGGCGGGAACCCGTTCTACCTTCACGAGCTCCTGCGAGAGGTTGAAGCGGCAGGTGTCTCTCCCACATCCGGACACTCGAGCTGGGTCACTCAGCTCGGACCCGCCCAGATCGTGCGCAGCCTGCTGGCGCGGCTCGCGGCGATGCCCCCAGGGGCGCTGCCACTGGCGGCGGCGTGCGCGGTGCTCGGCGACGGCGCCCGTCTGGTGGACTGCGCTTCTGTCGCCGACCTGAAGCCTGCCCGGGCCGTTGCCGCCGCTGACGCACTGGAGCTGGGATCAGTCTTCGTGTCAGGGACCGGTCTCGGTTTCAGGCACGCCATCTTGCGGTCGGCGGTCATTGCACACCTGGGTCGGCACGAGCTGGCCCGCCTGCACGCACGGGCCGCGACGGTGCTCAGCGCGCAGGGAGCTGATGTCGAACAGGTCGCGCCACACCTGCTTGTCAGCGAACCTGCCGATGATCCGCGCACCGTCGACACCCTCCGGAAGGCGGCGCGCATCGCGATGCGAAGGGGTGACCCGGGCTCGGCCACGACCCTGTTGCGACGTGCCCTGCAGGAGCCCCCGGTGGCGGCCGCCCTGCCCGAGGTCCTGTACGAGCTGGGCACCGCCCAGACCGCCACCGGCGACCCGGCCGGCATCGACCACCTGGTTCAAGCGGTCATGAACCAGGCGGACCCCGTTCAGAGCGCCCGCCGAGCCCTCACCGTCGGCAACCTGCAGATGATGGACAACCGCATCGACGGGGCCCTCACCACCTTCTCGGTCGGCCTGAACAGACTCGACGGGCAAGACCCCGAGCTCGCCCTCAGCCTGAAGACCTCACGGTTCTGGGCCGCCCGCCAACACCTCACCACAATTGACGCCGTCGGTGACCAGCAGACCCTCCTCAGGCAGTCAGCCACCGGCCCGGACGGAGCCGCCCACCGCGCCGTGCTGGCCACCCTGGCCCGCGAAGCAGCCAACCTCGAGGACCTGCAGCACACCAATGCCCTGCTCGATCGCGCGTTGGCGGAGCCCGGGCTGGGAGCCTTCCTCTCCACGGACTCTCTGCACTACGGGGCAGTTCTGCTGTGTCTGTGCTGCGTCGACCGATATGGGGAGTTCGATTCCCTCGTGGAGGAGGCGCTGACGGATGCCGGACGAAACGGAAGCGTTCTCGCGTACTTCGTGCTGACCACCTACCGTTCGTGGTCGCTACTGCGGCGTGGGCGCCTGGTCGAAGCCGAGCAGGCAGCGAGGGCAGCCCTTGCCCTTGACCTCGGCGGCTGGAACTTCGGATCCCCTGCACTGCTCGGGGTCCTCCTCGGGTCCCTCCTGGACCAGGGCCGCTTCGCGGACACGCGCACCGCGTTGCGGGACTGGGGCGTCGACTGCGAGTCTCCAAGCACCTACCCCGTCTGCATGGTCCTCGACTGTCGAGGACGCCTACGCGTGGCCGAAGGCGACCTGCGTGGGGGCCTGGCGGACCTGCTGCTCGCCGGGCAACAACTCGAGGCGCTCAAGGTCCACTCGCCCGCCATGCTCCCCTGGCGGTCCCACGCCGCAGCTGCCCATCTCAAACTCGGCGATCGGAGCGCTGCGGTTGCTCTTGCAGAGGATGAGCTCCGGTTGGCGCACAGGCTCGCCGGTCCCTCCGCAGTCGGCGCGAGCCTCCGCACACTCGGGCTGGCGACGGGAGGACCCGAAGGCGTCAGCACCCTGGAACAGGCCGTCGAAACGCTCAACGCCGGCGCGGCGCGCCTGCAGGAGGCCCACGCGTTGGTCGACCTGGGCGCCGCCCTCCGCCGCCAGGGCCACCTGCGCCGCGCCCAGATCCACTTGAGGGAGGGCCTTGACCAGGCGACCCGTTGCCAGGCCTCCGACCTGGTCGAGCGCGCCCATCAAGAGCTTCTGGCCACCGGCAGCCGACCACGGAGGACAGCCCTGCACGGCCCCGATGCGCTGACCGCGAGTGAGGCCCGGATCGCCCGGATCGCCGCGCAAGGCCTCTCGAACACCGAAATCGCACAGAGCCTGTTCATCAGCCGCAAGACAGTTGAAAAGCACCTCGCCAACACCTACCGCAAGCTACAGATCACCTCCCGATCTCAACTCGATCCGACCGCGCTCACCGCGGCGTACGCGATCGCAGCAGACCCGCCCCGGCCCTCACCCGGCACCCTCCCCGTCGATCTCCCATAGGAGAAGCCAACTACGGGATCGACCACCGCAGTGACGCCTATCGGCCCAACTGGGTTGCGAAGTCGCACGTTGCCTCGGACGCCGCTGAACCTGCGCCTCATCGCCGCTGGTGGCGCGCGTCACGGTCGTCAGTCTTGCCACACGATGTCGATGGAAATCTCGATGGCCGGTTCAGTTCCGGTGTTCTCGAGCCAGTGCTTGGTATGACGGTCCTCGGGCCATCCCAAGCCCGGTCCGTACTGCCGAGTGATCCCGTCCCTGTGGTCCGTGATCGTGCCCTGGAGGACGTAGACGAGGCCGGGTCGGTCCACGTGGTCGTGGGCCGGCCCGAAGACAGCGCCAGGCTCCATTGTCACCATCCTCATTCGCAGGAGGCGCCCCTCCAACCCAGGGATCTCTGATCCGAGGTCAAGCTGCCCGAGCAGTTGGACCGAGACGTCATCTGTGCCCCGTGGCGCCGGCTCGTTTGGCATGCGACCCTCCCGTTCATCTCCGTAGTGCCTGTTCGGAACTCCTGACCGCCGCTGGTGGATGGTCGAGGACGGCGAGCACGTCGGAGACCATGAGTCCCGCTGCGCCGTTGTCGACAGCGTGCCGGGCCGACGCGGGGTCGGCCACGATGTGGGCGACCACCTTCTTGTCGAGGGAATGGATGCTCGACCAGGCCGCGGCGGAGGCTTCGACGTCCAGACCGAGCAGGTCCCATTGTGCCTGGGTCGGCGGCCGGTGGGGTGGTGCCGTCGTCGATTTGCGCACCGTAGTAGTAGCCCCAGGTTCGCAACCCGTGAGCACGGGCGGCCTGGGCCCACCCGGTGCCGGTGCAGTAGGACTTGGCGATGAAACTGTCTGTCGGTCGGCGCACGGATGCGATCATCTGCAGCAGCTCGGAGTAGTAGCGCGGGTCCACGACCTTCGGGTCGACGAAGATGGTGTGCGTCTCCGCATAGACGGCGATGAGGTCCTCGAACCGCAGGTATGGCTGCGGATCCTGACCGGGGTAACGGGTCCCTTGCGCAGTGATCCGGTAGCGGCTGATCTCCGCCCAACGGTGTTGCGCTACAACAAATCCGCTCGTGCCCGAGGTCCGGTCCAAGGTGGCGTCGTGGAGGCCGAACCACACCCCGTCGGAGGACCGAGCCAAGGAGATCTCCAGGGCATTCGCGCCATGGGCCACGGACTGCCGGTAGCCCTCCATGGACATCTCTGGCCAGTCGGCGCCGCCTCCCCTATGAGCGACATAGAACGGCTCGGTCCTCAAGAGGTCTGGGACGAGTTTGCCCGTCGAAGACGAGGCACCTCTGCGCTGGGTGGCGTACAGGGCGGACGAGCCCGCGATCGCGGCCAGCGCAACACCAGCGCCAGCTCCAGCGAGCATCGCTCGTCGAGACGGCGCTGCGGTCGAAGCCCGAACCGCTGGGGGGGCCAGTTGGGCCATAACACTCCTAGACCATCGTTTCCCTCGACCTGTGCCCCGCTGTCGGAAGCGATTCCCCCTTGTGGGGCAGGCGTCGACGGGCTCCCTCAGGAGCGGTGGCGGCGTCTGGACGTCCTGCCAGCACGAACTTCCTGAGTGTCCCACCGATGGCGTGTTGAGGTGCCACGTCCGACCAAGCCGCGTGACGGGAGCCGAGCAATGGACGCCTTTGGCTATCCCCTTCACGAGGCCCGGGCGCGGCGAGGCGCGGGCCATTCTTCGAACAGATCCACCGGACCGGGAAGCCGACCCACCAAGTCAACCCCCGCCGGACGACCTCAGACTCAGGGAGTAGTGGACGATCGAACGAGGCGCACATTGTCGATGCGGAGGGTGAGCGGGGCGTTCGTTGCGGTGGACGAGAGATAGGTCCACAGTCCCACCCCGCCGGGGGTCTGCATGCCCGCCCGGGCATCAAGGGTCGAGACGATCCACGTGGCCGGTTCGGTGGCACCCACCTTCCAGACCTTGGCGCGCAGGCTCGTGCTGCTCGTACCGGCGGCTTGGAAACGTACCTGAATGACGTCTCCGGCGTTCACGGTCAGATTCGGGACGACGGCTTCCGCCACTATGGTCGACTCGACGTTGGTCGAGCTCACGAAGGCCAGGGACACGCGGACGGAGCCGCCGGCTATCACGTGCACCTTGGCCCGGTACTCGCCGACGTTGGCGACCCGGCGCCCGACTGCCGTGAGGTAGTAGCCGCCCCCCGTGGCGGCCTTGTCCGGCACGAAGGTGAACTGCAGATCGGCGTCGTTGGTGGACACCGAGTTCAGGTAGATCGAGGGACCGGACCCGGCGGTCTTCATGGTCACAGACCCGGTTCCGTTCGAGACGGCGAAGTTGCTCGCACTCGACGGGGTCCACAACCCACCGATATCAGCAGAACCCCAGCCGCTGGCAACCGCCCTGCCGAAGTCGTCCGCGGCGATCGGCGTCTCCGGTGGGGCGGTCACGCTCACCGTCTTGGTCAGCGAGTTGGTCGCGCCTTGGTCGTCGGTCACGGTGAGCTTGACCGGGTAGCTGCCGGCGGCGCTGTAGGTGTGGGTGGGCTTGTTGCCGGTGCCGGTGGTGGAGTCTCCGAAGTCCCAGGCGTAGCCGGTGACGGTGCCGTCGGGGTCGCTGGAGGCGGTCGCGTCGAACGAGGCGAGCAGGTTCGCAGCGGTCGCGGTGAACGCCGCGGTGGGTGGCTGGTTCACCGGTGGGGCGGTCACGCTCACCGTCTTGGTCAGCGAGTTGGTCGCGCCTTGGTCGTCGGTCACGGTGAGCTTGACCGGGTAGCTGCCGGCGGCGCTGTAGGTGTGGGTGGGCTTGTTCCCGGTGCCGGTGGTGGAGTCTCCGAAGTCCCAGGCGTAGCCGGTGACGGTGCCGTCGGGGTCGCTGGAGGCGGTCGCGTCGAACGAGGCGAGCAGGTTCGCAGCGGTCGCGGTGAACGCCGCGGTGGGTGGCTGGTTCACCGGTGGGGCGGTCACGCTCACCGTCTTGGTCAGCGAGTTGGTCGCGCCTTGGTCGTCGGTCACGGTGAGCTTGACCGGGTAGCTGCCGGCGGCGCTGTAGGTGTGGGTGGGCTTGTTGCCGGTGCCGGTGGTGGAGTCTCCGAAGTCCCAGGCGTAGCCGGTGACGGTGCCGTCGGGGTCGCTGGAGGCGGTCGCGTCGAACGAGGCGAGCAGGTTCGCAGCGGTCGCGGTGAACGCCGCGGTGGGTGGCTGGTTCACCGGTGGGGCGGTCACGCTCACCGTCTTGGTCAGCGAGTTGGTCGCGCCTTGGTCGTCGGTCACGGTGAGCTTGACCGGGTAGCTGCCGGCGGCGCTGTAGGTGTGGGTGGGCTTGTTCCCGGTGCCGGTGGTGGAGTCTCCGAAGTCCCAGGCGTAGCCGGTGACGGTGCCGTCGGGGTCGCTGGAGGCGGTCGCGTCGAACGAGGCGAGCAGGTTGGCAGCGGTGGCGGTGAACGCCGCGGTGGGTGGCTGGTTCACCGGTGGGGCGGTCACGCTCACCGTCTTGGTCAGCGAGTTGGTCGCGCCTTGGTCGTCGGTCACGGTGAGCTTGACCGGGTAGCTGCCGGCGGCGCTGTAGGTGTGGGTGGGCTTGTTGCCGGTGCCGGTGGTGGAGTCTCCGAAGTCCCAGGCGTAGCCGGTGACGGTGCCGTCGGGGTCGCTGGAGGCGGTCGCGTCGAACGAGGCGAGCAGGTTGGCAGCGGTCGCGGTGAACGCCGCGGTGGGTGGCTGGTTCACCGGTGGGGCCGTCGCTCGGGCACTGAAGGCAGTCAGTTTCGCGGTGACCGGCGCAATCGTGCTGCTGCTGGACAAGTAGGTGGTGATGCCCACTGCTCCGGCGGACTGGAGGGCCGCGGTGCCGTCGCTGGAGGTCAGTTGCCAGGTGGCAGGTTCTGAAGCCCCGGACCACACCTTGAACCGCAGGGACGTGGGAGCGGTACCCGTGACCTGGAAGCGGGTCTTGAGCGGTGTACCGGCAGATAGCGACACTCCGGCCGCGACGACTTCACTCTTCAGCGTCACGGCCGTAGCGGTGCCGGTCAGCATGCTGAGGCTGATCAGCACCGAGCCGTCCCCCCGAACCCGGGCTTTGCCTTCGTATTCCAGGTTCGTGCCGACCCGCCGGCCGAGCAGGGTGAGGTAGAGCCCGTTGGAGTTGGGCAGTGGGTTGGTGGCCACGGCCATCTGGAGGTCGGTGTCGGTACTCTTGGCGGAGGACAGGTAGGCGGTGAGTCCCGCTCCCGGCTTGGACTGGACGAGGGACGCGGCCCCGGGTGTGACGGAGAAGGCGCTGGCGCTTCCGACCAGTGCCCAAGGGCCGCCCACGTCCGCGGTGCCCAACCCCGCAGTCACGGTGCGGTTGAACGCGTCAGAGGCGAAGACCGCCGCACCAGCCGTGCGGGGGGACACCGACCGCGTCGTCTGTCCGGTTCGCCCTTGGTCGTCAGTGACCTGCAGCGTCACCGTGAAGTCGCCCGAGGCCGCGTAGGTGTGGCTGGCTCGCGTGGGCTCCGTGGTCTCGCTGCCGTCGCCCCACGTCCATCGCCACCCGGTGAGCGAGCCAGTCGCGGCAGTGGACGCCGAGCCGTCCACCGAGCAGGTCAGAGCCACGCATGTCGCGGTGAAACTGGCTTGGGGTGCGTTCGGGTCGGGCTTCCAGATGTCGAGGATCGGCGACGCCGTGGCACTGTTGCCGATCGGGGGAAGACCGTAGGCGTCTTGAAGGGTGCGAAGGACGTTGTAGTGGCTGATGTGCTCGGAGTACTGCCCCGGCTGGACGTTCTGCCCCTGGAGGATGGTCGCGATCTGATTGTTCGCGGTGTTGTCGTCCTCGTCGAACGTCAGCAGGAAGACGCTGTTGTGCTGCTTGGCCCACTGCACGTAACCGTCCAGTTGCGCCTGGACCCAGGCGTCCCCCTGGGCTATCGATCCGTCGTGCATGTCGTGCTGCAGGTTCGGGATCACGATGGACAGGGCCGGCAGCGTGGAGTAGTCACTGGGGAACTGGGTCAGCGGTCGGTTGGCTGATGCGGGCACATTGGTGAAGTTCACCCAAGGGCTGTGTTTGCGCGCGTATGCCCCACTCGTACATCCGGTGTAGCCCACACTCGGCAGGTCCTCGGCATAGCCGACAAAGCCCTGCCCCGAGTTGATGAGCTGCGCACCGAGGTTGTCCGCGCTCAGGGTGACGGGACAGGAGTCGTCGGTCACCCCGTTGACAGAGCCGGAGAACAGCCCGACGTAGTTCGGTTGGCTGGGATGGGTGAGCGCGAACGAGGAGGTCATGTTCGCCCCGGAGGCCGCCAGTGAGTTGATGTACGGGGCGGCCGGATTGCCCAGGATCTCCCCTGACGAATGGTTCTCGAGAATCAACATCACGACGTGGTCAGGTCGAGGCACGGTGGTCACCGACGCTCGAGCTGTCGGGACGGCCATGACGGTGCCGACCAAGAGGGGTGCGCCCATGAGGCTGACCACGACGAACCTACGCAGCAACATAAGCGTCCCCTGCTCACTAGCTCCAGTACGCCCAAGGTAGACCTAACGGAGCTGTTCCGATATGGGGCTTTGGTCCGGGGTGGGTGTGTGCTCGAGTGTTTGGCGCGGTGAGACGTGGGATCCTCGCTCTGGGGGACGTGGACGTCTTGGCGCTTCGCCTTCCGGGGTGGACTCAGTCCTGCTGTCGGAGCCGGGACATCTCAACCCCGTAAGGCGCTGCGGTGGACCGCAGAACGCTCACCCTTGGCCGACGCGGCCAAGGGCATAGCGACGCGCATCACCCGCCACCGGCAGACCCTCGATCCGAGACCGGATCGAGTACGCGCCGGCGCATCCGGGCGCCGGTGAACGCGACCGCCGACGCCCCCCGACGCACCAACACGCGGCTGGTAGCCGCCAGATCACCATCACTCCCTGCCGTCCAGTCGGTGCTGTGTTCGAGGAGTCAGAAGCCTGCCTCGCGGTCGGCGGCGGCGATCTGGACCGACCTGGCAGCGTCGCTGACGAGCGACGGGCGCGGGCACATCAGCAGTACCAGTGCGGTGCCGAACGTCTATAAGATCAGCGACATGCTGACGCGACGGAGCAGCCACCTCTCCCTCCGCCTCGACCACCACGCGGCTCTGCACCCGGTGAGGAAGAACGGGCACCTTGGCGTTGGTCGGATCGGGACCGCAGAGGCCAGGTCGGTCCCCGGCGGGGAGGCGCTCTCGGTGCCTGACGAGACACTGAGTGGTCAGGTCGCGCTGGTCACGGGTGGAACGCGTGGGCTCGGCAAGGAGTTTGCGCGCGCGCTGGCAAGAGCAGGTGCCCGCGTCGCGGTCATCTCCCGCGATCAAGACGACTGTGACGAGGCTGCAGCCGAGATCTCCGCTGCCGGAAACCCCGCGATCGGCGTGGAGGCTGACGTCACCAACCGAACCCAGTTGGAGCGCTGCCGCCACCAGATCGAGGAGACGCTCGGGCCGGTCGACGTCCTGGTGAACAACGCGGGCATCGCCTTGAAGAAGGACGCGCTCGACGTCTCGTTCGAGGAGTGGAGTCACGTCTTGTCAGTGAACCTCGACGGGGTATGGAACTGCTCTCAGATCTTCGGCCGGGGCATGGTGGCGCGTGGGCGGGGGTCGATCATCAACATCGGCTCGATGTCTGGACTGATCGTCAACCGACCCAACAACCAACCCGCCTACAACGCGTCCAAGGCGGCGGTCCATCACCTGACTCGAAGCCTCGCCGCCGAGTGGGCGCCGTTTGGCGTCCGGGTCAACGCGATCGCTCCCGGTTACGTGAAGACCGAGATGTCTCCGGTGGACGACCCTGATCTGCGGCGGTGGTGGATCGAGGACGCACCGATGCGCCGCTACGCAGAGGTAGAGGAGTTCGGACCGGCTGTGGTGTTCCTGGCCGGTGACGCATCGTCGTTCGTGACGGGAAGCGTGCTCGTCATGGACGGCGGCTACACGCTCTTCTGACCCATCGACCCGATCGGTGTGCGGGCCCCCCTTCTCGGGTGGGCAGGAATCGCCCGACCCGGGCCACCCTCTCTGGTCTCGCCTGCTGCTGACACCCCGGGCGGGGTGCGTCACAGCGCCGCGAGCCGGCCGCGGGGAAAGCGGCGTGACAGAGCGTTCGTGCGGAGTCCAGGGGTTCAGGGGTTCAGGGAGATTCGGCTCCGCTACCTGAACTGGGGGCCACCTTGCGCACCATCACGCAGTTCCCCTGACCCTTGGGACGGTCGTAGGTGAAGCCCTCGCGCTCGTACATCGTGCGGGTGCCGTTGTAGAGGAACGACGAGTTCTTCTTCCGGACCCCGCCGGTGTCGTGCGGGTAGCCCTCGACCAGGCCGCCGCCCGCCTGCGCTATCAAGTCCATGGCTCCGCGCAGGGCCACCGACGCCAAGCCCTTGCCGCGGTTGATCTTCTCGACCTGGATGCAGGTGATCCGGTAGTCGGGCAGCTGCTCGGCAGTGGCGAGGTACTCCTTACGGTGGTGGCCCGATTGTCCTCGACGGTGCTGCCCGGCTCCCGATCATCGGGATGGAACCACGTGCACCAACAGCTGGCGAACATGCCCTTGTTTCGCTCAACGAGAGCGGCGAAGTCGTCGAACGTGGCCGGCGTGAGCGCCTTGACCGTGAAGTCGGACATGGTCGCAACCTAGACCGGATCGGGCGTTGGTCGTCCCATAGCTGCGCCGTCGCAATGCTTCCCGACGACTGCGCTTTCGGCGCCGTGGCGCTCAATCCAAAGACTGGATGCAGGCCCGTTCGTCGCCGTGGCGGGCCAGGAGGTGGTGCCGCTGCCCATGTGCCCACACCCGTTCGACCTCCACGCCTTCCCAGAGTGACGGCATGACGACCGGCCCCTCGCGACACCACGATGCCGGCAGCCCGGAGCTCAGCCTGACGTGGCTGAGCCCATACATGCAGGCCAGGAGGAACCCGGAGAGGTTGGCGTAGAACGGGCCAGCCACGGGCTCATCCGGGAAGCGATCCGCACGGTACTCGTGCACATTGGCGAAGCGGTCCGAGCAGAACTTGCCGTACCCCTCCTCGAACAGTGCAGCGGAGCGGCGTCGGTCGCCCTCGTGGGCGGCGAACACTCCCAGGAGCGACGACAGCATCGGGCTACCGACGTAGTCGTCCGCGACGTCGAGGTAGGCGCGCCGTGTGGCCGAGGCAACTGCGGGGTCGACGGGAGGTCCGAACAACAGCAGGGCTGCCGGAGCAGCGGGTGTGGCGCCCTTCTCCTCGTCGAACCGGAACCCGTCGTGGTCCCGGATCACCCCGCCCCCGACCGGCAGCACGATGCGATCGGCCAGCAGCTCCCAGGCCGGCGGCACCGCGCGCCCGAGCTGCGTGCCGACCGCGACGGCATCGCGAAGGACGGTCGCCGCGGCGATGTTGGTGAAGGCGTCGTTGTCGAAGGGCTGATGGCGCTCCGCCACCCCCATCGCCCTGACGAACTCGACGCCGCGTCGCGTCCTGCTCGCCCGCGACTGCACCCATTCCGCCAGTCCCGCCAACACCGGCCAAGCCTGCTCGGCGGCGAACTCGTGGTCCCCGCTGGCGAAGACGTACTGCGCAAAGGCGTGACCGACCACGCACCCGACGTGGTCCTCGTAGCTCGGGCCGAGCGCCCCCAAGGGAGCCGACTCCTCACCGTGCCGGGGTCCTGCCTCCCACGGGAACTGTGCGCCACGTCGGCCGTGCAGCTGGGCGTTCGCCTCGGCAGCCGCCAGGGTGCGCCGCCGAAACGCCAACATGGATGCCGCCGCCTCAGGCTGCGTCAGGAGCAGCGGCGGGACCGCGAACGCCTCGATGTCCCACATCACGTGCCCGTAGTAGTAGTGGTAGTTCCTCCACTGAGCGAGACCGAAGATGCTCGTGCTGGCCGGGCTCGAACGGTGCACGGAGGACTGCAGGTAGAAGAAGGCCGCATCGGCACGCGCCTGCCACGTCTCATCGGCACCGAGCAGCACCACCCGGCCTTGCCACAGCTCATCCCACAGCGCGGCGTTGCGCCGCCGCAGCTCGTCGAACCCCAGGTCGACGCCCGACCGCAGCAACCGCACCGCATGATGATCGGCAGTGGAGTGCATCGAGCTCGGCACCATCGCCGCGATCTGCCGCAACCGGTACCGGCGTCCACGACGCGCGTGCACTTGGTAGGACGTCGCCAGATCTCCGTTGCCCCACCAGTCCGCCCGTTCGCCGGTGAGCTCACCACCGGGTCCCTCGGTCCACAACGCCAGCCCACTGCTCGAGATGCCACCCACCGGCTCGAAGCGCAGCAGGCCATCCGCGAGATCGCCGTCGGGTGAGCCGACACCCACCGTCCGTCGCTGCACGCCACCCGGCACACCCGCAGTGGACACCACCGCGGTGAGCGTCAGCTCGCACGCCCGCGAGGCCGTCACCGTCACCTCCTGCAACACCAGGGCCGGGTGCGATCTGCTGGCGAACGTCACCACCTCGACCTCGAGAACGGTCCCATCGAGCTCGGCTCGGAAGCTGCTGTGCAGCTCTCCGCATGCGAAGTCATAGCGCTGCTCGGGCTGCTGGACGCAGTGCGGCCACTCCGACAGCCGAACGCTTCCCACGGTGAGGTCACCAGCCAGTGGGTACGGCGCCTCGGGGGAGTACTCGATGCCCTGCACCGGATGAAGAGCGGCAAGCCCGTTGAGCATCGCCAGACCCGGCCGTAACGGCACCGCCGGCACCCGCAGCCCGATCACACCGTTGGAGACGTACGCCGGCAACCGGTCACCACCGGCATCCCGCACCGGCGGCGGGCTGATCGGAGCAGACACAACAGCCCAGTACCCCAAGTCGCGGGCGCCAACCGCAACGGCGGTGCCCGCCGAGCCGCCCGGCTGGAGTGACAGACGATGCCAGCCGTGCGTCACTGCGCCGCCGGCGACCACCAAGGAATGTGGCGGATCCAAGGCCCGGTCTCCAGGGCGGAACGGCTGTGGTTGCGACGGGTGAGCGCAGCGGGGCGGCGTCCTCGTGGACAACGGTGATCAGGCCCTGCCCACGACGACACCTGACCGTCGGGACGCTCTGGTTGGATCCTGTCGGCTGGAGGACCCCTACCCGTGTGCGGGAAACCGAAGCCAAGGGCTCGAGTGCTTCCCGTGCGTATTGACGTCACGCGCCGCCGCCCTTGCCCCCTGGCTCGAGCAGTACAACACCCAACGCCGCCACACCTCCCCAGGCCCCGCCGACCAGCCGCCTGTCACCAACGTGATGACCGAGAACAACTAGCGGCTGATCGTCAGCGTGCCAGTGTCGGCCACCTCGGAGGCGATGTCCGCGAGTTTGCGGTTGGAGTTCTGGCTGGCGACCCGCAGCACGTCGAACGCCTGCTGCCGGCTGAACCGGTGCTGCTGCATGAGGATGCCCACGGCCACACCGATCTCGCGGTTGCTCTCCAGGGCCTTGCCCAGGTTGACGGCGCGGTTGGTCGCCAGCATCTCCGAGAACACGAGCGCTCCGTGGGTGGCCAGGATCAGGCCCAACCCGACGGCGGCGCGGTCGAAGGCGTCGGGCGCATCGGAGTAGAGGTTCAACCCGGCCACTACACCGCCGCTGTCGTGATGATGCAGCCGTTGAGAGAACACGCTGTTGATGCCCACCTCGGTGTTGGCGCGCCGGCCCCATTCGCCCCAACGATCCTCCGCGCTCACGTCCCCGGTGACGAACACCGAGTCCTCGAGCACCGCGTCCACACACGGTCCCGAGCCGAGCTCGTACTGCAGGGTGTCGGCGCGGGCAGCCTGCTCGGCGGTTGATGCCGCAGTCGTGAAGCGATCACCGCGCATCATGGTCACGCTCGCCCACCGGGCTCCGGGCACGCGCTCGACCGCGACCGTGACCAGCTCGTCCAATGGTTGGCCGGCGTCGGCCACCCGATCCGACAGCGAGCACATCGCCTGCGCCACCTCGAGCAGGTCGTACTCCCCGCAACCCGAGAACGCCGTGCGACTCCTGACGACGTGCTCCGTGTGCGACATGGTCCCCTCGATCCCGGCTCCGCCAGTGGACCTAGGGATGCGATCCACTGACTTGAGTATGCGCCCCTCGCGCCCTGCTGAACCGGTCCCACCTGCCCCGATCCTTCGCGCCTTGTCGCAGCCTCGGCAGACCCCACGCGACACAACTCACAGGTCCGCACGACCCACACCGGCAGTCCAGCGAGGGACGGACGTGGATCTGTGACTGCGGCCCCTGAGGAGGCCCGGATGGGTTGACATCCGCCGGCGCCGGGTTCCTAATGGAACCGCCTCCAACCATGCGGGGCTGGCAGGCACCAGCGGTGCCACAGCTGACGAGGTTCGACGATGACCCCAGCGTCCAGCATCCCATCCGTTCGCGAGCTGATCGCCGAGTACGCCACCATCGAGGACCGCCTCCGGGCCTTGGAGGCTCGCGTCTACGGCGGCTGCGCGCCACCGGTGAACCCGGAGATGGTGCGACTCACCGAACGCGAGCGTCAAATCCTGGCCCTGCTGCGGCGCCACCGCTTTGACCAAGGGACCGGTGGGCACCACCAGCCCGCTCAGGCAGCAGAGGCACCTGACAGGGGTCAACCGTCCCCGCGGATACCGTCGAGCTGAGCCGGGACGGCACCTGATCAGTCTTTCCCGCCACAGGCCGGGCTGAGTCTGATGGAGCGGCGCCGGCTCCGGTCACGCCTGTACCCGGTGAGCCGCTGGGTGCTGTGGCGCTGTCAGCCGGAGCCGACGGCGGGTCGGGTCGTGGCCTGGGCCTTGATGGTGCCTTGGGGGTCGTCCCAGAACGCGGTGACGAGCTGGGCGACCGTGGGTGCGGCCTGGAAGAGTGGTCCCACGTGGCCGGCACCCGGCAGGACGGCCAGGGCTCCGGTCGGCAGGTGAGCGGCGGCGGCGCGGGCATCGGCCGTGGTCCACATGGGGTCGTCGGGGCCGGTGGTCAGCAGCGTGGGGGTGTCGAGAGTGTCCAGGACGTCGGTCAGGTCGCGGCGGTGCAGGCTCAGCCAGCGGACGGCGTCGTACATTCCGCGTCGTTCGGCGCGGGCGAATGCCGCGGCCACGATCGCCGTCGCGGTGGGGTCCTCGGCCCGTGTTCGGGGGCCGAGGAGGGCGTCGACCAGCAGGCGGGACACCGGGCGTGGTCCGCCGACGAGGTAGATCAAGGACAACAGGCGGGTGCGGCGCCGGTCCGTGTCGCTATAAGCGTGGATGGGGGCGCCGATCGCGGTGAGGGTGCGACACCTATCGGGGTGGTCGGCGGCGAACAGGACTCCGACGTGACCGCCCCAGGCGTTGCCCAGCCAGTCGACCGGGCCCGAGATGCCCAGTTCGTCGAGCACGTCGACGGCGGCGCCGACGCAGTCCTGCAGGGTGAACGGGCGGCTGGCTGGCGGTTGGCCGGCATGGTTGGGACCGTCGATGAGGAGCAGCTGCCGCTCTGTCTCCAGCAGGGGCGCTACGCGACACCAGGTGGTGGAGTCCACGAACAGGCTGTGCCACAGCACCGCCGGCGGGCCGGATCCCCTGGTGGTCACGGTCAGGGGACCGAGCCGGGTGTCGAGGCGCAGCAGGTGTGTCGACGCTGGCTGGCTCATGGCGAAACCTCCAAGTACTTCGGCTACCGAAACTTCGGCTACCGAAAGATATACTCTCCTGCTATGGCGACGTCAAGAGAGCTACCCACCGACCGACTGGCCGTCGGGCAGCTGTTGGGCCGACTGTTGCGGGAGTTCCGCTCAGAGCTGTTCGCCCCCGCAGCGGAGCAGGGCTACGCCGACCTGCGGGAGCCTCACCTGCACATCTTCGGCAACGTCGGCGTCAACGGCATCCGCCTGACCGACCTTGCCTCCAGCGCCCAGCTCAGCGCGGCCACCACCTCCGAACTGGTCAGCGACCTGCAACGGCTGGGCTACCTCGAACGCCGACCCGACCCCACCGACAGACGGGCCAAGCTCATCTTCCCCACCCCACGCGGTCGCCAGGCCCTCCACGACGCCGGCACCCGGGTAGCCGAGATCGAACATCACTGGTCCACCCTGGTCGGGCAGTCCCACTTCGCCGACGCCTGCAACACGCTGCAGGCCATCCTCGACGAGCTGGGCCGCAACAACACCGACTGACGACCTGGGTGGCGGTGGCGCAGTGCGGCGACACGATGCGTGAACTGGTGGGCTCGGCCGCGGCGCGACCGAGCCCACCTCGCGTGAACCTTCAGCAGGGGTGCTGGGACCTCGTCACTGTTGCAGTGCCGCCAACCATGCCGACCCGTTGGGTGAGCCGACGCCGGTGACGTCGTCGTAGCCCGGGGTGACATGGATGGTCAACGGCTCGTCGACGTCGAACCAGCGTGCGGTGTAGGTGTAGCCATCGCCGGCGTCGACGCTGTTCTTGTAATCGACCCGAACCTCGCCGGGATAGGTGCTGCGCTGGGCCTTGGTGATGTCGTACGACGTTCCGCGGGCCTTGTACAGCGTGGGGTTGGCCAGCCCGTAGGGGCCGTGCTTCTGCACGGCGAGGGCGAACATGCCTGCGTACAGCGGTGACGAGAGGCTGGTGCCACCGATGCGGTACTCGTCGTAGTACGTGCCGTCAGGGAAGGCCTGTGTCTGCCCGACGAGCATTCCGGTGTTGGGGTCACCGACGGCTGAGACGTCCGGCACCACGCGCATGGGAGCTCCGCCGTATCGCTGGCTCAGTGCGGAGGGCACCACCCCTGCCTGGTAGGACGGTTGGGTGAACAGGCGAGAGGTGCCTCCACCGCTGCCGTACTGGAACGCCGGCGCCGACCACGCGGGCCCGGGCTGCAGCGTGCTGCGCCCGGTCTCCCACCCGAGCTCGAACTCGCGGGTGTTGCTCCTGGTCACTCCCAGGGAGGTGCCACCTACTGCCGTCACCCAGGGGCTGGAGGCCGGGAAGTCCGGGCTGGGTGTTGCGCCGGCCACGCCGCCGGTCTCGTCCCCTGCGTCACCGGAGGAGTAGAAGACGCTGATGCCGGTGGCGGCGGCCTGGATCTGGATGTCGACCTGCGGCTTGATGTAGCCCGGGGGCAGGGCTTCACCGGCCCAGCCGTAGGAGTTCGTCACGATGTCGGCCCGATGCGAGTCGACCACGCTGTTCAAGGCGGCATCCAGGGGTTGGCCGTTGTTCGGGGCACCCACGTAGAGGATGCTCGCGCCGGGAGCCATGGTGTGCACGGCCTCGAGGTCGAGCTGCTCCTCACCGGCCCACCCGGCAGGGTCGAACTTCTTGGTGGTCGGGTGCTTGTAGATGCCCGGTGCGACCTGTTCGGTCAGCTTCGGTGCCGGGAGCCCGTGCTCACGCGAGTACCGCTCGAGGTCTGCCCGTGCGGTGGGTGAGGCGAAGGCGTCGATGACGGCCACCGTGACTCCGGTGCCATCGTTGCCCGAGGTGATGGCCGAGGTCAGCCCGTAGGCCCCCTGGAGCTGCGTTCCGGCGTACCCACAGGGCGCGTACGCGCTGGGGTTGGTGGGCAGGGCCGTGCCGTCCGGTGCGGGTGTGGGGGTGCCGCCGTCTGGGAAGACCGCGTTGGGTACGACCTTCTCACTCCAGTACGTCGAGCACGGCTTGCCGACACGGAACCCGGCCGGGGGCTGGTAGGTCGCGTGGTGCTGGACCAGCTGCGCAGACTCGTCCAAGCCGATGACAGCCTCGACGGTGCCCAGCGCGTTGGGAACCACCAGGGGCGTGGCGTTGGAGCGGAGCTTGCGCCCGTTGACGGTGTAGGTGGAGAACGAGGTCTGGAACGCCCTGGCGGCCTGCGCCACCGAGCCGACAGCCTCGACGTACTTCCGGTTGGCCGGCACGTACCCCACCGTGAAGCCCTGCGACCTCAACCACGCCGAGGCCCGGTCGACCTCGCTCTGGGCGGGCGCGAACCTGGCCCGGTACTGGCCGGCGGTGAGGAACTTGCCGTACTGCGAGCTGCCCGGGGTGGAGACGGCCGCCGCGAGGCGCTCGGCCGCGTCACCGCCCCGGTTAGCCAGGTAGACGCGGAAGTCGACCCGGCCGCGCGTGTCTGACGCGCCCGACCGGGTGGCGGACCGCGCCCATGAGGGAACACTTCCGGGCAGCGCGTGCCGGCCGGAGGTGGGCGCCGCGAGGGCGGGCCCGGCGGTCGCTGCACCCATGACGGCGGCCAGGCCCAGCATGGACACCGCGGTGCGCTTGGGAAGAGACATGAAACCTCCTTGAGAGCCGGTCCTGAGGCACCGGCCGTCTCAATCGGGGCGGCCACCCTCAGTGGCACCGATCATTACAACTCTCGACCCGCCCTCATGGGGCGCTGAATGCTCGCGAGTTTGCTGCAGGAGCGCTACCTGACTCACCGTCGGCTAGCAGCAGACGCTGTAGGTCACTCGGACATGACCGCCTCGAAGTCACTGCCCGCAGCGGGTATGCGAGCCAGCGAACTGCCGCGACGTCCAAGTCGGTCGTTCACCCGAGCGGCACGTCCAGACCGCGCGCGGGGGATGCGGTGCCGTGGATGCGGTGGGCGTATTTCCGGAACGCGCGACGGGCGAGGATCGGAAGGATCGGCCGGAGGGGTGCAGGGAGCTTGGCGATCTCGAGTGCGAGCACGTCCGGATCCCCTTCGTAGAGCATCATCCCGAAGCCGGTCAGGAGCATCCCCTTGGGGATCGCTTCCATCCCGCGTTCGGTGAACTCGTCCCACTCCTGGGGCGTGATGTGCTGCGCCATGAGGGGCAGCACTCGGGTCTCCTCGGTGTCGAGGTGATCGCACAGCGCGGTCGACAATGTCACCAGGTGAAGGACGAGACGCTCGCGGTCGGCCACCGACGCGGAGGCTCGCCAAGCCAGAACCAGCTCAGGGCTCTGGCCCAGCATCCTGGCCACGGTGTGGTGCTGGTCCTCCATGAGCTGGACCAAGGGTGCCAGCTGGTCCTCGACCCTGTCGACCAGCTTGTCCCAGAGGAGCTCGTCCTCGATCGAGTGGTGGTGATGGACCAGGTCCAACCAGAGGTCGACGTGCTCCGCTACCTGACGCGCGCGCCGGACGTCGCCGGGATCCACACGGTGCACAGCCGGCGCCGCGAGTTTCAGCTCGCGCCGGAAGCTGGTGTGCGCGACCGCCATCATCCGCACGTCGGTCAGTCCCGGCCCGTGCAAATGTCCGGTCGGCGTGCGGGTGCTCATGCCGACGCCTCTGCGGACGCCATCAGCGTCCTGGCGAGGTTCTGGTGGGCTGCCTGACCGTAGTACTCGAACATGTCGTGGATGAGTCCGTCGCGGAAGGTGACCCGGATGACGAGGTCGTTCTCGTAGTGGCCGCCGCCGTGCAGGTCGGCGGTCATGTGCTCCTCGACGAACACCACATCGGTGTCTTCGGTCTGGTGGAGACGGACGTTGCTGACCTCGATCCGTTCCGCCGCGGCCGCGAAGCCGCCGAACAGCGCGCGGAACTGGTCGCGGCCCTGGACGACGGGCGGGAAGCCGTCGACGGGGTAGGCCACCGCGTAGCGCGGCTCGGGTGACCAGTACGCCAGGAACTTCTCGATGTCGCCGTCGTACAGGGCGACCGCCGAGGCGCGCCAGGTGGACTCGTTGCGGGCCCTGGCCGAGGTGAGGTCCGGGCCGAGGGCGTTGGTGCTGGTCATGATGACCTCCAGGTGGTGGGTTGGTGCGGTGGTACGACGCTCGCACCGACAGCCCGCTGGAACATCGGGGAACCCCCTGTCCCTGGCACCCGGGGGTGCGATGCTCTCGAGGTGCAGATCGTGGGCCGCGACGAGCAGATCGCGCTTCTGGAGGGGGTGCTCGACGCCGTGGCCGGCGGTGGGAGCAGGCTCGTGGTGGTCCGTGGTGAAGCCGGTATCGGCAAGACCCGGCTGCTGGGTCTGTTGGTTGACCGGGCGCGGGCACGACGGCTCGACCCGGTGCTCGGCCGAGCGACTGAGCTCGAGAGCGACGTGCCGCTCGCTCTCCTGCGCGACGCCCTGCCGCGGCTCGGTCCGTCAGCCGCCGCTGTCGCCGGGACACGTTGGGAGCTGTTCCGTGGCCTGACCGCCGAGCTCGCCCGGGGGCGCGGGGCGGTCCTCGTGCTGGACGACGTCCACTGGGCCGACCCGCTGTCCCTCGAGCTCCTCGCGGGACTGGTGCGTCGGCCACCCGACACGTCGCACGCCCTGGTCATCGGCCTGCGCCCCGGCGCCGTCGCCGACTCGCTGGTCGCGGCAGCCCGCTCGGCCCGGCTCACCTGCACGGTGATCGACCTGGCACCACTGTCGAGGGCGGATGCCGACGCACTGGTGGGGGCCGAGGTGCCCGAGGCCGAGCGCGGTCGCCTGTTCGAGGTCTCCGGAGGCAACCCGATGTTCCTCGAGGAGCTGGCGAGGTCAGACGCCGGGGACGGGGTCCCTGAGGGCATCGTCTCTGCCGTCTCCGCCGACCTGGCCCACCTGAACGCCGCGGCGCGGGCGTTGGTCGAGGCAGGCGCCGTGGTCGGCGACCCGTTCGACATCGACATCGCGCGCCGTACCGCCGGTCTCGGTCTCGGTGACGCCCTCGTCGCCGTCGACGAGCTGGTGGACCGGCGGATCGTCCGGGAGGGCGACCTGCTGCGCGAGTTCGGCTTCCGGCACCCGGTGGTCCGCACCGCGGTCTACGAGGGTCAGTCCGCAGCGCGGCGGCTCGCCCTCCATGCCCGTGCGGCTGCAGTGCTCGCAGAAGCCGGGAGCCCCTTGTCCAGCCAGGCCAGGCACCTGGTCCACGCTGCCGCCCCGGGGGACCGCGGCGCGGCGGCGCTGCTGCGTGCGGCGGCGGACGCGGTCGGGCCGTCCGCGCCCTCGATCGCCGCCGACTGGCTGCTCGCCGCGAAGCGGGTGGCACCGCCAGCCGGCTACGCACCGTTCTGCGACCTGGCCGACGTCCTCGTCCAGTCGGGGCGTCTCGCCGAAGCGCTGAGCGTGGCCGAGGAAGGGCTCGCGTTTGGGGTGGGAGACGAGACGGACCGGGCGCGGCTCACCCTTGCCGCCGCTGCCGTCGAACGCCTGTTGGGTCGACACGCGGCGTCGCAGCGGCGGCTGAGCCGAGCGTTCGAGGAGAGCACCGGGTCGGTGACGGCCGAGCTGACGGCAGCGCTCGCCCTCTCGGCGTACGAACGCGGCGACTACCGCGACCTGGACCGGTGGGCGCGGCTGGCCCACGACGACGAGACGGCCGACCCGATCGTGCATGGCGTGGCAGCAGCGCTGGTGTCGATCGGATACCGCTTCACCGGTCTGACCGCGGAGGCGGACGCTGCAGGAGACTCCGCCGTCCGGGCCACGCTCCGGGCGACGGACGCAGAGCTGGCGGCCCGGGCGGAGCTGGTCAACGCCATCCCCTGGGCGCTGGTGTCGGTCGAACGGTTCGGGGACGCACTCGCAGTCGCCCGGCGGGGCTCGGCAGCGGCGCAGGGATCGGGCAACCTCGCCGGTGCCACCCCCATGCTGATCGCCGAGGCGCTGTCCCTGGGCCTGCTCGGCCGGATCGAGGATGCCACCGACGCCGCGGGTCGTGCCGAGCTCGCCGCCCGGTTGACCAGCAACGACCAATCCGTGCAGTGGGCCCTGTGGATGCGGGCCTGGGTGCTGCTCGACCGAGGCGACCTCGACGAAGCGCTGTCGGCGGCCACCGAGAGCGTGGCCCTGGCCGCGCACCTCGACGTGTCAGCTCTGGTGACGATCGGCAATGCGGTCCTCGGCTCGGCGCTGCTCGCGGCCGGCGACCCCGAGAGGGCGCGCCTGCTCCTTGGCGCCTACGACGTCGAACCCGGGTGGATCTGTCGCTGGTCACCGCGCCTGGTCGCCGCCGAGCTGGCACTGGGTGACATCGAAGGGGCGCAGCGAGCCGCAGATCGGGCATCCGCTCTGGCCGCCGTCTCGGGGCTGGACGGTGCCCTGGCTGCCTCAGAGCGCGCCGAAGCCCAAATCGCACTGGCCCGCGGCGACCTCGCCACGGCACGCCAACGGGCCACCTCATCCGTCGGACACGCACGTGCCATCCACGCCGATCTCGATGCCGCACAGGCCCACCTGCTGGCAGCGCACGCCTGCTCAGGAGACGACCGGGAGCTCGCGGTGTGGCATCTGACCGAGGCGCACGCGCTCGCCGCCGCCGGCGGCGCCCGGCGAACGGCCGAGGAGGCCACCCGCGAGCTGAGGCGGCTGGGCCGCCGGATCGGCCGAGGCGGCGTTCGCGGCACCGGGACCACCGGCATCGAGGCACTCAGCGGACGCGAGCGGGAGATCGCGGAGCTCGTCGCCCGCGGCCTGACCAATCGGGAGATCGCCGCGCGGATCTTCCTGAGCGAGAAGACCGTCGAGTCCCACCTGTCCAAGGCATTCACGAAACTGGGCGTGTCCTCCCGAGCCGCCCTCGCGGCGAAGATCGCGGCGCCCAGCTGAGATTCCCGAACCACCGCTCCGACAGCGGCGAGGCTGGTCGGCTGTTGCTCCGGACATCCGCGTCCGGGCATGACAGTCATTCGTGGCTGGGGCGTGCCTGCATCTCAGCGCCGCCAGTCCAACGCCGCGCCGGCAGGGCCGAGGCAAGGGCCGTACTGCGCTCGCCGGTCGGTCACCTGTAGGCCAGGGTCGTTGCCCTACTTCTTCTTTCGACGCCGCTGGGCCTCACCGACGTTGCGCAGGTGGCTGGTCGTGCGACCAAGACCGGTGTGCTCTGCGGTCCACACTGCTTGCAGGTCAGTGACGAGGTCGACCAGGGTCCAGAAGGACGCGCGAACGGCTTCCTCCTCAATGGTGTTCACGTTCTCGTCGACCAGCCCGAAGCGATCCCGCAAGGCACCGAGCTGGCCCTCAACCGCGTCCGCGCTCGGTCGGCCCGTCGGGGGCTGTTGACCGGTGAGATCGCCGAAGTACGAATCCACCCGCTGCACGTTCGGGCCTCCGGCTGCATCGAACTCGTCGACGAGTCCCTCGACGGACCTGCGCACCTTCGCCCGAAGGACGCCCGAGCCGTCGGGGTCGGCGTCGACCCGGAGCGGGGCCAGCCCATCCAGGATGCCCAGTGCCTCGGCGCACGCGGTGGCCTGGCGGTAGAGGGAGGCCTGCCCACCGCTGATGGCGCCGAGATCTGCCTGCACGGCGTGGCCGCGGGAAGCGAGCGTCCGGCCGGAGGGGCCGGCGACCTCGGCGAGCGCCCGCTGGTACATCGAGTCAATTGAGATGAGCGTGATCCGCTTGGTCCTGTAGCCCAACGGTTCGGACTGCCAGGTGGCGTTGGGCCGGACCTCCCACAGCCAGGTCCACGTGCGGCTCAGCTCGAACACCTCGCCGATCCAGATGGCCCTTCGTTGCCTCTCTGCCTCGATGCCGATGAGCTCTGACGTCTGCGCCATGGTGCGGACCACGTCCTTGGTGGAGTCGAGGACGAGCCCCTCGGGGCATCGAGGGGGCCACGTCGGCAGCGTCCGCGCGAAGTCCCCGCCGAACCCGGTTTGGCGCTTCACCGCGACGAGGTCCTTGAGCCGAAACGCCGAATACCCGTCGAAGTACCCACCTTCGAGAGTTGCCTGGATGACCGCCCAGCGCTCGCCGATGGCCACGACGAAGCCGTCAATGTCGTCGGCGTGCCTCGGCGAGCGCACGATCCGGACGAACGCCTTGTCCTCGGCGGCGCGGCGAAGCCTGGCTCGATTCCCCATGGGCGCAGCATCCCATCCGACCACCTCGGCTGCCGCCCGATTTCGAGGAGGGCACTGCGACTCATCGCCGCCCTGGGCCCCTGTCTGGATTTGTGTGCGCGGTGGTCCCCGTTGACCGGATACTCACAGGAGAGGACGCTCATGCCAGCCGACCATCGCAGTTGACGGCCTGTCGCTGCGATCACGGAGGTGGATGGCTCTCTCCTCGGACGCAGGCCCCGAGGGTGTGCCGAAACGAGGACGTGACGCTCATGGCTGAGGTAGCCCCTTCCGACCTCGTCGGTTCCCTGATGGGGGCCTTCGTCGACTCTCGATGCCTTCACGTAGCCGTCAACCTCGGTGTGCCCGAAGCGGTCAGTGACGAGCCGCGCATACTTCAGGACATCGCGCACGAGACCGGGGTCGACGCCTCGGCTCTGGGCAGGCTGCTCCGCCACCTAGCGGCCTTGGGCATCTTCGCCATGCGTGGGGACCAGGTGTGGCACAACGACGCGTCCCGGCTACTCCTCGACAAAGACCCCGGCGGCCTGGCACCCCTGATCCGGATGATGGGGCTGCCCGTCCTCTGGGACTCCTTCGGAAGGCTCGAGGACGCCGTGCGCACCGGCCGTCCGGGAACGACATTCGTCGACCCGAACGGCTTCTTCGCCTACCTCGACGCGCACCCCGATGAGTCAGCCCTGTACGACCAGGGCATGACCTCGATGACCACGCGCCGGATCTCCCGGGTGGTACCCAGCTACGACTTCACCGACTTCACCGTGATCGCCGACATCGGAGGGGGTCGCGGGCACCTGCTGCGTGCCGTGCTCGAGCAGACCCCCGGCGCGCGCGGGGTGCTCTTCGACCGTGCCCAGGTCGCTGGTCAACTCAAGGACACCGACCGGATCACGGTGCAGGTCGGAAGTTTCCTTACCGATCCATTGCCGGCCGCCGACTGCTACCTGCTCTCCAACATCATCCACGACTGGTCCGATGCCGATGCGCTGACCATCCTGAGCGCCGTGCGGGCGGCCGCCTCGCCAACCTCGACGCTGCTGCTGATCGAGTTCGTCGTCCCGGACGATGCAGCAGAGTTCGAGGCCACCGACATCGACGTGGACATGCTGGCGCTGGTCGGCGGCCGCGAACGCACGCTCGCCGAGTACACAGAGCTCCTCTCCTCCAGCGGCTGGCAACTCCAGCGCAAGGTCACCACACCGAGCCAAGACATCCTCGAAGCCAGACCGACCAGCCCCTGAGCCGCACCAGTCCCCTCCTTCACCGCACTCAAGGGTGCGTCTCGTCGCCGCGCACCCGGAGGAAGCGTGCGACCTACCGTCGGCCGGCCTGCGCGCACGGGAGGCCAGGTCGGCGCGCACAGGGCCGGCTGATCGCAGTCTGGTAGGTCGTCATGGCGACTCCTTCGCCCGGGCGGACGAGGGCCCACCCAGCTTTGGTCAGCGGCGGCTGCGGTGCCAGCGCACCGGCCCTGCCTGGATTGGCGGCTGTTCAGGCTCGTCCAGCGCGAAGAGCCATGCTGGGCGAACCGGGGTTTGGGCGGTCGTCTGCTGAGAGGTTCGGTGGTCGTAGCGGGCCCGGCGGGCCGGGTCGCCGAGGACGGTGTACGCGGCGATTGCCTGTTGGAGTGTCGTGCTGGTGGTGGCGGCCTCGACTGGGTCGCTCGAGGGGCGGGTGTCGGGGTGGTTCTGGCGCAAGAGCGCCCGGTAGGCATGCCGGACCTGCTCCTGGGTCGCCTCCGCGGTGAGGCCCAGGACGGCATACGGGTCGCTGCGATCACCGGTCATGGCTACGCGCTGAGTTCCTTCCTTGGTCATCTGGGCCCGGTCGCCGTCGGACGGCCGCGGCGATGTGCCGTGGGGGAGGGGGGCGATGGTTGGCCTCGCCTGGGCCGCGAACCCTTACGCCGTCAAGGCGTGGGCGTCGCGCAGCATGCGTCGGGCGCGGGGCACGAACGCGGCCCAGGCGAGAGTCTGTTCGGCAGTTGCTTCATTGCTGCGTGCCAGCTCTCGGGCGATCACCTGCCTTTCATCAATCCTGGTCGTTCGCAGGCTCTGGTGCGGGCGCCGGTCAGGCTGAGCCGCGGAGGCGAGCGTTGCCGTCGCCACCGTCCGGCACCCTGATGCCGCCGTCGGCGACGCGACGCCCGCACTCCGCGCGGCCCCCGTTGCGGCCGGGGCCGAGGGTCGGTTGCCGGCGTCGCTCCGGTGGGCGCGGCCGGTGGGTGATCGGTGGGCCATTCCTGGGCGATGATCGAGTCGAACTCTGCTCGCACCATCTGCTCGTCGGCGTACACCAGCTCGAGGAACTCCTCGTCCACACTGGGCGCGGCGCCGACGTGGGCAGCGGGGGCGGCGGGCATGAACCTCACCACCAGCGGTCAGGCGCTGATGGCCTGCTGAGCCTGGTCGGTGTCGCTGATCTCGATCTTGCGTGGCTTGGCCCGCTCCGCCACGGGGATCTTCAGGATCAGGACGCCCGCGGTGTAGCTGGCCTCGATGTGCTCGGTGTCCAGGTTGTCTCCCAGGACGAGCTGGCGGCTGAACACACCTCGTGGACGCTCGGCGGCAAGAAGTTCCGCGTCGCTGGCCCGGGCCGGGCGTTCGGCCCTGATCGTGACCACGTTGCGTTCCACGTCGATGTCGATCGAGTCCTGGCTGACCCCGGGCAGGTCGAACTCGACATGGAAGGTGTCGTCCTGGCGCCAGGCATCCATCAACATGGCCGAGGGGCGGGCGAGTGTGCCGTCCGGGCCGAGGAACTGTTGGGTGAGGCGGTCCAGTTCACGGAAAGGGTCGGTGCGCATGAGCATCGTGTTTCACCTCCATGGTGTTGTTGACCTGTACTCGTCAGCGGCGCCACGACCCCGGGTAGGGTCTATGGTGTTCGCTATAGATTTCTTTTAGCACCCCCGGCATACTGGTGCAAGAGGGAAGTACAAGAATTTTCAGAGGAAGGACCTCCGCCCACCATGGCAGTGCCAGCTCCCGACGGCGACCGCGGCGTGTACGGCATCTCCGTGGCCGCCGACCTGGTCGGCATGGGCGTGCAGAACCTGCGCCTGTACGAGGCCCGCGGCCTGCTCGAACCCGAACGCACTCAGGGGGGCACTCGCCGCTACAGCGCGAACGACCTTGACCGGCTCCGCCGGATCGGGGACCTGCTCCACGCGGGTCTCAACCTGGCCGGCATCGGCATGGTCCTGGACCTGGAGGGAGAGAACGCCCAGCTGCGTCAAGATCAGGAGGCTCCAGCCTGGCTGGCGGGGAAGATGACAAGCTCGGCAACTCGATCCCGCAAGCCGACCGGCTCGAACAAGAACAGCAAGCCGACCCCAGGGTAGGTCGCCACCAGGAGTGGCCAGTTGACCCAGCCCAGGACGTCGACGAAGCCGACCGGCTCGAACAGGCCCAGGGAGTGGTAGGAGATCCGGACGAGAAGTACCCACCCGACTCTCCCTGAGCGATGCCGAATTGGCTGCACGCAGTCGATCAGGTGCTGTTCGGCGCGATTCCGGACCGCGGCGGTGGCTGGCGCGTAGCCTGAATCCCTGCCCGTGCAGACTGCCCATCCGAGTAGCCGTTGCGTGCCGAGCTGAGGAGCTTCCGATGGGTTGGGAAGAGGCGGGCGTCGCTTGGAGTGATCGCGCGGTTGACTGGGCGTACCTGATGGAGCCACTCTTCACCCCGCTCTACGAGACACTCGGCCGCTCTCTCGCTCTCAAGCCGACCGAATCGCTGCTCGACATCGGATGCGGAGGCGGCCGTGCCCTGCACGGGTACGCGGCGCAGGGGTCTCAGGTCGCGGGTATCGATGCTGCCGAGGGACTGCTCGGCATCGCGCGCCTCCGCGTGCCGCAGGCCGACTTGCGGCACGGGTCGCTGACCGACCTGCCCTGGCGTGACGGGAGCTTTGACGCGGTCACCGGCGTGAACTCCTTCGTGTACGCCGATGACGGCGGACTCTCGGAGGCCTTCCGGGTGCTCAAGCCCGGCGGGAGGTTGGGCATCGGGTTCTGGGTCGACCCGATGGACTTCGGGTTCTGCATGGCCGCACTGGGAAAGGCCCTGGGTCCGTACGTCGGGCCGGCGAGCACCAACACCCCCTTGGCCATGTCGGAGCCAGGGAGGGCGCGTGAGTTGCTCGCGGCAGCGGGATTCGAGGTGCTGGATTCGGGTTCGGTCCACTGCGTGAGCGAGTTCGCGGACGCGGCGACCGCCTACCGCGCGTTGGCCTCGACGGGCATGATCTACCCAATCGTCCAGGACGGCGCGGAAACAGACCTGCGAGCCGAAGTGATGGATGACCTCCACGCCAGATACTCAGTCGACAAGGGCATCAGGATGAACGCGTCCATCGGCTGGCTCACCGCCCACCGAACGCACTGATCACCGACGAGCACGTCTGTGGCATGGCTCCTGACATCGCCACCCGCGTGGCACGGTTCGTCCAGGTGATCGTCGCCCCTCGGGAGGTGCGTCTCTACGCCGCACAGGGCCAGGCGTGCTGGAACCTATGGCGTGGGACCGGCAGATAGCCGGGGGGCCGTACAGTTGACGCCGGTGTCAGCGGCGGGACCGATGTCCTTGACGATCACAGCTGGTGAGAGTCAGTTCGAGCCGGCCAGCCCGACAACAAGGTTGATCGTGGCGGCGACGATCACCGTGCCGAACACGTAGGAGAGCAGGGTGTGCCGCAGCACGAGGTGTCGCACCGCAGGCGTCTTCAGGTCGGTGTCGGAGACCTGGTACGTCATCCCCAGGGTGAACGACAGGTACGCGAAGTCGGACAGCGTCGGCGGCTCGTCGCAGTTGAAGTCGATGCAACCGGGCTCGTTGACCAGGTAGTGCCGGGCGTAGCGCAGGATGTAGATCGAGTGCACGGCCAACCAGCCCGCGGCCACCGCGAACACGCTGAGTAGCCCCTCGAAGACCCGGCCGGCGGCGGCGCCCCCGCTGCCCTTGCCGAGCAGCATCAGGCCCACGGCTCCGAGGCTCGCGAGGGCAGCGATGACGACGATGACGTCGGTCTCGGTGCGACCGCCCTCCGCGTTCTCGAGCATGTCGGCGGTCGCAGCGGCGTCGAGCCGGAAGACCAGACGCAGCAGCGGAAGGCAGAAGGCGAGGGTGCCGACGATCCAGCCCACGAGGAGGTGGGCGGTCCACTGCGCGCCCGGTGGCAGAGGAATGAGCAAGCCAGCGACGACGAGGAAGACCCCTGCAACGGCGAGGTGGAGCCGGGTGCGTCTCACAGGGCCACGCTAGGCCCCGGCGTGACCCCGTGCGGGGAGGTGACGGAGAACGTCAAGACCGGCAACCTGAGGTTCGGACCATGCAGGGCGCAGGCGGGAAGCGCTGCGGTCGAAGTCTGCTCGTCCGTGGGGAACAGGACACTCTCCACCGGGATCACGGGGTGAAGCATCTCCGTCAGCTCCTGTCTCGGAGGGCTGTCGCGACGAATGACGCCAACAGGGCGAGCAGGGTCGCGCATACTGCGCCGACCAGGCCCAGGATCGCGAAGAACGGCAGCCGCGACAGCAGGGTCTCGCTGCCGTCGTAGCCGGCGACCATGAAGGCGAACGCCAAGGTGAAACCGTAGGCCGCCGCACCGGCCGCCGCCGCACCGCGGGTGGGGGCGAAAGCCCCGACGAGGAGGGCGACCAGGCTCCACGGGAGCAGGCTCAGCCCGGACCCGACGAAGACATAACGCGCCCCGAGCACCCCCATGGCCGCACCGAGGACGCCCAGGCCGACGTAACGGACGCCGGGCGGCACCCGGCGGGGAGCCTGAGAAGGTGCGGTGCTCATCGCAGCGGGTGCGCGTCGCCGCGGCGCGCCGGGCGGGAACGCACGAGCACGACGCCGCTACCGAGCGCGGCCACCGCGCAGGTGGCGGAGGCCACCCAGAACAGCCCGGCCCCCCAAAGGGACAGGATGACGGCGTCGTCCGCGGCCAGTAGTGCGGTGCTCAGGGCACCGAGGCCGAAGCCGACAACGGCCAGGGTCGGCCCTGCGCTGGGCGGTACCAGCCCGGTTCGCGGGCCGGCGCGGCGATGCATCACGACAACCACGAGGGCAAGCACAAGGCCTGCCGCGCCCGCCACGGCCAGACCCAGGGTGAGGTCGGCAGCGGCCTCGAGAGTGGCCGCGTCGCGGCAGGTGACGGCCGAGGGTTGGACTGCGAGCCAGTGGTTGCAGGAGCTCGCCGGCATCCGGGCGCCGGCAGGCAGACCGAACAGGGTCCTGGTCGAGGTGAGCGCAGTCGCCGCGCGTGCCAGCAGCCCGACGGCTCCCATCGCGAGCAGCCCCGCAGCCGCGACCGCCATCAGGGTCGTCACCGCCTCGCGGAGCGCCGGTCGCCGGTACCGAGCCCGCGTGGATCGGTTCATGGCGCCGGCCACCACGTCGACGGCGCCGAACCGGGCCACCGCCTGCTGAGCGGCGGCCACCGGGTCGGCGCCTTCCGCGACCAGTTCGTCCGTCGCGTCGGCCAGGTGCGCCTGAGTCTCGTCGAGCAGCCCTCGCACGTGATCGGGTGGGCCGTGCAGCCGCGCCGACAGCCGGCTGAGGTAGACGGCGCTGGGGTCGGGCGCCTCGTTCATGACGCGGGTCCAAGCACCGCGGACATCCCGGTCGCGAACCGCTGCCACTCTTGTTGCTTCTGGGCCAAGCTGGCCTCCCCGGCGGCGGTGAGCCGGTAGACCCGGCGACGGCGTCCGGAGACTGTGGCCCACTCGCTGGCCACCAGCCCGGCGTCTTCGAGCCGATGCAGCGACGGGTAGACGGTGCCCTCTGGAAGGTCGAACTGGCCCTCGCTGCGCCCCTTGAGCGCGGCGATCACCCCGTAGCCGTGAGCCGGTCCGGCGACCAGGACTCGCAGCAGCAGCACGTCCAGATGGCCACGTGTCGCATCGCGCTTCATACCTAGAGAATCTAGGCATTGAGCCCGGCGCCGTCAACGGTCGCAGCCGAGCTTCGGCGATCGCTACTGATCCTTCGCCCGGGCAAGTTCGGCCACGGCACGTGCCAGAAACTCGACTGCGCGAGCCATCTGTGCACGCTGGAAGTCACCCTCGATGGTGGCGGCGGCGGAACTGGCTGCGGCGGCCGCGGCATCCGCGAGCGCGGCAGCGGATTCGGTGCTCATGTTCGCGACGATAGGCCTACACACTTAGGCCGCACTTAGGGGTGAGCACTGGGCCTGCCGGCTCGACCGGACCTAATGAGGGGCTAAGTCTGCTGACGTCCGCTGGGCGCATGAGCGCTACCGCACCCGTCCTGAGCAGACCCCCAGCCGTCGAGGTGTCTCCTCAACAAGGTTCCCGCGGTCACGGCCAGGTTCTGGTTGGTCAAGATCCTCTCCACGACGATCGGGGAGACGCACCCGGATCAGGGACCTCGAGGTGGCCTGGGATGACGCGGAGGCGGCGATCAAGCCCGCCTCGCCGGGCGACTGGCACACGATGGACTCCGCGATCGACGAAGCCCTGACCGCGGTGCGATCCTCGCCCCCCTCCAAGGTCGCCTCGGCGGCCGCGATGAAGCGGTTGCAACAGGTCATCGTCACACTGGAGCAGAAGAAGTAGGTGGACCACGAGGGAGCACCGCTCATGCGCGTCCTGCTCGTCGAAGACGACGCGATGATCGGTGCTGCCCTCGTGGAGCGCCTCGAGGACGACGCGTACGCCGTGGACTGGGTCACCGACGCCCCCGCCGCCCTGCACAGCCTGGACACCCACGACTACGACGTCGTCCTGCTCGACCTGGGCCTGCCCGGGATGACCGGCGCTCAGATGCTGGCCCGCCTTCGCTCCACCGGCGACGACACCCCGGTCATCGTCGTCACCGCCCGCGACGAGGTCGACGACCGGGTCAGCGGGCTCGACCTCGGGGCTGACGACTACGTCGTCAAGCCGTTCGAGGCCACCGAGCTGATGGCCCGGATGCGAGCGGTCCTGCGCCGCAGGGGGGCCGAGCACCTCGACGTCGTGCTCACCAACGGCCAGGTCAGCCTCGACGTCGCCCGGCACCGGGCCTGGCTGGCCGACGGCACCGAGGTCGAGCTGTCCAAGCGCGAGTTCGCCGTGCTGCGTGCCCTGCTCACCCGACCCGGCATCATCTCCTCCCGCCAGGAGATCGAGCAGCGGGTCTACGGGTGGGGCCGCGAGGTCGAGAGCAACGCCGTGGAGTACGTGATCCACCGGCTGCGAGCCAAGCTCGGGGCCGACACCATCCGCAACGTCCGGGGGGTGGGGTGGGTCGTCCCGAAGGACGGCTCCGGCAGATGAGGACCCGTTCGCTCACGGCCCGTCTGTGTCTGGCCCTTTCGGCGTCGACGCTCGCGGTCGCGTTGGTCGCAGGCATCTGGTCCTACACCCGGGCCCTGGCGGAGGCACGCGACCTCCAGGACGACGTGCTGCGCCAGGTCGGAACCATCGTCGCGACGTCGTCCAGCCCGCCCCAGGACGTGACGACCGACCAGGGGCCGATCAGCGACACGGCATCCGACCTGGACGTGACGTCGCTGGATGCCGCGGGGCTGCCGTCCACGACGTCGGCCGGACTCGTCACCGCCACCGTCGACGGAGAGGTGCGACGCGCCTACGTCGTGCGCCGCAGCAGCGGCGGGCCGGTCGTCGTGTCGCAGCCCACGGCCGCCAGGGACGAGATCGCACACCAGAGCGCCCTGTCCGCGGTGCTCCCGCTGCTGCTGCTCATTCCGGTGCTGCTGCTTGCGATCGTGCTCAGCGTCCGCGGCGTGCTCCGACCGGTCAACCGCCTGGCCCACGACATCGGTGGACGGGATGCCCGTGACCTCGGCCCGGTCGACGTGGACGCCGGGCCGACCGAGCTGCAGGGCTTCCTACAGGCCGTGAACACCCAGTTCGCCCGCACCCAGGACGCGGTCGACCACGAGCGCCTGTTCATCGCCCAGGCTGCTCATGAGCTGCGCACGCCACTGACTGCGATGTCCCTCCAGCTCGAGAATGCGGTGGCGGCCCCCGACGACGAGCACCTGCGCGCTCGTCTCCACGAGCTGCGCGGCGGGGTCGGCCGGTCGCGGCACCTGATCGACCAGCTGCTCGACCTGGCACGCGCGCAGGCCGGCACCACCGCGCACGGTCGCACGGAGCGATTCGACCTCGTGCTGCGGTACGCCCTGAGCGAGGTGCTACCCCTGGCCGATCGCGCCGGCGTCACGCTGGCCGTCGAGTCAGGGGCGGACCTCGAGGCGCCGGTGGCCACACCGGCGATGACCTCGGTGCTGCGGAACCTGCTCGACAACGCAGTCCGCTACAGCCCCCGCGGAGGAACCGTGGTCGTGAACGCAACCCCGCGCGACGCCATCCTCACGATCTCGATCGACGACCATGGGCCGGGGGTGCACGACCCGGAAGCGGCTGTTCAGCCGTTCACCCGTGAGGGAAGCCAGCAGATGCCGGGTAGTGGGCTGGGTCTGCCGATCGTCGACGAGCTCGTGCACCACATCGGCGGCACCCTGCGGATCATCAGCAGCACGCAACCGCCTACGGGCACTACGGCTCGCGTAGAGGTCCCGCTCACGTCAGGTCGCCCTGCCGACACGCACGACGCCCCGGCCAACGACCATGAAGGAACTTTCCTGCCGTGACCACCCTTCGAGACCTCGACGACCAGCTCTTCACCGCCGTCAACGACTGGGCCCGACGCACCCCCGCACTGCGCGGAGGGCCCCTCATGACGATGACCCGGTGGCTGCGCCGCCTGCCGGCGCTACCCCTCGTGTTCGCCGACCCTGACACCGAGCCGGAGCGCCGAACACCGGATGACGCGGCCGCGGGCTTGCGCAACGCGGACGTGCACGCATGAGAGACGTCTCCCCCCGGTGGCCGGGGTCAGCCCGCTGGTCGTCCTCGCAAGAGGACAGGAAGCCGCCCCGGCCACTCACGTGCGGCGTGCTCGCCTCGGCCTCAGCGCTGGTCATCGCCACGACCTGGTGGCTGGCGCTCCAGCCCGGGGCGGCCGAGGCCCAGACGGCCTTCGTCACCTGGATCAACGACCCACCTCGGGCGCTGGGCGCCGTGCTGGCGGCGACGAACTGGCTCCTGCGGCCGGTCCCGCTGGCCGTTGTCGCGGCGGCCCTCTTCGGCTGGATCATGTTCACGGCCCGCGGTAGTGCCCGGTGGGAGGTGCTGCGGGCGATGGTGATCGGCTTCGTTCTCGCAGAGGCGATCACCCAGACGATCAAGCGCCTGGCCGACCAGGCGAGGCCGACCGCGTCGATCCCCGGGCTGGACGTCCACGGCTACCCGAAGGACCCCTTCGGCAACGCCTACCCCTCCGCGCACACCAGCGTCGCGGTCGCCCTCGTCACCGCGCTGTGGCCGTGGCTGACCGTCTCGCAGCGCATCGTGGGTGTGACCGTCGCGGCCCTGGTGGCACTGAACCGCCTGTACATCGGAGCCCACTGGCCGGTCGACGTCGTCGGGGGCGCGGCGATCGGGGTGCTCGCAGGCTCCCTGTGCTGGCTGGTTGCCCGGAGGTGGCCGATCCATCAGCAGATAAGAACGGAACCCCCAGCCACTGCGGACGAGTTGGGCGAACACGCCTGAGGCGGAGTGCCCGGACTCGCGACCGGTTCGGGTGATGTCGTCCTGTGGGGAGCACACGGCGTCGCCTCGTCACAGGATTGCCGGGGGCGCCGGCACCACGACCCCGGTGACCGAGCCGAGATCATGGACCGGACCGGCGGAGGCCAGGGTGGCGAGGGCTGCGCACTCGGTGGGCACGCACCAGCGCACGACGGTGCCGGCCTGGTCGTAGAACATCATCCGCAGGGTCCCCTGGGTGATCTGCCCGCGGGTGGTGCGCCGCTCGGCGGGCGACTGGTAGAGAACGACCTGACGGCCGCGACTCATCTGCATGGCCGACCTGATGATCGCGTCGTACGAGCGCCTGGTGTCCTGATGCGTCGCGATGTTGCTGTGCCATGCCTGTGCACCGAGCAGTGTGAGCGCAAGCAGGCCGGCCAGTCCCACCCGTCGCGACCATGGTGACCCGAGGAGGAGCAGGCCCGCTGGTGCGACGACGGCCAGCCAGGCCCACAGCGACCCGCGCACGTCGGTGCGCACACCGGTGGCAAGGGTCTGAGCGCACTCCAGGGCGGCGACCACGGCCACCACAGCGGCCACACGCAGGAAGAGGGGGCGCACGAGCGGGTCTGCCAAGGACACGAGAGCAGCCACTGCACCGATCACCACCGACCACCGCAAGGCCGCCACCAGCCGAACCACCTGCCCTGCGTAACGGTGCCCGTTGACCAGCAGGTCGTGCGGGCTCCGCAGGGCGTGCGGGTCCCGCCAGCCGGCGATGGCAACGCCGAAGTGGCCGAACACCATCCAGTTGAGCAGGAAGGAGAGGAACACGCCCACCGCAAACCCGGCCACGAAGGTTCCGCCCATGAGCAGGACTTCCCGCCATGGTCGGCGTCTGAGGTGCACGGCCGCGGCGATGACCAGCACCCCACCCACTGGCGGGTAGGTCAGCACGGCAAGTACCGCCACCACCACCAGCCAGCTCACGAGGGCGCCGCGGCGCCCTGCCGCCCAAGGCAGAACCCACACCCCGACCGCGGCCACGATGAAGGCTGGGGACAACGTCCCCGGCCAGTAGATGAGGCGCACCCACATCGGGGACACCAGCAGAGCCGCGCCCAGCAACACCCCCGGCAGCACCCCAGCGATCCCGAACAGGCGCCACAGCCCCACCACGAACAGCGCGTAGGCCACGAACAGGACGACCACGGCCGTCACCGGCGTCCCGTGCTGACCGACCAGCCACCACCAGCCGTAGCTCAGCCACCGACCCTCCTGCCGCACCTTGTCGACCGGGTCAACCGCACCCGCAGCGTGCCTGGGCAGCAGGAACGGCCAGTCGTCGCGTCGCACGAACGGGCTGCCCAGCTGGGCCAGCACACCCGTCGTCGTCACGACGAAGGCCACGAAGAGCAGGGCCACCGCCACGACAGGCCTGGATGCGCGCGCGGAAGTCGCTGTCGGACTGGTGGCGTGGCTATCGACCATCAGGTCCCAGCCAACGTCACCACACTTAGCCCAGCCTTAGGGAACGAGTTGCACCGAGGTTTGCACATCCTGATGGCGACCAGCTCCTGCTCGTCGTCGCGGCTGCGCGACGTCGCAGTTGGGACCTCGCCTCTCAGCGAACGTGCCCAGACGAGGGGCAGCCGCCGCGCCTTGCTTGAGTGCTGCCGGAGTCTCGCCGCATGTCAGTTCACACCACGTGGAACTCGACTCGGTAGACAAGAGTGTCGTCGCGGATCGGCCCGGAGTGAGCCGCCCGATCCCGGAGTGCCTGACGATCGATCTCACCTGATGCGACCACGTCGTCCGCGGTCACGGCCGAGAAGGGCAACACCTCGAGCGAGTCGATCTCAATGATGGTGCCCGCGGCGGAGTAGCGCCCACCAACCTTGACCTGGGCTCGGCTCCACAGCCTGATCGAGACCGTCACGTCCCCGCGTGCCACCGCATCGCGAAGGTCTCGACTGAACATCACCTCCACACGGTAGGCGGCGTCGGGACGACGACCACCTTCCACGTGCGGATGCGCGGGACCGACGGCGGGTGGCTCGACCTCAGGGAGACGGCTCATCTCACGATGGGCTGCGACGGCGCGGTCGTCTCGTTCGACCGGCCCCGAATGACCTGCTCCTGACCAAGGTCCGAGTGGACGTTGTCCCGCCGGGATAGCGTGAGTCTCGTGTACATCCCACCGTTCAACGTCGCAGCGGACGAGGCGGAACTGCGCGCATTCGTCGCAGGTGTGCGCGCTGGATGGTTGGTGACGAATGGTCATGATTCCGCCCCGTCAGCCACCTACTTGCCGGTGCTCTGGCGGGGCGACACCGTGATCGCCCACTTCGCAAAGGCGAACCCCCACTGGCGCGAGATCGGTTCCGAAACAGCAGCGCTCGTCATTGTCACGGGCCCCGATGCCTACGTGTCCCCAACGTGGTACGCCGCCAAGGCAGAGCACGGCAAGGTCGTACCCACCTGGAACTACAGCGCCGTTCACCTGACCGGTCTGGCGCGTGTGCATCACGACCCCGAGTGGCTACGCATGGCCGTCGAGGAACTGACCAGTGAACATGAGCGGGGGCGGAAGGAACCCTGGCACGTCACCGACGCCCCAAGCGCGTACATCGACGGCCAGCTGCGCGGGATCGTGGGTGTCGAACTGGCGGTGTCGAAGGTCGAAGGCAAGGCAAAGCTCAGCCAGAACCGGTCACGGCCCGACCGCGAAGGTGTCGTAACCGGTCTACGCCAGGGCGTTAGACCGAACGAGCTGAGTGTCGCCGACCAGATGGCTTCGGCGCTCGACGAAGAGGTTGACAGATAGCCGATCGCCCATCGAGGTGAACGGCCGATCGCGTCGCGCCACATCGGCACCAGTCTCGGACCGACTTGATCTGAGCATCACTTCGCTAACCTTGCTTGGTGGTGACTGGTGGGTCCAATCACGGGCCGAACGGCGTGCAGGTCTGGCGGCTGCCAGGTGAGCCCGCCTCGGTTGGTGCTGTTCGACACTGGCTCCACGCGCTTCTGGGTGCGGGGTCGTGCTCGCGGGTTGATGATGCCGAGCTGCTCGCTAGTGAACTGGTGACCAACGCGGTCGTTCATGGTGAGGGCTCTGTGACCGTCACAGTCTGGCCCGGTGCGCATGGGCTGCGCGTCGAGGTCTCTGACCACGGCCGTGGCACGCCTCGCCTTCAGGTTGAGAAGAGCCTGGAGGCGGAGGGCGGCCGAGGGCTGGGGATCGTGGACGAGCTCGCCACCCGGTGGGGGGTGGCACCGCGCACAACGCGGTCGGGCACCACGGTGTGGTTCGAGATGGACGATCCAGGAGGCGACGCCGGGTTGTCACCGAGGCGCAACGCGCTATGACCTGTGGGCGGGCGGGTTGAGCTACCGACCGTTCTCCTTGAGAGGATTCAGCCGGTTGGCGTCCAGCGTCGTGTCGCGGCTGCTCCTGCGCACAGGCCGCTCTGCGACCTGAGTGGTTGATCGTGAAGGCCGTCATTGTGTGTTCGGCCATGCCAGGCATCGGTACTCTGGCCAGCGATGCTGTCGCTGGGTCGCGACGGGTACCCCACGTCGTCACGTTGCTGAGTTCCGAGGGCATATGCGCACACCACGCCTGGCCGGTGACCACGCCGGGACCGCGGCACTGCTGGCCATCGGGTGGCTCCTGGGGATGATCGTGCTGGACTTCGTGCTGCCTAGCGCCGTCGTGCCGGACCCCCTCTTCGCCATTGCCCCACTGATCGCCTGCAGCGTGCTGTCGCCGCGGGTGACCGCGGGGTTCGGTGTGGCCGCCATCCTGTCGTTGGTGGCGTCGGGGTTGTGGAACCACGCCTGGGACAGTCCGCAACAGTGGATCCGGCTTCTCGACGTGGTTCTGGTCAGCGTTGCCGCTGTACTGCTCGCCATCGTCAGGGTGCACCGCGAGCGTCATCTGACGCGGGTCACCGCCATCGCGGAGGCCGCACAGCGGGTCATCCTGCCGACCGTGCCGGCGAGCACCGGGACCGTCCGTGCGGCGTCCCGGTACCTGTCCGCGGCAGCGGACGCGGTCATCGGCGGGGACCTGTACGACTGCAGCGTCACCCAGGGCTTCACCCGGTTCATCGTCGGCGACGTCCGCGGCAAGGGACTCGAAGCCGTCGAGCAGGCCGCCCGCGTAATCCGGGCGTTCCGGCAGGCCGCGGCCACGAAAGCCACCCTTGCCGACGCTGTCCACGACATGAACTCCTACCTCACTCCCTTCCTGGGCCCAGAGGACTTCGCCACGGCCCTGCTGGTGGATCTGACCTTCGCTGAGACCATCATCGTGGCCAGCTGCGGCCACCCGCCCGCCATCCTCGTTCGCCCCGACGGCTCCGCGACCTTCCTGGAAACCCCCGCCGGGTTGCCCCTCGGCATCGGCGACGACGCCGTGGAGAAGAGCTACCCGTGGGCACCGGGCGACCGGCTCCTGCTCTACACCGACGGTCTCAGCGAAGCCCGAGATGCCGACGGTGAGTTCCTACCTCTTCTGGACATCGCCCCGATGCTCGCCACAGGCAACCTGGAGCACGCCTTGGAGGTACTGCTGTCGCGGGCCAGGTCCCACGTGCCCGATGGTGCGCTCGGTGACGACCTGGCTGTCCTTCTGCTGGAGAACACCATGGCCCCGGTCGCGGCGGCCACCGTCCGGTGAGACCACCCGACACCCGGGTGGGTACGCGGGCTGCCCGGCGGGCGATCGGATGACGCCTCAGCAGGACTACTCGGAGTCGCCGTACTGGGCAGCCTTCCTTCGCTCAAGCCGCCAGTGGACCTCGTGCGTCTCCGGGTGACGCCACTCGCTCATCCGGTACTCGAAGCCGGGAAGCAGAACGATCGGCATCGCGTCCGGCACGGACGGTCCCACCACACCGACCACCATCTTGGCGTCGAGCGGGATGAACGGGGACCGCGCCGGGACCGGCTCGGTGATGACCTCGACAGGTTCTCCATAGGGGCGCGCCATGAAGCCGGACGGTATCACCCTGGTTCCTGTGGAGTTCCATAGACACCTATTAGGTTGGTCCATAGAGTCGTGAGAGAATCCTCCTGCGGTGCACTCTGCATCACACCCAGGCACCAGGAGTTGGCCAATGTGCTCGACAACACCGTTCGAGCCGGCGGGGGTCTCGTTGGGCCGGGTGTACTCACCATGAACCGGTTGCACGAGGGCTTCGTGTTGGGCGGCAGATACACCCTCCGCGCCCACATTGCGTCAGGTGGCATGGCTGACGTCTGGGCCGGCCGTGACCAGGTGCTCCGTCGAGACGTCGCGGTCAAGGTGATGCGCCCCGACGTCGAGCACGAGAAGCTGTTCTCCCTGCGGTTCCGAGACGAGGCGGTCCACTCGGCCGGGCTACTGCACACCAACATTGCGACCGTCTTCGACTACGGCGAGGACGACGGCTTGGCCTACCTCGTCGTGGAGCTCGTCGACGGCCAGCCGTTGTCCACGATCCTTCGTGAGCGAGGTCCCCTGCCCCACGGGGAGGTCCGTTCCATCATGGGCCAGGCAGCGCTCGCCCTGGGAGTCGCGCACAAGGCCCGCGTGGTCCACCGCGACGTGAAACCGGCCAACATCATGATCCGCCAAGACGGGTTGGTGAAGCTCACCGACTTCGGGATCGCCCGAGCCCTCGACGCCTCGGGACACACCCTCCACGGCGAGCTCTTGGGCACTCCCAACTACATGAGCCCCGAGCAGGTGCTGGGACAGGCAGCCACCGGAGCCAGCGACCTGTACGCGTTGGGCGTCGTCGCCCACGAGATGCTCAGCGGGCAGCGGCCCTTCGACCGCGAGACGCCGTTCGCCACCGCCTTCAGCCAGGTCCAGGATCCCCCGCCACCTCTGCCGGATGGCCTGCCGGAGGATCTTGCCCTGGTGATCGAGGACTGCCTTCACAAGGATCCACAGCAACGGCCCCCGCACGCCACGGCCGTCGCGCTGAGACTTGGCCTGGGTGACAACGAGGTCATGGGGCTGGGTCTGGGTCTGGCGTGGTCCGCGGACGACAGAGGCCCCCGCGATGGCAGCACGACCGATACCTCGCCCAACACGGTACCGATCGGACTGGGCGGTCTCGCGCGTCGCCAACCCCGTGACGGTCTTGAGCTGGCCGAGTAGATGGAACCGCCTGAGCCCATGGTGCCGCACTGCGCCTGCTGGAACCCCCTTGCACCACCGCTGGAACCAGGGACAGCCATCCTGCTGCCGCTCTCCTCAGATGGGTCGACAAAGCAGGAGCCCCCCGTATGGGGTGAGCTTTTCGACCTCGCAGTGGCGATGGCAGACCTCGCAGACCGGGCCACGACGGCTGAGGGAACGCCGGCACTGCACGACTTGGTCAACCTCACGGTGGAGCAGGTCCCTGCGGCGTGCTGGGCGAGCATGACGGTGTTGCGGGCGAAGAAGTTCCGAACCGAGGCAGCCACCCACCCTGGTGCAACCAAGGCGGACGTCCTGCAGTACGAGATGGGTTTCGGGCCGTGCGTGGACGCCGTGCGCGACGACTCGGTGTACGTCAGCGGCGACGTGGCCGGCGACGAGCGGTGGCCGAAGTGGGGTGCGCGGGTGCACGCCGAGCTGGGGGTGCGCAGCGTGCTGTCGCAGCGCCTCCGGCTCAGCGGCGACTTCGGCGTCATCGCCGCACTGAACGTCTACTCCCACGCTGCCGACGCCTTCGACCAGCACGCCCGCGCGGTAGGTCTGGTTCTTGCCACCCACGGCGGACTGCTGATGAACACCCTGCTCGCCAGTGATCGCGCACGGAACCTGAAGCGCGCCCTTGAGACCAACCGAGAGATCGGGGTCGCCATCGGGGTCCTGATGCATCGATACCAACTCACCCGCACGCAAGCGTTCGACGTCCTGCGCGCGGCCAGCCAGGACTCCAACCGCAAGCTCGCCGACATCGCGATCGAGGTTGTCGACACCGGCACCTTGACCATCCGCGGTTGGCCCGCGAAACCAGAAGCGGGCTCGGCCACCGGGTCAGCGCCGGCCTGATCACTTGTTCCGCCTTCGGCACTGCGGACGAGAAACCGACCGGACCGGGCAACCTCTCCAGTGATGAGCCAGTCTCCGGGGACCCCCGCTGGCCAACTTGCCTCTCGTCGCCGCGAGCCGGCCCTTCCCGGATCAGGGCATGACCGGGCACCGCGCCCCCGCGATCGTCATCCGGTGCCACCGTTTCGCATGAGCCGTGGGCGTGCTGGTGAAAAGACGTGTTGATCACGAAGAGCTTCTTCGAAGGCTGGGCGCCGGCGGGACCGATCCGTCAGGATCCGCACGTGGATCAGTTGGTGCAGGTGCGGCCGCGACTGTGGACGTCCCCTGCCGGTCTGTGTCGCCGTGGTGGCCGCAGTGCTGATGCTTTCTGCGTGCACGCCGAACATTGACGGAATCGCCGGAGTCACTCGTGACGATCAAGGCCGTCTGACCCGGGCTGTGGCAGGGCTGCGAGCACAAGCAGACAGCCGCTTGGCCTGAGACCTTTGCGGCGAGGCACGTCCACTCCTTGGGGGCGTGGGTGGAACTGAACGAGACCAACGCGATGTCAGTGGATCGCTCACCGCGACCGGCATCAGCTCTTTGCGACATATGCGGGTGTGCAGCCGCCCCATGTGCCGTGGCCACTCCCCAGCACAGACTCTCGCACCGCCCGCCGCCCCCACGCGACGTTGCACCCAGGGCGCACCCAGCCAGCCGCTACTGACCGTCAGTGCAGCTTCAGTCGGGGTGAGCCGTCACACCACGTGCCTGCCAGGCGCCTCAGGCGGCCGGCCGGCCACGAGCGAGGTGTCCACGCAGGCGGTGTCCGATTCGTCACGGCGAGTGTGCCGCGAACGAAGAGTTGAGTAGTGGCGCTCATGCCACAAACCATCCGCAGGCCGAATCTGGACGCATGATGGAGTCCCCCTCGCCAACGAGTCGCCCCGTCCAACGGCGCGCGTGGCCAGACCTGCTCGCCTACGCCGTCCTCGTGATGGGTGGGGTCCTGTTGCTGGCCGCAGGCGTCCTGTTCATCGCCGCCAGCACCGGGGACGAATGGGCCTGGGTCGGCTACTACTACGCCGCAGGCATCGCAATCTTCGAGGTGCCCGCAATCGCCCTTGCCCTCGTCGCGCTCAGCGCGCGCCGGACCACCGCACGTCGGGCACGCGTAGCCGCCTCATTAGCAGCACTCCTCGTGGTCTGCCCCCTGCTTCTCTGGGGCTTCTGGGGCTTGACCCTCTGATCCGCAACAGACGTGAGGGACGCCCGGACATGGGTGGCTCGGAGGGTTTCGGAAGTGTCACATTGCCGCCAGATCACCACTACTCCTGCCGTCCACTTGGTGCTGTGGTGAACGAGTCAGAAGCCTGCCTCGCGGTCGGCGGCGGCGATCTGGTCGTGGAATCTCTTGTGCACCCAGTGGCGCTCGCCGAGCAGGTCGACTTCTGCCCACCGGCCGGTGACCGGGCCGAGCCGGGTGTGTCGCGACATCCGTCCGACGACCTCCTGCGGCCTCGCACCGCCTGACCATCTGGTGCTCTCGAGCACGGTGATCGCGTCACCGGTCACCACGACGCAGCGGTACTTGTTCCGGGACATGAAACCGGTCAGGTAGGTGATGACGAAGTACCTGAAGCTGGGTGCGGCTTGAGCGATGAACGCTTGGCGGATGTCGCTGCCAGCGGGCAGGAACGGCAGCGCTGCCTCGACCAGGTCCGGTCTCGGCTCCGGGGTCGGGTTCGGCTTCGAAGTCACCCGCTCAGTATCCGAACCGCTCGAGCGGTATGGGACCAGGCCGTCGCCTCGTCTCGGGAGGCGTGGGCGAGGTGCGTCATACCGCGGCGAGCCGCTCGGACCGATCACGGGGCAGGGCGCCACCGCGGCCCGATAGGGGTCTGTTGTGCGGGAGGCGCGGCGATATGTCTGGCGTCCAGATGCTCGAACACATCGCCGTAGGCTGCCGACATGTCGATGGTCCACACCGACGCGGTGTTCTTCGAGGACGACAAGGCGTTCGAGGCCTGGCTTGTCGAAAACGCGTCGACCGCCACGCACGTCTGGGTACGGATGGCCAAGAAGGGCACCGGCGTCACGTCGATCGACTGGACGAGGGCCGTGGACGTGGCGCTCTGCTTCGGCTGGATCGACGGCATCTCCCGGCGGATCGACGACGAGTGGTACGTGCAGCGGTTCACCCCCCGGCGCGCGAAGAGCGTCTGGTCGAAGATCAACCGCGAGCGCATCGAGCGACTCACCGCCGAAGGGCGGATGCGGCCGGCCGGTCTGGCTGAGGTGGAAAGGGCGAAGGCGGACGGCCGATGGGCCGCCGCCTACGACAGCCCGGCCACCGCAGTCGTGCCCGACGACCTCGCCGCCGCCCTGGCAGCGCGCGAGCTCACCGAGGTCTACGCCGCGCTGGACAGCAGAAACCGCTTCGCCTTTCTCAATCGCATCCAAACCGCAGTGCGACCGGAGACCCGCGCCCGCCGCATCGAACAGCTCACCGACGCCCTCGCCCAGGGCAAGACCCCCTACCCGGCGCCGACGAAGAAGTCCGGTCCCTAGGGGGAGTTCAGCGCAGCTGATCGAAACTCGCGCTGCGTCCCTACGCCGCGGCCAGGTTCGGACATGAGCCCGACAGCCACTCCCTCTTGATCAGAATCGGGTGGTGCCCCGCAACCGTCGTGGTCGGCCATCGGGGTCGTACAGCGCCAGGTACGCCGGGCGGGCCCACCGTTGCGTGCGAGCTGACAGGGCCGTCGGCACGTGGCGGTGGATGCGGCTGCCCGGAGCGTTCTCACGCCCGGTCCACAGCTCAAGGGCGCTGCCCAGGTCCGTCATCCGCGGGTCGTCGTCCGGCAGAGAGAGGTGCTCCGACCAAAGGGATGTCCGCACCGCTCTGGGCAGTAGTCCGTCGGGATCGACGACCGCGCAGGTGATCTCCGAGTCGTGGGTCCAGGAACGGCGGTTGAGGTTGTCCGAGCCGATCGTCATCCACTCGTCGTCCACCACGCACACCTTGGCGTGCACGTAGATCGGCGATCCTTCTGCGCGCTCGAGGTCGAAGAGCGCGAACCGGTCGCCGCCGGCCTCCTGCAGGACCTCCCAGGCAAGCCGTTGGCCGTACTTCTCGGGCGGCCCGCTCAAGCGGCCGTCCTTCTCCGGATATCGGGGGACCACGCCGATCACCCGCAGCTCGGGCTCACGCCGTAGGGCTCCGGCCAGCGCGTCGGCCACCACGTCGGACCAGAAGTACTGGTCCTCGATGTAGATGAGACGGCGAGCGCGGGCGAAGGCGTGCGTGTAGGCGCGGGCAATGGACCGCTCCCCCTTCGGGGCAAAGGGGTACGCGGGCCGCTTGGCCGGATAGGTGCGCAGGATCTGCACCTGGTGTCGGCCGGCTTCCGGGGGCGGGTCCCACCGCTTCGGCAGGGGCTTGGGGTGGCGCGGCATCCCGGCGGCGCGATGGACCGCCGCCCGGTAGGGGTTGCGGTGGTCCAGCGGGGTGGGGTCGTCCCAGCGTTCCGCGAAGGTGTCCAGGACGTCTGCGACGGCGGGCCCGCGGATCTCCGCCATGGCGTCGTGCCAGGGCGGCCTCGGGCCGTACCGCCCGTCCAGCGGAGGCGCCTGCGGGTCGCCTGCGTGAACGGCGTCATCGCGTCGTCCGTGGCACAGGTCGATCCCGCCGACGAACGCCACGTCCTCGTGCGGCCGGCCCTGGCGGCGCACGACGACGAGCTTCTGGTGGTGAGACCCCCCGCGCCGGACTCGCTCGTCGAGCAGTGCCTCCCCACCCGCGTCGTTGATGACGGCGCCCAGGTGCGTGTTCTCCTTGGCGTTCAGCCCTCCCCTGTGGGAGCGCCACAGCAGTGCCCTGATCTCGACGCCCCGGCGCCCGGCCGACGTGAGGAGATCGGCGATGGTCGGCCCCTCATCGGAGAGGCGCTCGTCGGGGTCCCCACGCCAGTCCGTGCAGTAGATCCGGTCACCGCGCTCGGTGGCGCCGATCACCTCGACGAGGCGGGCGAAGTAGTTGGCACCGTGCACGTGAGGCACCACGACGTTCCCGGCCGTCCACGGCCGCTCCGACCTGGGTAGGAACCAGTCGCTCACCAGCCCACCCTCTCAGCCGGCTCGAAGATCGGTCCACCCATAGGGGTTGGACCGACCCCGGCGTGCAGGGATCGAGGCCAGGTCACCACGCACTCGTGCGAAGAAATCGTGATCGGACCCATCAGCGGTTGGTACCTGCGGACTGGACCCCACTGCGCCCCTTCTCCGCCAGCGGGGCTCTCTGCCTCTCACGGAACGGTCCCCCGAGGAGCCACCTCGAGTGCTCATGCCACAAGGGGCTCCACGGTGGCCACTGGGGTCGGCCTACTTGACGGCGCTGAGGGCGAAAGCAACAGTGCCCCCATGGCTGACGACTTACAGGGCCCGCTTGTCTCCGAACGTCAGGCGCATGCCGAGGCGACGTACGAGCGCCTGTTCGGGCCACGTGACAAAGGTGCGCCCGACAACGATCCGGAGCTCATGCGCATCCTGCGCGGGTTCATCTTCGGAGACGTCTTCGACACCGGCGTCCTTGACGACCAGACGCGCGAGCTGATCACCGTCACGGTGCTGGGCTGCCTGCAGACCCTGCCGCAACTGGCGTCACACACGGGCGCCGCGCTCAACGTCGGCGTGCAGCCCGTCGCCATCCGTGAAGCCATCTACCAGCTCGCACCGTTCATCGGCTTCCCTCGCACCCTGAACGCGGTCGCGACGATCAACGAGGTCTTCCAGGGCAGAGGAATCCTGCTGCCCCTGTCGGAGCAGGGCAGCGTCACCGACGCCGAACGGTACAGCCAAGGCCTCGCTGTCCAGGCACCCCTGTACGGCACCGAGATCAAGGACAACCTGGCGGACCTACCTGAGCCGTTCAACACCGCACTTCCAAGGTTCCTCACCGAGTTCTGCTTCGGCGACTTCTATACCCGAGACGGACTCACCCTGGCCCAACGCGAGCTGCTGGTGCTCTGCGCTCTGGCCACCATCGGCGACACCGCCGCACAGCTCGGCCCGCACGGCCGAGCCTGCATCCAAACGGGGAACTCGAAAACCACGTTGGTGGCCGCCCTGGTCCACTGCTTCCCCTACATCGGCTTCCCGCGCGCGGTCGCAGCGATCCGAGCGGTGAAGGACCTGTAGAGGCGGCCCTGCCCGTCGTTCTTCCAACGTCGGGTCGTCCTGGCTGGCATCCCCCACAAGACGGCCAGGGGTCGGCCGGGGGAAGGTCAGTGAACACCGTGGCAGCATGAGCAAGGTGAACCTGTCGGACTTCTTGGACCACGTCAACCGCGGAGCGGTCATCGAAGGCGGTTCGGAACAGCACCGGTTCATGCATGACGCCGGGCAGGACGCCCTGCGAGTCCTCGCCGAGCTCAACACCGGGTACCGCACACCGCAGGAAGTGCGGGCCCTGCTGGCACGACTCACCGGCAGGGAAGTGGACGAATCGGTCACCGTCTTCCCGCCCTTCTACAGCGAGTTCGGCAAGAACCTGACCCTGGGCAAGAACGTCTTCATCAACATCGGGTGCACCTTCCAAGACACCGGGGGCATCACGATCGGGGACGGCACACTCATCGGCCACGGCAGCACGCTCACCACGCTCAACCATGGCGTCGACCCCGACCGGCGCGCCGACATGCTCCCGGCGCCGATCCTGATCGGTCGCAAGGTATGGCTCGGAGCAGCAGTGACGGTCGTCCCGGGCGTGACCATCGGTGACGGCGCGATCGTGGGCGCCGGAGCCGTCGTCACGCGCGACGTCCCAGCCAACGCGATCGTCGCCGGTGTCCCCGCCACACTCATCCGCCTGACCGGCTTCGACGCCTCGCAAGTCTGAGCGCAAGGGAACCGATGGATCACCCGGGCTCATCAGCCTACCCAGCGGTAGCGCCGCTCGGGCCGTCCGGTCGTGCCGTAGCGCAGCCGCACGTCGGCTTGACCGGTGGTGACGAAGTGCTCGAGGTAGCGACGGGCGCTGACCCGCGACATCCCGACGGCCTCGGCGACCTCGGTCGCCGACAGCGTGTCATCGCAGGACCGCAGCGCGTCCTGGGCCAGCAGGGCCGTCTCAGCGCTCATCCCCTTGGGCAGCGTCATTGCCCCGGTGGGCGAGCTCGCCCGCACGAAGGCCCGGTCGATGTCGTCCTGGCCGTGGACCTGGGTTCGGTCGAGGAGCTGTCGTTGCGCGGCGTACCGCTGCAGCCGCTCCTCCAGGTCAGTGAACGAGAACGGCTTGAGCACGTAGTCGGCGACCCCGAGCCGCAGGGCGGCCCGCACCGCGTCGGCCTCCTTGGCGGCGGTGATGACGATGGCGTCGCACGGCTGCGGCAGAGTGCGTAGGTCGGCGAGCAGGTCGAGCCCGAACCGGTCGGGGAGGTACAGGTCGAGCAGGAGGAGGTCGGGGCGGAGCTCAGAGACGGCTTCCGCTGCCTCGGCACCCGAGTGCGCCACGCCGACGACCTCGAACCCGTCGACGCGGCCGACGAACCCGACGTGTATTCGGGCCACCATGAAGTCGTCGTCGACGACGAGGACCCGGATCACGAGAACGACTCCGCAGCAACTGGTTCCGTGAGGTTTGCGACGCCGAGGCGGGCGACGAACGACGTAACGCCGTCGTCACGCTCGACGTGGATCTCCCCGCCCCGCCGTCGGCAGACGAGCCGGGTCAGGGCGAGGCCCACGCCGTGCTCCATCGGATCGACACGCTTGGTCGTGACGCCGTGCTCGAAGACGGTGGGGACGAGCTCGTCGGGGATGCCGGGGCCGGAGTCCGAAACGACGATCTCGACGGTGCTCGCGTCCTGCCGGACCCGCACCCTGGCCCAGGGTGCGGACGCCGTACCCCGTGGGGCGTGCTCGAGCGCATTGTCGACGAGGTTGCCGAGCACGGTCGCGACGTCGGCGGCATCCCCCGGTTCGAGTCGCTCGAGCGTTGTCTCATCGCTGATCGTCAGCTCGACGCGACGCTCGTTGGCCGAAGCGACCTTGGCCATGAGCAGCGCGGCGATCGTCGGGTCGCGCACCAGCGTGTTGACGGTGAGGTCGAGGGCGTCGCGCCGCTCGCTGAGGGCATCGACGTAGCGAACCACCTCGTCGAGCTCGCCGATCTGGATCAGGCCGCTGATCGTGTGCAGCTGGTTGGCGAACTCGTGGGCCTGGGCGCGCAGGACGTGGGCCGTCGAGCGGAACGACCCGATCTCCTGCTCGAGGTCGGCGAGTGCCGTGCGGTCACGCATCGTCGTGACGGTGCCCAGCACGCGGTCGTCGCTCACCACCCTCATGGTGCTCATGACCAGGACGCGGCCGCGCCGGATGACCACCTCGTCGCGGGCCGCGGTCACGTGGTCGTCCGGCTCGCCGTCGTCGGGGCCTTGAGGGCGGGGGTTCTCGCCGACCAGCACCTCGCGCAGCCGCCCCTCGATGCGCAGGTCGTCGATCGACGTCCCGAGGGCGTGCTCGGGAAGGTCGAGCAGCTGCCGCGCCACCTCGTTGACCAGGGTGATCCGGTGCTGGGGGTCCAGGGCGACAACCCCTTCGGCGATGCCGCGCAGCATCGCCTCACGGTGCTCGGCCAGACCGGCGATCTCGCGCGGCTCCATCCCGCGAGTCTGGCGCTTGATCCGGCGGGAGAGCAGCCAGGACCCGCCCAGCCCGACGGCGAGCGCGATGCCCAGGTAGGTGAGCAGGTAGGACGACGTGCCCTGGAGCCGCTCCCACACCGACGGAACCCGCTCGGCGACCATGACGGTGCCGAGGTGGGCACCGACGGCGTCCTCGGACTCGCCCAGCACCGGCACCTGCGAGACGAGGTGGTCGACGCCGTCGATCTCGAGGGTGCCCGACCAGCTCGCGCCGCTCTCGACCCGGGGGCTGCCCAGCACCATCGGGCTCCCCTCGATCGACGGGTCGGTGGAGACGCGTACGTCGAGGTCGGTCTCGGCGAAGCTCACCGAAGACACCCCGGTTTGGGTCACGAGGCTCTGAGCGAGGGTGGCGAGCCCGGTGCGGGTCTCCGGCTCGGCCAGGTTGGTGCGCACGAGCGGGCTCACCGCGATCTGTTCCGCCAGGCCTGCGACCCGCCGCCCCTCCACGCGCTCGAAGGTGGCTCCGGCCTGGGCGAGCGAGACCCCCGCGACGGCCACCAGGACGACGACGATGATCGCGAGCTGGAGGGCGAAGAGCTGCCCCGCCAGCGTCGGGCGACGTCGCCTGCGCGTGACCACTATGAACTCAACCTTCTCTGCGGACAGAAGCGCGACAGTAGCCCACTCCCGCACCCACGATTCTCTCGTTCGCCCACTCCTCAGGAAAGTGATCTCAACGATGAGACTTCACCGCATCGCCCTCGGCGCCGTCGTCGCGGCCACCCTCGCCCTCACCGGCTGCGGGGCCACCAAGGACAAGGGGGCCGACGACGCGTCCACCGGGTCCGCGGGTGCCGGGAAGGCGGCCACCGGGCTGCAGTACATGGTCCCCAACGCCCCCGGTGGCGGGTACGACACGACCGCACGCACCGCCGCCAAGGTCATGGAGGAGGAGGGGATCACCGGCCCGGTGCAGGTCTTCAACCTCCCCGGCGCCGGCGGCACCGTCGGCCTCCAGCGCGTGGTCAACGAGAAGGGAAACGGCAAGCTTGCCATGCAGATGGGCCTCGGGGTGCTCGGCGCCGCCTACACCCAGAAGTCGAAGGCCTCGCTCAACGAGACGACTCCCATCGCCAAGCTGATTGAGGAAGCCGGCGCGATCGTCGTGCCCAAGGACTCCCCGTACACCGACATCAACCAGCTGGTCGAGGCCTGGAAGAAGGACCCGAAGGGCATGTCGGTCGGCGGCGGGTCGTCGCCCGGCGGCCCTGACCACCTGCTGCCGATGCAGCTGGCCCAGACCGTGGGAATCGACCCGAAGGACGTGAGCTACGTGTCGTACGACGGCGGTGGCGAGCTGCTGCCCGCGCTGCTGGGGAACAAGATCGCCTTCGGCGCCTCGGGCTTCGGTGAGTTCCTCGCCCAGGTCGAGGCCGGTGACATCCGCGTGCTGGCCGTGACCAGCCCCGAGCGGGTGGAGGCGCTCAAGGACGTGCCGACGCTCAAGGAGAAGGGCATCGACCTCGAGTTCGCCAACTGGCGTGGCGTCGTCGCGCCCCCCGGACTCTCCGAGGAGGACAAGCAGGTCTGGATCGAGGCCTTCACCAAGATGCACGAGTCGGCGGCGTGGAAGGCCCAGCTCGAGGAGAAGGGCTGGGTCGACGCCTTCGCCACGGGTGACGAGTTCGGCACGTTCCTCAAGGAGCAGGACACCAAGGTGGCCGACCTCCTCCAGACCCTCGGCCTGGCATGACCGCCGAGGCCACCACGGCTCCGAGCCGGGTCCGGGACCGCGCACAGTACGGCCTGTGCGCGGCCCTGGCCCTGGCCGGGCTGGTCGTCATCTGGGACGCCACCCGGATCGGTGACGCGACGAGCAGCAACGACCCGGTCGGCCCGAAGGCGCTGCCGTTCGTCATCGGTGCCGCCCTCATCGTGGTGTCCGCCCTCTACGCCCTCGACGTCTCGCGGGGAGGCGTCGGGGAGCAGGAGGCGGGCGAGGACGTCGAGCTGGGCCACCCCGCTGACTGGAGGACGGTCGGCCTGCTCGCCGGCGCGTTCCTGCTCAACGCCTTCCTCATCGAGCCGCTCGGCTGGGTGATCAGCGGTGCGCTGCTGTTCGCCATGGCCTCCTTCGCGCTCGGCAACCGCCACCACGTGCGGGGGCTCGCGATCGGCATCGCGCTCAGCCTCATCACGTTCTACGGCTTCGCGATCGGCCTGGGCGTCAACCTCCCGGCCGGAATCCTGGATGGAATCCTCTGATGGACAACGTCTCCGCCCTGCTCGGCGGCTTCGCCGACGTCATCACGCCGCTGAACCTCCTCTTCGCGCTGCTGGGGGTCATCGTGGGCACGGCCGTCGGGGTGCTCCCCGGCATCGGGCCGGCCATGACGGTGGCGCTCCTGCTGCCGATCACCTACGGGCTGCCGGTCGAGCAGTCCCTCATCCTCTTCGGCGGCATCTTCTACGGCGGCATGTACGGCGGGTCGACAACCTCGATCCTGCTCAACACCCCCGGTGAGTCCGCCTCCGTCGTCACGGCCCTCGAGGGAAACAAGATGGCCAAGACCGGCCGAGCCGCGCAGGCCCTCGCGACGTCGGCGATCGGCTCGTTCATCGCCGGCACGATCGGCACCATGCTCATCGTCCTGGTCATGCCTCAGGTCGTGAGCTTCGCGATCTCGCTCGGCTCGCCGGAGTTCCTCGGCATCATTCTCGTCGCCTTCGTCGGTACGGCCGCCATCCTCGGCTCGTCCCGGGTGCGCGGCTTTGCCGCCCTGCTGATGGGCATCACGCTCGGGCTCGTGGGCACCGACTTCGTCACCGGCCAGCAGCGGCTCACCTTCGGCAGCCCCTTCCTGGCCGACAACATCGACGTCGTCGTCATCGCGGTCGGCATCTTCGCCGTGGGGGAAGCCCTCTGGGTGGCGGCACACCTGCGGCGCAAGGCCGCGACCGTCATCCCCGTGGGTCGGCCGTGGCTGTCCAAGGCGGACTGGGGCCGGTCGTGGAAGCCGTGGCTGCGCGGCACGGCGCTCGGCTTCCCGTTCGGGGCCATCCCGGCCGGCGGGGCCGAGATCCCGACCTTCCTGTCGTACCTCACCGAACGCAAGCTGTCCAAGCACCCCGAGGAGTTCGGCAAGGGAGCCATCGAGGGCGTTGCGGGGCCGGAGGCGGCCAACAACGCCTCGGCCGCGGGCACGATGGTGCCCTTGCTGGCGCTGGGCCTGCCGACCAACGCCACGGCGGCGATCATCCTCGCGGCGCTGATGAGCTACGGCATCGAGCCGGGGCCGCTGCTGCTCACCAAGGAGCCCGACCTGGTCTGGATGCTCATCGCCAGCCTGTTCATCGGCAACTTCTTCCTCCTCATCCTGAACCTGCCGCTGGCGCCGACCTGGGCCAAGCTGCTGCGCATCCCGCGCCCCTACCTCTACGCGGGGATCCTCTTCTTCGCGTCGATGGGTGCGTACGCCGTGCAGGGCCAGCCGTTCGACCTGTTCCTGCTGCTGGCGCTCGGCCTGCTCGGTTTCGCGATGCGGCGCTTCGGGCTCCCGGTTTTGCCGCTCATCGTCGGGGCCATCCTCGGCCCGCTGTTCGAGAAGCACCTGCGTCGCTCGCTGCAGGGCACGGGCGGCGATGCGTCCGGGCTGATCGGGGGACCGGTCTCCTGGGTCTGCTACGGCATCGTTCTCGTGGTCCTGCTCTGGCCGCTCGTCGCCCGGCTCCGCCGCGTCGTGGACCGCGGTGTGGACGGCACCGGCGGCTCCGGTGGCTCCGGCCCGGGTGCCGACGGCGGCGGCGACGCGACTCGGGAGGTCGACGCGGCCGCCCCGGTCGACGACCGCGTCCAGGACGACCCGGTCCGCGCGACGAGATCCACCACCCCCACGCGGAAGGAACCCGAGTCATGACCGTCCTCGTCGGCTACGTCCCCACCCCACTGGGGGAGGCGACCCTGCGCGCAGGTGTCGAGGAGTCACGTCGCCGCACCGAGCGCCTGCTGGTCGTCAACATGTCCCGCGACGACGTGCTCGTCGACGCCCATCGGGCCGCCAGCGCCGACCTGGCGCGCGTCGAGCGCGACGTCACCGAGCTGGGCGTCGAGGTGGAGGTCGTCCGGGTCGAGCAGGGAACCGACCCGGCCGACGTCCTCGTGCGGGTGGCGGGGGAGCGCGACGCCTCGGTCATCGTCATCGGCCTGCGCCACCGCACCCCGGTCGGGAAGCTGATCATGGGGTCCACTGCCCAGCGGATCCTGATCGACGCACGGTGCCCGGTGCTTGCCGTCAAGGAGGACACGACGTGACCGTCTCGACCGCCGACCTCTGGGACGAGCGCGGCAGCGAGCTGCAGTCCTGCTCGCTGCAGCTGCGTCACTACGGCGGCCTCTCGGCGTTCTCCGGCCCGATCAGCACCGTGCGGTGCCACCGCGACAACGCGCTGGTCAAGGCAGCCCTCACCGAACCCGGCCAAGGGCGGGTCCTCGTCGTCGACGGCGGCGGGTCCCTGGAGTCGGCGCTCATGGGCGACCTGATCGCCGCCTCGGCGGTCGAGCAGGGCTGGGCCGGCGTCGTCATCCACGGCGCGGTGCGCGATGTGGCGGCCCTGCGCGACCTGCCCCTAGGTGCCCTGGCCCTGGGCTCGAACCCGCGCAAGAGCGCCAAGGACGGCGTGGGCGAGCGCGACGTCCCGGTGGCCTTCGGCGGAGCGGAGTTCGCGCCCGGACAGACCCTGTGGGCCGACGAGGACGGCGTCGTCGTCACCTGTCCCTGATGCGGGTCGGTGGCCGCGGGTAGGTGGCGGCCAGTCAGGGCGAGTCATGTCGCCGCGCCTCCGCACGGAGCTGGGACTGGGCCGCCGTCGCCAGCGGCTTGTCGCGCACGGACTGCGAGACTGCGAAGGTGGCCGGCCTAGTTGAGAGGCCTTCTGGCTGCAGCAGGCAGCCTATGAGTTCCTCTCCTCGCGTTTCCCGGCTCACCGAATCCAGAACGAGGCGTGACGCGACCAAGCCGAAGAAGTACTCAGGGCCACCGAGCCCCTCCCGTGCGGTGACTGGCGGTGGCCCGGGCGCCGGCAGCAGATGCGCTACCGCGGTGACTCCTTGGCCATGGTCAGCGATGACGGTGAGTACTGGTGGCCGATGTTGGGCGGTCCGGATGAATCAGCCCTGGAGTGGACGGGTGGACTGTCCCTCACGTGGGACGAGTCCGAGTCGCGAAGGGGGCAGTAGCGGCCCGTCACTGTGCGTCTGTTCGCTGCTGGGCGCTCGGCTCAAATGGCAATCCACTCAGCGGGACCAGTCCTTGGCCCTCGTTCGTGCTCGGTACAACAGCGGCGCGCCGAGGGCCATCGAAGTCGTCAGTCTGGAAGGCGTCGCATCTCGACGACGGACAGCCCCAAGTCGGCGAACTGAGCGAGCAGGGTGGCGACGTCGGCCTCGTCCTGCACCGCGCCGAAGAGCACGGTTCCGCCGGTGGGGTACGGCGTGGACGAGAGCTCGGGCAGAGCGGCGATGACGTTCTGGGAGAGCGAGCCTCGGATGATGAACTCGTACCGCATGGACTTCCTCTCGGCACCCGGTGTGGATCCAGCTTCTGCCCTGTGCTGACCCTTGCACCGCTACGTCTTGTGCCGCCTCACGCGTGCAGGGTGAGCGCAGCCTGGCCTCTGGCGCTGTCCCCGCTCCCAGCTTCGACGCTCGTCCAGGCCGGAAGTGCGTGAGGGCCTCGGGATGACGGCGTCTACGCTGTGGATGTGCCCATCACCGATGTCCAGTCCGAACAGTTGCGCCTCCTCCAGGCGCACGGGCTGCTGACCACTCCGCGGATGTCGCACATCCTCGACTACGACGCCGAGTCCCTGCGGTGGGTGGCCGACCACTGGCAGGTGTCGACCACCGCGGAGGCCAACGCCGAGGTCCGGCAGGTGGCGGCCGAGGCGCACGCCCTGATGCTCGGCAGCCGCCTTCTCGACCCGGGCCTCTGAGCCGCGCGTCAGCTGACGTCGACGTAGGGAACTTCGATGGCATTGTTGCCGTAGCCGAGTCGGTTCCATGGGGGCACGTCGGGCTGCACGTTGCCGGCCGCGTCGGTGGCGCGTGCTCGCAGGGTGTGTCGGCCCACGCTCGGCGACTGCCAGGTGTAGGACCAGTCCTGCCACTGGGAGGGGTCCTGCGCCGGCTCGAGCTGGGCGGGCTCCCAGTCGCCCGCTCCGGTCAGGCTGACCTCGACCGCGGTGACCGGCCCTGAGCCGGACCAGGCCTTGCCGCGCACGGTGTAGCTGCCCGCGCCGATGGTGGCGCCAGGTGCGGGGTCGGTGATCCGGGCGCGTACGCGCATGATGTCGACGGGTTCCGGTGCCCGGTCGGGCCATTCGTACATGTAGTGGCCGGTCTGGAACTCGCCGGTGTAGGCCTCGGTGAGGACGTCGATGCGCGTGAGCCACTTCACCGAGGCCACCGCGTACCAGTGCGGGACGACCACCCGGAACGGGGCGCCGTGGTCAGGCCCGAGCGGTTCGCCGTTCATCAGGTAGGCGATCATGATCCCGGCTGAAGGGTCTGCCACCAGCTCCAACGGCAGTGACCGCACGAAGGTCAGGTCGTCCCTGCTGGTATCCGGGAGAACCGGGTTCAGGTGGTAGGCGCCGTGGTCGGCGCCCTCGAAGCGGACGTCGACACCCTGGCTGCTCGGGCGCGCCTGCGCCATCAGCTCGTGCAGCAGCACCCCGGTCCATCGCGCGGTGGAGACGGCGTGGTCGCCCCAGGGTTCGCCGGTGGGCAGCGGCCTCATGGCAAGACGGCCGTTGCCGGCGCACTCCAGGGTCACGGCCTGCTCGTGGGCCGGCATCCCTCGTAGGTCGTCGAGAGTGAGCGTGATGGGGTTCTCGACCGCGCCTCCGATCTGCAGGGTGCCGTCGTGCTCGGGCACGGCGAAGTTGCTGCGCACGTAGTGCAGCTCCGCGGGCGTGACGTCGCCGGTCAGCGCCGAGGGTGGCGCCTCGGCGTTGTAGGGGGCGGGGTTGATCATGATCAAGGCGGCGCGTGCCGCCTCGAGATCTGCTGGAGGTGTCACGGCTCGGCTCCTTGGTGGTGGTGCATGGTCAAGAATCTGGCGGGGTCAGAAGTCGGCATCCCGGAAGGTGGGCTCGCGCCCCTCGTTGAAGGCGCCGATCCCCTCGATGCGGTCCGGGTGGACGGCGGAGCGCCAGTGGGCGTCCATCATGATCGCGATCGCCTGCTCGATCGGCTGGCCTTCGCCGAGCTGGACCGCTCGCTTGACGGACTGCACGGCCGTCGGGGAGTTGCTCGCGATCTTCTCGGCGATGCGCAGGGCCGCCGGCATGAGCTCGCCGACGGGATGCACTTCGTTGACCAGGCCGAGCTGGTGGGCCTGGTCGGCGGTGATCGGGTCGCCGGTCATCAGCATCTGCAACGCCCTGCCGCGCGGCAGCAGGCGTGGGAGCAGCGCCGGGGACCCGCCGCCTGCGGCGAGGCCGAGCATTGCCTCGGGCTGCCCGAAGGTGGCGTTGGCAGAGGCGATGATGAAGTCGACGCTCTGGGCCAGCTCGGACCCGCCGCCGTAGGCGATCCCGTTGACCGCGGCGAAGATGGGTTTGCGCAGCTGGCGCACGGTGTACAGGGTGCGGTCGAAGTCCTGGCGTTGCCGCAGCCAGTCCTCCTTGGTCATGTTCTTGCGCTGGCGCAGGTCACTACCAACCGAGAAGGCCCGCTCGCCCGCACCGGTCAGGATGACGACGCGCACCGCGGTGCGCACCGCGATGTCCTCGACGGCCTGCGTCAGGCGCGCTCCGAGCTCGGTGGTGATGGCGTTGTCGGCGTGCGGCCGGTTCAGGGTGACCACGGCGATGCTGCCCTCGGAGAGGTACTCGACCAGGACCGGTGAGTCGGGTTCGGCCTGGTCGGCGCTCGGGGGGCCGAAGTCGAGCGCGTCCCACCGGCTGCCGGTGTTCGCTGATGTCATGTCTGCCTGCTCTCGGTCGTGGTCGGTCAGGTGTCGAGGTCGGCCAGCCAGCGCATCGCGCGCAGCCCCGGGGCGAAGCAGTACTCCCCGCCGCGGGTGGTGACGAAGGGTGGCAGGTCGGTGAGCCGGCGCCGGATGGGTCGTTGCGGGATGGTGAAGCTGCCCGACCCGTCGTTCGGGCCCACCAGCGGGTCCTTCTCCGCTGGGGCGCCGATGAAGACGCCGTCGTTGAGCCACTGGGTCTTGACGAACTCGAACTGCCGTCGCAGGTGGGCCCCGGCGAACACGAAGATGATTCCGCGGTCCGCGCCGTCGTCCTCGAGCACACCGGCGGGCAGTGGGGGCCCGTAGCTGGTGCCCCGTCGGATCATCCGGTGGAGGCGGACGTCGACACTGCCGTCGTCGTCGAAGGCGTCCCGCGGGTTGGCCCGTCGGGCGTGGGCACCCACCGGGCACTTCAGGCCGCGTGGGTCGTCGCCGTACCGGAAGTCGTTGTTGCGCTGCGGGTCTTCGCCGAGCTGCGGGTCGTCACCGTCCGGGGAGAGGGCAAGCGGGGCTCCGCTCTGCCAGCGACCCACCATCTTGGCGCCCAGCAGCTCTTCCTCGGCCGTGCCGGATGAGCGTGCCCGCAGGTACTGGCGGTAGGCCGCGACGCGGGTGTGCAACTTGCGGAACACCACGTAGGTGCCGTTGCGACCGAGGTCGGCGGGGGTCGGCATCGGCGCTAGCTCACCCGTCTCGTCGGGGTATCCCAGGATGATCTCGCCGGCCTTGATCGGTGGTTCTCCCGGGTTGGACGGTGCTCTGCCGCTGCCTTCCACGGAGGGTTGGCCGATGCCGTCCTTGAAGCCGAACGAAGTGCGCCCGGTCGGCAGCTGGTAGCAGTCCTGGCTCCAGACCAGCTCGATGCCGGGTAGCTCATGGTGGGCCCTGCGGGCGCGGTCGACCGCCACCTGGTGACGCTCGGCATCCGGTGAGAGGGCCGCCACGGCGATGTGGACCTGCGGTGTTCCCAACGGCTCCTCCCACAGGGAGGGGTCGCTCGGGCCGACGTCTCCCAGGTCAGCGGCGCGGGCCGCCATCCCTGCCCGGAACTCGGGTGCGAAGCTGTCCAAGGACGTCTGGGGCACGCCCAGCGCCTTCAGCCCCTGGTAGGTGAAGGCGACCGTGATCGAGGTCTCCTGGCTCGGGTCGACGAAGTCCTGCTGGGCCTCGATCAGGCGGTGCAACCGGCGGACCAGCTCGCGCCCGTCGGCTCGGTCGTCGATGCGCAGCAGCAGGTAGGTGCCGACGTACGGCGATGGGCGCTCCTGGAGCACGCCTGGCTGGATGTCGTCGAGCTCCAAGGCCGGAGCCTGCGCGATGCCATGGTCGCCGTCATCGTGACCCATGTCAGTGGTGGTGCTCGGGCGGCGTCGGCGGGTCGGGGTTGGGCTCGGCGAGGTAGGGGAAGTGGCGCGTCCCCGGGCGAGTGGCACCGTCGACACCGTCCCGGATCGCAGGCCCCACCCCGGCCGTGACCAGCTGCGTGAAGATGGTGTCCATCACGTCGTCGTTGAGAGTTCTTCCACCGCAGGTCAGGTGGGGGTCCCCCCGTAAGCCTGCGAGCTCGATCTCGAGGAAGCCGCCCTGCTCCTGGTAGGGCTTGCTCACGTCGACCACGAGGAAGTCCTGCAGCACCACCTCGGTCAGCGGGTGCCGATCCCCGTCGACGGGCCAGTCGACCTTGCCGTCGAGGGAGTCCCAGAACGCGAGGTTGGCGTCGAGGCGCGCGCGGTAGGCGTTGGTGTAGCTCTCGCCGAGGGAGAAGGCGTCCTCCATGTTGTAGAGGTCGCGGATCTCGAGGTCGCGGTTGAGCTGGTCGAACTGTTTCGGCGCGAGCATCAGGTTCTTGACCTCTGGGCGCCCGCCCCGTTCGATCCGGACGTTGAGGCTGCCGCGGGTGAGTGTCTCGGCCACCACGCCGACGAGGTCGACGTCCGGCAGGAGTGACCGGTCGAGCTCGATGACCAAGGACAGCACGTTCTTGCCGTCCAGGAAGATCGCGCCGGGGTCGGTGAAGCACAGCTGCTGCGTGGCGATGGTCTTGAGGGCGGCCGGCGCGTCCATGAAGAACGGGTCCCAGCGGACCCCGGCGAAAACGCGCACGGCTGGGCCGGCGCTGCCGGAGGGGTCGCCGACCTCGAAGGACACCGAGGCTCCGCCGGGTGTGGTGCAGCTCCCTCGTTGGCGGGGCTGCCCGCCGTCCGTCACCTCAACGGGGGCGTCGAAGACGCAGTCGACGACGAACTCGGTCTCGCCGACCTCGAAGGGTGCCGGTTGAGCGCCCGGCTTCCTCACCAGGGACCGCAGCCGGAACCGGTAGATCAGCCCGTCGGAGAAGACCGAGCCGGGCTGCGCGAACGGCAGGGTGTTGAGCACCAGGACCAGATGCTGCGGGTCCTGCGGGCTGGGAAACGCGTAGACATCGGTGATGTCGGCGATCGGCTCGGCCAGCGCGCGCGGACCCGAGATGTGGTCCGACATAGGCACTCCTCAAAGGTTGCACTGCGGGACGGAGGGTCGGGCGCGAGCTAGTCCGCGGCCTCCTCCAGCAGCGGAGCCAGGGCAGGGTGCCCCAACGCCTCCGCCGCATCAGGGTGGTCCAGGACCTTCTCGAAAGCCGCGCCCACTCGCTGCGACTTGCGGATCTCCTTGGCTGTCCCCGGATAGTTGCGCGCGTAAGCCGCTGCGGTCTGCTGCGCACCAGAGATGAAGCTCATGAGCGAAGCCAGGTCCGGTAGACCCTCGTACCCGTCGGTGTGCCGGAAGATGACGTCGAACAGTGCCAGCGTCGGGCCGGAGGTGAAGAAGTCCTCCATGTAGGACTCCCACGGACCATCGAAACTCGTGATGAACGCCAACCGGGTGTCGTCGTCGAACAGCACGAAACGGGCCTCGTGGATCGTCTGCACGGCCATCCCATAGTCCCCGGGGCGGTACCCGGGAGTGTCCTGCAGGTCACCCAGCGCCGCACGCACCTCGGGCCCCTCGCCCTCCTTGACGTGGAAGAAGAGGCTGAACTCGCTCGTCGGGCCAACGCTCAGACCCGGCGAAGGCGCCTCGGACTCAGGTGTCGTCATCTGTCCCCTCCAAGTCGTGAGCGATCGCGCTGCTGCTCACTGGTGATCCGGGCAACCCAGGGTGTCCTGTGGACGCTACGTGCCGCCCTCCGAGCCCACCATCGCCCGATCAGGGTGACCCACGCCACCATGCACACCTCGGCGCCAGGACGGCATCCGGCAGCGCCGGCTGCGGTCCTAGCCTGATCGCGCCGCACACCTCATAGGCGGTCGTGCCAACCGTCACCACCGGCGCGTCACGCCGACGACGGGCACCCGCTCATCGGTCGGAAGGTTGCACCCCTCGCAGGAGAACGCGCCTGAGGCACCGTCCCACTCCAACCGCAGACCACCCACGATCTGACACTCCGGACACGCCATGAACTGCGCCATCCGTACAAGCGCCCCTCTCGACCACTCAGGACCCCTTGGGACCGCCCGGACGTCGAGATCGCCCAATCCACTCCAGGGCGACGACACATCCGCGAAACCGAGCCCCGGAAGCCGACCAGGCCTGCGCCTCTTCAGACGTGGCATTGCGGGCGCATTTCGCCGCGTTCAGCGCGTGGGTAAGACGATGACCGTCCCCGCACCGAGGGCAGGAGATCGGCTCAGTCATGAATCGCATTCTTCGCCACGTCGCCCCCAGGATCAGTGGGTATCAGCGAGGACCTCAAGCGGCGCCTCTCTGCGCCGCGAGGCGGGCCTGGGGTCTCAGACCAGGGGGTCGCTGGCGCGCAGCGGGTCCGCGCCCGCGGAGGTTGTTCGCTGCCGGTCATGTCCGCCGTGCCAGTCGACCATCAAGGCCGTGGCGTCGTCCTTGAGGTCGTCCCCGGTCGCGCGCAGGACACTGTCGGCCAAGTGGCGCACGGCCTCCCGCGGGTGGAGCTCACGCGTCTCGATCATGGCGTTTGCCAGGTCGATGCCGGCTGCGTTGCGTTCCAGCATGCCGTCGGTGACGAGGAGGACTCGATCGCCGGGCTCGAGCCGAATCTCGGTGCTGCGGTAGTCCGTCTCGCCGAACAGCCCGAAGGGCAGGTCAGCAGGGAGGTGCACCGTGGTCACGGATCCATTGCGCATCAGATAGGGAGCCACGTGTCCCGCATTGACGAGTTCGAGGCTTCCCGATGTTAGATCCAACCGCCCGATGAGGCCTGTGACGAAGTCTTCTTTTGAGCCCGACAGAGCATGAGCGACCAGCGCTGCATTCGCGGCTGACGCCTGTGCGAGCAACGTTGCGCCCTCCCTGCGTGCCCCTCGCAGGCCGCCGACGCAAAGGCTGGCCGTTAGCGCAGCACCCACGCCATGTCCCATGGCGTCGGTCATCGACAGGTGCAGCAGGTCGCGGGCCAGGCTGTAGTCGAAGGTGTCTCCCGCGATCTGGGCTGCGGGCTCAAGCCACGCTGAAAGTGTGAACGCGCCCGCTTCGCAGGTGCGCGGCCCGGGAAGCAACCGTTGCTGGATCTCCGCGGACAGACTCGAGCGTCGGCTGCGCTGGCCCCATTCGTACAAGTCAGTGTGGCGTCGGCTGGCGATCACCACGAACGCCAGCAGGTGCGCCAGCCGCGCGATCTCGACGAGCGCTCCGGGGGCAGGTTCTTGCGGTACGCGTAGCTCGAGTAGACCGATGACCTCCCCACGCTCCGTCATGGGAGCCAGGATCGTCCACTGCGCGCGGTCAGCTGCTAGTGGTAGGCGCTCGCTGGGTGCGACAACCTGCACTGTCTGGGTGCGGACCGCCTGCTCGGAGGGTCCACCGTCGAAGGGGAGAACGGTCGCGAACTCTTCGGCGTCTCGTCGCTCGCCGGCCTTGACTCTGCTGTGATCGCTGCGGGTAGCCGCCTCACCCAGAGGCGCGTGCGCGAGACGGACCAGCGCCCGCCCGGACAGGTCTGCGATGAGGAACGACACCTCCGTGGCGCCCAGCGCCACGCCCAGTTCCCGGGTCACCGCCTCCACGGCATCCACTGGCGAGGCAGCCTCTGCGGCGTCAAGAATCCGGGCCAAACTTCCGGACGACTCCGCACGGGTCATCTGCGGAGCATAGGGCCGGGCCTCCTCCACGATCCCTGACCCGGCGGGCACCAGAACAGTGGCAGCCGCCATCTGGCAAGCCACCCCGCGCACAACGACGGCCCTCCGTCCGGTCATCCTCTAGGCCTCATCCCTGCGTCAATGCGCCGCCTGCGGACCCTCCGCGCAAACCTGAGCCTTGCTATTCATGCCAAGGCCCGAGCGCTGGAGACGAGGGTTTGGCCCATGCCGAGCGACAGCTATGAGCCGCCGGCCGTGGGCTAGGAGGTACCGCGGTCCGCACACTGGCGTCCACCGCGAGGAGCAAACAGCTCTATGTCAGGCGTCTTTGACACGTAGCACCGCGAAAATGCCGATGTACGGCAAGAAGGCCAAGATTGCACCAAGGGCGGCGATGCCGCCGGCCACCGGGTTGAACACCGTGGCGCTGCTGTAGGAATCATCGCTGGGGAAGGCGTAGCCGACGCTGCCGAAAGCGACGAGCGCCGCCACGACGGTGATGAAGCAGATGACATCGAACCAGTCGTTCGCCACGCTCTGACGGGTGGAAGCCACCTTGCCTGTGCTCGGACTGCCATTGCTGTCCAAGCTGATACGTGCGGCCCGGGCGCTGGCGGGGGGGTCCGCGTCGCTCATGACCCCAAGGTAGGTGCGATCGCCCGATGGGCACGACCAACGCACCAGGCCCACGAGACACTGTGCGCCAGAAGCCCACCGAGCAGTGAATCTCTACGCCAGTCAAGCGGCGGCGGTGTCACCTGTGTTTGCGACTATGAAGCAGGACGCTCTCGACATCGTCCAGCCCCACCAGGACAGCAGCCCAATGAGCTCAACTGCTTCAGACGGTACGCGAGTAGGCGTCGGGCTCGACTGGGATGAGCCCGGCAGCAACGCCCAGACCTTGTGGGTCTGGGTGGCGTGAGAGATCGAGGTCCTGGGGGTCTGCAACGGCCCGTTCGGTGCTGGCGGCGAGGAGTTCGAGTTGGTCTCTCAGGGCGGCCCGGCGGTTGGGCGGGGCAAACTCCATGAGGTCCTCGAGCGCCGCACGTAGGCGTCGGCTCACCTGCAGCGAGCCGGAACCGGCCAGCCGCAGCTCCTCGAACGCCAACCGAACGTAGGCCTGCCAGTCCATCGACGGGACCAGGAGCCGGGCGACGCCGTGCTCGTCGTACCGGACACCGTCCGGTAGCTCACGGCGTGCCAGCTGTCTCATCACGTCATGGACCCGGTCGATGACCTGGACGGTCGTGGTCGGGTCCGCCAAGGGGCTCTCCGAGAGCGCCTTGATCCCCATGTCCACGAGCATCCGCAGGCCGAACGCGACGTCCTGCTGCAGTGTGCGTTCCAGGCTGAGCTGCAGCGCGCCGCGCAGCCGGGCCAGGTCGACGTCTGCGGCGGTGACGCCTCGCAGCCGCACCAGGGGGCTTCCCGCCGGCACGTACTGGCCCAGTGCGGGGATGACCTCGATGGTGCCGTCCACCTCAGCGGCCAGCTTCACCAGGTGCTCGTGACCGATCAGGCTCAGCACGCCGGAGTTGTCCGCGCTGACCACGTGCGGATCCTCCGATCGCTGGTCCTGCGCGAGCTCCACGGAATGCGGGTAGGTCTCGTCCAGCAGCGACCTGGTGTTCTTGCCGACCAGCTCGATGAGAGCCGAGACTCGCAGGGACCGCCCGATGTGGTGGATGTAGTTCACCAGCACGACGATGTCCACGACGACGAGCATGAACACGACGAGCACCGAGAAGCCTGGGACGACCGGGTCGTCGCCCACTTGGACTCCGCGCATGGACAGCATCGCCACGACGAACGTCGCCACGAACAGGCCGATCGCGTTCTGGCTTGGGCGGTCCTGCAGGAACGTCTGCACGATCCGGGGCGAGAACTGAGCCATGGCCAGCTGCACGACCACCATGGTGATCGCCAGCACCGTCGCCAGAAGGCTGACCATCGACGCCGCGACCGTCCCAAGGATGGCCAGTGCGGCATCCGGGCCTCCGATGAAGTTCATCGACACCAGTTCGTAGTCGCTGCGCTGGTCGACGAACATGGTGAAAGCACTGATCACGAGCCCCAGCACCGCGTACAGCAGCGGAATGAACCACAGGCTGCTTCGCAGTCGTTCAAGCAGCTTTGCCCTGTTCATGTCCACCCTCATCGCCAGGCACGGCCGGATGACGTGGATCGCGCCGCCTCCGTGCCGGAGGGCAGCCACCTGTCACCATCTGTGTCCACAGTTCTGTGAGCCCATGCCCAACTGGCCCCGTGCCCAAACGTTTCCTGAGCCATCGCACGGACCGGAACACGCTGCCAGGGGCCGTGTCCGGCCAATCTGGACACGCGCTTGTCGCGGCGGGACACTTCGGGAGGGCCGCGGTGTCCCGGGGTCAATGAACGGAGCGGGCCAATGTGGTGGTTTCTGCTTTTCATTCTGGTGGCGCTGATCGTCGGTATGGCCGTCGCTCTGAATCGGCGCGGCGAAGGTGACCCGAATTATCGCCCTGACGACCCGCGCCGGGGGGAGCAACTGGGGGGCCCTGGCGGCCAGTCGGGCCCGGGTCCCGACGGTGGCTTTTAGAGGGCTCTCGGACTCGACGACTGCTAGATCAGCCTGCTACGGCCCGTACCCGTCGAGGTGTGTCTCATCGCCTCCCGTCCCTCCCGAACGAGGCGGAGGCCCGGCTTCCACAGGGTGGGTTTCAGCGGCTGGCGCGTGCCAGGGGAGTGCCGTCCAATGCGTAACGGAAGGCCACCAGTGAGTCGAAGACCAACAAGACGCCGGCCTCTTGCAGTTCGCCGACCGAGAAGCCTCCGGTGCGGACCCCAAGGGTGGGGATGCTGAGCTTGGCCGCCGCTTGGGCGTCGTAGACCGAGTCTCCTACCATGACCGCACTGGCGCCCTCGACCTTGGCCATCGCCGCCGCCACGATGTCCGGCTCGGGCTTGCTCGCCTCCACGTCGTCCGAGGTGGTCCAGGCATCGGCGAGGGACTTGCCGTCGATGAGGTCGAGGAATGCCTCGACATGCTCGGACTTGCCCGAGCTGGCCAGGACCAGACGAAAGCCACGGTCCTTGACCTCGGCCAACAGCTCGTGCGCGCCCTCGAACGGTCGGACCTCGCTGATCAGCCGATCGAACTCCTCGGCCCATGCCTGCCGCAGTCCATCGCCGTGCGCTTCCTCGACCTCTCGACCCGCCACCGCTGAGACGAACAGGTCCCCACCCATCCCGATGCCGCGGTGAATGCGCCACATCGGCCGGGTGACGTCATATCGACGGAAGGCACGAAACCACGCGAGGGCATGCTGGTAGTTGGTGTCCACGAGAGTTCCGTCGACGTCGAAGATTGCCGTGTCAGCCATGGCCTCCCCCTACCCCGAGGGGAACCTGCCACCCGGCTCATCGTGCGGCGCGGGCCAGGAAGCGCACATCACGGCGCGCCGCAAGGACGTCGTGCCCTCGAGAGCGGTCGTCGTAGGAGGGGAGTGGGCATCTGCTTGGCGGGTAGAAGAACACTCCAGCCCGCTGAGCGAAGGAGCGCACATGTCAGATGACGAGAAGGTCGCCAAGGATCTCGTTGAGACGTTGAAGGACGGGGAGCAGGGCTTTGCAACCGCCGCCGAAAAGTTGCAGGACGGCGACCATCCCCAGTGGGCCACCACACTGCAGCGCCTGTCTGAACAGCGGGCTGGCTTCCGCCGGGAGATCGTCGCCCTTGGCCACGACTACGGAGATGACGTGGACGAAAGCGGGTCCACCGCCGCAGCCTTGCACCGGGGGTGGATCTCGCTGAAGGACGCCGTGACCGGTGACGATGCCGGCAGTGTCCTGGGCGCAGCCGTCACCGGCGAGGACCATGCCGTCTCCGAGTATGAGAAGGCCCTCGAAGGCGACCTCAGCTCCGGATTCCGCGCTGTCGTGGATCGGCAGCACGCCGCAGTGGTGGCCGCCCGCAACGAGGTCAAAGCCCTCCAGATCGCCGACTGACGAAGTGCCGAAAGCTCGCGGGGCCGAAGTTCGGGCTCACTCTCGCCGACGATGACCTGGCCCTCCAGGCGCTGTCGGGCTTGAGCAGGTTCCTGTGACAGTCCTCAGGCTCCGCGAGCGCGGTCAGTTCATAATCTGTGGCATGGATGAGGCCCTGGCTGAGGTGACGACGCTGGTCGTCCCGGAAGCGGCGTCTGCCGAGGGCAGCGCCGCGTCCACCGCGCTCGATGCCAAGGAGCTGCTCGAGGTGGTGAACGCCCTGCTGGAGCAGGTCACCGCGGACGGTCCGCTGGAGGTCATGCACCAGTTGCTCGACGCCATCGTCGACCTTGTCCCCGGCGCGCACTGGGCCAGTGTGACGATGGTGCGTAAGAAGGCCTTGCGGACCCTGTGCTCCTCAGATCCCGATGCGGAGCGCGCCGACGCGATCCAGTACGACCTCGGATCGGGGCCTTGCGTGGACGCTGCCGTCGACGACAGCGTCTATGTGACCGGAGCAGTGGACCAGGACGACCGGTGGCCCGAGTACGGACGCAGGGTCCACGAGGAGGTGGGCGTCTGCAGCGTCATGGCACACCGGTTGGTGCTCCTGGACGACAGCGATGTCGTTGCCGCCTTGAACATCTACTCCCGTGACCCGGACGCCTTCGACGACGACGCGGTCCGGCAGGGCACCCTGTTCGCCACCCAGTGTTCCTTGCTGGTGAGCACGCATCTTGCTTCCGACCGGTCCGACAACCTGACCAAGGCATTGGGCAGCAACCGCGAGATCGGCATGGCGATGGGTGTGCTCATGGCCAGGCGCCATGTCACCAGAGACGAGGCGTTCGCCATGTTGCGGCGCAGCAGCCAGGACTCCAACCGCAAGGTGACCGAGGTCGCCGCCGACGTCGTCGAGACCGGCGAGCTCCCCCCGCGGCAAGATCGCCACTGAGGCGCTCGAGCGCCATCGTTGGCTGGACCACGACCGCCCGGGGGAGTGGTCGCTGCCCCGGCAGCATGAGGCGGCTCCCCCCGAAACTCATGGAGTGGCTGCCGCCGGGTAGGGAGCGGGCCGGTTCGACAAGCAGCCCTGCCGCCCCCGTTCGGCCAAGGAACCATCGAGCGGGGGCGGTGGCTGTGTGCGACGGGCGTCACGTCGGCTGCTCCACGGGTTGCAAGTAGTCGGCTAGGGCTGCGTGGAAAGGAGCCAGGGTCGGCAAGGAATGGCAGGGAAACGCGCACAGGGGGCGCCGAGGGGTGGCCGCAGCGACCTGCGCTGACTGTGAAAATGCGAAGAGGCGCCAAGTGCCCCCCTGAGCTGGAGGGTTGTCTTGCTCGCCTACGGGGTAAACGATGTCGTGAGGCGGAAGCCTGCCTTCAACATGGAGGGATCTAGTTCGGCGCTAGGAGGGGCTCATGCGTCGCAGGGGACGTAACGAGCACGCAAGCGAAATTTCCACTGAGGGTGTCGAGGCCTTCAGATGTACCCACGTCTGGCGGGTGCGTGATGTCACCTTCGCCATCCCGGGCCGGTATGTGACCGAGGTCTGTGAGCGGTGCGGCGGGTTGCGCATCGACGGGCCGGACACCGACGGTCAAGAGGTATCGACCTGGCAACCTGATCGGCCCTGGCGGCGCGATGGCCTTCATTTGGAAGACCTGGAACGACCAGGGGCACCGTCCGCCGACCGGTCGTCGTCCAAGGGCTAGGGATTCGCGTGGCTACACAGCCGGCATGGCCCGGCACAGCGGATAGCGCTCGAAGGGTGGACACCGAGCGCGCCGATGTGAAGGACGCCCGAACCGAGGCGGAACGGATGATGCAGTTCGGCCACCCTGTCGCATACGCGACAGTGCGGACCCTGCTGAAGGATCTGCGCGACGCGGACGCCGAGATCGCCTGGTTGCAGACCGATCGGAACCGTTGGCAGGAGGCCTACTGCGAGGCTCGCCTCGAGGCCCGCCGACGCGACGCCTGAACCTCACGGCGAACGTGACATTGCATGAACCCGGTGAGCGGCTGGGGAACTAGCGAGACAGAAGCGGTCGGCAGGGGGCCACTGACATGGAGTACCGAACGAGATCTGGCTGGTACTACGTCGGCCATGGGCGTTTGCGGCTCATGGACGAGGACGGTTGGACCGACCAGTACCGCAACATCGACAACCCGCCCCGTGCGGTGCCGGCCGGAGAGCCGGGGCCCGTGTCGGCTGTGTCTGCCGACCCCGAACCTGTCGACCGGCCGTCCCGCCCAGTCGTGGCGTGGTTCCTCGCGGGCGCGGTGACAGCCGTCCTGGCCGTGATCGCCGGCGCGCCCCATGCCCTGGTGTCGCTCTTCGAGCTGTCGGCCCAAGTTCTGGGCCCGGCCCCGACAGCGCAAGGCGGCGTCGCAGAAGGCGTCACGGCCGGCGCTCTCACTCGAGCAGACGCCACGTCGCCGACCTCGACCTCGCCGACCTCGCCGGCCTCTGCGACCTCTACGACCCCGTCGCTCTCACGGACCTCGCCGACCTCGCCGACCTCGCGGACCTCGCCGACCTCGTCGGTTCCGCCGTCTCCGGCGACGCCGTTGGTCTCACCGCCCCCGGTGGCGGGAACCTTCGATCGGCAGCGGGCGCTGGCCAAGGCCACCGACATCATCGGGGACATCCAGATCGTGGACCAGTGCCTGGCCGATGCAGTTGACGTCAACAGTGCCCTCACATTGCTCAGCAGGAGTTATGGTCGCCTGGCTGAGACCGGAGTGCCACCAGGCGTCGATCGGTCCCACTACATGCTCCGCGTCACCACGCTGCAGGCCCTCACCCTCCATGCCGCAGAGGGCTACGACGACAACCACGCGCAAGCCGTTTCCATGTACTCGACGGCCCGTAGTGAAACCCGCGTCCTGTTCAAACAGCTCAACGTCGCACTCGGATCCAACCTCTCCCTGCCGTGACTGCGCAGCCGCAGTAGAACGAGCCTGAGCCCCTGGCGTTCTCGGCCCGCACGCGGACCCTCACCCCGGCGGGGTCCACCGTCGGCCGTGACGGCAGCAGGCGTCGGAGGCCCCGCCGGGCGCTGCGTACAGTGGGTCAATCACCTCGACCCCAGGGAGCAGGCCAGCATGACCGGCATCGCCCTCGTCACCGGCACCTCCAGCGGGATGGGTCTGGCCGCGGCCGTCGACCTCGCCCGGGCGGGGATGACCGTTGTCGCCACCATGCGTGACCCACGCCGTGCGGCCGCGCTGCAGGAGGCGGCGGGTGAAGCGGGAGTGGAGCTCGACGTCCGGCAGCTCGACGTCACCGACGAGCCGGGGATGACGGCCTGCGTGGAGGGTGTGCTTCGTGATCACGGGCGTATCGACGTGCTGGTGAACAACGCCGGGCGCGGGTGCATGGGAACGGCCGAGCAGCTGAGCATGCACACGGTGCGTGAGCAGCTCGAGGTGAACTACTTGGGCGTCGTCGCCCTCACCAAGCTGGTGCTCCCGGGGATGCGCGAGGCCGGCCACGGACGCGTCGTGACCGTGACGAGCGTGGGCGGGGTGGTCGGTCAGCCGTTCGCGGACGCCTACTGCGGGGCCAAGTTCGCGGTCGAGGGGTTCATGCAGTCCCTGGCCGTGGTCGCCGAGCGGTTCGGGGTGTGGGTGTCGGTCGTCGAACCTGCTGCGGTGGCCTCTGACTTCGTCGGCAACGTGGCGCGCCCGCTCGAGGAGCCCGGGCCGTACGCCGGGTTGCTGGCCGCCTATGTCGCCCGCACCCAGGCCGCCTTCGCCACGGCGCAGAGCGCCGCCGATGCGGGAGCGGCCATCGCGGCGTGCGCCACATCTGAGACCTATTCGTTCCGCTGGCAGACCTCGCCCGGTGCAACCGCGTTCGTCGGCATGTCGCTCGCCGACCTCGATGGTGAGCGTGTGCTCGGCACCACCCGCACGTGGATCTCCTGAGCTCCTCGCCTGCGCCGGAGAGTTGATCACCGGTCGCTGACCGCACCTCCCTGGATCTCACCTCGAGAGGTGGCCTCTGGCCCGTTGGCGGGGGGCCCGACGGGCCACAAGCCACCTCTCGTGCATCATCCGACATTCGGCAGGTCTGGAACGGGTCAACGTGGGCTTTACGCCGCGTGCCGACCATCCTCACGGCTGGCCAAGTCGTCTGGAAAAGCCGTCGAAGGCACCAAGTGGTCGTCTCCTGGGGGGTATTTGCAGGCCGCCAGCTCGCTCCTTCAAGTCAACAGGTTGGGCGACCTGCCCGACCTAGGTCGGAGGTCGTCATGAGTGACGAATTCACAGCCCGAGTGTCGAGCATGGCAGTGGTCGTCGCGGCCCTCTCTACCCTGGGAGCGGTGATCTACCTGTCGGTGCGGGGCCAGCAGGTGAACGAGTACCTAGCCGGCCTCGCGGGGCTCACTATCGGGGCCCTGCTGCCCTCGCCGCTCACGTCGACGCGCACCGCTTCGCCGGGATCCGAGCAGGGAGCCCCCAGGGTGGCCGACGGTACCGAGCCGGCGCGAGGGGCCGGAGCGCGGCAGATCTGATCGCTGAATCACGCGACGAGCCAAGTCCTTGTCGCACGAGCGGTCGCTGCGGTGCGCCAGCTCATCGGAGCGCTCTGGATGTACGGCAAGCTGTTTCCGCAAGCTGTGCCCGCGTGCGCTGCATGCCCGCCTTCCCGAGCGAGGGCATCACAACCGTCGAGGCAGCGTGTCGCACGGTGCGCGCCCTGAGCGCCGGCGTCGCGCCCAAGCTCAGGATTCGGTGTTGCGGGCCTGAGTTCGGGGGGCGCTGACCAGTCCGGACTCGTAGGCGTAGATCACGGCCTGGACCCTGTCCCGCAGACCGAGCTTCATCAACACCCGCCCGACGTGCGTCTTCACGGTGGTCTCGGAAAGGAACAAATCGACCGCGATCTCGGCGTTCGTGAGCCCTCTGGCGAGGAGCTGCAGTGTCTCCCGCTCGCGAGGTGTCAGCGTCTCCAGCTGTCGAAGGGCCGTCTCATCGACGACGCGCGGCCGGTCCAGGTACGACTCGATCATCCGGCGGGTCACGGTCGGCGCCAGCAGCGAGTCGCCGGAGTGCACTGCCCTGATTCCCGCGACGAGCAGCTCCGGTTGCACGTCTTTGAGCAGGAACCCGCTGGCGCCCGCCTGCAGCGCTTCGTACACGTACTCGTCCATGTCGAACGTCGTGAGCATCACCACTCGCGTGTGGCCCGGGCTGTGAGCCATCAGCCGTCGCGTCGCGGCGATCCCGTCGGTGCCCGGCATGCGCACGTCCATGAGCACCACGTCGGGACGCAAGCTCGCTGTCAGCTCGACCGCGTCGTCGCCATCGACAGCCTCTCCCAGGACGGTCATGTCCGGCTCGATCTCCAGGATCATCCGGAAGCCGGCTCGCACCAGCGCCTGGTCGTCCGCGATCAGCACGCCGATGGTGCCCGGTTCGGCGCGGGAGGGCATGGTCATGTCGGGTCCAGGGGCAGTGTCGCGATCAGCTCGAATCCACCCTCCGCTCGCACCCGGGCGACCAACGAGCCGCCGTACACGGCAACGCGCTCTCGCATGCCGAGCAGGCCGTTGCCCGACTCCTCGCCCTGCTGGGCCGATGAGGCGGCCTGCCCATCGTCGCGGATGGCCAGCTGGAGCTGGCGCGGTCCGTAGTCGACATGGACCTCGGCACCGTGAGGGTTGTGCGCATGGCGCAAGGTGTTGGTCAGACCCTCCTGCACGAGCCGGTAGGCCGTGAGGTCCAGACCAGGCGGCAGGGTCTGCGCCGAACCGGTCACCTGGAGCTCGACGGGCAAGCCCGCGGTGCGGAACTTCGCGGCGAGCCGGTCGAGCTGATCCAGCCCCGGCGGTGGTTCGAGCTCGCCCGCCTCGCCGGACTGGCGCAGCACCCCCACCATGCGGCGCATCTCGGCAAGAGCCTCACGCCCCACGGCCTCAACGGTTTCCAACGCACGCCGCTCTGTTACCTGTTCCGCGGTCAGCCGACGCCGCACCGCGGAGGCCTGGACGGTCATGACGCTGACACTGTGGCCGATCACGTCATGCAGCTCGCGCGCGATTCGGGTGCGTTCCTCCGTCACGGCCTGGAAGGCCCGCTGCTCGCGGTTCACCCGACGTTGCTCGTTGTTCAGGACAGTGAGGCGAATGAGTGCACCAGACAGCCACGCGATGACGAACGGAGTGAGCCAGACCAGCGTCAGCAGCCGCTCCACGACCGTTGCATGCATGCCCGTGGGGTCCAGGCTCGACCAGCCGAGCCAGAACGCGCCGGCCAGAACCAGGCCCCACCACGCCCGGCGCGGCTCGAGCCAGCGCCCCACGCTGTAGCCGGCGATCGCGGTCGGCAGCATGACGCCGTTCCCCTCGGGAGATCCGAAGGCCGCGAACTCGACCAGGCTCACAGCGAGGATGGCGGCCTGGCAGCCCAGTGGGTTCACGCGGCGACCCACCAGAAGCGCAGCCGTCACTGCATACAGCAGGGACTGCGCCCACAGCGGGCCCTGCCGATGCGTCGAGGTGAACCCCCACCACGCCTCCAGCTGCCCCAGGACGCCGACCACCACCGCGAGGCTGATGTCGAACGCCCAGTTCCTACGCGTCACCAGCCGAACGTACGCCCTGCGGTGACGACCCGGCGTCCTCCTTGCGGAGGATGCCCACATCCTCCTGTCGGCTCCCACCAATCTCGTGCCGGAGCACGACGACGGCCAACGTCGATTTTTCTACCGTCGAGGGACCAACAACATCGGGAGGAACCATGAACACCATTCCACGCAGCGCCGGCATCGGCCTCCTGGTCTACGCCGTCGGCTCCACCGCCGGGTTCGTCGGCGCGGGGGGCCCGGGAGGGGACTTCGAGTCAGCGATGGTTGCCGGCTATGTCGACCCCAGCCACTACGCAAGGTCCATCACCTTCTGGTACCTGGGCGCGCTGGCGGCGCTGGGGCTGCTGGCCTTCGGTCACGGGCTGCGTCGGCTCGGAGGTGCCGTCGGTGAGACGGCGTGGGCCCTGTCGATCGCCGCCGTGGCCATCAGCGTTGTCGGCGCCTTTGTCGGCGGGGGCCTGGTGGTCGCCCTGGCCGAGGGCGGCGCCGCCGTCCAGCAGGGCGTCCCCCTCCCCGTCGTGTACACCATCAGCGAGATCGGCAACCTGCTGTCCCTCTGCGGTCCGGCCTTCTTCATCGGGGTCCTGGCGATCGTGCTGGCCCTCCGCGCGCGGCTGCCCCGCTGGCTCAGCGTCTTCTCGTTCCTGGCGGGGCTGTCCGGGATCCTCTTGCCGTTCTACTTCGTGATCCCGGTCTACCTGCTGTGGGCCGTCACCTTCGGTGCTTGGCTGGTCGTGAAGGCGACCCCCCGCCTGGCCGATGCCCCCGCCCCCCTCGAGGACTCACTCGTCTGAGCCACGGCGCACCGAGGCGCCGGGTGGTGGGGCCACATCGGCCACCACCCGGCGCAGGCGCGGGTGCGGCCACCCGCCCGGCGTTGGCGCGGGCGCGGGGTTCTCTGGCCTGATCGGACCGGGCACCCTCTGCCGGCGGTGTGTCATATCGCGGGCAGGGCGATGACGCCACTCCTAGCGTCGGGTCTCAGGATGAGGACTCGGCGCAACTCGATCGGCTGTCGGTCGCACCAGATCGTGGAGGCGGGTCACGGCTCGGCGGGCTTGACTGCGGTACAGGGCCGCCGCCTCCTCGTCGCGAGGCCGAGCGAGGATCAAAAGGGTGCCCACTGCCAGACCAGCAATCATCACTTCGGCGAAGGTCCACACGACCGCAAGGTCCACTTGACGCCCCCTGGAAGACTCGTTCTCAGTCGGCTCGACGGTGCGCGAGCCATGTGCAGGATCGTGAAGCTTCAAACGCCGGCAGCCTGTTGGTGCACCCCAAGTGCACCCGGGGGAGGAACCTCGACCCGGGGTCACTCGTGCGGCCGCAGCCCTGCACCACCGATGTTCAACGCACCCTGCAGAACGTCGAACAGGACTGGCATACCCACTGCTAGACCTGTCAAGCGCTCCACGGCTGACGCGCTTTCACGATCGACGGCCGCTGGCATCGTCGTTGTTGCGCCTCAGGTGTCGCGAACGTGCTGGTAGGCGTAGACGAGTGATCCGATCACGAGGCCGAGCACCGCTCCCAGAAGGGCCGCTGGTAGTCCCACCTCGAAAATCGCGGCCCAGGCAGTCGGGACGTAGGTCCATAGGCCGATGGCCAACCCGACCATGGCACCGGGAACACCAAGGGCGACGGCACCAATGACGGCATGGCGCAGCGGGATCGGCAGTTCCCCGAGTGCGCTTCGCAGCCGCTCCATGCGGCGACTATGACAGAACGCGATGGACGTGGCGGAGAAGCGCTCACTCAGCGGCATGGCAGGGCGGACGAAGGTGCGTCCCTGGGTTGCTTGAGGCGTCGGAGTCTCCAAGGCGTCTCCAGCGGCTCGGGCGAACCTGCACAGACGCCGGGGGAGGTCGGGGCTCTGGCGGCGGGGGGTTCTTGGGAGGCTGGAGCGGGGGAGACGGCTGGGAGTGGGGAGACTGACGCCTGAGAGCTTCTAGCGCCGCTCGCGGTACGGGATCCACTTCCTACGACGGCGAGAGTTCCCGCTCCTTCGGTGGCCAGATGCTGGGGCAACGGCTCCGCTTCTTCGCCGTGACTGCACTTGGAAGGTACCGGCCGGGATGGGCTGAGACGGTAGGCGGCCGATGCAGCTGCTGGTGCTGCACCGGCCGCCTCGCCCGGTCAGGGGCGGATGGGAGTCACCTTGATGTCGACCGCCTTGGCAGTCCCGCCCACGGCGTAGGCTGCGACACCCGTCGCCCCGGCCGGCGGGTAGATCAGGTCGGTGATGGACACCTGACCGCCCTGGGCTAGCACCTCGACTGAGCTGCGGTCCAGGTATGCCGTGAAGGTCACTTCACCGTCGCGCACCGTCACGGGTGCCTCCTCGACGCTGGGGAAGAGGGGGTTGAACGCGACGTTGCCACTGTGCGTCCGATCGACGACCAGCGTGCCGTCGCGACGGACCCCGACCTTGGTGCCCACGGTGCCGTCGGCGCTGCGCCGCAGCACCACGCCGGCCTCGGACGCCGAGCCCAGGGCGACGCGGACCTCGACCCGTGCCACGGTCGCGGAGAGCCCGGTCGGAATCACACCGGCCGCGAACTTGCGCTCCTTGGCCTGCTGCTTGTCTCGGTTCACGGTCACCGCACTGACTCCCGGGACCGGTGTCTGTCGGAGACGCGGCCCCGCCTCGGTCGTGACGAGGGACAGCGTGCGCGGCATCGTCATCTGGCCGCGCCACGGGTCGGTGGGTACGTCACCGGCATACTGCCAGTTGTTCATCCAGCTGATGGTCGTGCGCTGGTCGACGGGCAGCCCGTTGAAGGTCGCCCCGGCGTAGTTGTCGCGTCCGTAGTCGACCCAGCTGGCCCGGTCGGTTCCGCTCTTGGCGGGTGCCGACGCGAGCATGAACTGGTCGGCGAGGATGTGCCCCCAACCACCGGAGCTGTGGTCGACGACGGTGATCTGCGCCGTGCGACCCTGCAGTCCGCTGAGGTCCCACGAGGCCCAGTCGAGGGCCTCGCTGTCCGAACCCGTGCTGGACCGCACGACGTTGCCGTCGACGACGAGGTTGACGGTCGTCTGCGTGTCGCGCGGGCCGGCTGCACTGTCGGAGAACCGGATGTCGTCCACCATGAGGTGTCCCCAGTCGCCGCCGCTGTGGTCGTCCCGGACGACGACCCGGGCCTGCTGGCCCACCACTGCCCGGGCGTCGATGTAGCGCCAGTCCATCTCGCCGGAGTTGTTGCCGGTGACCGACCCGACGACGTTTCCGCCTGAGACGAGCTCGACGACCGTCGGGCCACTCGTGCCGAGCGGGTGGGTGCCCCCTGCGATGAGGAGATTGACGTAGTCCTTGGTCACGGTGAACTCCGGCGACACGAAGGTGCCCACGGCGGAGTCGCACTTGTCGGGCACGACGCAGGTGTCAAGCACCTTGTCACCCTGGTGGTAGGGCAGTCCCGAGCTGGTCGCGCCGTAGCCGACGAAGTCCCCTGTGGCACTCCATCCGGCGGGCAGGTGCGTCACCGGGTCGAGCACCTCGAAGTCGGTGAACACCTCGCCGCCAGGGTCACCCTGGGTCGCACCGGCGACTGCCTCGTGGTGGCCACCACCGATGAGGAAGTTCAGGTACCTCTGGTCGATGGTGAACGCCGGAGAGGTCAGCTCGCCCTGGGCGCCGTCGAAGTCGATGAAGCTGTTGACCAGGTGCTCGCCCACGTAGCCGGTGACGGCCTGCTGGCCCGGCAACGAACCGGATGCCGGCTGGGACCCGAAGGCCGTTCCGGTCGGGGTCCATCCGGTGTACCCGTTCTCGAATCCCTGCAGGAGTGTCCCAGCGGGAGGCTGGTAGCTGGCGGGCCCGTCGGGGGTGAATGTCGTTCCGTCGAAGTCACCGACGAAGTACTGGGTGCCGGAACCGCCGGCGATCCCACCCGGGTTGAGGCTGACGATCATCACCCACTTCACGTTCTTCCGATCGCCGTCGACCGCCAGGGGGAAGAGGTCCGGGCACTCCCACGCACCCCCGGTGGCGTTGCGCGGACCGAACTCGGACAGCTTGGTCCAGTGCTTGAGGTCGGCCGAGCGCCAGATGAGCACCTTGTGCTCGTTGGCGATCACCGCCACCATCCGCCACTCCTGGGCGGGCTCGTACCAGAAGGCCTTGGGGTCGCGGAACTCGCGGGAGCCGATGTCGATGACCGGGTTGCCCGAGTACTTGGTCCACGTCTGTCCGTCGTCGGTGGAGTACGCCAGTGACTGGGCCTGGATGCCGTCGCGCCCGCTGGCGGCCGTGTAGGCACTGGTGTACATCGCCACGAGAGGCGGGTTCTTGCTGGTCCCGAAACCGGAGCTGTTCTTTGTGTCGACGACGACCGACCCGGAGAACACCCCCTCGTTGGCGTCGAACGGGATGGCCACCGGTTGCTCGGCCCAGTGGACCAGGTCGGTGCTCGTCGCGTGCCCCCAGGACATGTTGCCCCACACGTTGCCGAGCGGGTTGTACTGGAAGAAGAGGTGGTAGACGCCCTTGTAGAACACGAGCCCATTGGGGTCGTTCATCCAGTTCTTCGCCGGGCTGAAGTGGTACTCCGGGCGGTGCTGCGGTGTGTCCGCCGAGGCCGGGGCCACGCCGAGGGTGGCGAGGAATGCGACGACGAGCAAGGCGACAGCGCGCCAGCGGCGCGTGTGCGGACGGGTAGTGATGACCATGATGGACCTCCAGATGACAACGTTGTCAGTGCCTCGCTTGGAACGGTACATCGGCACGCGACCGAGCGCATGTCGAGAGGATGACCGCGCGCGGTTCACCCCAGGCTCCTCGCGCTTGGAGCTACATGGAAAGAGGAGTTGACCTGCGTCTCTCTCTTCACCGCATATCCGCAATCAATCCATGAGAACCAGCGGCCTATGACCGAAACTCGCGGCTGGGGTTCCCGGGCCACCGACGGGCTGCAAGGCCTGCTGCGCAAGCTCGCCGGGGAAGCCGTGCCCTAGACCCTCTGTGAGATGGGCGCTAGCCTCGGCGAGGGCGAAGAACCGCATGTCAGAGGGTCTCGGCAGGCGACCGGCGCCAATTGGCGCCGCCATTGCTCGTGCACGCCACTAGAGGGGTAGGCAAATGCAGTCAGCCACCGTGTCCCGTCCGCTGCGGCGCCCGATGGTGGCTGCCTGCGTTCTCCTGCTCCTGGCCATCTGGGCTGCGCCCGCACAGGCGGTTCCGGGCCCAGTCGGCCCGACTCCGCGCACGGGCCCCAACACCGACATCGTGATGAGCGGCACCGGCCCGGGACAGGGTGTGACCGGCTCGATCGCCCCGGCGGGCAGCGACTTCGACCCGACGGCCGGATACCCGGCCGCCATCCCGGCCGGGTTCACGCGCATGGACGAAGGGTTCGCCGGGATCATCACGGCGCAGTCGCAGCTGTCGGGCGAGACGTTGGACATGTACTGCATCGACATTCGCACGACGACCTACCCCGGGATCGGTTACGAGAACGGGACTTGGGACGACTCCAATGTGCCCAACGTCGGCTACATCGCCCGCATCCTCGAGGACTACTACCCGAACTCGGGCCAGCCAGCCGCCCCGAACAACAGCGTGCGCGCGGCGGCCGTCCAGGCCGCGATCTGGTTCTTCAGCGACAGCTACGTGCTGCAGCCCGACGAAGGCGTCAGGCCCTACACCGAAGGCATCGTTCAGGCCGTGCTCGACGCCGGCCCACTGCCCGAGCCAAGCCCACCGAACCTGCTCATCGACCCGGCCAGCCGAACCGGGCCATCCGTTACACCCCTGGGGCCGTACACGGTGACCTCGGACTCCCCCCAGCCCGACCTGACCATCACCGTCCGCGTTGCTGGCGGCACGATGTACGCGGATGAGGACGCCACCGTGCCGATCCCCGACGCGGCGACGGTGCCAAGCGGCACGGAGATATGGCTGCTGCCTGACGACGTCACCGGGGGGACGGTCCTCCTGACCGCTCGCGGGGTGGCCAGCGTTCCCAGCGGGAACGTCTACCTGTACGACGGCAACACCGGCGGCGTCAACGACGCACAACGACTGATCCTCGCCCAGGACGCCCAGGTGTCGGCGACCACCGCCGCCACGGCGGAGTTCTTCCAGGCCGGATCGCTGGAGGTGACCAAGACGATCGCCGGGTCTGCTGCTGGTGAGCAGGGCGCGGTGACGGTGCACGTGTCGTGCGACAACGGGCTCGAGCGGGACATCGACATCGCGGCGAACGCCCCGGCGGGTGACACCTCGACCACGATCGATGACCTGCCGGTGGGCACCGTGTGCACGGTCACCGAGCCGGGCGACGGTGCTTCGGCGGCAGTGTCGGTGGAGACCACGGTGGAGGGTTCGCCGGCCACTGTCACCGCCGACGAGGTGGCCCAGGTCAGCGTCACCAACACCTACCAGGCGGTGCTGTCCTCACTTCAGGTGACCAAGACGATCGCCGGGTCTGCTGCTGGTGAGCAGGGCGCGGTGACGGTGCACGTGTCGTGCGACAACGGGCTCGAGCGGGACATCGACATCGCGGCGAACGCCCCGGCGGGTGACACCTCGACCACGATCGATGACCTGCCGGTGGGCACCGTGTGCACGGTCACCGAGCCGGGCGACGGTGCTTCGGCGGCAGTGTCGGTGGAGACCACGGTGGAGGGTTCGCCGGCCACTGTCACCGCCGACGAGGTGGCCCAGGTCAGCGTCACCAACACCTACCAGGCGGTGCTGTCCTCGCTTCAGGTGACCAAGACGATCGCCGGGTCTGCTGCTGGTGAGCAGGGCGCGGTGACGGTGCACGTGTCGTGCGACAACGGGCTCGAGCGGGACATCGACATCGCGGCGAACGCCCCGGCGGGTGACACCTCGACCACGATCGATGACCTGCCGGTGGGCACCGTGTGCACGGTCACCGAGCCGGGCGACGGTGCTTCGGCGGCAGTGTCGGTGGAGACCACGGTGGAGGGTTCGCCGGCCACTGTCACCGCCGACGAGGTGGCCCAGGTCAGCGTCACCAACACCTATCAGGCGGTGCTGTCCTCACTTCAGGTGACCAAGACGATCGCCGGGTCTGCTGCTGGTGAGCAGGGCGCGGTGACGGTGCACGTGTCGTGCGACAACGGGCTCGAGCGGGACATCGACATCGCGGCGAACGCCCCGGCGGGTGACACCTCGACCACGATCGATGACCTGCCGGTGGGCACCGTGTGCACGGTCACCGAGCCGGGCGACGGTGCTTCGGCGGCAGTGTCGGTGGAGACCACGGTGGAGGGTTCGCCGGCCACTGTCACCGCCGACGAGGTGGCCCAGGTCAGCGTCACCAACACCTATCAGGCGGTGCTGTCCTCACTTCAGGTGACCAAGACGATCGCCGGGTCTGCTGCTGGTGAGCAGGGCGCGGTGACGGTGCACGTGTCGTGCGACAACGGGCTCGAGCGGGACATCGACATCGCGGCGAACGCCCCGGCGGGTGACACCTCGACCACGATCGATGACCTGCCGGTGGGCACCGTGTGCACGGTCACCGAGCCGGGCGACGGTGCTTCGGCGGCAGTGTCGGTGGAGACCACGGTGGAGGGTTCGCCGGCCACTGTCACCGCCGACGAGGTCGCCCAGGTCACCGTCACCAACACCTACGAAAGACAAACAGCCCTGGCCCCGCTTACCCCACCCGCGTCGCCTTCGGACCTGGCAAGCACCGGCGCGCCCGCCAACCTCGGCTCCTTGCTCGTGTTGGGTCTCCTTCTCCTTGGCGTCGGTGGGGCTCTCCTGTTGGCCACTCGTCGATTTCGCCGTACCCATGAGTGAATCCGCGGGCTAGTCCGTCACTCGGTGGAAGAGCGGAGCCTGGACAGGGCCACGTCTCTTCGCCGTGTGCCGGGGTGCGTCACATCGCCGGGTTCGGGGCCGATCTGAGGACGCCGCCCCCGCCCGTTCCAGCGTCCGGCGCATCTCAGCGATGGCCTCGGCGGTGAGTGGCCCTTCTGCCTGAAGCTTGGGGTAGAGCTTCCCAAGGGCCGGCGCTACCGCTGACGCGTCGACTCGCGCACCACGAGTCGCGTAGGCAGGGGCGTGTCGGGAGTCGCGGGCTCGTCCTCTTCGAGGGCCAGGAGGACCTTCTGCATCATCAGTTCGCCGAGCGCGGCGAAGTCTTGGCGAACCGTGGTCAGGGGTGGGTACAGGTAGGCCGCCTCGGGCACGTCGTCGAAGCCGACGAGGCTCACGTCCCCGGGCACCGACAGCCCGCGCTCACGAAGTGCCGCCATCAGGCCCATGGCCATGAGGTCGTTCGAGGAGAAGACAGCCGTACCCGGCTCGACCTCCATCTCCTTGCCGATCAGGTAACCCGATCGGGCAGTCCAGTCGCCGACGATGGGCTCCGGGATGCTCAGCCTCCGTTCCGCCAGCTCGTCGCGCCACCCACGCACGCGTTCAATCGAGTCGGTGGCGCGTGGCGGGCCGGCCAGGTGCACGATCCGATCGTGCCCCAGCTCGGCGAGGTGCCGAACAGCTGAACGCGCACCGCGGTACTGGTCGATCGACACGACGATGGGGCTGCGCCGCTGAGTCGAGGCGGAGGCGATGACGGGGACGCCGAGCTCGAGCCCGCGCACCATCTCCAGAACACTGGTGTCGATGACGATCAGCACGATCCCGTCGACCCGCTCGCGCAACAGCGCCTCCACGGTCGACTTCACACTCGCAGGGTCGTCACCCGCGGTACTGACCGTGTCGACGCGGTACCGCGCAACGCGGGCCGCGATGTTGAAGTGCATCGCGATCACGTTCGGCCCATGGTCGGCGACGCTCGGGGCGATCAGACCGATGGTGCGCGTGCGCCTGGTGACCAGCGCACGAGCCTGGGGCGACGGGCTGTACCGGAGCTGGGCGATCGCGCGCTCGACCCGCTCACGCGTGGCCGCACGCACGTTGGGCGAGCGGTTCAGCACGCGAGAGACGGTCTGGTGCGAGACGCCGGCCAGCCGTGCCACATCGAAGATGTTGGGGGCCCGTTCGGGCCCGGTCTCAGCCACGTTCGTTGTCGGCTTCGGGCACGGAGGGACGCGCAACCAGCGCGAGGAGCTGGTCGACGGACACGTCGGCGGATCGTACGGTCTCGATGACCCTGCCGTCCTTGAGGACCGCCACCCGGTCACCGACGCGCAACACCTCCTCCAGCTCGGCGGAGACGAACACCACCGCCAAGCCGTTCCCGGCGAGCTCGGACACGAGGTTCTGGATCTCGACCTTCGCCCCGACGTCGATCCCGCGGGTGGGCTCGTCCAGGACGAGCACTCGGGGTGAGACTGCGAGCAGGCGCGCGAGCAGGAGCTTCTGCTGGTTGCCACCCGACAGCTGACCTGCCGGCTTGTCCAGGTCGGGTGGCCGGATGTCCAGCGCCTCGACCCAGCTGGCCGCGAGCTCGCGCTGACGCGCCGTGCTGATCCGGCGCATGATCCCCCGCTGCGACTGCACCGACAAGGTGATGTTCTCCAGGACGCTGAGATGGCTGACGATGCCGTCGGCTCGTCGATCCTCGGGGGAGTACACCACGCCCAACGTCATTGCCCTGCGCGGGTTCGCGAGGTTCTCGTCCCGCTGCTCCAGTCGGATGGTTCCCGACTGGAGGCGATCCACCCCTGTCAGCGCGCGCGCCAGCGGCGTCCGGCCCGAGCCGAGCAGACCTGCCAGACCCAGCACCTCGCCCTCGGCGATGTCCAGGTCGGCGTCGGCGATCCCGGGAGCGGCTGTGATGCCCCGCGCGCTGAAGAACGCAGGCCCCTCACCCGCGGGTGCCCCGCCGGCAGGACTGGTCCGGTAGCCGGAGACGTTGCGACCCAGCATCTTCTGGACCAGGTCCACGCGCAGCAGATCACTTGTCCGGTACTCCCCGACGAGTCGTCCGTCGCGCAGGACGGTGACGCGGTCACAGATTTCGTAGACCTGGTCGAGGAAGTGCGAGACGAACAGGATGGCGACGCCGCGCCTCTTGAGCTCGCGGATCACCCGGAAGAGCTCGGCCACCTCGTTGAGGTCCAGGCTCGACGTCGGCTCGTCGAGGACCAGCACCTTGACGTCGGCGGAGATGGCCCGCGCGATCGCGACCAGCTGCTGCACCGCCACCGGATGGGTGCCGAGGATCGAGGCAGGGTCGATGTCCAACCCCAGCTCGTGCAGCGCAGCAGCAGCGTTCCGACGCATGCCGCGCCAGTCGATCAGGGCGAACCTGCGCGGCTCCCGACCGAGCGCGATGTTCTCGGCCACCGACACGTTCGGCAGCAGCTCGATCTCCTGGTAGACCGTGCTGATCCCCGCGTCCTGGGCAGCGTGGGGGGTGGCAAACGTGACCTGCTGCCCCGCGAGCCGCAGGGTCCCGGACTCCATGGTCAAGGCGCCCGTGATCGCCTTGATCAGGGTCGACTTGCCGGCCCCGTTCTCGCCCATGAGCGAGTGCACCTCGCCGGGGAACATCCGGAAGTCGACGGCATCCAGAGCCGTCTCCTCGCCGAAACGGACCGTCGCCCCCGTGAGCTCGAGCAACGGTCGGGCAGGGTCCACCCGGCCATTGTCGTCGCCGGTCGCGGCACTCACTCGCGACACACCGATCCCCTCGGGGGCCTACTCCCGACGCTCCGACCGAGAGACGATGAAGCGCTGGATCAGGATGAACAGCAGCAGCAGCCCACCGATGATGATCTGCATCCAGGCCTGCTCCGCGCCGAGGAACGAGATGACCGTCTTGATCGTGCCGTAGACCAGCACGCCGATCATGGAACCGAGCACGTACCCTCGGCCGCCCGAGAGCAGCGTGCCACCGATGACGACTGCAGCGATCGCGTCGAGCTCGGTGCCGATTCCGTTGCGCGGATATCCGGCGCCCGAGTACGCGGTGAGGATCAGACCGGCCAGCCCGGCGAGGCTCCCGGAGATCAGGTAGACGAGCACCTTGGTGCGGGCCACCTTCAGGCCCATCAGCCGTGCGGACTGCTCGTTGCCACCGATCGCGTAGACGGTGCGACCGAAACGCGTGTACTGCAGGACGAAGGCGCCGATCCCCACGGCCAACAGGGCGATGATGCCGGTCGGGGTGATGTACCAGTCCCCGACCTGGAACCGGGTCGACTGCAGCCACAGGACGGACGGGTCGTCCACGCGGATCGACTTGAGGCTGACAACGAACGCCAGACCACGGGCGAGGAACAGTCCCGCAAGGGAGGCGATGAACGGCTGAACGTCGAAGTACTGGACGAGGATGCCGATGAGCAGACCGATCACGGCGCCCGCGAGGAGGATGACCGGGACGGCGACCGCGGCCGGCATCCCACGCCCGAGGAGACTGGCCAGCAGGATGCCGGTGAACGCCATCACCGAGCCCACCGACAGGTCGATCCCGGCGGTGAGGATGACGAACGTCATGCCCACCGCGATGACCATCAGGTAGGCGTTGTCGAGCAGCAGTGCCGACATGTTGCCCGGGCTGACGAAGTCGCCGAAGTACAGCTGCGCGACGATCAGCATCAGGACCAGCACCCCGAGTGCGGCGAAGGTCGGCATCAGGGAGGCATGCCTGTTGATGAAGCGATCGTCGGCCTGCAAGGGACTCGAGCGAGTGGACTCGGTCGTCTCCGTGGTCGTCATGCCCCTACCTCCGCCTTCGCAGGCTTGCCTGCCGTGCCATCGGATCCGGTCGCGCCACGAGGCCGTCGTCCGAGCTGGCGGACACGCGGCGACTGGACGATGACCACGAGCACCACGACCAACGCGAAGAACACCGGGCTCTGCGCCGAGGGGACGCCGAGGAACAGGATGGTCGAGTTCAGGGTCTGGATGATCAGCACGCCGATCACCGTGCCGGCGATGCTGAACTTGCCCCCCTGCAGTGACGTGCCGCCCAGCACGACGGCGAGGATGGCGTACAGCTCGATGAAGAGCCCGGCGGCGTTGGCGTCGGCGGCCCTGATGTTCGAGCTGTAGATGATGCCCGCGATGCCGGCCATCAGCCCGCTGACGACGTACACGCTGAAGATGATGCCGCGCGACCGGACACCGGCCAGGCGGCTCGCCTCCGGGTTGATGCCAACCGCCTCGGTGAGCATGCCGAGCGCCGTTCTGCGTTCGAACGCGCCGATCACGAGGATTGCCGTCAAGGAGATGAGGAACGCGAACGGGAGAATCAGCAGGTACCCGGTGGCGATGTACTCGAAAGGCCCGCTGTTGACCGTGGTGATGAAGCCCTCGGTGATCAGGAGGGCCACACCACGGCCTGCCAGCATGAGCACGAGCGTGGCGATGATGGGCTGGATCCCCAGCACCGCGATGAGCATGCCGTTCCACGACCCGAGCACGAGCGCCACGAGGAGCGCGACAACGACCGCGGAAACCACCGTGCCGAGGTTGTCGGGGTTCCCCGAGTCGTGGATGATCGTCAGCGCAACGGCGCCCGATACCGCCATCACCGCACCCACCGAGAGGTCGATGCCGCGGGTGGCGATCACGATCGTCATGCCCAGCGCGACCAGCATGAGCGGTGCGCTGTTGCGCAGGATGTCGATCAGTGCGCCGTAGAGCTCTCCGTCGCGGACCGTGACCTTGATGAACTGTGGCCGCGCGAGCGTGTTGATCACCACCAGGGTCAGCAGTGCGGCGATGGGCCAGAAGAGCCGATGCTTCACGAGACCCATCAGGCAGCGCTCCCGTCGGTCGTGTTGGCGATGTAGTCGATGAGGTCATTCAAGCCGACCCGGTTGGAGTCGAGCTGCCCGATCTCTCGCCGGTCACGCATGACCACCACGCGCTGGGCCAGGCGGAGCACCTCCTCGAGCTCGGAGGAGATGAAGATGACCGAGAGCCCGGCCGCCGAGAGCTCAGCGACCTTGCGCTGGATGTCTGCCTTCGCGCCCACATCGATGCCGCGCGTTGGCTCGTCGAGGATGAGCAGCTCGGGAGCAGTCGCCAACCAGCGGGCCAGGAGCACCTTCTGCTGGTTGCCGCCCGACAGGGTGCTGACCACGGAGTCGGGGTTCGCCGGCCTCACGTCGAGTGCCTCCATGTACTCGGCGACCACGGCATCCCGCTCAGCCTTGCGGATCTTGTGCCTCCATCCGCGACGGGCCTGGATGCCCAGGACGATGTTCTCGGCGACCGTGAGGTCGGAGACGATGCCTTCCCCCCGACGATCCTCCGAGGAGAACACGATCCGTTGCTCGATGGCGTGGCGTGGGGTTCCGATCTTCACGGGCTCGCCGTTGATCGAGATCGATCCGGTGTCGGCCCGATCGGCTCCGTAGAGCAAGCGGGCGAGCTCGGTGCGGCCCGAGCCCAACAGGCCGGCCAGGCCCACGACCTCTCCTTGGAACACCTCGAGGTCCGCTGGCTCGAGCACCCCGCGGCGCCCCACGTCCGTGGCCTTGAGGACTGGCACGCCGGATCGGTCCACCTCTCTGTTCGAGGCCTCGGAGATCGCCTCCAGGTCGTCGAGGACGCGGCCGATCATCTTGGTGACGAGGTCGTGACGGGGCAGGTCCTCGATCAGGTACTCGCCCACCAGCAGGCCGTTGCGCAGCACGGTCACCCGATCCGAGATCTCGTACACCTGCTCGAGGAAGTGGCTCACGAACAGGATGGCCACGCCTGCGGCCCGCAGCTCCCGGATGACGGCGAACAGCTGCTCGACCTCGCCCCGGTCCAGGCTTGACGTGGGCTCGTCGAGGATCAGCACCCGGGACTCCAGCACCATGGCCCGACTGATCGCCACCAGCTGCTGGATGGCCAGCGAATGGCTGGACAGCATCGTGTGGGTGTCGATCTGCACGCCGAGGCTTCTCAGATGCTCAGCGGCCTGCTGATGCACGCCCTTCCAGTCGATCCGACCGCCCCGGTGCGGCTCATGGCCCAGCATCACGTTCTCACCGACGGACAGGTTGGGGCAGAGGTTCACCTCTTGGTACACCGTCGAGATGCCCGCGACCTGGGCGTCGGCGGTCGTGTGGAACACGACCGGGCGGCCGGCCACGACGATCTCGCCGGAGTCGACCGGGTACACGCCGGTCAGCGCCTTGATGAGGGTGGACTTCCCCGCCCCGTTCTCGCCCATGAGCGCGTGGATCTCACCTGATCGCAGGCTGAAGTCCACGTTGTCGAGGGCCAGAACCCCCGGGAAGCTGATGGTGATGCCCCGCATCTCGACGATCGAGGATCCCGGCGGGCTTGCCCCGTGGTTGCTCACGTCAGCCACCTCTCCAGTGTGTGCGGCACACCGACCGGGGGGCCGGAAGACCAGCCCCCCGATCGCGTGCTCACTTGTCGTTCAGGGGAGTACGGAATGCCTCAGTACTTGCGTGAATCGATGACTGCGGCGGCCTGCTCCTTGGTGAAGGAGTCGTCCTTGACGTAGTTCGCCTTCTCGACGGGCTTGCCGGCGAGCACGTCCTTGACCAGGCCGGCGGCCAGCTCACCCAGCAGTGGGTTGCACTCGACGATGTAGTTGATCTTGCCGTCGATGAGCGCCTGCATGCCGTCCTTGACCGCGTCGATGGAGACGATCTTGATGTCCTCGCCAGGCTTGGCTCCCGCGGCCTCGATCGCCTCGATGGCGCCCAGGGCCATGTCGTCGTTGTGCGCGAAGACCAGGTCGATGCCGTCGGCGCCGTACTTCTGCAGGAAGCCCTCCATGACCTTCTTTCCACCGTCACGCGTGAAGTCGCCGGTCTGCGAGTCGATCTTCTTGATCTTGCTCCCTGCAATGGCTTCGTCGAACCCGGCAGCACGGTCGTTCGCCGGCGCCGAGCCGGTGGTGCCCTCGAGCACGACCATGTTGGTGTCGGTGCTGCCGTACTGCTCCTTGGCCCACGTCCCGGCGGTCACGCCTTCCTTCTTGAAGTCGAGTCCCACCCAGCTCGCGAACGTGCTGTCGGGGGCCGTCACGGTGCGGTCCTCGAGGATCACCGGGATCTTGGCGGCCTGGGCCTCCTTCAGGACGTCGTCCCACCCGTCCTCGACGATCGGGGCCATGACGATCGCATCCACCTTCTGGTTGATGAACGAGCGCACCGCTGCGATCTGGGCTGCGGGCTCGTTGTCCGCGGCATTGAAGGTGAGGTCGAACCCCTTCTCCTTGGAGAAGGCCGCCTTCATGGACTCCGTGTTCGCGGAACGCCAGCCGCTCTCCGACCCGGTCTGAGCGAACCCGACCTTGATCATGTCGGACGTCCCACCACCCGAGGAGGAAGAGCCGGTGCCCGGATCCGCGGAGCCGCAACCAGAGATGACGAGCGACATCGCCCCCATCAGAACCGCTCCTGCCAGCATGCGTTTCCTCATGTGTGGTCCTCCTTGACCTGGCCGGCTGCTATGCCGGAAATGGGGGCTTGCTCTTCCGGCCCGAGGGGCCGTGGTGGGAATGTTAGCCCTAACATCCGGGTGCAGCGCAAGAACCACGAGATCACGAATCGGGTGCCAGTTGAGGCGCCCCGAGAGCCCCTGGCCGCTCATCTGGCGCGAAAGGAGCCCCAACTGACCCACTTGTTAGCCTTAACATCCAGGGTCCGCAAGGGGCTCTCTTCTCGCGGACCGCACACCCCTCGGCCACTACGAATCGGCGGTCCGGCAATGGCGGGCAGCCGCTGGGACCGCATCGTCGAGGCGTCAGCCGTGCCCGGCCGGTTGGCGAGAAGCATGACGCCGCCCTGGCCCGCGTGGGCACGCAGGACGTCGCAGGTGACGACCTGACCGGCAAGGGCGTGCCGGCACCCATCCGAAGGTCTTCCAGCGAGGTGCGACGCGTATCGCTGCCGCGTCCGTGAAGTACGACTGGGACCTTGCCGCCGTCGTCATGTCGAAGTCCCCATGAGACGGCTCTCGACCTGACCAGCTGCGATCGCACAGAAACTTCAAGCGCCGGTGACCACCCGGATTGCCCATGTATCAAGCAGTTCCGGACGGACCGTCATGCGTCTCATCGCCACGTACTCATCGCGGGTTTGCCTGGCCAGGGACCTAGAGCAGCCCCTTGAAGCCCGGGTTTCCACCCTCGTCGTACGCCTTCTTCTCTCGACCGCACCGGGAGCACAGGTCGAAGCCTGCGCCCTTGCCGCCCATCTCGCGATTGACGTGATGTTCCCAGTGGTGGATCCCCATCAGACACAGAACACGGCGCATAGGAACCTCCCTGCTGGCCGACGACGCCCGAGGACAGGCCAACCGCGGCATCCAGCGTCGCACCTTTCGTGAAGCGTGTCGACGAGCTCGAGGCCGACCACGGCGAGGCGGTGCAGGGCCTACTGCGGCCCAGGTGCTCGTAACGCTCAGGTGGGCTATGGCCGGGGGGCGCGATCAGAGTTAGGTTTCGAGGACCGGGCAGGGAGAGGCGGCCACTCGGCCGTCATCTCGGTCCGGCAAAGAGGAGCTCTCCATGTATGGACGGGTCGTCATCTACACGCACGACGAGGACAAGGACGCGCTCGAGGCGAAGGCACGCGCCGGTGTGATCCCGATCGTCACCGGTACCCCCGGATACATCTCCTACGGCGTCATGTTCGAAGACGACCGAGTGGTCTCGGTGAGCCAGTGGGAGTCCGAGGAACACGCAAGGGCAGCAGATGCCGCGCTCGCCGAGTGGGTCAAGGCCAACACGACCATGAAGAGCGAGACACGCTTCACGGGAGACTTCGCCTGGCTGGAACTCGCTTCGCGCTAGACCGGACGTGAGCGCAGCTGGGGCGGTCACTCAGCAGGAGTGACCGCCCCACCCCGCGACGTTTCCTTCATCGAGTCAGGCCATGGTCAGGGAGACCAGCGCTCTGCTCCGTCAACGTGGAGACCCTTGGCCGGATTGAATCCCTGATCAGGGGTCGAGAGCAGAAGGTGGACTCATCTCGGCATCCGTCAACGATGGTCGCGCCGGCTGCGATCAGGGCATTGCTGCACTCAGGGCCGAGCTCAAGGACGTCATGGACTTCTTACCGACGGTCCGGGAGAGGGCTAGGTGACTTTCAAGGTGCACTGGACCACTCCGACCGGTTTCCCGGTGTGGAACGGCGTTCTGTGTCACCGTTGGTTGCAGGGCCATGTCCGAATGACCCGACGAAGATCGCTCGCGGTGGGAGAGGAGTCCCTTGGTGCGTTCCCTGCTGGGTAGCGACCCATTCGTGATGAGTTGCGTGGTCATCATCGGAATCTGCGCCGCGATCCTACTGATCCTCATCGTCGCCCTCGGGGCAAGGCAGGTCCCTGAGGAACTGAGGGCCAGCCCGCGCCCCGATGACAAGGGAACGCTGCCGAACCGGTAGGGCGGCTGCTGTTCGGTTTGCCCTCGACGTCCACATGCGGTCGCGCAGTACGGAGTATCAGCGGCCACCCCCGCCTGCTCCTTGAGGGCAACAGGTTGGGCGACCTGCCTGACCGAGGGTGGAGGTCGTCATGTCTGACGCGACACACAACCAGTCCGCAGCGGTGGCCGCCTGCACCGTCGACGCGGTCCATCGACGCGACCACCACCATGGAGACGACGGCGCCTGCCGTCCTCACCTCATCGAGGTCGTCCACCTGGGCCGACGAGCCGTCGCGGTCTGCCACGACTGTCGCCGAGACTCAGGCTTCCTTCCCGAGCGCGACGCCGACCGCCTGGCGTACGCCCACCGCCAGGAAACCGACGGGGACGAATACTCCATCTCTACTTCATGGGTGGCGTAAGCCGACATCCCCAACTGCGATCGGCCACATCGGGGGCGAGTCTGGCAAGCCGCTGCGTTGCAGTCGTTCAACGGATCCCGGCTGACCCCCAGTTCGGCGAGGACTTGCCCGGTGGGTAGCTCGTGCTACTGGCTGGGCTCCGTGACTGCGAGTCGCTCGAGCTGTCGACGTTGCCGTGTGGGTCGTCCAGGTCGAGGCCGTGCGCCCCCTGACGGTAGATCTTCAACGCGGCGGCCTGCCGCTCGACGTGCTCGCTGAGGTCTGTGAGGTGTCGCTCGCGGTCCGCGATCTCGGTTTGCAGCATCGTCTGCCGGGCCAGGTAGCTGGTCTGGATCAGCTTCGCGACCTGGGGACCAAGCGCGTCAAGGGCGCTGCGCTGCTGGGTCACGTCCGCGTACTCCTGGATGCTGGCGAGGTCGGCATCCACCGCGGTGGCGTTGATCTTGAGCTCGTCGATGAGGGCACGGGCGTCGGCGACGAACAGCCGGCCGTCCTTCGCGCGAGACAGCATCACGTCGGCTGCCTCGACCTCCTTGCGCAAGTCACCACGCAACCGGGCGATGTCACGTCCCGGCCCGGGCATCAGTGCTCGCGAATGGATCGCGGCCGCGCCCCGGTGCCATCCCCGCCAGCGGCGGACGCGCCGGTACACCCGCCACACGATCACGGTCGTGGTCAGCGCCAGCACCAGCGGCACCAGCAGCACCAGCAGGAGGCTGATCATCAGCGGCCCGCTCAACGAGGACAGGCCGCCGTCATCGGCGAACGCTCTCATGATGACCTCCCGCTACCCGGCGGCTGCCCGCCGACATCCCCGAATATATCGAGTAGGGACCTTCCGTGGCCGCGGTGCTGGGCGAGGCCCGATCCCGCGGTGCAGGGACGATCGGCCGCAGGGTGGCGAACAGCAAGGTCGACCCGGCGGCGAGCGGCCGGCCGGCGAGGACCTCGGTCAGCCAAATGCACCTCCGGGTACAGGCGTTCTGGGCTCGCCCGAAGGATGGCAGCCACGCGGTGAGCCGCCCGGACCCGAGGGCACCAGCTCGTGGGCACGATCGCGGTGTGTCGAGGGTGCCGGACTACTTCTCGTCGGCACCCCAGCGTCCGAGTGCAGTGATCGCCTCGCGCAAGGCGAGGCCTCGATCAGTCAGTGCATAAGCCCGCGTGTTGTGCCGAAGAGGCAGGCGGGTCAGCACGCCAGCCGCTTCAAGCTCGCGCAGGCGAGTCGCAAGCATGTTCGTCGGCGCTCCCAGGTCGCGCTGGAGGTCGCCGTAGCGCTGGGGGCCTTCGAGCAGCCGCTCCACGATGCGCAGGGCCCACCGGCTTCCGATGATGTCGAGGGCCGCGGCGAGGTCGCTCACTCGGTGGGATCGGTGTTCGGCTTCATCCAGAACGGCGAGTAGTGGTAGCCGTCGGGATCGTCGAACTGGCGCTGGTACATGAAGGGGTAGTCGTCGATGTCGCCGATCCGTCCTCCAGCCGCACCCGCGCGGTCGACCAGCTCGTCGACCGCTTCGCGGCTGCCGAGGTCAAAGGAAACCGTGACCTTTGAGGGGGTGTCCGGTCCGCCGACCAGCTCCTCGGCGCCGCCGACGCTCGCATACATCTCGCGGCTGCCAAGCATGAGGTACTGCTCGGGGGCGATGGCGAAGCACGAGACGTTGTGATCGGACATCTCCGTGTTGAGCGTCCAGCCGAGGGCGGTGTAGAAGGCGGTCGCGCGCTCGACGCTGTGGACGGGACAGGTGATGAAGAGGCTCATGCGGAGATACTTGCAAAATGCAAGCGAGCCGTCAAGACCTTGCCGTTGCCGACGCCAGCAACCCGGTCCCTCCCGTGCGTCGTCAGGTTCGGACAGGTGACATTCGACTTGCCCGGGCAACCGCATCGGGAACGACCAGCCTGATGACCTCACCGCTCTGCTTGTCAACCAGGCGCGGACCGTTGGCGATCGGCCCGTCGTGATGGTTCCGGCCGCTGGTGTCGAGGACCACGAGAAGATACGAGGCCGAGTCCTCGCGGGCGCGACGGCGGTCGACGCGCAGATGCGCGGAGTCGAGTGTCGCTTCGACCGCCGCGATGGCTTCGTCCAGGGTCATGACAAGCCCTTCGTGTGGTTGCGGGAGCGAACGACGCGCGGACGAGGCGGTATTCCTGGCCGAAAGGCCGGACAGCCCGCCATGGAACTCTCCAGACCCGCGATCGGCGGCTTCGCCTGCTTTTGCCGACGCCCGGGCCTACGGCTGGTGTCACGCGCTGCGATGATCGGCCGATGACACCGGAGAGCGAGCCGACAGACCCGGCCGCCGTCCGTCGCCGCCAGGCGCGAGAGAACGCCGAGTACCACCACGCGGCCGCAGCGCGGGCGGCGGAGGCCGAGGCGCGGCGGACCGCACCGATGGTGGCGGCCTTCGCCGAGGCGATGCGGTCGGCGGGCGTCGAGCCCACCCGGCTGCGGGCGCGGCCCTACAGCGGCGGCGGGAGCCTGCGCACCGACGTCGTCGGCTGGTACGTGCGACGGGACCACCGGGCTGCCGTCGGCACGGACGGCCGCTGGTACGTCCTCGTCGTGGCGCCCAGCCTGCGCGGACGGTTGGCCGGCGTCCACATCGAGCCCAGCGACGCGCCGCTCCAGGTCGGAGCGGGTGGCCGGGACGGTGACTCGGTGGCTCTGGACGTCCTGCTCAGGCTGCGTCTGGATGGCGGGTCCGACTTCCCCGCCTGACGCTGCCTGCATACGCAGAGGATTGGCACGCCACTTCGCTCGGCTGCGCCCCTGACGCTGGGGCCGCTCGCACAACAGTTGTCGGAGAGCGGGTAGGAAACGACCGACGGCCCTCGATCCGTCACACTCTTGTGCAGGCATGTACTACACCTCGGACGGGTCCGTTCCTTCGGTGCCAGGGTGTCCGGGCGCGGGAGCGTACGCATCACGCATCGCGAGGAGGTTTTGGGCCAACGTGTACAGGTAGCCTCCGGGTTCGGTGCTGCCTGACAGGTTCGGTTCGGAGATCCGCACCTGCTCGCGGGTGACGAAGACGATGTTCGTCGACCCGTTGAACTCGTCGTTGGCGGGGAGCTCGTCAAATTCGATGTAGTCCAGGTCGGACCATCGAATGTGGTGGCCCCGGAACTCGCGCCGTATCAGGATGCCGTCCGGACCGGCCACGAGTTGCATGCGCGTCCACCAGTACACGAGGACGCCTCCGAGCAACACGCCTGGAACGCACGCCAGCGACAGTAGGGGCTGCCCTTCTGTGAAGGCCCACACCGTCAACCAGCAAGAGACGACAGCGAATGGGACACCCAGCGCCAACATCGACCAGTGGGTGAGTCTCTCGACCAGGACCGGAGGCGGTACCACCCCGGAGTCGGCATGACGGAGCCGCAAGGGGGCCGTCTCGCCGGGTTCAGGATGTCGCGGAGGTTCAACAACGTCAGGCCAGGTTGCGCGTGACGATGGAAGTACCGAGTCCATTGGAGTCGGGCGGCCGTTGAGCACGTATCGCAGCAAGGCCCGCGCGGACCCGTAGACGTACATGAAGAGCGCTGCAGCCATCAGGTCTCCAAAACCAAGAATGGGTATCTCAGCCCAGTCGGTCCAAGCCTCCGGCAGGTGGTCGACCAGCGTGAACCACAGCAACACCGGAGCTCCCAGGCCGACGACCGCAAGCAAGACCTGCTCTGGTCCGCTCCAGAACTCTGGGTCCCAATAGTCGGGTGCCGGGTGCGCTTCGTCGTCGGCACTGCTCACGGATCCAGCTGTTGGCGCGGCGTCACGGCGCGATTCGGGGTGCTCGTCCGGGAAGTCGGAGGCCTTCGTTGGCAGTTGATCGTCCATGACCATTTGTCCCGTGTTCCGGCGCAGCCGTATGTGCTCGCCGGCACACACCCGGTATGAAGTCCCGAACAGAGTCCCGGGGAAGGCTGCCATGCCCCGGCCCGGGTGAATGTGCCATCAACTCAAGGGCCTTGCGGGGCTGTCCCCGCGAACGGTGGTCGGCCGTCGGACGTCAGCCGACCGGAACGACGCCGGTAGCGGCGAGTAGCCCGGTGAAGGCCTCGCGCGCTGCGTGGCTTCCGTGCACTGAAAGGCGTGGGCGTAGGGCCGCGAGGTCCGCGGTGCCCCGGCACAGCTCGACCAGCGCGGCAGCGGAGCCCGTGAACGTCAGGTCCGGCTCGACCCCTCGATCCGGGCGCTCGAGCCGACCGTCACGTACCTGCAGCCAGAGCTCCTCGCCGTCCAGGACGAAGCGCATCACCAGGTTGCGGCCGGCAGCAGCAGGGCCGTCGATCAGTGGCGCGAGCGCACCGTACACGGCGGTGCGTGGCCGCACCCGTCCCTCCACGGGGTCGGTGAGGAGGGGCAGGCCGAACCGGGCAAGGGCCCGCAGCACCGGCACGATCCGCTCTCCCGCCGCGGTCAGGGCATAGACCGTGCGGGCCGCCGGTGGCGGCAGTTCCTGCTGCTCGACCAGGCTCGCTTCCTCCAGGTCGCGCAGCCGGTCAGTGAGCAGGTTGGAAGCAATGCCTGGCAGGGCGGTGCGCAGGTCGGTGAAGCGGCGTCGACCGAAGGAGAGCTCCCGCAGGATCAGCAGCGTCCAGCGGTCGCCCACGACGTCGAGCGCGGCGGCGATGCCGCAGTACTGGTCGTAGCTCTTGTTCGGCATGCCGCTAGGGTAGAACGGTTGACTTTTAGTTTCAAGTGGTTGATTTTCTCAACTTTACGGACTACGTTCCTCCACCATGAAGCCTCTGACGACGCCGAGCACTCGTCCCCCGGTCAGCCCTTGGGTGGTGCTCGGTGTGGCCAGCCTCGCAGCCTTCATGGTCTTCCTCGACGCCCAGGTGCTCTTCGTGGCCTTCGATGACATCCGCTCGAGCTTCCCGTCGGTGTCGTTCACGACCATGTCCTGGACGCTGTCGGCGTACACCATTGCTCTTGCCGCCGCCCTGGTCCCTTCGGGGCGGATGGCGGATCGGTTCGGGCGCCGACGGGTCTTCCTGCTCGGCCTGGTCGCCTTCACACTGGCGTCGGTGCTCTGCGCGTTCGCCCCGACGGCCGGTCTGCTCGTGGTGTTCCGCGTCGTGCAGGCGTTGGGCGCGGCTGCGCTGGTGCCCGCCTCCCTCGCGCTCGTCCTGTCGGTGTTCCCCACGGCCCGGGTTCCGGTCGCAGTTGCCGTCTGGGGCGCCATCGCCGCGCTGGCCGCTGCCATCGGGCCGACCGTGGGCGCCCTGCTGGTGCAGGGCTGGGACTGGCGCGCGGTGTTCCTGGCCAACGTGCCCGTCGGGGCGATCGCGCTGGTGCTGGGAATCCGCCTCCTCCCGGAGTCCCGGGAGGCGAGGCAGGAGCCCTTTCCCGACCCCCTGGGGATCGTGCTGCTCGCCGGCGCCCTGACCCTGCTCGCCCTGGGCATCGTGCAGAGCGACCAGTGGGGTTGGGTCTCCGCACGGACCGTGGGTGCTCTGGTCGGCGGGCTGCTGGTGCTTGCGGCTTTCGTCAGGCGAACGCTGTCGGCGCCGCACCCGGCACTCGACCTGATGATCTTTGCCCGGCCGTCCGTGCGCTGGGCGAACATCGCAACAGCCGCGTTCACGATCGGGTTCACCGCCATGTTCTTCGGCCTGATCCAGTTCATGCTCGTGGTGTGGAACTACGGCGTCGTGCGCGCCGGCCTGGCGATGGTGCCGGGACCCTGTCGTGGTGATGGTGCTCGCGCCCGTGTTCGGCCGGGTGGCGGCTCGCTACGGGCAGCGCGCCCTGCTGTTGCCCGGCGGGCTCGTGTACGCCGCGGGCGGAGCGCTCCTGCTGACCCGGCTGGGTGAGGACCCGGCCTACGCCAGCCAGGTGCTCCCCGCGTCCCTGTTGGCAGGTCTTGGGGTCGCCCTGGTGATCCCACAGCTGACCAGCGCCGCGGTGCAGGGACTGCCGTCCGACGAGTTCGCGGCCGGCGCCGCCGTCAACCAGGCGATCCGGCAGCTGGGAGCCACTTTCGGTGTGGCCCTGACCGTCGCGCTGCTTAGGGACCCTGACGCCCACGAGCACCGCCGACGACTTCCTCGGCGTGTGGGGGATGCTGACGGTCTGCGGCGTACTGACGTCGGCCGCTGCACTCCCGCTGCCGCGCCGCCATCGATCGGCCCGACCCAGCCCCTCACCCGTAACAGCCGGTGTGCGGCAGTGATCGCACCCAGGAGCAGCAGGTCTCTTCGCCGCGCGGGCGGACACCGGAAGACGCTCGGGGAAACGTCCGGCGGCGGTCTGGATCGCCAAGCCGCCTGTGTCGTGACCCCACGTGTACAACGTTGTTCCGACGCTGTATAACTGCGGGATCCGAGTCGACCCATCGTCGTGGGAGGCAGCGTTGCCGCGGGCCAAGATCGTCCTGGACCCTGCGTTCACCATCGGGGAGGTGGACCGCCGCATCTTCGGTTCGTTCGTCGAGCACATGGGTCGGTGCGTCTACACCGGCATCCACGAGCCGGGGCACCCGACCGCCGACGCACACGGCTTCCGAGGTGACGTCGCGGAACTGACCCGCGAGGCCGGGGTGACCCTGGTGCGGTACCCCGGTGGCAACTTCGTCTCGGGCTACCGGTGGGAGGACGGGGTCGGTCCGGTCGGGGAGCGACCGGCCCGGATCGACCTGGCCTGGCGGAGCATCGAGAGCAACGAGGTCGGGCTCAACGAGTTCACCCAGTGGGCGCGACGATGCGGAGTCGAGCCGATGATGGCGGTGAACCTGGGGACCCGCGGGGTGCAGGAGGCCTGCGACCTCCTGGAGTACACCAACCACCGGGGTGGAACGGCCCTGTCGGAGCTGCGCGCCCGTCATGGTCATCCGGACCCGCACGACGTGCGCCTCTGGTGCCTGGGGAACGAGATGGACGGGCCGTGGCAGACGGGCCACAAGACAGCCGACGAGTACGGGCGGCTGGCGGTGGAGACCGCCAAGGCGATGCGTCAGATCGACCCCGCCATCGAGCTCGTGGCCTGCGGCAGCTCCAGCAGCCAGATGCCCACCTTCGGCTCGTGGGAGGCAACGGTGCTCGAGCACGCCTACGACGCCGTTGACTACATCAGCCTGCACGCCTACTACGAGGAGCGCGAGGGAGACCTGGCGAGCTTCCTCGCCTCATCGGTCGACATGGACCACTTCATCCGATCGGTGATCGCGACCGCGGACCATGTGGGCGCCAAGCGTCACAGCCAGAAGCGGGTCCACCTGTCCTTCGACGAGTGGAACGTCTGGTACCAGCGCGAGTTCGTGGGACACACGAACCTCGGCCTGGAGCAGGCACCCCGCCTCATCGAGGACACCTTCTCGCTCGCCGACGCCGTCGCGGTCGGCGGGTTCCTCAACGCATTCCTCCGTCACGCGGACCGCGTCAAGATCGCCTGCCAGGCCCAGCTCGTCAACGTCATCGGCCTCATCCGCACCGAACCGGGCGGTCCGGCCTGGCGCCAGACGATCTTCCACCCGTTCGCTCAAACCGCTCGTCTCGCACGTGGCACCGCGCTGCGCGTGGAGCCGAAGGGCGCCCACCACGAGACCGCCGTCCATGGCGTCGTCGACACGGTCGATGCCGCGGCGACGTGGGACCAGGAGAGCGGCAGGATCGCCCTCTTTCTCGTCAACCGCCACCCGAGCGACGCCGTCGACGTCACGGTCGACCTGCGCGGCTTCCCCGGCGCTGACGTCGCCGAGTGCCTGCGCCTCGAGGATGACGACCCGCGCCGCACGAACACGGCTGTGGAGCCCGACGCCGTGCGGCCGCGCAAGGACGCGACCGTTCGCGTCGAAGCGGGTTGTCTCGAGCTGCGGTTGAGCCCGGTGTCCTGGACTGCCGTCGCCCTCACGACCTCCCGTCCCTGACCCGATCCCGTGCTCGCTGTCCTGGAGAGGGGAGCAGGGACCTCCAAACGCAAACGGCCGCTCTCACCTGTAGAGCCGACCAGGCTTGCCCCGGCTGCCGCACGAAGAACGGGGTCCACGTGTCGCATTCGGGCGACCTCGTTCGTAGGAATGTCATAGGGCGGCACCCGCCGCCGGACCAGACCAACGTCCCGACCTAAAGGAGCGACCATGCGCACTCTCATCAGCACCGCCTTCATCTCCCTCGACGGCGTGGTCCAAGACCCCGGAGGTCAGAGCGACTACCGCAACGGCGGCTGGACCTTCAAGAGCGTCGACTTCGTCCCCGAGGCGTATGCGCTCAAAGGGTCCGAGCAGGAGGAGTCGACCGCCATGTTGATGGGCCGTAAGAGCTACCAGCTGTTCAGTCCGGTGTGGCCCGACAGGGAGGAGTTCGGCCACTACAAGAGCCTGCCGAAGTATGTCGTCTCGACCACCCTCGCCGACGAGAACCTCGTCTCCGACTGGGGGCCGACAACGCTTCTGCGTTCGCTGGATGAGGTCGCAGCGCTGAAGAAGACGAAGGGTGGTCCGATCATCATCCACGGGAGCGTCACCCTCAACCACGCCCTGTCCGACGCTGGACTGATCGACCGGTACAACCTCCTCGTCTTCCCGCTCCTCCTCGGCGCAGGCGAGAAGTTCTTCAGTGACACCGACAAGGACACCCAGAAGCTCAAGCTCGTGGACAGCGAGGTGTTCAGCAACGGCATCCAGAAGAACATCCTCGACGTCATCCACTGACGCCTGAGCCGTGCTCCGCGCTGCTTGGCCAGGTCCTCCCTAGCCCATGGACCCGTCGAGGACCTGAGACGAACCGCCGACCGTCTTCAGAATGGGCTTGGGCCACTCTTCGTCGTTGGCCACGGTGGCGCCCAGGACTGTCAGACGACCTCCGCTCTGATAGATGGCCGGAACGGAGGCCGAGGTGTTCCCCCGGAAGAAGCTGGGACCGACGAACGTCCACTGGCCGTTGGTGACGTGGACGTAACCGCTCTCAGCCGGATCGGGGTTGGCCATGGCCTGGCCGATACGGGGACCATGGAAGGTGCCGTTGCCCCCTTCGAGCCGGATCACGGTGCCCGGAGCGCGCAGATTGGTGCCGTTGTAGCCCTCGTACACCCCGCCGAAGAAGTTGAGGCCACCGTGGCTGGAGCCAGTGACCTTGAGACCCCGCCAGCCGTTCAGCGCGGTGCAGTACACGTAGCCGATGTCGGTCTTGGACAGCGACGACAGCATGATCATGTAGTCGTTGTCGGCGTACGTGCCCGTCTGCACCGGGGACTGCGACGTGCCGATGTTGACATAGCCGCCCATCCACAGGCTGTTGTCCGAGCCGCCCAGGTGGAACTGGGTGTCCCAGAGGTTGTTTGCCGTCCAGTGACCCGACAGCACCACTTGCGTGAAGGCGCAGACCCTGTCCTTCCGGCCGAAGATCGAGCGCATGAAGTCGAACGACAGGGCCTGGAACTGGCAGGCGTACAAGGTTCCGGACGAAACCGGCACGTCCATGAACTGCTGACGGGACGACCCCTGGTCGCCCTGCACGCCGAAGTCGGCCATGTAGATGTCGAACAGGTTGCCGGTCCCGTTCCACCAGGAGTTGGTGCCCGAGCCGATGTTGTTGCCCAGGAAGCACCGGGAGGGCACGTGGGCGGTGTCGGCGATCTCCAGGTTCCGAGGACCAGCAGGTGTGCCCACGAGCTTGAACCCGGAGTAGAGCTGGCGGGGTTGGTTGAAGTTGTAGGCCCGAGGCAGCAGGCGCAGGGCCGGTTGACCGGGTTGCTGCTGCTGCCACAGCATGGCCTCGGTCAGCTTCTCGTCATCGGTCGAACCGCGGAACTCGTCAACGAAGCGGGTGCGATCAATGGGTTCCCTGTTGCTCAGTCCACCCGGCTTGGGAGAAGGCGGTTTCGCCTGGGCCACCTCCGGGGTGGCAGTGACCGTGGCCAGCACAAAAGCACCGGTCGTGACGTTGCGGCGGGTGAGGTCGGTCATGATTCCTCTTTCTCCTGGTGATCTCGGCCAACTGGGCGGGATGCCGGCAATGGACTTCGTACGCAGCCTTTCTCTGTTGAAAGCGAATGTTTTCAATTTTCGACAATCGTGGAGGATCCTCCGAGCGACGAACGCCGCCGCAAGGTCGCCAAAGTTCACGCCGCTATAGGAAAGACCTCGACGACACGACGTCTGCCAACTCCCCACGCACAGCCATGACGGGGCCGGCCCGAACTCGAGAGAGGAGCCCAACGCGCTCGTCGAACCGGTCGGATGCCCGCGCGCCGGCCGAACAACTGTGATGAAACCAGGCATGGACAATTCCTGCCTCCGATTCCCGGGCACCGAAACGTCGGCCTGCGAAAGCGCAGCGCCAACGAGCCCACAGATGAAAGGAGTATTGGACCGGTAATCAAGGCACCCCAGCCGCTCCGATCGTCCATCTCCAGTAAACCGCACCCTCGTGGTGATGGATAGTCCCCTGCGGTCACCCGGTGGGAAACAACTATCGGACGTGTGCGGCGAAGGGTGCTTCTGCGACCCATTGCGGCACTGGATTCTGACTCCTGATGACCTGTTGCGGTTCGACGGGCCCGGATGTCGACGGGGAGGTGCCCTGGGACGGCCTCGCAGCCATCCCGCACGGCTACGACTTCGTGCCTCTGCCGTGAGCTCCAGCCGAAGCGGTGGTCCCTGGAGAGAGCATCAAAGGACGCGGCGCCAGTTGAGGGCGCGCGGTGCGGGTGCCGGGCTCTCCTACCGTTCGGCGCAACCTGACACTGATTTTCTGAAACCCGTCCCATGCACGGCCGAACGGGTCTCCAATGGAGAAGGCCGCAACGAGCAACGGCGCATGCGCCGTCGAGGGGGCCTGGCGGACGCCGAGCCGCCTGCTCTGCAGGGGGAGCTACGGCTCGGCGTTCCGTCCCGGGCAGCGCAGGCGAGGTGAGTCCCTCGCTGGTGCACAATCCCGTTGCCCCGTTGACGAATCCGGCCCCGGTCGTGCGTTCGTCAGGTCTCGCGTGCAGGCTCCAGCGAAATCGGTGATGCCAGACAGGGCGAGGGGGCCTCATCTGGGGGGTTGATTTGCTCCCCTCGTGGGGCAAGCATGTCCTGTGGTGGGAGCCGGCCTTCAACACGAAGGGACCCAGTTCCCCCGTTAGGAGGGGCTCATGCGTCGCAGGGGACGTAACGAGCAGGGAAGTGAAGATTTGAGCGAGGGTCCCAAGGCCCTCATGTGCGAGCACGTCTGGCGCGTTCGAGACATCACGTTCGCCTTACCGGGCCGCTACGTGACAGAGGTCTGCGAGCGATGCGGCGCGTTGCACATCGCCGGGCCGGACACCGAAGGTCAACAGGTTTCGACATGGAACCTCGACCGACCTTGGAGACTGGACGGTCTTCATTTGGAGGACCTGGAGAGACGGCGGTCAGCACATGCTGACGGGGCCGCATCCAAGGCGGAGTAGCCCGCCCGGGCTTCCTCGTGTGAAGACTCACGCTTCTCGGGTAGCCCTGCGCGGGCAGAAGCTGTCGGGTCCCTTGGCGGTGCCTGCTGGGGCGCGATCTGCAACTGGGGCGCACAGGGTGCGAATCCAGCGAACCCGTTGGCCCACTTCGAGTTTCGTCGAGGGGATGACCGGGTGACTGTGAAATGGGGTTCCGGCCGTCAGGTTCACGACAGCAGGACCGAACCGGACCCGGCAACCTGCCCCGGGCATGTGTGGCGGACCCGCGACGTCAGCGTCGCCCTTCCCGGCGCCAACTGCTGGGTGTGCGAGCGGTGCGGTGCGCTGCGGCTGCAGAACCCGGACGATGGCCTTGTCGGAGGCGACAGCGGCCGGCTCGACCCGCACAACGGCGCATCTCCGGAGCCGTCGAATGGTGGTTCCAAGGTCGGAGCCAGCGCCCGGCTGGACAACCGAACGACATCAGGGTGGTACTACGTCGGACACGGACAGCTGCGGCAGGTGGACGCGGACGGGTGGACTGAGAAGTACCGGAACAGTTATGAGCCCGACCGCTCGACACCGGTCGAGGAGTCACGTGTCCAGCTCGCCTCTCTTGGCCCACCCGGATCCCGGTAGGAGACCATCGCGCCGGGCCAGGTGGTTCGCTGCCTCCACGGTGGCAGCGGTCACAGCGGTGGCGGTGAGTGCCTCCGGGACTGCGGAGGCCGTCCTCGCCGGGCCCACGGTCCGGTCTGCGCCTCGAGTGGCAATCGTTACAGCGAAGCAGGCGACCTCGCCGTTCCGGCCGACGCCATCGATGTCGCCGCCCGCGTTCAACGCGGACTTCAGCAAGCAGCGGGCACTGGCAAAGGCTGCCGACATCATCGGGGACATGGAGAACGTCGACGAATGCCTACGGACGGGAGTCGACGTCAACAGTGCGCTGGTCCTGCTCAGCAGGAGTTTCGGCCGCTTGGCCGAGACCGGCATCCCGCCAACCCTGGACCGGTCCGACTACCTCGCCCAGGTCATGACCCTGCAGTCCCTGACCGCAGAAGCAGCAGAGGGTTACGGCGTCGACCGGACGGCAGCCACGGCTACGTACTCGTCGGTCCGCAACAAGACCGGTGTCCTGTTCAGACAGATCAACCGCGCGCTCGGGTCCAGTCTCTCGGTGCCATGACCCGATCTCGGCATGTCCGCGGAAGCGCCAATGGGTCACGTCGCCCCGCGTGCCTGCCGTCCGATCCACCGCACGTGAGGCGAAATGGCAGTACGACCCGAGGGCCAGCGGTATCGCCGCTGCACCGGGTGCGGCAGGGACCACATGGGCGACCCCCCCGGCGCGTCTCGCCCAAGCACCGGCTGCCCATCGCCTGACTTCCGCCAAGGACTTGTCAGCTGAGAACCAAGGAGCGAGACGTGACAGCAACTGGGTTGGACGTCATCCGGCAGATGGTCGAGCGGACCAACGCCCACGACCTCGAGGGCATGGCGGCCTTGATGCACGAGGACTACCAGAGCGAGCAGCCATTTCATCCGGCCCGCGGCTTCGGCGGACGAGCGCAGATGAAGGCGAACTGGGGCGCCATCCTCACCGGAGTGCCCGACTTGCGCGCCGAGGTCCCTGCGTCGGTGCAGGACGGGGACGTCGTGTGGAGCGAGTGGCACTGGTGGGGCACGACCGAGCAGGGGGAGCCGTTCGACCTGCGCGCGATCACCCAGTTCACGGTTCGGGACGGTCTCGTCGTCCGTGGCCGGCTCTTCGCCGAGCTCGTCGAGCAGGGCGGAGCCGACATCAACGACTCTGTCGAGGCCCAGTCCGGTCGCCGTCCACAACTGGAGGACTGAGCCCGCTCAACGAAGCCGGGTGCCTGGCCAAGCTCCGACCGATTCGCCGCCACCGATGGATCGCAAGGTCACTCTGCGGCGCCAACCTCAGGACGTCACGAGCTCGTTGCCCGACCGCAGAACACCGGGTGCCAGGACGTCGTCGATGTCGACCTCGTCGACGCCGGTGATGCGGAAGGTGGTCGACTCTCCGGGCAGAAGCGTGATGAGGCCCTGGTCGACGACGGCCGCGGGGTGGATCTTGTCGACGAGCAGAGTGAGGTCGCGCAGGAGGACTGCTGCTGTGACGGTCACCTCGGCACCGCCCTCGATGGCTGACACCTCGACGTTGGCCTGCTGCGGAAGCAGCAGGCTGTCGCGTGGCTCGCTGAGGAACCACATCCCTCGGGTGCCGAGCGCCTCGGCAACGACGAGCTCAGAGGCCAGGTCCTGTGCTGCGCCCACGTGATCCGGGATGTCGAGGGCGACCGACTCCCGAGCGGGCACGGTGACCTCAAGCTCCGTGGAGGCGAGGGCGCGCCCATCGAAGCCCCTGCGGGTCAGGACGAGATCGCCGTGCCACGGGACGTCGGTGTCGTTGACCAGGACTGCGATCAGCTCGTCGCCCTGCGGCTGGATGGTGACCAGGCACGGTGCGAAGGATCTCTGCAGGGCGAAGTAGAGGGGCTTTTCGCGTCCGTCGCCGTCGATCGCTGCCCAGGAGGTGACCGGCCAGCAGTCGTTGAGCTGCCAGACGATGGCCCCCGATGTGTGGGGCGCGAGGGCACGGAACCACTCGAGGGCGCAGGAGACGGCGTTGGCCTGGTTGAGCTGCATGGCCCAGTGCCAGGTCTCCATGTCGTCCGGGACTCGGTAGTGGTGCAACAGACCCATGGCCAGCTTGTTGTTCCCGTCGGCAGCCTTCTGGTGCACGACCATCCCGGGGGACTCGGGTGTGAGGGGGTCGTCGCTGATGGCGCGGGACAGGGTGGACCAAGCCGGCGGCCCCTGCCAGCCGAACTCCGCGACGAACCGGGGCCGCACGTGGCGGTAGGCCGGCCAGTCCAGGGAGTTCCAGTGCTCCCAGAGGTGCGTCGTGCCGTGAGGTTCGGCGTTCGGGTGCTCACCACCCGGGCTGAAAGGGCTACCGGGGGTGTAGGGCACGTGCGATGCCAGCTCGGTGACGATGGCCGGGAGCAGCTCGTAGTAGTACAGCGCTCCCCACGTTCGCCCGTCGAGCCGCTCCTTCCAGCCCCAGTCCTCGTAGCCCCACAGGTTCTCGTTGTTGCCGGTGAGCATGGCCAGTGAAGCGTGGTGGGCCAGGCGGGTCACGTTCTCGCGAGCCTCGGCCTCGACCTCGACGCGTAGGACATCGTCTTCGGGGTAGGCGGCGCACGCGAACAGGAAGTCCTGCCACGTCAGCAGCCCGAGCTCGTCGCACAGGTCGTAGAAGTCGTCGGACTCGTAGATCCCCCCTCCCCAGACCCGCACCAGGTTCAGGTGGGCAGCCTTCGCCTGCTCCAGACGGTGTGCGTATCGGGCACGGCCCACTCTGCTCGGAAAGGCGTCGTCAGGGATCCAGTTGACCCCCTTGACGAAGATCTTCCGGTCGTTGACCACGAGCTGGAAGGGGGTGCCGACCCCGTCCGGTTCGACATCCCAGCGCAGGGTGCGGAACCCGACGCGTCGGAACGCCTCGTCGATGACCTCGCCGTCAACGCTGAGCGTGACCCGGACGTCATAGAGCGGCTGGGCTCCGTGACCGGCGGGCCACCAGCGGTCGACGTCCGTGAGCTGGAGAGCCACCCGGCCTTCGCTCTGTGCGGCGGGTACGACCACGGACTCGACAGCGCCGGCCACCTCGAGCGTCACGGTCACGTCGGTGTCACGCGCCCGAGACACCCACACCGTGGCCTCCACGTGGCCGCCGTCCCCGTCTGGTTCGGCGTGCACGAGCACCCGGTCGAGCCGGGCAGTGCTCCAGGACTCCAACGACACCGGACGCCAGATGCCGCTGGTGCACGTGGCGATGCCCCAGTCCCACCCGAAACTGCAGGCGGACTTGCGGATCGCCTCGTACGGCATCGGGTAGGGACGCGGTCGGGCCCCGAGCAGCACGCTCTGTGCGTTGGCATGACGCACCGGACTGCGGAACGCCACGGTCAGCACGTTCTCCCCCGCGCGCAGCCGATCCGTGACGGCGAGCCGGTAGCCGCGGTGCTGGTTGCGGACCTCGGCGAGGGGTGCCCCGTTGAGCAGGACGGTTGCCACGGTGTCCAGCCCGTCGAACACGAGCTCATGACGCTCGGCGGCGGCCAGGTCGGCGGCGGTCAGGGTGAACGACGTCTCGTAGGTCCAGTCGACGAGCCCGATCCACGCGAGCAGCGCTTCGTTGTCGTCCGCGTAGGGGTCCGGGATGAGACCAGCCGCGAGCAGGTCCGTGTGGACCACGCCCGGAACCGATGCCGCGACGACCCCGTTCGGGAATGAGTCGGGAACCGGGCCCCCCGCGGCCCGCACCGTCCACCCCTGTGCGATCTCGAGGCGACCAACCGTCGAGCCATCAGGTCCCGTGACGCTCACGCCGCCTCCGGGGCTGGCGGGAGGTTTTCGCGGGCGTCTCTGTCCATGGTTGGAGGCTAGAGGAATCGCAGCGACACCTCGAGAGCACACAACGAGTCCGTTGCCGTCCGATCGGTCGACAACCGCCCGGACGCTTACCCAGGAATCCAGGCTGCCGACTTGGGGGCATGGGGCCAACGCGGCCCGGTGACGGACTGCCTGCCGTGAGCCAGTCCAACACGTTGGTGCGTGAGGCATCGGGCGGCCGCCGGCCCCTACAGTTGGGACGCATGAGCATCCGGGTCGGCTTCTTGCGCGCGGTGAACCTGGGAGGCCGACGGGTGCCGATGAGCCGACTGGTGGCGGTCTGCGAGGGACTCGGGTACGCCGACGTGTGGAGCTACATCAACAGCGGCAACGTCGTGTTCGACACGGCCGGACCACGGGCATCGGTCGAAGCGGCGATGCAGAAGGCCCTGGAGGACGAGTTCGGCTTCGAGTGCACGACGTTCGTCCGGACGCCGGCGCAGCTGCGGAACGTCCTCGACGCCCGGCCGTTCACGCTGGCAGCGGGCGACACCCACTTCGTGACGTTCCTGAAGAAGGCGCCGTCCACGAGCGATGCCAAGCGTCTGGAGGGACTGTCGAACGACTTCGACACGCTGGTCGTCGACGCCTCGGACGTGCACTGGCGGATGCGGGGCCGCTCCACCGACTCCCACCTCAGCAAGCGTGACTGGGAGAAGATCCTTGGCCCGCTGAGCAGCACCAGTCGCAACGTCACGATGCTGACGAAGCTGGTGGCGAAGCTCGACGCCGCGTAGGGGCCGCCGGGCCCGACGAGCGATGACCCCGCTGACATCGCTAGCGTGTTCTGGCATGGCAACCGTGATCATGCATGCCGTGGTGTCCGTGGACGGCTTCATCGCTGATGAGCACGATGACGTCGGGCCCCTCTTCGACTGGTACTTCAACGGCGACCTGCCCATCACCGACGAGGCGGGGGAGCGTCACGGCCCGTTCCGTGTCGGCAGCGCATCCCACGAGTACGTCAGCTCCTTCTGGGCCCGCATCGGAGCCACCATCCAAGGGCGGCACCTGTTCGACCTGACCAACGGCTGGGAGGCGCAGCCGCCCGCCGGGGACCACCTCGTGGTGGTGTCTCACCGACCCAAGCCGCAGGGGTGGCACCCCGACGCTGACGTCCCGTTCTTCGACGACGTCGCAGCCGCGGTGGAGGAGGCCAAGCGACGGGCCGGTGACCGGGTCGTTGCGGTCTGCGCCGGGAACGTCGGTGGCCAGGCACTCGCGCTCGGCCTCGTGGACGAGGTGGCCATGGATGTCGTCCCCGTGGTGTTCGGCAAGGGCAAGCGGTTCTTCGGCCCGCTGGATTCACAGCAGGTTCTGGACGACCCGAGCGTGGTCATCCAGGGCGACAGGGTGGTCCACCTGCGATACCGAGTGAGCCGCTGACAGCGCGCGCCGCGAGGGCGTGACGTTGCTGCGAGCCCTCAGTCGAGCGCCTGCTTGAATCGGAGGTTGGCGCGCGACCACCGATCCCACAATGGCGAGGAGAACACCATGCCGCGGCAGATCATCACCACCGCTGATGCACCAAGCTCACCGCTCTACAGCCAGGCAGTGCGAGCCGGGGCCAACATCTTCGTCTCCGGCCTGGTCGGCATCGACCCCAGCACGAAGTCGCTCGCGGGAGCGACGATCCAAGCCCAGACGCGGCAGGCATTCACGAACTGCGAGGCCATTCTCCGGGCGGGCGGTGCCACGTTCGATGACGTGGTCGAAGTGGGCGTCCTGTTGGCTCGCTCCTCTGACTTCGACGGACTGAACGAGGAGTACGCGCGCTGGTTCACGGCTGCGCCGCCCGCGCGGTACGTCGCCAGGCTTGGAGTGGACATCCCCGGCGTACTGGTCTCGATCCGGATGACCGCGTTCGTGGACTAGCAACGCCGTGAAGGTCGAGGGTCAGTTCGCCGCCTGGCGGCGATGACGTCGCGGCTGAGCTGCGGGAACAGACGACCCCTTCTTGTGGATCGCCGTCGCGGCCTGGCCGGGACTCCTGTGGGCTATGGCGGTTCCACGGAGGAGGGAGGATCGTTCGAAGTCTCCCGAGGCAATGGGCTGACGTGGCGCATCAAGGATGTCCACACGAGGAGGAAGGCGTGACCGTCAGCAGGCCGGGCTCCGGATACCTCGGCCGACCCAGCGCCCTGAGGCCCACACAGAGGAGCAGCCGTGAACCTGACCGCCAACGAGCTCGCCGAGAAGTACCACCAAGCCTGGGGTGGTCACCAGTCGGAGGCCATCGCTGCCCTGCACAGTGATGATTCGGTCTTCCACATGCACGGGGTCGCCCCGGAGGCCGTTGGGCTCACCGCCATCTCGGCGCTCATCAACGGCCTGTTCAGCCTCGTTCCAGATCTGGCGTTCAGCCTGAAGCGCGGGTACGTCGGAGCCGACCACATCGTGACCGAGTACCAGATGAGTGGCACCTTCGGCGAGTCACCGTTTGTCTGCGACGGCGCCGACGTCATCGCGGTCCACGAGGGTCGGGTGGCTCGCAAGGACACCTACCTGGACCTGGCGGCTCTGGTCAGTCAGGTCGGCGAACTCCCTACCCTGACCACGTCCCTCTGACCTGCCGGTTTTCCACTCAGTCCTCAACCGAGGTCCACGCCCTGCGCCGCGTCCCGACGTGTCGCGTGCCCCAGGGGTCGCAACCAGGCCGGAGCCGGCGCCCCCGCGAGCGCGGTGATCAGAACGTGCTCGCGGGGGCGCCTTACCGTCGGGACACTCGGATTGAATCCAATCGGCTACCGAGGACACTACCCAGCGAGAATGAGGTGACTCCTGGCTCGCCCCGTCGGCGTCGAGCCGCCGCCGAAGTCCAGCTCACGCTCAGGGCCGGCTGATCCGGGACCGTGCCGGCCGCCATGGTGCTCTCGGGCCACGGCGAGCGCATACTCGGGAGACGGGCCGCCTTTCCAGCCTTTCGTGCTTGGGACCAGGAGCGACCGCCATGCTGCATTCTTCGGATGCCACGACCACGCCGGTGCCACCCCCTTGGGGCGAGCTTCTCGACCTTGCAGAAGCGATGCGGGACCTGTCCGACCGGGCGACTGACGCCGAGGGACTGCCCGCCTTGGACGACCTCGTCACCCTGGCCGTGCAGCGGGTGCCGTCGGCGAGGTGGGCCAGTCTCACCGTGTTGCGTGCGAAGAAGTTCCGCACCGAGGCAGCCACCGACCAGGGTGCGACAGCGGCGGACGTCCTGCAGTACGAGATGGGATTCGGGCCGTGCGTGGATGCCGTGCTCGAGGACTCCGTCTACGTCAGTGGGGACGTGGCCAGCGACGAGCGCTGGCTGGAGTGGGGCGCCCGTGTGCACAGCGAGCTGGGGGTGCGCAGTGTCCTGTCGCAGCGACTTCGGCTCAGCGGCGACGCCGGCGTCATCGCCGGGCTGAACATCTACTCGCCCACCGCCGACGCCTTCGACGAGCACGCGCGTGCGGTAGGTCTGGTCTTCGCGACCCACGGCGGTCTGCTGATGAACACCATGCTCGCCAACGACCGTGCACGAAACCTGATGCGCGCGCTCGAGAGCAACCGAGAGATCGGGGTCGCCATCGGGGTCCTCATGCACGAACACCGACTCAGCCGCGAGCAGGCATTCGACGTCCTGCGCGCAGCGAGCCAGGACTCCAACCGCAAGCTCGCGGATGTTGCTGTCGAGGTCGTCGACACCGGCACATTGAGCATCCGCGGCTGGCCGGCGAACCCCGAGACGCGCCTGACCAGCCGTCCAGCGCGGGTCTGATCCCCGATTCGTCGTCGCGCGCCGGGTGGCGCTCTGGCGGGACACCGCGTCGCGAAGGCGACCCATTGACATCCCTTCACGTCGGCGGGACACTCCGCTCAGGGTGGAAGGAGCGGACATGTCCTGGAACCTCAAGGGTGAGTACGTCGAGACGTGCTCGTGCGAGCTCATGTGCCCCTGCAACCTGTCGCTCGATCATGGGGCGACGTATGACTTCTGCAGAGTGACGCTCGTCTTCGATGTCCGCGAGGGAGCCGTGGAAGGTACCGACATCGCCGGGTGCAAGGTCGTGTTGATCGCGGACACACCGAAGGTGATGACCGAGGGGAACTGGCGGGTCGGTGTGTTCGTCGACGAGCACGCCAGCGACGCGCAGTTCGACCGGCTGGTTCAGGTCTTCAGCGGGCAGCTGGGTGGGCCCATGGCAGGGCTGGCCCCGTTGATCGGCGAGATGCTGGGGGTCGAGCGTGCCCCCATCGAGGTCGACAACGAAGGGCTGCGCCATCGGGTACGGGTCGGCAATGCGATCGACTTCGAGATCGAGGATGTCGTCCCGTTCGGTGTGGATACCGGTGAGCCGATCCGGTTCTCCGGGATGTTCCACCCGGTCGGATCCGACCTGACGATGGCCGAGGCGAAGCGGTCGAGCATCGACGCCTACGGCATCCGGTTCGAGGGGAAGACCGGGCTCTCGAAATCCGGCTTCTCGTGGGCCGCCTGACGGGGTCGACCGAGGTCGGCTCAGCACCGTCTGTCGACGCCGGCCTGCGCCCCGCGTACGCTGCCGTCCGCACTCAGCGGGCGCTGGTCGTCGTCCTCGTCCTCCTCGCCGGGATCGGCTGGTGGTGGACGACCCAGCAGATGCGCGGCATGGACGACGGGCCGTGGACCCAGCTGGGCTCCTTCGGCTGGTTCATCAGCGTCTGGATCGTGATGATGGCGGCGATGATGTTCCCGTCCGTGGCTCCGACGGTGGCGTTGTACTCCCGGATGAGCCGAGACCGGGGGGCGCCCGCGGCCTTCGTTGCCGGCTACCTGGCCACCTGGGCGGCGCCGGGGATCGTCGCCTACCTGGTCGGGATGCTCGCAGCACGCGCCTGGCACCGGACCTGCAGTGGGACCACGCCGGGCGGGTTCTCACGGGGGCGACGCTGCTGCTTGCAGCGGTGTACGAGCTGACGCCGCTGAAGAACGTCTGCCTGAGCAAGTGCCGCAGCCCGCTCGGCCTGCTCCTCGGGTCGTGGCGTGGCGGCTGGACCGGGGCGCTGAGGATGGGGATGACGAACGGTGCCTGGTGCGTGGGCTGTTGCTGGGCCCTGATGGCCTCGCTGTTCGCACTCGGCGTCATGAGTGCAGCGTGGATGGCGGTGGTTGCCGTCCTGATTGCGCTGGAGAAGACTCTTCCGTGGCGGCGGACCGCGACGTACGGCGTCGCCGTCGTGCTGTTCACCCTCGGCGTGCTGGTGCTGGTTGCTCCCCAGGCCCTTCCCGGTCTCACCGTGCCGGCAGTCGACCCGATGTCGATGACCGTCCACCGGTGACTCACCCTCCCGGCACCACTGCGGAGCTCCAGGTCGCGGCACAGTACCGTCACAGCGTGGAGACCCCGTCCGCACTGCTGCCCATCCCGGGCGACCTGATCGACCCTCCGGCCAAGGACCTGCCGCAGCAGGTCCTGTTCCTTCAGTCGCGCAGGGGTCCGGTCGGCACCAGTGTCAGTCTGGGCATGCGAACCATGAACCGGTTCACGCAGTCGAGGGCCACGCTGCTCGCTGCCGGCACCACCTACTACCTGTTCCTCGCGCTCTTCTCCGCCCTCACGCTGGCGTACGGCCTGACGGCGGCACTGGGCGCCGAGCAGCTGTCGGCCTACGTGACCGAGGCCGTCTCGGCAGCGTTTCCCGGACTCGTCGGCGGGGCGGGGATCGACCCTGAGCAGCTGCGCAGCACTGCCCAGGCGACGTCGATCATCGGCGCGGTAGGTCTGCTGTACGGCGCCACCGGGGCGGTGCTGGGCGCCAGCCGCTCCCTCCATGCTCTGTACGGCGCCCCCAACAACACGCGCAACTTCGTCTGGGTGCGGTTCTGGGCGCTGGGCTGGTTCCTCGCTCTCGCGCCGCTGGTCCTGTTGTCGTTCGTCAGCGCCAGCTTCACTGCCGACCTGTCCGCCCGACTTCTCGACGCCCTGGGTCTGCACCGGGACGGTTCGACCCTGCTGCTCAGCGCCGCCGCCCTGGTCCTCACGATGCTGCTGAACTTCCTCGTCATGCATCTGATGCTCGGGCGACTCGGCGGCATCCGGCCGGCCCGGGGGCCGCTCTTCGTCGGGGCTGCCGTGGGGGCCGTCGTCATCGAGCTGCTCAAGCAGCTGATGGCGCTGCTCGTCGGCTTCGTCATCGACAAACCCCAGTACGGCGCACTCTCGGCGCCGATCGGCATCATGTTCGTCCTCTACCTGCAGTCCTCAGCCCTCTACCTGGTGGCATCGCTGACGGCAGCCCTGGCTGAAGGCCGGGCGAGCCCCACCGACATCACTGCCAAGGCGTGACGGCACGGATCGGCATGCGTCAGCACGCCGCGTGGGACCACCTCGCCGCACCGGTCCGTCCCGCAACACGCACCGAGCTCTCGGTGTCGGCCCGTGCACGGCGCGCAGGGAATCGCCGTCCACGCCAGCAGGCCGGACTGACCTGTGCAAACCTCGACGGGATCGTGCGCACCTGTTGCGTCACCCCTGGCCGGCGCCGGATGCTACCCGTGCCGCCAGCCGCCGCCATCGCGTGACGTGAGGACCCCTTCATGACCAGTAACCTGCTTGACCGATTGGCCCACGCTGTCGACGACCAGTCTCGTCGACGCGTCGCCCACGTTGCGCATCCTGCCGTCTCGCCTGCGTCCTCTCGCGCCTGGTGGTCATCTCGTTGGTCGTGTCGTCACGGCCAGGGCCAACCGCGACCTGATGTCCGTCATCCACGGCCTGCGGGAGGCCGGGCCGGGAGACGTCCTGGTCGTGGACGCGGGAGGGGACGACCGGGCCGTCGCGGGTGAGCTCTTCGGCACCGAGGCGCAGCGGCGTGGCCTGGCTGGGCTCGTCATCCTGGGTCGGTCTCGTGACACGGCCACGCTCGCCAAGCTACGGATGCCGGTCTGGTCGACCGGTTTTGCGCCGAATGCGTATCCCGCCAGGGCTCTTCCGGAGGCCGGGGTCGCCTTGTCGCTCGACGGTGTCCGGGTTGAGTCGGGTGAGCTGATCGTCGGGGACGACGACGGGCTGGTCGTCGGCTCGGAGGACGAGCTCGCTGCGGCCGTCGACGGTGCGGAGGTGATCGAGGCCAGGGAGAAGGGGCTTCAGACGCGGTTGCTCGAGGGTGCTTCGCTCTTCGACGTCATGAACTATGACGAGCACCTCGCGGCGCTGCGCGATGGGCGTCCCGGAGGACTTGCCTTCGGCTGATCCCGGGGTGCACACGCGAGCGCGGTGGTGACGACGGGGACCTCAGGCGCGCGACCAGGAGTCCAGGACGATGAGGGTCTTGGTCCCCGCGACCTTGCCGCTGCGCCGCAGCGCGCTGACCACCCCGGCGAGCTCCTCTCGGTCCCCGACCCGAAGATGCATGAGCAGGTCGGGGTCGCCGGCGACGTTGTAGAACTCGAGGATCGGAGGGATGTCGCGCGCCAGGTCGGCCAGCTGGTCGGCGTCGACGGCGCCGACCATCCGGACCTCGATGAACGCCTCGAGCCCGCCGGCCAGGGTGTCGTCGACGATCGCGGCGTACCCCTTGATGACGCCCGACGACTCGAGCCGGGCCAGCCGCCGGGAGACCGCCGCCGGTGACAGCGCGACCGACGCCGCGATCTGCGCAACGGTGGCTCGACCATCCGTGCGCACGTAGTCGAGGATGGCCCGATCCGCGGCGTCGATCACGTGGGGAGGCTATCGGAACCTTCAGTGGCCGCACGAGATCAGCCAGCGGATCCGCCGATCGTCCGCAGTCCGTGCGACATCTGCTGCTTGCATGCACGGATGTTGCGCCATCTCCTCGCGGCACGCCACGCTGCTGCCAAGGAACCACCGGGGCATCCACTGCCTGCCGACACCATCGTCCGAGGGCGCTCGACGCCGTGCACCACTGACCGCTGGAGGTATCGCCATGACCAGGTTCGCCCACCGCGCCCAGCGCGTCCAGCCGTCCGCGATCCGTGAGTTCCTCGCCCTCGCAGGCGATCCCCGCATCACGTCCTTCGCCGGCGGCTACCCGGACCCCACGCTCTTCCCCATGGACGAGCTTCACGCGATCTACGACGACCTGCTGTCGGCGCGCAACGCGTCCGCGCTGCAGTACACGGCCTCCGAGGGGCTGCCCGAGCTGCGCGCGCTGGTCGCCGCTCGACTCACCGCCGACGGGATGCCGTGCACCGCCGACGACGTGCTCATCACCCAGGGCGGGCAGCAGGGCCTGGACCTCACCGCCAAGCTGTTCATCGACCCCGGCGACGTCATCGTCACCGAGCGGCCGACCTTCCTCGGTGCGCTCATCGCCTTCAACCCGTGCGAGCCTGCCTACCGCTCCGTGCCGATGGACGAGGAGGGAATGGACACCGACGCCCTCGAGGAGGTCCTGCGCGGCACCGAGCGGGTCAAGCTCGTCTACACGGTTCCCGACTACCAGAACCCGACCGGTCGAACGATGAGCCTGGCCAGGCGCCGGCGCCTGGTCGAGCTCGCCGAGGAGTACGACGTCGTCATCCTCGAGGACACGCCCTACCGCGAGCTGCGCTACGAGGGCGAGCGCCTACCCACCATCAAGAGCCTGGACACCAACGGACGGGTCATCCACCTGGGCAGCTTCTCGAAGATCCTCGCGCCGGGGCTGAGGCTCGGCTGGGCTCTCGCGACGCCCGAGTTCCGCGAGAAGCTCTCACTCCTCAAGCTCGCCGCGGACACCCAGAACGGCACGCTCAACATGCGCGCGGCCGCGGGCTACCTCGGCCGGTACGACATCGAGCGGCACATCGTCGACATGCTCCCCACCTACCGGCACCAGCGAGACCTGATGCTCGCGACCTTGGACGAGCACTTCCCGGCCGGGATCACCTGGACCCGGGCGCAGGGCGGGCTGTTCACCTGGGTGACCTTCCCGCAGGGGCTCGACATCGCGGCCTTCCAGCGCGACGTCCTCATCCCCCGCGCCGGGGTCATCGTCGTGCCGGGCACACCCTTCTTCGCCGAACACCCCGAGGCCAACCACGCCCGGATGAGCTTCTCCGGGGTACCCGACGAGCGTCTCGTCGCGGGCGTGCGAGCCATGGGCGGACTCCTGGCAGAAGCTCTGGCCTGAGCAGGGCCCTGGGCTACCTGCAGCCCCTGGGTTGTGTGCTCAGTGATGAGCGGCGTGTGTGCCGCCGGGTACATACGGCGATCGCCGGGTGCGGGACAACTGGAGAGTCAATTCGGAGAGGTTCTGGTGGGAGGTTCCCCAGAACCGGAAGGGACTCGACATGTGGATGTGGGTAGTCATCATCAGCGTCATCGTCATCGTCATCCTCCTCGCGAAGTGGATGGACCGCAGTCGCGGCTCGCAAGGCGGGAGCCGCAGCCTGGACCTTCCCGGCACCAAGGACGGACGTCCCCGGCACATCGACACCAATGACGGCTTCAACGGCCTGTAGGCCACTCGGACCCTCCCGGTCCTCGTCCGTGGCAGAAAGCGCAGGTCTACGCTGGCGCGATGGCCGATCTCGACGATCTCGACCGGCTCGTCGCGCGACTGCCCGGGGTGACGGCAGGAGTCCGTCACGGGCACCGGACCTGGGCGGTGGCGGGCAAGGGGTTCGCCTGGGAGCGCCCGTTCAGCAAGGCCGACATCAAGCGCTTCGCTGATGACCCGGTACCCGATGGTCCGATCGTGGCGTTGGTGACCGATGGGCTCGCGGACAAGGAGTCGCTTCTCCAGGCACACCCCGAGTACCTGTTCACCATTGCGCACTTCAAGGGCTACCCGGCGGTTCTGTTGCGGCTGGTGAAGGCGAGTGAGGACGACCTCGCAGAGGCCCTGCTCGATGCGTGGCTGGTCCATGCCCCGGACGACGTCGCCCGCTCCTACCTGGAGCAACACCGCGAGTAGCGAGGGAGTAGCCGCTCGCTACGAACGGTGAAGTCGCTGGACGTCCGTTCGGCTCCCTCAGCACAGAAGAACTGCCTTCAGGGACGGAAGGTGGCGCGGTACTGCGTCGGCGTACGACCGGTGAGATCACGGAAGGCAGCGTTGAACGCTGACAGGGAGGTGTAGCCGACCCTGTGCGCGATCGTCGTGACGGAGTCCTCGCCCGCAGCCAGCTGCTCGATCGCACGCAGCACCCGCATTCTGCGAAGCACCGCGCGCCACGTCATCGCGCACTCGTCCTCGAACCGGCGGGCCAGAGATCGCGGAGCCAGCCCCACGTCGTGGGCGACGTCCTCGAACCGGATGTCATCGCCGAGTCCGTCACTGGTGAGGGTCATCGCGTGACGGACCTCCGGCGACTGACCGGCCGGGATCGTGACCGGGCTGGGGTGCTCGGCCAGCCGCCATGCGACCGCGGCCAGGGCAGCGAACATGCTGCGCGCGTAGGGCGGAAGTGGCTCCTCGGCGTCGGGCCAGGCAACGCACTCCGACACCAGCGCCCGGGCCAGCGGGCTGAGGTCGAACACGGTGAGCGGTGCAGGTGGTTGCGGGGCAAATCCGGTGTCGAACAACACAGAGGACGTGGTCACGGGTTGCGGGATGGCGACCTGGATCGGCTCACCCGCAGCGATCAGGGCCGCCCGCGCGGGTGGCAGCACCCATGACTTGCCGCGTGCCTCGAGCCGCAGGGCACCGCGCGAGGCGCACAGCAGGTAGTGCCGCTCGACGCACAGCTCTGACGAAGGAGCCCGGGCGAACTCCCGCGCGAAGGCGAACGCCTCGCGCATCACGGACGGCCTCGCACCCGCTCACCCTAGACGGGCCGCGGGTCAGACCGTCTCGAGCAGTGACGCGCGGAACCGGCGGCTCACCGGAGGGGCCGTCATCAACGGTCGTAGGACCGCGCCGGAGCGTTCGAACGCCTCAGAGGAGAGGTAGGCAGCGAACGACGGTTCGTCGGCCCATTCGTGGATGACGGTGACACCCCCGTCGTCGTCGCGCGCCGCGAACACACGGAAGCCGAGGTTGCCGGGCATGGCGCGGATCTCTTCGCGCTCGTCGTCGAGCTGGGCGAGGGCGGTCGTTCGATCGGCGGGGGTGGTGTGCAGGTCCAGTAGGGCGATGAGCATGGTGTTCTCCTGTGGTCGAGATGAGCAGTCGATGGGACTCCTCGATCCTGCGCCGCGCGAGCGTGCAGGGCTCGCGTCGATCGGACGAGTTCGCGTTCCCATCGGACAGCACCCACCCGCTGACCGGGCAGGCGGCCCTCGCGTCATCGCCGCCCATCACCCAGGAGCTCTCCTGGCAGGGTCACGATGACGTCGACGTAGGGGCCGTCCTGGGTGGTCAGGATGCGCCAGCCCGAGTGCCGCATCAGCTCGAGCACCGCCGGATTCTGTGCGAGAACGGTCGCGGTGAAGTGGGTGATGCCGTCGCCGGCGGCGAACAGGGAGAGCTCCCGGACGAGCCGGCCGCCAAGGCCACGTCGTTGGTGGCTGTCGGCGACCTCCACGGCGATCTCTGCCTGGTCGCGGTGCTTCGAGGAGCGGAAGTACTGCGCGGCGCCGACGAGGACGTCTCCGTCGAACACCCCGACCGCCAAGTGGTCGGGACCGTCGGCGACGAACCGCGCGATCTCCGCAGGGGTGAACGAGCGCACCAGCCGGAGGTAGCGCAGGTAGCGCGAATGCGGTGACAGTCGCTCGAGAAGGTCCTCCATGTGGTGCGCGTCGGCGGGCGTGAGGCAGCGCAGACGGAAGGTGCCCTGTGGCACGTCGTAACCGCGCGAGCGGCAGGCGCCGCTGGCCATCGCGGAGGCGGCGCTGCTGCACCCAGCCTCGACGGGGCGGGCACGCCACGTCGCTCCCGAGAGCGCTGACCGGGCGGAGAGGTGCATCGAGCTGCCTTCCTGTTCCACGTTCGGGATGCCCGGCCACCCGACCCGGCCTAGGTCGTGCCGGGTCCGGGCCCGGCCGGAAAGGCCTGGGCTAGACGACTGCCGTGCCGAAGATGTGGGTGTTGAACGGCAGGAACGGCGAGTGGATCCGGTAGTGGGCGAGGTCGACGCTGGTGAAGCCGGCGGACCCGATCAGCGTCGCGAGGTCTCGTTCGCACGAGCAGCCCTCGAAGACCCAGGCCCACGGCCGACGCAGGATCCGCTGTGCCCAGCGCGTCGGCGTGTGAGGTCTCGCTGCGACGTGCTCGACGAAGCTGAAGCGCCCGCCCGGTCGCAGCACGCGGCGGATCTCGGCGAGGACCGCGTCCGGGTCACGAACGCTGCACAGGACGAGGCTGGAGATGACGGCATCGGCGCTGGCGTCGGGCAGGTCGATCCGTTCGCCGGCGACGCTGCGGATCTCGAGGTCGACGCCGTGGGAACGGGCGGCACGCTCGAGCCGTGTGTGCATGTAGGGGTTGGGTTCGATCGCGACCAGGTGCGCGCCGACCGGCAGGTAGCGCATGTTCGCACCGACTCCGGCTCCCAGCTCGACCACGGTCGGTGGAAGGTCCGCAAAGACCGTGGACTTGCGTTCGTGCAGGTGCCAGTTGATGTAGCCGCCCATGGCGCGGAAGAAGACGGAGTTGAACCGCCCGCGGGCCGGGTGCCTCACGAATCCGGTCGCCGTGTCCGCCTCGGGTACGGGGGGGCGCGTGGCAGTGACGGTGGCGGGCTGCGTTGTGCGAGTTGGCATGTGCCGAGCCTGCCTGCGCGGGTGCCTCGCCGTCAGCAGTGGAAGTACCGCACTTGGGCGGTCAGTCGACGGCGTTCGAAGCGACGTACCACGCGGCTACCTGGGCGCGTGAACGGAAGCCGAGCCGGTCGCGAATGCGTTCGACGTGCGACTCGGCGGTGCGCTCGCTGAGCACCAGCGCCTCGGCGATCTGCCGGTTCGACAGGCCCTGAGCCACCAGACCGGCCACCTGCATCTGTCGCGGGGTCAGCTCGGGCTTGGCCCCGCGGTCCTTGGGCGGCAGCCCAAGGCCCTGGCGCATGGCGTTGAGCACCGCGTGTGCGTCACCGGCGAAGGGGATGTGAGTCCGGCCGGGCAACACCGTGAGCGTCGCGCCATCGATGCCTGAGGCCAGCCGTTCACCCTCAGCCAACGGCACCGCGCGGTCATCACGGCGGTGGATGACTGACGTGGGTGCCTTGATCCGACTGAGGTCGTCGACGACGTCGATGTCGTAGCACGCCGCCAACAGCTGGTGCGCCCACGGAGCGGACGCCGAATCGCGCTGGTAACGGGAGAACGTCGCCCGGAACCCAGCGTCCGCGTCGGGGGCGAAGATCTCCGTCAGCACATCCGACGCGAAGCCCCAGTGCTCATCGACGAGGCCGAGCACGTGCTCACGCATCGCGGGCGTGGCGACCGCCGCACCAGCGACCCACCCGCCGTAGAGGACCAGGCGCGTCACCGACTGCGGATGACGAGCTGCCCACCGCACCGCGAGTGGCGCACCGAAGGACGCGCCGAGCAGGTCGAAGCGGTCGGCGCCGACAGCCGCCGCGACCGCGTGCAAGACCTCGAGCTCCAGCTCGACGATGTCCGTGCGAGTCGTGGCCCCGGACATGCCGCACCCGGGTCTGTCGTATCGCACGAGGGTCCGACCGTCCGCCAGGCCCTCGTAGAACTGGCGCTCGGCAGGCAGTGCCCACCCGAGCTCGAGATGGGACACCCACCCGGGCACGTAGATCGCGACCGGACCTCTCCCGGCGACGGCGAACTGGATCGCCGTACCGTCCTCGAGACGTGCCACGCCGAGCTGCTGCTCCACGAGCCACATTGTGTCGCGAGCGCGACCCGCGGCACGTCGTGGAGCACGTGCCCTGCTACACGTGGCGGTTCCGGTCGCGGGATCCTCGACGACTCCGCCCGGCGGAAACGGGTTTCGCGAGTGGAAGTGCCTCTCGGACCCGCGCCGGACCAGCTGGATCGTCGTCCATTCGCGCGCGGTCCGGACCGCCAGGAAGTCGGTCTCGCTGCAACCCAGGTCGGCGGCGATCGCGAGCACTCGATCGTCACCCAGCCCGGCCGCATCGAGCACGACCCCTGCCGGGTTGCCGCCGTCGGGACGGTCCGAGAACACCACGTACCGTTGCGCGGCCTCGCTCCTGCCCGAATCATCGCGGGCCCCGACCGGTCTCGTGCTCCGCCAACAGGCCCCACCCATCGCGGCTTGCCTGCGCTGGCACCTCCCGATCCCGGGGACTCATCCTCGTCGGGCGATGACGGACGCCACCGTCTGCGATCGGGTGTGCACGTGCAGCCGTTCAGCAAGGCGTACAAGGGCCGCGGCGCGTTCGCGTCGGCGAGCCGGCCGCCGATGACGACGCGGTTCGTGCCGTTCGCGAGGTCGATGGCCGGCTACTCGCGGGGGCGGCTGCGCACCGATGTCGTCGCCGGGGTCACCGTCGCGGCGCTGGCGCTGCCGGCATCCATGGCCTACGCGCAGCTGGCCGGTGTCCCGGTCGGCGCCGGCCTCTACGCGCTGCTGCTCCCGGTCCTGGCGTACGCGTTCCTGGGCTCCGCGCCACGGGTCGCCGTCGGGCCCGAGGGCACCGTCGCGCTGCTCGTCGCGACGGCGATCGCGCCGCTCGCCGCCAGCGGGAGCCCGCAGTACGCCGCGCTCGCCGCGATGCTCGCCGTCCTGGTAGGGGTGGTCTACCTCGTGGCGCGCCTGGCCCGCATCGGCTGGATCGCCGACTACTTCTCCCAGGCGGTGCTGGTCGGCTACATCACCGGGGTCGCCGTCGTGCTCATCCTCGGTCAGCTCGGCAAGCTGTTCGGCATCTCCAGCGACGAGGACAGTGCCATCGGCGAGACCATCGACATCCTGCGACACCTGGGGGACGCCAACGGGGTCACCGTCGTCGTCGGTGCGGTGTCCCTCGTCCTCCTGGTCGTGGCGGGACGGGTCAACAGCCGGATCCCCGGCGCGCTCATCCTCGTCGTCGCGGGCATCGCCGCGTCGTGGGCGCTGGACCTCGCGGGCCAGGGCGTGTCGACCACGGGCCCTGTTCCCAGTGGCCTGCCCCGCCTGGCAGTGCCCGACCTGAGCCTCGGCGACGTCGGCTCCCTCGTCGCCGCGGCCCTGGCCGTCTTCCTCGTCGCCTTCTCCGACTCCATCCTCATCTCGCGCTCCTTCGCCGCACGCCACCACGAGGTCGTCGACGCCAACCAGGAGCTGCCTCGCATTCGGGGTCGCCCAGATCGCCGCGGGTGTCACCCAGGGGATCCCCGTCGGCACCAGCGGATCCCGCACGGCGGTCAATGAGGACATGGGGGCGACCAGCCAGGTCAGCGGGCTGGCCGCCGCGGGGACCATCGCCGCCATCCTGATGTTCCTCACGGGTCCCATCCAGTACCTGCCCTCCGCGGTGCTGGGCGCGATCATCATCTATGCCGGGGCCAAGCTGATCGACCCCGCCCAGTGGCAGGCACTGACTCGCAGCAGCAGGGTCGAGGTGGTCATCGCAGCCATCACGGTCGGGTGCGTCGTCCTGGTCGGGGTGCTGCAGGCGATCGTCGTGGCCGTGGTGCTGTCGGTCGCCGACATCATCCGCCGCGCGGCCCGCCCCGCGGACGCGGTGCTCGGCTGGTCCGCCTCCGAGGACCGGTACGTCGACGTGTCCGAGCACCCTGATGCCGGCATCACCGTGGGGGTGGTCGTGTACCGCATCCAGGACCGGCTCTTCTTCGCCAATGCCCACTTCTTCAAGCGCCGGATCTGGGCCGCGGTGGACGGTGCCCCCAAGCCGGTACGGCACGTCGTCTTCGACTCCTCGTTCATCAGCGACATCGACGCCAGCGCCGAGGAGGCCCTGCGTGAGGTCATCGACGGGCTGGCCGAGCGCAACATCGAGCTCCATCTCGCCCGGGCGACCTTCGAGCTGAGGGAGCGTCTCGATGCGGTCGGCCTCGTGGAGACGATCGGTACCGACCACTTCCACGGCACGGTGACGGCCGCCGTCGCCGCCTGCCGACCGCGCGCCGAAGGCGAGTCGTGAGGACGCGCGGAGCGCCGGCAGCCAGGTGACCCGGATGGGTCTTGTGCAGCGGGTCGGTAGGGGACGAGCCCCTCTCGCCGCCGAGGAATGCCTCGACCGGGCCAGTGACGCAGCCGCCCGTCGAGAGGAGGATCGAGTCGATGACCCGGTCGGAGTCGACAACCAGTCGCCCTCGGTGCCGCGAGTCGATCTCAGGGCGGCACTCCACACGTAGGAGCCATCAACACACAGGAGAAGCCCATGTCCGACAAGCAGAACATCGACGCCCCGCACGAGCGCCGCCCGTTCCACGCACACGGTCACATGGACGTGGTCACCCTCGGCGACTTCACCTTGGGCCGCGGCGTCTTCGAACCGGGCTGGCGTTGGTCCGACGACGTCAAGCCGATCGCCGGCACCGACTCCTGCCAGGTGCGCCACACCGGGCTGTGCCTCTCCGGAGCGATGACGGTCAAGCCCGACGACGGTGAGGAGATCACCATCGGCCCCGGCGATGTCATCGACCTCGACCCGGGCCACGACGCATGGACCGTCGGCGACGAGCCGTGCGTGCTCATCGACACCGGGGTCGCGGCGTACGCCAAGCCGAGCTGAGGACGCCGCCGGATCGTCTCGGGGCGGCCACAGCGGTCGCCGAGGCTGGCGCTCGACCGTCACGATCTGCGACCGTCGGACAGCGGCACTCCGCCGCCAACGCGATCCGGAAGGGTGCCGAGATGCTCGCTCACGCCAAGCAGGTCGCGTTCGTCGGGGTGAGTGACCTGGACTCGGCCGAGCGCTTCTACGGAGGCGTACTCGGCCTCGCCCTGCTCGATGCGCGGCCCTATGCCCTGGTGCACGACACCCCTGCGAACCAGCTGAGGATCACGCTCGTGGCGGAGGTCCGTGCAGCTCCCTACACGGTTCTCGGTTGGAACGTGTCAGACCTGGACGGCGAGATCGACCGTCTGGTCGCAGCCGGGGTCAGCTTCAACCGCTACGACGGCATGGCTCAGGATGCCCGTGGCATCTGGACGACGCCGGACGGGGCGCGGATCGCCTGGTTCCACGACCCCGACGGCAACACGCTCTCCCTCCAGGCCTGATCTGCTCACGTCTCGAGTGCGTCGCCACGACGCGAGGCACCCGGCTTCGACGCGACAACCGCGGCTACCAGACGAACGGTATGAGGCGCGCGCGGGTCGTCGCGAACTCCAGGTAGGTCTCTCCGAGGGCCCCGACGAGGGCCCGCTCCTCGATCCGGATTCGGTAGACCACGGCGGCGACGACCAGGGCGGAGCACGCCAGGAAGCCGACCCAGTTGCCGACCATCAGTGCACATCCGAGCACCGTCATGAGGAGACCGGTGTAGCTGGGATGCCGCAGAAACCGATAGGGCCCGCGGTCGACGACCGACTGTTCAGGGCTCGTCTTCAGCACCAGAGTGAAGTACTGACCCAGTGTCCGAAACGACCACCAACGTAGGACCAGGCCCGGCCACGCCAGGAGGACACCGACGAGAAGCGCCACCTCATGCCTGGGGATCTCTGCATCTGGCGCTTCGGCCGCGGCCAGCGGCAGCATGAGGATCCCGGTCAGGAACAGGACCCTGAACAACACCTCCGCGACCAGGTCTGCGTGCCGCGACCCGCGACGGACCCGCCTCACCTGCGTGAGCTCGCCGACCGAGAAGACGATGACGGTGACCAGCAACACCCCGCCGGCCGCTGAGGACTGCTGCAGGTCCGTCGTCGCCACCTGGCCAGAATGACACGTGAGCTCCAGGCGCCCTCGGCCTCGTGGCGCACCCGCCGACAACCGCGCCCCACGCCGCCTGGGTGGAACAACTCGTTTGCGTCGGGTGAATACTGCAGCATGGCCGACCCACGTCGTCGTGTGAACTTCTTCAACGGGATGATGCTGACCGCGGCGGACCTGGCGGCCGAGCAGGAGTACCACCGCGGGATGCGGTACCTCCACAACCGACTCCACGGGTACGGCATCGTCTCCGGTCTCGAGGTCACAGTGACGAGGGGCCGAGTGCTGGTCGGCCCGGGGCTGGCCATTGACGTGTGTGGGCGGGAGATCGTCGTCGCGCAGCCGTTGGCCCTGCGTCTGCAGCCGCGCCGGGACGCTCGACCCTGGGTCCGAGACCTGGTCATCGAGTGGCACGAGACCCCCGACAACGCGGTGTCGGGGCCCGAGGACGCCACCGACTTCAGTCGTTGGGTCGAGGAACCCAGGTTGTCGCTGGTCGCGCGGGGGAAGGGAGGGTCCGAGGCGCTGGTGCTCGCGCGACTGACGCGCACGACCCGTGGGGCGGTGGACATCGACACCTCGACCCGTCGACCTCTGGGACCCGCGTAGCCAGACCCAGGGCGCGCTCAGGGCCCGTCGTCAGGACGAGGCGCCGAGCCGGTGTCGCACCACCCTCCGGCGCAGGGTGGGCGACGCCTCGACCTCGTAACCGGCGTCGAGGAAGACCTGGAGCAGCCCGACCGACGCCTCGTCCCAGATCACGGTCTTCCCCGGCGGCGGCTCGGTGGGGTAGCCCTCGAGGACGCGAGCGCCGACCTGACCGCCGTACTCGACCGTGGCGGCGGCGAGCTCGTACATCAGACCCTGACGACGGAAGCCCTTGCGCACGACGAAGCAGGTGACCGACCAGACGCCCTCGAGGTCGGGCTCGATCCGCATCCACGGCTTCTGGCGCGCCCAGATCCTCGGGTAGTTCTCCCGCGGCTCGACCGCGACCCAGCCGGCCGGCTCGCCGTCGACGTACCCCACGAGGCCGGACGTGGGGCCGCTCGTGCCGCAGCCGGCCTGCTCCAGGAGCGCGGCGTCGCGCTCCTCCTGGGTCGTGTCGCGCCAGATCCACCCGGGGACCTTGAGCGCCTGGCAGCGGCACCTGCGCGCGCCACCGGCGTCGAACACGGACTCGACGTCCTCGCTCGTCGCGTCGTTGGCCGGTCGCCAGGTGAACTCGGGCACATCGTCACCGCCGTCGGGCGATGGTCAGACCATCGAAGGCGGTCAGGACCACGGTGTCGACACGGTCGTCGGAGGCCACCAGGTCGTTGAAGGCGCGCAAGGCGGTGGTGTTCGCGTCGGTCACCTCGGGATCGGTGACCTGGCCGCTCCAGAGGACGTTGTCCGCGAGCAACAGCCCCCCTGGGCGGACCCGTGGCACCAGCTCGGCCCAGTAGGCGGCATAGCTGGGCTTGTCCGCATCGATGAAGACGAGGTCGATGTCCGCCTCCATGGGCAGCGCCCGCAGGGTGTCCAGCGCGGGGGCGATCTGCAGCTCGATCCGGTCGGCCAGGCCGGCGGAGGCCCAGGCGCGCCGGCCGATGTCGGTCCACTCTGCGCTGACGTCGCAACACAGCAGCGAACCTCCCTCGGCCAGGCCGCGGGCGATGCACAGGCTCGAGTAGCCGGTGAAGGTCCCCACCTCGACGGCTCGGCGTGCGCCGGTCAGCTGGGCGAGCATGGTCAGCAGCTGTCCCTGGTCGTCGCCGATCTGCATCCCTGCCACGTCCCCGAGCTCGGCCGTCGCAGCCTGCAGCTCACGGACCGCAGGGTCGGGCCGCCATGATCCGTGAGCGACGGCGTAGGAGCGAACGTCATCCGTCACCGGGAAGCTGCGCATTCCCGGACGCTACGCCGTCCGCCGGCTCCGTGCGGGATCGGCGTGTACTCCATCAGCGACGGCCAGGTCCGCTTCGTCGAACCAACGCCGCGACACGCAACGCGGCCCCTGTCCCACGAAGGGACAGGGGCCGCGTTGCGTGTGTGTGTGTCGTCAGACGCGGGTGGTCGTGCGGCCGGCGATGAGCCGCTCGTAGCCGACGATGAGGATCGCGGCGACGATGACACCCATGATCAGGGCGATCCAGTCGATCCCCGAGGTGTCGCTCTTGTTGAAGACACCGGTCCACAGCCATGAGCCGACGAGGGCGCCGATGATGCCCAGGATGACGGTCACGAGGGTGGAGATGTTCTGCTTGCCGGGAAGGACGAGCCGTGCCAGGGCGCCAATGATCGCACCCAGGATCACGGTGACGATGATGGTGGTGAGCATGTGTGGCACTCCTTTGCGGGTCAAGGACCCGAAACTGAAACGTGCGACCGGCGGTCGAAGCCGTCGGTCGGGTACCCGGTCGGGCGCCAGGAGGAAACGTAGTCATCGGGACGCCCGTAAAGTGGGGGACTGACGCACGGATTTCGTGCGTCGATCCCTCGACCGTCCGGGTCTGCTCCCTCGCGGGACCGACCTGGCGGCCCGTTTCGCGCGTTCCCGGGTCCCGACCGCACCTGTGGCCCGGCACCATCGGGTGCTTGCGCAACGATTCGCGGCCAACCTCGGAGCGGGGCCGCAGTATCGTTCGTAGAGACCCCTGCGTGCACAGCCGGATGCTTGATGCGCAGTGGGAGGAGCGTGTCATGTCTTCCGTTGCACCCGTCGCTCACGACCGGTACCTGCACGAGGCCTTCTTCTGGCGAGGCGACGCTCATTTCCTGGCGATGACCGTGCCCTTCATCCTCGAAGGTCTGCAGGCCGAGGAACCGGTGATGGCGGCCGTCGCCCCCGGGCACGTCGACGTCCTGCGCGACGCACTGGGAGACGCGGCAGGCGAGATCCAGCTGCTCGACATGAGTCGGATCGGAGGGAACCCGGCGCGGATCATCCCCGCCTGGCGCGAGTTCACCGACACCCATGCAGGGCCGGGCCGATCCGTGCGAGGCATCGGAGAGCCGGTCTGGTCGGCGCGGCGGGGCAGCGAGCTCGCCGAGTGCCAGCTGCACGAGGCGCTGCTGAACTCCGCCGTCGCACCGGCGACCCCCTTGTGGCTGATCTGTCCCTACGACGCCGACAACCTCCCGGATGACGTCCTGACCGAGGCGCGTCGCTCGCACCCCGTGGTCGTGGAGGACGTGGCGCCGACGGAGTCCTCCTACGCCGGGCACGGCCACATCGCCACCCTGTTCGCCGCCGACCTGAGCCCGGCCGACCCCAGGGTTCCGGTGCGCGACTTCCAGCGTGGCCAGCTCGCAGCCGTGCGTGCGGAGGTGGAGTCCCGCGCTGCGTCCGCGGGCCTGAGATCCGACCAAGGCCAGGACCTGGCTCTGGCGGTGCACGAGGTCGCCGTCAACAGCGTGGAGCACGGCGGCGGGTCCGGCGAGATCCGGGTCTGGGAGGAGACTGGCGCACTCGTGGTCGAGGTGCGCGATGCCGGGCAGATCGCCGACCCGCTCGTGGGCCGCCAGCTGCCCTCGTGGGACGACGTCGGAGGTCGCGGGCTCTGGCTGGCCAACCAGCTGTGCGACCTGGTGCAGATCCGCTCCCGGTCCACCGGCACCGTCGTCCGGATCCACACCTGGCTGTAGCTCGTCATCTCCGCGCCGCTACGGACCACCCGGCAGATGAAGGGCGCGCGACGTTTCGCGCTAGAGCTTGGTCATCTTGCGGAAGGGCGTCGCGATCCGAACGGTCTGGGTGCTGAAGTCGACCGTTGCTCCTCCTCCATCGACCCCCACGACCCGACCCAAGCCGTACGAGTCGTGTGACACGCGGTCGTCCAGGGCGTACGCCTCGACCACCGGCTCGGGATGCGGCTGGAAGGGGCTGCTGGGATGACGAGGACGCGCGGTTGCAGATGTGGTCTCCATTACCACCAGTATGCGCGCCGGTGGACGCATCGCGCGCCCCTCCTCGGTCACGGTTTGCACCAGAGCGCATTCGCGATCTTCCACCCGTCGCCGGTTCGGACCAGGTGGAGGTACTCGTGGTACGCGCTCGGAGCGGACGAGCGCTGACGCAATGTCGTGCGTCACCCGAGCCCGAACCGAGCCGGCACGCCTGGCCTACGCGCTCGTTGAGGGTGCCGATGCGTCGAGGCTCTTCGAGGCGAGCCACTCGAGCGTGACGTCGGCGACGGCGCGCCATCCGCTGTCGATCGTGAGCGAGTGGCCGCGGCCTTCGAACTCGTGGTACTCCGTCGTGGAGGCCTCGTTGTCCGCGTACATGCTCAGCACCTCGAGGGTCACGGCCTTCGGCACGGTGTGGTCCTCGGTGCCGGAGACCAGCAGGAGTGGGCCGCGCACCGCAGTGTGGGTGTCGACCGTCGCGGGCGAGTTGCGGCTGAAGTTCGCCGTCGCATCCTCGAACAGGGGGCGGCCGGGGCCGGGGATGGTCCAGGCCTCGTGCAGCGCGTCGGACTCCTCTTCCGTGATGGCGTTCCCGAAGCTGTAGCGGAACTGCTTCGCGGTCAGGGAGACGGTGCGCTTCTTGTTCGCCGGGTTGCCCAGTACCGGGAAACCGGACCTCAGCTGCGAGAACGGCAGCTTCTTGACGCCTTTGATCGGGGCGGGGTCGATGGCAACTGCAGCGATCGCGAGGTCGTTGGCGAGGAGCTCCTGGGCGATCAGCCCGCCGAACGAGTGACCGATCACGATCGGCTTGGCGTCCAGGGTCTCGATGTAGTCCGCGTAGTGGTGGCAGATCTGCTCGATGCCGACCCCGTCGAGCGCCTCCGGGTTCGCCCGCGTGGCCTCGACCGTGTCGGCGTCCCCCGGCCAGCCCGGTGCAGTCGGCGCGTAGCCGTTCGAGGCGAACAGCTCGATCCACGGCGCCCAGGCAGCCGAGTGGATCCAGAGACCGTGGATGAAGACAACCGGTGTCGCCATGGTGCAGCTCCCTAACTGGTGGTGGTGGTGGTGTCGCGAGTGGATCTGTGGCCTACAGCTCTTTGGTCAGCCCGCCGTCGATGAGGAGATCGGCTCCGGTGACGTTGCCGGCACGGTTGCTCGCGAGCAGCAGGACGAGGTCGGCGACCTCTTGGGGTTCGGTGAACCGCCCGGTCGAGAAGCCGCCACCGGCCGCGATGATGCGGGTCCTGGCCTCCTCGGGCGAGATGCCCGCGCTCCTGGCAACCGTGGCGGCCACGCCGCTCTCGCCGAGCCAGAGCGGCGTCGAGACGGGCCCGGGGCTGATCGTGTTGAAGCGCAGGCCGCGAGGGCCGTACTCCTTCGACAGTGACTTGGACAGGTTCCACAGGGCCGCCTTCGCGGCCGAGTAGTCGATCACGCCCGGGTCGGGCAGGAACGCGTTGACCGAGGCAATCGTGATCACGTTGCCGGCGCCGCGATCGAGCAGGTACGGGATGGCCGCACGGGTGGTCCGTACCGCGGCCATGAGATTGAGGTTCAGGGTGCTGAGCCAGTCGTCGTCGGTGACGCTGAGGAAGCCTGCCGTCCGCGGGGCGACCGCACCCACGTTGTTGACGACGATGTCCAGGCCGCCGAAGTGCTCGACTCGGGCCACGAGCTCGGCTGGCCCCTCGCTCGTGGACAGGTCGACCGCGACCGCCATCACGTGGCCGGTGTCTGCCAGGGCCACCAGCTCGTCGGTGATCGTGCGCGATCCGGCGACGACCCGGACCCCTTCGGCGACCAGCGCCCGGGTGACCGCCAAGCCGATTCCCTGGCTTGCGCCGGTGACCACCGCGACCTTGTCGGTCAGGTTGAGCTCCATGACGCGACGCTAGGGCGAGCGGCGTCGACGTGCGTGTCCCTGCTACTACCCCCGAGCGGCGGCGAGGGTCGCAAGAGCCTGCGCCGTCGGGGTGTCCGGCTCAGCGTGGTACAGGAAGATCGACTGACCGTCGGTCCCGGTCAGCGGCAGGCGCACGAAGTGCAACGTGAGTGGACCGACCTCGGGATGCCGCAGCACGTGTGTTCCGTCCGAGACCTGCACGACGTCGTTTCGCTCCCACAGCTCCCGGAACCGGGTACTGCGCTCGGAGAGCTCGGCGACCAGTCCGCGCAGCCGAAGATCCTCGCTCCGCTTGCCGGACATCAACCGAAAGAGAGCGACCGACCTCGCGCTCAGGCCCTCCCAGTCCTGATGCAACATTCGTTCGTGCGGGTCCGTCAGCAGGGCCAGCAGGCTGTTCACACCCACCCGGAACGTCGGGGTGACCGCCCGGGCGAGCGCATTGGTCGCCAGCACGTCGAGGTGGCGGCTGTGTACGACAGCCGCCGTCAGCCGCCACGAGTCGATGAGCCACTGCACGCCGTCGGGCACGACGTCCAGGGCCTCGGTACGAGGGGGAGACGGCCGATCCGCGAGCTCGTGCAGGTACGCGCTCGCCACCTCGTCGAGCAGAAGCGCGCGGGCAAGGGCCTTGAGCACCTGGTCGGACGGGTGGGACTCGCGCCCCTGTTCGAGACGCAGGTAGTACTCCGTGCTGATCCCCGCCCGGATCGCCACCTCCTCGCGGCGCAACCCCACGACGCGTCGCCGCTCGCCACCGGTGCGGACACCGACGTCCTCCGGACGGACGAGCCCGCGCCGCGCCCTGAGGTAGTCCCCCAGGGGGCTCTGCGACGCCATGGCTCATCCTATTGGCCCGGTCTGTCCGGCTCGCGCCGGCTACTCCTCCAGCCGGCCCTTGAGACGGTCCAGCGTGGCGGAGAGGTCCTCACGGGCTCCCTTCCGCGCGAACGGCGCGATCAGCCTGCCGACCCCGTGACCTTCGAACTCGATGCCGTACGTCAGCAGGGTGCCTGCACCCTGCCCGCTGGGGCTCAGCTCCATCGTGACGCGAGCCCGCACCGGACCGCCCAGGCCGCGCACGCCGTAGCTGTGGTCCGGCTCGTAGTCGGTGACCTCCCAGGTGAACGAGCGGTCGGATCCCATGACGTGCCGGACCTCCCGGCCGCGCGTCCCGACCCCGACCGCTCCCGGCGCGTCGAACGCGGCGGTCCGGACGTCGGGCTGCCACTCGGGGATGCGCGCCGGGTCGGCGATGTAACCGAACACCTCGTGCGGGCTCCTCGCGATCTCCACCGTCGCGTTGATGCTCTTGTCCCTCGTGTCCGACATGGCGAGCTCCTGGCTGCGTGGCGTCGCGGCGCCTGATATTGATGCCAGTATCATTCTCCTCAATGATGGAGAACGCAAGGCCTCGACGTCGGTATGACGCCACGCTTCGCACCGAGCGCGCAGCGCAGACTCGGGCGCGGATCCTGGAGACCGCGCACCGCGTGTTCCTCGAGCGCGGGTATGCCGGTGCCACGATCCCGAGCATCGCCTCGCAGGCCGGAGTGGCTGTCGAGACGGTCTACCGGGCCGCACCCGGGAAGGCGGGTCTCCTTGCCGCCGTCGTGGATGCCGCCCTGGCCGGGGGAAGCGAGAACGCCGCGCTTCCGGTGGAGGCGCGGCCCGGCATCCGGCGGGTGGTCGAGGAGGAGGACCCGGTCCGCAAGCTGCAGCTGTACGCAGCCACCCAGCCCGGGGTGTACGGCCGGGCCGCGGGCGTCCTGCGCGTCCTCGACGAGGCGGCGCCGAGCACCCCGGAGCTGGCCGACCTGCGAGACGACTACGCGAGACGCCGCCTGACGGGCATGCGACACCTGAGCGCCCAGCTGGCCGAGCGAGGAGCCCTGCGCACCGGCCTGACGCCCGAACGGGCAGCCGACGTGCTGGTGACGGTGTGTTCGCGAGCCAGCTACGACAGCCTGGTCAGCGAACGAGGGTGGACACCAGCGGCCTACCGGGACTGGGTGGCGGACACCCTGGTGCGCACCCTTCTGGAGCCGTGAGTCCGACGGTCACCCTGTGCCGATGGGGTCGTTCGACCCAGAGGCGGATGGCCGAGGTCGCGACCCTCGGCCGAAACAAATCCGGTCCGCCCGGGGTTGAGGGCCATGCCGGTGCGCTCCGTTCACCGGCACCAACGGGTCGGACCACAGTTCGCCCACAGCACCGGACCGGAGCCTCGACCCATGGACACCATCCTCGCCCTGCTGCTCTCGCAGCCGGCCTGGGTCGTCTATGCCGTCGTCGGGGTGGTCATCCTCCTCGAGGGTGCCGTCCCCGCCGGCGTCGTGCTCCCCGGAGAGGCCACCGCCCTTGTCGGCGGCGCCACGGTGGCCCTCGGCCGTAGCGAGCTCGTGCCGATGGTCCTCGTCGTCGTCGCGGCAGCGACGCTCGGTGACGGCATCGGGTTCCGCGTCGGGACGATGACGGGCACCAGGTTGCTGCGCTCCCGCGTGCTGCGCTCGCGACGTGGACAGGTCGAGCGGCTCCAGGCCGGGCTCACCCACCGAGGTTCCGCCGCGTTCGTCGCCGCCCGTTGGACACCCTTCGTGCGCAGTGTCGTCCCCGCACTCGCCGGAGCCTCCGGCATGCCGTACCGCCGGTACGCCCCGTGGCACGCGCTCGGGGCGCTGACCTGGGGAACGACCAGCGTCGTCCTTGGCGTGTCAGCAGGCCGCTCCTACACCGAGGTCCAGGGCTGGCTGGGCGGCGGAGGTGCCGCAGTGCTGCTGGCCCTGGTCGTCGCCGCCGGTCTGGTCACCCTCCACCGGCGCAAGGTCGCGGCCTCCGTGCCGGCCCCGACACCGGCCGACGAAGTCGTGCTCGCGGCCTGACCGGCGAAGCGGCACCCTCGTGACGCGCACGACTCCTCCCTCTGGTCGCTGGTCCGAGCTCAGCTCAGCCGTTGCCAGGCTCCACGAGGAGCGCGATGCCCTCCGCGTGCGCGCCTCTCAGCTCACCGAGGACATGGCTGCGCTGATCGCAGCGTCGCGCGACTCCAATGCCGATGACGAGCACGATCCCGAGGGGCAGACGATCGCCTACGAACGGTCGCAGCTGTCGGCGGTGACGAACCAGACGCACGACCACCTACGGGAAGTCGACGCTGCTCTCGAACGCGTGAGTGCCGGCACCTACGGGACCTGCGAGGTCTGCCACGAACCGATCGCCGTGGCACGGATGGAGGCGCGACCCACGGCACGGACCTGCGTCCACCACGTCGACACCCGCAGCCGCGGCACCTAGCGTCGTTGGTGCCAGTGGGCACAGGCCAACCCGGCCGAGTGATGCCCCTGGGCTCAGTCGCGGGTGGCGACGTAGACCAGGAACGAGTCCTCGGCCGTCGGGGGGAGGTCGTTGTACTCACCGCGGACCTCGACGTCGGTGAAGCCCGCCCGCTCGAGCATCAGGACCAGCTCGTGGCCGAAGTACAGGTTGCTGGTGAGCCGGTAGCTCTCCTGGGCGATGAGCGCGCCGTCGCGCCATCGGTGGGCGTTGATCTCCCAGGCCTCCTGTTGGCGCAGCGGGTCGAGGTCGAGAAGCCTTGACTCGAGGGCGTACTCGTCACCATCGGGTCCCAACCTGCGCACGCCCGGAGACCCGGACGGCTCCGGCAGGCCGGCCCGTCCTCCGGAGGGCCACAGACTCCAGTGCTTCGGGTCTGAGTAGGGGACCTCGTTGTCGAGGACGAGGCGTCCGCCGGGTTCGAGGTGCTCGTACAGACGGCGCAGCGCCAGCTGGTCCTGCTCCCGGGTCGAGCCGAGTCCCAGCCCGCCACAGACGAAGATCGTCCTGTAGCGCCGGGGGAGGTCGAGCTCGTGCATCGCCTGGCAGGTCACGGTCGGCGACGCCCCCACGGCGCCGGCCGCCTCCCGGCACAGCTGCACCATGTCCGCCGAGGCGTCGCACCCGTCGACGTCCAGCCCCGCTCCCACGTAGGGCACGAGCAGGCGACCGGCGCCGCAGGCGACGTCCAGTGCCGGCTGGCCCGCCTGGACGAACTGCCGGAAGTACTCGATCTCCGGCCCGGTGGTGCGGAACAGCGCCCACCAGCGGGCGACCAGCCCGTGGTGCCAGCTCTGCGGCTCGACAGGTGTCACCCTTCGAACACTAGCCATCTGTGGTTCACCCTGCATGGTCACGACCGGCGCCCACGGTCTGGGTCAGTTGCCCGCGAACGACGTCGCCCGTCGGTGCGGGTAGTGGGACCGGATGAGGGACGCGCCCTGTGGTGTCGATGCCTGCGAACGCGGCGAACAGCAAGATCGCCCCGGTCACCAGGCAAGCGACGACCGTAATGGTGACCAGAGGGACAACCAGCTGCCGGCCGGCTCTGACGACACCGAGGTCACGTCCGGCCCGCGGTGCGGCGTGGAGTCCGATTCGAGGGACGTGCTGGGCCAAGCTGGTCATGAGCCGACCCCTGCCCGGAACGCGGCGGGTGCGGCTTCAGGCGCAGTCGCTCCTCGGCCGGCGACCCGGACGGTGCGGACGGCGTCGGAGCGGACGCCATCCTGATGGGTCTCGGCGTAGAAGGACAGCTCGTGCCCGTCAGGGTCGTGGAACCCGACCAGTCGCCCCCTGGCCGCGCTGATCACCGGTGTGTGCATGATCCCCAGTGCGTCCAGGTGTGCGGCGCAGGCATCCAGGTCTTCCTCCCCGGGCACCTTGACGTTGAGGAACCCGAATGCGTCGGTCGCGGCGGCTGCCGCCGGGTGCTCGCGCAGGGCGAGCGTCACCGCGCCGAGCCCGGAGAAGCCGACGCCGCGCACGACCCCGTCACCATCCGGCCACTCCATCTCCTCGCGCAGCTCGAAGACCCGCTGGTACCAGGCGCGGCTGACCGTGAGGTCGGACACCGGGATCTTCACGGACAACACGTCCAGCGGGGGAAGAGTCATGGCCTGCTCCAATCGATACAGTAACGCTGTAGCAAAAGAGAACCACTACAGTGGCACTGGTGTCAACCGTTCGAGGACAGAGGCGATGACCAGCAACCACCCCGCCAGCACCCGCCGGCCGTACAGCTCGCCCTCTCGAGAGGCCTCCGCTGCGCTGACCCGCCAGCGGATCGTGGAGGCCGCAGCCAAGCTGTTCGTCGACTCCGGGTACGTCGCGACCTCCGTGCGCTCCATCGCCCAGGCCGCAGGGGTCGCCGAGAAGACGGTGTACCTGCAGTTCGAGACCAAGCCGACCATCCTCAAGGCGGTGGTCGACTCGGCCATCGTCGGCTCCGAACCCGACGTGCCCGCGGCCAAGTCGCAGTGGTTCCTCGAGGTCCTGGCCCAGTCACGCCTGGACCGCAAGGTCGAACTCCTCGTCGCGGGCACCTCGGCACTGCACGAACGCACGGGACCGGTGTTCGCGGTCGCCCGAGAAGCCGCATCCGTCGACCCGGCAGTGGCAGCTCTGTGGAGCAGGGGCAAACGCCGACACCTGGCCGACATGACCGTGATCGCGCAAAGCTTCGCCGAACACGGCCTGATCCCCAGCCACCTCGGCGTCGCCTGGGCCGCCGAGCTGCTCTACGTCCTGCTCGGGCCGGAGAACTGGCACCTCATCCGTCGCGAGCTCGACCGCGACGAACACCACTACCGCCATTGGCTCCGCACGACCCTGGCACAGGCTCTCGGTGAGGCCGGCCGGCCAACCCACTGAGGCATCGGGCAGCGCGGCGGAACAGCGGTGGCCCCTTGGGCATCTGGCGTGCGGCGTGCAGCGGGTCGGAAGGCAGCGCAGTCACGCAGACTCGCCGAGCTGGTGCAGGACGAGGTCAGCGTGGGCGAGGACCGGCTCCAGGTCGGCGAGTTGGGGGATGGTCCGCCGGGCGTCATCGACCACGAGCCGTACGTGTCCCGCGATGAGCGCCAGGTCGTCCGCGTCGGTGCAGAAGGTGCCCGTGGTGGCGAGCACTCGCAGCAGGGCCCGGTCGACTCGCGGCTCCGCGCACCCGAACCGGCGGATCTGGCCGGTGGCCAGGTCGAGGTAGTAGGACAGGTCTCGGCCCGGCACGACGACTCGGGTCGTGCCGGCACGGTCGTGGAGGCGTTGGCTGCCGAGCGGCCGGCGCACCAGGTGTGCGAGCAGGACCCCCAGGTGCTCGAGAGCCTGGATCGACGTGTACGGGTCGTTGATGGCCGGGGACAGCGCCTTGACGGCGATGTCGGCGAGCTGCCGCACCCCGAACGCCACGTCCTGTTCGGCGGTGCGTTCGTACCCCAGTCGGACCGCCACGGGCAGCGCCTCGGCGAAGGTCGCCGGGTCCGGGGGCGGGTCGTCCGCGGACGGTGCCCACACCCACAACAGGGGCGCCCCTTCCACGACGAACTCGCCCACCATGGTGGACACGACAGCGACCAGGTCGTGATCGCTCACCAGTCGAAGGAGCACGTCGGGATGCATGGTCTGCACCCAGCCGGACTGGTACGCCGGCACCGCGACGGTCCAGGCGGGCGGCGACGGTACGGGTTCGGCGCTCACTCCCTGCGAGGGCACGTCGTGCTCGATCACGCGGAGCGTGCTGCGTTCCACGCGCCTCATGACCTCGTCGATCTGGATGGAGTGCGCCAGGTGGTGCACGAAGAACACGAGCATGAGCAGGCTGATGAAGAGCAGGGCCAGCGCGAAGCTGACGGCGAGCCGTGGGTAGTCGTCGACCCGCTGGCCCGCCGAGACCCCGACGGTGAACAGGCCGGCCGTGCTGTAGGTGAAGGTGGCGACGAAGACGCTGAGGACCACCTGGTTGGTCCGGTCCCGAAGGAAGTTGCGCAGCAAGCGGGGTGAGAACTGCGTCGACGCCAGCTGCAGCGCGACGACGGTGAGGCCCAGGACCAGGGCGATCACGGTGGCCAGCGTGCTCGAGATCGCGATGAGCAGCGTCCGCGCGTCGTCCGGGGTCCCCTGGAAGACGAACCAGCTGGTCGACGACACCTCGATCTGTGAGAGCACCAGCCCGATTCCGAGCGCCAGGAGCACGGCGATCGTGGGCAGCACCCACAGTGCCCCGCGGATGTACTCCCACAGAACCTCGCGTCGCATACGGACCACACTGGCCGCGGGAGTGCACGCGGTCAACGCCGGAACTCGGCGATCCGGCCCGGGTCTTCGAGAGAACCTCGCAGCTGGGCGGACTCCGGTTCGGTGGCTGGCTCTTCTGGGCTATGGCGGCTCCACCGGAGAGGGAGGATCGTGCGAAGCCCCGACGAAAGAGGCTGACGTGCCCGAGTTCATGGATGTGCACACGACGATGAAGGGGGTCACCCCCGAGGCCCTCACCGAGGCCCACAACGCCGACCTGGCGATCCAGGACGACGAGGGGGTGAACTTCAAGCAGGCCTGGGCGGATCCCGAGTCCGGAATGGTCTTCTGCCTGTCCGAGGCTCCCAGCGCCGATGCAGTGCGGAGGATCCACGAACGGGCCGGCCACCCCGCGGACAGCGTCTACCCCGTGCCGGTCCAGGCCTGAGCGGGTTCCCCGAACGTCCGCCGCCTGAACCTCCCTCGGCCGGCGGTCGCGGGTTCGAGCAGCACGACCAGGTGTGATGGGAGAACGCGGTGCCCGGGAAGCGTGTGAGACCTCGACCCCGACGATCCGGCGGCCGCGCGACGGCGTCAGGGGTCGGGCCTGCTGGTTCTCGCCGTGACGGTCGTGGTCGGTGCGTCAGGTTGTTCCGAACGTCAAGTGGGGCCGCCTGCGGCACCGGCCACGAGCGCCGATGGCGGCATCCACGGTCCGTTCGACGTGGGTGGTGGCCGGAAGATCTACGTGCGGTGCAGCGGCACCGGGTCACCGACCGTCATCCTCGAGGCCGGAGACGGGGACGCCGGCGCGTCGTACGACTTCGCCGTGCCGTCGTTGGCCAAGGTCACTCGGACGTGCACCTACGACCGGGCCAACCTCGGCTTGAGTGACCCCGCGCCCGGCCCGCGAGGACTCCGGGAGCTGGTCGCGGATCTCGAGCACGCGATCTCCGCTGCTCAGATCCCCGGTCCGTACGTGCTCGTGGGGACCTCCGGCGGCGGCTACATCACCGCGGGCTACGCCTTCGCCCACCCCGAGCAGGTCGCGGGCATGGTCTTCGTCGACGTCGGGTCCCCGTTCCGCAACCCGCCACCGCAACTCGTCCGTGACACCCAGTGGGACTCCCCGGCCAACGTCGAACGGCGCGACTACCTGCAGGTCGAGAAGGACGCCTGGTCGGCACGTGAACTGGTCGGAGACATCCCGGTGACGGTGATCAGCAACGAGTACACGCCCGAGCAGATCGCCTCGGCCGAGTTCGTGTCCGAGCGCCGAGGGATGAGAACCAACGTGGAGGACCAACGGGGGTGGCTCCTCGTCAGCCCGCAGGCCAAGCAGGTCGTGGTGCACACCGGCCACGCCGTCGAGGAGGCCGAGCCGGCCCTGGTCACCGACGCAGTCCTCGCCGTCGTCCGGGCGGCCCGCGCAACGGCATCCGCTGGATGACGGATCCAGTCGGACGCGAGTGGGCCCGGCACTGAACCGACTTCGGGGGGGTCGATCACCCGATCGACGCTCCTCCGTTCGTCGGGGGAGTCCGGCCCATCACCCGATTATCCGGAACGTCCGACAGCGGTTCGATGGATGCAGGCACACGACCTCCGGAAGGGGCTGCCCCGATGCGTGACTCGACACACGAGCAGTCCGACCCGGTGGCCGCCTGCACGGTCGACGCGGTCCACCGTCGCGACCACCAGCACGGAGGTGAGGAGGCCTGCCATCCTCACCTCATCGAGGTCGTCCACCTCGGCCGACGAGCCGTCGTGGTCTGCCACGACTGTCGCCGGGACTCGGGCTTCCTTCCCGAGCGCGACGCCGAACGCCTGGCGTCCACCCACCGCGAGGAGACGGCCGGGGACGGGTTCTCCGCCCTGGCTTCATGGGTGGCCTGACGCCGCGTCCCTGGTGCGCGGCGAGTCCAAACCCAGCCGGTGCCTGATGACGCTGCGGCCGAGGGAGAGCACCGACGGGTCGTCGTAGAGCACGAACTTCGTGTCGGCGCCGAGCAGGATCGCGTGGAGCTCGAAGGCGAGCCGGTCGGGATCCTCGTGCGCCGGGAGCTCATCCTGCTCGATCGCGGTCGCCGCGAAGGATGACAGAAGGGCGGTGAAGTCCGACTGGACGGCGGCGAGCCGGTCCCTGACCGGCCCGGGGCGAGCGCCCATCTCCAGCGAGGTGGCGGCGAAGAAGCACCCGCCCGGGAAGACGCGACGCTCCACGTAGCTGAGGAAGGCCTCGCACGCCGCCGCCAGCTGCCGCAGGCCCGGAGGGGCGGCGAGGGCCGGCTCGACGACCTCCTCGTGGAGGATCCGCTCGGCTTCCTGCACGGTGGCCAGCTGCAGCTCCTGCTTGGACCCGAAGTGCGCGTAGAGACCGCTCTTGCTGATGCCGGTCGCGGCGGCCAGGTGTCCGATGGACAGTCCCTCGAGCCCGTCGACGGTGGCCAATGACGCTGCCTTGCTCAGGATGGCTCGGCGGGTGCGCTCCCCGTCCGCCCGCCTTTGACGCGGCCGTCGGTGTCGCTGCTGGGCGGCGTCGGTCGTCATGGTTGACAAGTTAGCACGACCGGTCGTACTGTCGTGACCATCCAGATAGTACGACCGATCGTGCTAACTATGTCCGTCCACAACCACCCGAAGAGCCAGCCAACCAGGAGCCACCATGAGCACCAGCAGCACTGTCAACGGCGTCGACCTCGACCGCCTGAACGCCACGATCGACGCCGTCACGGCGGACCCCGGACTGGGTCGGTTCCAGTTCCGCGCTCGCAACCACTGGATCGACGGCGGTCACAGCCGGACCACGATCCAAGGCTTCTATGGGGCGGGTCAGGAGGACACCACCCGCGAGCTGCCGTTCCTCGTGGACACCGACGAGCCGCCCGTCCTGCTCGGCGAGAACCGGGCGCCCAACGCCGGTGAGTTCGCCCTGCAGGCCCTCGCAGCCTGCTTGGCAGGGACGCTGGTCTACCACGCCGCCGCGCGGGGCATCGCGCTCCAGGGCCTGGAGTGCACGGTGCACGGCGACCTGGATGTGCAGGGATTCCTCGGCCTGGACGGTGACGTCCGCCCCGGGTACGAGCAGATCGACGTCGCCATCAGGGTTGCCGGTGAGCTCAGCGACGACCAGCTGGCCGAGCTGGCCGACCTCACCCGCTTCTCGCCGGTCCGTGACTCGATCACCAACCCCGTCTCCGTGGCGATCGACGTCGCCCGCGCCTGAACCGAGCCCGGGAGGCAGCACCGAACGGTCAGGTCACTCCGGCTCGCTCGTCGCGTCCGCGACCTGGAGCACCTCTGGAACCAGCTCGTAGCGGTGGCTGTAGGTGTCGAGGATGGCGACGGCAGCTGCGGCGAGAGGGATGCCGATCAACGCGCCGAGTGGTCCCCAGATGGCGGCGCCGACGAAGACGGCACCGAGCGCGATCGCCGGATTCACGTCCATCGTCTTCTCGCTGACCCGCGGGGTGAACACGTACGTCTCGATCTGCTGGTACACCGCGGCAAAGACGATGATCGCGACCGCCTTCCACGGGCTGTCGAACACGGTCGCGAGGACGGGGAGGATGACCCCGAGGTAGGTCCCGACGATGGGGACGAACTGGGCCGTGATGCCGACGAACAACGCGAACGGCAGCCAGTAGGGAACGCCGATCGCGGCGAAGAAGATGCCGTGGAACAGGGCGGAGGCCGCTGCGAGCACGATCTTGGAGACGACGTAACCGCCGGTCTTCGCGATCGTGATCTCGGTGACGGTGATGAAGACCTCTTGGACGCGCGGCGGCATCCACGAAGCGAGCGTGTGGATGAGCCGGGGGCCCGCGCCGGCGAAGTAGAAGCCGAACACCAGCACCGTGACGAGGTCGAACATGACCGAGGACAGGGACCCGACGACACCGAGCACCCCGCCGGACAGGGAGCCGGCCCACGCGGCGATCTGCGATGGGTCGAGGTGCAGCTTCGAGGAGATCGTGGTCGCGTCGAGGTTGGTGCCGAACTGTTGGTTGACCCAGTCGATCACCGAGGTCGTCAGGTCGGGCACGCCCTGGACGAAGTCGGTGACCTGGCTGAAGAAGAGCTGCCCGAAGACCGCGGCCAGTGCGAGGGCAACGAGGATGGCGCTTCCGCCCACCAAGGCGGTGGCGACTCCCCTGGAACGGCCCTTCTGGACCAGCCATCGGATGCCGGGTTCCAGGGCGGTGGCGAAGAGCCATGCGAGGACCAGCAGGAAGAGGAAGTGGCTGAGCATGGAGAACAGCCACAGGAACAGCAGCAGCCCCACGCCCACACCCGCGAGGATCAGCCCCGATCGCCAGACCGACGCCCGCTCGAAATGTACGGTCACGTCGAGGCCGGCTCGCGTCGCCGGAACCGCGGCGGGCGAATGGTCCTCGGAGCGCGACGCGTTGTCCGCGTCCGGAGTCGGCATCGTCATCCTTCGTCCCAGAAGTCCGGAGATGGAGCTTGGTCGGCGTTCGCAGTCTCCCAGATCCAGTCGCGTTTCAGTCCGGAACCGTCACGGAGGCAAGGACGGGCCGAGGGCAGCGGGAACGCGCCACTTCGAAGCGCGCCGGGATGGACCGCCATGGCTGCGGTCGGCGCGGTCCAAACGCTTCGGTAGCCAAGGGCACCGAGCATTCCGCTGGTTGAACGGACCTTCACCAGAACCGCATCGGCCGGTTGGTTCGTCCAAGATGGGCTCGTGCTCGGACTCGAGATGGTGGTGCTGCTCGGGGTCGCCATCGTCATGTGTGGCGCCCTCGCGCGCCGGTACCCGATCGCGCCCGCGATCCTGCTGGTGCTGGTGGGCGTTCTGCTCGGATTCGTGCCGCAGCTGCGCCACGCGCAGCTGCCACCGGAAGTCGTCCTCCTGCTCTTCCTACCGGCCCTGCTCTACTGGGAGAGCCTGACCACGTCGCTGCGTGAGATCCGGAACAACCTGCGAGTCGTCGTCCTCAGCAGCACCGCCCTCGTCGTCGCCACTGCGGCCGCGGTGGCCGTCGTGGCGCACGGGTTCGGCCTGGAGTGGGGGCCGGCCTGGGTGCTCGGTGCGGCGCTCGCCCCGACCGACGCGACCGCAGTCGGCGTCCTGGCCCGCGACCTGCCGCGGCGCACGGTGACCGTGCTGCGTGCAGAGAGCCTGGTCAACGACGGCACCGCGCTGGTGCTCTACGGGCTGGCGGTCGGCGTCACTGTCGGCGAGCAACAGCTCACCGGCTGGCACGTCACCTGGCTGCTGGTCGTCGCGTACGTCGGGGGCGTCCTTGCCGGCGGGCTGGTCGGCCTCGTGAGCTGGCAGGTGCGCCTGCGCATGGACGACCCGATGCTCGAGGCGATCGCGATGCTCGTGACTCCGTTCGCGGCCTTCCTGCTGGCCGACGTCATTCACGCGTCCGGCGTGCTGGCGGTGGTGGCGTGCGGGTTGTTCATGAGCCAGGTGACGCCGCGGATCACGGGGGCGGCGACCCGGCAGATCTTCATCCCGTTCTGGGCGCTGTCCACGACCGTGCTGAGCAGTGCGCTCTTCGTGCTGGTCGGACTCTCGGCGCAGTCCGCCTTCCGTGGCCTGACCAGCACCTCGCTCCTGCGCGCCCTGGCCGACACGGTCGCCGTGACCGTCGTCGTGATCGGCGTGCGATGGGTGTGGACGTACACGGTTCCGTACCTGATCCGGATGGTCGACCGCCGGCCTGTGCAGCGGTCGCGCCGGATCGGTGCTCGTCAGCGCACGGTGAGCGCGGTGGCCGGCTTCCGCGGGGCCGTGTCGCTCGCCGCGGTGCTCGCCGTGCCCCACACCCTGGTCTCGGGTGCCCCGTTCCCCGACCGGGACCTGATCGTGCTGATCGCCTCCGGGGTGATCGTGCTGACCCTGCTGCAGGCGCTGCTGTTGCCTGCGGTGGTGCGGTTTGCCCGGCTGCCCGTCGACAACTCGGTCGCCGAGGAGGTTCAGCTCGCCGAGGAGGTCACCCTCGACGCGGCCATCGAGGCCATCGACGAGACAGCGGCCGAGCTCGGCAGCGGCGAGAAGGTCGTCCAGCGAGTCCGGCACGAGCTGGGCACCCAGCGCCGGCTGCTCGCGGCCTCCGGGTCCGACGGTGACCCGGTCGTCCAGCACGACGACCAGTACACGAGCCTCGTCCTCGCCCTGATCGGCCGCCGGCGCGAGGAGCTGCTCGAGCTGCGCGACGAGCAACGGATCGACGACATCGTGCTGCGCAGGGTCCAGGCCCGGCTCGACATCGAGGAGGCGCGAGTCTCCCGGACCAACCCCGTCGTCGAGTGAGGGGCCTACCGAGGTCGAGGGACTAACCCGGACGACCGCCCGGTTCACACGTCTGCACACGGCGCGGCGGCAGGGGGTACTCCTGCCGCGAGCGGCGGCTCAGTCGAGAGGACCATCGCATGGACCCTGACAGACGTTCGGATGACGTGACTCGAGTCGCGCTGGACCACAGCCAGGTCATCGACCTGACGACGACCGGCCGAAGGACAGGGCGCCCGCGGCGGATCGAGATCTTCCTGCACAACGACGACGGCCTGCTCTTCATCAGCGGCATGCCGCGAGCCGACCGCACCCGTGACTGGATCCACAACATCACGGCCGACCCGCACGTCGTCGTGCACCTGAAGCAGTCCGTGGTGGCGGATGTGCCCGCGCTGGCCCGAGTCGTCACCGATCCCGACGAAAGGCGGCCCCTCATCGAGGCAGCCGCCAGACGGTGGCGACGCACGGACGTCGACGACATGCTGCTGCACAGCCCACTCATCGTGCTGACCGTGGATGACGCGGCCGTGGCCTCCGGCGACGCGTGAGTCGCGCGTCCGCCAGCCGCGATCGCGACCTGTGGGGCGCTCAGCTCTGCTCTGCGGCGGCCGCCCGGGCGGAGGCGATCTCGGCGCGGGCGGCGTCGACGAGCCCAGCGTTGCTGTGAGCCTGCTCAGGATCGCGGAGTCCTGCCTCGCCAGCAGCGGCCATCGGTGGCAGTCTCATTTGTTGGGCCGCCCGGGGGGTCCGGGCGCCGGTGCGGAAGGGATGCCATGAGACACCACAGCAAGTCCTGGCCCACGATCGGCCTGCTGACCGGGGCCGCGGCGCTGGCCCTCGTCGCAGCGGTGCCCGCGGCCGTCGCGGCCCCGAAGGGGCCATCCCATGCCGGCCCACTGCCTGGTGGCTACACCAACCTCGTCGTCATCTACGAGGAGAACCACTCGTTCGACAACCTCTACGGCCAGTGGGGCCGCGTCGGCGGGCAGGTCGTCGACGGTCTCCAGAACGCCGGCGCCACCACGACCCAGGTGGCCCAGGACGGCACGCCATACGGCTGCCTCCTGCAGAACGACGTCAACCTCACCTCGCCGTCCCCCCTCGCCGACCACGTGCACCGACGCCGCGCACGCGGTGCCGGCGAGCCACTTCGGCAACAGCTTCTTCACCATCGACGACTACATCCGGCCGACCGACACGACCTGCCCGGCCCCCGGCGTCTTCGCCCCCAACGGGGTGCTCAACGGCACCGGCCTCCCGGGTGGCTGCACCCGTGACATCGTCCACCGCTTCTACCAGGAGCAGTACCAGATCGACGGCGGCAAGCAGGACCGGTACGTCACCGGCTCGGACGCCGTGGGCCTCACCATGGGTCGCTACGCGACGACCTCGCTGCCGATCTACCGCTACCTGCACAGCAAGGGCGCGCCCAACTACGTCGTCGCCGACCGGTTCTTCCAGGGGGCCTTCGGCGGCTCGTTCCTCAACCACCAGTACCTCATCGCCGCGCGGGCCCCGGTCGACACCGGTGGCGCCACCCCGGCAGCGGCCAACTCGATCGTCGACAGCGCCGGCATGCCGAACTCCTATCCGCTCTACCACGCCACCTCACCGGTCAAGGACCTGCAGCTCACTCGGTGTGCGCCAACGGCAAGGAGTTCGACTACGCGGCGGCCTGCGGCAACATCGCCGTGAACACCGTGCAGCCGTCGAGCGCACCCTCCGGTGGCGGGGCGAAGATCCCCCTCATCGACGACGCCGTCTACCCCAACATCGGCGACCGGATGAGTGACGCCGGCGTGAGCTGGAACTGGTACGCCGGCGGGTGGGACGACGCTGCTGCCGGCCACCCCGGCCCGCTCTTCCAGTTCCACCACCAGCCGTTCAACTACTTCAAGAACTACGCCGTCGGCGCCCCGGGCCGCTCGCACCTGCAGGACGAGACGAAGTTCATCGCCGCCGCCAAGGCGGGCACCCTGCCCCAGGTGTCGTTCGTCAAGCCCTACGGAGCCGAGAACGAGCACCCCGGGTACGCGAGCGAGCCCGACGGCAGTGACCACCTCGTCGACCTGCTCACGACGATCATGTCGGGGCCACAGGCCAAGAAGACGCTCGTGGTCGTCACGTACGACGAGTTCGGCGGCCAGTGGGACCACGTCTCCCCGCCCACCGTCGACAAGTGGGGCCCGGGAACCCGCATCCCCGCGCTCGTCCTGTCGGCCGGCATGGTCAAGTCCGGGGTCGACAGCACGACCTACGACACGACCTCCATCATGGCGACGATCGAGCACAGCTTCGGGCTACCGCCCGTCGCCCCCCGGGACGCGGGAGCCACCGATCTGACCGCCGCGGTGCGAATGGGCGACCCTCGTCATCACGGATCGGATGATCACTGACGAGCCCCACGAGCAGCCGCGGGACCGCTCGGTCGGTGCTGCTCCTGCTGGGCGGAACGATGGCGGCGCGAGCACGGCATCTCCATAGACTGCGGGTCGATGACCGCTCGAGCCGTGCTGATCTCCGGGGCGGGTCGCTACGCCGACCCGTGGCACCCGTTCGCGCGGACATCGGCGGCGATCGCCGAGATCGTGACCGAGGCGGGGGTCGCCGTCGAGGTGGCGGAGGACGTCGACGAGGCGCTCGCCGGCCTCGCCCAGTCCGCGCCCGACCTGCTGATCCTGAACATCGGCGATCCCCTGGGCCCGCGTCCCGATGAGGGCGTGGATGACGAGCCCGACCCCGCCCGCGACGAGCGGTCGCGCTCGGGGCTTCTCGCCCATCTGGCGGCCGGACGGCCGCTGCTCGCGCTCCACGTGTCGTCGACGAGCCTGGGCTACGTGCCGGAGTGGGAGAGCGTCCTCGGCGGCATCTGGGTGCCCGGGACGACGATGCACCCCGACCAGGGTGATGCGTGCATCGAGGTCGACACCGACGCCCATCCGATCGTGGCCGGTGTCGCCGACTTCCAGGTGTACGACGAGCGCTATGCGTGGATGCGCGTCTCGCCGCAGGTGCGTGGGCTGGCGTGGCACGAGCACGACGGCGCACGGCATCCGCTGCTCTGGACGCACGACTTCGGCGGCACCCGGGTCGTCTATGACGCCCTCGGGCACGACGAACGCTCCTACCGCAGCGCGCCGCGGCGCACGCTGGTGTCCCGAGCGGCACGGTGGCTGCTCGGGGACCTCTAGGGCTGCCTCCCGGCGGGCTGGTCCGCGTCCTGCCAGGTCGATGGGTCGAGCGGGACGGCGAGCAGGGCGGCCCAGAGCTCCTCGGGGATCTCGATCCCGTCGAGCTCGATCGACGCCTCGAGGTCGCCGACCGTGCGCATGCCGACGATCGTCGAGGTGATCCGCGGGTCGCGGGTCGAGAACTGCAGGGCGGCCGCGGCGAACGGCACACCCGCGTCGGCGCACAGCCGGCCCATCTCGTTCGCCGCCCCGATCAACGCCGCCGGCGCCTCGCCGTACGCGTACCGGCTGCGATCGACGGGCCAGCGGGTCAGCATGCCGCCGCCGTACGGTGCCGCGTTGAGCACGCCGATGCCGTGCGCGACGGCGAGGTCGAGCAGCGGGTCCGCGCCGCGATCGACCAGGGTGTGCCGGTTGTGTGTGATGACCGCCTCGAAGTACCCGGTCTCGAGGAAGCGGGTCAGCAGGTCCACCGGTCCGCCCGACAGGCCGAGGTGCCCGATCAGGCCCTCGTCGCGGGCGGCGACGAGAGCCGCGACCGGCCCGTCAGCGGCCATGGCCCGCTCCCAGGTGGTGTTCTCCGGATCGTGGAGGAAGACGATCGGCAGTCGGGTGAGGCCGAGACGGTCCAGGCTCTCGGCGATCGACGCGCGCATCCTGGATCCGGAGAAGTCGCCGGTCGACATGTCGCGGTCCGCCTTGGTCTGCAGGACGAACCCGGCCGGGATGCCCCCGGCGGCGCGGAGCGCGAGGCCGATGCGCCGCTCGCTCTCGCCGCCCGCGTAGTTGTTCGAGGTGTCGAGGTAGCGCACCACCTCGCTACGGAAGAGCGCGTCGGCCAGGGCGGCCGACTCGGCCGGGTCGATGCCACCCTCGGGGTCGTCGGGGGAGCGCCAGTGGGCGGCGCCCGCGCACAGGCGCGTGACCTCGATCCCCGTCGACCCGAGCTCCCTGGTCAGTGACATGCCGGTCCTTCCTGCGTTGGCGGTATCGGAGTCGACGTCCTGCAGTCCCGATTCCCGACCCAGTCTGACCCGCATCTGGGACCGGAGGTGTAGGAAGACGCCGAGGTGGGCACATGACAGACATGCGGATACGCGATCACGACAAGGCGGACCTGGCCCTGGCTGCCCTGACCCTGTCCGTCGCCGCGGTCGCGGCCGGCAGCGAAGTCGTCCGCTGGGTGGGCGGCCGGTCTCGTCGAGACAGAACGTCGAGGCCCGCCAACCCACGCACCTCGAAACCGACGAGGTCGTAGAGACCCGCCCTGGTTCGGTGGCACTGAGCCACCCCGTTCCGGGAGACTGCTCGGATGACTGTCGAATACGCCCACTCCGACCAGTTCCGAGGCGCCCGCATGCACCTCTGCGACCTTGCCGGACTGGAGATCCGTGACTGTGAGGTCACCGGCCTGAAGATCGTCGACTGCTACGGCGCCGACGTGTATCTCGGCGGCTACTTCGAGCGTCTCGTCGTCAACGACGTGGACGTGACGGCGTACGTCGAGGCCGAGCTCGACCGTCAGAACCCCGCACGACGGTTGGCGCGTGAGGCGACGTCCCCCGACGACTACCGGGCTGCTTGGAACGCCATCGAGGAGCTCTGGTCAGCGACGCTGGAGCGGGCCAGGCTGTTGCCCGAGGCCAAGCTGTACGAACGGGTCGACGGCGAATGGTCCTTTGTCGAGACGCAACGTCACCTGCTGATGGGCAGCGACGCCTGGCTGGGGAACGCAGTGCTCGAGGAGGAGGCGCCGTACCACCCGCTGGGCCTCCCCCACGGAGGGATGCCGGCCGACGCCGTGGCACGACTCGGGCTCACCCTCGACGCCACCCCGACCCTCGACGAGGTGCTGGCCCCTCGGCAACGTCGGATGGCCACCATGCGACGCGTCGTCGACGGGCTCACCGACGCCGAGCTCGACCGGACCTGCGCTCGCAAGCCGGCAGAGCCGTATCCCGACCAGGAGTACGTCGTGCGCCGTTGCCTGAAGGTGGTGCTGAAGGAAGAGGTCGAGCACCACCGGTATGCCGTGCGCGATCTCGCCGTGCTCGAGGGCGGTGTGGGGTCCGAGCGATGAACGCTCCGAGCCGTCACCACCGGGCGTGGCTGTGAGGACGGATCACACCAACCAGAGAAGCTGCTGCTGCGTCACTTCCCCGGCCACTCACCCGTCCAACGCTGGAAGGCCCTCGCCCCCGCGCGGTCGATGCCGGCTTTGACGAGTCCGAACACGGCACCCTGTACCGCAGCCGCCACCATGACCTGCCGCGCGTTGAACTGCGACTCGAGGGCGGTGGGGGCCTGCAGGCGATGGTGGGGAGTGGATCGCATCCAGACCTCTCGGAAGACCCGCGCGGCGATGAGGCCACCGGCCGTGCCGAACACCAGCGCGAACGGCCTGTACAGCATCTTCACCGCCGGCGTGGCGGGCTGTTCCCGGCTCATGGCAGGCCTCCCTCTGGGTCACAGCCCGGTCACCATCACGGTACCGGGCGAAGGCGCCCAGAGGCCAGACCAACCGCGTACAGGGGCCAACCCCGGCACCCAAGCGCCGCCCCATCCGGGACACAGAGGGTGCCGGGTGGGGCGGGCCGAGGGCGGTGCAGGGATCCAGCCCTCACCCGCAACGCTAGCGAAGTGGGTGGCCTTTGGGTACGACAGGCAGGCGGAGGTTGGACGGTCGCTCCGGGGTTGTTCTGCAGGCCCGCCGAGCCGGTCGCCGGTTCGAGTCGGCTAGAGGTTCAGCCGCTTGACCGGGGACATGAGCAGGCTGGGATCGGTGCGCCAGTCGACACCCGGCACGTCGATGTACAGCTCGATCTCGTTGCCGTCGGGGTCGGCGATGTAGAGGCTGTGGGTCACCGTGTGATCGCTCGCGCCGAGCACCGGGACACCGTGAGCCTGGAGCGACGCCAGCGCCTCACGCAGGTCGTCGTCGCTGTCGCCGACCTTCAACCCGAAGTGGTACAGGCCGAGACGACGCCCTGCCGGCATCGGCGCGGCGTCCTGACCCACTTCGATGAGCAGCAGCTCGTGATGCGTTCGCCCGGATGGCGCGCTGAAGGCAACCGCAGGGAAGGAGGAGCTCCTCATCGGGGTCCTGCAGCGAGCGCCAGCCGAGGACGTCGCGGTAGAAGTGCACCGACCGGTCCAGGTCGCGCACGTACAGCACGAGATGGCCGAGCTCACGGACCTCCATGTCGCGTCACCGTCCATCGGTCATCGGCCGGTCGCCCGGCACCGTCCATGCGTACCACCAACCTTTCACCAGTGGCCAGCGAGTCCGGGCGGCAGTAGCGTGAAACATCCCCGCGTGGGGCGCGGGGGCGGACCAGGGGAGGGATGATGACTCGAATTACGCGGACCCGTGCAGCGGTGACCGTTTCGGTCGTCGCGGCGACCACGACCGCACTCACGCTGAGTGCACCGCTGGCGAGCGCGCACGACCACGGCCGGGGGAGGGGCCACTTCACGGCCGGCGCCCCCGGCGTCGGAGACCGCTACTACCCCCTTGCCGGAAACGGCGGCTACGACGTCCGGCACTACGACATCACGGGCACCTACGACCCTGCCACGGACGTCTGGTCGGCGACGACGGTCATCTCCGCCAGGGCGACCGCCAACCTCTACCGCTTCGACCTCGACTTCGACGGGATGACGATCAGCAGCCTGGCGGTCAACGGCAAACCGGCCGCCTGGTCGCGCGTGGGGGCCGAGCTCGTCGTCGTGCCGAAGCACAAGGTCAAGGCCGGCAGCGCGATCACGGTCCGAGCCACCTACACCGGGGTTCCGAAGGAGTTCCTCCTGCCGCTGGGCGACACCACCCTGCGCACCGGCTTCATGGCCACCGACGACGGCGCCACCGTCGCCGGGCAGCCTGACGTGGCCGCCGGCTGGTTCCCGGTCAACGACCACCCGAGAGACAAGGCAGCCTACGACTTCCACGTCACGGTGCCGCGAGGGCTCGGCGTCGTGGCCAACGGCTTCCTCGTCGGCCAGCACACAAAGGGGAGCGCCACTCGATTCGACTGGCACGCACCCGAACCCATGGCCAGCTACCTCGCCACGATCGACATCGGCCAGTGGGACGTGCGACAGAGCACGACACCGTCCGGCCTGCCCGTCTACGACGCGGTCGACCCGGACCTGCTCACCGACCCGACGCTCGGCCCGTCGATCAACGCCTCGCTGGCACGGCAGGGCGAGATCGTCGGCGTCCTCTCCTCGGCATTCGGGAAGTACCCCTTCGCCACTGTCGGGGCGATCGTCGACGACCAGGACGACCTCGGCTTCGCCCTCGAGACGCAGACGAGGCCGGTCTACTCCAAGTACTTCTGGCCCGACGGTGGTGACAGCGTGATCGCGCACGAGCTCGCCCACCAGTGGTACGGCGACTACGTCGCCCTGGAGCAGTGGCAGGACATCTGGCTCAACGAGGGCTGGGCGACGTACGCCGAGTGGATCTGGGGGGAGCACGAAGGCTTCTTCACCCCACAGGACGCCTTCGACTTCTACTACGCCGAGATCCCGGACGACGATGCGTTCTGGGACTTCGTGGTCGGTGAGCCCCCGCACGACGACCTCTTCGGCAACCCGGTCTACATCCGCGGTGGGATGACGCTTCAGGCGCTGCGCAACCGGGTCGGCGACGACGCCTTCTGGCAGATCGCCCGCCAGTGGGTTCAGGAGCAGGGCGGAGGCACGGGCACGACTGCCCAGTTCATCGCCCTGGCCGAGCGGGTCTCCGGCCAACAGCTCGACGACCTGTTCGACGCCTGGCTGTTCACGGGGTCCAAGCCCGCCGCGACGAGTCCTCTCGCCCGCTCAGCGGTGGCCCCCAAGGACATTGCTGCCGTGCGAACCTGGGACGAGCAGTTCACGAAGCGTCTCTCCGTAGGTCGCTACTGACCCGAGACCGCCGATTCGCCTGTACGGCCCTGCGGCGAACGCCCTAGGGTGCGCGACATGCAGGTGCGTCGGCGGGACATCCGGTTGCCGGTGGCGGGGCACGTCACGTCGCTGGAGCTGTTCTTCGACCTGGTGTTCGTCTTCACGATCACCCAGCTGACCGCCACCGTGCTGCCGGGGGGCTGGGCGCTCACCGGCCGAACGGCGCTGCTCCTGCTGATCCTGTGGTGGATGTACGGCGGCTATGCCTGGCTGACCAACGCCGCACCACCCATCACCCCGCGACGGCGCATCCTGTTGGTGCTGGGCATGATCGGCCTGTTCGTCACCGCGATGGCGATCCCGCACGCCTACGGCTCGGACCGGGTCGTGTTCGCCGTCGGCTACCTGGTCGTGGTCGCCGTCCACGCGGGGATGTACGTCTCCGAGGCCGCCCGCCTCACGCGCGGCATGGTGGTCCAGCTGCTCGGGTGGAACATGGCCGGGGCCGTGCTCGGGCTCATCGGCGCCCTCTTCTTCGAGGACATCCTCGTCTGGTGGTGGCTCGCCTCGTTCGTCGTCGCCGTCGGGCTGCCGCGGCTGTTCTCGGTCACGGCCCTGAACCAGCTCGAGGATGACGGCGGCCCGTCCTTCACCCTGGTCCCGGGGCACTTCGTGGAGCGGCACGGGCTGATGCTGCTGATCGCGCTCGGCGAGTCGGTGCTGGCCATCGGCGTCGGCCTCGGCACCGGTCTGGAGGCGATCGGCATCGAACAGATCGCATTCGCAGCGGTCAGCCTGCTCCTCGCGACGACGTTGTACTGGGCGTACTTCGGGGTCGGCGAGGACACCCGCGCCGAGGCGGCGCTCGACGCCCTGCCGGCCGAGCGGGCCCAGGCCGCCGGGCTCGCCTCCTTCGGCTACGCGTTCTGGGTCATCCTCTTCGGGATCGTGCTCAGCGCGGCCGGACTGCACCACGCCCTCCGCACCCGACCGAACGCCTCGACTGGGGATACGCCGCCCAGCTGTGCGTGGGCGTCGGTCTGTTCTGGGTCGGGCTCGGCCTGTTCCGGCTCAGTCTCGGCCTCCCCGGCGCGCTACCCCGCCTGGCCGGCGGGGTCGCGCTGGGCGCGGTCACCGTGGTCGCAGCCGTCGTGTCCGGGATGCTCGCGCTCCTCCTGCTGCTGCTCGGTGTCGGCCGCTCTCGTGCTGGTCGAGCAGCGCAGGGAGACACCGGTGCCGCAGACCACCTGAGTCGGCGCGGATCACGAGCTCGGGCTGGGGATGGCCAAGGTCGCCTGCAGCACCTCCCATGGCTGAGCGTCGGCGTCGGCGTCATCGATGGGTCGGCGCTCCCCGCCCGTGTCGAATGCGGCGGTGCGCGCGTCCTCGAACATGTGCCAGTGGGCGAGCCCGAGCCGGGCCATCTCCGCGTCGGAGACCGAGCGCGCTCGAGCGGCGTGGGCCCCTTCTTCCCTCGGCAGCCGCGAGGACGGAGGCATGCGCGAGGAGGAACGCCACGTCCAGGCGCGTCCGGTCGACCCGGAGCACGTCGAGGGCAGCGGCGAAGTGGTGCCTGGCCTCGTCCATCCGGCCACGCGCGATGGCGACCAGCGCCAGCTGTCCGTACTGCTGACACATCAGCGAGTGCAGACGGAGGTCGCTCGCGATGGACAGGCACTGCCGACAGTGGACCTCGGCGAGATCGAGGTCGCGGTTGGCCAGATCGAGGCTGCCCAGGAACGCGTGGCTGTAGGCGCGGACCACGGGAAAGTCGGCCCGGTCGGCCAGGACCAGGGCCTGCTCTGCTGCGTCGCGGGCCCGGCGTCCGCCGTCGGCCAGCGGCAGGGCCATCGCCCGGGTGTTCTGCAGCAGGGCCCCGCAGGCCGGATCCGCTGCCGCAACGGTTTCGAGGTCGAGCACCTCCTGCACGGCCAGCGCTCCGGCGACGTCACCGATCAGGAAACGCGACCACGAGACCGCCGCGCGCAGGCGTGCCGAAGCGGCGGCGTCCACCTCATCATCGCCACTCGAACCACCGCAGGCGGCCAGTGCACGTTCCGCCCACCGGGCGAGCCCGCCGAAGTTGCCGAAGCGCCACATCGAGTGGAACATCCCCCAGGCCATCCGAGCCAGGCGCTGGCAGTCGCCGGACTCGATGAGCTGCTCCGCGGCCAGCTGCAGGTTGCGCGCCTCGACCTGGAGGTCGGGCCAACGATCGGGCGCGTCGCGGTACTGCACCGGATCTCCCCGGGCAACGGTCTCCAGCGCCCAGTCGATGAACCGAGCGGTGACCGCTGGTGCCTCGTCGGTGGCCGCGAGGCGTTCGAGCGCGAACTCACGCACCGTCTGGAACAGCGCGAACCGGGGTTGGCCCTCGCGCCGCTGCCGGTCGACCCGGATGAGTCCGTTGTCGAGCAGAGCGGACAGCGCGTCGAGCAGGTCGGTGACCGGAGCCCCCGAGCACACTGACTCGATGGCCTCGAGCGTCGCGCCGTCGGCGAACACCCCGAGCCGGGCCATCAGGGTCTGCTGCTCCGGCGTCAGCAGCTGGTGGCTCCATTCCAGCGTCGCGCGGAGTGTGCGCTGGCGCTCAGGGAAGTCGCGACCGGCGGACATGGGGACGCCGGTGCCTCCCTCGAGCCGCTCCAGCATCTGCCCGGGCTCGAGAAGGTGCGCCCGTGCCGCGACCAGCTCGATGGCGAGGGGCAGCCCGTCCAGCCGTCGCACCAGGTCGGCCGTGGCCTCGACGTTGCCCCGGTCCACCTCGAACTCGGGGCGAACGCGTTGCGCCCGCTCGACGAAGAGGGCGACGGCGGGGGAGCGCACGGCCGCGTCGACGGCGTCCTGCGTGTTGCCCGCCTCGTCCGCTGCGATCGGCAACCCGAGCGGCTCGACCGACATCTGTCGCTCTCCGCGCAGTCGCAACGGGCGCCGGCTCGTGACGAGCGCACTCACACCCGGGCAGGCATCCAGCAGCGCGGCCAGACCGGGTCCGGCATCCAGGATCTGCTCGAAGTTGTCGACGAGAAGCAGCAGCCGCTGTCCTCTCAGCTGGTCGACGGCAGCGTCGAGCGGGGCCTGGTTGCCCTCGACCTGCGCCCCGACCCGGTCGGCGAGCACCCGGATGGCGTCCGAGGGATCGTCCACCGTCTCCAAGGGGACGAAGGCAACACCATCGGGGAAGCCGCCGGCCACGTCCCGACAGGCTTCGAGTGCGAGCCGGCTCTTGCCCACCCCACCGGGGCCGACGAGGGTGAGAATCCGGCAGCCCTCATCCAGCAACCTGCGGACCTGTGCGACCTCTGCGTCGCGGCCCACCGTCGGGGTGACCGGGACCGGCGGCGCCATCACCACGCTCCCTGGCGCCGCGCGCTCCGACCGATCCCCGGTGGCCTCGAACCGCTCGCTGAGCAGCACCATCAGGTCGTCCTTGACGATCCGCTCGAGCTCGTCCGTGCTGGCGAAGTGTCGGTACGACGCCCGGTCGTCCTCCTCGATCCGCTGGAGCAGGCCGGCGAGGCGGTCCTCACGAGCCGGGGCCGGCCCCTTGATGTAGACCAGCCGGGGGCGTCCGGCGGACAGCCGGTACTCGTCCTCGAGACCCGAGATGTTCTCGTCGGGTGCGACCCAGCCGTACGACTGCCAGTACACGCCGAGGAACACGTGGCTCTGCTCGAGGTACGCGCGGTACAACGACCGTGGCGGGTACGGCCGCGCCCCCAGCTCGAACATGACCGGCGTGAGGCGCAGCGTCTCGATGGCTCGTTGGACCGCGTGCCGCTCCTCTGCCAGGTCTCGCAGGGTCGAGGAGACGAAGACGCGCAGGCGCTGATCCGGCGTTCGGATCCTGGGCGCCGACGACGGTGTCACCGACCGGCCGGCCTCGCCCACTCGCCACCGCAGCGAGCGCAGGTGATCCTCACGGCTACGAAATTAGCAGGGTGATCAACCGTACTGGCGTTGGGCCGCCTCGATGAGGGCGGACAACGTGTCGCGGCAGTCCTCGGCGCTGGTCATCACGGCCACCGCTGTGCTCGACGCCCGCCAGGCGAACGAGAAGCAGCTGTAGCCGGTGTTCTGTCCGGTGTGCCCGAACCGCCCGTCGCTCACCTCGGTCCCGAGGCCGTATCCGCCGGGCACCTGCGGCGTCAGCATCTGCGTGGCGAGGTCCGCAGGGAGCAACGCGGAGGCGCCCTCGGCGGCACGGCAGAGCTCCAGCTCCAGGCGGACGAGGTCGCGCGGGGTGCTCCACAGGCCGGCCCCGGCCATCTCCGGCTGGGTGTGCCACCCCCCGGGGACAGGGGCGCCACCGGCATGGCCGCGGGCGGCGCGTTCCGGGTGTTCGTGGGGGAAGCGCTGGTCGTAGCTGCTGTCCGCCATGCCCACCGGTCCCAGGACCAGGGTCGCCATGAGCTCGCTCGAACGGGGTTCCCGTCACGTCGGTCACGAGCTGTTGGAGGACGGCGTAGTGGCTGCCCGAGTAGCGGAACTGCGAGCCCGGCGTCGCTGGCGGCGGACCGCCGGGGTGTTGGCCGGGGGCTCACCCTCCAGCACCTGTAGCAGCGACGGTACGGGCTCACCTGCCACATACCCGGGGAACCAGTTCTGGGTCAGTCCGGCGGTGTGGGCCAGTACCTGGCGCACCGTCACGTGGCCATCGCCCGGCAGCTGCCAGGAGGACAGGTACGCGTTGACATCGGCGTCCAGGTCGATCGCCTCGTCGGCAACCAGCCGCAGGGTGCCGAACGCGGCGACGTGCTTGCTGATCGAGCATGCCGGGAACAGCAGGTCGCGACCGCCGGTCCAGACGTTCCCGTCGGGTCCGCCGACCGCGACACCGATGTCGAACGTCCCGTCGGTGGCTGCGACCAGGTCCTGCCAGTCCTGCGTGAACCCCATGGGTTCGAAGTATGCCGTGCACCTACGGGGACCGTGGTGGGCGGCGGAGCGCGCTACGTCAGGTTCTCCTCGGCCCGACGATGCAGGACTGCGCGCTCACTCTCGTTGCTGCTTCGTGCAGCGGCCTCGGTGAACGCCTCGGCCGCCTGCGCGTGCAGCCCGGCCCGTTCGAGCAGGTCCCCGCGCACGCTGGGCAGGATGGGTGAGTCGCCGAGGCCACGTGCGTCCAGTTCCGCCAATACGGCGAGCCCCGCGTCCGGGCCGAACGCCCGTCCGTGCGCGACCGCCCGGTTCACCTCCACCACCGGGCCCGGCGCGGCTTCGGCCAGGACGTCGTACAGAGCCGCGATCCGGCGCCAGTTCGTGTCCTCTGCGCGCGTGGCGCGGGCGTGCTGAGCAGCGATCGAGGCCTGCAGGAAGTACTTCCCGACCGGCGTGCCACGCGACGCGAGCAGCTCGGCCTGCTGCAGAGCGGCCAGTCCGCGGCGGATCAGCAGCCTGTCCCATCGGCTCCGGTCCTGGGACTCCAGCAGGACCGGTACTCCGTGCTCGTCGACCCGCGCGGCCATCCTCGAGCCCTGGATCTCCAGCAGGGCCTGGAGGCCGAGCACCTCGACCTCGTCGGGGGCGAACGCGACCAGCATCCGTGCGAGCCTCATCGCCTCGTTCGCCAGGTCCGGGCGCATCCAGTCCTGGCCGGCGGTGGCGGTGTAGCCCTCGTTGAAGATCAGGTAGATCACGGCCATCACGTCGTCGAGCCGTCGGGTCCGCTCCTGCCCCGTGGGAAGCTCGAACTCGGCGTGAGCCGTGGACAGCGTCTTCTTCGCCCGCGAGATGCGCTGACCCATGGACGACTCGGTGACCAGGAATCCCCGCGCGATCTCGGCGGTGGTGAGGCCGCCGACCAGCCGCAGCGTCAGGGCGGCCCGGGACTCGGCCGTCAGGGCGGGATGGCAGGACAGGAAGATGAGGCGCAGGACGTCATCCTCGATGTAGTCGACCTGGCCGTCGAGGTCGGGCATCACCGCCTCCTCTCCACCGTGGGCGCGTTCGAGCTCGGCGGTCTTGCGGCGCAGGGTGTCGGCGCGCCGGAAGTGGTCGACACCGCGCCGCTTCGCGATGGTCATCAGCCACGCGGTCGGGTTCTCCGGGACACCGGTCGTGGGCCACTGCTCCAGCGCGGCCACGAGTGCGTCCTGCGCCAGGTCCTCGGCGAGCTCCAGGTCACGGGTCATCCGGGTGAGGGCGCCGACGAGGCGGGCCGATTCGGCCCGCCACGCCGCGACGATGGCCTCGTGCGCGTCATCCGCACTGGTCTCTGCCGGCACGCTGCCAGCGTAGTGAGTCCCGTTCAGTCGCCGGGGGCCTCCGGCCCGGTGGAGATCTGGCGAAGGGTCGAGATGACCGTGACCTCGGGCCAGTGCTTCGCGTGGAGCTCGGCGAACTCCTGCTGGTCGGCCACGGCCTCCTCGAGGCTGTCGTACTGCAGGATGGACCAGCCTCCGACGACCTCCTTGGCCTCGGCGTACGGTCCGTCGACCCGGGTGATCTCGCCCTGTCGGACCACGAAGTTCACCGCGTCCTCGGTTCCGTACAGACCGCCTCCGTCGAGGAACACACCCTTGGCGGCGCGCTCGCCGATGTGGACGTCCATCGCGTCGAACAGTGCCTGCGGCGGCGTGCCGATGCCCTCTTCCATCCTCACGAATCCCATGAATCGCGGCATTGTGATCACTCCTACTGGTTGGCGTGGGGTTGCTTTGGTGCACGTACGTCGAACGGCAGCCAGGGTCTTCGACATCATGTATCGAAGTCTTTTCACAGGTCGCCGTCGTCGCGCGAGGCAACGGGCCCGGACAGGGCGGCTATCCACCGCCGCGCGGCCCGTCGCTCACCCCCACGTGGCCGCGCTGCAGTGCCAAACTGGGACCGCCGCCCACCACACTCGGGCGATCGGCAGGGAAACCCACGCCCGGATGACTCCTGCAGTCCGTGGGCGACGGCCGTGACTCAACGCTACGCCGAGGCACAGCGCCCCGCACCTCCATAGATGCCGGGCCAGCCGGCCCGGCCTCGGTCCATCCGAACCATTGTCGAGCGCCGAACGAGCCCCGTGGATGTGGCGCGACGGCCCACGCGGTGCGCCGTCGTCAGGCGTTGAGGAACTTGGTGCACTGGGCCAGGCGGTCCTGGTAGCTGTGCTTGCCCTTGTACACCTTCACCTCTTTCAGGCAGTGCTCGTACTTCACCTTGGCAGCCTGCTCGTGCCTGCTCGCGAGGTATCCACCACTGGGTGTAGCCCAACACGCCCACGCAGCCCAGCAGGACCAGCGTCGCCATGAAGAGCGCTGCGCTCTTCATCCCCGAGGAGGTCGTGGCGTCTCCAGCCGCGGACCCGCCGTCACGGGAGGGGGGTGACGCTGCCTCGCTGATGGGGCGGGACATGGCCTGGCTGACTGACATGGCTGACCTGTCTCCTCTACTGAACCCCCTGCATCGATCATCGACTGGGCCCGGTGACGAGAACCGTCCTGAAGTCACGCACGCTTCCTGGCCCTACTCAAGCAGCCCTCGAACCCTGCGGCACGACATTCGCGCCCACAACGGGCATTTTCATCCGTTCGGACGAGGGCGGGTCCGCAGAGGCCGAAGGGTGGGGCGACCCCGCGGGAGCCCTCCCTCGGCTCGCCGGGCGGATCAGGTGGAGCCGACGCGACCTTCCAGGGCCTCGATGACGGTGTCGCAGGCGTCGATGTCGTAGAGCCTCTCGACGCTCTGCATCCCGCCCGGGCTCTCGGCATTGATCTCCAGGACCTTGTCCCCGACCACGTCGATGCCGACCAGGAACATGCCGTCGGCGACGAGCTTGTCGGTCATCGCCTCGACGATGCCGAGCTCGACCGGGCCGATCTCGAGGGGGACCGGGTGGCCGCCGGCGCTGATGTTGGCCCGGGGGTCGTTGCCGTCGGGCACTCGCCGGAAGGCCGCGAACTTCCCGTCGCGCTCCAGGATCCGCCCCTCCAACAGGAAGATCCGGGCGTCGCCGTCCTCGCCCCCGTCGACGAACTCCTGCACGATCGCGTACCCGTCCTGGAGCACCGCTTCGGTCATCTGCGCGAGGTTGGTCTCCTCCGCATCCTCGATCATGAACACGTTGCGACCCTTGGCCCCGTACAGCGGCTTGACGACGCAGTGGCCCACGTCGCGAACGAACCCCTCGATCGCCTCCGGGTGGCGAGTCACCAGTGATCGCGGCCGGATCTTCTCGGGGAACTCCTCGAGGTACAGCTTGCTCGTGGCGCGCACCAACGACATCGGGTCGTTGACGACCGTGACACCTCGGGCCTTCAGCATCTGCCCGAAGACGACGGCCAGGGGGCTGGCCCACGGCCTCTCCTGAAGGTCGTCGATCGACTCGTTGCGCAGGAACAACGCGTCCAGGTCGTCCAAGACGATCCGCTCGGCGTCGCGCCCCTTGACGCGCTCCATGAGGGTCTCGAGCGTGTCGTCCGGCTCGAACGTGGCGGCGCGGGCCCTTGCCTCGAGCCGGCCGTCGCTCTCCGCGAGCTCGACGTCCCCGACGCCGACGTACCAGGCCTCGTGGCCACGTCGGAGCGCGGCCCTGGCCAGTCGGGTCGTCGTGTACTCGTCGATCTCGGTGGCGACGTCGTTGACGACAAAGGCAAGTCTCATGCTGCGGTGTCTCCTTCGTAGAGGTCCGTGACCGAGATACCCGATCGCAGTCTTTCCAGGCGCTCCTGGGCTCCCGGGACGTCCAGCCAGCGCGGACGGACCCAGGGTTGGTTCAGGACGCCGCGGTCGAGCAGGTCCTGGATCAGCGGGACGTGGTCCAACGCGAACTTGCCGACGAAGAGCACGTCCAGGCTGCCTCCCTCGGCGAGGGCGTCGAGCAGCCGCGTGATCCCACGCAGGTAGATCGCGTCCTTGACGTTGCCGCCGCCGACGACGACCCTGATCGCGATGGACCATGCGGTCCTGGCCGGTATCCCGTAGTCGGACCGCAGCGACTCGAAGATCTCCAGGAAGCCTGCGCCGTCGAGCATCCTGCCGATGGCCACGACCCGGGCCGCGAGCACCCGCAGGCGCCGTGGGTCCAGCCCGCCGGTCAGGTACTCGGCGAGCACGGCCAGGCCCTCCTGGGTCTCGTCGTACCCGGGCAGCCCGATGGTCAGCAGGGTCAGGGGTTGCCGGGCCCCGTTCTGGTAGGTGACGACATGGGTACCGACCTCGTGGTGCAGCAGGGGCTCGACCCGGTCCGCCCTGATGGCCGCGGCCTCGGGGATGAGCAGCCGGCCGAAGGACACCATCAGCTCGGAGATGTCGTCGCGGACCTCGATGTCGACCGGAAAGTCCGGGTACATCGCGCGGTACCGCTCGAACTCCGCACGAGCCGCGTCCGCGAAGGCCCCGGCCGTGACACTGCTCGTGCTCGGACCCTTGGCCGGGATGGTCGCCAGCAGCTCCTCGGCGGCGCGGGCGAGCGGATCGGCGATGGCTCCGTACAGCTGCAGCGACCCGTACAGGAACCGTGAGGTGTCACGATCCTCCAGGGCGGTCACCTGTCGCGCGATCTCGTCGCGCTTGGCCCGGAACAAGGTGTGCAGGGCCGGGTCGGTGACGTCCTCGACGTTCAGGTCGTACAGGTCACGTCGCACCAGGTCCGGCTCGAACTCCAACGGTCGCAGCCGCAGGGTCGGGGCCGTCCCGAAGTCGCTGCGTTCGAAGTCCGTCCACGCCTCGGCGGCGTTGACCGGTGTGACGTTGAGCAGCAGGTTCAGGCCGCGCTCGATCTCGGTGAGACGTGCGTCGATGGCGGGGACCAGCGAGAGCTGATCTGACGAGGAAGGCACCTCCGGAACCTATCCGCCAGCCGGTACCCGTAGACCCCGCACCGACAAGCCGATTGCAGCGCGGCGCCCGCCGCGAGGGCTCTCACGCAGCGGGAGTCAGGCGCGCCACCGCGATCTTGCGACCCGACTTCGCCTCGTAGGGGGCGAAGGACGGGTACGTGGCGACGATGACGTCCTCCCAAGCCCGTTCGGACTCAGCGCCGCTCAGCACGTCGACCGACACGGTCCGCTTGTCGCGCCCGACCTCGATGGTCGCGTCCGAGGCGGCGCGCAGGTTGCGGATCCACTGCGGTTCCCTCGGCTGGCCCCCCGCGGTTGCCGCCAGGTAGTAGGCACCGTCGCGCTCGACATACGCGACCGGGACGGTGTGCTCGAGCCCGGACCTGCGTCCCGCCACCGTGAGCAGGAGGACCAGGCTGCCGCCCTTCGCCTTGCCGCCGACCTTGCCACCCGTGCGCCGGTACATCCACACGGCAGCCGTGTTGCCGGCCTTCCACAGTCGCTGCGTCAACGTCGCCATGTCGTCCTCGCTCGCTCGTAGGAGGTTGCCACCACGAGTCAACCACGGTGAGAGCCCCTGGATCCCTCACTCACCGAGGCAGCGAGGCCCCCGGTGGCGCCGATGTCGTGGCCGCTCCGGACCCGCCTGGACCCGCCTGGCCCCGGCCCGGGCGCCTCGCCTTTCGTCGAAAGCACCCATCGGCGGCCGCAGCGACCTACGCTGAAAGGATCCGGTCGGCAGGGGGCGCGGGTGATGAACAGATCAAAGTCAGGGTGGTACTACGTCGGCCACGGCCAGCTGCGGTTCATGGACGCGGATGGGTGGACCGACCAGTACCGGAACATCGACAACCCACCGCGCGCGCCGCGCCCGGACGTGCCTGCGACCAGCCCGCCCCCGGTGGCCCACCCGGACCCCACCAAGAGGTCGTCGCACCCGATCTCGTGGTTCGTCGTCGCCGGCGTGGCAGCGGTCACGGCCGTCACGGTCAGCGCGTCCGGGGCCGGCATCACGGGCTTCGGCGACCCCACCGGACTCCGTTCCCAGGCGCCCCGCGCGCAGAGCCCGACGGCAGGGCAGGTTCGCGCGCCCGTCCCTCGTCCTGCACGGTCCACCCCGTCTGCAGCGCCGACGCCGTCGATCTCACCGCTGGCGTTCGAGGCAACCTTCAACGCGCAGCGGGTGCAGGCCAAGGCCGTCGACGTCATCGGGGACATGCACATCGTCGACGACTGCCTGACCGATGGTGTCGACGTCCAGAGCGCCCTGACCCTCCTGAGCAGGAGCTACGGTCGCCTGGCCGAAGCCGGCGTCCCGCCGGGTCTCAAGCGGTCCGACTACCTCGCCCGGGTCCTGACCCTGCAGTCCCAGGCCGCCCAAGCCGCAGAGGGCTACGACGCAGATCGCACCGGGGCGCTCGCGACGTACGTCGTCGTCCGCGACGGAACCGGCGCCGTGGTCAAGCAGATCAACGGCGCGCTCGGATCCGATCTCTCACTGCCGTGACCCGGGTGCGCGGCCCCGGGATGCGGCGCCTGATGCCGTCCCGCTCGTGACAACTGTGGCTCGCTTCACGGGCCCGTCGCCACCGTTCGTGCAGACCTCGCCCGCCGCCCGGATGTGGCGTACGGAACAGGTAGTTTATTTGTCAACTACTACGCGTAGTAGTAAAGTGAAGCCTGCAAGGACAACCACTGGAAGGCCACCAGGGCCTCGGAAGGAACAAGAGGAACCACCATGCGCAGCTCATTCGACAAGCTCATCTCCTGGACCGGCGTCATCGTCGCCGGAGTCCTGCTCGTGGCCGGTGGGCTGCTGGTGTTCGCCTCCTCGTTCGCCACCAACAACGTGCACGACCAGCTCAAGTCGCAGCAGATCACCATGCCTGCCGGTGCGGCACTCACCACCCCTGAGATGAAGGCCAACCTCTCCCAGTACGCCGGCCAGGAGATGACCACCGGCGCGCAGGCCAAGGCCTTCGCCGACTACTACGTCCAGGCGCACATGAACGCCCAGGCCGACGGCAAGACCTACTCGCAGATCTCCGGCGAGTACATGGCCGCCGCCAAGGCGGACCCGACGTCACAGGCCACCCAGGACCTCGGCGCCCTGCGCCAGACCCTCTTCATGGGCACCACGCTGCGCGGCATGCTGCTCAACGCCTACGCCTTCGCCACCTTGGGCACCATCGCGATGTGGGCCGCGATCGCCGCCTTCATCGGCTCCGGCGTGATGTTCGTCCTCGGCGCCCTCGGCATCCGCCACGCCCACAAGGTCGAGGCCAAGGCCACTGTCGCCCCCGCCACCAAGCGGATCCCCGCAACCGTCTGACGACTCCCACAGCGTCCGACACCGCGCGACTGCGCACGCAGTGTCCGCACGGCACGAGCCCCGGCCAGCATCGCTGGCCGGGGCTCGTGTGTGTCGCACGCCGGGCGGTCCGGTCCGGTCCGGGTACCTCACCGCATCGGGTCGTCGATCGGAAGCGACGTCATCCGTCGAGGCCGGCCCAGGTCCAGTCGTTGATGTCCGGCAGGTCGGCGAGGTGTTCGCGGATGTAGGTCTCGTGCTCGGCCAGCCGCGCATCGCACAGGGCCAGGAGGTCCTGCCAACCACGGGGACGGGCCGTCGAACGGCGCAGGACCTCCTTGGCGAGGTGGAACCGGCTCATCCGGTTGAGCACGACCATGTCGAAGGGCGTCGTGGTGGTGCCCTGCTCGGCGAAGCCCCGCACGTGGAAGCGTCCGGGGTTGGAGCGACCGTGCACGAGCTGGTGCACGGCCCGCGGGTAGCCGTGGAACGCGAAGACGACGTGGCGGTCAGCCGTGAAGAGGTCGTCGAACTGGCTGTCGGTGTAGCCGTGCGGGTGGTCGCCCTCCGGCAGCAGCGCCATCAGGTCGACGACGTTCACGAAGCGGAAGCGCAGGTCGGGCACGTGGGTGTGGAGCAGCTCAGCCGCTGCCAGGGCCTCCTGGGTCGGCACGTCACCCGCGCAGGCGATGACGATGTCGGGAGTCTCCTCCGGCGTCGCCGTGCTCGCCCAGTCCCAGACCCCCGCGCCCCTGGCGCAGTGGCGGTGCGCCTCCTCGAGGGTCAGGTACTGCAGGTGCTTCTGCTTGTCGACGACGATGAGGTTCACGTGGTCGACGCTGCGCAGGCAGTGGTCGGTGATCGACAGGGTGGTGTTGGCGTCCGGGGGGAGCCAGACCCGCACGACGTCGGGGGCCAAGGGGATGAGGCTGTCGATCAGGCCGGGGCCCTGGTGCGAGAAGCCGTTGTGGTCGTTTCGCCAGCACGTCGAGGTGAGCAGGACGTTGAGCGACGACACCGATGCCCGCCACGGCAGGGTCTGCGCGTGCTGGAGCCACTTGACGTGCTGGATGGCCATCGACGCCGACACCATGGCGAACGCCTCGTACGTCGCGAACACGCCGTGCCGCCCGGTGAGGAGGTAGCCCTCGAGCCAGCCCTCGCACAGGTGCTCGCTGAGCACCTCCATGACCCGCCCGTCAGGCCCGATACCCGAGTCCGTGTCGAGGATGGGTCCCATGAAGCACCGGTCGGTCACTTCGAAGACCGCCTGGAGCCGGTTGCTCGCGGTCTCGTCGGGACAGAAGAGGCGGAAGCTGCCCCCGCCGTCGGGGCGTGAGGTCGCCGCGTACAGGTCGCGCATCAACCGCCCGGCGGTGAGGGTGTTCTCGATCATGGCGACGCCCGGGGCCGCGACCTCGACCTCGTAGCCGTCGAGTGGGGGCATCGGCAGCTCGGTGCGCAGCCGCCCACCGTTCGCGTACGGCGTCGCGGACATCCGGCGGTCGCCGTCCGGGGCCAGCGCCACCAGGTCGCTGACGAGGCGGCCGTCGGCGTCGAAGAGCGATGCCGGGTCGTACGACAGCAGCCACTCCTCCAGCATCCGCAGGTGCTCGGGGTTCTCGGCCAGGCCCGACAGCGGGACCTGGTGGCTGAGGTTCGTGCCCTCGACCTGGATGCCGTCGACGACGGCGGGACCGGTCCACCCCTTGGGCGTGCGCAGGATGATCGCGGGCCACTGGTGGCGAACCGGGCGACTCGGGCCGTCCCCGACCCTCGCCTCGGCCTGGATCGTCCGGATCGAGTCCTGTGCGGACCGGAGCGCGGCCAGCAGTGCCGGGAACACCTGCCGCGGGTCGTCGCCCGCGACCGTGACCGGGTCCCAACCCTGGCTGCGCAGGTACGCCTCGACGTCCTCGTCGCTCGCGCGGCCGAGCACCGTGGGACCGGCGATCTTGTACCCGTTCAGGTGGAGGATCGGCAGCACCGCCCCGTCCCGACGGGGGTTGAGGAAGGTGGGCAGACGCCACGACGCGGCAAGGGGGCCGGTCTCCGCCTCGCCGTCACCGACGACGCAGGCGACGACGAGCTCGGGATTGTCGAACGCCGCGCCCGCCGCGTGGGCGAGTGCGTAGCCGAGCTCGCCACCCTCGTGGATGCTCCCCGGTGTCTGCACGCTCACGTGGCTCGGTACCCCACCCGGGGAAGAGAACTGGCGGAAGAGGGTGCGGACCCCGTCGGCGTCGTCAGCGACGTGCGGGTAGACCTCGCTGTACGTCCCCTCGAGCCACGCGGCGGCAACGAGTGCGGGCCCCCCGTGACCCGGGCCCGTCACGTACAGCCACTCACCGTCGCCCTCACGGATGACCCGGTTGAGCAAGGTGTAGATCATCGACAGGCCCGGGCTGGTGCCCCAGTGCCCCAACAACCGCGGCTTCACGTGGTCGAGCACCAGCGGTTCGCGCATGAGGGCGTTGTCGCGGAGGTAGATCTGGCCGATGGTCAGGTAGTTCGCCGCGGCCCACCAGCGCAGGTCCAGGTCGAGGTCGCTCGTCGGATAGGTCGGTTCCACGGCAAGCTCGCTCATGACCCCACCCAACCGGGCCCGGGCCCATCGGGCAAGCCCGGACGTGAGCACACCCGGTCGCACCTAGCGGCGCCCGCCCGCGCCGGGTGATGACAGCCACCCCCTGGCTGACGTGGGCTGGGGGCCTTCCCCGTCGTCTGAAGGGATGGGAACCGTGGCCACACCGAGCCAGCTGTCGTCCTCCGACCTGGGCACCGCACCCGATCCGACGCACTGGCACACCCTGTCCGTGGACGAGGTCCTCCAGCGCACCGATGTCGACGTCGGGCAGGGCCTCTCGTCGTCCGAGGCGCAGGCCCGGGTCCAGAGGTTCGGCCCGAACCGGTTCACGGCGGCGGAGACCGAGTCGCGCCTGCACGCCTTCCTGCGTCAGTACGCGGACCCGATGCAGCTCGTGCTCCTCGTCGCCGGGGTCGGCAGCCTGTACCCGCTCAAGGAGGTTGGCACGGGCATCCTGCTGCTGCTCCTCACCGTGTTCAACGCAGTGCTCGGTCTGCGCCAGGAAGGCAAGGCCGCCGCCGCGGTGGCGGCGTTGCAGAAGATGATGATCGTCACGGCCCGGGTCAGGCGCGACGGTGCCCTCGCGGAGCTACCCGCCGAACAGCTCGTTCCCGGCGACATCGTCGCGATCGAGGCCGGCGACATCGTCCCGGCCGACGGCCGGCTGCTGCGCGCAGCGACCCTGGAGGTGGCCGAGTCCGCGCTCACCGGCGAGAGCCTCCCGGTGTCGAAAGGCATTGCGGCGGTGGCACTCGGGGACACGCCGCTGGGCGACCGCACCGACATGGTCTACATGAACACCAACGTCACTCGCGGAGCCGGGGAGTTCGTCGTCGTCGCCACCGGGATGAGCACCGAGGTGGGGCACATCTCGGGCATGCTCCAGGCCGAGAAGGAGACCAAGACCCCGCTGACCCGCCAGCTGGACACCCTGACCCGGCAGATCTTCCTGATCGCCGGGCTGGCGCTGCTGGTGTCGGTGGTCATCAACCTGGCTCGCGGTGAGACGTTCACGGCGATCTTCCACGCGGCCGTGGCCTTCGCGATCGGCGCGCTGCCCGAGAACATGCCTGCGGTGGTGACGACGATCCTCGCGTACGGCACGCAGGCGCTCGCGAAGGTCGGCGCGATCATGAAGCGTCTCCAGTCGACCGAGACGCTCGGCTCGACCTCGGCCATCAACTCGGACAAGACCGGCACCCTGACCCTCAACGAGATGACTGCCGTCGAGATGGTGGTCGTCGGCCGCCGCTACGCCATCGAGGGCACCGGCTACTCCGGGCAGGGCCAGATCACGCACGTGGCCGGTCAGGGCGCCATCCCGCTCGACCCCTTCCTGCTGCCGATGGTGCTCGCCTCCGATGCCGTCATGGACCAAGGGGCCCTGATCGGCGACCCCACCGAGGGAGCCTTGGTGGCACTGGCCGCCAAGGGCGGTGTCGACGCGGTGTCGACCCGTCACGCGTACCCCCGCGTGGCGGAGCTTCCGTTCGACGCGGCCTACAAGCTGATGGCCACCTTCCACCGGATGGCGGACGACACCGGCACCGAGGTCGTGCGCTGCTTCGTCAAGGGGGCCCCCGACGAGCTGTTGAGCCGCGCGGGGACCGTGCACGACGCCGACGTCGGCGCCCGGCCGGCCGACGGGGAGCTTCGGGAGCGGTTCCTGGCGGAGAACACGCGCCTCGGGGCAGAGGGCCTGCGGGTGCTGGCCACCGCGCGCAAGGACTTCGACCCGGCGACCTTCGACGCCGACGGTGACCTGCTGGCCGCGGTGTCGGACGGCCTCGAGCTGCTGTCACTGGTCGGCATCGTCGACCCTCCACGGCCGACCGCCAGGGCGTCCATCGCCACGGCGGAGTCGGCCGGCATCCGGGTCAGGATGATCACCGGCGACCACGCCGTCACGGCGGGCGCGATCGCCGGCAAGCTCGGCATCCACGGAACGGTCCTGACCGGAGCGGAGTTCGCCGCGATGGATGACGACGAGGCCCTGGAGCGGATCGACGAGGTGGGCGTGATCGCCCGCGTCACACCTCAGGACAAGGTGCGGCTGGTGGACCTGCTCAGGCGCCAGGGCCGGATCGTCGCCATGACCGGCGACGGAGTGAACGACGCACCTGCGCTCAAGAGCGCCGACATCGGGATCGCGATGGGTATCACCGGCACCGAGGTCGCCAAGGACGCCGCCGTCATGGTGCTGACCGACGACAACTTCTCGACCATCGTCAAGGCCGTCGAGCTGGGGCGTGGGCTCTACGACAACCTGGTGAAGTACATCCGGTTCCAGATGGGCTGCCTGTTCGGCTTCATCGTCTCCTTCCTGGGCGCGGCGATCTTCAACATCGCCGGCGGCATCCCCTTCCTGCCGCTCCAGACGCTGTGGATCAACTTCACGACGATGCTGTTCCAGGCGGTCGGACTCGGCTACGGGCAGCCTGCCGCCGGCCTGATGGAGCGCCGTCCCCGCGACCCGCAGCAGCCGATCCTCCCGCGCCCACAGATGGTCTGGCTCGTCGTCATCGGCCTGATCATCGGTGGTGCCACGCTCGGCGTCGTCACCTGGGCCGAGGGCGCCTTCGACCGCACCGTGGCCCTGACCATGGGCGTCGTGACGTTCTCCCTGGCGAGCCTGCTGTTCTCCCTCGCCACCAGGGACGAGGCCCGCACCGTCTTCTCGCTCGACACGCTGTCCGACAAGACCTTCGTCCGGTCGACGGCGCTGTCGGTCGTCACCCTCGTCCTGACGACCGTGCTGGCGCCGCTCCAGGCGTTCCTTGGCACCGTCGCCCTCGACACGCAGCAGTGGTTGGTGTGCATCGGCGCCGCCGTGCCCGTCCTGGTCGCGTCGGAGCTGCGCGTGCTCGGCAGTCGGCGCTCTGGGCGCTGACTCGCAACCCTGACTGGGTAGCCTGCACGGCATGCCCATCAAGCTCGAGAACGTCGGCATCGCGGTCCGTGACCTTGAGGCGACCATCGCCTTCTTCACCGACCTGGGGCTCACCGTTCTCGGCCGCGACACGGTCAGCGGGGAGTGGACCGACACCGCTGTCGGCCTCGACGGCAACCACGCCAACATCGCCATGCTGCAGACCCCCGACGGCAACGGTCGCCTCGAGCTCTTCGAGTACATCCACCCGGACGCGATCGAGACCGAGCCCACCCAGCCGAACGAGATCGGTATGCACCGCGTCGCCTTCTCGGTCGACGACATCGAGGCGGCCCTCGAGATCGCCGCGAAGCACGGGTGCCACCCGTTGCGCGGCGTCGCGACCTACGAGGACGTCTACAAGCTGACCTACGTCCGCGGCCCCAGCGGCATCCTCGTGATGCTCGCGGAGGAGCTCACGAAGAGCTGACGCGCACCGACGGAGCCACCACGCTCCACGGGGATCTCAGCGACGGCGGTAGCCCAGGAAGGTGCAGCCCGTGGGCGATCGTGTCGCCCTGTCGAGGGTCAGGCGCCGAACGTCGACCTCGTCGGCGAACAGGCGACGGCCCGACCCGGCGAGGGTGGGAGCGATGACGAGCTCCTGACGCTCGCAGTGCCCAGTCCAGCAGACCCGGTGCCCGCAGGTCGAGACGACCGGTGTCCCGGGGGCCGTCGATCGGCTGCTGGGGGAGTGCTGGGGGACCGCTGGGGAAGTGCTGGGGGAGTACAGAAAACTCCCAGTTGCATTCGCAGCCTTCATCCGTACAGTGTCGCCGCGCGACGCAGCCCAGCGTCCGAGTTTTGCCGAAGGACCCGGCGCGACAACGGTGTTGCGTCGACTCGAGAGGACCCCTGCATGACCTCGCTCCGACCTGCCCACCCACAGACCGAAGGCAGGGGGCCACGCGGGAGATCCCTGCGAGCCACGGCTTGCCTTGCCGCTGCCACCCTCGCTGCCGGGCTGTCGGCCTCGCCGACCTTCGCGGCTGACGCTCCCCGCGGGGATGCCGGACACCGGGTCGGACCTCCGACCGTCCGAACCGTCACGCTGGTCACCGGCGACGTGGTCCGGATCTCGACGGGCGCCGACAAGCGTCAGGCCGTCACCCTCGAGCCCCGACCCGACGGGACCATTCCGCAGGCCGCCATCAGCCAGGCCCACGGGCACATGTTCGTCGTCCCGTTCGAGGCCATGGCGCTGCTGGCCTCGAAGCGGCTCGACCGGGACCTGTTCGACGTCACGACACTGCTCGCGGACGGGTACGACGACGCCTCGCGCCCGACCCTGCCGGTGCTGGTCGACTACGGCACCGGCCGTACGGCGGCCGGTGAGGCCAGCGGCGCGAGCCTGAAGGCCGCGAAGCGCACCATCACCATCCCGAAGCTGGGCATCGCCGCGTTCGCCGCACGCAAGAAGCAGGCACGCTCGTTCTGGCAGGACCTCACCACCGGCACCGACGCGTCCGGTCGTCCGACCGCCCTGACCGACGGCGCGGCCCGGGTCGACCTCGACGGCCGGGTCAAGGCGTCGCTCGAGGACTCGGTCCCGCAGATCCACGCCCCGGAGGCGTGGGCGGCGGGCTTCACCGGTTCCGGTGCCACCGTCGCCGTCCTCGACACGGGCTACGACCCCACGCACCCTGACCTGAAGAACCGGGTCCTGAAGTCCGCGAACTTCACGTCGGACGCCACGGTCACCGACGGCAACGGCCACGGCACCCACGTGGCCTCGACGGTCGGCGGCAGCGGGGCCGCGTCCGGCGGCAAGCGCAAGGGCGTCGCCCCCGGCGCAGACCTGATGATCGGCAAGGTGCTCGCCGACGGTGGCTACGGCGAGGACTCCTGGGTCCTGGCCGGCATGGTCTGGGCCGTGGACCAGGGCGCGGACGTCGTCAGCATGAGCCTGGGTGGTGACGCCGACGACGGCAGCCACCCGCTCGCACAGGCGGTGAACGAGCTGTCCGCGGCATCCGACACCCTCTTCGTCATCGCAGCCGGCAACGCCGGCCAGGCGGGCCCGTCCACGGTCTCGTCGCCGGGCTCGGCCGACTCGGCCCTGACCGTTGGTGCCGTCGACGTCCACGACGTCATGGCCAACTTCTCCAGCCGTGGGCCGCGACTGCGTGACGGCGCCCTCAAGCCCGAGGTGGTCGCCCCCGGCGTCGACGTGACGGCCGCACGCGCCGCCGGCACCGAGCTCGGCCCCGTGGTCGACGACGTCTACACCACCCTCAGCGGCACCTCCATGGCCACGCCGCACGTGGCCGGCCTCGCCGCCATCCTCAAGCAGGAGCACCCCACCTGGGACGGCGAGCAGCTGAAGTCCGTCATCGCGAACAGCACCGTGCCGGTCGCGAACGCAACCGGCTTCGACGCCGGGACCGGCCGGGTCGACGCACTCAACGCCATCCACCAGGACGTCCTCGCACCGGCCTCGCTGTCGTTGGGCTCCTTCGCGTGGCCCTACAGCGACCTCGCGACGACCCGTACCCAGCTCACCTACTCGAACACCGGCCCCGCGCCGGTGACGCTGTCGTTGGCCCTGAAGGGCGAGGACGGGGCAGCCGAGCCGACCGGGTCGATGACGCTGGCCGCGCCGCAGGTCACCGTTCCGGGGCACGGGACCGCCACGGTTCCGGTCCTCCTGGACCCCACGGTCGCGGGACCCGGTGCCTACTCGGGTGTCGTCACCGCCACACCCGCCGACGGCGGGGGCACGGTGCGCACCGCCGTGGCCTACCAGCTCGAGTCGGAGCGGTATGACGTCAAGGTCACCATCAAGCCGCGCGAGGGCTCACGCAGCGTGTCCCACCAGCTGGGCCTGAGCGGCTTCGGCGAGCCGTGGACGTTCGAGCAGCGCTCGTTCGACGCCTCGCCGGACGCGCAGAGCGTCACCTTCCGGCTGGCGCCGGGCACCTACGCGACCGGGGCGATCTCCTCCGGCCTGGCGAAGGACGGCGCGAAGGAAGGCGTCGTCACCTACAACCCGACCTTCGTCGTGTCGTCGAACACGGAGATCGTGCTCGACGAGAACGACGCCCGACGTTTCGGCTACAAGGTCGACAAGCCGGTCGTCGACGACGGGGCGATCCTCGACGTCGGCTGGGACGGGGACGCCGGCTACACCGGCTTCACCTTCTTCGGCGCCGCCGACCGCGTCTACGCGCAGCCGTCGAAGCACCTGACCCATGGATCGGCGACCGTGGCCGCCAACTGGCTGCTCAGCCAGCCCGAGGGACTGATCAGCCCCCCGCGTGGAACCTCGGTGCCGTTGCGGCCGCTCACCGCACCCGGCGGCAGTCTCACCGAGACCCCGGTGGTCGCCATGGACCGCCGGCTCCGGATCGTCGACGCCGGCAACGCGGCGAAGCCCCTGACGAGCAAGGCCGTCAGGGGAGCGGTCGCCGTGGTGTCGGGCACCTGTGGTGACCTCACGGACGCCGTCACGACCCTGCGCAAGGCGGGAGCGGCAGCGATCGTCGCCTACCCGGGTGAGGGCCAGCCCTGCGCCGGCACGGTCGAGGGCAACCCCGGTCTGCCGGCCCTGCAGGGTCGACCGGCTGACGTCCGGAGGCTGCTGGCCAACGGCTTCACGACAGGCCGGCTCACGACGCACGCCAGCCCGGGCTACATGTACGACCTCGTGCGCTACTGGGCGGACGGTGTGCCCGCCGGCGGGACGGTCGACGGCACCGGGAGCTCCGTGTCCGGACTCGTTGAGCACTACAACGGGATGGGCAGCACCAGTGCGGACGGCGCCCTCGCGGTCGAGGAGCTGGTCGGCTGGGTGCCCGAGCGGGGCGGTGTCGCCAACATCGGGTTGGTCCGGCGAGTTCCCTTCCCCACCACCGTGACCCACTACGTCTCAACGGGTGCGGTGTGGGAACGGACGGTGGCTGTTCAGGATGCTGTGTACGGCGGCGAGTACGGCCGGCTGTACGCCCCCCGGGCCACGTTCAAGGGCGGCAGCGTCACGCACGACACCTGGTTCGGCGGTCCGATCGGCTCGCGGGTGTCGCCGCTGGCGACGCTCGCCAACGGCAACCCGCCGCCCACGCGTGAGGGTGACGCGCTGTACCTGTCCCAGGGTGCGTTCACCGACGCTGCCGGCCACCTGGCCAACTCCGACCTGTTCAGCAACGAGTTCAGTGGCCAGGTCTACGCAGACGACGAGCTCGTCCTCGACATGTTCGCGTCGGTGTTCATGAACGTCGACGGCCCGCCCGGCAAGCACCGGTACAGGGTCGTCACCGACACCCAGCGAGAGAACCTGTTCTGGAAGCTCTCGACCCGGGTCAAGACCGAGTGGGGCTTCGACTCCGACACCTCCCAGGGTGCGTACGACGTGCTGCCCATGCTCGGTGTCGACTACCGGATGTCGTTGTCGTCCACCAACACTGCGCGGGCCGGCAAGTTCTCCTTCACGGTCGCGTTCGCGATGCCCGACGGCGCGACGAGCCGCCCGCTGGTCACACCGACGGTGCAGCTGTCCTGGGACGACGGCAAGACGTGGGCTCCGGCCGCGACGAAGTGCGCCGCGTCGTCGTGCACGGTGACCGTGGCCAACCGCCCCGGAGGCATGGCGAGCCTGCGGGTCCAGGCCGCCGACACCGCCCACCGGACGGTCACCCAGGACGTCATCCGCGCGTACGCGGTGCGGTGAACGAGGCATCCTGACGCAGCCTCCGCGGTGCCCGCCGAACGTGCGGGCACCGCGGAGCTGTGCGGCCGAGCGCACGCGAGGCAGAGTCGTAGGGACCTGCGTAGCGGGGCGAGGAGTATCCGGGGGACGATGTGGTGGTGTCCGAGGACGGGCTGTCGACCTATCGCGCCAAGCGGGATCCCGCGCGCACGCCGGAGCCGGTGCCGCCTCCGGGGTCCGTCTCACCCGGTGCCGACGACACGTTCGTGGTGCAGGAACACCACGCGACCGCCCTGCACTGGGACTTCCGCCTGGAGCGCGACGGGGTCCTGGTCTCGTGGGCGGTCCCCAAGGGCCTGCCCCTCGACCCTGCGGTGAACCGGCTGGCGGTGCAGACCGAGGACCACCCGATGTCGTATGCCGACTTCGAGGGTGACATCACCGAGGGCGAGTACGGCGGTGGGGGAGTGCGCATCTGGGACCGGGGCACGTACGAGACGGAGGAGTGGGCCGAGGGGAAGGTCAAGGTGGTCCTCCACGGCTCACGAGTCGACGGTCGGTACGTCCTGTTCAGGACGGGCGGGAAGAACTGGATGATGCATCGGATGAGCCCGCCTCCCGAGGGCTACCTGCCGCCGCCGGCGAGGGTGGCCCCGATGATGGCGACCTTGACCGACTCGCTGCCGGCCGACGACGAGCAGTGGGCGTACGAGATGAAGTGGGACGGTGTGCGCGCGGTGGTGCACGTCGATGGTGGTCGCCCGACGGCATGGTCGCGCAACGACATCGACATCACCGGCACCTATCCGGAGCTGCGCGCGATGGCCGAGGCCATGGGCGCGACCCAGGCCGTGCTCGACGGCGAGCTCGTCGCACTCGATCCGGCCGGGCGACCCAGCTTCGAGCTGCTCCAGCCCCGGATGCACGTCTCGGGTGCGGCACGCATCCGGCGCCTGATGGAGTCGGTCCCCGTGACCTTCTACGTCTTCGACGTGCTCCACCTCGACGGCCGCTCGACCCTGTCCTCGCCCTACCGGGAGCGCCGCGCGCTGCTCGAGGCCCTGGACCTGTCCGGACCGTCCTGGCGGACACCTCCTGCCTGGTTCGGCGGCGGTCCGGCCGTGCTCGCCGCCGCCCGCGAGCAGCACCTGGAAGGCGTGGTCGCCAAGCGGGTCGAGTCGACCTACCAGCCCGGTGCGCGGTCGCGAAGCTGGCTCAAGATCAAGAACCTGCGCACCCAGGAGGTGCTGATCGCCGGCTGGCGGCCGGGTGAGGGCCGGCGGGCCGGCGGCATCGGGTCGCTGCTCCTCGCCGTCCCGGATGCCGACGGGTTGCGTTATGCGGGCAAGGTGGGCACCGGCTTCACCGCAGCCGCGCTGGAGGACCTGCAGCGCCGACTGGAGCCCATGGCCCTGAGCGACTCCCCGCTGGGAGACGACGTTCCGAGGGCGGATGCCCGCGGCGCGCGCTGGGTCAGACCCGAGCTCGTCGGCGAGGTCCGGTTCACCGAGTGGACGCGTGACGGACGACTCCGGCATCCGTCATGGCGCGGGCTACGACCCGACAAGCGCGCCGACGACGTCGTCCGCGAGACCTGACGCCTCCGCTGGCCAGCCGGGCACCCGCCTTCCGACACCCGAGGTCCACGTCGCCACCCTCACCATGGCGACCTCCACGCGTGGGAGGGTTGGGACATGGACACCGCTGACGACAACGAGCTCGACGCGTTCTGGGACATCGCCCGGGAGCACGCGGACCTTTCCGGGGTGCCCGGCTTCTTCGGCGCGAACCCGGTGCGGACGCTTCGGCCCCCCGCGTGGGCCTTCGGCGCGACCCCCGAGCAGGCCGACGAGCTGCTCGGCCTCGTCCTCGACGGGACCAAGACGGCGACGGCCAGCTCGCAGGCCGACTACGTCAAGGAGGGGGAGGACCTGCCCACACCGGGGACCCTGGGCATCGTCGTCGACGGGGCCGGCCACCCGCGCGCCCTGGTCGTGACGACCGAGATGCGTGTCGTCCCCTTCGGCGACGTGGATGCCGACCACGCCCGGGACGAGGGAGAGGGCGACCTGAGCCTCGAGCACTGGCGGGTGGTGCACGAGCGCTACTTCGCCGAGCACGCCGACGGTGGCTTCCTGCCCGACATGCCGGTCGTCCTCGAGCGATTCCGCGTGCTCTATCCGTCGACCTGACCGTCGAAGACCCTGACGGCCGTCCGGGCCGCCGGCACGCTGCCGCCGTATCACGCCCCAGCGTGATCCCTCCTTGTCCACGTGGCGGGCGGTGCCCGCCCGAACTTCGGAGGGGTCATGAGTCCGGTCAACTTCGCGAGCCGTGTTGTCGCTCAGGCGAAGTCGGCGCGGGTGATGCCGTCGGCATGTCCGTCCGGCCACTGGACCAGCTCGATCCGGTAGCCGTCCGGGTCGGTGATCCAGCAGGCCAGCGGGCCTGCGGGGCCACCGGGGAGCTCGAGAGGGCCGGGCTCGATCCCTTTGCCCGCGAGCTCGGCACGGCTCTCGTCGAGGGACTCCACCTGGATGACGAGGTGGTTGATGCCGACACCGGGGCCGGTCTCGCCCTGTTCCGGGTCGTGGACCAGCTCGATGGTGACGAAGTCGTCGCCCGGCAGCTGGAGCATGGTCAGGCTGCCGAACGCCGTCGCCTCGACGGTCCCGACGACGTCGTAGCCGACGGCGGTGTAGAACGTGATGGAACGCTCGAGGTCGCTGACCCGCAGGCCGAGGTGCAACGTGCGCATGCGGACACCCTAGGCATCGAACGCCGTCCGGTTCGCCCGGCCGTCACTCGCCGTTCCCGGTCCGTCGTCCTTCTTCAGCCTGTGGCGGTTGTCGCTGTCACTGAGATCCGTCGACACTGCGGTCTCCATGGCCGGAGGAGTCGTCTGGTGCCACTCAGGCAGGTGGGTCCGAAACCGCCTGACACGCAACCCTCCACAAGGCCTCGGCCACGTCTAGCGTCGTGCTGACGGGGAAGTGCCCCGGCAGGGAGGACACGGAATGATCATCCTCGGAATCATCCTCGCGCTGATCGGCCTGATCGCGAGCATCTCGATCCTGCTGTGGGTCGGCGTGATCCTCGTGATCGTCGGGCTGGTGCTCAACTTCATCCCGATCGGCGGGTCGACCCGGCGCTGGTACTAACGCCGGCTGGCCGGGGGGCCCTGCCCCTCAGTCACGCATGAGGGCGTCGACGTCGGGGAGTTGCTCGAAGCGCGACAACGTCCCCGCGTCGGCGATCTCGCCGGCGGCGTGCAGCAACCCACCCCACCGCGGTACGGGGAAGCGTGCCTCCCACGCTGATCCGGCGCACTCCCAGCCGCGCGGCCTCCGCGACGGTGGTGAAGGGAGTGTTGACCAACAGGTTGACCGGGTTCGGTGCCACCGCGGCCACGATCGCGGAGGCTCGCTCGAGCCGGTCGATCCGACTGCCGTAGAGGCAGTCCGCACCGGTCTCGGCAAAACGCCTCGAGCCGACGGATGGTCTCGTCGATGTCAGGGCGCCCACCGGTGAGTGAACCCTAGCCCGCCACCCAGGCGCGGTACTTCTCGCGCAGGCAGTGGCCGCAGGGTCGGTACCCAGCGGCGACGGCCGTCTCCTCGTCGGCGAAGAACACCCGGTGCTGGACGTACTGGCCCTTGGCGATCCAGCGCAGGGCCGTCGGGCAGTCGAGGCGGCCGTAGATCCTGGAACGGCGATGTCCGCCCAGGGTGCCCGGGGTGCGTGACCGGTAGGGGCGTCCATCCCCGTCCAGCAGCGTGTAGGTCCTCACATCGACGAGTGTGCAGGGCGGGCGAGCAATCCGTTTGCCGAAAGCGCGACGAACCACACCGGGTCGTTGCGGACCGTGCGGTCCGAGCCTGCGGCCCGCTCGCCGCGCAGCGGTTCGCCCTGCGCCGTTCGAAGGATTCACGCCATGGCAGATGCCACACGACGCGGCTTCCTGGCTGCAGCGGGGACGGGGACGGCCATCGCCGTCGTCGCCACCGCCGGCCGGGCCGCCGCCGCGCCACGCTCGAACGAGGAAGCCCTCGAGGCGCTCGAGGGAGCAGTCCTGGTCGCGTTCATCGACGACCCCGGGTCCGGGGTCGTCTCGGTGATGGTGGGTGAGGACGAGGTCGAGATCCACGACCCCGCCCTGGTCCGCCGTCTGGTCAAGGCGGCGGGAGGGAAGGCCTGATGTCCTCGCACCGCGAAGCACCCGAGATCTCCAAGGACCCGGTCGCCGACAACACCGACGTGTACGCGTTCGTCAGCCCCGACAAGCCGGACACCGTCACGCTGATCGCGAACTTCATCCCGTTCCAGAACCCCCAGGGCGGGCCGAACTTCTACGAGTTCGGCGACGACGTGCACTACGAGATCAAGATCAGCAACAGCGGCGACGCAGGCGACCCGGACGTCGCCTACCGGTTCAGCTTCAGCACCGTGATCCGCAACGCCGGCACCTTCCTCTACAACACCGGACCGATCACGTCGATCAGCGACGAGACCTGGAACCGGCCGCAGTTCTACACGGTCTCCCGGTACGAGCGGGGCAAGGGCTGGAAGACCCTCGCCAAGCACCTGCCCTGTCCGCCGGTGAACGTCGGCCCCCGCAGCACCCCGAACTACTCCACGCTGGCTGCCCAGGCGGTGCACCGGATCGCCGGCGGCCGTACCGTGTTCGCGGGGCAGCGGGCCGAGGGCTTCCACGTCGACCTCGGAAGCATCTTCGACCTCGGCACGCTGCGGCCCTTCGAGATGGCCCACCTCATCCCGTCGGCCACGGCGGTGGGTGTCAACGGCACCCAGGGGCTCAACGTCCACAGCATCGCCCTGCAGGTACCCAAGACCGACGTCACGGCGAGGAACCTGCGCCCCACCGATGTCGGCGCGGCTGCATCCGTGATCGGCGTCTGGGCGTCGGCGAGCCGACAGAAGGTCCGGGTGATCAAGCGGGGCGGCCGAGGCTCGGTGAGCTCCGGTCCCTTCCAGCAGGTCTCGCGACTCGGCAACCCGCTGTTCAACGAGGTCATCACTCCGATGGCCGAGAAGGACGAGTGGAACGCCGAGGCCCCCAGCGACGACTCGCAGTACGCGCGCTACGTCGCCAGGCCGGAGCTCGCGGGACTTCTCCCCGTCCTCTACCCGGGTGTGTTCCCCAACCTGGCGGCCTACACCAAGGACCGCGCCGACCTGTTGGCGATCCTGCTGACGGGGATCCCGACGGGTGTCGTGCCGGGGTTCCAGAACTACACCGGCAGCAACCAGGCCGACATGCTGCGGCTCAACCTCGCCGTGCCACCGACGTTGTCGCCGAACCCGATCGGGCTCATCGCGGGTGACGCCGCCGGCTTCCCCAACGGCCGACGCCCGATCGACGACGTGGTCGCCATCGAGCTGCGGGCCGTTGCCGGAGCCACGATCCCGCTGGTGGACCCGTCGTTCACGCCCGACGGTGCCAGCGCCGGGCTGACCGACGGCACGGCGAACACCAACCCGCCCTTCCTGGACTCGTTCCCGTACCTCGGGACTCCTGCTGGGGGGTACCAGACCACGCCCGGCACACCGGGTGGCGCGACGTAGCACCAGGAGCGCGTTCAGAGGCATCGCGGGCCGGCCGGACCCCTCCAGCTGCCCGGTCGGCCCGCGCCTCGGCCGCGTGCACAGTGCATCCCGACAACCCGCGTCCGAGGAAGGACCGCCACCATGACCACCCGTGAGAACCCGTATGCCGGGCAAGGACCGGTGCTGCTCGACATCGGAGGCGACGTCGGCGCACTGATCGTGACGATGCCGGCCGAGGCCGAGGGCCTCGAGGTCGAGATCCGCCCCAGGGGTGCGACCGCGGCCAAGGTCGCCGGCCGGGCCGCGGTCCCTCACCGCCACCACGACCACGACCACGACCACGCCCGGACCAGGAGCACGATCACGGACCCTCGCCGTATCCCCACGTCGCCGTGGTGGGTCGTCACGCACCAGGTGGCGTGAGCCACTCGCTCGTCTACCCGTCGCTCCTTGCGGGCGACTACGAGCTCTGCCCGATGCCCGGCGACGACATCGTCCTGACGGCCACGGTCGTCGGCGGTCAGGTCACCCAGCTCGAGGCACCAGCGTCCCGCTTGCGCTCCTGGCGATCCCCTGCCGACGATGGGGGATGCGCTACATCGAGCTGCGCCGGCACACGGACAACGATGGCGACGACCTGACCATCGAGGGCGTGGCCGACGCGGAGGAGATCGGCCGCGCTGGTCTTCGACCTCCGTATGTCGCGTTCGTCTCCTCCGGCGCGAACCGCGCCACCCAGATGCTCACCATCCTGCGTCACGCCGCGGGGCAGGACGACGTCGCGATCTCGGAGGTGACGGGGCTTCGCTCGACCGTCGAGGATCGCTGGCGCAGTGCTGCCCGGGCGGCGGGCAAGGGCGCCACGGTGGAGCGGATCCGAGCGGTCGACCCCGACCTGGTCGAGCACGAGGAGCGCCTCCTGGGCGCGGCGCTGAAGAGGATCGTGGAGTCGCTCCCCGAGGGCGGTCGGGCGCTGGTCGTCGGCCACAGCCCGACCAACGAGGCCGCCGTGGCCGGCCTGACGGGGACGGCCGTCGAGCCGCTCGGCAAGGGGGCCGGCGTGCTCCTCGTCGAGGACGGCGGCAGGTTCACCGTCTCACCACTGGCGTGACAGCGAGGACAGGCGCCCGGCTCCGGCCCGCATGAACTCGGGATGCCGTGGGTACGGTCAGTTCGTCTGGCTCTTGGGAGGTTTCGGATGGACGCCGCCGCGGCTCTACGTCCCCTGGTCGACGCTGCCCTCGGCACCGACCTTCCCGTGCGGCTCGACTGCTGGGACGGTAGCTCCGTCGGACCCCCGGATGCCGACGTGGTGGTTCGCTTCAGGAACCGCCGCGCCCTTCGCCGCCTGGTCTGGGCGCCGAACGAGCTGGGGTTCGCCCGTGCCTACGTGTCCGGTGACGTCGAGCTGGAGGGCGACCTGCTCGATGCGCTGACCCGGCTCGACGAGCTCGCCGACCCCGAGCGCGGCCCCGGGGTGCGTGTCGGGCCGGACACACGGGCCGCCGTCGCCAAGGCCGTCGTGCGGCTGGGCGCGTTGGGGCCACCCCCTCGGCCGCCGTCCGAGGAGATCCGGCTGTCCGGTCGCCGCCACGACAAGCGCAGGGATGCCAGGGCGGTGTCCCACCACTACGACGTCGGCAACGAGTTCTACGAGCTCGTCCTGGGTCCGTCGATGGTCTACTCCTGCGCCTACTTCGAGCAGGCGCCCTCGGCCGGCTACACGCTGGAGGACGCGCAGCGCGCCAAGCTCGAGCTCGTGGCGCGCAAGCTGCAGCTGGCTCCGGGCATGCGCCTGCTCGACGTGGGGTGCGGCTGGGGGGCGTTCGTCATCCATGCCGCTCGCGAGTACGGCGTGCGGGCCGTCGGCGTCACCCTGTCCGAGGAGCAGGCCACCCACGCCCGTGACCGGGTCGCCTCGCTGGGCCTCGATGACCGGGTCGAGATCCGGGTCCAGGACTACCGGGACGTCCCCGACGGGCCGTTCGACGCGATCGCCAGCATCGGGATGGCCGAGCACGTCGGGCTCTCGCAGCTGGGCGAGTACGCGGGTCACCTCCACGCCCTGCTGACCCCGGGTGGCCGGTTGCTCAACCATGCGATCTCGCGACGGCCCGGTCCTCCCGGTGACCCTCGGGGGGACAAGACCTCCTTCATCGACCGCTATGTCTTCCCCGACGGGGAGCTGCAGCCGCTGTCGACGATCGTCGACGTGCTGGAGTCGGCCGGGCTCGAGGTCCGAGACGTCGAGTCGCTGCGCGAGCACTACGCCGACACGCTGCGCGCGTGGGTGGCCAACCTCGAACGGAACTGGGACGAGGCAGTTCGGCTGTCGAGCGCGGGCCGGGTGCGGGTCTGGCGGCTCTACATGGCCGGCTCGGCCCTGGGCTTCCAGTCGAACCGTCTCGGCGTCAACCAGGTTCTCGCCGTGAGGCCCGGCCCCGGCGGCGCCAGCGGCTTCCCCAGGAACCGGTCCGCGCTGCTCGGCGTGACCTGAACTCGGCGAGCCGACCGCCCGTGTCGTCGCCCGGGCCGAGCTCTGCTGGCTCTACATTTCAGCCATGGCAGACATCCTCCTCGGTCTCTTCGCGATCATCGCCGGAGCCGTCATCCTGTTCGCCGGGCAGTTCGTGCTTCGGCTGGTGATCCCCATCTGGGGGTTCTTCGCCGGGTTCGCCCTCGGGGCCGGGCTGTTCGCGGGGCTCGCGGACGAGCGCTTCCTCGGCACCGTGCTCGGTTGGATCAGCGGGTTCGTGTGCGCGCTGATCTTCGCGGTGCTGGCCTACTTCTTCTACGCGGTGGCCGTCGTGCTGGCCATGGCGGGCTTCGGCTTCGCGATCGGGTCGGGCCTCGTCGTGGCCCTGGGAATCGACTGGAACTGGGTCGCCGTGCTCGTGGGCATCGTGGTCGGTGCCGTGCTCGGCCTGGTCTCGATCTTCGGCAACATGCCGATGGTCGTGCTGGCCGTCGCAAGCGCCATCGCAGGGGCCTTCAGCGTGGTCGGCGGTCTGATGCTGCTCTTCGGCTCGCTCAACTCCAGCGACTTCACCCGGAGCACCTTCGCCGACGCGATCCAGAACAGCTGGCTCTGGACCCTTCTGGTGGTGGTGCTCGCTGTGGTCGGCATCGTCGCCCAGACCCGAGCCCGGGTGACGGCGGGTCGCACCGTGCGCGAGACCTGGTACGCCGAAGCCCGCTGACCCGTGAGGGGGTCGTCCGGCCCTCAGAACCTGCCGACGTGGCGCCGCGCCTGGTCCGCGACGTCGGCCGGGTCGACTCCGTAGGCGAAGCGACCCGTCGCGGCGAACGAGTCGAGCCTCGCGGCGGCTCGTTCGAAGAGCCGGTCGGCGCCGACCTGGTTTCCACGGGCAGCGTGGGTGACGGCCACGCAGACCTGTGCGAGCCCCTGCCACAGGTCCCGTTCCTCGACCGGTCCCGCCTTCCAGCGCGCCTCGAGGACCTCGTGGGCGGCAAAGGGACGACCGAGCCCGACGAGCTGTCGAGCAGACGCGAGCGCCTCGTCCGGCGGAAGGGGCTCCTCCGACACCGGTTCGACGCCCTGCGCCCCGTAGGGCAGGGGCCGCCCCAGCTCGTCGCGAGGCCTCGCCTGGCGCGCGCGACCCTCGGGGTCTCGGTCACGCTGGGGACCACTCACCTGGCCAGCCTCTCACGCAGGGGCAGGTCTACCGTTCTGGCATGACTGGTCCGACGACACCGACGGCGTGCACGATGCCGGCGTGAGCGTCATCCCCGCACCGACCTTCGGCCTGCTCGCGCCCCTGTCTCCGCTTGACGACCGCCGGGGGGTGGGTGGCCCGCAGGCGTCGCCTGCCGACGACGGGCTCGCCGAGGTGGCACGTGACGGGCTCGTCGACGCCATCTGGCTCCGTGACCTGCCGGTGGTTCCCACGGACGACGACGACACCGGGCAGGGGACCGACCCGTTCGCCCACCTGGGGCATCTCGCCGGCGTGGTGGGCGCGCCCACCGTCCTCGGGACGGCATCCGTGATCCTCGGCGCCCGGCACCCGCTCGTCCTGGCTCGAGCGGCCCTGACGGTGCAGGCGCAGAGTGGAGGGCGGTTCATCCTCGGGCTCGGCACCGGGGGCAAGCCGGCGATGAACGCGGCCCTCGGGGTGGCCGACCGCACGCTGGACTCGTTCGCGCAGGAGTGGTGGGCCGTGCGCCGTGCCCTTCGCGGCGACGTGGGCGACGACGTTCGGCTGCGGATGCCCGTGCCGTGGCCCCCGCCGCCCGTGTACCTCGCGACGACGGACACCGAGCGGTGGCGGGCCGTCGACGGCGACCCGGAGGGCTGGCTCGCCTTCGCCGCCGACGAGAAGGCGTTCTCGTCCCAGCACGACGCCTTCAGCCGGATCTCGGGGCGACCGGTCGAGACCGCGGTGCGATTCGACCTGACCGTCCTGGTGCCGGATGACGCCGGGGCCGACCCGATCCCGGTGCGCGGTCGGGCCGGGGGCACCATCGACCAGCTGTGCTCGTTGCTCGCGCGCTGGCGACGGATGCCGGTGAGCCACCTCCTCGTCAACGTCCGCAGCGAGGACCCGGTCGCGGACCTGCGCCGGCTCCGGGAGGCATGACCCCTCGGCCGAGGGCCGGCCCGGCACGGTCTCGGGCCTCGTCGGAGGTGGTTCACCAGGACTAGGTTCGTGTCGTCCGGTCGTCGACCCACGGAGTGCGCCATGCTGCCCGAGCCCGTCCAGGCGTTCGTCGACGCCGAGATCGCCGCGAACCAGACCGACTTCAGCGACCTGCGTGCCGTGTACCTCAACGGCTCGCTCAAGCCCTCGCCCGCGCCCAGCCACACCGACGGCCTCATCGAGGTCTCCGCCCACGTGCTCGCCGGCGTCGGCGCCCGGGTCGACACGATCCGGCTCGTCGACCACACCGTCCCGCCAGGGGTCTCCCCGGACATGCGTGAGCACGGGTTCGAGGTCGACGACTTCCCCGACCTCTACCGCGAGCTCATCGAGCCCGCGCACATCGTCGTGCTCGCCACGCCCATCTGGCTGGGTGACCAGTCGTCGATGACCAGGCTCGCCATCGAGCGGCTGTACGGCTGGTCCGGCGAGCTCAACGACGCGGGTCAGTGGTCCTACTACGGCAAGGTCGGCGGGGCCCTGGTCACCGGCAACGAGGACGGTGGCAAACACTGTGCGGCCCAGATGATGTACGCGCTCTCGCACATCGGCTTCACCATCCCTCCCCAGGCCGACTCCTACTGGGTCGGCGAGGCCGGTCCGGGGCCGTCCTACCTCGACGACGGCCGCGGCGCCCGCAACCACTGGACCACCCGCAACACCGTCTTCGCGGCATGGAACATGCTCCACGCTGCCCGTCGCATCGTCGACCAGGGCGGGATCCCCGCGTACGGCAACATCAGCACCAACTGGGACCTGTCCGACCCGGACGACCCCACGCACGGGCACTCCTAGCCCACTTGACGTATGCCGATATAGGCATACGATGGTGGGATGGCACGGGCAGCGACGACGTCGGACGTCTTCAACGCGATCGCCGAGCCGCAGCGGCGCGACATCCTGGTGCTCCTGCGGTCCGGTGAGCGGCCGGTGACCGAGCTGGCAGAGCAGCTGGGCATGACCCAGCCGGGTGCGTCCAAGCACCTGCGGGTGCTCCGTGAGGTCGGCTTGGTTCGGGACCGCAAGGCGGGCCGGCAGCGGCTGTACGGCCTGGACGCCGGCGGGCTGCGACCGGTCCACGAGTGGACCGGCGGGTTCGACCGGTTCTGGAACGAGACCTTCGACCGGCTGGACGCGTACGTGCAGGATCTCGAGCAGGCACGGCAGGAGGACTGACGGATGGCAACGACAGGAAGAAGCGCCCAAGCGCCAGCCGGCGACGGCCGACCGCGAGATCGCGATCTCGCGCGTCATCGCCGCCCCACGCGAGCTCGTGTTCGAGGCGTTCACCGAGGTGCGGCACCTGTCGCGATGGTGGGGGCCGGACGGGTTCACCACCAGCACTCGGGCGTTCGAGTTCCGTGTCGGCGGGGAGTGGGAGTTCGTGATGCAGGGGCCGGACGGGACGGACTACCAGGAGTGGATCACCTGGACCGAGATCGCGCCCCCGGAACGGATCGCGCTGCTGCACGGTGAGTCCCGCGGCGACCCGAACGCCTTCGAGTCGGTCCTCACCTTCGCGCCCGACGGCGCCACGACACGGATCGAGATGCGCACGGTGTTCCCGACCAAGGAGCTCCGCGACGAGGCGGTCGAGAGGTACCACGCCGTCGAGGGCGGACAACAGACCCTGGGCAACCTGGCTGCCTACGTGACCGGGATGCTTCCGGCAGGAGGCGAGAGCTGATGGCAGGCACGGTCTTCTTCAGTGTGTCGATGTCGCTGGACGGGTTCATCGCGCCCCGGTCCTCTGCGGAGCTGATGGGGCGGCAGTGGATGGAGCTGCAGCAGTGGGTCTTCCCGCAGCGGTTCTTCCGGGAGAACCTCAAGCTCGGCGAGGGCGGTGAGGAGGGGCGTGACAACGACATCCTGCGGGAGACGTTCGAGCGCACGGGTGCGAGCGTGATGGGCAAGCGCATGTTCGACGCAGGCGAGCGGATGTGGCCGCAGGAGGCGCCGTTCCACACGCCGGTCTTCGTCGTGACCAATGAGAGTCGTGAGCCCTGGGAGCGCCCGGGTGGGACCACGTTCCACTTCGTGAACGACGGCATCGAGCCTGCGCTCGACGCGGCCCGGGTGGCGGCCGGTGACCGGGACGTGCGCATCGCCGGCGGCGGAGCGACGATCGTGGAGTACCTGGACCACGGCCTGGTCGACGAGTTCTCCGTCGCGGTCTCACCCGTGCTGTTCGGCACCGGGATCCGCCTGTTCGAGGGGGTGGACGCAGGCCGCGTGGCCCTGGAGCAGGTCCGCGCGGAGCCGACCCAGCGGGTGACCCACCTGACCTACGCAGCCCGGACCCGGTAGTCGTCCAGGCGCAGGACCGAGAGGGGCGACGTGCGGGGTCTTGCCGTCCGGGTGCGGCGCCGTGAGACTGGACAGGACCGTCAGCCCGTCTGCTGCCTGCCGACGGGTCAGTCGCGAGGAGGGGACCTCGGATGTCCGATGCAGCCATCCACCTGCTGGTGGGAACGACCAAGGGTGCCTTCGTCCTCGACGGGGATGCCGACCGCAGCGGCTGGGCGGTCCGCGGGCCCTACTGCGACGGGTGGCCGATCAACCACGTCATCGGCGACCCGGCCACCGGCGCGATGTGGGCCGGCGGCGGCGGCGACTGGTCCGGTGCGGGGGTCTGGCGCTCGGATGACGGCGGCACGACCTGGGAGCTGGCCAAGCTGACATCCGGTCAGATGGACGCGTGGGCCGCGGACGACCCGGAGTTCGCCGAGTCCATCGGCTGGACGGAGGCGCCCGCCCCGTTCGGTGACGGCTTCTCGCAGGTGTGGTCCCTGGGGCGGGTCGGCGACCGGCTCTACGCGGGGACGAAGCCGGCATCCCTGTTGGTCAGCGACGACGACGGCGCGACGTGGGAGACCGTCAAGGGCCTGACCGACCACCCCTCCGCCTCTGAGTGGGGACCCGGTGCCGCAGGGCTCGTCCTCCACACGATCGTCGCCGACCCCGAGGACCCGGAGAAGCTGTGGGTCGGCATCTCCGCCGCGGGAGTCTTCGCCAGCGAGGACGGTGGGGTGACCTGGGAGCGGCGCAACGACCTCGCGGACCCGGCGGACGGCGAGGGCCACGCCCACCCCGCGGCGGCATCCGACGGACACACGGGCTTCTGCGTGCACCACCTCGAACGGGCCGCCGGCGACGGCGACCTGCTCTACCAGCAGAACCACCACGGGGTGTGGCGCTCGCACGACGGCGGACGCGCCTGGCACGACATCACCGCGGGGCTGCCGTCGACCTTCGGATTTCCGCTCTGGGTCCACCCCCGCGACGAGGCGACGATCTGGACCGTGCCGCTCAACGGCGACACCGAGGGCAGGTACCCGCCGAACGCGGCCGCCGCCGTCTGGCGCTCGCGGGACTCCGGTGCGTCGTGGGAGGCGCAGCGGGCGGGGCTGCCGCAGGAGGCCTGCTTCTTCACCGTTCTCCGGCAGGGGATGAGCGGCGACCGGCGGGACCCGGCCGGGGTCTACTTCGGGACGAACACGGGCTCGGTGTTCGCCAGCCGCGACGAGGGCGACACCTGGGAGGAGATCGCCCGGCACCTGCCCACCGTCCTCGCGGTGGAGGTGCTCGAGCCTGCCGGGGCCGACGCCGTGGGCGGAAGCTGAGAGGTCGAGCGCGGCCTCAGGCGCCGGCCTGGGCGAGCTCCTTGGGCTCGGTGACCGGGTCGTCGGAGAGCATCTGGCGCCGGGCGATGGTGCGCAGGTCCTCGCGGCCCTGCTCGTCGAGCGGCTCACCGTTGGCGAGCTCCACCTCGGTGACGAGCCACTCCCAGAGCTCGCGCACGAACGCGCGGAACTGCTCGCGGCCCTGCTCGCTCAGCTCCACCCGACCGTCGGCCGCCCGGAGCAGCCCGCGCGTGACGCAGTCGTCGATCGCCGGCTGGATCAGCGCCATCGGGACCCGGTGGGAGGCGGCGATGTCGTAGGGGTCGGCCGGTCCGTGCAGCTGGATCTGCTGGATCGCGACCTGGCGCAGGGTCCAGACCTGCACGCCGTCGAGCCCGGCCTGCGAGGTCAGGAGCAGCCTCTCCGCGGCCTCGGGCAACCGGGTCCGGAGAATGCGCACGACCTGGCCCTCGAGCTGCTCCTGGGCGGTGCGCTGGTCGGGGATCGCGAAGGCGGGCCCGATCTCCGACGCACCCGGCTGGGTCAGTCCCCGCATCGGCACCTGCTTGAGGAACAGCGCGACCACGAAGGCGATGACAGCGACCGGGATCGCCGCGGCGAACACGTACTGCAGGGTGTCGGCGTACGCGGCGACGACCGCGGCCTGCTGCCCCGGTGGCAGGGCCTGGACCCCGGCAGGCGAGGTGACCTGGGAAGGGTCGGCACCGGACGCCACCACGGCCCTGCCCAGGTTCGGGGCCAGCTGGTTGGCGTACAGGGTGCCGAAGGCCGCCGCCCCGAACGAGCTGCCCATGGTCCGGAAGAAGGTGACGCCCGACGTCGCGACGCCGAGGTCGCGGTACTCCACGGTGTTCTGGACGATGATCGTCAGCACCTGCATCGACAGTCCGATGCCCACCCCGAGCACGAGCATCGCGCCGGACGTCTCGAGCGTCGTGGAGAACTGGTCGAGCCGCGAGAGCAGCCACATCCCGACCGCCATCACGACCGAGCCGACGATCGGGAACACCTTGTAGCGGCCGGTTCTGCTGACCACCGTCCCGGCACCCACCGACGCAACGATGAGCCCGAGCACCATCGGCAGGGTCCGCAGCCCGGACACCGTGGCGCTGACCCCCTGGCAGAACTGCAGGTAGGTCGGCAGGAAGGTCATGCAGCCCAGCAGCGCGAAGCCGACGATGAAGCTCAGGACCGAGCTCACGCTGAACACGTTCCGCCGGAACAGCCGCAAGGGGAGGATCGGCTCGGCGGCTCGGTGCTCCGAGACGATGAAGCAGCCGAGGAACACGACACCCCCGACGACCAGCCCGATGATGGTCGGCGACCCCCAGCCGTACTCGGACCCGCCCCAGCTCGTCGCGAGGATGAGTGCGGCCGACCCGAGCGAGATGAAGACGATGCCGAAGGTGTCGAAGATCGGGCGGCCCGAGGTCGGCACGGACGGAAGGAACTTCACCGCGAGGGGAATGATGACCAGCGCGATCGGGACGTTGACGTAGAACACCCACTGCCAGGACAGGTGGTCGGTGAAGAAGCCACCCAGGAGAGGGCCGAGGACCGTCGTTCCGCCGAAGACGGCGCCCATCGCGCCCTGGTACTTGCCGCGTTCACGCAGCGGGATGATGTCGGCGATCATGGCCGTGGCGGTGATCGTCAGTCCGCCGCCGCCGATCCCCTGGAGCGCGCGCGATCCGATGAGCCAGGCCATCGAGTGTGAGAGCCCCGCCAACATCGAGGCGATGGTGAACAGAGCGATGCTGCCGATGAAGATCGACTTCCGGCCGAACAGGTCCCCGAACTTGCCGCCGAGGATCGTGGCGATGGTCTGGGTCAGCAGGTACGCCGTCACCACCCAGCTCATGTGCTGGGCGCCACCGAGGTCGCCGACGATCGTCGGCAGCGCCGTGGCCACGATCGTCCCGTCGAGGGCCGCCAGGAGCATCCCGCCCATGATCAGGGCGAAGGCCACGTTGCGCGCGGACGACCCCAGCAGCGGAGGGTCGCCGACCTCCGAGAGATCGTCCGGGGACACCTCCACCTGGCTCACCTTCGCATCGTAGGCCCGGTTCCGCGGCTGCGCTCCCCGACGCGGAGTCGTTGTCCCGAACGCACGCCCCGTCAGTACCGTGGTGGTCCCCGCACCTGCGCCACCCCGTCGCGTTCGTCGAGGACCCCCTGGGTGAGGAGGACATGGTGGAGGTGGACCGCTCCCAGCAGGAGGCGACCGTGCCCGGGCCGCTCACCTGCCTCGTGCTGGCGTCGGCCTCCGCACTGGTCGTCGCCACGACCTGGTGGCTGGCGCTCCAGCCCGGGGCGGCCGAGGCCCAGACGGCCTTCGTCACCTGGGTCAACGACCCGCCTCAGCCGCTCGAGGCGGCGCTGTCGACGTCGTCGGTGGCGCAGCGATCGGGCGGTGTTGATCCTCGCCTGCGAGTGCATGACGAAGTTGGCTGCCGCGGCCTGGAACAACGGCCGGGCCGGGGAGGGGATGGTCCACTTCTCGTAGAGGTCGTCGGACTCCTGCTCCGGAAGGGCGTTGCCGAATCCGTAGCGGAACTCCTTCTGCGTCAGAGAGACCGACTTGTGCAGGTTGGTCGGGTTGCCGAGGGCGGGTAGGCCGGCGCGCAGCTGGGCCAGCGGCAGGGGCAGGACGCCCTTGATCTGAGCCGGGTCGATGGCCACCGCCGCGGCACCGAGGTCCTGGCCGAGGAGCTTCTCGGCGATGAGCCCGCCGAAGGAGTGTCCGATCAGGATCGGCAGGCCGTCGAGCCCGTCGATGATGTCTCGCTAGAGCTCCGCGCGCAGGATCGACGCGGCGCCCGCCATGGCCCGCATCTTTCCCTCCGCGCTCGCGCGGGGGAGGTACTTCATCCCGCAGTCGGTGGCGATGGTGATCCGCTCCGGCGAGGCGTACGGGAAGGCCCGGCGCACCCGGTCGGCAACGAGCTCGGCGGACTCGACCTCGTGGTCGGAGAGGTCGATGACGCCGAGGATGATCGTCTTCTCACTGAGGTCGCGCAGCACACCGAGGTCGAGCCCCGACTGCGCGGTCTCGATCGAGATCTGGTCGGCCGAGCAGCCCGCCAGCTCGGGCAGGAACGAGTAGCCCTCGGGCCGCTCGTGGATGATCGCCGCGTACCCGAAGCAGATGTGCACGGCCGTGGTGCCGGTGACGCCGTCGAGCGCGGCGTTGAGCGCCGCGAGGCCGTACTCGCGGGCCGCCTCGGGCCGCGCCTGCATGTAGGGCTCGTCGATCTGGACCAGGTCGGCGCCGGCGGCGTGCAGGTCCTTGATCTCGGCGTTCACCGCGGCGGCGTACGCCAGGGCCGCCGACGCGAGGTCGGGGTAGTGGTCGTTCTGCGCCTGCTGCGACATCGTGAACGGGCCGGGCACGGTCATCTTGACCTTGTGGTCGGTGTTCGCCTTCAGGAACTCCACGTCGCGCACGCCCACCGGCTGCGGCCGCACGATCGGTCCGGCGATCCGCGGCACCGGGTTGGGGTGACCGCTGCGGTCGAGGGCGGTCCCCGGGTTGTCGATGTCGACGCCCTCGAGCGCGGTGGCGAAGTGGTTGCTGTAGGACTCCCGCCGCATCTCGCCGTCGGTGATGATGTCCAGGCCCGCTGCCTCCTGGGCGCGGATGGCCAGGACCGTGGCGTCATCCTGCGCCTGCTGGAGGTACTCGGGACCGACCCGCCAGAGCTCCTTGGCGCGCACCCGCGGTGGGAAGCGGTCGGCCAGCCGGCCCCGGTCGATCAACCAGTCCGGCTGGGCGTAGCTGCCCACCAGCGAGGTCGGCAGGATCGGCAACGGGGACGAGGGCGCAGTCACCCTGGTGACTCTAGGACCGCCGCGGCCAGGTGCGTCAAGCCGCCCCGGTCCGCAGGCTCGGAGCCGGCATCAGGCCATCCCTTCCGTCGTGTCGAAGGTGGGACGGACTGGGACGCGACAACTCATCACCGAGGGCACATCGGACGCTACTGTCGGGCGCACCGGATCGGAACCCTTGGGGAAGGAACCACCATGATGAGGACCAGAAGCGGCATCGCGGCCGTGATCGCCGCCGCGTCGTGTCTCCTGCTGTCGGCACCGTCGGCCACGGCCGCGAGCGGCGACATCATGGTGTACACGACGGACCCCGGTCATCCGGCCGCCTTCGGCTGGTTCCACCCCTACGGCGAGGCCTGGGGCGTCTGCGACGACCAGGCCGACAGCCGGCGGGCGATCGCCCAGCTCAAGGACCTCACGGCGGGCGTCCAGTACGGGCTGGTCGACGACACCGGCTACGACAACACCTGTGCCAGGGCCAACGTCCTGTTCAACATCACCGACGGGCACCGGGTCGCCCTGCGCGTCTGCCTGCGCAACGGAGCGCTCGGAGCGATCACGAGCTGCAGCGCCTGGAAGTACACGACCGCGTAGCACGAGACGCCGTCCTCGACGATCCGGATGCCAGAGCCGGATTCCTGCGCCGCACGCCGAAACCGCTGAACCCGACGTGCACCAGGGCGCAGTCCCGCTAGGCTCCCCGCTCACCATGGCCGATCAGACGACGTCGTCCCCTGCCCGTCGGCTCACGCCGATGCGAGACCGCGAGCTCCGGGCGTCCGCCGCCGCCGGCGGGGTCGTCCTGCTGCTCGTCGTGGTGCTGGCGCTCGTCGACCCGACGGGCCTGCTCGCCCCGGTGGGCGGCCACGGGATGCCGGTGGTCAGGTTCGGCGGCGTCTACCAGTGGGCCCCGTTGCTGGTGGGACTGCCGGTGCTGCTCGCCGGGACGATGCTCCCGGTCCACGCGCTCGCCCGCTCGGGGCGCGCACTGTTCGCCTTCACCTGGGTCAGTGTCGTCGGCGCGGTCGCCCTGGCCGCGGCGGCCACCGGGTTCGCGGCGGCCCTGCCGCTGATCGGGGCACACCTCAGCGTGCTCGCCGCCGCTGAAGTTCGCCGTCGCGACGAGTGGGTTCGCCGGCCTGAAGGGGCTCGTCGTCGGACCACTGGTCGGCGCGGCCGCAGTGCTCGCGAGCCGCCGTCACCGGGCCGGGACCCCATCCGACGCGGTATCCGACATGGCGCCCGGCTCCGCGCCGGCAACTGGCAGCGGGCGGTGGCTCGAGTCCGGCAGCGGGTTCGCGGTGGTCGTCACCGCGGTCGTCGTGGCGCTCATGGCGGTGGGCAGCACGAACTGGCGCGGTGGGCCGGTCGGGTACGCCTTCGCCGGACCGCTTCTCGCGCCCACGAGCGCCGCGAGTGCTCTCGGCACGCTGGCCGGTTACGTCGTCTTCCTCGGCGTGTTCGCGCTGACCGTCCGGGCCGCCCTGCGAGCGCCTGCCCGACAAGGCCCCCTTGGCCGTCTGGCTCGCGGCGCTGGTCGCCGGTGCTGGGTCTCGGCGTGGTCGGAGCGGTCGTTGCGGCACTGACGGGTCACCTCGACGACGGCGGGCCGGACAGCTGGTGGATCGCCACGACGTTGATCTCGGTCGCGACGGCCATCGGGTACGGCGTGGGCGTCGGCCTGCTCGCTGCGCTGGCCACCGGTGTCACGTGGCGGTGGCGAGCCGGCGTCCTGCCGAGTGGCAGGGGAGCACCCCGCCGCCCGGGCACGCGGACCTGGGTCGTCCTCGGAACCGTGGTGGTCCTGATGGCCGTCCCGCTCGTCGTCCCCACCACGACTCCAGGCCCCGCAGGCCGTGGCGCCCGTGCCCGCCAGCGGCGGGATGGAACGGCTGCACCTGCTGCCGGCGCAGACCAGCGACGGACTGCCGGTCATCGGCGACGTCACCGGCCGACGGGTCCTGCTGCGCGGCGTCAACGTGAACCAGCTGGTCGACTACTACCTGCGCGACCCCGAGGTCCCCGCGACCCAGAAGCCCACCGACGACGACTTCGCGAAGATCGCCTCGTACGGCTTCAGCGTCGTGCGGCTGGGCATGTCGTGGTCGCGCCTGGAGCCGACCAGGGGCGAGTTCGACGAGGCCTACCTCGACGAGGTCAGGGCCGCGGTCGCGTCGGCCAAGGCGCACGGCCTCTACACCGTGCTCGACATGCACGAGGACGCCTGGGGGAACGCGCTCGCAGCCCCCGACGAGGAGTGCGGCGGTGGGACGTCACCGACGACCGGATGGGACGGGGCCCCGGCGTGGGCGACGATCACCGACGGAGCCCTGCACTGCCAGTTCATGGCACGCGACCTGGCGCCCGCTGTCGCGACCGCCTACAGCAACTTCTACACCGACCGGGACGGCATCCAGACCGAGCTGGTCCGCACCTGGGCGACCGTGGCGAAGGCGTTCGCCGACGAGCCCGCCGTCGCCGGTTACGACCTGTTCAACGAGCCCGGCATCGGCGTGACCCCGCCGGTCAGCAACGGCCTGCTCCTCGGGCGGTACTACGACGCGGCGATCACGGCGATCCGCACGGCCGAGTCCGCCGGTTTCGCGCACCTGGTCTTCGTCGAGCCGAGCGTGCTGTGGTCCGGGCTCGGGTTCGACGTGACCCCGCCCCCGGGTTTCACCTCCGACACGCAGCTGGTGTTCGCCCCGCACCCGTACAGCGAGTCGATCTCGCTCGACCAGAGCCTCGGTCTGACGATCGCCTCGATCGAGCGCAACCTCGCGATGTCGGCGGAGGCGGCGAAGTCGTACGGCGCGGCGTTGTGGCTGGGGGAGTGGGGCTGGTTCGGCGACCCGGACGTGGACCGCGCCAAGGTGGCGCGGTTCGTCGCCGCCCAGGACCGGCTCGGGGTCGGCGGCGCGTTCTGGGTGTGGCGCCAGGGCTGCGGCTCCCCCGAGACCGGCGACGACGCGGAGAGCAGCGGCAACCTGGTCTCCGTCGACTGCCGCACCGGCGCGCTGAGCCCACCGCCGGCCGGGTTCGCGCAGCCGTTGAGCCGTGCGTATCCGCGCGCCTTCCCGGGACGCCTGGACTCGCTGGCCTCCGGCGGCAGTGACCTGGCGTTCTCCGCGACCGTCGACGACCCTGCCATCAACTGTCGGTTCGACATCTGGGTGCCCGGCGACGCGCGTCCGGACCTGACCACGACCGGCGTCACCGACGCGGCCGCGACCCAGGTCGACGGCGGCTGGACGGTGACGGGCTGCGCGTCGGGCAGCTACTCGGTCGACGTGACCACCTGACCCGACCTCCGGCAGCGTCGGGTCAGGAGTCGGGGAGCTGCGGCCGAACATCGCACGACCGGCCCCCTGCTGCTCAGGTCCGGTGCACGGCCCACCCCCGGTCGGGTCGGAGTCAGCATCGCACGACCCGTCCCTGTGGTGCTCAGGTCCGGTGCGCAGCCCGCGCCCGGTCGGGTCGGAGCCACCGGTTGTGCCAGAGGGGCCGGGCTGGAAGATTTGTCGTCGATCGCGCTCGGCCACTGGTGTGCCTTTCGAGTTTCTCCCCAGTCAGGACGAGTCCACGCCGGCCGCAGCCCTCCGTCACATCGCCTTCCAGACCGTTGGGAGAATCCTTGAAGCTCCTGCTCACCTCGGGCGGGGTCACGAACCCCAGCATCCACTCGGCGCTCGTGCAGCTGCTCGGCAAGCCGGTCGCCGAGTGCCGTGCCCTCTGCGTCCCCACGGCACAGTGGGGCCACCCGATGTGCGGTCCGGCCTCGGTGCGGGGCTTCGTGGCGGCTGAGCCCGACTGGAAGGACTTCTCCGGCCTGGGCTGGGCGTCGCTCGGTGTCCTCGAGCTGACCGCGCTGCCCACGATCGGCGCCGAGCGATGGGTCCCCTGGGTGCGCGAGGCCGACGTGCTGCTGGTCGACGGCGGCGACGCGACCTACCTGTGCCACTGGATGCGTGAGTCCGGCCTGGCCGACCTGCTCCCGTCGCTCACCGACACGGTCTGGGTGGGGGTCAGTGCCGGGAGCATGGTGATGACGCCCCGGATCGGCGAGTACTTCGTCGAGTGGGCGGCCGCGCCGGACGACCGAACCCTCGGGGTCGTCGACTTCTCGATCTTCCCGCACCTGGACGCCTTCCCGACGAACACCCTGGCGCACGCCCAGCGGTGGGCTGCCGATCTCGGCGCCCCCGCCTACGCCATCGACGAACAGACGGCGATCACGGTCGTCGACGGATCCGTCGAGGTGGTCTCCGAAGGCCAGTGGACGAAGCTCGCCTGAGCGCTGACGTCGGCTCGGGCCTCCGGCGGTCGTCGGCCTACTTGCCACGCAGCCCGAAGGGGTTGCCGTCGGGGTCCACGAGCACGCAGACCCGCGCCTCGGGCGCGACCTGTCGCGGCGCGTCGCGCTCGGTGGCCCCGGCGGCGAGCAGCGTCTCCCGTGCGGCGTCGAGGTCGTCGACATCGGCAAAGGCCACCGGCCCGCCGCCTGCGCCGGAGGGGTTGAGGGCGACCTCGAAGCCGTTGACGTTGTACCCGACGTAGTACGACTCGTCCGTGTGGGGGGAGCCGAGGAGCGCGGTGTACACGGCCTTGGTGGCGTCCAGATCGGACACCGGGATCACCAGACTCTGGATCGTGGGACTCACGGGGGTCACCTCCTGGTCGGGACGGTCACTGGCTGACCGTCGTTCATCGATGGCAGCCACGCTACGGGCCGATCGGCGACCGACGCTTCTCGAATCCTGACCGGTGTCGCGATGGCCGGGTCCGCACGGGTCGACCCCGGTGGGCACGAGGCGGCTAGGGGTAGTTTCGTCGTGGGTGACGCTGCCGCGTGACCGGTGTGCACGGCGAAGGGACGCGCGATGGGGTTGCGGAAGCACGGGCTCGACGGACCGACCTTCCAGATGCGGGAGAAGATGTTCGCCATCGGAGACGACTTCTGGATCGAGGACGGGGACGGCAACCGTGTCTTCAAGGTCAACGGCAAGGCCCTGCGGATGCGGGACACCTTCATCCTCGAGGACACCCGCGGCAACGAGCTCTCCAAGATCCAGGAGAAGAAGCTCAGCGTGCGCGACAAGATGACCATCGAGAGCGGTTCGACGAAGGCCACGGTGCACAAGCGGCTGATCGGCATCCGCGACCACTACGTCATCGAGGTCGACGGCGGCGAGGACCTCAAAGCCCACGGCAACATCGTCGACCACGAGTACGAGATCGAGCGCGACGGCGAGAAGGTCGCGGAGGTCTCGAAGAAGTGGTTCCGGGTGCGCGACACCTACGGGGTCCAGCTGGCCCAGGGGCAGGACGTCCCCCTCATCCTCGCGATCTCGGTGTGCGTCGACCAGATGGCCCGCGGCTAGGGACCGAGTCGCCGGTCAGGGGCCGAGGCCGTCGAAGTGGTCGCGAGCGACCCCCTTCGGGACCACCATCGTCCAGGCGTCGGTGACCAGCTCGGTCATCTCCTCGACGTCGAGGACGGCGGTCCTCACCGCCACCCAGTGGTAGCGCAGGTCCGATGCGGGTGGGAGCAGGAACTTGTCGGGTTCACTGTCGACGAGGGCCTGGCGCTCCTCCTTGGGGAAGGCGAACCCCATCAGCGTCTCGTCTCGCGAGAACGCCACGTAGACCAGCTGCTTGACCCGGAACTTCACCCGGTCGCGGATCAGGTGCTCTGTGGTTCGCGGCAGGCCGAGGGCCACTTGCCGCACGTCGTCGACGGTCACCATGGGCCAGAGTCTGCCGACGGCCACCGACATCCGCGCGACGGCATCTTCGTTTCCCAGCCAGGTTCGCCGCCCCGGAACGGCTCGACCTCCTGCTGGTGGTCGAACGTCGGGGGCGAGGTCATCGGCGTGGCGGCTGATGGAACGACTGGGCATGCGGCGGGAAGGGCGCACCCTGAGTGACGCGCTCCACCCCGACGGGAAGTGGAAGGACGGCTACAGCTACGCGCTGCTGGCCGACGAGGGGCGCCGCGCGGGCGCGTGAGCCGACGGCATCCAGCACGGCGGCGGTGCGCGCCAGCGGGGCGCGACGCGCGGGCGTCGAGCATTCACGCGCTGTTCGACTCACAGTCACCTGAGGGGCGGCACCGGATCGGAAGGATCGGTGACACCACGATCCCTTCCTCCAGGAGAAACCATGCCGAACTCCCTGTCCCGGCGACACTTTGTCGGAGGGTCGGCCGCGACCCTCGGCTTCGCGCTCGCCGGTGCCGGCAGCCTCGACCCCTTCATGAGCTCGGCCGCGGCGGCCACCCGCACCAGTGCCGGCTACGGTCCGCTCTCACCGGCCGGGCCGCTGCTCTCCCTCCCGAAGGGCTTCACCTACAAGGTGATCGGCAAGTCCGGTGTCGCCGGTGCCGGCGGGTTCGTCCACCCGGGGGACCCTGACGCCATGGGGTGCTTCGCCCGACCCGGAGGGGGTTCCGTGATCGTGTCGAACCACGAGCTGGCCGGGTCGGACCAGCACGCCGTGCCGCACGTCGACGGCCTCGTCTACGACACCGGGGGCATCGGCGGCACCTCGACGATCGTGCTCGACGCCGACAACACCGTGGTCGAGCAGTACGCCTCGGTCGCCGGCACGTGGAACAACTGCGCCGGAGGCGTGACGCCCTGGGGCACCTGGCTCACCTGCGAGGAGACCGAGGCCAGGGCCGGCGGCACCCTCACCAAGGACCACGGCTACGTCTTCGAGGTGGACCCCACCAGCCAGGCCGCGAACATCGGCCGCTCCGCCCTCCCGTTGAGGTTCCTGGGTAGGTACGCGCACGAGGCGGCGGCCGTCGACCCGGCCACCAGCACGATCTACCTGACCGAGGACGCCAGCGGACCGAACGGTCTGTACTACCGCTGGACCCCGCCGGCCGGCTTCGTCGCCGGCAAGGGGGCGCTGCACGCCCTCGCCGCTGACGGCGCGGTGGAGGTCGGCACGCTCGAGGCGATGAAGTGCTTCGACGAGGACGGCAACCACGTGCCCGACCTCTCGATCGCCACCGAGGTCAACACGGTCTACACCGTCGAGTGGGTGACCGTTCCGGACCGCAACGCCGGATCCGTGTCGGTCCGCAAGCAGTTCACCGACGACCAGGTCACGCGCAGCCGCAAGCTCGAGGGCCAGTGGTGGGCCGACGGCGGTGCCTACTTCGTCGCCAGCTTCGCCCGTCACTCCGACGGGTCGACCAACGAGCACGACGGCCAGGTCTGGTACTACGACCCTCGCAGGTCCCGGATCAGGCTCAAGACCATCTTCGGTGTGAACCCGGACCCGGCCACCGGCGACTCGAACTTCGACGGTCCCGACAACATCACCGTGTCACCGCACGGCGGCCTCATCCTCGCCGAGGACGGGGAGGGTCGCTCGCACCTCGTCGGCGTCACGGAACAGGGCAAGGCCTACCCGCTCGCCCTCAACCTCGAGAACGAAAGCGAGTTCGCCGGGCCGGTGTTCAACGCCTCCGGGAGCACGCTGTTCGCGAACATCCAGACGCCCGGCTACACAGCTGGCGATCACCGGGCCGTGGGGTCGGCCCTCGAACGCCGCGCGGTAGGCGGGTCACCGGTCGCAGCCCTCACGACCCGGGAAAGCGGTGCACCTCCTGCGGCCAGTCGAGTGCGACGGCGAGCCGCCCGGCCCAGTACCGGGCGGCCTCGTCATCGGCCACGTTCACCACGGTGAAGCCGCCGAGGTGCTCCTTGGTCTCGGCGTACGGACCGTCGGTGAAGAGCGGCTTGCCCTCCCGGGCCTCGACGCTGCACACGACGGTCGAGGCGTCGAGGGCCCCGTTGCCGAACACGAAGACGCCCGCGGCCTCCATCTCCTGGATCACCGCCCGGCCCGCCACGGCCTTCCGGCCGATCTCCTCGGAGGTGTGCTCCGGCACCCACTCGTCGTTGAAAGCGATCAGATACTCCGCCACTTCTCTTCTCCTCTCGTGCTGCGAGGGGCACTGCGTGCCTTCTCGGCGGCGGCGACCCCGATGGTCGACGCTCCCACCAAGTCCACGAAGGGGGACGCCGCGATACGACACTTTCTCGCACGGCAGTTCTCGGCAACCGCTTCGGGTCTACGGGCGCGGTCTCCGGGGGTGGTCAGGTCGTCATCCGCCGGTGGCGATGCCTCCGTGGTACTCGACCTCGGCGTGGTGCTTGAGGTTGAGCAGCTGGCGGCGGGCCATGACGAGGTCGCCCAGGGACAACGCGCTCGCGAACCGGGTGCTCTGCATGACGACCTTGAGGAGCAGGCGGGTGCCGAGTGTCCCGCGACGCTCCAGGACGTACGACATGTGGGCTCCCATGATGGTGCCGGTGAGCTGATGACCGGCATCGAGCGAGACGATCCGTCCCGTGGCCCGTCCACCGACGCTGGTGAAGTTGTCGCCGACGGTGGCCTCGGGCAGGTCGACCAGCCGTCGCGGTGAGCGCCGACCCAGGTTGTCGATCCAGTCGTAGGAGTACGGCGCGACCCTCAGCTGGGCCACCCATGGCCACACCGCCTCGGGCGGCGCGGCGATGTCGACCGCCCGCCACGCCTCGAGGGCCGGACCGTCGACGAACGCGTCACAGGGATAGCGACGCGTGGTCTCGTCGTCGGTCACGCCCCATCGGTCGGCGAGCATGCGTCCATTGTGTCGGCCGGCCGCGAGGGCGTCAGTCCAGCCACCACGACATGACGCCCGAACCCCAGGTGGAGACGAACCCGAGCCACACCGCGGCGACGAGGAGCAGGGTGACGAGGTGCAGGCGACGGGCATCGGCGGACAGGACCTGCCCGTGCAGCCAGAGGGTCCCGAGGCTCGCGAAGGCGCACAGGCCCGCCACCACGGGGCCGAGGACGATCGTGAGCAGACCGCCGACCATCCAGACGCCATCCAGGCCGGGTGGCGGGGCGAACCCCGCGACGGATGCCGGAACGACCACGAACACCGCGAACGCGGCCACACACGCCGCAGCGACCTCGACCGTCAGGCGAGCGTCGAGCGCGCGGGTGTCATGCGTGCCCTGGGTCGACGTCATGCCGCCAGCGTGGCACTGGCAGGCCCGCGCCGCCAGACCCGGGCGTCGGGCATCAGCGCCAGAACGCCTCGAGCTGCCCCGCGACTGCCCTGCCCTGCTCGTGGCCGGCTCGAGCGGCCGGCGGACGGGTCGTCGGGTCCATCAGGTTGGAGCCGAACGCGTCGAGGGAGGCGCTGTCCGGGAGGATCGTCTCGACCCTGCTGCCGCCGGCGCGGAGCTCCTCGACCTGCGCCGCCAGGTTCGTTCCCCACTCCAGCGGATGCCGTGTGCGGCCGCCCAGCGGCGACAGCACCAGCACCCGTGCGTACCCGGCCGCCAGGTCGGCGTTCTCGTTTCGGCGGTAGCCCCCGTCGATGTAGCGGTCGTCACCGATGCCGTAGGCGACCCCGCTGGCCGTGCTGGCTGCGACGGCGTCGGCCAGCTCGACTCCGCTGTGCCGGTCGAAGACGACCGGTTCGCCGGTGCGCGCATCGACGGCCGTGATGAGCGTCGGGCCTTCCGGCCACTGTTGGCTCGGCAGCCGGCTCGCCACGATGGCGCGCCACCGCGCCTGCCCCGAGCCGTCCGACGCGGCCTCGAGCTCGAGCGCGGCCGCCCCGAGCCTGCGGCGCATGTCGGCCGGATCCTGCGCGGCAGCGATGATCCGGCCCGTCCGTTCCATGTGGTCCACAGCCGGTACGGCGCGGGCGCGGGCACCGTCGGGACTGCTCCGTGCCTCCCGGGGCGGGGGCTCCGCACCGAGGATGTCGGCATACAGCCCGGTCGCGCTCGCACCGGTCACCTGGACCGCGGCCGTCGCTCCGGCAGACGTGCCGATGACCAGGTCGGCGTCGGTCACGTCCAACCCGCCCTCGAGCAGGCCGGCGACGACGCCGATCAACCACGCGTTGCCGGCCGACCCGCCGCCACCGAGGACCAACGCTCGTTCATCCATGGACCGTGACTCTAGGCAGGCACGGACCCGCTCGTCGTGACCTTTTTCTCCCCGACGGTCAGTCGAGTGCGGCGGTCAGGAGGCGGAGGGTCTGCCTCGCGGGCGGGGGAGCGGTCGGCCGGGGAGCCACGAAGGGCACCGGCCACCGGGTGCACCATCACCTCGTCGACGCCGAAGGTGGTCGCGAGATCGCGCAGCTGCGCGGCGGCCGACTCGGGTGTCCCGACCACCCAGCGACCCAGCATCTGCCGTGCCAGGTCCAGGTTGGCGGGGTCGGCCTCCTGCTCCTCGGCCTCCTCCACCAGCTGCTGCGCGCGGAGGGGCTGCCCGGTGCGCAGCGCGACCATCGCCCTCAGGTTCGGCAGGGCGAGCCGGTCGGCTTCCTCCTGCGTCGGCGCCACGACGGCGTTGACGGTCAGGAAGGTCCGCGGCTCCGCCTGGTCGGCCGACGGCTGGAAGCTGCTGCGGTAGAGCGCGAGCGCTTCGGCAGTTCCTCGCCCCGAGAAGTGGTGGGCGAAGACGTAGGGCAGTCCCTTCTCGGCAGCGAGCCGGGCCGAGTAGTCGGACGAGCCGAGCAGCCACACGCCCGGAACCGACGTCGCGCGCGGCGTCGCCCGCAGGACGTGGGTCCCGCTGGCCAGACGGAGCCCGGCCCCCTCGGGCGAGAGCATCGCCGTGATGTTGTCGACGTACTCGGGGAAGCGCTCGACGGCGTCATCGTCGACTCCGCCACCACCGTGCCGCAGCGCCCAGGCGGTGACCGGGTCGGTGCCGGGCGCCCGTCCGATCCCGAGGTCGATCCGCCCCGGGTGGGCAGCCTCGAGCAGGGCGAACTGCTCGGCGACGACGAGCGGCGCGTGGTTGGGCAGCATCACGCCGCCCGAACCGACCCGGATGCGATCGGTTGCCGCCGCCACCATCGCGACGAGCACCGGCGGGTTGGTCGCGGCGACCGCCGGCATGTTGTGGTGCTCCGCGAGCCAGTACCGCCGGTAGCCGAGCTCGTCGGCCACGCGGGCCAGCCGGCGGGTCGCGGCAAGGGCGTCCGCGGTGGTCTGGTCAGCGCGGACAGGGACGAGGTCGAGGACGGAGAGGGCGGGAGGGGAGTCGCTCACAGCACATGCAGCCCGGATGCCGGCCGCCCTATTCCGAGCGAGGAACGGGCCAACGCGATGCAGAGGGCGCGACATCCCGCGCCCTCTGCATCGAAGGAGGCAGAGGAACACGAGGGGTGGCTTGTTGCCCATCGTGGGCCCGGCTGACCGGCCACTGGCCACCTCTCGGCTTCTCCTTGCATCGCACGGAGCACTGACCTCTCGACGGTTGACAGCGGGCCCGATGTTCCGCGGATGATGCATCCGACGAAAGGGCCCGCCATGACCGGCAGACCGCGCAGCCCGAGCGGACCGGGTGCGCCGAGCGGTGGGCAGCGCGCCGACGCTGCGGCCGTGCTGGCGACGCTCCGCGAGCACGCGTCGGACGAGACGCTCGCCCAGATGGGTCCTCGCTACGGCATCCATGCCGCTGAGTCCCTCGGAGTACCGATGGCCGCCATGAAGCGGATCGCCCGCGACGTGGGACGCGACCACGCGCTGGCGGCCGAGCTCTGGGCGACCGGGATCTACGAGGCCCGCACCGTGGCCGCGCTCGTCGACGAGCCGGAGCTGGTCACCGTCGAGCAGATGGACCGCTGGTGTGCCGACTTCGACAACTGGGCGCTCTGCGACACCGTCTGCTTCTCGCTGTTCGACCGGACGCCACCAGCCTGGACCAGGCTCGAGCCCTGGGCGCGCGACGACCGGGAGTTCGTGAGGCGGGCCGCGTTCGCGCTCCTGTGGAGCCTCGCCCTGCACGACACCTCGGCCGCCGATGCGCAGTTCGTCGAAGGCCTCGCGCTGGTGGAGCAGTACGCCGCCGACGAGCGGCCGCTCGTCACGAAGTCGATGTCGATGTCGCTGCGCGCCGTGGGGCGACGAAACCCCTTCCTGCAGGAGGCCGTACGCGCCACAGCAGGGCGGCTTGCCGAGAGTGGCAGCCGCCCTGCACAACGTGTCGGACGCACCGCCCTGCGGGAGATGTCCTGACCGCGAGCCCTGCGGTCAGGCGGGGACGACCGGCGCCGGTTTCGCGGGCCGGTCGACCTTTCCCCGGATGAGGAAGGCGGAGACGACGGCGAACACCATGAACGCGAGAGTGGCCGCCACCGCGAACAACGCCCATCCCGAGCCCTGGCTGCTCGTGACGGCGTCGTCGATGCCGCCGCTCGCCAGGAACGTCGTGGGGTCGGTCAGGCCGTGCAGCACGATCGCGGCCCAGATGGTGCCGGTCACCCGCATCGAGAGGTACATGCACATGCCGAAGCAGAACGTGTACCCGACGGTGGCGGCAACCGTGCCCAGTGACATCCCGGCGATCAGGTTGACCGTGTGCATGAGGGCGAAGAGCAGCGAGGAGACGATCGCGACGAAGCGCTCGGAGTGGGCCGCGTCGCGGAGCATCTTGACCGCGATGCCGCGGGTGGCGAGCTCTTCGGCGAGGCCGATGCAGACACCGGCAAGAGCCATCATCGCGACCTGCCCCGCCGTCCACTTCGACCACTCGGTCTCACCCACGTGGCCGACGATCGCGGCGACCACCAGCACGGGGGCGATCCACATCCAGCGCCTGCCGCCGATGGGCTGGGGGCCGAAGATGTCGCGCGAGCCACCCCTGCCACCCCGCGAAGACCAGCAGGCCGACCGCACCGAGCCCGATCGGCAGCACCAGGGCGAAGAACATGCTGGTGGCGTCGGCCAACACGTTGTCGGCGTCGATCTCGTCCTTGAACAGCAGGCCGATCAGCTGGCTGACCGCCAGGTAGTAGACGAGGTAGCCCGCGATGACGAGGACGGCCTTCCACGCCGCGGGTCGGTTCCAGAAGCCCACGCGTCCCTCCGGTGCATTCTCCATGCGCCAACGCTATGGCAGCCGGCGCCGCCCGAGGCACTCGCCCCGGGTCCGGGCCAGAGGACCCACTCAGCGATGGCCTCCGGCCCGGTGGCTGACGAGCCGACCGGCGACGTGCGAGGCTGTCCGGCGTGGCTGACGAGGCGGTGGCGGGCACGATCGGCGATCGGGTGGAACGCGCGATCGAGCGCCACGCCGACACCGTCGGTGAGATCGACCGCGGGGAGCGGGCGAAGCCGAGGGCGCTGCGGCGCAACGTGGTGTGGCTGGTCGTCACGGTGGTCTCGCTCTACCTGGTGTTCCCCGCGCTCGTCGACACCTTCTCCTCGTGGCGCCAGATCACCCGCTTCTCGCCCCTGTCGATGCTGGTGATGTTCGGGTTGCAGGTGGCGGTCTGTGCCTGCCTCTGGGACCTGCAGCGGGTGGCGCTCGGCGGGGTCCGCTGGCGGCCGGTGATCTCGGCCCACCTGGCATCCAACGCGCTGTCGAACATCGCACCCGGAGGCGGGCCCCTCGGCGCGGCGCTCCAGTACCGGATCTTCGTGGCCGCAGGCCTGGACAAGGCGAAGGTGGTCAGCGCGCTGACCGCGGTGAACCTGCTGGTGTTCTCCGTCGTGCTGGGGCTGCCGGTGCTCGCCGTCCCCGGCCTTTTGCGCGGCTCGGTGAACCGCGACCTGCTCGAGACGGCGGCCGCGGCCGTGGCGGCGTTCGTGGTGATCGTCGGCATCGGGGCGCTGCTGATGACGACCGAGCGGCCGTTGGCCTGGGTGGGCCGGGTCGCGCAGTCCGCCCGCAACAGGCTCCGGCGCAGCTCCCCGCCCCTGACCGACCTCCCGCAGACGCTGCTGGCCGAGCGCGACCAGATCAGCAGCGTGCTGGGGGCGCGGTGGAAGCACGCCCTGGCCGCCACCGCCGGACGCTGGCTCCTGGACTTCATGACCTTGCTGGCGGCGCTGGGGGCGATCGGCTCCTACCCGCGCCCCAGCGTCGCCCTGCTGGCGTTCTGCGCGGCCAAGGCGCTGGGCAACATCCCCGTCACTCCCGGAGGGCTGGGTTTCGTGGAGGCGGGCATGACAGCGATGCTCGTGCTCGCGGGGGTCGACCCGGGTGACGCCGTGCTGGCCACCTTCGCCTACCGCCTGTTCAGCTACTGGTTGCCGTTGCCGTTCGGTTTGCTGGGGATGGCGCTCGCGCCGAGGCCGACGACGGCAACCCCCGACGTCGCCGGCCCCTGAGCCGCCGCGACGCGCGGCGCCCCTGAGCCGCCGCGACGCGCGGCGCCTCCGAGGCGCGACGGCGCGTGCGCTCTCGCGCTCGACCGGAGGAGCCTTCACCCGCAACGAGTGATTCGGCGCACCGGTGGTGGGTGCGACTCTGGAGCACGGTCAAGAGGGTGGCCCGATGCCGGACGGCACGAGGAGGCTGCCATGCGATATGAGTTCATCGTTCAGGACCGGGTGCTCGGCGACGTCGCGGCGGAGCTGCCCGAGCTGTCCGCCACGCCGTTCCCGACGGGCGGTACGTCCCTGTTCGGCCCGGTCCGGGACGAGGCGGACGTCTCCACCGTGCTCGCCCGCCTCCATGCCCTCGGCCTGTCGGTCGTGGAGATGCGCCGCCTGCCGGACTAGGCGCACCGGCCGGTTGTCGCCGGAGGACAGGAGAGCCGATGGACCACGACCGTGGCGTCGCAGCCCCCGAGGTGCAGGCCCGCCCGGGCGGACCCGGACGCTCGGCGGGTGGTGGGCGGGCGAGGTCGGAGGTGCCCGATGCGTGAGAACGACCTGTTGCGCGAGCTGCACGAGTCCTACGTGTGGAAGGTCAACGCGGCGGTCGAGGAGGGCCGGATGGACCTCGTCTGGAACTTCGCGGACGAGTACACCGACGAGGCGCTTCGGCTGATGACCACCCTCGAGTCGCCCGGCTGCGACCGGCCGGACTGCGCCGTCTGCGCCGGAACCAGCCCCGCTCCGGCGGTGCCGGCCCGTCGCAGGCGCTTCCGGTGGAGACGCGTGAGCTAGAGCCACCTACGATCGCCGGATGAGTGCAGACCTCGTGGCCAAGGACCTGGCCGGCGGCCACGCGCACCGCACCCTCTTCGAGTCCCTCGACCTGAGCGTCGCGCCGGGTGACGTCGTCGGCGTGGTCGGCCCCAACGGCGCGGGCAAGACCACCCTGCTGCGCATCCTGGCCGGCGACCTCGAACCCCTCGGCGGCTCCGTCTCGACCGCTCCTCACGACGCCTTCGTGGGCTGGCTGCCCCAGGAGCACGAGCGCCTCGCCGGCGAGACGGTCGGCCAGTACATCGCCCGGCGCACCGGAGCAGCCGCCGCGACCGCTTCCATGGAGCAGGCCGCCACCGGGCTCGGCGACGGAGCGCACTCCCGGGCCGCCGAGGACGCGTACGCGCACAGCCTCGACCACTGGCAGGCCAGCGGTGCGCCGGACCTCGACGAGCGGCTCCCGCCGATGCTCGCCGACCTCGGTCTCGGGGTGGGCCCGGACGCCCTGATGACATCCCTGTCCGGTGGGCAGGCCGCACGAGCGGCGCTGGCCGCGCTGCTGCTCAGCCGGTTCGACGTGGTGCTCCTCGACGAGCCCACCAACGACCTGGACCTCGCGGGGCTCCAGCGCCTGGAGGGCTTCGTCCACGGCCTGCGCGCGGGGGTGGTCCTGGTGTCCCACGACCGGGAGTTCCTCTCCCGCGTGGTGACCCGAATCGTCGAGCTCGACCTCGCCCAGCACCGGGTGGCGGTCTACGACGGGGGCTACGACGCCTTCCTCGAGGAGCGGTCCGTGGCGCGCAGGCACGCACGGGAGGCCTACGACGAGTTCGCCGAGAAGAAGGCGGACCTCGTGGCGCGGGCCCGCACCCAGCGGGAGTGGAGCTCGCAGGGCGTGCGCAACGCCATCAAGAAGTCCCCTGACAACGACAAGATCAGGCGCAGGGCCCAGGTGGAGTCCTCCGAGAAGCAGGCCCAGAAGGTCCGTCAGATGGAGTCCCGCATCGCCCGCCTCGAGGAGGTCGACGAGCCGCGCAAGGAGTGGGCGCTGCGGTTCACCATCGGCTCCGCCCCGCGCTCCAGCTCGGTCGTCGCGACGCTGGACGAGGTGACCGTGAGCCTCGGACGCTTCAGGTTCGGCCCGGCGTCGCTCCAGGTCAGTGCCGGTGACCGGATCGGCGTCACCGGGCCCAACGGCGCCGGCAAGACGACGCTGCTGCGGCTGCTGGTCGGCGGGCTCTCACCCGACACCGGCAGGGCCGGCCTGGGCGCATCGGTGGCGGTCGGGGAGATCGACCAGGCTCGGACCGGCCTGGCCGAGGACCTCGCTCTCGGCGACGCGTTCGAGGTCGCGATGCCGACGATGGCTCCCGCCGACGTGCGGACGCTGCTCGCCAAGTTCGGCCTCAGGGCCGACCAGGTCTCCAGCCGGGTCAGCCGGCTCTCGCCCGGCGAGCGCACCCGAGCCGCGATGGCGCTGCTGCAGGCCCGCGGGGTCAACCTCCTCGTCCTCGACGAGCCCACCAACCACCTCGACCTGCCGGCCATCGAGCAGCTCGAGGAGGCCCTCGAGTCGTACGACGGCTCCCTCCTGCTGGTCTCGCACGACCGCCGGCTGCTCGACAACGTGCGCCTCGACCAGCGCTGGCACGTGGAGGACGGACAGGTCACCACCGCGCAGGTGGGCTGACGTCCGGGGTGGGCTAGCGTGGGCGGGTGCAGCCTGCCGAGCCCGTGCGCGTCATCCGTGACGAGGAGCTGCTCGAGGCCGACCCGACGTCCGGGATGCTGCGTCGCCGGGCGTTCGAGGTGCCGGGCCTGTGGGCGGGCCAGGTGGTCACCGAGCCGGGGGCGTTCTCGGGGTGGCACCACCACGACTCCAACTCGTCGATGCTCTACGTCGTGCGGGGCGTGCTCCGCCTCGAGTGCGAAGGTGTCGAGGGCTGGGTCGACGCCGTCCCCGGTGACTACGTGAGCGTCCCCGCGTACACCGTTCACCGGGAGTCGAACCCGGGCCGCGAGCCGTCACTGGCGGTCATCGCGCGGTCCGGTGTCGGCATCCCGACCGTCAACGTGCCGCACGCCCCGCCACCACACACCTGAGAAACCCTCGGGACGACACCCCACCACGCCCGGGCCCGGACCTGCACCGGCCGAGGTTGACAGCGACCGGTGACAGGACGACCTTGGGGTGGTCCGGCACCGCAGCCCGGGGAGGAGGGGCGTCGTGGCCATGTCGATCTTCGCCCGCATCGGCACGATCAAGGGCGAGTCCCACGACGTGAGGCACAAGGACGAGATCGAGGTCCTGTCGTGGGCATGGGGGGTGTCCCAGTCGGGGAACCTGGGCCACGGCGGCGGCGGGGGAGCCGGCAAGGCCAGCTTCCACGACTTCGTCTTCACCCACCACGTCGACAAGGCGTCGCCACTTCTGATGAAGGCGTGCGCCACGGGCGAGCACGTCAAGGACGCCACGATCACGGTCCGCAGGGCGGGCGCCGGCCAGCTCGACCACCTCATCGTCACGATGACGGACGTCCTCGTGACCAGCGTGTCCACGACGGTCGGCGCCGACGGGGACACGACCCTCGAGAGCGTGGTGCTCGCGTTCGCCAAGGTCGACCTCGAGTACAAGCCGCAGAAGCCCAACGGCTCGCTCGAGGCCGGGATCCACTTCACCTACGACATCAAGGCCCAGAAGTAGCCCGACCCCGTCGAGGTCGCGAGCGTGCTCGGTCCCTGTCATGGTCCGCCGGCGGCGCCGGGGGCGCCGACCCGAGCCAGCGGACCGACGTCGTGCATGTGCACGTAGGTCACGGGGGACGAGAGGTAGAGCACCGTGACGAGCAGTGCGAGCGCGGTCCCGACCGTGCACACCACGACCACGGCGCCCCCGGTCCTCGCGGGCCGGCCACCACGCGCCAGCGCGACCAGACCGAGACCGACGAGCCCGCCGACGGTGTTGACGAGGACATCGGTGGCGTCGGTGCTCCCGACGCCGAGGACGTACTGGGTCACCTCGAGACCCAGGCTCGCGGAGGCCATCACAGCGGCGCTCCTCCACCACGACCACGACGGTGCGAGCAGGCCGAGGTAGAGGCCGAAGGGGATGAAGAGCAGCAGGTTCGCCCACACGTCGAGGGACGTGCTGGGACCGGCTTCAGCTGTCGCTGCGAACGGGACGAGCTTGACCACGCGCTGCTGGCCGACCCAGGGGACCTCGAGCTTCCAGAGCACGACCCACCCGAGGAGGACGAGGTAGACGACGAAGAGCGCCACGAGGCGCCTGGTCGCGGGGGAGCGCGTCACCGGTTCATCCGCGGGTCGTGCGAGGGGTCGGCGTACGGGGCCGGGCACCCTCGGTCGACGGCGTCGGGGCGCAGCTCGTAGTGCCACGGTTCGTTCCGGTAGGTCTGGCAGAGCCCGTACCCGGCGCCGTGGTCGGACAGCCAGACCGCGGCAGCCGTGGGGCCGATGTCGACGGCGTCGCCCGAGACGTGGGCCGATGTGTCGGGAGTCGCCACCCAGCGGGCGGCCGCCTTCCTCGAGCCGTACTTCGAGACCGCCTCGTCGAGCAGCTGCTCCTGGTAGGCCGCGGACCGCCATCCGCTGTTGACGTCGAACACGACCCGGTCGTCGGCGGCATCCGTCGCCGCCTCCCGGAGGGCCTCGAGGAGCGTTGCGTCGAGGTTGACCACGGCCGGGGTGTCGTCGTCGAAGACGGTGACGCCGTCGGGGACCACGCCGTCGGCCTCACCGAGCGCACCGCGGCGCCCACTGCGCTGCGGCTGCCGCGGGACCTTGGTCGGGGCAGCGCGCTCTGCCGAGGACGGCGTCGCGGCTGTGGTGGGGCCGGCGGGCGTGGGTCGCCCGACCGACAGGGGCCCAGAAGCGGAGGGGGTCTTCGCCGAGGAGTAGCCGATGGCTGCGGTGGCGAGCGCCAGGAAGGCCGTCAGGCTGACGGCGACGAGCCAGCGGATCCGGGGGGTCCGGGGTCGCGCGGTAGGCGGGGTTCGGGTCATGCCTGCCAGTCAACGCATCGAGGTGTTGCAGGCGCGTATGGCGATTTCGATACGCCGACGATAGGAGCGGGTTCCTAGCATGGGGTGCATGCGTGTGTTGGTCGTCGAGGACGAGCCCCTTCTGGCGGAGGCCATCCGCGACGGGTTGCGCCTGGAGGCGATCGCGGCCGACACCGCCGGTGACGGTGACACTGCCCTGGAGCTGCTGGGCGTCAACTCCTACGACATCGCCGTGCTCGACCGCGACATCCCCGGGCCGTCGGGTGACGAGGTCGCGCGGCACATCGTCGCCTCCGGCAGCGGGATCCCGATCCTGATGCTCACGGCCGCCGACCGGCTCGACGACAAGGCCACCGGGTTCGAGCTCGGTGCCGACGACTACCTGACCAAGCCGTTCGAGCTGCAGGAGCTGGTGCTCAGGCTCAGGGCGCTCGACCGTCGGCGCGCTCACAACAGGCCACCGGTGCGTGAGATCGCCGGGTTGCGGCTCGACCCGTTCCGCCGCGAGGTCTACCGCGACGGACGGTTCGTGGCCCTGACCCGCAAGCAGTTCGCCGTGCTGGAGGTGCTCGTCGGGGCGGAGGGGGGCGTCATCAGCGCGGAGGAGCTCCTGGAACGGGCGTGGGACGAGAACGCAGACCCGTTCACCAACGCCGTGCGGATCACCGTCTCGGCCCTGCGCAAGCGGCTCGGCGAACCCTGGCTGATCGCCACGGTGCCGGGCGTCGGCTACCGCATCGACACGTCGCCCGGTCCCGGCGGGGGACAGCCCGTCCCGGGCGGGCGGGCCGGCCCGGTCGTGGAGGGCGGCGCGCGTGGTTAGGGCGCCCGGGCTGAGCGTGCGCCTGAAGCTCACCCTCAGCTACGCCGGCTTCCTGATGCTCACGAGCACCCTGCTGCTGGCGACGGTGTGGGTGTTCCTCCTGCGCTACGTGCCCGACCGCGGGGGCTTCGGCCCCGGTCCGTCCAGCCCCACCCGCACCGACCTGCTCGATGCCTTCGCGCCCAGGGCGGCCCAGGCGCTGGTGTTCCTGCTCCTCATCGGTCTCGCCGGCGGGTGGTTCCTGGCCGGTCGGATGCTGGCGCCCCTGAACCGGATCACCGAGGCGACGCGCATCGCCGCCACGGGCTCGCTCTCGCACCGGATCCGGATGGAGGGTCGCAACGACGAGTTCCGCGAGCTCGCCGACGCCTTCGACAGCATGCTCGCGCGGCTCGAGGCGCGCGTGGAGGAGCAGAAGAGGTTCGCGGCCAACGCCTCCCACGAGCTGCGCACGCCCCTCGCGGTGACGCAGACCCTGCTCGACGTCGCGCGCAGGGACCCGAGCCGCGACACCGGCGAGCTCGTCGAGCGCCTGCAGGTCGTCAACACCCGGGCGATCGAGCTGACCGAGGCACTCCTGCTGCTCAGCCGTGCCGACCAACGGTCCTTCACCCCCGCGCACGTCGACCTGTCGCTCGTGGCAGAGGAGGCGACCGAGACCCTCCTGCCGTTCGCCGAGAAGCACGGCGTCGCCATCGAGACCTCGGGCGAGGTCACCCCGACCACCGGCTCGCCCGCGCTCCTGCTCCAGCTGGTCACGAACCTCGTGCACAACGCGATCGTCCACAACCTGCCCGATCACGGCACGGTGTGGGTGAGCACCACCCGGGGGTCCGGGTCCGTGGTGCTCTGCGTCGAGAACACGGGGGACAAGCTCACGCCACAGCTGGTCTCGACCCTCACCGAGCCGTTCCGGCGCGGTACCGAGCGCATCCACACCGACCACCGCGGGGTCGGCCTCGGGCTCACCATCGTCCAGTCCATCACCGACGCCCACGACGGGACGCTCACGATCACCCCGCGCCCCTCCGGCGGGGTACGGATCACCGTGGAGCTGCCTGCGACCGTCGCGGCCGACGGGCGGCAGCTCGTGGGACCCACGTGAGCCGCGCCGACCGGCAAGGGCCCGCGGTCGCTCCCGGCGCACCCCCTCCTGTACGAGGTCAACACGCTGCCCTGGCTGGCTGCCCTGAGCGACGGGGAAGGACGGCGACTCGACCTGGCCACCGTCCCCGGCGCGGTCTGGGACGCGCTGGCCGGGTACGACGCGGTGTGGCTGATGGGGGTGTGGCAGCGCAGCCCGGCGGGTGTGGCGATCGCGCTGGCGAACCCGCAGCTGACGGTCGGGTTCGAGGCCGCCCTACCCGGCTACGGTGCTGCCGACGTCGCCGGCTCCCCCTACTGCATCAGGGGCTACGTCGTCGACGACGCCCTCGGCGGCCGTGCCGGGCTCGCGGTGGCCCGCCAGGAGCTCGCTGACCGGGGCGTGGCCCTCCTGCTCGACTTCGTCCCCAACCACGTCGCCCCGGACCATCCCTGGGTGTCCGAGCACCCCGAGCGCCTGGTCAACGGGACGCCGGCGGACCTGCGCGACGACCCGGGCTCCTTCGTCGAGGTGTCCGGCCGGGTGCTCGCCAACGGACGGGACCCCTACTCCGGTGCGTGGCCGGACGTGGTGCAGCTCGACGCCTTCGCTCCCGAGCTCCGGGAGGCCCAGGTCGACACGCTGCGCGACATCGCCGACCAGTGCGACGGCGTGCGCTGCGACATGGCGATGCTGATGATGAACCAGACCTTCGCCCGCACCTGGGGCTCGCGGGTCGGCCCGGCGCCCGCCACTGACTACTGGCCCGAGCTGATCGGCGCCGTGCGCGAGACCCACCCGGGCTTCTGCCTTCGTGGCCGAGGCCTACTGGGACCTGGAGTGGGAGCTGCAGTCGCAGGGCTTCGACCACTGCTACGACAAGAGGTTGTACGACCGGCTCGCCCACGAGTCGCCCGAGTCCGTGCGGCTGCACCTGAGCGCCGACGGCGCCTACCAGCAGGGCCTGCTGCGCTTCCTCGAGAACCACGACGAGCCCCGTGCGGCCTCGGTGTTCTCGCCGCCGCAGCACCGGGCCGTGGCGGTGGCCACCCTGACCCAGTGCGGAGCGCGGCTCGTGCACGACGGCCAGCTGGAGGGCCGCCGCATCCGCCTGCCCGTCTTCCTGGGGCGCTTCCCGGCCGAGGAGCCGGACCTCGCACTGGCCGCGTTCTACGCGAGCCTGCTCGGGGCGCTCGCCGACCCGACGTTCCGCACCGGCACGTGGCGGCTCTGCGACCGATGGGGGTGGCCCGACGACCACCGCTTCGAGCGCGTCGTCGCCTGGTGCTGGGAGGGTGCCACGCGTTGGGTGGTGGCGGTGAACCTCAGCGACGAGTCCGCCGCGGCGATGGTCAGGATGCCGTGGGCCGACCTCTCAGGTCGCCCGGTCCGCCTGGTCGACCCGACGAACGACGTGGCCTACGAACGCGACGGTGACGACCTGGTCGACGGGCTCTACGTCGAGCTGGCCCCCTGGGGCTGGCACCTCTTCCGCGTCGACGCCCTCTGACCGCGGGTCAGCCGGGACCGACCCGGCTCGGCGGCGGCCCGAACCAGGTGGTCAGGGCCTCGGTGAGCCCGGCCCGCGTCCCCTCGCCGACCCACGCGACGTGCCCGTCGGGGCGGACGAGCACAGCGCTCGGTGGGTCGACGGCGCCCACGACGGGAAGCACCCACGCCCCGGTGTGGGCGGCCTCGACCTGCCGGACCCGGTCCGCCCACGGCCCGAGGTCGATGCCGGCCGGCTCGCCGAGGTCGAGCAGCACGGGCCGGGCGTCGTGCAGGTTCTCGAAGAACCGCTGCGGTCCCTGGGGAGTGACCAGGTCGAGGTCGGGCATCCGGCGGCCCAGCAGCGGGTGGCCCGCACCGAGGTCGTAGGCGACGTCGAGCCCCGACAGCAGCGCGGCGAGCTGTGCGCGGGGCCCGTCGAAGGCCAGCAGCTCGGCCATCGTGTCGCGGAGCGCGTCGGTGCGCGGGTCGCTGCGCTGGAGGCGGGCCTGCGTCATCACGTTCTTCAGGACCCGGGCCGTGACGGGGTGCCGCTCCGCCCGGTAGGTGTCGAGCAGGGCCTCGGGAGACGTGCCCCGGACGACCCGGGCGAGCTTCCACCCGAGGTTGACCGCGTCCTGCACGCCGAGGCCGATCCCCTGTCCACCGGTCGGCGGGTGGGTGTGCGCGGCATCCCCGGCGAGGAGCACGCGTCCGCGGCGGTAGTCAGCCGCCTGCCGGGTGGCGTCGGTGAACCGTGAGATCCACGACGGGTCGTGGACGCCGAAGTCGGTGCCGTACACCGCCTTCAGCGCGTCGCTGAGCTCGGTGAGTGTGGGCTCGCCGGCGGGGCCGACCCGTTGCTCGGTCACGACGATCCCCACCAACGGCCCGTCGTCGACGACGTTGATCCCGTGGATCCCGACCTCGTCGAGCCGGATGCCGGTGGGCGTCTCCTCGGTCACCTCGACCTCGGCGATCAGGTGGCTGCGGGTGGCCGGCGCCCCGACGAACTCGATGCCGGCCGCCTTGCGGACGACGCTGCGCCCACCATCGGCGCCGACCAGGTACGCCGTGCGCAGCGGGTCGCCCGTGGCGACCCGGACGTCGACGCCGGTGTCGTCCTGGCTGAAGCCGGTGACGTCGACGCCCCGGCGGATCGGCACGCCGAGCTCCTCGACCCAGCCGGCCAGGACCTGCTCGATCCGGCTCTGCGACAGCCCCAGCGTGTAGGGATGGCGCGACGGGAGGCCGGCGACGTCGAGCGCGGTGCCGGCGAAGCTCATCGCCTGCACCGTCCGTCCCTCGTCGAGGAAGCGCTCGGCGATGCCGCGCTGGTCGAACAGCTCGATCGTGCGCGAGTGGAAGCCCCGGGCCCGGGTGCCCACCAGGTCGGCGGTCTGCCGCCGCTCCAGGACCACGACGTCGACCCCGGCCAGGGCCAGCTCGCCCGCCAGCATCAGCCCGGTGGGACCGGCCCCGACGATGGTCACGTCATGGGTGCTGCCCTCGTCCGCGGCGGGGCTCGCGGAGCCGGGCATCGCCTACCCGAGCTCGCGCAGGCGCGGGAGCTCGTCGGCGAGGCGCTCCGCGACGGCCAGTGGCTCACTGCCCCGCACGATGAGCAGGATGTCGGTGACGCCGACCTCGACGTAACCCCGGACCACGTCTGCGGCGCCGTCCACCTCGTCGGCGCCGAAGCCGACCTGCACCGAGCGGCGGATCTCGCCCGGGTCGCGCCCGACGTCGGCGCAGTGCTGGTCGAGGATCGCCGACGACGCGGCGACCTGCTCGGGTGGGCCGCCCGCGGCGTTCCACACGTCCGCGTACTGGGCGGCGAGGCGCAGGGTTCGCTTGGGCCCCGACCCACCGATCCAGATCGGTGGGTGCGGACGCTGCACCGGCTTGGGTTCGGACACCGCATCCTGCAGCCGGTAGTGCTGCCCGGCGAACGTGGTGCGCGGCTGCGTCCACAGCCCGAGGATGACCTGCAGGCTCTCCTCGAGACGGTCGGCACGGTCCTTGACGGTGCCGAACTCCAGTCCCAGCATGGTGTGCTCGTGCTCGGCCCAGCCCGCCCCGATGCCGAAGTCGAGGCGCCCGCCGGAGAGGTGGTCGACCGTGACCGCCATCTTCGCCAGCACTCCCGGATGCCGGTAGGTGTTGCCGACGACGGCGCACCCGAGCCGCGTGCGGGTGGTCACCTCGGCCATAGCAGCCAGCATCGTCCAGGTCTCGAAGATCGGGCCGTCGTCGTGGCCGCCCAGGGTGGCGAAGTGGTCCATCACCCAGCAGCTGTCGAAGCCGCTCTCGTCGGCCAGGCGCCACAGGTCGCGCAGCTGGTCGATGGTCGCGTCCTGGCTGAGCTTGAGACCGAAGCGCAGGGAAGTCATCCCCCAGTCATACCGGATGCCGCCGCAAGGACGTGGCCGGGGCGACGCCGTTCCTCAGCTGCGCAAAAGGTAGAAGATTGACAGTTAGAGATCTAACAGTTAGAGTTCTACCCATGGACGCACCCGCACTCACCACCCCCCTCCAGCAGCTCCGTTGGATCGGCTGGGCCCAGCGCAAGGCTGCCGAGGACTGGGTGCGGGCGCGCGAGCTCAGCGTCGAGCAGAGCTTCGTGCTCGGGTACCTCGCCCAGAACCCCGGTGCCATCCAGCGCGACATCGCCCAGGTCAGCCGCACGAGCGCGGCCAGCGTCTCGAGCCTCCTGCAGGGGCTCGAGCGGCGGGGGCTCGTCGAGCGCCGCACCGCACCCGGCGACGACCGCAGCAAGCGCGTCTACGCGACCCCGACCGGCATCGAGCTCATCGCCGGGTTCGAGACCGCGATGGCCGACTCCGACGAGGCGATCCTCGCCCCGCTGACCGCCACCGAGCGGGCCACGCTGCAGGCCCTGCTCGGCAAGATCACCGCCGACCTGCCCCCGCCGACCCGCTAGGGCACCGTTGATGCGCAGGCCCCGCCGCGCACCCTGACGTTCCACGTGACGGCCGCTGCCGCACCTGCTCGACCCTGCCCACCCCACCCGCCGTGCCGGCATCCATGTCGGCGCGCCCTCGAACCTGCCCGAAAGGACCCACCATGACCACCACCACCACTTCCACCGATGCACTCCGGACCGCCGATGCCGTCGGCTCCAACCGTTGGTACCTCTCGACCGCGCCGATCATCCGGGCCCTGGTGCACCTCTGCGTGCCGATGGCCGCCGCCATGATCGTCGGGGCCGTCTACAACCTGATCAACGCCGGCGTCGTGGGCTCGCTGCACGACACGACGCTCCTGGCCGCGGTGACGCTCGGCGCACCGATCCTCGGCCTGGTCATGGCGGTGGGCGGCGTCTTCGGAGTCGGCGGTGGCGCGCTGGTGTCGCGGCTACTGGGCGCGGCCGAGCACGAGCCCGCCCGGGCCGACGAGATCAAGCACGTCACGTCCTTCGCCCTGTGGGGGGCGGTCGTCGCGGGGGCCGTGGTCGGCGCCCTCGGCCTGGTCTTCCTCCAGCCGCTGGTGACGCTCCTCGGTGCGGATGCCGCGACCGCGCCGGCGACGAGCGCCTTCGTCGGGGTCATGCTCGGCTTCGTCCCCGTGCTCGCCGCGGCCTTCTGCCTCGAACAGCTGGTGCGGGCCGAGGGCGCCGCCCGTCAGGTGATGGTCGGGCTGATCGCCTCGACCGTCGCGAACCTGGTGCTGGACCTGCTCTTCATCCTCGTCCTCCACTGGGGCGTCGCGGGCGCGGCGCTGGCGATGGGCCTGTCGAACCTGGGTGTCGTCGCCTACTTCGCCGTCTGGCTGGCACGCCACAGCGAGTCGATGAGCCTGGCACCCAGGTGGTTCACCCTCTCGTCCGCCGTGGTGAAGCCCGTGCTGGGCGTGGGCGTCGGCGAGCTGCTCCAGGCCGGCTTCCTCATCGTCACCTCACTGGTGCTCAACAACCTCGCGGCCGCCTACGGCGACGGCCCGCTCGCCGCGATGGGTGTGGCGGTGCGGATCGCCCAGGTGCCCGAGTTCCTCGTGATGGGTGTGACGCTCGGCGTCCTGCCGCTGCTCGCGTACTCGTACGGCAAGGGGGACCGGACCAGGCTCACCGCAGCGCTGCGCGCCTCCGCGCTCACGGTGGGCGGCATCGCCCTGTTCTTCGCCACGGCGGTCTTCGTGTTCCGCGAGCAGGTCGTCACCGCCTTCGTGGCCGACCGCTCGGTGCTCGCCATCGGCGTCACGATCCTCACCGCGCAGCTGGTGGCGATGGTCGCCAACGGGTTCGCCGGGCTGATCACCTCGCTGTTCCAGGCCACCGGGATGGCGATGGCGGCCACCGTGATGTCCGTGACGCAGGGTGTGCTGTTCGTGCCGATCGTGCTGCTGGGCAACCTGTGGTTCGGCCTCGGCGGCATCATCTGGGCACTCACGGTCACCGAGGGCCTCGTGCTCGTCGTCGGTGTGGTGATGTGGCTGGTGTCGCGTCCCAGGATCGACCGCGGCCTCACCGAGGGGAGTCCGGAGCGCGCCGAGGAGACCCTGCTGGAGCCTGCGGCCGCCTGACCGGCGGTCAGCCTGAACGGCGCTCAGCCTGCGCGGACGTCAGGGTGCCGGCGCCGGCGCCACGCTGGTGGTCTCGGCCGGCACCTCGCGGACGGCCAAGGCCAGGCGGTCGCGGGCAGCCCGCTCCACGAGCAGCGGCACGAAGTCACGGATCGGGCCGGTGAGCTCGGCGTAGGACAGGCGAACGGCTGCCTCGACGACCGCCGGGTCGAGGTCGGGGAACCGCCGGCGCAACCTCGCCTCGACCTCGACGAGGGCCTGCCGCTCGTGCTCTGCGTCCACGCACCAAGGATCGGCGACGGCGCGCGCTGCGCGCAATGGCCCGGACGGGCCGCTCGCCCACCGGACGGGAGCAGCAGCACCCTGCGTCCGGACCGGTGGACGAGCCAGGAGGGACGTGGCCCCCGCGCCGAGTTGTGGACGCAGCAGCCGGGGCTGCCTCCCTCCGGGACGGGGCAACACCTCGTCCGCAGCACGACCCTGCCAACGGCACACCGTGGGCACAAGGCGGTGCGCCGTGAGTTCACCCGTCGTTGGCCCCTATTTCACGTCGTCCGCGACGCCGCCGGTCAGGACGCGAGGTGACGACGCCTCGTCGGGCTGCCCCGCGACATCCCCCTCGGAAGGCCCGTGGTGGCCCAGGTGCGGCAGGTGCGGGTGGGGGACGTGAAGCTCGACGGGTGCCGGCGGCAGGTCGTCGACACCGGCGGCCAGGGCCTGCGCCCGCCGGTGCCGCGCCGAGGGCAGCGCGAGCGACGCGAGGACCGCGAGCACGGCGACGCCGGCGCACACCCAGAAGCCGGCGGTGAAGGCCTCGTCGGTGGGCAGGCCGGTGGGCGTGCTGTGCGAGGTGATGACGGCCGCGACGACCGCCGTGCCGATGCTGCTCCCGATGGTTCGGGCGATCGCGTTCACGCCGGTCGCCTCACCGGTCTGCGCAGCGGGCACGCTCTCGATGATGGCGTTCGACATCGCCGCGAAGGCCAGGCCGATGCCGGCGCCGGTGAGGATCCCGGAGCCGAGCAGCTGCCAGAGCGACCCGTGGCCGATCGCCGGCAGGGCGAAGGCGCCGACGACCAGGAGGGTGCCGAGGAAGAGCGGGACCTTCGGGCCGAAGCGCCGGTCGAGGATGCCGGAGAGCGGTCCGAAGACGACCATCATGACCACGGTGGGCAGGAGGAACAGGCCGGCCTGCGAGACCGACTTCCCGAAGCCGTAGCCGGTGGCGGTGGGAAGTTCGAGCAGGGTCGGCATCAGCAGGAACGTGCCGAACATCGCGAAGCCGAGGGCCAGGGCGACGAGGTTGGTGGCCCACACGCCACGGTTGGCGATCAGCCGCATGTCGATGAGCGGCTCGCGTACCCGCAGCTCGACCAGGACGAACACGACGAGTGCCACGACCCCGATCACGAACAGTGACAGTGTCTTCGTCTCCATCCAGCCCCAGGCCTGACCCTTGCTGATGGCGAGCAGTGCCGCCACCAGGCCGACCGACAGGATGCCGGCGCCGAGCCAGTCGAGCCGTCCGGGCGTGCGAACGGGAGACTCCTTCATGCCGAACACGGCACCGAGCAGCGCGATGACGACGAGCACGAGGGGCAGCCAGAACAGCCAGTGCCACGACAGGTGTTCGACGATCGGGCCTGCGGCGACGATGCCGACGCCCGCCCCGACGCCGAAGATGGCCGACAGCAGGCCCACGGTGACGCTGACCCTCTCGCGGGGCAGCTCGTCGCGCACCATGCCGATCGACAGCGGCAGGATCGCGCCGGCGGAGCCCTGGAGCACCCGGGCGACGATCAGCACCGCGAGGCTCGGGGCCAGTGCCGCGACGAGAGTGCCGATGGCGAGGGTGGCGAGGACCCCGATGAGCACTCGGCGCTTGCCGACGATGTCGCCGAGCCGCCCGAGGATCGGGGTGAGCACCGAGGCGGCTAGGAGGTAGGCGGTGAGCACCCAGCTGGCGTCGGCGGTGGTGACCTGGAGATCCTGGGCGAGCACGGGCAGGGCCGGGGCGACCAGGGACTGGAGCACGGCGAAGGCGAGGCCGCCCAGCGACAGGTACAGGACCAGCAGCCCTCCGCCGGAACGGGGCTCGGGTGATTCGTGGAGATCGGTCGGCCGGTTGGCCGGGGTCGACTCCTCGACGGAGATGGACATGGTGCTCCTGGGGACCTCGATGTATACGTTTGTTGACTACCAGTATGCGGTGGGTCAACGAGGAAGTCAACACACGTTTACTTGGGCGATCCGGCCGCTACTGTGGTCGGGACGAGAGGACCCATCATGGATGCCGGCAGCGCCCACCCTTCCCCGACCGCGGCCACGCCCGTCGGGGCAGGTGGACCGGCAGCGACCCTGCCGCGCCGACGCGACGCGGCGCAGACCAGGCGCCTGCTGCTGCGAGCCGCACTGCACCGTTTCGCCCTCCAGGGCTACGCCGCGACCACGGTTCGTGAGATCGCCGACGATGTCGGGGTCAACGCGGCCCTGATCAGCCGCTACTTCGACTCCAAGGAAGGGCTGTTCGAGGAGTGCCTCACCGGGGTCTCCACCGAGCTCGGTGCCACCCCACCGGCGACGACGCTCGAGGAGGTGGCACTGAGGATGGCCGAGCAGCTGACCGGCCCGTCCAGTGCAGAGCACCCCAACCAGCTCGTGCTGCTGCTGCGCAGCTCAGGCGACGAGCGGGCCGAGCAGATCCGGTTCGAGACCCTGCGCACCTATGCCGTGCGGCTCGCCGACGTCGCCGAGGCGGCCACCGGCGATGGCGATGGACCGGCCAGGGAGCGGCTCGTGCTCGGGGCCCAGCTCGCCATCAGTGCGGCCCTCGGCATCGCCCTGCTGCGGTCGCGAACCGACCTGGAGCCACTTGCCTCGGTCGAGACGATCGAGCTGGTCCCCCCGCTGACCGCCATGATCCGCGCGCTCCTCGACCCTCGGGACGTCGGCGCCTAGCGGATCGGGCGTGCGGACGTCAGTCGGGAAGGGACCGGAACTCCACCACGGACAGGCCGTGGTCGAGCATGCGGGCCAGGACGCTCGAGACGTCGGCCTCGTCACGAACCGGACCGTGGAGCGAGGTGCCCCCGGTCGGGTACGAGGTGCACGTCATCTCCGGCAGGTCCTCGGCGACGGCATCGGACACCGAACCCTGGACGATGAACTGGTAACGCATGCGTGGCCCCCTCCGCCGTTGTCGTCGTTACTGATCGGATAGCTGACGATTGCACCTTCCTGGGCGTCATCGGGGCTCTTTGGCTCGTGACCTCGACGCCCGTCGAGCCTGGTGCCTCAGGTGTCTCTCAGGGAGGCGACGGCGCGCGCCGACCATCTCTTCCCTACCCGTCTCCGGCGCCGTCACCTGCAATCGCTCAGGCGTTCAGGCCCGCCAGGTCGAGCACGTCGTCCGGACCGTCGAGGTCGGGGGTGCTGAGGAAGACCGTCGAGACGCCCAGCTCGGCCAGGCCAGCGTGCCTCTCGCGCTGCTCGGCCACCGTGCCGGCGTGCCGCCGGGCGGCGAAGGCGGCGGCCGCCGTCCGCCCCCGCAGGCGCTCGACCCGCGCCCAGACGTCGTCGCGGTCGCGGCCGACCACCGGCAGGTCGAGCACGGTGACGGCGACCTCTGCCGGGTCGCGGCCCACGTCGGCGCAGTGCGCTCGCAGCACCGAGATCTTGTGCCGCAGCACCTCGGGGTCCGACGTGACCAGGTTGCACGCGTCGCCCAGCTCGGCCGCGATCCGCAGGGTGCGGCGCTCGCCGCTGCCGCCCACGATGACCGGGATGGGGCCGAGGGGACGCGGGTAGCACGTGGTCTCGGGCAGCCACACCCCTCCGTCCGAGAAGGCCTTCGTGCCCGGCGCCCACAGGGCCCGCATCACGCGGATGCCGCGCTCCACGTCATCCAGCCGCTCGGCCGCGGGCAGGAAGGGCAGGGTGTAGGCGGCGTGCTCGCGCTCCCACCACCCCGCGCCGATGCCGACGAAGGCGCGGCCACCGTTGAGTGCCGACAGGGTTGCCGCGGCCTTGGCCGTGATCCCGGGTTCGCGGAAGCTGACCGGAGTGCACAGCGTGCCGAGCCTCAGCCCGGTGCCGAGCCCAGCGATCGCCCCCAGCGCCACCCACGGCTCCGGGATCGGGTCCCACGCCCGACCGACCTGCGGGATCTGGATCAGGTGGTCCATCAGGGCCAGACCGGCGAACCCCGCCTCGTCCGCCGCGAGGGCCATGTCGCGCAGCCACGCCATCGGGTCCTCGCCCCACGGGAAGCGCGAGACCTGGAGCAGCACCTCCACCCCGGTGGATGCCGTGCGCTCGCCCTCCGACACGGCGGCGGCCGGGGCCGGGGGCGCCTCGGCGACCTCGCCGGGGCCGAGCTCGACCCGCTCGACGAGGTCCCACCCCTCGTCGGCGAGCTCGGTCGCGACCTCGCGGCGACGGGTGAGCTGCCCGGCCAGCGCCCGCGCCGGGATCGGCCGGTCCCGCTCGGCGTTGCGGGCCCGGCACACCTCGTCGGGTGTGTCGAGCAGCACCGCCACGGCCGGCAGGCCGGCTGCCCGGGCCTGCGAGAGCCAGCCGCGACGCCGGCCGGCATCGAAGCCGAGGGTGTCGACCACGGTGGTCAGGCCACGGCCGAGCCGGGCCGTGACGACGGCCTCGAGCACGGCGAACGCGTCGGTGGAGGCGTCGAGGTCGTGCGGTCCGCTGCCCACGACCGCACGCAGGGCGTCGGAGGAGACGACCTCCTCGGCGCGGTAGTGCTGCGCCGCCCAGGTCGACTTCCCCGAGGCCGAGGCACCGACCAGCACGACGAGTGCCGGATCGGGGAGCGACATGCGGGCAGTCTGCCCGATCCGGCGTCCACGAACGGTGCCCACCGCCATCCCTGCCGGTCGAGAGTCCACGACGCGCTGACGTCCGCGGCCGGACGTCAGCGCGTCGTGCGACCTCGACGGGTCAGTGCGTCGTCAGGCCCATCGCTCAGCCGGTCTCGGCGTCGAGGTCGCGCAGGTAGTCGGCGAAGCCACCGTCGACCCGGCTGCGCGGCCGGCCGGAGGTCAACACCCGGGTGGTGTCGGTGGCCACCCAGCGACCGGTGATCCTGCGCACCCGCTCGACCAGGTCGACGTCCTCACCCACCTGGCGCTGTCCGAAGCCGCCGACCTGCCGCCACCGGTCGGCGCGGACCCCGAGGTTCGCCCCGTGCACCTGGGTGTGGCCCTCGACGAGCTGGTGCCGGGCGTGCCACGCGGCCAGCGCCTCTCCGCGCGCGACACCCACTGGTTCCGCGGTGCCGATGACCAGGTCGGCACCCCGCTCGGCCCACATGACGTGACGCACCAGCCAGCGGCTGGGCACGACGGTGTCGGCGTCGGTGCAGGCCACCCACGTCGCCGCCTCGGGCGGCATCCGCAGCGCCGACAGGCCCCGCTCGATGGCTGCATCCCGGGCCGCGCCCACTCCCCGGCCCGGCAGCACCACCGTCGCGGCGTCCCAGTCCCCGAGGACCCGGGCAGACCCGTCGGTGCAGCCGTCGAGGGCGACGGCAACCACCAGGTGGATGCCGGCGCGCGCCTCGCGCAGTGTGGTGACCGCGGCGCTGACGCTGCGCAGGCAGGCCGGGAGCAACGACTCCTCGTCGCGGGCCGGGATGGCGACGACGACGTGGTCGACAGCCGTCACGTGCGACCCTCGCGGCGTGCGACGGACGGGCCGTCGCTCCAGACGTCGATCCGCACGTCCTCGTCCACGTAGGAGGCGCGGCGGCCGGTCCGGAGCATCGAGGCTGCCTGTTCATGGACGAGCCGGCCGTCGAGCGGCACGTCCCGGGTGGGGTGTTGCCAGTGGCACAGCAGGAGCTCGCCACCCGGCGCGAGCGCAGCCTCGCAGCGCCGAAGGGTCGCGACCAGCTCGAGAGGGGAGAGGAAGTACCCCACCTCCGAGAGCAGCACGAGGTCGAAGGGTCCTGACGGCAGGTCCATCGGTGCCATGCCCTGCTCCACCGTGGCCCGCGGCGCGCGGGTGCGAGCCGTGGTCACCGCGCGGTGGCTGGTGTCGAGCGCGACCACGTCGTCGCACCGCTCGAGCAGGGCCTGCGTGAGCTGACCGTCGGCGCAGCCGATCTCGAGTGCGCGACCAAAGCGTCGGCAGCCGAGGAGACCCAGCACGAGTGCGCGGCGGCGCTCCTCGTAGAAGGATCCGGCGATCTGCCACGGGTCGTCACCCTCGTCGTACATCGCGTCGAACCGCTGCGCCCGTGCCGCGCCGCGGCGGTCCAGGCGGTCGCGAGAGACGGTGGGCAGCGTGTGGGTTGGGTCGACCAGCGTCTCGACCAGGCGGTGCGCGCGCTCGAGGGCTGTCGAGCCCAGCACCGGGAGGGACGACGCGCCCGGGTCGCCGGGGTCGACCCACGCGGTGGTCTGTGACGGGAACTCCTGCAGCGCGACCCGCTTGCGCCACGACGCCACGCGGGAGCTCTCGCTCGCGACGACGTCCCGCCAGGGCAGGGCATCCGGTGACCCCCAGTGCCAGAGCCAGATCGGGTAGTAGGCGAGGTCGGCGCCGGTGTGTGACACCGCGGTCGAACAGGCGCGGCCGAGGGCGTCGTGGTCGGCGTGCCCGTCGGCGAGCCACGGAGCCAGCACCAGGGTGTCGGGGTCCGAACGTGCCCGCACCGCGTCGACGACCGTGTCCGTGTGGCGCTCCAGCTCGCCGTCCGGGACGCCGACGTGGGTCGGTCGCCCGGCGCCGAGCCGAGCCACCGCACGCTCCACCTCGGCACGCCGTCGGGCCGCCAGGGAGCGACGTGCCCCGCTGCCGCGGACGGGGTGCGACCGCTCGCCGTCGGTGGCCACGAGCACGTCGAGGGTCACCCCGCGGTCGGCGAGGTCGGCCATCAGCCCGCCGACCCCGAGCGTCTCGTCATCGGGATGTGCGGCGACCACCAGCACCCGGCGGTAGCGACGCGCCACGGCCGTGAGGTCGAGTACGGGGACGTCGTCCCAGCGTTCGTCGGTGAGCCAGGTGCTCTCCGGTGTTCCCGGGTCGGTGTGCTGGAACGGCACCGGGGTCAGCGTCACGGTGCCCCACCGGGCCGCTGGGCGGCGTCGGGTGTGACCGACCGCCCGAGGGCCGCCAGGTCGCGTTCGGCGTGGTGCTGGCGCACGTAGAGCGTGAGGTCGGCGACCCGGGCGGCGTGCACCGGGTCGAGCGCGAGCGGTCCCGGCCCCAGCGCATGGCCGACCGTGCCGAGCACCTCCTCGGCGCACCGAGCGGCCTGGGCGCGGACCCGGCCCGCGAGCACCGGCCCGCCGGCCGCACCGGCGTCGATCCGCGCGGCGGCGTCGCGCAGGCAGAGCAGCGTGGTGTGCAGGGCGACGTCGCACGCGCCGAGGTGCATGAGGGCCACCTGGTCGGGAGGTCGCGAGCGGGCGGCGTCCCACAGTGCGCCGGCCACCGCCGCGGCGCCCCCGAACCAGACGGCGGCCACCCCGATGCCGCCCCAGGCGAAGCCGGGGCGCTCGAGGTACCACCCCGGCCCGCCGACCGGGTCGGCCGGGACGTCGTCGAAGGTCACCGTGCTCGTCGTGATGTCGCGCAGCCCTCGTGGCACCCACGCGCCCGAGTCGACGGCCACGCCGGGTCGGCCCAGTGCCACGGCGAACAACCCTGGGGGCGAGCCCTCGACGGAGGCCGTGACCAGTGCGTGCGAGACCCGGTCGGCGAGCGAGCACCAGGGCTTCGTGCCGGACAGCCGCCAGCCACCGTCGGCCAGGTGCCTCGCCGCGAGGCTGGTGCCGGGGGGTCCTGCCGCGTAGACGCCCCAGGTCGCGGTCTCGGGGCCGTGGACGCCGGCCTGGTCGAGGATGGCGACCGCGTCCCAGTGCGGCTCGACCGCGCGGGCGGTGGTGAGGTCGACGCTGCCCAGGGTGGCCAGGGCGGAGAACAGTCGCCACGTGTCGTGTCCCATCGACCGGGCCACGTCGTCGTGGGTACGCGCCAACTCGAGCGAGCCGTCGACGTCGCCGGCCACGTCGCGGGCCGGGCCGACGAGGATCTCGTCACCCCAGCCGGAGAAGGACCAGGGGAGGGCGGCGGAGTTCATCGCGACTGCCCTACCCCGACCAAGGGTCTGCGAACCGGTCCGGGGTGCACCGAAATGCCGTCGGGCGCAGAGCCCCGCGGGTGCGGCGCCGCCCGTAGGGTCGTCCGCATTCCTGATGGGTAGGGGAACCGGGGAGGTGCATGGGATGGACGAAAACGGTCGTGACCCGAGCAGGGTGCCCGCTCCGCTGGCCGAGCTGGTGCTGGTGCGGCACGGGGAGAGCATCGGCAACCTGGCGGCGACCGAGGCCGGAGAGAAGGGGCTCGCACGTCTCGATCTCGACTACCGCGACCCGGACACACCCTTGTCCGACAACGGAGTCGAGCAGGCCAGGGCGCTCGGCCGCCACCTTGCCGAGCTGCCGACCGACAAGCGTCCCGAGGTCGTGCTGGGTTCCCCCTACGTGCGCGCGTCCAGCACGATGGAGCACGCCCTGAACGGCTGGCAGGAGTCCCCACGGCCCGTGCTCGACGAACGCCTTCGCGAGCGCGACCTGGGTCTGTTCGACGGGATGACGGGCCAGGGGATCAAGGACACCTACCCCGAGGAGGCCGCCCGCCGTGCGGCCATGGGCAAGTTCTACTACCGCCCGCCGGGCGGGGAGAGCTGGACCGACGTCGTGCTCCGGGTGCGCAGCGTGCTCACCGACGTCCGCAGCGAGCACGCGGGCCGGCGGGTGTGGGTGTTCACCCACCAGGCGGTGATCATGGCGTTCCGCTTCCTGCTCGAGTCGCTCACCGAGCAGGAGCTGCTCCGCATCGACGGCAGCACACCGCTGGGCAACTGCTCGCTCACCGTCTACCGGCCGACATCCGAGGGCGGGCTCGACCTCGTGGCCTACGGGGACGTGGGTCACCTCGAGGAGTCGGAGGCGGAACCGACCCACGAGGAGCCGCACGGTGTCGGCGCGGTCACCGCGGCGGGAGACCGGTCGTGACCGACCGGAGCGCCCCGGTCGTCGTCACGCCGGCCCTGTTGCGCCGTCGCCCGCTCCCCTCGCCGGGCGGCAACAAGAACGAGAAGGGCCGGCTGCTGGTCGTCGGTGGCAGCCGAGACACGCCGGGCGCGGTGCTCCTCGCCGCCGAGGCGGCCCTGCGGGTGGGCGCGGGCAAGGTGCAGGTCGCGACGACCGAGAGCACGGCCGCGCACGTGGCGGTGGCCTTGCCCGAGTGCATGGTGATCGGCCTTGCCGAGGACGGCAACGGCGAGATGTCGGCATCGTCGGGCGAGCGCCTGCTCGAGCTGGCGGCCGGGGCCGACGCCGTGCTGGCCGGTCCGGGTCTGGGCGACCCGCACGCCGCCGCCGTGCTCCTCAAGGCGTTCGTGCCGCGGCTGGACACCGCGCTCGTCGTCGACGCACTGGGCACGGCCTACCTGACGGCGCACCGCGACGGCGTTCAGCACCTGGCGGACCGGGTGCTGCTCACGCCCAACACGGGAGAGCTCGCCGAGCTCCTCGGGGAGGACCCCCAACAGGTCGAGGGCGACGTGCTGGGCGCCACGCGACGAGCCGCGAGCCGCAGCGGTGCCAGCGTGCTGTCCGGTGGTGACAGCTCCTACGTCTGCAATCCCTCGGGGGAGTCCTGGCGCCTCGATGTGGGGGCTCCCGGGGCGGCGGTCGCCGGCTCCGGTGACGTCAAGGCAGGGGCGGTCGCGGGCCTGCTGGCCCGTGGCCTGTCACCAAACCGGGCCGCGGCCTGGGGCGCCTATGTGCACGGCCGGGCCGGCGAACGCCTCACGGCCGAGGTCGGTCGCACCGGCTTCCTCGCCAGGGAGGTGGTGCGGGGACTGCCCGCCGCCGTGGCCGAGGTCGAGCTCGGCGTGACCGAGGGCTCACCCTGAGTCCTGCGGCGCCGGCCGGTGCCGCCCGTCACGAGGCAGCATCGGGCAACACCGGGGACAGGAGACGCGATGCGCGTGACGATGGCCAGCGTGCCGAAGCCGGGCGACCGCCGGAACGAGGACTTCGTGGGGGCCGTGCCCTCGGCGGTCGTCGTGGTCGACGGCGCCGGCGGCATACCGGGTGCCGACGCGACCTGTTCGCACGGGGTCGCCTGGTACGCCCGCAGGCTCGGCGCCCACCTGCTCATGACCCTGCCGGATGACGACCGCAGCCTGAAGGCACAGCTCGCCTCCGCCATCGGTGCCGTGACCGACGAGCACCGGCCCACCTGCGACGTGGCGAGCCCCGCGAGCCCGTCCGCGATGGTGGCCGTCGTGCGGGTGTCCGATGGCGTCGTCGACCACCTCGTGCTGGGCGACGCGACGGTCGTCCTCGACCACGTGGCCTCGGGTCCCGTCGTCGTCACGGACCCCCGCGAGCTGAGGGTGATCGACTCCCTCATGCCGGACCTCGAGGCCGCTGCGAGCGAAGAGGAGCGTGATGTCGTGCTCGACCGGCTGCGCGCTCACCGCAACCGGCCGGGCGGCTTCTGGCTGGCCAAGGACGACCCACGGGCCGCCGACGAGGCGCTCACGGGTAACCACGCGGTCCGGGAGCTGGCGAGTGCCGCCCTCATGAGCAACGGGGTCAGCCGCCTCGTCGACCCCCTGGCGCTCACCGACTGGCCGGATCTGCTCGCCCAGCTGGCCGAGCTCGGCCCGGCAGACGTGATCCGCAGGGTGCGGGAGGCGGAGCAGCGTGACGCAGTGCCACCCGACGACGCGACGATCGCCCACGTCGCGCTCGTCGACCGGACCTGACCACGGCCGGGTCAGGTGGTGACGCGCTCCAGCTCGACGCCGGCGCGCTCCAGGGCGTGCAACAGGCCGACCAGGTCGTGGGGGTCGCCGCTGCGCCCGGTGAGCACGGTGTGACGCGGCACCACACGCGGATCGAGACCCCGAACCAGGTCGAGCAGGTCGCCGCCCAGGCAGCCCCGGACGTGCACCTCGACCCGGATGCCGTCACTCATCACGCGGTCCCGTCACCCGGGACCCGACGGACCTCCACCACCTCGAGCCCGAGCGACTGCAGCCACCCGAGCAGACCCAGCAGCGCGGCCTGGTCGGGCACCACACCGGTGAGGACTGTCTCGGCGGGCACCACCGTGGCGGTGAGGTACTCCAGGTCCTCGAGGTGCTGGGCGGACAGCTCACCGCGGACGTGCACCTCGAACGCCTTCGCCACGGTCTCCTCCTCGGTTCGACACCCCAACCGTCGTCCTTCCACGGCACCGCCGCCTCACCCGAAAGGGGTAGGGCGCAGCTGATGCCGCGGGTAGGGTGACGTCGATGACAGGGCCCACTCCCGGTGCGCGCCGACCCCGGGAGTCGCGGCGTGGACCAACAGGTGAAGCCGGCGGGCGTTGCGAGGCACGTGCGCGACGCCCGCTCGTCCGCCGCCGCAGAGCTGGGTCTGCGCAGCACGAAGCTGGCGCGGCCCCGGCTGCCGCCAGGTTTCGTGGCGCGCCCGCACGTCGATGCGCTGATCCACGCGGGCACCCTCGGCCCGTTGACGCTCGTGAGTGCCGGCGCCGGCTGGGGCAAGACCCTCACGACCGCGGCCTGGGCCGCACGCGCCTCAAAGACCCTCCCCGTGGCGTGGGTCTCCCTCGACCCGACGGACAACCAGCCGCGCGCCTTCTGGTCCTGCATCGTGGGCGCTCTCCGAGCCTCCGGTGCAGTTGCGGCGGACAACCCCCTGGCCGGACTGGTTCCCGGCCTCGGCCCGGAGGGCGAGTCGCTGCGCCGGCTCGTTGCCGGGCTCGAGCAGCTGCCCGGTCCCGTGGTGCTGGTGCTCGACGACTTCCACCTCATCGACGACGCGGCGGTCCTCGCCGAGGTGGCTGCACTGCTCCGGGAGCCCGTGCCTCAGCTCAGGCTGGTGCTGCTCACCCGCGCCGACCCGACGCTGGCACTGCACCGGTTGCGCGTCGCCGGGGACCTGGTCGAGGTGCGCTCGGCAGACCTCGCCCTGACCGTGGCCGACGCTGCTGCCCTGGTCGCCAACGACGGGGTGGTGCTGCGAGCGGGGGACGCCGAGCTCCTCGTCGAGCGCACCGAGGGCTGGCCCGCGGGGCTCCGGCTCGCCGCCCTGTTCCTGGCCCGCGACCAGCCCGGTCACCGGGCCGCCGACTTCGGGGGGGAGGACCACGCGGTGGTCGAGTTCCTCGCCGAGGAGGTGCTGGCCCGGCATCCTCCGGACGTGCAGCGGTTCCTCCTGCGCACCTCGGTCGTCGAGCGGCTCAACGCGTCCCTCGCCGAGGAGCTCACCGACGAGGCCCGCGGCCAGCAGCTCCTGGAGGACCTGGCCGCGTCGAACACCTTCGTGGTCGGTCTCGGACCGGGCCGCACCTGGTTCCGGTACCACGCCCTGCTCCGCCAGATGCTGCGCCACCGCTTGTCGGTGGAGTCGCCGGAGGTCGCGCCCGACCTGCACCGACGGGCTGCCCACTGGTTCAGCGAGCACGGGGAGCCCCTCGAGGCGCTGCGCCACGCTGCGGAGGCGCAGGACTGGGGGCTGATGGGCCGGCTGCTCGTCACCCAGGCCCTGCCACTGGCCCTGTCCGCCGATCGGGCCGGGCTGGGGCTGGCGCTGGCCCGTATCCCGACCCAACAGCTGACCAGCTCCCCTGAGCTCGCGCTGGCCGCCGCGACCCGTCTGTTCCTCGCCAACCGCTTCGCCGACATGCGGCCCCACCTGGCCCGCGCCGAGGCCCAGCTGGGCGCCGGTGACCCGGACGTCGTCGCAGGCACCCGCATCGGGTTGCTGCTCTTCTCGATGGCGGTGTCGCGCACGTTGGGTGACAACGAGGCTGTGATGGCATCGGCGGGGCGTGCGCTCGACGAGCTGGCCTCCCGTGGGGTGACGCTGCCCGCCGCGGGTGCGTACCGCGCCACCGCCCTGGCCAACCTCGGCACCGGCCAGCTGTGGACCGGCCGGCTCCGCGAGGCCGAGCAGACCCTGGCCGAAGGGCTCGCCGAGGCAGCGGGCATCGCGCTCGACGCCAGCCGGGTGAACATGCTCTCGCACCTCGCCCTGGCCGCGGCCGTGTCCGGGCGGCTCCAGACGGCGCAGCGACTGGCCGCACAGGCCACCGGTATCGTCGACGAGCGGGGCTGGGCGCCCCTGGTGCAGGCGGCCACGGCCCACCTCGCACTGGCGATCGTGCACCTGCAGCGCAACGAGTTGGACGAGGCGCTCGGCGCGCTGGGCGTGGCCCGCGCGGTGGCGGTGCTCGACCGGGCACCCGCGTTCGCGGTGGCCCTGTTCCAGATCCGGGTCGATGCAGCCCGGGGGAGGGTGGAGGCCGCCCGGGCCCAGCTCGCACGACTGCACGGCGACCTGGCCGGCTGGCGGCCCCCCGGTTTGCTCGTGCTCTGGCTGAGGGTGACCGAGGCGGAGGTCGACCTCGCGGCGGGCGAACCGGCCGCCGCCCTGGAACGGGTGCGGCTGGACCGCCCGGAGGAGGCGGACGACCCGCTCGTGTCCGAGCGGCTGCTGCGCGCGAGGGCGCTGCTCGAGCTCGCCGACGTCCGTGGGATGACGGACGTCCTCGCCCCGCTGCACGAGGCGGACCTCGGGCCCAGGGCGTCGGTCGAGCTGTGGGTGCTCACTGCCCTGGCGGCCCACCGGCTCCGCGAGGACCGCCGGGCCGGGGAGGCGCTGCACCGGGCGTTGACCCTGGCTGCGCCGGAGGGCATCCGCCGACCCTTCGTGGCCTGGGGCCAGGAGCCGATGCCGAGGCTCCTGGCCCACGCGAAGGCCCTGCACCCGGGGGTGCGCAGGTTCGTCGAGGAGCTCGAGGCCGACGACCCCACCACGATCGCCTTGTCCAGGTCCGTTGCAGCGCAGGACATCGCGTTGACCGACCGGGAGCTGAGCGTGCTGCAGTACCTACCCTCGATGCAGACCTACCCGGAGATCGCGGCCCAGCTGTTCGTGTCGGTCAACACGGTCAAGTCGCACCTGCGGCACCTCTACGCGAAGCTCGAGGTCGTCAACCGGAGGCAGGCCGTCATCCGGGCGCGAGAGCTCGGACTGCTGGAGCCGTGACGTCGCACGGATGCCGGGTGCGCCGTCGCCAACACTCGCCGCGGCCCCGACCCGACGCCGTCCCGCGGCCCCTCACCCCTGCTCGGCGCTCCGCGCCGCGATCCTCATGCGGCTCGCTCGCCGGTGCGGCGGCCGCGGCTGCTGCCCGCGTGGTCGCCGACGACGTCGTCCGCGAGCACGTCGGCCCGCAGCCGGTCGAGAACGCCCCGGAGGATGCGGGAGACCTGCATCTGGCTCACGCCGATGCGGGCGCCGATCTCGCTCTGGGTGAGCTCGTCGACGAACCGGAGGTGCACGATCAGACGCTGTCGCTCGGTCAGCGTGGCCAGCGAACGTCGCAGGGCGTCGCGCACCTCGATGGCACCGGCCGGTCCCGCGGTGACGAGCAGGACGTCGGCCAGCGCCGACCCCGAGGCCGTGGGGACGTCGAGCGACACGGCGTGGTAGCCGGCTGAGCAGCTGCGGGCCTCGTCGACCTCAGCGACGCTCACCCCGAGGGCCATGGCGAGCTCGGCATCGCCCGGGTTCCGGCTGAGTGAGTGGCGCATGCGCTCCTCCTCGACGACGAGACCAGCACGAAGCTCCTGGATGCGGCGCGGCGGGCGGACCGCCCAGCCCTGGTCGCGAAACCAGCGCTTGATCTCGCCGGCGATCGTCGGGCTCGCGAAGGCGGCGAAGCCGGGGCCGACGCCCGGGCGGTAGCGTCCGACCGCCTTGACGAGCGCCGTGCGGGCCACCTGGAGCAGGTCGTCGGTCTCGATGCCGCGTCCGCGGTACCGCAGGGCGATGCCGTCGGCCAGCGGCAGGCACTGGTGCACGATGCGCTCGACCAGCTCGGCCCGGCGCTGGGGGTCGGCCTCGGCGGCGAGCTCCTCGGCCAGGGCGTCGACCTCGATCTCGACCTCGGAGCGGTGGTGCTCGTCGTGCGAGGTGCGGCTCGACGCGGAGGGAGTGGGGGCGTTCAGGGTCATGGTCATGGGTGCCACGGATCTCGTCCTTGCATGGAGAGGATGGCACCGCTGTCGGACCAAGATGTCCCGAGGAAGACGACTGGTTGGATCAACCCCCGACAGGGTCGAACCTGCCACGCTCGGGTTGTCCGTGGGGCTTTGCAGACGAAGAATCGCAGCAATGTCGAACGGACCGACTGCCCTGTCCTGGCGAGGTTTGCCGCCCACGTGAACGGGTACGTCTACGGTCTGGTGTTGCGTCCGACCAGGAAGAGCGTGAGATGACGAGTGGGCAGGGGACAGGGCGTTCCGACGAGCTGAGGCAGCTCGCCGACACGTTGAGCGCCGTCACCAAGCGCGTCGATGCCCGGGGCGGAGAACCTCTCGACCGGCTCGCCGAGGGAACCCTCGAAGCGATCCCGTCTGCTGAGGCGGTGAGCGTCACGGTGCTCCAGCGGGGGACCTTCGAGACCCGGGCCTCGACCCACGAGTTCGCCGAGCGTGCCGACTCGCTCCAGTACCGGCTCGGGCGCGGTCCGTGCGTCGACGCCGTGCTCGAGAACACCGCGAACATCACTGGCGACGTGGCCGCCGATCCGCGGTGGGGCGAGTGGGGGCCGCGAGTCGCCGAGGAGGTCGGGGTGCGCAGCGCGCTGGCCTACCGGCTTCGCCTGCAGGGTGAGCAGACTGCCATTGCCAGCCTCAACGTGTACTCGACCCGGCTCGACGCGTTCGACGAGCAGGCGCTCCACCATGGTGTGGTGCTCGCCACCCACGGGTCGCTGCTCATGACGGCACTGATGGCGCGCGACGTCGCGGCCAACCTGGCCGACACGCTCCAGGGCAACCGCGAGATCGGGGTCGCCATGGGCGTTCTCATGCACCGCCATCGGGTGACCCGTGAGCAGGCCTTCGACCTGCTGCGGCTGGCGAGCCAGGAGACCGGCGCACCGATGTCGGAGGTCGCCACGGCGGTCGCGGATGCCGGCGACCTCGCAGAGCTGGGGGCGCCCTTGGGCAACGGCGCGGACGCCGACGGTCCGGCGGGCGGCTAGGGGGCTGCCCCTCGGCTGCTCAGGACAGTCGCGTGGCGAGCAGGATGTCGGCCACCCGGCCCTCGGAGACCCCCGCGCGGGCGGCTGCGTCACTCAACCGGCTGCGGGCGACAGCCTCCGGAATGCCGTGGGCCGACATGATCATGCCCACCGCCATGTTGCTGAGAGTGACATCGGCCAGCACCCGGGGGGCGGTTCGTGACCGGGCCATGGTCGAGAAGGTCAGGTCAGCATTGGTCACGGCACCGCCGGGCCAACCACCGTACAGCGCGGCGAGCTCCTCGTGATGGCCCTCGAAGGCCGTGGCCGTGCTCCCGTAGAGGTTCAGACCGCCGTACACGTGGCCATTCGTCATCAGCGGGATGGACAGCGTGCTGGACACCCCCGCACGGGCGCTCGCGGCCGCGAAGGTGTGCCAACGTCGTTCGTCGATCGGGCCGCCATCCGAGTCGGTGACGACCTCGCCCGACCCCATGGCGTCGACGCAGGGGCCGCCCTCCAGGTACTGGATCGCATCGAGGTCGGCGGACTGGAGGTCGGTGGTCACCCAGGTGAAACACACGCCGTCCTGCACGAAGGTCAGGGTGAGTCCCAGACACTGCGGGGCGATTCTTCTTGTGGCCGCGGCTGCCCGGTCGAACCCCTCGACCAGCACGGTGTCGTCCTGGTCGGTTGCGAGCGCGAGCGCCGCGAGCGCTTCGGTCGTCTCCGGTAGTGGCTGCACCGAGTACCTCCTCCGAGCTGGTGCCGGACCGGGCCGTCGAGACCCCGGCCGTGCGACCCTCGTGGCCTACCCCGGGCGCCGGGTTCGTACACCTTTGAGTGTGACGAAAGTGCTGCTCAGCGGACCCGGGCGGTCAGAAGACCGGCTTGCCGCCGGTCACCCCCAGCACCGTTCCGGAGACGTAGCTCGCCTCGTCGGACGCCAGGAAGACGTAGGCAGCGGCGACCTCCACCGGTTGCCCGGGGCGGCCCAGCGGCGTGTCGGAGCCGAACCCCTCGACCTTCTCGGGGGCCATCGTCGCCGGGATGAGCGGGGTCCAGATCGGGCCCGGCGCGACGGCGTTGACCCGGGTGCCCTTCGGGCCGAGCTCCTGCGCGAGGTTGACGACGAGGTTGTTCAGGGCCGCCTTGGTCGCCGCGTAGTCGAGCAGGTGGTCCGACGGCGAGTAGGCCTGGACCGACGTGGTGACGACCACGCTGCCGCCCTCCTCGAGGTGCGGAGCCAGGGCCTGGACGAGCCAGAACGGGCCCAGCACGTTGGTCGCGAACGTCTGCTCGAGCTGCTCCGGGGGGAAGTCGGCGAGCTCGTCGTGTGTCATCTGGTAGGCCGCGTTGCAGACCAGCACGTCGACGCCGCCGAGCTCGGTCACGGCCCGGTCGGCCAGCTCGCGGTTGGCCGCCGGGGTACGCAGGTCGGCTGCGTGCAGGACCACGGTGCTGCCGTCGCCGATGGCCTCGGCGGTCGCCCGGGCGTCCGCCTCCTCCTGGGGCAGGTGCGCGATCAGCACGTCGGCCCCTTCGCGGGCGAACGCGATGGCGACCGCCCGGCCGATCCCCGAGTCGCCGCCAGTGACGACTGCCCGCTTCCCGCTCAACCGGCCCCGCCCGGTCCACGACTCAGAGCCGTGGTCGGCCGGGGGCGTGAGCTCGGCATCGCTGCCCGGCCAGTCCTGCTGCTGTGCGGGTACCTGCTCCGGCCGGTCGGGTCGCTCCGTCATGGCCGTCCTCTACCCGTGGATGGGGAGGGCATGCCACCTGACCCTGGCCTCACCGCGCCGATCGGCGCCCCGGCGGGCGGTGCCCTTCCGAGGTGTCCGCCCTGGGGTCATAATCGGACCTGGTGGTGTGGGCCCGTGGTTGCGAGAGGAGCGCAGAGCCGTGAGTGACGATGACGTCAGGACCCGCGAACGCCTGGGGTCCGCCGAGCTGCTCGACCTGGCGGACGCCATGCGTTCGCTCGCCGACCGGGCCACGGAGGCCGACGGCCGCCCAGCGCTGCAGGAGCTCGTGAGGATCAGCATCGAACGGGTCCCCGGTGCCACGTGGGCCAGCCTCACCGTGTTGCGCGGCAACCACTTCGCGACCGAGGCGTCGACCGACGAGGTGGCCACGCGAGCCGATGCCCTCCAGTACGAGCTCGGGTCCGGGCCGTGCGTGGATGCCGTGCTCGACGAGTCGGTCTACGTCACCGACGACGTGTCGTGCGACCTGCGCTGGCCGGAGTGGGGACGGCGGGTGCACGCCGAGATGGGGGTGTCGAGCGTGCTCTCCCAGCGGCTCACCCTGCTCGACGAGTCGGGTGCGATCGCGGGCCTGAACATCTACTCCGAGCAGCCCGACGCGTTCGACGACCGCGCCGTCGGCATGGGTCTGGTGCTGTCCACCCACGGCTCCCTCCTGGTCACCGCGATGCTCGCGCGCGGTCGGGCGACGAACCTGCTCAAGGCGCTGGAGACCAACCGTGAGATCGGTGTCGCCATGGGCATCCTGATGCAGCGGCACAGCCTCACCCGCGAGCAGGCCTTCGACGTACTGCGCGTGGCGAGCCAGGACTCGAACCGCAAGCTCTCGGCGGTCGCGACCGAGGTCGCCGACACCGGCACCCTCGCCATCCGGCGCTGGCCGGGGACGACGGTCGAAGGCGAAGCCTCCTAGCCGCTGACGCCGCCGGTACCACCCCTGAGAAAATCCTTATCTCGCTGTGCCGGAGAAGGTTTCGGTTCTCGCGACCTCGGGTAGTCCCCTCGCACCCCGTCGACCCACGACGGCTGACCGAGAGGACGGGTACTCATGGATACCCAGACGACCGCTCCACAGGGCACCACGGGCCGAGCGGACAACGTGAAGCAACAGAGCACCCAGGCTGCATCCGACGTCGCCTCGACCGCGCAGCAGGAGGCGACCCAGGTCGCCCGCGAGGCCAAGGACCAGGTGCGCGAGCTGTGGGGGCGCACCCGCTCCGACCTCACGGACCAGGCCGCCACCCAGCAGACCCGCGTTGCGGGAGGGCTGCGCGAGCTCTCGGACCAGCTCGGCTCGATGGCCGTCGCCGCCGACCAGGACGGCATGGCGCGGGGTCTGGTCGAGGACGTCGCGCGCCGGGCCGACGAGGCCGCGCGGTGGCTCGACCAGCGCGACCCGGGCAGCCTCCTGGAGGAGGCCCGCAGCTTCGCGCGCCAGCGTCCCGGCACCTTCCTGGCCATCGCGGCCGGTGTGGGCGTGCTGGCGGGCCGGCTCAGCCGCAGCCTGATCGACGAGTCCCGCGACAGTGGCCCGAGCGAGGACTCGCGCACCTCCGCGTACGGCGGCACACCGACGACGTCGATGCCGGTCAGCTCGAACCTGGCGACTCCGGGGACCGACCCCGCGAGGTCGTACGGGGGCTCGGGCATCGGCGAGCCGGGGGTCACCCAGGGCCACCGGACGACGCAGCCCATCACGCCCCAGGGCGCTGCCGCCCCCATCGACACCGAGGGGCGGCTGACCGCGGAGGTCGACGACGACCCGTTCATCCGGGGTGAGCGATGACCGAGCAGCAACGGCTGCGGACCCCAGGGCCAACCGCCGCCGGGCAGTCCCGGGACGACCTGCCGGACCCGTCGCTGCGCTCCGTGGGCGAGGTTCTCGGCGACATCACCAGCGACCTGTCGACACTGCTCCGCCAGGAGGTCGCGCTGGCGAAGGCCGAGGTGATGGAGTCGGTCGACCACGCCAAGGCGGCCGGTGGGATGTTCGCCGGAGCGGGGGTGGCGGCCCACATGGCCCTGCTCTTCCTCTCGATCGCGCTCTGGTGGGCGCTGGGTGACCTCTTCGACAGCCTCGGCTGGTCGGCGGTGGTGGTGGGCGTGCTCTGGGCCCTGGCCGCCGCGGTGATGGCCGCCATGGGTCGCACCCGGATGCGGCGGGCGACCCCGTTCGCGCCACGGACCGTCGACACCGCACAGCAGATCCCCGATGCACTGAAAGGACACGAGACGCCATGACCACCACGAACAACGACCCTGACGCCATTCGCGCCGAGATCGACCGCACCCGCGGCCGGCTGAGCGAGGACGTCGACGTGCTCACCGAGAGCGTCCGCCCCAGCAGCGTCGCCAAGCGCACCGCACAGCGTGCCTCGACCAAGGCCGGCCGGCTCAAGGAGACCGTGATGGGCACCGCTCACGACACCGTCGACTCGGGGTCCGGCCTGGCCCACGGCGCGGTGGAGACCGTCAAGGACGCCCCCGACGTCGCGCGTCGCCAGGCCCGCGGCAACCCGCTGGCGGCCGGGGCGGTCGCACTCGCGGCCGGCTGGCTCGTGGGTTCGCTGCTGCCCGCCAGCTCGAAGGAGCGTGAGCTGGCCACCACGGTCAAGGAGCAGGCCCAGCCGCTGGTCGACGAGGCGACGTCGGTCGTCAAGGAGACCGCCGGAAACCTCAAGGAGCCGGCCCAGCAGGCCGTCGACTCGGTCAAGGAGACGGCTCGCGAGGGTGCCCAGCACGTGCGCGACGACGGATCGTCGGCCGTGCAGGACGTCAAGGAAGCCGCCGGCAACGGTTCGGGCTCCAGCAGCACCCAGTCCGGCACCACCGGCTCGGCCTTGCCGCCGTCGTCGTCCGGTTCGGGGTCCGGCGGCTCGTCCACCGGCTCCGGGACCTCGGGAGGTGCCGGCACGGCATCCGGAACCACCGGGACCACGACGCCGTCCATCTGAGCGGGGCGCACACCAGGGGGTGCACCCCACGGCAGCCCGTCGACCACGGTCGGCGGGCTGCCGGCCGTCCGCGCGAGCTCAGTCGCGGGCGTTGCCGCGCAGGTGCACCGTCGCCGACGTCCAGTCGACCCGGAGCACGTCCACCCAGGCGGTCTCCACCGAGTGGCGGTGCCACCAGCGCAGAGCCGAGCCGAGCAGCAGGGGACCCATCGTGTGGTCCTCGCGGTAGCCCAGCTCGCCGCCGAGGCGACGTGGGCCGTGCACGATCGACGTCACCACCAGGGGCCCGACCCGAGAGGTCAGCCGCGTCACCTGCTCGGCCCGGACCTCGACCACCTCGCCCGCCGCGCGACCCGTCGGCACGTACCACCCGTGCGCCGATCAGGTCGCTCAGCAGGTGTGCGTCCGCGGGGAGGTCGAGGTCGGGGTCCTGGCGTGCCGCGGACTCCGGCTCACCGCCGAAGGGGTGCTCGCCGCCGCGCGCACCGGGGATGCGCGAGACGACGTGGCTGCGCAGCCAGAGCTCGAGACCGTCGGAGCCGGCCAGGAAGGCGTCGGCCCAGGGATCGACGTGCACGGCCGACCCGATGGACAGCACGTGGTCGAGCGGCAGCACGAGCGGCCTGGGGTCCTCGCGCGGGTCGAGACGGCGCCAGACCGCCCGTCCCCACCGGCCCAGGGCTCCGGGCTGTCGCCGCGCCCAGGCGCCCGGCCCGCGCAGCAGCCCCACCGCGACGAGACGGCCGTCGCGCTCCTCGAGGGCGACGTCGTCGACGTTGCCGACCATCTCCTGCTCCCGGCCGAGGATCTGGTGGTCGAGCAGGCGCAGCCCGAGGGCGAGCGGCGTGCCGGCCTCGATCGGCCGACCTGGTTCGGTGTCGCGAGTCATGCCCCTGCTCCCGTCACGACCATGAGTGGGATCGCGGCCAGCGAGGCCACGACCACGACGACGAGGTAGACCGTCCCGAAGGTGTTGGCGACCCGCCCGTTGACGTGTCGGCCGAGGTAGGTGCGGTCGTTGGCCACGACCAGGATCGGGAAGTAGGTCAACGGCAGCGCGAGAGCGCTGAAGACGACCGAGTACTCGGTGACCATGATCGGGTCGACCGTGGTCAGCAGGATCCCGACCCCGGCGATGCACGACAGCAGCACGACGGTGTGGAACCGGGCCGCCCGCAGCGGCTCGACGAACTTGCCCCACTGCCACCCGAAGTACTGCGCCACGCTGTAGCCCACCGACAGCCCGGTCTCGCAGGCGGCGCCGAAGGTGGCCGCGAAGAAGCCGACGAGCACGAGCACGATGCCGAGCGTGCCCAGGGCCGTGACCACGGGCAGGGCCACCTGACCCAGGGTGGTGACCTCCACGCCCAGGGGCCGCAGGACGATCGCGGCGGCGGCGGCGATCGCCAGCGAGAGCAACCCGCCCAGCGGGAAGCCGATGAACACGTTGGCGCGCATCGTGCGCAGGCTGCTCGGTCCCCATTTCTCCTCGACACCGCCGGAGGAGAAGAAGAACACCTCGTACGGCGTCATCGCGGCGCCGAAGAGCGCCACCGCATAGAACCAGTAGGTGCCCGTGTCCTCGCTGCCGGGCACGGCCGGATGGGTTGCCTCGCTGACCAGTGACCCCCAGTCCGGCCCCAGCTTCCACACCGCGACGGCGAAGACGATCAGGGCGAGGCCGGCCAGCCCGAAGGCGTTCTCCAGCACCGCGAACTTCACCCGCCAGAGCACGACCCAGACCAGCACCCCGACGACCGGTATCCACAGCAGGTAGTTGATGCTCGAGGCGAGCTCGAGCGCCAGGGCCACGCCACCGATCTCGGCGGTGAGGGTGAGGAAGGTGACCGCCATCGAGCCGGCGAGGGCCGCCAGCCCGACCCGCGGACCGAGGCGTTCCCGGATCAGGTCGAAGGTGGCCCGCCCGCTCACCGCGGCCACCCGTCCGCTCATCTCCGCGAAGACGCAGATGCCGAGCACGCCGACGACCACGACCCACACGAGCGAGAGGCCGAAGCGCGACCCGACCGCGGCGTTGGTCACCAGGTCGCCGATGTCGACGAAGCCGCCGATGGCGGTGAGGATGCCGAGGGCGACGGCGAAGAGGCGCTTCACGACAGGTCCTCGGCCAGCGACTCGAGGTGGTCACAGGCGGAGCCCAGCTCGTCGAGCGCCGTCCGTGCGCCGGGGCGGTCGGACCGCTCGAGCGAGATGCGCACCGCCTGAACCGCGGATGCCGTGGCGTCGAGGGCGTCGACCGTGCGCTCGCGCACGTCGTCCCCGACCGCGCCGGGTGGCTGCAGCTGCTCGAACCACTGGGCCTCGGCGCCCACGCCGGTGTCGCTCTCGCCCACGATGACGACCGACAGGGCATGGGTCGACCGGCGCTCCACCCAGAGCCGGCCGGCGAGCTCGGCGGTCCGGCCCTCGCTCAGGGTCGCCTCGAGGACGTTCACCGCCGACTGCCGGTAGACCGGGCCGGCATCGGTGCCACACCCCGCGACGGCGAGCAGCGCGAGGGCGATCAGTACCGGCTGCACTCGCCGGCTCCTGGCGGGGCGCTCCGGCGGCCTTGTCACGGCGACTTCCGGAGCAGCACGACCGCGAGGACGACCAGCACGACGAGGAACTCGAGCCAGGCCAGCAGCAGCGCCGTCGAGTCACTCATCCGAGCACCTCCATCCGGCCATGCTGGCCCTCGTCCGTGGCATTTGGGGACCTGCTGACCTGTGGGTTCGATCCCCCGCGGGTCAGCGAGAGGGGGTGAACCGGTCCCAGGCGCGGTGCTGCGACAGCCCCTCGACCACTCCCGCGGCGACCGCCGCGGGGTCACCCACGACGACTCCGGGCCGGTCGGCGGACAGCCCCAGCACGGCGGCATCGGCATCTGTGCCGAGCACCCCGATCGCCTTGCCGTGCCGGAACGCCTCGTCGACGAGCAGCGTGAGCCGTGGGTCGACCGCCGGCGTCGCTCCCGCAGCCGCCTTCGCGTCGCGGCTCTGGCGGGCATCGGCGGCAGGAGCGAGCAGGGCGACGACGACCACGGCGTCGAACTCGACCGACCGGGACGTGAGCAGGGTGCGGTGCGCCGGAAGGTCGCGGTCCGACCAGACCGGGCCTCCGGTCGGCGCGAGGAGGAGCGGCACCAACCGCTCGGCGGTGAGCCGCTCCATCAGGCTCGACACGGCATCCGCGTCGGCGCTCGAGTCGACCACGACGGCGACGGTGCGCCCATCGACGGGCCAGGTGTCGCCCAGCTGCGACAGGGCCGGGCTCGGGGTGACGTCCTCGACCTCCACCGCGGGGTCCGGCGCCGGCAGCCCGAGACCGGTGGCGACGTCGGCGGCCAGGTCCCCGTCGATCCGGGCCAGCGACAGCAGCTGTCGCCGGCGGATGGTCTCGTCGAAGCACTTGCCGAGCTCGAAGGTGTAGGCCTGCACGATGTGGTCCTGCTCGACCGGCGACATGCTCAGCCAGAACAGGCGGGCCTGGCTGAAGTGGTCGTCGAACGACGCCGACAGCTCGCGCACCCTGCTACCGGCGGCCACCGCCTGCGGCACGTCCAGGAAGGCGTGCTCGGCGTCACCGGCGACGAAGGGGCACCCACCGTCGAGCGAGTTGGGTCGGTAGGGGGCCACACCCGAGTGCACAGCGGTCTGGTGCATGCCGTCCCGCAGCATGTCGTTGACCGGCGCGTGCGGGCGGTTGACGGGCAGCTGGTTGAAGTTCGGGCCGCCCAGGCGGGTGAGCTGGGTGTCGACGTACGAGAAGAGGCGTACCTGGAGCAGCGGGTCGTCGGTGACGTCGATGCCGGGCACCAGGTGGCCCACGTCGAAGGCGACCTGCTCGGACTCGGCGAAGAAGTTCGTCGGCGTGCCGGACAGCGTGAGCAGGCCGAGCGGCTGCACCGGGGCGAGCTCCTCGGGAACCAGCTTCGTCGGGTCGAGCAGGTCGATCCCCTCGAAGGTCTGCTCCTCGGTGTCCTCGAAGGCCTGCACCCCGAGCTCCCACTGCGGGAGGGCACCGGACTCGATGGCGTCGTAGAGGTCGCGGCGGTGGAAGTCGGGATCCATGCCGCCCAGCAGCTGGGCCTCCTCCCAGGTGAGCGAGTGGACGCCGAGCCGCGGCTTCCAGTGGAACTTCACCAGGGTGGTCTCGCCGGCGGTGTTGACGAGGCGGAACGTGTGGACACCGAACCCCTCCATGTGGCGGTACGAGCGAGGGATGGCGCGGTCGGACATCGCCCAGATCGTGTGGTGCTGCGCCTCGGTGTGCAGCGAGACGAAGTCCCAGAAGGTGTCGTGCGCCGTCTGCGCCTGCGGGATCTCGCGGTCGGGGTGGGGCTTGGCGGCGTGGATGACGTCGGGGAACTTGATGCCGTCCTGGATGAAGAACACCGGGATGTTGTTGCCGACCAGGTCGAAGACGCCCTGCTCGGTGTAGAACTTCGTCGCGAAGCCCCGGGTGTCGCGCACCGAGTCGGCTGAGCCGCGCGACCCCGCGACCGTGGAGAACCGCACGAACACCGGTGTCTCGACGTCCTTCTCGAGGAAGGCAGCGGAGGTCAGCTCCGATGCACTGCCGTACCCGACGAAGGTGCCGTGCGCGCCGGTGCCGCGAGCGTGGACGACGCGCTCCGGGATGCGCTCGTGGTCGAAGTGGGTGATCTTCTCGCGCAGGTGGTGGTCCTGGAGCAGGGTCGGCCCGCGGTTGCCCGCTCGCAGCGAGTGGTCGGTGTCGCGCAGCCGGGCGCCCAGGGACGTGGTGAGGAACGCCTCCTGCTGGCCGGCCGTCATGGGGTCTGCCCCGGTCTCGGCGCCGGTGGGGGACACCGTCTCCGGTGAGTCCTGCTCGGGCTTGGGCGGCAGCGGGTCGTGGGAAGCAGTCGGCTCCTCGAGGGAGACCGGTGCAAGGGCCGGCGCACCGGGCGGCGGCGGAGGGCCGCCGGACGACTTGGCCGACTTGGCCGAGCTCGAGGCGGACTTCGACGACTTGGGCGACTTCGCTGCAGGGCTCATGGGGCTCGCCTACCCGGGCTTCGGCTGTCCATGCACCCTCGACGGCGCGTTTGCTCCACCTCTCGCCGGGTAGGCCACCGGTTCCGGCAGCGGACGGAAGACGCCCCCCAGGAGGATCCCGGATGCGCACCACCACCGAGCGGCCGACGGCGGCCCTGATCACCGGGGCGTCCAGCGGCATCGGTCGGGCCACCGCCCTGCTGCTCGCCCGAGAGGGTCTGCACGTGGTGCTCACGGGCCGCGCGCCCCTGGTGCTGACGCTGCTCGCCGAGGAGATCCTCGAGGCCGGCGGGACTGCCTCGGTCGAGGAGCTCGACGTGCGGGACACCGACGAGGTGCGACGGGTCGTGGCGCAGGCGGCCGCCGAGTTCGGTCGCGGGCTGGCGGTCGTGCACTCCGCCGCCGTCGTGGCCTACGGCAACGTCGAGGAGGTTCCGCACGACGTGATGACCGAGGTAGTGACGACCAACGTGTTCGGCACCCTCGCCGTGTGTCGAGCCAGCATGGACGCGTTCCGCCGCACCGGGGGCGGGCACCTCGTCGTCATCGGCTCATTGCTCGGCGAGATCGCCACGCCGTACATGAGCTCCTACGTGCTCTCCAAGTGGGCGGTGCACGGCCTGGTGCGCACCCTCCAGATCGAGGCGCGCCAGCGCGAGGGCGTCGCGATCTCGCTCATCGCGCCCGGCGGCATCGACACCCCGATCTACCAGCAGGCGGCGACGGTGCTCGGTCGGCACGGCAGCCCGCCCCCGCCGGTGCTCGGGCCCGACGACGTCGCGCGGCGGGTGTGGTGGGTGCTGCGCCATCCCCGCCGGCAGACCAACGTCGGCCCGACCAACCTGGTCACCATCGCGGGTTTCCGCCTGTTCCCCGCCGTCTACGACGCGCTCGTCACGCCCCTGATGCGCACCTTCGGGCTCGACGCGTGGCGCGACCTGCCCGCGACCCGCGGCAATGTCGAAGCCCCCCAGCACCCCGCACCAGAGGAGGACGCCATGTCAGAAGACCACGCCCTGTCCCGCCCCCGAGTCAGCCGTCAGGTGGCTGCTCCTGCCGAGGCCGTCTGGGCGGTGCTCGCCGACGGGTGGCAGTACGCCACCTGGGTGGTCGGGGCCTCTCGGGTGCGTGCGGTCGAGAAGGGCTGGCCCGCCGCCGGCACCCGGCTGCACCACAGCTTCGGTCCCTGGCCCGCGGTCATCTCGGACGCGACGGTGTCGAACGAGGCGCAGGAGCCGCACCACCTGGTCCTCACCGCACGGGGCTGGCCGATGGGCGAGGCGCGCGTCGAGATCGAGATCGTCCCCGACGGCCCGGGCAGCTGCACCGTGTCGATCGCCGAGGACGCGTCGAAGGGCCCGGGAACCGTGGTGCCGATGCCGCTGCGCCAGCTCGGCATCCTGCCGCGCAACCGAGAGGCCCTGCGCCGCCTGGCCTACATCGCGGAGGGACGCCACCGCGAGTGGCTCGCCGGCTCCGACGACTGACACCACATCCCCGGAGTCGGGTGCCCGGGTGGCTGTTCCGGCGACCGCCTGGGCACCCGACCCGGGTGGGCCCGGCTCAGGGGGCGGGATCGCGCAGCACCCGCGACCAGGCCGTGCGGACCATGGCGCGCCGCACCATCCCGAGCGGTCCTCGGTGCCTGAGGGCGCACACGGCGGCGTTCCACCCGCAGGCGCCGTGCACACCGCCACCGGGATGGGCCGAGGCACCGGCGAGGTACAGGCCGGGGACCGGAGTCTCCGGTCGCCCCAGACCGCGGGTGGGCCGCATGACCAGCTGCTGGTGCAGCGCCGCGGTGCCCGCGTTCAGGGCGCCCCTGCTCAGGCTTCCGTCGGCATCCTGGAGGCCGCGCGGGGTCTGCACCTGGCGGGCCCGTCGAGTCGCGAGGAACCCCGGCGCCACGGCCTCCACCGCCTCCTCGATCCGCTCGACCTGACGGCCGAGCGCTCCCTCGTCGGCCGCCAGGCGGCGCGGCAGGTGGGTGTAGGCCCACGCCGACTCCGTTCCCTCCGGCGATCGCGTCGGGTCGGCAGTCGTCATCTGGCCGAGGAGCATGAACGGCCGCTCCGGCATCCGTCCCACGGACAGGTCGGCGGCGACGTCGACGAGCCCGTCGTCGTCGACGCCGAGGTGCACCGTGCCGGCCCGCCGCGCCCCGGTAGCCGACCACGGGATGGGTGAGTCGAGGGCCCAGTTGACCTTGAGCGTGGCGTCGTCCCACTCGAACCGGCGCAGGTCCTCGAGGAACCGTGGCGGGAGGTGGCCGGGGCCGACGAGGTCGCGGTACAGCGCCGGTGCCGGCACGTCGGCGAGCACCGCGTGGCGGGCGCGCACGACGTCACCGTCGGCGAGCCGGACGCCGGTGGCCCGGCCTCCCGAGACCATCACCGCGGTCACCGGCACGCCACAGCGCACCTGCACGCCCAGCGACTCGGCGCGCCGACGAAGGGCGGTGGCGAGCATCCCGGCGCCGCCCTCGGGGACGGGGAAGCCGACGTCCTGGCCGAGCATCACGAGCAGCCAGCCGAACAACGCGCTGCCCGCGCTGTCCGGGGACACGTCGCTGTGCATCGCGTTGCCGCTGAGCAGCACCCGCGCCTCCTCGCTGCCGAACTCCTCCTGCCCGAGGCGGCGCACCGACAGCAGGCCGAGCCGGGTGAGATCGAGGCTGCCCGTCACACCGGAGCGCCGTAGGAGGCGCGCCCCGGCGCGTACCGGCGGGAACGGGGTGAACAGCGCGTCGAGCAAAGGGTCGCGGACCCGGTTCCAGCCGGCCACCATCCGCAGCCAGGCGTCGCCGTCACCCGCGTGGTGCCGGTCCAGGCCGGATGCGGTGTCGCTCGCCGAGCGTCGGAGCACGGCGCACCGGCCGTCGGGGAAGGCGTGGGCCACCACGTCGGGGGCATGGCGCCAGGCGAGACCGTGACGCTCGAGGTGGAGGTCGCGGATCACCGGGCTGGCCGCCGCCAGCGGGTAGAAGGCGCTGAACAGGTCGGTGACGAAGCCCGACGCCACGCTCTCGGCGCTGCGAACAGCCCCACCGACCTCGTCCTGCGCCTCGAGGAGCACGACGTCCCAACCGGCGTCGGCCAGGCCGTTCGCGGCCACCAGGCCGTTCGGTCCCGCCCCGACCACCACGGCGTCGCAGGTGGTCGAGGACACCGGGCCTCCTTGCGTGGGCGACTCGCCCCGGGCGGAGCACCCGTCTGCCTACCCACCACCGCGCCACGGCACACTCCCGTGGCCCGTGCGGGTTTGCCCGACCCGCTGCCGGGTACGGGCCCCGCGACGCCACGGCCGGTGCGCCCAGCGCCTGCCGACCCCCATGCGAAGGAGTCGACATGTCCCAGGACGCGATCGTGATGCTCAAGGCCGACCACAAGGAGGTCCGCGGGCTGTTCCGCGAGTTCCAGAAGGCCTCGACGACCCAGGCCCGCAAGGGAAAGCTGGTCGAGCAGATCATCGAGCTGCTGACCGTGCACACGTACATCGAGAACGAGGTCATGTACCCGCGGGTGCGCGCCCTGCTGCCCGAGCTGGAGGACGACGTGCTCGAGTCGTACGAGGAGCACCACGTGGCGGACGTCCTCGTCATGGAGCTGGTGCCGATGAGCCCGTCGGACGAGCGGTTCGAGGCCAAGGCCACCGTCCTCATCGAGAACGTCACGCACCACATCGAGGAGGAGGAGCAGGACTGGTTCCCCAAGGTGCGCGAAGGGCTCACCCGCACGCAGCTGCGGGAGATCGGTGACGAGCTCGCGGCCGCGAAGGAGCGCGCACCGCGCCGGCCGGAGCAGCCCAGCGCCCTGAAGAAGACCGTCGACGCCGTCATCTCCTGACCGTGCCCGCGACGACCCGGGCCCTGGTGGGCCTCACCCAGCGCCTCGAGGAGAGCGCCTCGCTCGACGGCCTGCGTGAGGTGTATGCCGTGCTGGCGGTGCCCCTCGACCGTTGGTCGGGCAGTGAGCTCCTGCGCTCCGGGCTGGTCGGGCACGCGCTGCACCCGCTGCTCACCGACCTGCCGCTCGGCTTCTGGACCTCGGCGACAGTGCTCGACGTGCGCGGCCGGCAGGAGGACCGCGATGCGGCCCAGTGGCTCGTCGGAGCCGGCCTGCTCGCCTCGGCCCCCACCGCGCTGACCGGCCTGGCGGAGTGGGCCCGGATCGGGTCCAAGGAGCAGCGGGTCGGTGCGCTGCACGGCGCCCTGAACGCCGTCGCGAGCACGCTCTACGTGACGTCGTACGTGGCGCGCTCGCGGAAACGCCACGGGCTCGGCGTGGCCACCGCCCTCCTCGGCGCGGCGGTCACCGGCGCGTCGGGCTACCTCGGCGGCCACCTCACGACGGCCCGCAAGGTCGGCAGCCGCGACCCGGCGTTCGACGACGCCGTGACCCCGCGGTCTTCGTCGCTGAGAGTCTCTCAGGTTCGGGGTCCTGACCTGCGGATTCGCGTCGAACCTCGTCTTGCCCGCGGGCGGAGGATGTGTCAGAGTGCCGTGCGCCCAGGCGGTCGAACATCCGGCTGACCGGGCACAGGGTCTTTGGGGAGTCGTCGTGACCCGCCACGAACCACAGCTCGCAAGCCCGTCGCCGTCTCGGAGCCCACGAGCCGAACCGCTTCTCGCGCCCGCCGCGCGCGAGGGCTACCTCGACGTGCCCGGCGAGATGGCAGCGCTGATCGCCACCACCGACTGGTCGGCCAGCCCCCTGGGTGACCCGCAGACCTGGCCACCGAGCCTGCGCACCGCTGTCGGCATCTGCCTGTCGTCGCGCTTCCCGATCCTGCTGTGGTGGGGACCAGACCTGGCGATGGTCTACAACGACGCCTACCGGCCGATGCTCGGCCGGACCAAGCACCCCCGGGCGCTCGGCGCCCCGGGACGTGAGGTGTGGACCGAGATCTGGGACGTCATCGGACCGATGCTCGAGCAGGTGATGCAGGGTGACGGCGCCACCTGGTCGACCGACCAGCTCTTCGTGCTCGAGCGCAACGACCACCCCGAGGAGTGCTACTTCACGTTCTCGTACAGCCCGATCACCGCCGAGTCGGGGGAGGTCGGGGGAGTGTTCTGCGCGGTCACCGAGACCACCGAGCGGGTCATCGGCGAGCGGCGGCTGGCCACCCTGGCCGACATGGCGTCCCTGATGGGAGCAGCGACGCGGGCCGACGCCATCCACTGCGCTCGGTCGATCCTCGGGGCCAACCCCGCCGACCATCCCGCCGTCGTGGTGCTCGACGTGCCCGTCGCGGGCGACCGCGCCGCCCTGGCCGACTCCGTCGACGAGCAGCTGCCCGGGTTCGCCGACGCGACCCGCGCGCGGGTCACCGACCTGGTGCGTCAGGTGTCGGCCACCAGGGAGCCCTGAGCCTGGCCGGGGACCCCGGCGCCCTGGACAAAGGGGTGCAGGCCTGGCACGCCTACCCCCTGGCCGAGCCGCACGGCCGGCGCTCGGGGCGGGACGCGGCTGTCGTGGTGCTCGGTGAGTCGGCGCACCGGCGTTGGGACGCCGCCCTGGAGTCCTATGCCGCGCTGTGCGTCACCCACGTGGCGGCGGCGACGGCACTCGCCGAGCGCGAGCAGCACCTGCGCCTGGCCATCGACAGCCACGAGGAGATCGGCCAGGCCGTAGGCATCCTCGTGGAGCGCCACCGTTGGACGCCAGCGACTGCCTTCGAGCACCTCAAGCGCTCGTCGCAGGACCACAACACCAAGCTGCGCGAGGTTGCGCGGCAGGTCATCGAGAGCGGAGCGGACCCCGACCGACTGCGCTCATGACGAGGTCGACGGGCGCTGCCGAAGGTCCCGGCGCGTGCCCGGTCCATGACCCGCCGCGCAGCGTTCCCCAGCGAGAGGCCCTCGTCGTCGGCGAGAGCGAGCAGGGCGTCGAAGGCCGCCGCCATGTCGACCGAGAGCACGTGCGACAGGGCGCCCTTGGCCAGCTCGACGACAGCGCGCTCCTCGAGCGCGGCGTGCAGGCCACTCACGATGCGCTCCTCGCCCAGCTGGCTGCTGAGGATGACCAGGGTGACGGCGTCGGCGAGGGCGCGGCACTCGGCCTGCTGGTCGGCGAAGCCGGCTTCCTCCTCGCGGAAGACGTTCAGGGCACCGAAGACCGCACCCTGCCAACGCAGCGGCAGCGCCTGCACCGACCGGTAGCCGGCTGCGACGATGACCGGTCCGGCCAGCGGCCAACGGGCCTCGAGGTCGTCGCCCCCGACGGAGTGCACCTCGACCCCGGAGCGCAGCGCATCGAGGCAGGGTCCCTCGTCGACCTGGGCCTGGTAGGCCTCCAGGTCGGCCACCCGGTGGTTGCTGGCCGCGAGCAGCTCGAGGCCCCCGTCGACCTCGACGAGCACCGCGGCCGCACGTGCCGGCAGCGCGGCGACCACGCCGGACAACAGGGTCGCGAGGGCCCCGGTGACATCGGGGTCGCGCCTGACCATCGCGGCGTTGGCAGTGGCGAGGACGTCGGAGACGCTTGTGCTTCTCATGTCGACTCGATCTCCTGGTCCGGGGTCTCGGTGAAGGTGAGGTCGCGAGCGACCACCGCGCGGGCTGTGCGCCCGACGCTCTGGTCGTGCGAGTAGGCGTGCGCGCGCAGCAGGGCGAGGGCGTCGCGCTCCTCGATGCCCAGCTGGGCGACCACCATGCCCGTGGCCTGGTGCACCTCAGCGCGCTCGGCCCACGGGCCGTGGCCCGCGTCGTGGACCGTGGGTCCGTCGGCCACCAGGGCCGCGGCGAGCACCCGTGCCACGACAAGGGCGGCGTCGAGGTCGATGTCTCGCTCGGTGCCGTGCTGGTAGAGGGTCATGACGCCGATGACCGGGCTCTCGCTCGGGCCCATGGGCAGGGCGTGGATGACGGCGGGTGCCAGGGCGGTGAGGGAGTCCGACTCGAGCAGCGGCCAGCGGGGGTCGGGGCCGTCGACGTCGAGGAGGTCGAACCGCGCGTACATGCCGGTGCTGAAGGCGTCGTGGCCGGGGCCCTGGCCGACGACGTCCTGGGTCTCCTCGATGATCAGGGCCGTGTCGTCGGTCGCGCAGAGGGTGACCCGCTCCACCAGTGTGTAGGCCAGGGTGATGGCGCCGCCGTCGCACTCCAGGAGCGTGGCCGCAGCCCGGCAGAGCCGCTCCGGGAGGGGCCGCCCGGAGCCCGCCGCGTCGGCCAGGCCCTTCGCGAGCCGGGTGAGGAGGTCGTCGACGTCAGCCACGTCCACTTCCTCTCCCGCACCGGGCCGATGGCCTTTCCTCCGAAATCTACTCCGCGGGCTGAGGTCGAGCAGGTCACCGCAGGTCGGCGGCCTGCATTCCGGGCTTGAGGACGACCTTGACCATGCCGTCCTTCTTGGCCTGGAAGTCGGCGTACGCCCCCGGAGCCGCGTCGAGCGGCAGGCGGTGGGTGGCGAAGTCGTCGACGCCGAGCGGGTCGTCATCGGTGAGCAGCGGCAGGATGTCGGGCGCCCACCGCTTGACGTTGGCCTGGCCCATCCGGATCTGCACCTGCTTGTCGAACAAGGTCATCATCGGCAGCGGGTCGGTCATCCCGCCGTAGACCCCGATGAGCGAGATCGTGCCGCCGCGGCGCACCGCCTCGATCGCCGTCCGGAAGGCCGCGAGCCGGTCGATGCCCGCTGTGGTCATCAGCTTCTTCGCGACGGCGTCGGGCAGTGCGCCCACCAGCTTGTGGGTGACCTGCACGCAGCAGGTGATCCGTGTGCCTCCATGCCGACCGCGTCGATGACCGCATCGGCGCCCCGCCCGGCGGTGAGGTCTCGGACCGCGGCGGCGACGTCATCCACGTCGCGCAGGTCGATCGTCGTGACGCCTCGGTCGCGGGCCCGCTGCAGACGCGCGTCGACCAGGTCGACGCCGATCACCTGGCGCACCCCGCGGTGCAGGGCGATGCGGCAGGCCATGTCGCCGATCGGACCCAGGCCGAGCACGAGCAGGGTCCCGTCCGGCTCCGGGTCGGCGTACGCGACGGCCTGCCATGCCGTGGGGAGCACGTCGGACAGGTAGACGAACCGCTCGTCGGGCGGCCCGTCGGGAACCTTGATGTGGGTGTACTGCGCCTGCGGCACGCGGAGGTACTCGGCCTGCCCGCCGGGCACCGAGCCGTAGAGCTCGGAGTACCCGAACAACGCTGCGCCGCTGCCCTGCTCGCGCACCTGGGTGGTCTCGCACTGGCTCTGCAGGCCGTGCTCGCACATCCAGCAGGTGCCGCAGCAGATCTGGAACGGGATGACGACGCGGTCACCCGGCGAGATCGCGGTGACGGCGCTACCGACCTCCTCGACGACGCCCATCGGCTCGTGGCCGATCATGTCGCCCGGCTTCATGAAGGGCGCGAGCGGCTCGTAGAGGTGCAGGTCCGACCCGCAGATGTTGGTGCTCGTCACCTTGATGATGGCATCGCCCGGATCCTGGATCACCGGGTCGGCGACCTCCTCGACCCGCACGTCGCGCCTGCCGTTCCACACCACTGCTCGCATGTCGACCTCCCGTGTCGTCCGTGGGCTCCGCCTACCCACCGTCGTCGCGGCCATTCACCGGCTCGCCGGTTCTGGACGACGTCCGTGCGCGGTAGCCCGCGGCGAACCCGCCCCGCCGCCGCAGTTGGGTGCCCAGGCGGTCGCCAGAGCAACCACGTGAGCACCCAACTCCCGGGACAGCGAAACGGGACTGTCTCAGTCGGGCGCTTCCTGCGTGCCCCCCTCGCCGTCCGAGCCGTCGTCGGCCGGGGCCTCGAGCGCTGCGTCGAGCTCGGCGATGGGGTCGACGTAGCCGGGCGGCGGGGGCGGGTCCGGGGTCACCGGGGGGAAGGTCGTGCCGTCGGGGCGCAACCGGGACTCGTACACGTTCATCAGTGCTCACCTCATCTGGTTCCTGCCCCGGAACGACGGCCGCAAACCCACGCTGGCGGCTCGCAAGTCGTGCGCCGCGATCCCCCCTGGCCGCCGACGTCGGTGGTTGCATGACGGGATGGCAGATCACGTGGCACGAGCCGAAGTTGAGATCGACGCAGGTCGCGATGCCGTGTGGCAGTCGCTGACCGACCCGGACAAGGTCGCCGACTGGATGATGGGGGCGAAGGTCTCGACCGACTGGCAGGTCGGCAGCCCGATCACCTGGCAGGGCGAGATGGACGGCAAGGCCTACGAGGACAAGGGCGAGGTGCTCGCGGTCGAGGAGCCCGACCGGCTCTCGGTGACGCACTACAGCCCCCTGATGGGCGAGGCCGACGAGCCCGAGAACTACCACACCATCGTCTACGAGCTCTCGGGCGACGACGGCACCACGACCGTGTCCCTCACCCAGGACGGCAACGACTCCGCCGAGCAGGCCGAGCAGTTCAGCGCCAACTGGCAGGGCATGTTGGAGTCGCTCAAGGGCTCGGTCGAGTCGGCCTGACCGGGCCGTCCCGCTCTCCTCGAGGACCTGGCGGGCACCGTCACACCGTCGTGGCGGTGCCCACCAGATCCTCGGGTGTCGTCACCAGCCCGACAGTCTCCACACGGTGCTCGCCCGGTACTCCTCGCCCGGCAGCAGCACCGCCGAGGGGAACTGCGGCTGGTTGGGTGCGTCGGGGAACGCCTGGCACTCGAGGGCGATGCCCGCCCGGGGCTCGAGCCGTCGGCCCGCGCGGTCGACGAGCGTGCCGTCGAGCTTCTGGCCGGTGTAGACCTGCACCGACGGCTGGGTCGTCGAGACCTCGAGCACCCGACCGGACGACGGGTGGGTCAGTCGCGCGGCCCTCCGCAGCCCGTCGCCCGCGACCACGAAGGCGTGGTCGATACCGCCCGTGCGGTGCACCTGCGGATGTGAGGACCCCACCCGGGTGCCGAGCTCGGCACCCTCGCGGAAGTCGAACGGGCTGTCCTGCACCGGCTCTCGGGATCCCGTGGGGATCGACCGGGCATCCACGGGGAGGTAGTCGTCGGCCACCACCTCGAGGAGGTGGTCGTCGACCGTGCCGTGGCCGGCGAGGTTGAAGTAGGTGTGGTTGGTCAGACTGACGACGGTGGGTGCGTCGGTCACGGCCCGGTGCTCGATGGTGACCGTGTCGGCGGACACCTCGTAGCGGACCACCGCCCGCACCTCCCCCGGGAAGCCCTGGTCACCGGTCGGACTCACGACCTCGAGCTCGAGGGTGTCGGCCGTGGCCGCCACCACCAGCCACTGACGGGAGTGGAAGCCTCCGGGGCCACCGTGCAGGCAGGTGTCACCCTCGTTGGCGACCAGCCGGTGCTCGGTGCCGTCGAGCGTGAACCGCGCGCGGGCGATGCGGTTGGCGTAGCGCCCGACCGTGGAGCCGAGGAAGGGGTTGGTCGGTGCCGCGTAGTCCGCCGCTGCGGCCAGGCCGAGGGCCGCGTCGACGACACCGCCGTCGCCGCCCGGTACCTGCAGGCGTGCCACGGTCGCCCCGAGGTCGAGAACCGTCAGCCGGATTCCTCCGGGGTGCGTGCCGAGGGTGAACGCCGTGACACCCGACCCGTCGGGGAGCGCACCGAACGGCGAGGTGACCAGCATGGCTGCATTCTCCTTCGTCGTCGCGATGGGCGACTGCCGACGTTATCGCTAACATGCATCCAGGGCCGAGGGAGTGGCCCCCGCCCGGCGGTTCACCGGGCCCGAAACAGCCCACTTCCCGCCCCTCGAAGGAGAACCGTGCTCGAGTCCGCCCCGGCACCAGGGTCCCCGACATGAATGCCGGCTCGGGTGCGCCGACGATGGCCGACGTGGCGGCTCGTGCCGGGGTGTCGCACCAGACGGTCTCGCGGGTGCTCAACGACGCGACCGCCGTGCGCCCCGAGACCCGCGATGCCGTGCTCGCCGCCATCGCGGAGCTGGGGTACCGGCGCAACCAGGCCGCGCGGGCCCTGGTCACCCGGCGCAGCGGGCTGATCGGCGTCATCGTCGACGAGCTGCGGCTCTACGGTCCCGCCAGCACGGTGTCGAGCGTGGCCCAGGCCGCGCGGGTGGCCGGCTACGGCCTCACCCTCGACCTGCTGTGGGACGTCACCGGGTCCAGCGTCGCGGCGGCGCTCGAGCACCAGCTCAGTCAGGCGGTCGAGGCCGTCGTGCTCGTCGCCGCCCACGGTGAGATGCCCGACCCGGCCGTGCTGCGCGGGTTGTCGGTGCCCGTCATCGCGCTCGACGGCTTCCTCGGTCCGGATGCACCCACCGCCGGCGTCGACCAGCACGCCGGTGGCGTGATGGCCACCCGGCACCTGCTCGAGCTCGGCCACCGAACCGTCGGCCACATCACCGGGCCGACCGGCTGGCCGCAGGCCGACGCTCGGCACGCCGGCTTCGTCGAGGCCCTCGACCACGCCGGCCTCGAGCCCGGCCCGGTGGTGCCCGGAGACTGGTCGCCTCGCGCGGGCTACCAGGCAGCGAAGCAGATCCTCGACGAGAACCCTTCGACGACAGCCCTTTTCGTGGCGAATGACCAGATGGCCATCGGTGCCATGCGTGCTCTGGTCGACGCGGGCCGGAGCATTCCCGGCGACGTCTCGGTCGTCGGCTTCGACGACATCCCCGAGGTGTCCTTCGCCCAGCCGCCGTTGACGACGATCCGCCAGGACTTCGCCGCGCTGGGTCGCGAGGCCGTGCGCCTCGTCGTCGGGGCGATCGCCGGTGACGAGCTCCCGTCGACGCTCGTGCCGCCCCGTCTGGTGACCCGCGACTCGACCGCCCGACGACCCCGCGGCCGTCGCCGCTGACCTGTGAAATGCGTTACGAATCGGTAACACCGCTTGCGCCGACCCCCATGTGAGCGTTAACACTGTGAGCGCTAACATTCCTGTCGACGGCGACGGGAGGCACAGGCGAAGGAGCCCGGCATGGTCCGCGACGGCGACCGCTACGTCATCGGCGTCGACTACGGCACCCTCTCCGGCCGGGCCCTCGTCGTCCGGGTCTCCGACGGTGCCGAGCTGGGATCCGCGGTCCTGGAGTACCCCCACGGTGTCGTCGACACGGTGATGCCGGGCTCGGGCCGCCGGCTCCCGCCCGACTGGGCCCTGCAGGTCCCCTCCGACTACGTCGAGGTGCTCCGCACCGCCGTCCCCGCCGCCGTGGAGTCCGCCGGCGTCGACCCGGCGCACGTCATCGGCATCGCCACCGACTTCACCGCCTGCACGATGGTGCCGACCCTCTCCGACGGCACGCCGCTCTGCGACACCGACGAGCTGCGCGACGAGCCGCACGCCTACGTCAAGCTCTGGAAGCACCACGCCGCGCAGGGACAGGCCGACCGGATCACCGAGCTGGCCCGCGAGCGCGGCGAGAAGTGGCTGGCCCGCTACGGCGGCGTCATCTCCTCCGAGTGGGAGTTCGCCAAGGGGCTCCAGGTGCTCGAGGAGGCCCCCGAGGTCTACGCCGCCATGGACCACTGGGTCGAGGCCGCCGACTGGATCGTCTGGCAGCTCACCGACACCTACGTCCGCAACGCCTGCACGGCCGGCTACAAGGGGATCCGCCAGGACGGCGCCTACCCCAGCCGCGACTACCTCGCGGCTCTCAACCCCTCCTTCGAGGGCTTCGTCGAGGACAAGCTCGACCACGAGATCGGCCAGCTCGGCAGCGTCGCCGGCCACCTGAGCGCCCGCGCCGCCGCGTGGACCGGTCTGCCCGAGGGCATCCCGGTCGCGGTCGGCAACGTCGACGCCCACGTCTCGGCGCCAGCGGCGGATGCCGTGGCGCCCGGCCAGATGGTCGCCATCATGGGCACCTCCACCTGCCACGTCATGAGCAGCGACGTGCTGGCCGAGGTGCCGGGCATGTGCGGCGTGGTCGACGGCGGCATCGTCACCGGCCTCTACGGCTACGAGGCCGGCCAGTCCGGCGTCGGCGACATCTTCGGCTGGTTCGTCGCCAACCAGGTGCCCAGGTCCTACGAGGTCGACGCACGCGCCGCCGGCATCGGGGTGCACGAGCACCTCACCGCCCTGGCCGCCGAGCAGCCGATCGGCGCGCACGGGCTCGTGGCCCTGGACTGGTGGAGCGGCAACCGCTCGGTGCTCGTCGACCACGACCTGTCCGGTCTGCTGGTCGGCCTCACCCTCACGACCCGGCCCGAGGACGTCTACCGCGCGCTGCTGGAGTCGACGGCGTTCGGGGCGCGGGTCATCGTCGAGACGTTCGCGGCATCCGGGGTGCCGGTGACCGAGTTCATCGTGACCGGCGGCCTGCAGAAGAACGCCCTGCTCATGCAGATCTACGCCGACGTGCTCGACATGCCGCTCTCCGTCGTCACCTCGACCCAGGGCCCGGCCCTCGGCTCGGCGCTGCACGCCGCCGTCGCCGCCGGCGCCTACCCCGACGTGCCGCACCGCCGCGAAGGCGATGGGCCGCCGCCAGGAGGCCGCGTTCACCCCGATCGCCGAGAACGTCGCCGCGTACGCCCGGCTGTACACCGTCTACCGCGAGCTGCACGACCACTTCGGCCGCGGTGCGAGTGGCGCGATGCGCACGCTCAAGGCGATCCGCCGGGAGGCCGCACGCGTGAACGCCACGACCCCGATGACGACGGCCGTGCGTGCCACGGTCGACCGGCTGCGCGCCGAGGTCGCCGCCCTGCACGGCGAGCTCACCCGCTACGGCCTCGTCATCTGGACCGCGGGCAACGTCAGCGCCAGGGTGCCCGGTGCCGACCTCATGGTCATCAAGCCGTCGGGGGTCTCCTACGACGACCTCGACGCCGACGCCATCGTCGTCACCGACCTCTACGGCGACCTCGTCGAGGGCGAGCGGGCCCCGTCCTCCGACACCGCCGCCCACGCCTACGTCTACCGGCACATGCCCCAGGTGGGCGGGGTCGTGCACACGCACTCCACCTACGCCACCGCCTGGGCGGCCCGCCGCGAGCCGATCCCCTGCGTGCTCACCATGGTGGCCGACGAGTTCGGCGGCGAGGTGCCCGTCGGGCCGTTCGCCCTGATCGGCGACGACTCGATCGGGCGCGGCATCGTCGAGACGCTGCAGAGCTCGCGCAGCCGCGCTGTGCTGATGGCCGGCCACGGCCCGTTCACCGTGGGCAGCGACGCCCGCGACGCCGTCAAGGCCGCCGTGATGCTCGAGGACGTCGCCCGCACCGTGCACGTGAGCCGCCAGCTCGGCGAGCCGCAGCCGCTCGGCCAGGCCGAGGTGGACGCGCTCTTCGACCGGTACCAGAACGTCTACGGACAGCAAGGAGACCTCCAGTGACCGACCGTCAGATCTGGTTCCTCACCGGGAGCCAGGGGCTCTACGGCGACGACGTCCTCGACCAGGTCGCGGCCCAGTCGCGCCGGGTCTCCGACGCGCTCGCCGCCCATGACGGCATCGTCGCCGAGGTCGTCGCGATCCCGGTGCTGACCAACGCGGCCGCGATGCGGCGGGTCATGCTCGACGCGACCTCGGACGACCGGGTCGTCGGCGTCATCGCCTGGATGCACACCTTCTCGCCGGCCAAGATGTGGATCGGCGCGCTCGACGCGCTGCGCAAGCCGCTGCTGCACCTGCACACCCAGGCCGACCGCGACCTGCCCTGGTCGTCGATCGACATGGACTTCATGAACCTGAACCAGGCCGCCCACGGCGACCGGGAGTTCGGCTTCATCCAGACCCGGATGCGGCAGCCCCGCCTCACCGTGTCCGGTCACGTCTCCGACCCCGTCGTGCTCCAGCGGGTCGCCGAGTGGTCGCGCGCCGCCACCGCCGCCGCCGCACTGAAGCAGATGCGGCTGGTGCGCTTCGGCGACAACATGCGCGACGTCGCGGTCACCGAGGGCGACAAGGTCGAGGCCGAGATCCGCCTCGGTGTCTCGGTGAACACCTACGGGGTCAACGACCTCGTGGCCGTGGTCGACGCGGTCGACGACGCCTCGGTCGACGCCCTGGTCGCGGAGTACGAGGACACCTACGACGTGGTGCCCGAGCTGCGTCGCGGCGGCGAGCGGCACGAGTCGCTGCGCTACGGCGCCCGCATCGAGGCCGGCCTGCGCGAGTTCCTCGAGGCCGGCGGCTACACGGCCTTCACCTCGAACTTCGAGGACCTCGGCGGCCTGCGCCAGCTGCCCGGCCTGGCCGTGCAGCGGCTGATGGCCGACGGCTACGGCTTCGGCGGCGAGGGCGACTGGAAGACCTCGGTGCTCGTGCGCACCCTGAAGGTGATGGCCGAGGGCCTGCCCGGCGGCACGTCGTTCATGGAGGACTACACCTACCACCTCGAGCCCGGCAACGAGCTCGTGCTCGGGGCCCACATGCTCGAGGTCTGCCCGACGCTGAGCAGCACCCCGGCCCGGGTCGAGATCCACCCGCTCGGCATCGGCGCCCGCGAGGACCCGGTGCGCCTGGTCTTCACCGCCGACCCGGGCGAGGCCGTGCTGCTCGGCATGAGCGACCTCGGCGACCGCTTCCGCCTGGTCGGCAACGAGGTCACCGTGGTGACCCCGCCGCAGGACATGCCGAAGCTTCCCGTCGGCCGCGCGGTCTGGCAGCCCAAGCCCGACTTCGCCACGTCCACCGAGGGCTGGCTGCTCGCGGGCGGCCCGCACCACACCGTCATGTCGACCGCACTGACGACCACCCACCTCGACCACCTCGCCGAGATCCTCGGGCTCGAGCTGGCCGTCATCGGCGAGGGCACCACCACCCGGGGCTTCCGCCAGGAACTGCGCTGGAACAGCGCCTACCACCGACTTGCCGGGGGGCTCTAGACCCCGGAGCACGACCCCTTGGTGCGGCAGACAGAGCCTCATCCGGGACACAGACGGTCCGGCGCCCGCCGGCCTCGAAGAAGAAGGAGAACCACCACGATGCGCAAGATTCTTGCGGTGGCCGGCATCGCCGCTTTGGCCCTCACCGGCTGCGGGCGCGCGGACGACACCTCGACCGGTGCCAGCGGTTCCGCGTCTGCCTCGGTCAACCCCGCCGACATCACCGTCGGCGTCGCCATGCCCACCAAGACGTCCGAGCGGTGGATCAAGGACGGTGACTACATGAAGCAGCAGCTCGAGGCCGCTGGCTACAAGGTCAACCTCCAGTACGCCAACGACGACATCCCGACCCAGGTCACGCAGCTCCAGGACATGATCACCAAGAAGAACGACGTCCTGGTCGTCGCCTCGATCGACGGCACCGCCCTCAAGGGTGCCCTCGCCGACGCCAAGGCCGACGGCATCCCCGTCATCGCCTACGACCGCCTCCTGCGCGACACCGACGCCGTGCAGTACTACACCACCTTCGACAACCTGAAGGTCGGCAAGCTGCAGGCCGAGTCGCTCCTCAAGGGCCTCGAGGCATCGGGCAAGCCGAAGCCGTGGAACGTCGAGCTGTTCGCCGGGTCCCCCGACGACAACAACGCGACGTTCTTCTTCAACGGCGCCTGGGACGTGCTCAAGCCGAAGGTCGACGACGGCACCATCAAGATCAAGTCCGGTGAGACCGACTTCAAGACCGTCGCCACCCTTCGCTGGGACGCCGCAGTCGCCAAGAAGCGCATGGAGAACCTGCTCACCAAGTCCTACTCGGACGCTGACGTCAACGGCGTGCTCTCGCCCTACGACGGCCTCTCCCGCGGCATCATCGCGGCCCTCAAGGGCTCCGGCTACGGCAGCGGCGGCAAGACCCTCCCGGTCGTCACCGGTCAGGACGCCGAGCTCGAGTCGGTCAAGTCGATCCTCGGCGACGAGCAGTACTCCTCGGTCTTCAAGAACACCCAGGACCTCGCCAAGGCCACGGTCGCGATGATCCAGGAGATCCTCGACAAGAAGACGGTTACCGTCAACGACACCACCTCGTACAACAACGGCATCAAGGTCGTCCCGACCCAGCTGCTCGACCCGGTGGCCGTCGACAAGTCCAACATCGAGCAGGTCCTGCTCGACGCGAAGTACTACACCGCGGACCAGCTCAAGAGCTGACCCCCTACCCCGGGGTGGCGGCGGCCGAGCACCTGCTCCCGCCGCCGCCCCGGCCCCACCCGGGCACCCGCCCGGGCCCACCCGGGCACCCGCCCGACCAGACGGCATCCGCACGACCCAGGAGGACCGACATCGTGACCGACACCATCCTGTCGATGCGCGACATCACCAAGGAGTTCCCGGGGGTCCGGGCGCTGTCCGACGTGAACTTCGACGTGAACCGGGGCGAGATCCACAGCATCTGCGGCGAGAACGGCGCCGGGAAGTCGACCCTGATGAAGGTGCTCTCGGGGGTCCACCCGCACGGCACCTACAGCGGCCAGATCTTCTTCGAGGGCCAGGAGGTGGAGTTCAACAACATCCGCGACTCCGAGCGCGCCGGCATCGTGATCATCCACCAGGAGCTCGCCCTCATCCCGCTGCTGTCGATCACCGAGAACCTCTTCCTCGGCAACGAGGACGCCAATCGCGGCGTCATCAACTGGCTCGACGCCCGCAAGCGCGCCGTCGAGCTGCTCGAGCGCGTGGGCCTGCACGAGGACCCCGACACGATCATCCGCGACATCGGCATCGGCAAGCAGCAGCTCGTCGAGATCGCGAAGGCGCTGGCCAAGGACGTCAAGCTGCTCATCCTCGACGAGCCCACGGCGGCGCTGAACGAGGGCGACAGCCAGAACCTGCTGCGACTGCTGGGCGGCCTGCGCGACCGCGGCATCACCTGCATCATGATCAGCCACAAGCTCAACGAGATCGAGCAGATCTCCGACGCCATCACGATCATCCGCGACGGCCGCACCATCGAGACGCTCCAGGTGAGCGACGGCGGAGTCGACGAGGACCGGATCATCCGCGGCATGGTCGGGCGCGACCTCGACCACCGCTACCCGCCGCACGAGTCGCACCCGGGCGAGGTGCTCCTCGAGATCCGCGACTGGACCGTGATGCACCCGGCCGACCCGCACCGCGTGGTCGTCAACGGCGCCAACCTCACCGTCCGCCGCGGCGAGATCGTGGGGCTCGCGGGCCTGATGGGCGCCGGCCGCACCGAGCTCGCGCGCAGCGTCTTCGGGCAGTCCTGGGGCACCAAGCGCAGCGGCACCCTGCTCAAGGACGGCAAGGAGATCTCCGCGAAGAACGTGGGCCAGGCGATCAACGCGGGCCTCGCCTACGTCACCGAGGACCGCAAGGCGCTCGGCCTGAACCTGCTCGACTCGATCAAGGTGTCGATCACCTCGGCCGGCCTGAGGAAGATCAAGAAGGGCATTGCCGTCGACGACAACCTCGAGGTGGTGGCTGCCGAGCGCTACCGCACCTCGCTGAACATCAAGACCCCGGATGTCGAGGAGGGCGTCTCGCGCCTGTCCGGCGGCAACCAGCAGAAGGTCGTCCTCGCGAAGTGGATGTTCACCGAGCCGGACGTCCTCATCCTCGACGAGCCCACTCGCGGCATCGACGTCGGGGCCAAGTACGAGATCTACGAGATCATCAACCAGCTGGCCGACTCCGGCCGCGGGGTGCTCGTGATCTCCTCCGAGCTGCCCGAGCTGCTCGGCATCTGCGACCGCATCTACACCCTCAGCGCCGGTGTCATCACCGCCGACGTGCCGATTGAGCAGGCGGACCAGGAACTGCTCATGCGCTACATGACCCAGAGAAAGGCAGGCTGACCATGGCCCAGGACGTCACCACCCGCGACGCCGCGAAGGCGGCCGACCGCCGGTCCCTCGGTGCGGAGATCCGCAAGAGCCTCGGGGGGAACATCCGCCAGTACGGCATGCTCATCGCCCTGCTCGGCCTCGTCGCGATGTTCTACTTCCTCACCGACGGGCTCTTCCTCGAACCGCGCAACGTCACCTCGCTGCTCGTGCAGAACGGCTACATCCTCATCCTCGCCATCGGCATGGTGATGGTGATCATCGCGGGGCACATCGACCTGTCGGTCGGGTCGGTGAGCGCCTTCGTGGGTGCCTCGTGCGCGCTGGCCATGGACCACTGGGGCCTGCCCTGGCCGATGGCCATCCTGCTCGGCATCGCCCTCGGCATCCTCGTCGGCATGTGGCAGGGCTACTGGGTGGCGTACATCGGCATCCCGGCGTTCATCGTCACCCTTGCCGGCATGCTCCTGTTCCGCGGCCTGGACCTGATGATCCTCGACGCCCAGTCGATCCCGGTGCCCGAGGCCTTCCAGAAGATCGCCAACGGCTACCTGCCCGACATGGGCCCGAACACCGGCTACCACAACCCGACCCTGGTGCTCACCCTCCTCGGCATCGCGTTCCTCACCTACTTCGAGCTCAAGAACCGCGCCGACCGCAAGAAGTACGACATGAGCGTTCCGCCCATCGCGGTGGTCGTCATCAAGCTGGTCATCTCCGGTGGCCTGCTCCTCGCCACCGGCATGCTGCTGGCCTCCTACAAGGGCCTCCCGGTGGTCGGCCTCATCCTCTTCGCGCTCGTCATCATCTACACCTTCATCACCCAGCGCACGGTGACCGGTCGCTACATCTACTCGGTCGGCGGCAACCGCAACGCGGCCGGCCTGACCGGCGTGAACACCAAGAAGGTCGACTTCCTGGTCATGGTGAACATGGGTCTGCTCGCGGGTGTCGCGGGCATGGTCTTCACCGCGTACCTCAACGCCTCCAACCCCAAGGACGGTGTCGGGTTCGAGCTCGACGCCATCGCCGCCGTCTTCATCGGTGGCGCGGCCGTCGCCGGTGGTGTCGGCACGGTCACCGGGGCGATGATCGGTGGCCTCGTGATGGGCGTGCTCAACCTGGGCCTGGCCAACATGAGCGTCGACAGCAACTGGATCCAGGTCATCAAGGGCCTGGTGCTCCTCGGCGCCGTCGCGTTCGACGTGCTGTCGAAGAAGGCCGGTGGTCGACGCTCGTTCGTGTCGATGGTGATGGACGCCTTCTCGGGCAGCAGGGGCAAGGACGGCACCCTCGTCAACCCCGGCGCTGCGCCAGGCCTGAACCCGGATGCCGAGGGCGTCGGTGCCGAGATCACCGGCTCCTCGGTGCAGGACGTCGACGAGGCGGCCCACGCCATCCACATCGACGAGGTCGTGCCCGAGGAACCATCGCGTCAGGGTTAGTGCTCCTGCCGCGAGCGGCGCGACTGCGTCGAGCGCCGTGGCCGAGGTGGGAGGTCTCCACCTCGGCCACAGCCGTGTCCGGGGGCGTTCGTCCGAGGTGGTGTCCAGAGCCCGGACGGAGGTCGGATCGGGAACAGCGGCGGGGCCGGCTCGGTTGGGGACCTCATGACCTCAACCGCTGACGCGACCATCTCCGCCCTGCGCTCCACCCACGACGAGCTGGCCGCCGTGGTGCGCGGCCTCACCGACCGAGCAGCTGCTCGACCAGTCCGGCGCCTCGGAGTGGCCCGTGGCGCAGGTGCTCTCGCACCTCGGCAGCGGCGCCGAGATCGGCCGCGCCACCCTCGCCGCCGCCACGGGCGAGGGCGAGGCCCCGGGCGACGGCTTCAACCAGTCGGTGTGGGACCGCTGGAACGCGATGTCGCCGCGCGAGCAGGCCGACGCCTTCATCGAGTCGGACGAGGCCCTCGTCGCCGCGTTCGAGGCGCTGACCGCCGAGCAGCGATCGGAGCTCCAGGTCTCGCTCGGGTACCTCCCGAGGCCGCTGCCGGTCGGCGCGTATGCCGGGATGCGCCTCAACGAGGCGGCACAGCACTCCTGGGACGCTCGGGTCGCCCACGACGACGACGCCGCGATCGCCGACGACACGGCATCCCTCGTGGTCGAGCACTACGCCACGGGTCTCGGTTTCCTGCTCGGGTTCATCGGCAAGGCCGACGCCCTGAGCGAGCCGGCCCTGGTCACCCTCGGCGACCTCGACGTCTCGCTCTCGGTGACCGACTCGGTCGCGCTGGTGCCCACCAACGGGGTGGCCCCCACCGCCGCGCTCGTCGGACCGCCGGATGCCGTCGCGCGCCTCATCACCGGGCGGCTCACCCCGCGCTGGACCCCCGACAGCGTCTCGGTGACCGGGAACGTCGACCTCGACGACCTGCGCCGGGTGTTCCCGGGGTTCTGAGCCGACCCACTCCGCCTGCCCTACGACGCGGGAGGTGACCCGATCGGTGCATCTACCGGGCGGTAGGGCAGGCCCGGGGTGCTGAGCCGGACGGAACCGCAACGGCCGGGCGGAACGGCTACGGTCGAGGCGTGACCAGCTCGAGTGACAGTGCGCCGAAGACATACCAGCGCAGCCGTTTCCACCGTGCCGAGAACGCCTTGACGAGGACGCTGACCCGTCTCGGCGTCATCCCGCGCTCGTACGTGCTGACCACGGTCGGGCGCAGGAGCGGGCAGGAGCGGCGCAACCCGGTGACCGTCGTCGAGCTCGACGGCAAGCGCTGGCTCGTGGCGCCCTACGGGGTGATGCCGTGGGTGCTCAACGCCCGTGCCTCGGGGGAGGTGCGCCTCACCCGCCTGTTCACGACGAGCCGGTTCACCGTGCGCGAGGTCGGAGCCGATGAGGCCGGGCCGGTGCTCAAGGAGTACGTCACCGTGGCCAGCGTGCCTCGCCCGTACTTCGTTGCGACGGTTGACGACCCGGCCGACGCGTTCGCCCGGGAGGCCGAGCGCCATCCCGTCATGGAGCTCGTGCCGGTCGCGGGTTCCTAGTCAGGAACGGCGGGTCACCTCCACGACGACCTTGCCGAGGGCCCGGCCCTCGCCGACGTGGGCCAGGGCCTCGGGGACCTCGTCGAGCGTGTACGTCCGCTCGACGTGGATCGCGACCTCGCCGGACACGCAGCGCTCGGCGAGCGGGGCGAAGTGCTCCGGCCCCGGCTTGACGGCGAGCACCCCGATCCGGCGGCCGCTCGCCAGGCCCAGCACCGTTCCCGCGGTGAGGATCCGCAGCAGCGTGGGCACCGTGCCGCCGACGCAGCGGTAGCGGCCACCCGGGGCCAGGGCGCGCCGGTAGTCGAACACCGAGCGGTGCGCGACGAAGTCGAGGACGAGGTCGTACGGGCCGTGCCGGGTGAAGTCGTCGCTGCGGTAGTCGATGACCTCGTCAGCACCGAGCCCGCGCATGAAGTCGAGCTTGCCGGCGTTGTCGACCCCCGTGACGTGCGCCCCGGCCAGCTTCGCGAGCTGGATGGCGAACGACCCGGACCCGCCGCCACCTCCGTTGAGCAGGACGCGGGTCCCCGGTCCGGCGCCCGCCGTGCCCTGCAGCGCGATGACGCCGGACTGCGGCAACGTCGAGGCCTCGACGAAGCCGAGGGACGGCGGCTTCAGAGCGAGGGCCGTCTCCGGCGCGGTGGCGAACTCGGCGAAGCCGCCCTTCAGGCCGAGGTTGTCGCCGTACACCTCGTCACCCACCGAGAAGCGGGTGACCGCGGGGCCGACCGCCGTCACGCGGCCCGCGATGTCGGACCCGAGCACGGGCCGGGCCGGCCTGCGCAGGCCCCCGAAGCGCGAGTACGCCGGGCGACCGACGAGGGTCTCCCAGTCGGACAGGTTCAGCGAGGTCGCGACCACCTCGACGAGCACCTGGCCCGGCCCCGGCGTCGGCACGGCGACGTGCTCGAGGTGCAGCACGTCGGGCGGGCCGTAGCGGTCGTGCACGACGGCCCTCATGCGGCACGTCCCGACGTGGTGGGGTGGCGGACGCTGTCCATCCCGGTCACGGTACTCACGCGCAGCCGGCGGCACTCGAGCGTGCCGAGGCTCCGCGGCGCCGGTCAGTACCCGGCATCATCCGGTATGGGTGACGCGGGCCGGGTGGTCCGGGTAGAACAGTGGTGGCCGACACCCGGACGCACCGGGCGCTCGGCGTGCCACGGAAGGACGGATCCATGTCCAAGAAGGTCGACTCGCGAGGGATGCCCCTACGCACGTACGACACGCACAAGCGCACCGCGTCGACCTCGTTCGCCGCAGTGCTGCTCATCGTCGTGGGCGTGTTCCACCTCGTGCAGGGGTTCGGCGCGCTGTTCAGCGATGGCGACTTCACCACCGCGAAGGGGTACTTCCTCGGGACGGACGGCTCGAAGTGGGGCTGGGCCCAGCTGATCCTCGGCGTCGCCGCCCTCGCCGCCGGCGTCGCCCTGCGCCAGCGAATGGACTGGGCGCGCGGTGTTGCGGTGCTCGTCGCCACCATCAGCATGTTCGCGGCCTTCCTCTGGATCCCGTACAGCCCGGTCGCCGCGCTCGTCATCCTGGCGCTCGACTTCTTCGTGATGTGGGCGGCCTTCGCCGACCTGGACCGCAACGCCCCGTAGCCCCGCCCAGTACGACGTGATCGGCCACGATGGGGACATGGCGCCCTGGGTCCTGCACGTCGACATGGACCAGTTCATCGCCGCCGTCGAGGTGCTGCGCCACCCCGAGCTCGCCGGGCTGCCCGTCATCGTCGGGGGTCGGGGCGACCCGACCGAGCGCGGCGTCGTGTCGACCGCGTCGTACGAGGCGCGCGTGTTCGGTGTGCGGTCGGGGATGCCGTTGCGCACCGCCGTGCGCAGGTGTCCCGACGCCGTGGTGCTGGCCGTCGACAAGCCGGCGTACGACGCCGCCTCTGCGGTGGTCATGGACGCCGTGCGGGCGGTGCCCGGCGTCGTCGTCGAGGTGCTCGGGTGGGACGAGGCCTTCGTCGGGGTGACGGCCGAGGACCCCGAGGCGGTGGCGCGGCGGATCCAGGCCGACGTGCTGGCCGCGAGCTCGCTGCACTGCACGGTGGGCGTCGGCGACACCAAGGTGCGCGCCAAGATCGCCACCGAGTTCGGCAAGCCGCGGGGGACCTTCCGGCTGACTCGCGAGAACTGGTTCGAGGTGATGGGGGACAAGCCCACGGGCGCGCTCTGGGGCGTCGGGTCGCGCATCTCGCAACGGCTGGCCGGGCTGGGGGTACACACCGTGCGCCAGCTGGCCGAGGCCGATGACGGCCTGCTGGCAACGGAGTTCGGACCGCAGACCGGGCCGTGGCTCGCGGAGCTCGGCCGCGGCGAGGGCACCTCTTTCGTCGACGACACCCCGTGGGTGGCCCGGGCACACGGCCGCGAGACGACCTACCAGCGCGACCTGGACCCGTCGGAGGTGGAGGCGGCGATGCGGGTGCTGGCCGAGCAGGTGGTCGACGACATCCGGGTCGAGGAGCGGGCCTGCGCGCGGGTGCACCTCAAGGTGCGGTTCCGGCCGTTCTTCACCGTCAACCGCTCTCGCAAGCTCGCCGAGCCGACGTGGGACCCGGCGGTGGTGGCCGACACGGCCTTCGCGCTCTACCGCGCGCTCGACGACGACCGGCCGGTGCGGCTGCTGGGTGTCCGCGCCGAGATGGTGCCACCCGAGGGTGGGTACGAGCCGCCGCGCACCCACGGCCGCCGCGGCAACCCCTGACCGCGGCGCACCCCGTCTGCCGCACACTGGTGGGGTGAGCTCACAGGGACCGGAGGCGACGAGCGAGGTCGCCGTGGTGGTCCTCGCCGGTGGCACGTCGCGGCGGTTCGGCTCCGACAAGCTCGCCGCGCCGCTGGGTGACACCACGGTGCTCGACGTGCTGGTCGGGTCGCTGCCGCCGGGGTGGCCCGTCCTGGTCGTCGGCCCCCGACGTCCCCTGGTGCGGGAGGTCGGCTGGGTCCGCGAGGACCCGCCGGGCGGTGGGCCGCTGGCCGGTGTCGCCGCCGCGCTCGCGGTGCTCCGGTCGGCGGTGGTCGCGGTGGTCGCGGGGGACATGCCGTATGCCGGGCCGGCTGTCGCCACGCTCGTCTCGACCCTGCTCACCGCGCCACCGGAGGTCGGGGCCGTCATCGCCGTCGACGGCACCGGGGTGCCCAACCCCCTGCTCGCGGCCTACCGCACCGCGGAGGCCCTCGCCGTGCTGCCGCCATCCGCGGCGGGTCGGCCCGCTCGACTGCTGCTCGAGGTCGCGCACCTCGAGATCACCTTCACCGACGACGTGGTGCGCGACATCGACAGCCCGGGCGACCTCCCGGGTCGAGAGTAGACAACACGCCGCAGCCCCGAGAGCGCACGCGGCGTGTTCTCTACCCTCGACGGGTGGCGCCGAGCTCGAGGACCCGGGACTCCCAGGGCGACAGCTCGAGACCCGATCGCCCGGGGTGGGTGGCGAGCAGCGCGGAGGCGCCGTCGAGCGGCGGGAGGTCGCCGGCATCCACCGTGACGGGCTCCGAGGAGCAGTTGGCGACCACGAGGAGCAGGTGGTCCGGGTCCGCCGGGTCGCGACGCACGATGACCCACAGCTGGGGGTGGTCGGGCAGCAGCAGCTCGAACCGGCCGTCGACGAGGAGCGGATGGTGATGACGCAGCGCGATGAGCGACCGGTAGTGGTGGAAGACGGATGACGGATCGGCCTGCGCGGCAGCGGCATTGACCACCGTGTGGTTCGGGTTGGCCGGGAGCCACGGCTCACCGGTCGTGAAGCCGGCGTGCGGCCCGGCATCCCACTGCATGGGCGTGCGCGCGTTGTCACGACCCTTGAGCGCCGAGCGCACGCATCACGGTCTCCTCGGGGACACCGGCGGCCAGTGCCTCGGCGTGGTACCGGAGCGACTCGATGTCGCGGTAGTCGGCGATCTCGGTGAACGCCGCGTTCGTCATCCCCAGCTCCTCGCCCTGGTAGACGTAGGGCGTGCCGCGGTGCAGGTGCAGCACCGTGCCGAGGGTCTTCGCCGAGGCGACCCGGTGCTCGGGGGAGTCGTCGCCGAACCGGGTGACGGCGCGCGGCTGGTCGTGGTTGTTCCAGTAGAGCGCGTTCCAGCCGACCTCGGCGAGGCCCTCCTGCCACGCGGCGAGGGTCTGCTTGAGCCGGGGGAGGGGCAGGCCGACGATGTCCCACTTCGGCGAGCCGGGCCGTACGTCGAGGTCGACGTGCTCGAAGGTGAAGACCATGTCGAGCTCGCGCCGGGCGGGGTCGGTCACGCGCTGCGCCAACGGGATCGTCGAGGAGGGCATCTCGCCGACGGTGAGCAGGTGACCGGCGCCGAGCCCGACCTCGCGGTTCATCTCGGCGAGGTACTCCTCGAGCCGTGGCCCGTTGGCCACGGCCGCGTGCGAGGACCCGAACCGCCCGCCTGGTGGAACCACGCCGTCGGGCAGCGTGGGGTCGCGCGAGACGAGGTCGATGACGTCCATCCGGAAGCCGTCGACGCCGCGGTCGACCCACCAGCGCATCATGGCGTAGACCGCCTGTCGCACAGCAGGGTTCTCCCAGTTCAGGTCCGGCTGCCGTCGGCTGAACAGGTGCAGGTAGTAGTCGCCACTCGCCTCGTCGAGCTCCCAGGCGGGACCCGAGAACACCGACTCCCAGTTCGTCGGCTCGGCTCCCGGCGCACCCGGCGCGTAGCCGGGCCGTGGCGGGCGCCACCAGTACCAGTCGCGCTTGGGGGATGCCGGGTCGCGCGACTCGACGAACCACGGGTGCTCGTCCGAGGTGTGGTTGACGACCAGGTCCATGACCAGCCGGATGCCGCGCGCGTGGCAGCCCGCGATGAGTGCGTCGAGGTCGGCGAGGGTGCCGAAGAGGGGGTCGATGTCCTGGTAGTCGCTGATGTCGTAGCCGTTGTCGTCCATCGGCGAGCGGTAGACGGGCGAGAGCCACAGCACGTCGATGCCGAGCCGCTCGAGGTGGTCGAGGTGCGCCGTGATGCCGGGGATGTCGCCCACGCCGTCACCGTCGGCATCGGCGAAGGAGCGCGGGTACACCTGGTAGACCACGGCGGTGCGCCACCAGCCCTCCGGCCGGGTGTCGGTGCCGAACGGCACGTCGGGGTTGCTCACCCGCCCCACCCTGCCCCAGATGGCCCCGGCATTCTCGAGTTGGGTGCTGAGGTGGCTGCCCGGGCAACCACCTGAGCACCCAACCCTGGAGGAGAGGAGCCGCGTGGTGCCCGGATCCTTCACACGATCTCCACCTGTCGGTGGAGGGCCCCGCGGTGCCTCGCCGCTACTGTGGCCGACGTGGATCCGGTCGTGCGCGTCGAGGGCCTCACCAAGGACTACGGTCCGGTGCTGGCCCTGGACTCGCTGACCCTCGACATCGGGAGCGGCACCACCGGGCTGGTCGGTGCCAACGGCGCGGGCAAGTCGACGCTGCTGAAGATCCTGCTCGGCCTGATCCCTGCGACCGGTGGCCGCGCCGAGGTCCTCGGGCACGACATCGCCACCGAGGGCGAGTCGATCCGCGCGGCCGTGGGCTACCTGCCCGAGCACGACTGCCTCCCACCCGACGTCAGCGCCAGCGACTTCATCGTGCACATGGCGATGATGTCCGGGCTGCCCCGTGTCGCCGCCCGGGAGCGAGCGGCCGAGGTGCTGCGGCACGTCGGGCTGGCCGAGGAGCGCTACCGCCCGATGGGCGGCTACTCCACCGGCATGAAGCAGAAGGCCAAGCTCGCCCAGGCGCTGGCCCACGACCCCCGCCTGGTGCTCCTCGACGAGCCGACCAACGGCCTCGACCCGGCCGCCCGCGACGAGATGCTCGGCCTCGTGCGCCGCATCGGCCACGACTTCGGCATCGCGGTCATCGTCACCTCGCACCTGCTCGGTGAGCTCGAGCGGGTGAGCGACAACGTGGTCGTGCTCGACGGCGGGCGCCTCCTGCGGGCCTCGCGCACCGACGAGTTCCTCGACGCCACCGGCGTGCTCCTCGTCGAGGTGATGGGCCAGGACGCGCAATCCAGGATGGCGGCCGCGCTCACCAGCGCCGGCGTCGCCACCGCGGCACGCGGCTCGATGCTCACCGTCGACGCGTCCGTCGACGCCACCGACGGCGCGGTCGACGTGCGCGACCTGATCCGCGACACCGCCAGCGACCTCGGGCTGGGCCTGGTGCGCCTGCAGGTCGACCACCGGCGCATCGAGGACGTCTTCGCCGATGCCGATGCCGACGCCGCTGCCGATGCCGGCGCGGACGACCGCAGCCACGCCGAGCCCCACGCCGGAGGTGCCCCGTGACCGACCCCTCGGCCGCGACGCCCGCCGGCGGCACCGTCATCCACGACCTGGGCTACCGCCCCTACACCGGCACCCGCGTCGGCCCCGGAGACATTGCCCGCGCCCTGACCCTCACCGGCTTCCGCAACGCCTTCGGGCTGGGCCGGTCCGGGAAGTCGAAGGTGCTTCCCTTCATCCTGCTGGCCCTGAACCTGATGCCGGCGGTCATCGTCGGCGGGGTGCTCGCCTTCGCCGGCCTCGACAAGCTGCCGATCGGCTACGCGGAGTACGCGTCGACCACCCAGGTGCTGCTCGGCATCTTCGTGGCGTCCCAGGCCCCGGTGCTCTTCTCGCGCGACCTGCGGCACGGCACGATCTCGCTCTACCTGGCCCGGCCGCTGCGCTCGAGCACCTACGCGCTGTCGCGCTGGGCCGCGCTGCTGGGCGCGACGCTCGTCTTCCTCGTGCTGCCGATCGTCATCCTCTACGTGGTCGCCCTGCTCGGTGAGCTCGAGGTCGGCGAGCAGACCCGCCAGGCCGGCATCGCGCTGGGGATGGCCGTGCTGCTGGCCCTCTCGCTGGCCGGCATCGCCGGGCTGATCGCGTCGTGGTCGACCCGCCGTGGCTTCGCCGTGGCGGCGACCATCGCCCTGCTGGTCATCGCCAACGGCATCGTCACTGCCGTGCAGGGCATCTCGAACGAGGAGGGGAACCCCCGCGTGGGCGAGGTCGCCGGGCTGTTCTCGCCGTACTCCCTCTACCGCGGCCTGATGGGTGCGTGGACCGGTGCCGACGTGCCGACCCCGCCGTCGTCGACGGGCATGGAGCTCGCCTACGTCGGCGTCTTCGTGGGCCTGTCGGTGGCGTGCGTGGCCGCCCTGCTGTGGCGCTACCGGAGGGTGGCCACCGCATGAGCGTGCTCAGCCTCGACCAGACCTCGCGCTGGTACGGCAACGTGGTGGCCGTCAACGGGATCTCGATGACGGTGCGCCCCGGCGTGACCGGCCTGCTCGGCCCCAACGGTGCCGGAAAGACCACGATCATCGCCCTGATGTCGGGCTTCCTCGCCCCCTCGGCCGGCACGGTCACCCTCGACGGCGAGCCGGTGTGGCGGCACACCGACGCCTACCGCACCATCGGCCTGGTGCCCGAGCGCGAGCTGAGCTTCGGCTACCTCACGGGGCGTCAGTTCGTGCTCGCCAACGCCGAGCTGCACGGTCTCGACGACCCCGGTGCCGCCACCGAGCGGGCCCTCGACATCGTCGAGATGGGCGAGCCGGCCGGGCGCCGGATCGGCACCTACTCCAAGGGGATGCGCCAACGGGTCAAGCTCGCCTCGGCGCTGGTGCACGACCCGTCGGTGCTCCTGCTCGACGAGCCGTTCAACGGCGTCGACCCTCGCCAGCGTCTGCACCTCATGGCGCTGCTGCGCCGCATGGGCGCCGAGGGGCGCACCGTGCTGTTCAGCTCGCACATCCTCGAGGAGGTCGAGCAGGTCGCCCGGCAGATCGAGGTCGTCGTCTCGGGGCGGCACGCGGCGTCCGGCGACTTCGGCCAGATCCGGCGGCTGATGACAGACCGCCCGGTGCAGTACGTCGTCGTGGCCGACGACGACCGCCGGCTCGCGGCATCCCTCATCTCGGAACCGTCGGTCGTGGCCGTCTCGCTGCGCGGCGGGGGTGGGGTCGACGTCTCCGTCTCCGACTTCGGGGCGTTCTCGGTGCGGCTGCCGCGGGTGGCGCGCGAGCGCGGCATCCGGATCGTCGAGCTGACGCCGACCGACGAGTCGCTCGAGAGCGTCTTCGCCTACCTGGTGGGTGGCTGAGCGATGAACCGCACCCTCCTGCGCCTGTCGACCCAGGCCCTGTTCGGACGCCGGCGCGGCATCGTGCTCCTGCTTCTCGCGGGCGCCCTGCTCGCACTCGCCGTGCTGGTGAGCCTGCTCACCGACGACGAGGTCGGGGTCGAGGCGGTGGTCGGGCTCGGCTTCACGGTGGTGCTCCCGCTCGTGGCCCTCCTCGCCGCGACCGCAGTGCTCGGCCCGGAGATCGACGACGGCTCGGTCGTCTACCTGCTCGCCAAGCCGGTGAGCAGGCACGTCATCGCGGTCAGCAAGTTCGCGGCGGCGTGGGCCTCCACGATGGTGCTGGGGGCGCTGCCCGTGGCACTCGCGGCGCTGGTGCTCGAGCCGTCGAATCCCGCTCGTGCGCTCGCCGTCGGCGTGGGGGCGGTGGTTTCCGGCACGGTCTACACCGCCGTGTTCCTCGCGCTCGCCGCGCTCACCCGCCACGCGGTGGTCGTCGGCCTGCTCTTCGTGCTCGTGTGGGAGGGCGTGCTCGGCTCGATCTTCGCCGGGGTGCGCTGGCTGTCGGTGGGTGCGTGGGGCCGCGCGGTGGCCGACCGGCTCAGCGCGCCGAACGACGAGGCCGTGAACGTCGCGGTGCCGTACGCGGTGGTGGCCGCGGTGCTCGTCACCCTCGCAGCCGTGTGGTTCACCGGGGACCGGCTACGGTCGTTCACGCTGCGCGGCGACGAGTAGCGCTCGACTGAACCCCGCGGGCGGCGAGCGCGTAGAGGTCGGTAGGAGGTCGGATGCCGGAGAGCTCGGTAGCGCTGATGCAGCAGCTGCATGACGAACATGCCGCCGCGCTGTGGGGCTACTGCCTGCGCCTGACCGGGCAGGACCGAGCCCGCGCCGAGGACGTCGTGCAGGAGACGCTGCTGCGCGCCTGGCGCAACCACGACCGGCTCGACGAGTCGCGCGGGTCGGTGCGCTCATGGCTGTTCACCGTGGCCCGCAACATCGTCATCGACGAGTGGCGCACCTCGCGCTCGCAGCACGAGATCGCCGTCCCGGACGTGCCCGAGGGCCGTGACGAGATCGACCACACCGACCAGCTGCTCACCTCGTGGCTGGTCGCCGAGGCCGTGACGTCCCTGTCCGCCGACCACCGGGCGGTGCTGCTCGAGTGCTACTACCGCGGCGCCTCGGTGGCGCAGGCGGCGCTCCGGCTCGGCATCCCCGAGGGAACGGTCAAGTCACGCACCCACTACGCTCTGCGAGCACTACGACTGGCGTTGCAGGAGATGGGGGTCGGCGCATGACCTGCCGTTTCGCCCACCTCGACGGCGCCTACGTGCTGGGGTCGCTGGCTCCTGCCGAGCGCCTCGAGTTCGAGACCCACCTGCCCGGGTGCGCCGAGTGCAGCCGTGCCGTGCGCGACCTCGCGGGGCTGCCCGGGCTGCTCGCCCAGGTCGACGTCGCCGACCTCGAGGTGCCGACCCCCGACGCACCCCTGCCGCAGACCCTTCTTCCCGCGCTGGTGCGCGAGGTGCGTGGCGAGCAGCGGCGTCGCTCGGTGCTCACCGCCGCCGTGGCCGCGTCGATCGCCGCAGTGGTCGTGAGCGCCCTGGCCATCGGTGGCGCGTTCGACCGCTCGCCCGCGGAGGTCGCGGCCACCCCGACGGCCACGCGCAGCACCATCGCCGTCGGCGAGCCGATGGTGCCGGTCGGGTCCGGACCGGTGCGGGCCGCGATCGCGCTCACCGGGGTGGCCTGGGGTACCAAGCTCGACCTCACCTGCACCTACGCCGCGGCGACCCGTGGCGGCGGGTACGACGGTCAGGAGGCCGGGCCCTACGGCCTCTTCGTGCGCACGCGCGCCGGCGCCGTCGAGCGGGTCGCCACCTGGAAGGCCCTCCCGGGCAGGACGATGCGGCTCTCGGGGGCCACGGCGACCGGACGCACCGACATCACCGGCGTGGAGGTGCGCACGTCCGACGGGCGGGTCGTGCTGACCCTGCCGGTCTGACCCGGGCGCGCTTCGCAGGGAGCGCATCGCACGCACTACTTCGGATGGCACGCAGCAGCTGCTGCGTGCCATCCGAACTCCTGCGTGGCCGGGCTGCGGCAGGCCGATCGCGTGGGTGGGGCCGGTGTCAGACCGACTGCTGCCGGTTCGGCCACTCCGCCCGCATCACGAGCAGGCCGCCCACGATGCACACGGCCTCGGAGATGGCGGCAGCCCACACGTAGCCGCCGACCCACTGCTCCTCGACCCCGAACAGGCCCACGGTCGTGGAGAGGATGAACGCGCCGAGGGTGCTCGCCCCGAACCCCGCCGCAAGGAAGCCCGGGGCCCAGTGGTGCCACGCGAGCAGCAGCACGGCGATGACGAGCCCGGCCACCGCGTTGAGCAGGAAGGCCGGCCCGACGACGTCGACATCGCGCATCCCGTCGAGCCAGAGCTTGAGGTGCACGTACGCCGACACCAGCGCCGCCACCGCCGTCACGATCCGCAGCCCCATCGCAGTCTCCGTCCGCCGAGCGTCGCCACCCGTCGATGCGCCGGGGGCCTCACCCGTCACCACGGGCGGCAGGTGCCGTCGGTTCACCGCCCACCTGAACCGTGGCCACCGTGGCTGCGTGTGTAGGAGTACGGCCGCCCACTGCGAGCGGCGACGAGGTGGTTCAGCCCGACCCCGGGAAGGTGGCGTGTGTCCATGGCGGTGCAGGCCCGGGCGTACTGGCTGCGCGAGCCGGGGGCGGGGGAGATCCGCCGCGTGGCCGTGCCCGACCCCGGCCCGGGCGAGGTGCTGGTGCGCACCCTGCGCTCCGGGGTCAGCCGTGGCACCGAGGCGCTGGTCTTCCGCGGGGGCGTACCGCCCGACCAGCGGGCCGTGATGCGTGCCCCGTTCCAGGAGGGCGACCTCCCCGGGCCGGTGAAGTACGGCTACCTCAACGTCGGTGTCGTCGAGGCCGGGCCGCCGAACCTGTTGGGGCGCACCGTGTTCTGCCTCTACCCCCACCAGAGCGCCTACGTCGTGCCGGTCGGCTCGGTCGTCGTCGTGCCCGATGACGTGCCGCCGGACAGGGCGGTGCTCGCCGGCACCGTCGAGACCGCCGTCAACGCCCTGTGGGATGCCGCGCCGCTCGTCGGCGACCGCGTCGCCGTCGTGGGGGCCGGCATGGTGGGGCTGTGCACCGCCCGCCTGCTGGCCGGCATCCCAGGGGTGGAGGTGACCGTCGTCGACGTCGATCCCGGGCGCGCCTTCGTGGCGCGGGCGTTGGGTGCGTCGTTCGCACTGCCCGCCGACGCGCCCGCCGGCTGTGACCTGGCCGTGCACGCCAGCTCGACGTCTGCGGGGCTGCAGCTCTCCCTCGACCTGCTCGGGGCGGAGGGGACCGTGCTCGACCTCAGCTGGTACGGCGACTCCGAGGTGACCCTTCGGCTCGGCGGGTCCTTCCACTCGGGCCGGCTGGCGGTGCGGGCCAGCCAGGTCGGCACGGTGTCGCCGGCCCGGCGGGCACGGCGCACGCCCACCGACCGGCTTCGCCTGGCGCTCGCCCTGCTGCGCGACCCGGCCTTCGACGTGCTGCTCACGGGCAGCTCCCCGCTGGACGACCTGCCCGACGTGATGGCGCGCCTCGCCGACGGCAGCCTGCCCGCTCTCTGCCACACCGTGACCTATGACGAGGAGCCGCCGTGTTCAGCGTGACCGTCCGCGACCACATGATGGTGGCCCACAGCCTGCGCGGCGAGGTGTTCGGGCCGGCCCAGGGGCTGCACGGGGCGACCTACGTCGTCGACGCCACGGTGCGGTCCGCGTCGCTCGACGACGACGGCGTCGTGGTCGACATCGGCCGCGCCGCTTCCGCCCTGGCGTCGGTCGTCGGCGCGCTGAGCTACCGCAACCTCGACGACGACCCCTCGCTGGCGGGCCTGAACACGACGACCGAGCGGCTCGCGCAGGTGGTGGCCGACCGGCTCGCGGAACGCGTCGGTGCCGGGGACCTGGGCCGTGACGGGGCCGAGCTGGCCTCCCTCCTCGTGACCCTTCGCGAGTCGCACATCGCGTCGGCGTCCTACGAGCGGGACCTGTGAGGACGGTGCACCTCGTCGTCCCCGAGGGCGTCGACGACCCGGACCGCCCCAGCGGCGGCAACACCTACGACCGGATGCTGGCGCGCGGCCTGACCGGTCGCGGGTGGGACGTGCGTTCACACGAGGTGCGAGGGGAGCATGGACGTGGTGCGGTGAGCTACCCGGCATCCGCCCTGGCGGCGGCGCTCGCCGCGCTCCCGTCGGGTGAGGTCGTCGTGGTCGACGGGCTGGTCGGCTCCGACCGGCCCGAGGTGCTGGTGGGTGAGGGTGGGCGGCTCCGGGTCGTCGTGCTCGTGCACCTCCCACTCGGCCTCGACGGGCCGGACCTCGAGGGCGCAGACGCGCGGGCCCGGGAACAGGTGGCCCTGCGGGCGGCGTCGGCCGTCGTGACCCCGAGCCGGTGGACCCGGCGCTGGCTGCTCGACGCCTACGGCCTCGACGCTGCGCGGGTCGCGGTCGCCGTTCCCGGCGTCGAGCCCGCCCGGGCCGTGGCGGGCTGCCCCGACGGTCGGCGGCTGATCTGCGTCGGGGCGGTGGTGCCGGCCAAGGGACACGACGTGCTCCTCGAGGCGCTGGCCCGGGTGCCGGCGGCGGGCTGGACCCTCGAGTGCGTCGGCACGCTCGAGCGCGACCCGGCGTTCGTCGACGAGCTGCACCGCACCGTCCAGCGCCTTCGGCTCACGGGCCGGGTGCGGTTCAGCGGCACCCTCGTGGGCGCTGCGCTCGACGCCGCCTACGGCCGTGCCGACCTCCTGGTCAGCGCGTCCCGGGGTGAGACGTACGGCATGGTCGTGACCGAGGCGCTGGCGCGCGGCATCCCCGTGCTGGCGACCCGGGTCGGCGGGCTGCCGGAGGCACTGGGGCGGGCACCCGGCGGAAGACGACCCGGCATCCTCGTGCCGGTCGACGACCCGCCGGCGCTCGCCGGGTCGCTGGAGCAGTGGCTCGGTGACCCGGGGATGCGCGAGCACCTTCGGGCGGCGGCCCGCGAGCGCCGCACGGAGCTGCCGACCTGGTCCGCCACCAGCGCCGCGGTGGCGCGGGTGCTCGACGAGGTGGCGGCGTGACCCGGCTCGCGTCGCCGGCGCGCCCTGAACCGGGCGCCCGACCCGTCCGTAGGTCCTGATGAGCAGGTGTCCCCGAACCCCGACGTGGGGAGGGGCCCACACGCGGTCCGGGAGGCGGAGATCGGCGCACGGTGGTGGCGGTGGGCGCGTCCGCTGGCCGGCGCGCTCGTGATCGCTGCCCTCGTCGTCGGGCTCGGCACGGGGCCGTTCCTCGAGGCGCTGCGGGCCACCGACCTGCGAGCGCTGTCGGCCGGGGCCGCCATCGCGCTCGTGACGACCGTGTGCGCCGCGTGGCGCTGGCGGCTCGTGGCGCACCGGCTCGGGGTCGACCTGACGCTCCGTGGCGCGGTGGCGGCGTGCTACCGGGCGCAGTTCCTCAACGTCACCCTGCCGGGCGGGGTGCTCGGCGACGTCGGCCGAGGTGTCCGGCACGGCCGTGCTGCCGGCGACGTCGGCCGCGGTCTGCGGTCGGTGGCCTGGGAGCGCACCGCCGGGCAGGTCGTGCTCGTCACCCTGACCGCGGCGGCGGTGCTCCTGACGCGACCGTTCGACCTCACGCTGCCCGAGGTGCCCCTGCTGGCGGTCCTCGGCGTGCTGGTCGTCCTCGTGGTCGGTCTCGCCGTGCTGACGGGGTCCCGTCGGGCCCGAACCGCACCGGCCCGGGTCGGTCGGGTCGTCGCGAGCGACCTGCGCGCGCTCGCGACCGGACCGGCATCCATCGGGGTGGTCCTGGCGTCGGTGGTGGTGCTGGCCGGGCACCTGGCCACGTTCGTGCTCGCGGCCCGCACGGTGGGCGTGCGGACTCCGACGACCACCCTGCTGCCGCTCGCCCTCGTCGTGCTCGTGGTGTCGGCCATACCCCTCAACCTGGCCGGCTGGGGGCCACGCGAGGGTGCCGCCGCATGGGTCTTCGGCGCTGCCGGCCTCGGGGTGGCAGAGGGCCTGACGACGGCCGTGGCGTTCGGGATGATCGCCTTCGTCGCGACCCTTCCGGGCGCGGTGCTGCTCCTCACCGGTCGGGTGCGGCGGACTGCAGGGGCGACGCCCGTGCGAGCCACCCTCGCGCCGGTCGCAGCCCGCCCAGTGGATGCGGTTGGCGGTGCGTCCAGTGGCTGACCGCCCCTACACCCTGCTCAGCTGCGCCATCTCGCTCGACGGCTGCCTCGACGACACGTCGGGGCAGCGCCTCGTGCTGTCGAACCCGGCCGACCTCGACCGGGTCGATGCGGTGCGGGCGAGCTGTGACGCCGTGCTCGTCGGGGCCGGCACAGTGCGCGCCGACGACCCGCGGCTCGGCGTGCGGTGCCCGGAGAGACGAGCGCAGCGGGTCGCCGAGGGGCGCCAGGCGACGCCGCGGAAGGTGACGCTCACCCGCCATCCGACCCTCGACCCGGGTGCCGCCATCTTCGCGAGCGGGGAGGGAGACCCCTTGGTCTACTGCGCCACCCCCGCCGTCGCGGCCACCCGGGAACGGCTGGGGGACACCGCGACCGTCGTCGATGCCGGCGACGACCCCGATGCGGGCTGGGTCAGCACGGACCTCCGGGCCAGGGGTGTGCGCCGCCTCCTGGTGGAGGGCGGGCAGGACGTGCTGGCCCAGTTCCTCGGGGCCGGGCTCGCCGACGAGCTGCAGCTGGTGGTGGCACCGGTGTTCGTCGGTGACTCCCGGGCTCCGCGCCTGCTCGGGCCGGGGGGCGTGCCCGTTGCCGGGCGCGGCCGAGCCGACCTGGCCCAGGTGCGGCAGATCGACGACGTCGTGCTGCTGCGCTACGCGCTCTCGACGCGCTTCGAGCTCGACGAACGAGGAGGGGCCGCCCGATGACCCAGGCAACCGTGCCGGTGCCGCCGGCCCCGTCGCCCGCGACGCCGCCGGCGACGATCCGCACCGAGGTGATGGTGCCGCTGCAGTTCAGCGACGGCTTCGCGACACCTGCCAGGGTGCTCAGCTTCGACGGGCTGGTCGACGGGCGCGAGCACCTCGCCCTCGGGCTCGGTGACCGGGCCACCCGCACCTCCCGGCTGACCCCGGCGGACCGCCGCAACCGGCCGGCGTTGGTGCGGTTGCACAGCGAGTGCCTCACCGGCGACGTGTTCGGCAGCCAGCGCTGCGACTGCGGGCCACAGATGCGCGAGGCGGTCGAGCTCATCGCACGCGAGGGCGGCTACCTGCTCTACCTGCGCCAGGAGGGCCGGGGCATCGGGCTCTACGGCAAGCTCGACGCCTACGCGCTGCAGGACCGGGGACTCGACACCTACGACGCGAACGTCGCGCTGGGCTTCAGCGCCGACGCCCGCGACTACACCGTGGCGGCGCAGATGCTCGCGGCGCTGCAGGTCGACTCCATGGCGCTGCTCAGCAACAACCCCGACAAGGCGGCCCAGCTCGCCCGGCTCGGCGTCGACGTCACCGAGGTCGTGCCGACCGGGGTGCACGTGTGCGACGCCAATGCCCGCTACCTCGCCACCAAGGCCTCGCGCGGGCGCGCACACCTTCCGGCTGCGCGCCTGACCCGAGCCCGCGCCATCCGACCCCGCCCCAGCCGACTTATCTGCGATTTGCCCACGTGATCAGGGCCCGACAGGCCTCGGATCGGTGGGCAAATCGCAATAAGTCGGGGATGGAGCGACGTCAGCGGTGGAGGTCGAAGCGGTCGAGCTCCATCACCTTGACCCAGGCGGCCACGAAGTCGCGCACGAACTTCTCCTGCGCGTCGTCGCTGGCGTAGACCTCCGACAGCGCCCGCAGCTGCGCGTGCGAGCCGAAGACCAGGTCGACCGCCGTGGCCGTCCACCGCACGTCGCCGGTGGCGAGGTCGGTGCCGTCGTAGACGTTCTCCCGGGATGCCGACGACTTCCACTCCGTGCCCGGCGCGAGCAGGGTGCGGAAGAAGTCGTTGGTCAGCTGCCCGCGGCGCTGGGTGAGCACACCGAGGTCGGAGTCGCCCGCGTTGGCCCCGATCGCCCGCATCCCGCCGACCAGCACGGTCATCTCGGGTGCGGTGAGGTTGAGCAGGTTGGCCCGGTCGAGCAGCAGCGTCTCGGGCGACAGCTTCTCGCCCTCGGGCAGGTAGCTGCGGAACCCGTCGGCACGCGGCTGGAGCACCCGGAAGGAGTCGGTGTCGGTCTGCTCCTGCGTGGCGTCGGTGCGCCCCGGGTGGAACGGGACCGTGACGGTGTGCCCGGCATCCGCGGCCGCCTTCTCGACGGCGGCGGACCCGCCGAGCACGATGAGGTCGGCGATCGAGACCGAGGCACCGCCGCGGCCGTCGAAGTCGGACTTCACCCGCTCCAGCGCCGACACGACCGCGTCGATCTCGTCGGCGTCGTTGGACTGCCAGCCGCGCTGCGGCTCGAGGCGGATGCGGGCACCGTTGGCCCCGCCCCGCTTGTCGGTGCCGCGGAAGCTGGATGCCGACGCCCAGGCCGTGCGCACCAGCTGCGGCACGGTCAGGCCGGTGGCCAGGATCGCCTCCTTGAGCGCGGCGACGTCGGCCTCGGACACGAGCTCGCCCTCGACAGCCGGCACCGGGTCCTGCCACGGCTGGGGCTCGGGAACCCACGGGCCCAGGTAGCGCTCGGCCGGACCCATGTCGCGGTGCAGCAGCTTGTACCAGGCCTTCGCGAACGCCAGCGCGAACTCGTCGGGGTGCTCGAGGAACCGGCGCGAGATCTTCTCGTACTCGGGGTCCAGGCGCAGCGCGAGGTCGGTGGTCAGCATCGTCGGCGGCCGGGTCAGCGAGCCGTCCTCGGGGTCGGGCACCGTGTTGGCCCCGGCGCCGTCCTTCGGCTGCCACTGGAACGCCCCGGCCGGGCTCTTGGTCAGCTCCCAGTCGAAGGCGAAGAGGTTCTCGAAGAACTTGTTGCTCCACCGGGTCGGGGTCTGGGTCCAGGTGACCTCGAGGCCGCTGGTGATGGCGTCGCGGCCCTTGCCCGATCCGTACTGGCTCTTCCAGCCGATGCCCTGGTGCTCGACCGGGCAGCCCTCGGGCTCCGGGCCGACCAGGTCGGGGTTGCCGGCGCCGTGGGTCTTGCCGAACGAGTGGCCCCCGGCGATCAGCGCCACGGTCTCCTCGTCGTTCATCGCCATCCGGGCGAACGTGTCGCGGATGTCGCGCGCGGCCTTCACCGGGTCCGGCTCTCCGTTGGGGCCCTCCGGGTTGACGTAGATCAGGCCCATCTGCACGGCGCCGAGCGGGTTGGACAGCTCGCGGTCGCCGCTGTAGCGCTCGTCGCCGAGCCAGGCGTCCTCGGACCCCCAGAAGACCTCCTCGGGCTCCCACACGTCCTCGCGGCCGAAGCCGAACCCGAAGGTCTCGAAGCCCATGTCCTCCAGCGCCACGTTGCCCGCGAGCACGAGCAGGTCGGCCCACGACACCGACTGGCCGTACTTCTGCTTGACCGGCCACAGGATGCGCCGGGCCTTGTCGAGGTTGGCGTTGTCGGGCCAGCTGTTGAGCGGCGCGAACCGCTGCTGGCCGTCGCCGGCGCCGCCGCGGCCGTCCCAGATGCGGTAGGTGCCGGCCGCGTGCCAGCTCATCCGGATGAAGAGCGGCCCGTAGTGGCCGAAGTCGGCCGGCCAGAAGTCCTGCGAGGTCGTCATCACCTCGACGATGTCGCGCTTGAGGGCGTCGACGTCGAGCGACGCGACCTGGGCCGCGTAGTCGAACCCGGCATCCAAGCGGGTTGGTGGCCGGCGAGTGCTTGTGCAGCACCGAGAGGTCGATCTGCTCGGGCCACCAGTCCTGGTTGGTGCGGGGCCGGCCCGCCTTCGGGGTCGGGGTGTCGATCGCGGGGTTCTCGCTCTCGCTGCCCTGCGCGGTCACGCCGTCGGTTGCCTGGTCGGTCACGTCGGTCTCCTTCGGTGTTCGGTACTCGGATGGTGATGGTCTGGTGTGGTCAGCCGGTGGCCCGGGCCGCCCCAGCCGCGCACTGCGGGCAGGTGCCCCAGTAGACGACCTCCGCCTCGTCGATGACGAAGCCGTGGTCGTCGGATGCCGTGAGGCACGGCGTCTCCTCGACGGCGCAGTCGACGTCTGCGATCCTGCCGCACGAGCGGCAGACCACGTGGTGGTGGTTGTCGCCGACCCGGGTCTCGTAGCGTGCCACGGAGCCCGACGGCTGGATGCGGCGGAGCAGCCCGGCGGTGGTCAGCGCCCGCAAGACGTCGTAGACCGCCTGGTGCGACACCTCGCCGAGGTCGCGACGCACTGCGTCGATGATCGCGTCGGTGCTGGCGTGCGGGCTGTCCTGCACCGCGCTGAGCACGGCGACCCGGGGGCGGGTCACCCGCAGCGACGCGGCGCGCAGCAGCTGCTCGACGTCGTTCTGTGGGGGCACCTCGGCAGTCTTTCCGGTTTTCTGGAACGAGTCAAGAGTTCAGCCGACCCGGCGACCGCTTGAGCACCCCAGCTCGGGGACCGACCGGGCGTTGGGTGCTCAGGTGGCTGCCCCGGCGACCGCTTGAGCACCCAACGCGGGGACCGACCGGGAGTTGGGTGCTCAGGTGGCTGCCCCGGCGACCGCTTGAGCACCCAACTCGGGAGGGACGGGGAGGATCTCAGGGCCCGGCCGGAGGGGCCGCCTCGCTCGACTCCGCGATCCAGCGCTCGGCGCTCTGCACCGCCTCGCGCACGGAGAGCCCCACCCTGGCGTGGGCCATGAAGACCGCGTCCTCGCCCAGCTGGGTCGCGAGCCCGGTGTCGTCGAGCTGCCGCCGCACCCCGGGGGTCACGCCGCAGAGCATGAGACGGGCGTCGCACGCAGCGAGCTGCTCGGCATAGCGGATCAGGACCTTGACCACCGTGCTGCCCAGCTCCTCCTTGGCCCGCAGGCGCAGCACGACCACGCCGTGGGTGCCGGCTCCGACCGCCCGGGGCAGCTGCGACTCGAAGGCGGCTGCCGAGGCGAAGAAGAGGCTTCCGTAGGTGGCGAGGACGACGACCTCACCCGGGGGCAGCTCGGCGGGCGGGTCGGCCTCGGTCGGGAACCCGCGGTCGTCGTCGAAGACCCAGTGCTTCACGACGACCTGGTTCGACTGGCGTGCCACGTGCAGCAGCACCGCGAGCCCGGCGCCGACGAGCACCGCGTACTGCAGGGGGATGATCAGGGTCAGCACGAAGGTCATCGCCATGGTGGTCGCCGGCACCGGCCCGGTGCGCCAGGTGAGCACCAGCTGGTCGACCTTGAGGCTGCGCCAGCCGATCAGCATCAGCAGGCCGCCCAGCGCCGGCATCGCGATGTACCCCACGACGTCCGACAGCAGCAGGATCGACGCGGCCATGACGACCCCGGCGAACAGGTTGGCCGTCGCCGTGCGGCCACCTGCGGCCCGCACGAGGTTGGTCGAGGACATCGACCCCGCGACGGGTGTCCCCTGGAGCACGCCGGTGGCGAGGTTGGCGATGCCCTGCCCACGGAAGTCGCCCGAGGGGTCGTTGGCCGAACCGTCGGGCCGGGTCATCGAGCCGCCGATGGCGGCGCCCTGGACCAGGCCGACGAAGACGAGCGAGAGGGCCGGCACGACCATCGCCGCCACGAGGCCCAGCGAGGGCAGCTCGAAGCCGGGCAGGCTCCGGGGCACGGTGACGATGTCCGAGAGCACCGGCACGGCCAGCACCGTGCTGCCCAGGGCGTCCAGCACCACCGGGAGAGCCGACCCGAGGGCGATGGCGACGACCATCCCCAGGGCGCCGAGCCGGGTGCGCTCGAGCAGCACGATCAGCCCGATCGTGACCGCGGCGACGACCACGCTCGCCCACTGGATCCGGCCCGGGTGGACCACGGTGTCGAGGGCCCTGAGCACCCGGTTGTCCGCACCGCTCTGGTAGCCGGTGACCTCGTCGACCTGCGAGAGGATGATGTTGATCGCGACGGCGTTGACGAAGCCGACCAGCACCGAGCTCGACACGAAGCGCACCAGCGAGCCGAGCCGGGCGATGCCCAGGGCCAGCATCCCGACGCCGGTGAGCAGGGCCAGCACGGCCAGGGCCTCCTGGGCCCGGACGTCGCCGGTCTGCGTCTGCGGGACGTCGGAGATGATCACGGCCATCGCGCCGGTGGCCTGCACCGACATCAGCACCGTGCTCGTCGACAGCGCCCCGACGACGGTGCCGACGAGGTAGCCGTGCAGCGCGAGCAGCGGGTTGACGCCGGCGAGGAGGCCGTTCGCCAGGCTGTCCGGCACCGACTCCAGCCCGAGCACGGACCCCGCCTTGAGGTCGGCGAGCACCGTCGTGCGGTTACCGAAGCGGCCCGACCACCAGGTGCGCACGCGACGGGTCCCGGATGCCGTGGTGACGGTGTGCCGCCCGGGTCCGGTCACGCCCGGGTCAGTCGGGGAGTCGTCGCATCTCGACGACCGAGAGGCCAAGGTCGGAGAACCGGGCGAGCAGGCTCGACACGTCGGACTCGTCCTGCACCGGGCCGAAGAGCACGGTGCCGCCGGTGGGGTAGGGCGTGGCGGACAGCTCGGGGAGAGAGGCCAGGACGTCCTCGGACACCGAGCCTCTGATGATGAACTCGTACCGCATGGACTCCCTCTCGCGGATGGCCCGGTCGCGCACTGCCTGTCGCTCGTGTCGACACTCGCACCCTGCAGGTGATGCCGCCTCACGCGTCACGGGTGAGCGCAGCCGCCGGAGAGCGGTTTCGCGTCGACGGCAAGGACCTGCGATCGGCCCGCCGAGGTCAGAGCAGGCCGAGGCTGCGCGAGATGCCGATGGCCTCGCGCCGGGTGCCCGCGCCGAGCTTGGCGTAGATCGAGCGCACGTGCGTCTTGACGGTGTTCAGGCTGATCCCCTGCGCCGCGGCGATCTCGCCGAGCGTCATCATCGACGGCAGGTCGCGCAGCACGACGAGCTCGCGCTCGGTCAGCCATCCCCCGCTGGGGGCCGTTGTCGTGCCGACCGGGATGCCGGTGGCCGTTGCTGTGGCGGAGCCCTGCCACTCGAGCACGTGGTCGATGCCGGCGCGCACCGCGTCGAGCGCCTCCTCGAGGTGCCCGGCCCGGCCGTGCAGCCGCGACAGCAGCGCGTGCACCTCGCTGCCGGCGTCGAAGAACGGCCTGGTGGCCCCCGTCGGTGCCGCCACCTGCAGGGCCTTCAGGACTGCCTCGGTCGCGGCGGGTCCCCGGTCGGCGCGCTGGGCCAGGAGGGCCTCGAGGAGCCAGGCCGAGGTGAGCGCGGTGGAGCGGATGGTGTCGAGCTCGCCACCGAGCACCGGCCGCAGGAGCCGGCGGGCGTCGGCCGGTCGCCCACGCGCAGAGGCGAGCTGGGCTTGGAGGACGACGACGTCGCCGACCCCGCCCAGCCGGCTCGCGGCCCGCTCGACGGCCTGCTCGGCGCGGTGCCACTCGCCCAGGCCGAGGCACATCCGCAGCTCGTGCGGTGCCGCCAGCGCGGTGAGGGCGGGGGACGCGCCCCGGTCGGTGAGCCAGGCGGTCGTGCGCTCCAGCCGGTCGAGCGCCGCCCGGCGCTGGGGCGGCTCGTCGAAGGCGATGATCGCCTCCCCGGTGCGGGCGGCACCCTCCACCTCGACGTCGATCGTGGTGTCGATGACGTCGATCGAGATGGCCGCCCAGGTGGCGGCCTCCTCGGGGTGGAGCATCTGGAACGAGGTCCAGCCGGCGAGCATGTAGGCGTAGGCCATGGTCGGCGTGCGGTCCCACGCGCGCGTGGCCGCGAGCGCGATGGCCGTCTCGGCCGCGGTGCGGGCCGAGGCGAAGTCGTTCTCGGCGACGTAGGTGCCGGCGATGAGGTTGGTGCAGTAGAGGTGGATCGAGTGCAGGTTGGCCGCCTGGGCCAGCTCGATCGCCTGGCGGAGGTCGCGTCGGGAACGCCGGTAGTCGCCCTCGAAGAGGCGCAGGGCGCCCCGGTCGGCGAGCACCAGCAGCCGGACGTCGGGGTCGAGGTCGGTGGGCAGGTGGGAGGGGCCGATGTCCTCCACCAGGTCGCTGGCGCGCGCCACCGCGAGGTCGGCGGCGAGGCGGGCCTGGTGCAGGGCTGCCGCCTTGCGCAGTGAGGTCATCCGGGGGGTGTCGTCGGCGTCGGGCGTCGCGGCGAGCGCCGCCAGGGCCTCGTCGGCGGCCGCCACGTCACCCTCGTCGACAGCGAGCAGGGCCCGGTGCACCAGCACCGCCGGACGACGGTCGGCCGACGGGGGCAGGAGGGCGATCGACCGACGCACGGTTGGACCCGCGCCGGCGAGCAGCAGGCCGAGGCCGTGGGCGAGGAGGATGCTCTCGACCAGCTCGGGGTCGGCCGCCGCGGCGGCCAGCTCGAGGGCACGGCCGGGCTGGCGCTGCTCGAGGAACCACTGCGCGGCCAGCCGCTGCAGCGCGGCCTTCTCGCCAGGTCCCCGGCGCTGCAGGGCCATGACGAGGTAGGTGCGCAGCAGCGCGTGGTAGCGGAACCAGGTGCCGCTGCGGTCGAGCGGCACGACGAGCGCGTTGCGCTGGGCCAGGTCGTCGAGCATGGCGGCCGAGTCGTCCCGACCCGACAGCCGGGCGGCGAGCTCGACGGCGAGGTCCTCGACGATGCAGGTGCGCAGCAAGAAGTCGACGACGTCGTCGGGCAGGCGGACCAGCACCTCGCCGGCCAGGTAGTCGGCGACCGGTCGGTCCGCGCCGCTGAACTCGGCGACGAACTGTGCGGGGTCGTCGCCGTGCTCCAGGGAGAGCGCAGCCATCCGCATCCCGGCAGGCCACCCCTCGGTCAGGTGCAGGAGGGCCGCCCGCGAGTCGGCGTCGAGCACCACCTCGTGGCGGTCCCAGAAGTCGTTCGCCTCGTTCTCGGTGAAGGCCAGCTGGGCGGCCCGCACCTCGTGCAGCCGGCCGGTCAGCCGCAGCCGGTGCAGGCCGATCGGAGGCTCGAACCGGCAGCCGAGCGCCACCCGCACCCGGCCGTCGACCCACTCCGTGAGGTGCTGGATGCCGTCGAGCACCTCGCGGTCGCGCACCTCGTGGACGTCGTCGAGGACGATCACCAGGCCGGGGACCTCGTCGCCGAGCACCCCGATCAGCGTGGCGACGAAGGTCGAGTCCGCCGGCCCGGCCGGGGCGTCGAGGCCACCGAGCACGGTGGCCGGGTCGGGGCCGGCCTCGCCGGCGGCGGCGGCGATGACCGCGTTCCAGAAGGTGGTCCCGTCGTCGTCCCGGTCGCAGGTCACCCACGCCACCGGGGTGCCTGACGCGCGGAGCTCGTCGGCCCAGTCGGCGAGCATCGTGGTCTTGCCGTAGCCGGCGGGCGCACACGCGAGCAGCACCACCGCCTGCGGGGTTCCGTCTCCGCTCACCGAGCCGTCGAAGGGGGCTCCGGTGAGGTCGCGGAGGAGTCGCGGCCGCTCCACCGCTCGGTCGATGCGACGTGGGACCGAGACCTTGGGGCGCGGTACGGCGAGCGCGGTGCGCAGGTCTGCCACATGCCGAGCGTAGGCCAGCCCGCGTCCGGGCCGCTGAGTGGTCCGGCCGTGGGACGCCGGGAGGAGCGGCGGCGGCCGTGGTCCAGGCGCCTCAGAGGCCGGTGATCGCCTCGATCCTGCCGTCGGTCACCGCCGCCGCCAGGGCGGCGTGGTCCTGCTCGGTGCGGTCGGCGTAGCGCTCGGCGAACTTCGCCATCGCGCGGTCGAACTTGTCGGTCTTGCCGAGGTACCCCGAGATCGCGAACCGGTCGCCCGAGCGGGCGTGGGCACGCGCGAGCGTCCAGCCGCACAGCTCGGCGTAGGCCACCAGCCCGGGCAGCACCATCTCCTCGATCGCCGCGGAGTACTTCCAGTCGCGCAGCTGGCGCACGTAGAAGTCGCGCTGGAGCCCGTCCAGCCCGGAGTCGACCCGCTGCCAGCCCAGGAAGATGTCGCTCGCGGCCTGCATGAGGTGCTGTCCGGCGACCACCCGCTGGCCCTCGTTGCGGTACTTGCTGGCGCCGCAGTAGTCGGCGAGCACCGAGCGCTGGGCCTCCTTGGCCTGGAGGAAGAGGGGCTCCTGCCCGCCGTCGGCCTCGAGCAGCAGGATCCAGGCTCGAGTGCCGACGCTGCCGACCCCGACGACCTTGCGCGCGACCCCGACCAGGCGGAACTGACCCATGAGGTGACGGCGGTCCGCGCTGAGGGTGCGGCGGTACTGCGTGAGGAGCGCCCCCATCCAGGCCATGATCTCGTCCGCGCTGTGCCGGTCGGTGAGCTCCTCGACCGGCACCACGAGCGGCGGGTTGCTGTTGATCCGCCGCTGGCCGTCGACGACGCTCGTCAGCTTCTTGAGCACCTGCATGCTGTCGCGGGTGCGCGCCTTGGCCATCGCCTTGCGGGTGCGGCCCAGGGCCTCCTCACCCACCTTGGCGCGAAGCAGCTCGAGGCCCTCCTCGACGTCGAGGCGGGCGTACCAGACCTCGAGCATCTTCTTCTCGGCGAACTCGGCCATGCTCTCGCGGTAGGCGCGGGCGCCGGCGAGCAGCGAACGTCTTGCGGTCCTTGGCCTCCAGTCCGATGTCCCGGCCGGCGACGGCCAGGCTGGCGACGAACCGCTTGACGTCCCACTCGAACGGCCCGGGCAGGGTCTCGTCGAAGTCGTTGAGGTCGAAGACGAGCCGGCGGTCGGGCGCCCCGAACACCCCGAAGTTCGACAGGTGCGCGTCACCGCACAGCTGCACGCGCAGGCCCGACGAGGGGACCCTCGACAGGTCGGCCGCCATCGGCAGCGCGGCGCCACGGTAGAAGGTGAACGGGGTGACCAGCATCCGGCCGTGCCGGATGGGCACGAGCTCGGGCACGCGGGTCGCCGCCTGGCCGACGATGAGGCCGACCGGGTCGCGACCGGTGTCGGGCCCGATCTCGGCGTGCGACTCCAGCGGCGCCTGCTCGCGAGCCGCCTTGCCCTGGGCCTTGCGTTCCGCCGTCGTCTGCTGGGTCATGTCGGTGTCCACCTTCTCGTCAGGGCCCACTCGGCGTCGGTCGTCGGGGGACCGGTGTGCGGTCCGTGCGGCTCAGGCCGGCACGGCGGTCTCCGGCGCCTCGGAAAGTACGGCGGGGTCCAGGGCCTGCACCAGCGAGCCGCCGACGATCGCCACGAGGGCCAGTCGCGGCAGCCCGGCGCGACGCGGGACGTCGGGGACCGAGTCGTCCCCTACTGCGTGGGTGCCGTCAGTGACGGCGGGACCAGCGGGACCGCGGGACCGACTCGCCGACGGCCCCCGGCACCACGGCATGCGTGGGGCTCGGGGGCGCGTCCGGCGAGGCGGCGGGCGAAGCGGCGGGGGCGGGCTCGCGGCCCGTCCCCCGTCCGCCAGTCGTCCCGGATCAGCCAAGGAGCTTGGCCTTCTGGCCGGCGAACTCTTCCTCGGTCAGGACGCCCGCATCACGCAGCTCGCCGAGCTGCTTGAGCTGGCTGATCACGTCGGCCTGGGAGGGGCCCTCCGGCTCCGGCGCGGGTGCGTACTGCTGGGGCGGAGCGGCGTACTGCTGCTGGGGCGGGGCCGCGTAGACCTGCTGCGGGGGAGCCCCGTACTGGGTGGGCGGCGGTGCGTAGGCCGGCGGTGCACCGGTCTCCTGCGCATAGGCCTCGGATCGCTGGGCGGCGGCGTGCGCATCGCGCTCGGCGAACTTGTCCGCCTGACGACGCTGCACGCGACCGCTGACGGCGCTCGCGGTGCCGGCGACGACGGCGGTCCGGCCTACTGCTCTGAGCAGTCCTGGCATGGGTCTACCTCGCTTCTTCTGACTCGAGCGCGTCGAGGGCGTCGATGACGTCCGACGCAGGGATGCGCATGGAGGCGACGACCTCGCCGCCGTTCTTGCGGGCCGCGGCGACGAACGGTGCCGCCCAGGCGTTCTCGAAGACGATCAGCGCGGCGGTGGTACCGGGAGCCAGGGCGTTCCCGGCCTCCTGCACGTCGTCCTCGCCGAGGAGCCCGGATCGGGCTCCCGAGAACTGCACGAAGGACGAGACCTCGCCCAGGCCGTCGATGTCGATGACCTCGATCGTGCCGTCATCCTCCTTGCGGGCGATGACGAGGTCGAGCAGCCGGATCGTGCCGGCCTCGATGAGCTCCGCGAGCGCATCGGCGGCAGCGCCGTCGGTGCGGTCGTTGGGGAACTCGAGGAGGATGAAGTCGATCGGCCCGTGCGCGTCGTTGGTGGTGGTCATTCGGATGACCCCCCTCTCGGTGTTCGGGTGGTCCAATTCCATGCTGCGGGGTGCCCGCCCGCCTCACCCCGGCGGGGTGAGTCCTGCCCGCGTGACCTGCGCGGGGGCAGCCACGGGTCGGGCTCACCCGCCCGAGATGAGGCGGCCTCCACCGCGGGCTCGCAGACTGGGTCCGTCGGCCGGGCCAGTGCTCGCCGAGCCATTCCCACGTGCCGGGCACGGGCGGTGCCCGGCACGGCGGCGACCCCGGGGAGGACAGGAGCGGCAATGCGGCTTCCCGACGTGCTCGACGAGCAGTGGTTCCCGCGGCGCTGCCTGCGCTCCTTCTTCGAGATGCAGGGCCTGGACCGGGCCATGGTCATCGCCTCGCAGGCCTTCACCGCCCTGATCCCCCTCATCATCCTGGCCTCGGCCCTGCTCCCGACCGAGAACCACGACTCGATGGCCGACGCGATCGTGCGCAAGTTCGCCCTCACCGGCGACGCGGCGACGTCGGTGCACACGGTGTTCGCGCCGACGGGGGAGGCGACCATCGGCCTGATCAGCATCCTGCTGCTGGTCTTCTCGGGCGTCAGCCTGACCCGGCGGATCCAGCGCATGTACCTGGAGGCCTGGCAGCTGCCGCGCAGCCAGGGCGTGCGTTCGTCCCTCTACGCGGCCGTCGCCCTGGGTGCGCTCATCATCGAGCTGGGGCTGCTCTCGGGCATCCGCTCGCTGCTGCGCCAGATCCCGTTCGACTGGGCGCTGGGGCTGAGCGGGTCGCTGGTGTCGAGCATCATCGTGTGGACGTCCATCCCGTGGTTGCTGCTGAACCGACGGGTGGTCTGGCAGCGGCTGTTGCCGGCCGGCATCCTCGCGGGCTGCCTGTGCACCGCGTGGGGCTACGTCACGACGGTGTACATGCCGCGGCTGATGACGTCCTACAGCGAGCGGTACGGGCTGTTCGGGGTGACCATCGCCCTGGTCGGGTGGCTGTTGTGCATCTCGTTCATCCTGGTGGCCTCGACCGTGGTCGCCGGCGAGCTCGACCGGGCGCCGGAGGCCTGGGCGACCCGGATCCGCTACCCGTGGACCGAGGCCCAGCTGCACCCCGACCGCACCCCCGAGCGCAGCCTGCCGACCGCGGCGGACACGGACCTGTCCCAGGCGGGGTCAGCCACGGCCGACGACCTCTGACCGCTGGGTCGGGCGGCGGCTCAGGTCAACCACAGGATCGGACGGCGCCGCGAACCTAGACTCCAGCCATGTTCCCCCGGCTCGGCCTGCGCAGTCGCATCCTCGCGCTGACCATGCCGATCGTCATCCTGGTGAGCGCCGGGACCGCGGGGATCATCTACCTCTCGCTCGGCCAGGTGCTCGAGGCGTCGGCACGCGACATCGCCGCGTCCGAGGCGGCCGAGGTGCGGGCCGACCTCCAGATGCACAGCATCGAGCAGCTCGCGGCGACGCACGAGGCCGACGTCGGGAGCCGGGTCTCGCAGGTCGTCGACGACACCGGCGCGGTCGTGATGACCACCGACAAGGACATCACCACCCCGATGGTCGACATCGTGGTCCCCCCGGGGGAGCTGAAGGTCGTCAGCGTCGACGGGCTCCCGGGCGGGCCCGACCAGGGCTTCGCGGTGGCCGCCGCCGATGCGCCCGGCCTCGACGGCCGTCGGTACACGGTGCAGGTGGCCGTGGCCACGCAGGTCGAGAGCACGGCCCTGGGCCGCTCGACCGAGTTCGCGCTCATCGGCGCCATCGGCCTCGTGGTGCTCCTCGGTGCGGTCACCACCTTCGCCATCGGTCAGGCACTCCGTCCCGTCGAGCGGATGCGCGACCAGGTCGAGAGCATCGCCGCGTCGCGTCCGGCCCCGATCCTCGAGGTCCCCCCGGGCGGCGACGAGCTGTCGAGGCTGGCCGAGACGCTGAACCAGGTGCTCGACCGGCTGCGACGCGCCGACGACTCACGTCGGGCGTTCGTGGCGGATGCAGGACACGAGCTGCGAAGCCCGCTCGCCACGGTGAACGTCCTGGTCGACCTGCTCGCCGAGGACCGGCCCCTGGACGAGCGCCAGGTCGTGGCCGGGCGGGCTTCCGCCGAGGTCGACCGGCTCGCCGCGCTCGTCGACGACCTGCTCGTGCTCGCCTCGGCCGACGAGGAGCGGTCGCTGCCGATCGTGGTGACCGAGGTCGACCTCGACGACGTCGTGATGGCGGAGGCCTCGCTGCTGCGCTCGCGCGGGATGCCGGTCTCGGTGCACGTCGAGCCCGCCCGGGTCGTGGGTGACGCCCCGCGGCTGGGCCGGGTGATGCGCAACCTGCTCGAGAACGCCGAGCGCCACAAGGAGTCCGAGGTGCGGATGCGGCTGAGCAACGACGGACGCGACGCCCTCGTGACGGTCGACAACGACGGGCCGCCGGTCGCGCCCGAGGACCGCGACCGCATCTTCGGCCGCTTCGTGCGCCTCGACGACTCACGAACGCGCGACACCGGTGGCACCGGCCTCGGGCTGGCCATCGTGGCCGAGATCGTCAAGGCCCACGGGGGCTCCACCGTCGCCGAGGAGAGCCCCGACGGGTGGTGCCGCTTCTCGGTCAGGCTTCCTCTGCAAGGGGTATCGGGTTGAGCCGGTAGCCCATGCCACGCACCGTCTCGAGGGTCTTGACGTCGAAGGGCGCGTCGATCTTGCGACGCAGGTAGCCGATGTAGACCTCGACGACGTTGTCGGCGCCGGGGTAGTCGGAGTCCCAGACGTTCTCGAGGATCTCGCCCTTGCTCTGCACCTGGCCGGCCTTGCGCATCAGGTGGTGCAGCAGGGCGTACTCCCGTGCGGTGAGCTGGATCTCCTGGCCCTCACGGGTGACCCGGCGGGTCGTCGGGTCGAGGCTGAGGCCGCCCACGCTCAGGGCGACCGGCCGCTCGGGCGCACCGCGCCGGGCGAGCGCCTGGAGGCGGGCCAGGAGGACCGGGGTGCTGAACGGCTTGGTGACGTAGTCGTCGGCCCCGAGCTCGAAGGCGTCGGTCTGGTCGTAGTCGCCGTCCTTGGCGGTGAGCATGAGCACCGGGGACCACATCTTCTGGGCCCTCATGTACTTGAGCACGTCGTAGCCGTTCATGAGCGGCAGCATGATGTCGAGCACGACGACGTCGTAGCTGCCGATCAGTGCCAGGCGCAGCCCCTCGCGGCCGTCGGACGCCAGGTCGACGACCCAGCCCTCCTCCTTGAGGGCGTCGTCGAGAGCCGCCGCCAGCGGGCGTTCGTCCTCGACCAGTAGCACCCTCAATGGATTCGCACCGTTTCTCAGTGGCTTCTCAGCATCCATCGTGTAGGTTACTCACCGTTCCCCGGATCGCCCATGGTGCCGAGGACCCAGAAGCCGGTGTCCGAGAGATGCGAACCCCCTGCACGCATCTCTCGGACACCTTTCTTTTGCCTTCGGCAGGCCCGTGGACCGGGCCCCGGACCCCTTCCGCCGTCGAGGTCGAGGCGTCCGTGACGGAGTCTAGTGGTGGCGCAGGGCGTCGATGAGCTGCGACTTGCTCATCGACGAGCGGCCGTCGATGCCGATCTCGCGGGCCCGCTTCATCAGGTCGGCCTTGGTCCAGTCGTCGTAGTCGCCGGACCGGCCACCCTTGCGTCCGACCGCGGACCGGGAGGTGTTGGCGGCGGCGTTCGCGATCCGCGCGGCCTTCTCCTTGCTGGCTCCCTCGTGACGCAGCTCCTCGTACAGGCCCGGGTCCTTCACCGAGGGTCCGGGTGACTTGCGTGCGGGCATGACGGCTCCTTCCGGTGCGTGAGGTGCCCGTGCACTACCCGGCATTCGGGCGTCCATGCACGGTGGGGCGAGGGATCTCGGGGCCGGCCCGTGCTCGGGTCGCCAGGTTCCGCGGTGGGCGGACCGTGATCCGACGGAATCCGTAGTCACGCCCCACTTAGGGTGCGGATATGATCGGCCCATGATCGAGCAGAAGCGGATCCTCGCGACGTCCATCCCCGGCCCCGCCTCGCAGGCCCTCCAGGCGCGCAAGACCGCCGCGGTCGCCGGAGGCGTCAGCGTCGGCCTGCCGGTCTACGTCACCGAGGGGGCCGGCGGCATCGTGCGCGACGTCGACGGCAACCAGCTCATCGACTTCGGCTCCGGCATCGCCGTGACCACGGTCGGCAACGGCAACCAGCGGGTCGTCGACGCCGTCACCGAACAGATCGCCGCGTTCACCCACACCTGCTTCATGGTCACCCCGTACGACAAGTACGTGCAGGTCTGCGAGAAGCTCAACGAGCTGACCCCGGGTTCGCACGAGAAGCGATCGGCCCTGTTCAACTCCGGCGCCGAGGCCGTCGAGAACGCCGTGAAGATCGCCCGCCACGCCACCGGGCGCCCCGCCATCGTCGCCTTCGACCACGGCTACCACGGCCGCACCAACCTCACGATGGGCCTGACCGCGAAGAACATGCCCTACAAGCACCGCTTCGGGCCGTTCGCGGGCGAGCTCTACCGCGTGCCGATGGCCTACCCCTACCGCTGGCCCGGTGGCGCCGAGCACTGCGCCGAGGAGGCCCTGCGCACGGTCACCGACCAGATCCACGCCCAGGTCGGCGAGAGCAACACCGCCGCCGTCATCATCGAGCCGATCCAGGGCGAGGGCGGCTTCATCGTGCCGCCCGAGGGCTTCCTCCCCGGGCTGGCCGACTGGTGCCGCGAGCACGGCATCCTGCTCATCGCCGACGAGGTGCAGAGCGGCTTCTGCCGCACCGGCGACTGGTTCGCCTGCGACCACGAGGGCGTCGTGCCCGACCTCGTCACCGCCGCCAAGGGCATCGCGGGCGGCATGCCGCTCGCCGCCGTCACGGGGCGCGCCGACCTGATGGATGCCGTGCACGCCGGGGGCCTCGGCGGCACCTACGGCGGCAACCCGGTGGCCTGCGCCGCGGCGCTCGCCGCGATCGAGACGATGGAGGAGGAGGACCTCGCCGGGCGCGCGCGCGAGATCGGCGAGATCCTCACCGACCGGCTCGGCCGGATCAGCGAGAAGTACGACGAGGTCGGCGAGGTCCGCGGCCGTGGCGCGATGATCGCGATGGAGCTCGTCACCGACCCCGACACCAAGGAGCCGGCGGCGGCGCTGACCGCGGCGGTCAACAAGGGCTGCCACGAGCGGGGGCTCATCACGCTCACCTGCGGCACCTACGGCAACGTCTTCCGCTTCCTGCCGCCGCTGTCGATCTCCGACGACCTGCTCCACGAGGGCATGGACGTGCTCGAGGAGTCCTTCACCGCCGCCGTCGGCTGACGGTGGCCCTGCTGCTGCCGGCGTCGCTCGACCTGTCGGGTCACACGGCGCTGGTCACCGGAGCCGGGTCGCCGACCGGCATCGGGATGGCGTGCGCCCGCCTCCTGGCGGCCTGTGGGGCCTCGGTCGTGGTCGCCGCGACGACCGAGCGCGTGCACGAGCGCGCGGCCGAGCTGGTGGATGCCGGGGCCCGCGCCACGGGCGTCGTCGCCGACCTCACGACGGCCGACGGTGCCGCATCCGTGGTGGCGCGGGCGGTCGAGCTGGGTGGTGGGCTCGACGTGCTCGTCAACAACGCCGGCATGGTCTCGACCGCCGCCGGTGGCGGCTACCTCGAGGGCGACCTGCTGGGCACCCCGCCGGACCGCTGGTCGGCATCCATCGCGCGCAACCTCGACACCGCCTACCTCACGACGCGGGCGGCGCTGCCGCACCTGCGCGCGAGCGGGCGCGGCCGCGTCGTGATGGTCACCTCCGTGACGGGCGCCGTGATGGCCATGCGCGGTGAGGTGGCGTATGCCGCCGCCAAGGCGGCGATGGTGGGGCTCACCCGAGCGCTCGCGGTCGACGAGGCGGGCCACGGGCTGACCGTCAACGCGGTGGCCCCCGGGTGGGTCGCGACGGGGTCCCAGACGGCGGCCGAGGCGCTGGAGGGACGGCACACCCCGGTCGGGCGGTCCGGCACGGCCGACGAGGTGGCGGCGGCCGTGCTCTTCCTCGCGAGCCCGGGCGCCGCCTACGTCAACGGCCAGGTGCTGGTCGTCGACGGCGGGAACTCGGTCGCCGAGGAGCGCGTCGTCCGCTGACCCCGGCCGCGGTCGGGTCGGAACTTCCGGGTCGTCACAGTGACGGCGCCGACCTTCTGTGATGGCGGGGAAGCTTCTGCGTCCGTGCTGAACTTCCGCGTCGTCACAGTGATGTCGGGGAAGTTCACGCCATGGCTGGTCGGGCGGGGAACGACGGATGCCGGCCGTGCGTCGCACCCCTCGTGGAGGACGAGCAGGTGTTGCCCAGGGAGCCGATGGTGGCGGAGTCGGCGACCGGTGCCGCCGTGGGGGTCGGAGCGGTCTCGGGGCTGGTGGTGTTCCTCGGGCTCAACCCCCTCCTGGTCAACCTGCACGGCCCCTTCGGCGAGCACGCCGCCCTCGGGCTGCTCACGCTGCTCGCCCTCGCCGTCGTGTCGGGTGTGGCCGTCGCGGTGGCGGTCCGTGCGCTGGCGCGCCGGTCGACCTGGGGGCTGGTGTCGCTCGTGGCGGGTCTCGCCGCTCTCGCGGTCGTGGCCTTCCCGACGCAGATCGACCAGCACGAGAGCTTCGTCGAGCGGCCCAACGAGCGGTCGTCGTGCCTGGGCTTCGCGTTCCGCCACTACCCGCCGAACACGTTCGACGCCAACGACGAGGTCTACTGCGTCGGCCTCGAGAGCCCCTTGCCCGAGGGCTGACGCCCGCCGGTCACGGCGTCGCGCGGCTCCTAGACTCGTGCGGTGACCCGTCCCGTGCTGCGCCAGGTGCACAACATCGGGCGGCGCCGTGCGTGGGTGATCTGGCTGGTGGGCCTGTCGGTCTACGTGCTCGCGGTCTTCCACCGCACGTCGCTCGGGGTCGCGGGGCTGCTCGCCGCCGAGCGGTTCCACATCAGCGCAGCGCAGCTGGCGACCTTCACCGTGGTGCAGCTGTCCGTCTACGCGGCCATGCAGATCCCGGTCGGGGTGCTCATCGACCGGTTCGGCTCGAAGCGGCTGATGTTCACCGGCCTGACGTTGATGACGGTGGGCCAGTTCTGGTTCGCGTTCGCCGGGTCGTTCCCGGTCGGCATCGCCGCCCGCATCCTGCTCGGCGCGGGCGACGCGATGATCTTCACCTCCCTGCTCCGGCTCGTGGCGGTGTGGTTCCGGGTCAAGCAGGCGCCGTTCGTCACGCAGCTGACCGGCATGGTGGGGCAGGTCGGCGCCATCGTCGCAGCGGGCCCGCTGGCGGCCGCGCTGGCGACCTGGGGCTGGACCAAGTCGTTCGCGACGGCGGCGAGCGTGGGTGTCGTGCTCGGCGTGGTCATGCTGTTCCTCGTCAAGGACTCGCCCTACCGGGGCGAGGCGGTCGAGCGGATCAAGGTGCGCGCCCTGGCCCGCACCCTCGGCGAGGTGTGGGGCAACCCCGGCACCCAGCTCGGGCTCTGGGTGCACTTCACGGCGCAGTTCGGGGCCACGGTGTTCACGATGCTGTGGGGCTACCCCTTCCTCGTGAGCGGTGAGGGGCTCTCCCCGAAGGCGGCCTCCTGGCTGCTCATCATCATGACGCTGACCGCGATGGCCGCCGGGCCGCTGGTCGCCACGTTCACCGCCCGGGTGCCCTACCGGCGCTCCCAGCTCGTGCTCGGCATCGTGCTCGCGATCGTCACCGTGTGGGCCGTCACGCTGCTCTGGCCCGGGCCGGCGCCGTTGTGGCTGCTCGTGCTGCTCGTGGTGGTCACGGCGATGGGTGGCCCGGGCTCGATGGTCGGCTTCGACCTGGCCCGCACCTTCCACCCGTCGGACCGGCTGGGCCGGGCGACGGGCGTGGTCAACATCGGTGGGTTCACGGCATCCCTGGTCACGATCGCGCTCATCGGCGTGGTGCTCGACCAGCTGGCTCCCGGGGGGCAGCAGGACTACACGCTCGACGACTTCCGGATCGCGATGTCGGTGCAGTTCCTGTTCTGGGGCATCGGCATCGTGCAGCTGGTGCGCTACCGCCGCAAGAGCCTGCGCTTCGTCGAGGCGGCGAACCCGGCGGCCCTGGAGGCCCTGCGCGGCGGCGACACCCTGCTGCCCGGCATCTCGCGCGACCTCGACCCCTGAGCCCACGCCTGCGAAGGACCACAGCGGCTCGAGGGCGATCGGACGGGACGAGGCTTCATCCGACGTTGTCGCAGCCGCCGCGTGTCGGTCACCCGGGCGGGCGCTCGGCTCGCCGAGAATCGTGGTGACCGGGCCACGTATGAGTTGGCCCGGTCCTTTCCTGTGCCGGGGGTGCTCGGGCGGGCGGAGGGTCAGCCGCCGACGGTGTAGTCGGAGGTCGGGGTGGCGCAGTAGCCGAACGGCCCGTCGGTGTGGGCGGTGTACTGGAACAGCGACGAGCCGGTGCGCAGCAGCAACACCTCACCCTCGACCTGGGCCTGGGTGTAGCTCATCCCCTCCTTGGGGCAGCCGAGCGACCCGTCCGAGAAGGTCACCGGGCTCCAGGCCGCGATGACGACCTCGTCGGGGGTCACCTTCGCGCGCTCGGCTGCGTCGGCGATCGCGGCGGCCACCGGCGGCCGGGTGCGCAGGTCGGCGGGCAGGGTCGCGGCGACGCCCGACGGGGTGGGGGATGCCGTGCTCGCAGGCGTCGTCGCGGGGAGGGTCGGGTTGGGCGCCCCCGGGGTGGGGCTGGGATCACCGTCACCCGACAGCCCGCACGCGCTCAGCGGGACCACCGCGAGGGCGAGCACGACGGCGAGGTGGGAAGTCGTGCGCATCGGGACTCCTGGACGTCGGGGGCTACCAGTATCCCGACGAGCGCCACCCCCGGCAGGTTCCTTCCGGGGGTCGTGCGCGTCAGCGCAGGAGGTGCCGGCTGATGACGAGGCGCTGGATCTGGTTGGTGCCCTCGAAGATCTGGGTCACCTTGGCCTCGCGCATGTAGCGCTCGGCCGGGAAGTCCTGGGTGTAGCCGGCCCCGCCGAGCACCTGCACGGCGTCGGTGGTGACCCGCATGGCGGCGTCGGTGGCCACCAGCTTCGCGACCGCGGCCTCCTTGGAGAATGCGCGCCCGGCATCCTTGAGCCGGGCCGCGTGCAGGTAGGTGGCGCGCGCGCTCGTGACGGCCGCCTCGAGGTCGGCGATGAGGAAGGCCAGACCCTGGTTGGCCGAGATCGGCCGGCCGAACTGCTGGCGCTCCTTGGAGTAGGACACCGCGAGGTCGAGCGCCGACTGTGCGAGACCCGTTGCGGCAGCGGCGATCCCGAGCCGACCGGCGTCGAGTGCGGACAGTGCGATGGCCATGCCCTGGCCCTCGTCACCGATCCGCCGTGAGGCGTCGACGGGGACGTCGTCGTACATCACCTCGCGCACGGTGTCGCAGTGCAGGCCCATCTTCCGCTCGGGCGCACCGAATGACAGGCCGCCCGCGTCGGCGGGCACGACGAAGCACGACAGCCCGCGCCCGCCGTCGTCGGAGGTGCGGGCGAAGGTCGTGTAGTAGTCGGCATGACCGGCATGGCTGATCCACGCCTTGCGGCCCCGCAGCGTGTACGCCGTGGGCTCGCCGGCGCTGTCGCCGTCTCCGGTCGCGCGGGTCGTCATCGACCCCACGTCGGAACCGGCGAGCGGCTCGGAGAGGCAGTAGGCGCCCAGCTGCTCGCCGGAGAGCATGCCGGGAAGGAGCGCCTCCTTCTGCTGCTGGGTGCCGAAGGTGGAGACCGGGTAGGCGGTGAGCGAGTGCACCGAGACGCCGACGGCCACGCTCATCCAGGCCGAGGCGACCTCCTCGACCACCTGGAGGTAGACCTCGTAGGGCTGGCCGTAGCCCCCGAACTCCTCGGGGTGGGGGAGCGAGAGCAGCCCCGCCGCGCCGAGCGTGCGGAACACCTCGGTGGGGAACGACTCGTCGACCGCGGCGGCGCGCTCGGCGGCATCGACCTTCGGCCGGAGCTCCTTGTCGCAGATCTCACGGGTCAGGTCGATGAGGTCCTGGCCCTCCTCGGTCGGCATCAGCCTCGTCGCTGGCATGGGTCGAGGGTAGCCAGATGATCGGACGTCCAACCAATCCGAGGCCGTCCTCCCGGGCCTGCGGCCGATCAGCCCTCGGGCAGCGACTGGTGCGGGGGCTCGGCCTCGGGGTCGCGCAGGTGCTGCAGCCGCGGCCGCTTGGCCTCCAGCGTGTCGCCCGACGAGCGGCCCTGCACCCGTCGCTGGACCCAGGGCCCGGCATACGTGCGCGCCCACTCGGCGTGCCCGCGGAGCTCCTGGCGGCGGGTGCCGCGGTCGGCCGGAGGCAGCGGGGTGGTCCAGTCCGCGACGTCGGTGTGGTGCCCCAGGGCGGACAGGGCGGCCAGCGCGACCCGACGGTGGCCCTCGGTGGTGAGGTGGATGCGGTCCTCGGCCCACATCCGCCAGTCCCGCAGCGCGGCCATGCCCCACAGGTTGAGCACGAAGCAGCCGTGCCGCTGGGCGATCGTGAACAGGTTGGCCGTGTGCACGGCGTGCCGGCCGCGCAGCGGCTTGAACAGCCCGGCGTCACGGGTGTCGGTCGGTGTCGCGAGCAGCACGTCGGCGCCGGCGTGCCGGAGCCGGACGACGGCCTCCTCGAGCCGCGTGGCCAGGCCGTCGAGGTCGACCTGCGGGCGCAGCAGGTCGTTTCCACCGCCGACCATCGACACCAGGTCGGGCTGCATCGTCAGGGCGGCGTCGAGCTGCGGCCCCACCACGTCGTCGAGCTTGCGGCCGCGCACCGCGAGGTTGGCGTAGCCGAACGGCAGGTGCTCCTGCTCGGCGATCGCGTCGAGCTGGTGGGCGAGCCGGTCGGCCCAGCCGACGTACGCGTTCTCGCGGGTGGGGTCGGGGTCCGACATCCCCTCGGTGAACGAGTCCCCGATCGCGACGTAGCGCGTCCAGACCGGCCGGGACGCGGCGAGGTAGGTCACGGGAGCCTCCAGTCGACGGGTTCCGCGCCCTGGTTGACGAGCAGGTCGTTGGCCCGGCTGAACGGCCGCGAGCCGAAGAAGCCGGCGTGCGCCGACAACGGGCTGGGGTGCGGCGACTCGATGCACGCGACGCCGGGCAGGTGCGGGACCAGGCCGCGCGCGTCACGCCCCCAGAGGATGGCGACGAGCGGGCCGCCGCGCTCGACGAGCGCCACGATGGCGCGGGCCGTCACCGTCTCCCAGCCCCGCCCGCGGTGGCTGGCCGGCTTGCCCGGGGCCACGGTGAGCACCCGGTTGAGCAGCAGCACGCCCTGGTCGGCCCACGGGGTGAGGTCGCCGGTGCTGGGGGTGGGCAGGCCCAGGTCGGTCTCGAGCTCGCGGTAGATGTTGGCCAGGCTCCTCGGCACGGGCTGCACGTCGGGGGCCACCGAGAACGAGAGGCCGACCGCGTGGCCCGGGGTCGGGTAGGGGTCCTGGCCGACGATGAGGACGCGGACGGCATCCAGGGGACGCTCGAACGCGCGCAGCACGTGCCGGCCGGCGGGCAGGTAGCCACGACCGGCCGCGAGCTCGCCGCGGAGGAACTCCCCGAGCTGCGTCACCACGGGCTCGACCGGGGCCAGCGCCTGCGCCCACGACGGGTGCACGAGGTCCCCGAGGGGTCGCGCGGGGGCCGTGGTGTCCATCGCTCCCACCGTATCCCGCACGAGGTCGGGACCGCGGCGGCGGTCAGCGGAAGATGGCCGCCACGTCGTCGATGCGGCTCGGCACCAGGCGGAACCAGGCCCAGGTGCCGCGCTTCTCGCGCTCGAGGAGCCCGGCCTCGACGAGCACCTTGAGGTGGTGCGAGACCGTGGGCTGCGCGAGGCCGACCAGGTCGGTGAGGTCGCAGACACAGGCCTCCCCGGCATCCGTGGCACGGATGGCGCTGAGCAGCCGCAGGCGCACCGGGTCGGCCACCGCCTTGAGCAGGGTGGCGCTGGCCTGCGCCTCCTCGCGGCTCAGCCCGCCATCGACGCCGATCCCGCAGCAGGTCGTCGTGGTGGCCAGGGGAAGGAGGGTGGGCTGCATGAGGGCTCCTCGCTTATATTGACGAACGTCGATGCCATGTGGTCTGCTGGGGAATGCATCGATGGTAGTCGATATTCAGGAGGATGACGTGACCGACCAGACCGCTCCCACCCCCACCGCTCCCTCGACCGGTGGCCGGGTCCAGCTCGCCCTCAACGTGAGCGACCTCGAGGCGTCGGTGGACTTCTACTCGACGATGTTCGGGGTCGAGCCGCACAAGCGGCGCCCCGGCTACGCCAACTTCGCGATCACCGAGCCGCCCCTGAAGCTCGTGCTCATCGAGACGAGCGAGGGCACCCGTGGCACGGGGACGACCGGCGCGCTCAACCACCTCGGCGTCGAGGTCGCCTCGACCGACGACGTCGCCGCAGCCCGCGAACGCTTCACCGCGGCCGGGCTCGCCGCGTTCGACGAGAACGACACCACCTGCTGCTACGCCCTCCAGGACAAGGTCTGGGTGCACGACCCGGCCGGCGCGCCCTGGGAGGTCTACACCGTCAAGGACGACGACCCCGCCGGTGCACGTCCCGCCACGGCGAGCCTGGAGATCCTCGGTGACGGCGCCTGCTGCTCGTCCGGCTCGGCGTCTGCCACCGGCTCCTCGAGCACCAGCGAGCCCAAGGCGCAGGCCTGCTGCTCGTGACCACCACCCCACCAGCCGCGCCCACGGCAACGGGGGCACCGACCGACCACGTCGCGACCCGGCTCTCGACCCTCGACCGGTTCCTCCCGGTCTGGATCGGCCTGGCGATGCTGGCCGGACTGGCCCTCGGCCGGGCCGTGCCGGAGCTGGGCGGGGCGCTGTCAGCGGTCGAGGTGCGCGGCGTCTCGCTGCCGATCGCGCTGGGCCTGCTCGTGATGATGTACCCGGTGCTCGCCAAGGTGCGCTACGACCGGCTCGACACCGTCACCGGCGACCGACCGCTGCTCGTCTCGAGCCTGGTGCTCAACTGGGTCGTCGGACCGGCCCTGATGTTCGCCCTCGCCTGGGTGTTCCTGTACGACCTGCCGGAGTACCGCACCGGGCTGGTCATCGTCGGGCTCGCCCGGTGCATCGCGATGGTCATCATCTGGAACGACCTCGCCTGTGGCGACCGCGAGGCCGCGGCGGTGCTCGTTGCGCTCAACTCCGTCTTCCAGGTGGTGGCGTTCGGAGCGCTCGGCTGGTTCTACCTGTCGGCCCTCCCCGGGTGGCTCGGCCTGCCACAGCAGTCCCTCGACGTCTCTCCCTGGCAGATCGCGGCAGCCGTCCTGGTCTTCCTCGGCATCCCCCTGCTGCTCGGCTACCTGTCGCGCCGGGTGGGCGAGAAGCGCTGGGGGCGAACGGCGTACGAGACCAAGTTCCTCCCACGCGTCGGCCCGTGGGCGCTCTACGGGCTGCTCTTCACGATCGTCGTCCTGTTCGCCCTCCAGGGCGACGCGGTGCTCGGCCACCCGCTCGACGTCGCCCGCATCGCCCTACCGCTGCTCGCCTACTTCGCCCTGATGTGGAGCGGCGGCTTCGCTCTCGGTCGTTTCCTGCGGATGCCGTACGAGCGCACCACCACGTTGGCGTTCACTGCTGCGGGCAACAACTTCGAGCTGGCGATCGCGGTCGCGATCGCCACCTTCGGGGCGGCCTCCGGCCAGGCCCTCGCCGGCGTCGTCGGCCCGCTCGTCGAGGTGCCGGTGCTCGTCGCCCTCGTCTACGTCTCGCTCGCCCTGAGGAAGAGGTACCACCGTGTCCCAGCACGCCCCTGACCGACCGTCCGTGCTCTTCGTCTGCGTGCACAACGCCGGCCGCTCCCAGATGGCGGCGGGCTGGCTCGGCCACCTCTCCGGCGGCGCCGTCGAGGTGCGCTCGGCGGGCAGCGCGCCCGCCGACTCGGTCAACCCCGCGGCCGTCGCCGCCATGCTGGAGGTCGGCATCGACCTGGCCGCCGAGGTGCCCAAGGTGCTCACCACGGATGCCGTGCGCGCCTCCGACGTCGTGGTCACCATGGGCTGCGGAGATGCCTGCCCGATCTTCCCGGGCAAGCGGTACGAGGACTGGGAGCTCGACGACCCCGCCGGCCAGGGCCTCGATGCCGTGCGCCCGATCCGCGACGAGATCCGGGCACGCGTCGTCACCCTCCTCGAGAGCCTCGGCATCCACCCGACCGGCTGAGTAAACGCCTGGGGGCGCCTCGGGGTTGGGTGCTCAGGTGGTCGCCACGGCAACCACCTGAGCACCCAACTCGAGAGAGGAGGGTTGCATCGCGACATATCGCGATATATCGTGATCAACGAACACGACATATCGCGAAAGGAACGCGTCATGGCAGAGGAGTCCTGGGTCGTCTCCGGCCCGCAGGTCATCGAGGTCGACGAGGTGCGGTCACTCCGCGTGCAGCTGGTCGCCGGCCGGGTCGACGTCGTCACGCACGACGAACCCGGTGCCCGGGTCGAGGTGCACGACGTCGACGGCCGCCCGCTCGAGGTCTCGCTGAGCAACGGCGAGCTGCGGGTCGGCTACCAGTTCACGCTCACCGGGTGGGAGGGGTTCCTGGAGAAGTTCCGCAACTTCCGTGACAAGGACCGCGCCGACGTGAGCATCGCCGTCCCGCGCGACCTGCCCACCAAGGTGGGCACGGTGAGCGCGGAGGGGCTCGTGGCCGGCATCCAGGCGGCAGCCTCGGTCTCGACGGTCTCGGGATCGGTCGTCGTCGACGGCACCCGCGGCATGCTGAAGGCCAACAGCGTCTCCGGCGAGGTCGTCGTGCGCGACCACACCGGCGACCTCTCGCTCCACACCGTCTCCGGCGAGCTCGCCGCCTCCGGCGCGCTCGCCAGGGTGCAGGCCAACTCGGTCTCCGGCGAGCTCGCGTTCGACGTCACCTCGGGCAGCACCTCGATCGAGGCCACCACGGTGTCCGGCGACGTCACGGTGCGCCTGCCCGAGGGAGAGAGCGTCAACGTCACCGCCAACGCCGTCTCCGGGCGGCTGGTGGTCGACGGCGAGGACCACAGCGGCACCATGCCCGGACGCAAGGTCCTGCTGCGCGGCGACGGCGCCCGGAGCTCCGTGACCGCGAGCACCGTCTCGGGCAACGTCACCCTGCTGCGCGGACCCGTCGCCCCGGGCACGGCCGTCACCGCCGGGCAGGCCTGAGATGCCGCCGGTCTTCGCGCACGGCCAGCTCCGGCTCTACCTGCTGGCCCTGCTCGAGCAGCGTCCGATGCACGGCTACGAGGTGATCACCGCCCTGTCCGACCGGTTCGGCGGCACCTACCGGCCCAGCGCGGGCACCGTCTACCCGCGCCTGGCCCAGCTCGAGGAGGACGGCCTGGTGCTGCGCACCGACGTCGACCGCCGCAGCACCTACGAGCTGACCGATGCCGGCCGGCGCGAGCTGGAGGAACGGCGCGGCGAGCTGGCGGCGCTGGAGCACGGCATCGCCGAGACGGTGCGCGACCGCGCGGCCCGGGTGCGCGAGGACGTGCGCGGCACGATGAGCGGACTGCGGGCCGAGCTCGCCGCGGCAGCCCAGGAGGCCCGCGCGGCCGCACCCGCCCACGGCGTGCCCAACCGCGACTCCCGCTCGACCTCGCACGTCCGCTTCACCGAGGCCGACGCGCTGCTGCGGCGCTTCCGCGACGACGTGCGCGCCGAGCTGCGCCGGGCCGACACCGCCGGCCGGCTCGAGGACCTCACCGTCGAGACCCTGCGCACGGTGCTCGACTCGGCACTGTCGGCGGTGCGCCAGACGGTCCGCTGACGGCGTGGTGGGCTGACCCGTGCTCCCCGTCGGCTGGCAGTGGACCTGGCTGCTCGGGCGGACCGTGTCGGTGGCCGCGGTCGGAGGTGGGCAGACTGTCCGGGTGAACGCACCGGCATCCGAGAAGACCCTCCGCCACCGGGTCGTGCTCTTCGACCTCGACGGCACCCTGGCCGACACCATCCCGCTCATCGTCGCCTCCTACCAGCACGCGTTCCGCACGGTGCTCGCCGAGGAGGTCGAGGAGCCCCGGGCCCGCGCCTGGATCGGCCGTCCGCTGCTGCCGGCCCTGCTCGAGGAGAGTCCCGACCACGGGCACGAGCTCGACCGGGTCTACCGCGAGTGGAACCTGGCCAACACCGGGCGCCTGATCCGGCGGTATGCCGGGGTGCCCGAGATGCTCGAGACGCTCACCGCGGCTGGCGCCACCTGTGCCGTCGCGACGTCGAAGCGACGAGAGACCGCCCGGCTCGCCCTGGTGGGCGTCGGCATCGACCACCTCGTCGACGTCGTCGCGGCCCTGGAGGACACCACCGAGCACAAGCCGCAGCCCGAGCCGCTGCTGCACGCCGCGGCGTCGCTGGGCGTCGACCCCGCCGACTGCGTCTACGTCGGCGACGCCACCGTCGACATGCTCGCCGCGCGCGCCGCGGGGATGGCCGCCGTCGCCGTCACCTGGGGGGCGGGGGAGCGCTCGGCGCTGGCCGCGACCCGACCCGACGCCGTCGTCGACACGGTCGGCGACCTCACGGCATACCTGCTCGGCGGCGCCGACGGCTAGAGTCGCCGCCGTGCACGGGATGAGGTACGAGGAGAACAAGCACACCGAGCTCGCGGAGCTCGCGGATGCCGTGATGGCCTACGCCGAGGAGCGGGTGCGGCTCTCGCCACCGCTCGACCAGCCGATGAGCCAGGGCGAGCTCGAGCGCCTCGTCGGCCAGACGGTCACCGCCGAGGGGTTCGGTGGCGTCGCCGCGATGCGGATGTTCGCCGAGGACCTCGCCCCCACCTGCCTGTCGACCGACCACCCGCGCTACCTGTCGTTCATCCCGTGCGCACCGAGCGACGCCGCGGTGATGTTCGACCTCGTCGTGGGGGCGTCGTCGATCTACGCGGGGTCGTGGCTCGAGGGCTCGGGCGCCGTCTACGCCGAGAACCAGGCCCTGCGCTGGATCGCCGACCTGGTCGGGATGCCGGCCGGTGCCGGCGGCGTGTTCACGCCCGGCGGGACGATCGGCAACCTGTCGGCGCTGGTCACGGCGCGGCACACCGCACGCCGCACGGCGGCAGCCGGCGTGCGGCCCAGCAAGGTGGCGGCCACGGCCGGCGCCCACTCGTCGATCTCCTCCGCCTGCGACGTCATGGACGCCGAGCTGGTCGGGGTGCCGGTCGACGACCGGTGGCGGCTCACCGGACCCAACCTGCGAAAGGTGCTGGAGGACAACGACCCCGAGACGTTCTTCGCCGTCGTCGCGACGTGTGGCACCACGAACTTCGGGATCATCGACGACCTGGCCTCGGTGGGCGAGGTGTGCCGCGAGTACGGGCTGTGGTTCCACGTCGACGGGGCCTACGGCGGTGCCGGGCTGGCCGCCCCCTCGGTGCGCGAGCTCTACGCCGGCGTCGAGCTCTGCGACTCGTTCATCGTCGACCCGCACAAGTGGCTCTTCGCGCCGTTCGACTGCTGCGCGCTGCTCTACCGCGAGCCGGCCGAGGCCCGCGCCGCGCACACCCAGAAGGCCGGCTACCTCGACGTGCTCACCGAGGCCGACGAGTGGAACCCCACCGACTACTCGGTCGGCCTGACCCGTCGGGCCCGCGGCCTGCCGTTCTGGTTCTCGCTGGCCGTCAACGGCACCGACGCCTACCGGTCGGCGATCGAGCACACCCTCGACGTCGCCCGCTTCGCCGAGGAGGAGGTGCGCCGGCGCCCCTACCTCGAGCTGGTGCGCGACCGTGACCTGTCGGTGGTGGTCTTCCGTCGGCTCGGCTGGGCGCCGGCCGACTACCAGGCGTGGTCGGACCGGATGCTGGCCGAGGAGTTCGCGTTCGTCGTGCCGACCACCCACGACGGCGAGACGCTGGCCCGCTTCGCGATCGTCAACCCGGAGACGAGCGACGAGGACGTGACCGCCATCCTCGACACCATGCAGTGATGCCCCGCGAGGTGGGAGCGGTGGGGGTCGTGTGGCTCCTGTGACGGCTGTTCCGCCGCGGCGAACCCCGTTCTCGCGACACGCTGGAGCGACCTGCCGGGCGAATGACACGTGTGTCATTTCCCGGTTAGAGTGGGCGCTCAACAGGGTCAGGGACGAAGGGTCGAGGACACACACGTGAGCGCCGCCTCCGAACAGCTCAGCACGGCTGCCCCCACGACGGGGCTGTCCGAGCGGGACCGCGAGATCATCGCCTTCGAGCGGCAGTGGTGGAAGTACGCCGGCTCGAAGGAGACCGCCATCAAGGAGCTCTTCGACATGAGCTCGACGCGCTACTACCAGGTGCTCAACGCGCTCATCGACCACCCGGGCGCCCTCGAGCACGACCCGATGCTCATCAAGCGGCTGCGCCGGCTGCGCGCCAGCCGGCAGCGGGCCCGCTCGGCCCGCCGGCTCGGCCTGGAGCCCTGAGCCGGCAGCCCCCACAGCCAGTGACGCCCGTCCGTGAGGGAAGCCGGACGGGCGTTGCTGTGTCCGTGCCACACACGGATGCCGGGTGCGCGAGGTGCGCACCCGGCATCCGGGACCGTCGTGGGCGGGTGGGGCTCAGTCCAGGTCGGGGTCGGGGAACTCGACCGGCCAGCCCTTCCTGGCGAGCTGGTCGCGCACGCGGCGCAGGTCGTTGTCGCTGGGCTCGGTGTGGGTGTACTCGGTGATCGCGGCCGCGATGTCGCTCGGGCCCGCGGGGCTGACGTCGGCCCGGCGCAGCGCCTTGGCGACCTTCTTGACCTCCGAGCGGGTCAGCCGGCGCTCCAGCAGGGCGATGAGGGGCATGTAGTCGTGCTCGGGCACCCCGCCGGGGTAGCCCTCGCGCAGCCAGGACACGATCCGGGCGAGTGCGCTGCCCTCCTTGGGGGGTGAGTCCTCGTCCTCGTCGTCACCCGCGAGCGGCCAGCCACCCAGCACCAGCTTGGCGGCCACGCGGCGCATCTGGGTGTCGTCCGGCAGCAGAGCGGCCGCGGCCGTGTCGGAGATGCGGCCGTCGTTGTGCAGGCGGCGCAGCACGTCGAGGGCGCGGTCACCGCCGATCCGCTCCTGGAGCACGGCGAGCAGTGCCGCGGTCTCGTCGTCGGGCACGCCGTCGGGGTATCCCTCGCGGATCCACTGCAGGACCGGTCCGGACAGCTGGTTCATGGACGGTGCACTCCTACTTGTCGGTGATCGTCGGGTAGATGGTGTCGAAGGTGACTTCCTTGCCGAAGCCGGTCGCGACGATGATCATCAGCCCGACGACGACTCCCGCGACCACGACGGCGATGAGCAGCCCGGCGAACAGGCGGCTGGACATCCTGGGGGTGCTGTGGATCTCGCCGCTGGGGTCGGCGTACGTCCTCGCGCCGATGGTCATCACCCGCAGGGCGACCGCGTAGACGAAGGGCAGGCCGGCACCGAAGACGAGGCCCGCGAAGAGGACCTCGCTCGCGCCCTTGAGGAGCAGCTCGAGAGTGTTCACGGCATCCGTCCTCAGTGGGTCTTGGTCTCGGTGGGCTCGACCTGGTCTCGGTCGACGGCGTCGTCGGGCTCGGGCGGCCCGGATCCGTTCTGCGCGTGGGTGACGGGGGCGTGCTCATAGACCGGGGAGGTGATCTGCGCGGCGCGGTCCCACTCGTCGTTGACGTTGTCGGCGCCGACGTGCTCGCGCCTCGAGCTGCGGAAGATCCAGGTCGAGAACGCGGCGAGGATGAGGAAGACGACACCCGCGCCGAAGGCCCCGCCGATGCTGTCGCCGATCCACCACATCAGGGCGCCCATCAGGGCCGCGATAGGAAAGGTGGTGGCCCACGCGGTGACCATCCGGCCGGCGGTCGACCAGCGCACCGGCGTGCCGCGGCCGAGCCCGCCACCCAGCACCGAGCCGGTGGCCACGTGGGTGGTCGAGAGGGCGAAGCCGAGGTGGCTCGCCGACAGCAGCACCGCCGCCGTGCTGCCGTCGCTCGACATGCCCTGGCGGGGGGTGATGTCGACCAGGCCCTTGCCCAGGGTGCGGATGATCCGCCAGCCGCCGAGGTAGGTGCCGGCGGCGATGGCCGTGGCCGCGCTGAACTTCACCCAGACCGGGATGGAGGTCGTGCTGGTCCAGTGCCCGCTGGCGATGAGCGCGAGGGTCATGACCCCCATCGTCTTCTGCGCGTCGTTGGTGCCGTGCGCGATCGAGACGAGCGAGGCACTGCCGACCTGGCCGTAACGGAAGTAGCGCTCCTCGAGCCGGTGCATGACGCTCTGCGTCACCTTGTGCACGAGCCAGCAGCCGGTGAAGGCGACGACGATGGCGATGATCGGCGAGATCATCGAGGGCAGCAGGATCTTGCCCACCACGCCGTCGAGCTTGGTGCCGTCACCGTTCCACTTCACGCCGGCCCAGCCCAGGCCCGCGGCCCCGGCGCCGGTGAGCCCGCCGAGCAGCGCGTGCGACGAGCTCGACGGCAGTCCGAGCAGCCAGGTGAACAGGTTCCACAGGATGCCGCCCGCCAGGCCGGCCAGGATGATGAGCAGCACCGCCTCACCGCCGTCGGCCAGGAGCTCCGGGTTCGGGGCTCCGTCCTTGGTCTGCAGGTTGATCACGGCGTTGGTGACCGTGAGCGCCACCTGCACCGAGAGGAAGGCGCCGACGAGGTTGAGCACGGCCGACAGGCCGACGGCGACCTTGGGCTTGAGGGCCCCGGTCGAGATCGACGCGGCCATGGCGTTGGCGGTGTCGTGGAAGCCGTTCGTGAAGTCGAAGGCCAGTGCCGTCACGATCACGAGCACGAGAGTGATGTTTGCTGCGTCCACGATTCACAAGTGTGGGGGGGCCACCTCCACTTCACCAAGACGAGGAGCCCTGTTCACCTCCTGTTCATCTGCCCCGTGCGGGAGGGTCGCTGGGGGTGCTGACAGGATGCGGCGGTGAGCGACCTCGACTGGAGCACCCCCGACGGCCTCGTCGCCATCCGCGAGTACCTCGCCGCCCGGATCGACGGCTGGCGCCAGCCGGTCGCGTACGCGGTGGCCCTCAGCCCCGCGTCGTCGTCGCCGGAGTGGCACTTCGCCCACGTCAACGCGCCGGGCGGCCGGCACGCGCTGCCCGCGGTGGTCCTCGCCACCGTGCTCGGGCACGACGGGTCGACGGCCACCGTGCCCCTGTCGCGCAGCCAGCTCGCGGCTGCCGTGGAGTCGCTGGCGCCGGCCGAGGCCTGCACCTCGCTCGACCACCCGAACCTCGCCGCGTGGCGTGAGGTGCTGCACGAGCTCGAGGGCAACCCGGCGCGAGAGGCGCAGGCGGTGTTCGTGGCCGACCTCGACGACCCGGTCACCTCGGTCGCCGACGGCTCGATGCGGGCGCTGTTCGAGGGTCACGCCCCGCAGCTCTGAGCCGGGGTCGGGGACGATCCGGGGGGCCGGCGCGTTGGGCCCCCGGACGGTGCATCGACCGACCTCGACCGGCCGACCGCCCCGCACCACCCCGGAGGACCAGTGCTCGACGCGCTCACGTCGCTCCTCGAGGCCGGTGCGGCCGCCCCCTGGGTGCTCGCGGTCGTGCTGCTCATCGCCGTCGGTGACGCGCTCTTCCCGCCGATCCCCAGCGAGGGGGTCGTCGTCGCCCTCGCCGCCGTCGCCGTGGCCGGGGACGGCCCGCACCTGCCGCTGCTCGCGCTCGCCGCGGGGGTCGGCGCCTTCCTCGGGGACAGCCTGACCTTCGTCGTCGGCCGCCGCTACGGCCCGCAGCGCCTCGCCCGGGTGACCCGCCCACGCGTGCGTCGCGTGCTCGAGCGGGCGTCCGGCACCCTGGAGCGCCGCGGCGCGCTGGTCGTGCTCACCGCCCGCTACGTGCCACTCGGCCGGGTCGCCGTCAACCTCACCGCGGGCGCCACCGGGTTCCCGCCCCGTCGCTTCCTCGGCCTCGCCGCGCTGGCCGCGGCCAGCTGGGCGGTCTGGTCGGTGGCCGTGGGCGCCCTGGCCGGTCACTGGCTGCACGGCAACCCGCTGCTCGGGTCCGTCGCCGGCATCGCGCTCGCCCTCGGCCTGGGGCTCGCGGTCGACCGGGTCGCCCGCCGGGTGACCGGCTGGGGCCGGGCGCCGGGTGCCGCGGCATCCGCCGTCGACGACCCGAGCGACCCGAGCCGCCCGGTGGCCGGCACGGTGGTCGGCACGGTCGCCGGCCCGGTCACCGTCGCCGCGCGCTGACGACGCCGTCGCGAGGCTGCCCACGGGGCGCCCTGCCGTTTGCACTCTCCACCCGAGAGTGCCAATAATGGCGTTAGCACTCTCCTCATGAGAGTGACAATCCTGACCGGTCCGGTGAGGGTCTGGTGCCCCGGCGCGTGAGCCGACGGCCCCCGGCTCGTCCGTCGCGGGCACCGCCCGGTCTCACCTTCGATTCGCGTGGGAGGAACCACCCGAATGGCCAAGATCATCGCTTTCGATGAAGAGGCTCGCCGCGGTCTCGAGCGGGGCATGAACACGCTCGCCGATGCCGTCAGGGTCACCCTCGGTCCCAAGGGCCGCAACGTCGTGCTGGAGAAGAAGTGGGGTGCCCCCACCATCACCAACGACGGCGTCTCGATCGCCAAGGAGATCGAGCTCGACGACCCGTACGAGAAGATCGGCGCCGAGCTCGTCAAGGAGGTCGCCAAGAAGACCGACGACGTCGCCGGCGACGGCACCACCACGGCGACCGTGCTGGCCCAGGCGCTCGTGCGCGAGGGCCTGCGCAACGTCGCCGCCGGTGCCAACCCGATGGCGCTCAAGCGTGGCATCGAGAAGGCCGTCGAGGCCGTCTCCGCCGAGCTGCTCGCCAACGCCAAGGACGTCGAGACCAAGGAGCAGATCGCCGCGACCGCGTCGATCAGCGCCGCTGACCCCCAGATCGGCGAGATGATCGCCGAGGCCATGGACAAGGTCGGCAAGGAAGGCGTCATCACCGTCGAGGAGAGCAACACCTTCGGTCTCGAGCTCGAGCTCACCGAGGGCATGCGCTTCGACAAGGGCTACATCAGCCACTACTTCGTCACCGACACCGAGCGCATGGAGGCCGTGCTCGAGGACGCCTACGTCCTCATCGCGAACTCCAAGATCGGCTCGATCAAGGACCTGCTCCCGCTGCTCGAGAAGGTCATGCAGTCCGGCAAGCCGCTGCTGATCATCTCCGAGGACGTCGAGGGCGAGGCCCTGTCGACCCTGGTGGTCAACAAGATCCGCGGCACCTTCAAGTCGGTCGCCGTCAAGGCCCCCGGCTTCGGTGACCGTCGCAAGGCCATGCTCGGCGACATCGCCATCCTCACCGGTGGCCAGGTCATCTCCGAGGAGGTCGGCCTCAAGCTCGACACCGCCGACCTCGACCTGCTCGGCCGCGCCCGCAAGGTGGTCGTCACCAAGGACGAGACGACCATCGTCGAGGGCTCGGGCGACCAGGACCAGATCACCGGTCGGGTCAACCAGATCCGCGCCGAGATCGAGAAGTCGGACTCCGACTACGACCGCGAGAAGCTCCAGGAGCGCCTCGCCAAGCTCGCCGGCGGCGTGGCCGTCATCAAGGCGGGTGCGGCCACCGAGGTCGAGCTCAAGGAGCGCAAGCACCGCATCGAGGACGCCGTGCGCAACGCCAAGGCGGCCGTCGAGGAGGGCATCGTCGCCGGTGGCGGCGTCGCGCTCATCCAGGCCGGCAAGGTCGCGTTCGAGAAGCTCACCCTCACGGGTGAGGAGGCCACCGGTGCCAACATCGTGCGCGTCGCGATCGAGGCCCCGCTCAAGCAGATCGCGATCAACGCCGGTCTCGAGGGTGGCGTCGTGGCGGAGAAGGTCGCGCACCTGGAGTCCGGTTGGGGCCTCAACGCCGCGACCGGCGAGTACGTCGACCTGATCGCGGCCGGCATCATCGACCCGGCCAAGGTGACCCGTTCGGCACTGCAGAACGCCGCGTCGATCGCCGCGCTGTTCCTCACCACCGAGGCCGTCATCGCCGACAAGCCGGAGAAGGCCGCTCCGGCCATGCCCGGTGGCGACGACATGGGCGGCATGGGCTTCTGAGGCAGCGCCTCGAGAGCCCGGCCACCTCGCTGAGCCACACCCACGAGGGCGGTTCCCCACACCGGGGGGCCGCCCTCTGGCGTGCCCGCGGTGGGTCGAGAGTCCGCGACACGCTGATGGCGCGCGGCGTCGGTCAGCGCGTCGTGCACTCTCGACGCGAACCGTCGGCCGCGGTGAGGGTGCGACGTCAGCGCATCCGCAGGCCGCGGGCCTGCTCGCGCGGCGAGCGGGCGTGCGCCAGCAGGCGGACCGCGGCCGCGACCCAGAGCACGACGAGCAGCACCGACACGACCAGGCTCGCGCCCGTCGGCAGCTCGTCGCGGCCGAGCAGGATGAAGGGCACCCCGAGCACGCCGAACGCCGTCACGGCCAGCGCCTTGTCACCGACGCTCCAGCGCCGCGAGAGCAGCACGAGCAGGGTCCCGACGAACCACGGCAGCGGCGCGAACACCTCGGTCCGCTTCACCAGGGCCAGCACCACGGATGCCGCCAGCAGGGTCACCGTCGCGACCTCGAGCCAGGGCGGCCCACCGGCCGCGTCCGCGTCCTCGGCCGGGAGCAGCGGGTCGACGACCGGCACGGCGTAGCCGCCCGCCTCGGCCACCAGGGCGGCAGGGGAACCCAGCTCGGCGAGGGCGTGCTCGGCGGCGCGGTCGGCGTGGTCCGGGCCGGCATCCCGGGTGGCGTCGGTGATGTACTCCTCGACGTTCGCGCGCAGCTCGGTGCGGCGGTCGTCGGGGAGCACCGCAGCCTCGGTCTCGAGCCGTGCCAGCCAGGCCCGTACCTCCGGCTGGTCCAGCCCGCTCGTGCCTCCGTCGCCCGCCATGGCCGTCACGGTAGCGGGCCGCGCGGGCCGGGCGTCGAACCCGGCGTTCTGCGGACCCGCCGCCACCGTCGTCCGGCCGCCGGGGGCACGATGGCCTCCATGACGAATGCCGACCCGGACCAGCCGCTCGTCCTGGGTCCCGTGCTCCGCTACGTCGACGAGACCTCGGCGACGGTGTGGGTGCGCACCTCGACATCGGCCCGGGTCAGCGTCGAGCGGGCGGGGCGCACCTGGAGCGCCCCGACCGTCGCCGTGCACGGCTCGCACTACGCCCTCGTCGTGCTCGAGGGGCTCGTTCCCGGCAGCGACGACACCTACACGGTGGCTGTCGACGACGAGCGGGTCTGGCCCGAGGACGGGATGCCGCCGAGCCGCATCCGCACGCTCGATCCCACCCGCGAGCCGCACTTCGCGTTCGGAACCTGTCGCACCACCGGCTCCCATGACGCCGAGGGCAACAAGGCGCACGGTGTCGACGCGCTGCGTGCCCTGGCGCTCGCGCTGCAGGACGACCCCGAGACGGCGTGGCCGGACGTGCTGCTGCTGCTCGGGGACCAGGTGTACGCCGACACCACCCCGCACGCGGAGCTCGAGGGGTTCATGGCGGCGCGGCGCAGCCTCGACGAGCCGCCGGGCCTGGAGATCAAGGACTTCGTCGAGTACGCCGAGCTCTACCGGCTGGCCTGGAGCGAACCCGTCATCCGCTGGGTGCTGTCGACGGTGCCGTCGGCGATGGTCTTCGACGACCACGACATCCGCGACGACTGGAACACCTCGTGGTCGTGGCGCCGCGAGATCCGCGCGACCACGTGGTGGCAGGAGCGGATCGTCTCGGGGCTCGGGTCCTACTGGGTGCACCAGCACCTCGGCAACCTCTCGCCGGCCGAGCTGGCACGGGAGCCGGTCTGGTCGACGGTGCTCGAGCACGCGGCCGGGGGAGCCACCGACGAGCTCGACCTCACCGCGCGGGTCGACGCGCTCGCCGCCCGCGCCGACGCCGAGCCGACCTCCTACCGCTGGAGCTACACCCGCGCCCTCGGCGACTGCGCCCTGGTCGTCATCGACTCGCGGGCTGCCCGTGAGCTGCGCCCCGACGGCCGCTCGATGCTCGACGCCGACGAGCTGCGCTGGGTGGACGGAGTGCTGCGTGGCGGGGTTCGTCACCTGTTCGTCGGCACCTCCCTGCCGTTCCTGCTGCCTCCCGGCCTGCACGACTTCGAGGCCATGGACGAGGCCCTGGCACAGGGGGCCTACGGCCGCACGGTCTCCCGGGCCGCCGAGAAGCTGCGCCGCAGCATCGACCTCGAGCACTGGGCGGCCTTCAACGAGGGCTTCGACGAGCTGTTCGACCTCGTCATGGAGGTGGCCCGCGGGGAGCGAGGACCGGCCCCGCAGACCATCACCTTCCTCTCCGGCGACGTGCACAACTCCTACCTCGCCGAGGTCGACGACCCGCTGCGGCTGGGCGCGCAGTCGCGCATCCTGCAGGCCGTCTGCTCGCCGATCCGCAACCCGATGCCGCGCGGGGTTCGTGCGGTCATGTCGCTGTTCGCGAAGTCACTGGTTCGCCCGATGCGGTTCCTCGCGTCGCGGTCCTCGCGGGTGCCCGACCCGGCCTACCCCTGGACGGTCACCGACGGGCCGTGGTTCGACAACAACATCGCGCTGGTGAGCGTTCGGCCCGACCGCCTCGACCTCACCTGGGTCACCGGTGTCGTCGAGGACGACCCCGGTCACCCACGGCTCCAGCAGGTGTATGCCGCGCGGCTCGACCCGCTCCCGGCCGCGGCCGGCCTCAGGGTCGGGTCCGGGACCGTTCAGGGTCGACCACCACAGCGGAACACCGGGGGCGTCGCCTAGCGTTGGGCGAGCAGGAGACGTGACGAGACATCCCCGCGTGACGGCTCACCCGCTCGGCCGCACCGCGGCCCGCCCCGAAGGACGCCCATGACGCTGACCAACGCGGCCGCCCGCGAGACCGGCGAGCGCCTGGCGGCCGCCCGCGTCGAGGGGCTGAGCAAGGTCTACGGCTCCGGTGACACCGAGGTCGTCGCGCTCGACGACGTCACGCTCGACCTGTATGCCGGTGAGTTCACCGCGATCATGGGCAAGTCCGGCTCGGGCAAGTCGACCCTCATGCACTGCGCGGCGGGCCTGGACGACGCCACCTCGGGCCGCGTGTTCCTCGGCGACGTCGAGCTCACGGCGCTGAAGGAGAAACACCTCACCGAGCTGCGGCGCGACCGGATCGGCTTCGTCTTCCAGGCCTTCAACCTCGTGCCGACCCTCACGGCGCAGGAGAACATCGTGCTGCCGTCGGCCATCGCCGGTCGGCGCCCGGACCCGGCGTGGTTCGACGAGGTCATCGACACCGTCGGGCTGCGCGACCGGCTCGGCCACCGGCCGAGCGAGCTGTCCGGTGGCCAGCAGCAGCGGGTGGCCTGCGCCCGCGCCCTCGTGGGCCGGCCCGACGTCGTCTTCGCCGACGAGCCGACCGGCAACCTCGACTCGACGTCGGGTGCCGAGGTGCTCGGCTTCCTGCGCCGCGTCGTCGACACGCACGAGCAGACCGTCGTCATGGTGACCCACGACCCGGGGGCCGCGAGCTGGACCGACCGGGTCGTGTTCCTCGCCGACGGCCGGGTCGTCGAGGAGCTGCGCGCGCCCACCCCCGAGCGGGTGCTCGCGGCGATGGCCAGGCTCGACCAGCCCGCCGGAGCCTGACCCCGTGCTGCGCGCCACCTGGCGGAGCCTGTTCGCCCGCAAGCTGCGGCTGTTCCTCAGTGCCTTCGCCGTCATCCTCGGGGTGGCCTTCGTGTCCGGCTCGTACGTCTTCACCGACACCCTCGGTAAGGCCTTCACCGGGCTGACCAGCGGAGCGGTGGGCGACGTCATCGTGCGGCCGGGCACGTCGGCCGAGAGCGGCGGCGGCTTCGGTGGCGGGACCTCCGGGTCGCGCACCGTGCCGGCGTCCCTGGTCGACCAGCTGGCCGCCGTGCCGGGGGCCGAGCGCGCCGACGGGCGCGTCACGAGCTTCGGCACCTTCGTCGTGGGCAAGGACGGCAAGCTGATCGGGGGCTCCGGCCCTCCCGGCATCGCCGTGAACTACACGGCCGGCCCGGCGGCCAACGGCACGCCCGTGGCCACCCTCGAGGGCGGCCGCTGGCCGCAGGCCGAGGGCGAGATCGTGCTCGACGACTCGACGGCGAAGAAGGCGGGCTACCTCCTGGGTGAGACGGTGCCGATCGTCACCGCCACCGAGCAGCCGCGGCTCGACGCCCGCCTCGTGGGCACCGCGTCGTTCGGCGGGTCGACGCTGGTGGGAGCCAGCGTCGTCATGTTCGACACCGCTCAGGCGCAGGAGCTGTTCCTCCAGGGCGACGACGCCTTCTCGCAGATCTGGGTGACCGCCGCACCCGGCACCAGCCAGGCCCAGCTGCTCGCTGCCGTGCAGAAGGTGCTGCCGTCGGACACCCAGGCCGCCACCGGCGACGCGACCGCCGCCCGGGCCGCCAGCCGCATCGACGAGGCGCTGTCGTTCGTCACGACCTTCCTGCTGGTCTTCGCCGGTATCGCGCTCACCGTCGGGGCGTTCCTGATCGTCAACACGTTCTCGATCCTGGTGGCCCAGCGCAGCCGGGAGCTGGCACTGCTGCGGGCGATCGGGGCCAGCCGCCGCCAGGTGGCGCGGTCGGTGCTGCTCGAGGCGGGCGTGGTGGGCTTCGTGGGCTCGGCCGTCGGAGTCGGCCTGGGCGTGCTGCTCGCCATCGGCATCAAGACGGTCTTCGGGCGGTTCGGCCTCGACCTCAGCAAGAACGCCCTCGTGCTCGAGCCCCGCACCGTCGTCGTGAGCCTGGTCGTCGGCGTGCTGGTCACGCTCGCGGCCGCCTACCTGCCGGCGCGGCGGGCCGGAAGCGTGCCCCCGGTCGCGGCGATGCGCGACGACGTGGCCCTCGCCGAGAGCGGCCTGCGCTGGCGGCTCACGGTGGGCGCGGTGCTGCTGGCCGCCGGCATCGGTGGCATGACCGCCGGCCTCCTCGGCGTGGGTTCGGAGCCCACCTACGTGCTCGGTGCCGGTGCCTTCGGCGTGCTCGTGGGCACCGCCCTGCTCAGTCCGGTGCTCGGGCGACCCGTGCTCGCCGGTCTGGGCTGGGTGTACCGACGTGGGTTCGGTGCGGTCGGCCTGATGGCGGAGCAGAACACGCTGCGCAACCCGCGTCGCACCGCGGCCACCGCGTCGGCGCTGATGATCGGCGTCTCGCTCGTGACGATGATGGCCGTGCTCGGGGCCTCGGCCAAGGCCAGCCTCGACAAGACCCTGGCCGAGGACATCATCGCCGACTACGTCGTGAGCAACCCCCTGGGCCAGCCGTTCTCGGGCACGGTCGCGAACAACATCGAGCAGGTGCCCGGAGTGGCGGACGTCGCGCGGGTACGTGCCGCGCTGCTCCAGGTCGACGGTGACCGCGACTTCGCCACCGCCGTCGATCCGGCTGCCATCACGGCCGTCGCCCGACCCGAGGTCGCGACCGGCTCGCTCGCCGATCTCGACGCGACGTCGGCGGCCGTGTCGACCTCCTTCGCGGAGGACAAGGGCCTGGCGGTGGGGTCGACCATCACCATCGGCTACGCCGGTGAGGACACCCAGGTGGACGTCGTCGCGACCTACGTCGCCGACAGCGTGCTCCAGTCGGACGTCACCATGTCGCTCGACGGGTTCGACGCGATCGGGGTCCCTCCCACGGACCGCACGGTCTACGTCGTCGCGCAGCCGGGTACCGACCGGGTGGCGCTCGCCGCCGGCCTCGACAAGGTGGTCGCCGACCTGCCGACGGTGAGCGTCAACGACCAGGCCGCCTTCGCCGCCGAGCAGCGCCAGCCGATCGACCGGCTGCTGTTCATCGTCTACGCCCTGCTCGGCCTGGCGGTCGTCATCGCCGTGCTCGGCATCGTCAACACGCTGGCCCTGTCGGTCATCGAGCGGATCCGTGAGATCGGGCTGCTGCGCGCCGTGGGCCTGAGCCGCCGGCAGCTGCGCACCATGCTGCGGCTGGAGTCGGTGGCCATCGCCCTGCTCGGCGCCGTGCTCGGTGTGGTGGTCGGGCTCGCCTTCGCCCTGGCGCTGCAGCGGTCGCTGGCCGACGACGGCCTCGACGTGCTCGCCATCCCGGGCGGGCAGCTCGTCGGCTTCGTCCTCGTGGCCGGGCTGGTGGGGGTGCTCGCGGCGCTCTGGCCCGGCCGGCGCGCGGCGCGGCTGGACGTGCTGCGCGCCATCTCGACCGAATAGGGTTGCGGGCGTGGATGTCCCGTCGATCAGGAGCGACCTGCCCCATGCGCTGCCCGTCGGTGACCGGACCTACCTCGTCGACCGCGCCACGCGGGGCGACGTCGCGGTAGTTGTCGCACTGCTGCGCGACGACGAGCTCGGCACCGCCAGGGAGTCGGCCACCGACCACGACCTGCAGCGCTACCTCGACGCCTTCGACGAGATCGACACGGACCCGCACCAGCTCCTCGCCGTGGTGCGCCGCTCTGACGGCGAGGTCGTGGGCACCCTGCAGCTGACCTTCCTGCGCACGCTCTCGCGCCGGGGTGGCCTGCGGATGCAGGTCGAGGCGGTGCGGGTCGCCGGCTCGGAGCGGGGCGCCGGGCTCGGTCGCGCCCTGATGGGCTGGGCGGTCGACGTCGGCCGGGCCCGTGGTGCCGTGCTCGCCCAGCTGACCACCGACCGGCGCCGGTTGGACGCGCACCGGTTCTACGAGCGGCTCGGCTGGGTGGACACCCACAAGGGGATGAAGCTCGACCTCGTCCGAACGCCCGCCCGAGCGCCCGACGTCAGCTGAACATCCGCGTCGCGGCGGCCTCCGCCTCGGCGTACTGCGTGCCGGCGGCACCGAGGACCTGACCGATCGAGTCGAGCGAGGCCCGGACCTGCTGCTGGGTGCCGCGCCACTGCGCGACGACGCCCTGGAACTGCACCGACGCCGAGCCGGTCCAGGCGTCCTGCAGACCCGTGAGCCGCGCGAGCATCACGCCCACCTGACCCTCGATCTCGGCCGAGATGCGCGCGACGTCTCCTGACGCTGCGGCGATGCGGTCGGTGTCGACCTGGAACTGTGCGCTCATGTCGGCGCCCCCCTTCGTGGTGGGCGCACCGGGGTGGTGTACCCGTTCCCGCGAGCGTAGGTCGCCCCACCGACCGGCCCCCGAGGTTGTCCACAGGGGGCCTGCCCCGGCTCGTCGCCCGCCGAAGGCACCGGTGCGGCCGCTGGTGATGCCTGACCCGAGTGGTCGTCGGCGAGGGATGGCGGTGGTCGTCCGAGTGGTCCGTGCAGCCACTGGCCACCCCTCGCTTGAGTGGTCGTCGGCGAGGGATGGCGTGTGGTCGTCCCGAGTGGTCCTGTGCAGCCACTGCCCACCCTCACCTGACAGTCACTCGCGGCCCGCTGCCCACGCGAGCGCCCGACCCACCGGCCCACCCCTACGATCTGGAGGTGGCCATCCTCATCGACCCGCCTCGTGCCGAGGCGCACGGCCGCCGGTGGTCCCACCTGGTCAGCGACACCAGCCTCGACGAGCTGCACCGCTTCGCGCGCTCGGTCGGCATCCCCGAGCGGGGCTTCGAGGGTGACCACTACGACGTCCCCGAGGAGCGCTACGCCATGGTCGTGGCCGCGGGCGCCAGCCCGACGCCGGCCCGCGAGCTCCTGCGGGCCCTGCAGGCGAGCGGCCTGCGCATGCAGAAGCGACGCGGTGACACGGGCGTCGCGCGGGTGCTCGGCATCCGCTTCGTCGACGGCACGACCGCAGACGTCGACCTGATCCGCTCGGAGCGGGAGGCCGACCAGGCCCGCGTCTTCGCCGCCATGGCGTTCGTGCGCGACGACCTGGGCGACTTCGCCCTCGTGCACTCCATCCGGCGTGACGAGTGGGGCGCGCCGGGCGGCTGGCGCGAACCGGGGGAGACCGTGCGGGACAACGCCGTTCGCGAGGTGCGCGAGGAGACCGGGCTCGTCGTCGCACCCGACGACCTGCGACCCCGGGGGTACGAGCGCTTCCACCACCGCTCGTCGGGCGGGCTCTGGCGTGAGGGCCACGACCTGCTCCAGGTGTTCGAGGCGCGCGTGCCCGGTACCCGTCCGACCCTCGCCGCCGAGCTCGACGACACCTCCGACCGCCGCTGGGCCACCTGGGCCGAGCTCGAGCGCACCTGCTCCGGGCAGTTCTGGTGGCCCCTGGCCGACGCGGTGCTCAGGCCGCCAGGCGGGTGAGCTCGCGCGCGAGGTTCTCGCGCGCCGACGGTTCCCACTCCGCCCGAGCGTGCTCGGTGCGGTAGACGTGGTCGCGCACGAGGAAGGGCCGCAGGACCTCGGCGCGGGCGCTCGCGTAGAGCGCCACCGGCACGTGGGCGTACTCCTCGCGCACCTGCGCGCAGTACTCGTCGAAGCGCGCCACGGGAGCCGCCAGCACCCACAGGTCGGCGTCGTGCACGACCACCCGCGCGGGGTCGGCGAGCGCCTCGGGCGTCAGCGCGTGGGATGCCGTGTCGAGCACCACCGCGACCACCCGTGCGGTCAGCTCCGTGTCGACCCCCAGCCGGCCGAGCTGTCGTGCCGCGAGCGAGGCGCTCTCGGCCTCGTTGGCCGCGTCCGGCGCGACCGCGTAGACGGCGTCGTGGAACCAGGTGGCGAGGGCGGCGACCGCCCGATGGGCGCCGTCGACCCCTCCTGCCGTGCACAGCGTGTCGACCGCCGTGAGGACCTCGGCGAGGTGGGTCGCGTCGTGGTAGTGCCGGTGCGGCTCGTGCCACCGCCGCAGCAGGTCGCTGCCGATGTCGTCGACGGTCGCGTCCCGTGCCCCCGCCACCACGGCGGCACACTCGGCCCGCCATCGCCCCCTCAGCGCGTCCATCCGGCCACTGTGCCACCCCGGGCGGCGGACGTCACGCGCTGACCCGACGGCGTTCGTAGGCCCTGGCGTAGCGGCTGCCGGTGGCCAGCAGGAGCAGGCCCACGACGATGAAGGCGACCGACCGCACCAGCCCGCTCAGTGCCGCGAGGTCGAAGAGGAAGAGCTTCGCGACGCTGATGCCGGCCAGCACCAGCCCGGTGCGCAGGGTGAGGTCGGCGTCGCGTGAGTGCTCGAGGCCACGCAGCAGCAGCCAGGCGGCGGCGAGCATCCAGGTGACCGTGGCCACCGCGTGCCCGATGGTGAAGCCGAGCACCGGCTCGCCCGCCTCGGCCCCGAGCAGGGTGCCGATGGCGACCGACACCGTCGTCGACGCGGCGAGCCCGAGCACCCAGGCGACCACGGTGGCGGTGAGCCGGACCTCGCGGCCGAGCCCGCGCTGGGCCGCCACTGCCCACAGCCCGGTCGCCACGACCGCCGCCACGAGGAGGCTGTCGAGCAGTGCGACCGCCATGTCGTGCGCCCCCGCGGCGGATGGCGTGACGGTCGCCAGCGGGTGCGGGGCCCAGCTCAGCACCGCGACGAACGTGGTGCCGGCAGCGAGGGCCAGCGTGGTGCGCGAGCGGCTGACCCCGGCGGCCCCCAGCCCGGCGAGGGCCAGGAGCAGCAGGCCGGTGGTGACGAAACGGTCCGGAGCTCCGGACACGACGGCGAAGACGGCGAACACGGTGCCGGACGCGCCGGTGGTGACCACCAGGTGCCCGGCGAGCGGGCCGACCGGAGGGCGGCCGAGGCTGGTCGCGGCGAGGAGCAGGATGCCCGCCGCCCCCGTGAGGGTCAGGGTGCGCCACGGGTCGGTGAGCGTCGCCGAGGTGGCGAGCAGCCCGACGGCGAGCAGCGCCACCGCCATCGAGGCCGACACGTCGTGCGCGTCGCGTCGCACCGAGAGCGCGGAGGTGGCGAGGGTGACGGCGAGCACGACCGCGGCGACGGCGACGTGGCCGACGGCCCCCGGGCCGGTGCCCGCCTCCGTGACCGCCCCGACGAGGAGCGAGAACGTGACGGGGACGGTGCGCACCACCGTGAGCGCCGGGCGGGTGTGCGACCCGCCTGCCCACCATCCGGCCACGCAGAGCACCGCGAGGAATGCCGAGACCACCCAGCCCCCTCCCTGCGCGACGAACGGTGCCAGCGTCGCGGCGCCGAGCACCATGAGCACGGCCAGCAGCTCGCTGCCCCAACGCCGCGCCAGGTGCAGCCCACCGAGCGCGACGGCGGCGGCGAGCGCGAGTCCGGCCGTCGGGGCCACCCAGCCGTAGCCACTGGTCACGGCGACCACGTCGAGGTAGGCCGCGGCCGCACCGGTGGCGACGAGGGCGACCGGTGCGGACCCGACGACGCCACGCTCGCCGCCTCGGTCTGCCTCCGCCCCACGGACCCCCAGGGCCACCAGAAGACCTGCGAGCACGGCGCCGGAGGTGACTCGCGGGACCGGCCCGAACCAGCCGTGCTGGGCGGCCAGGACCAGCAGCATCGCCACGCCTGCCATCGTGATGAGGGCGCCGGCCACCGCCAGCACGGCGGTGACCGCGCCCTCGCGGCGGTACCAGGGCACCGGGGGGGCGACCGGCGGCATGACGGGCGGGGGAGGTGACCCGGCGCCGGGTGGGGGAGGTGACCCGGCCCCGTGTGGGGCCGGCACGGGCGGGAGGCCCGGCATCCGCGCAGGGGACGGTGTGGCGACGGGAGGCGCCGACGGGCCCGCCGCGGGGGCGGCGCCCACGGCATCCGCCCGGTCGAGCTCGGAGCGGAGCCGGGCCAGGCCGTTGCCCACGGCGTAGAGGCGGTTCATGGCGTCGGCGAAGTCGGACTCGAGCTGGGAGACGGCGGCACGCTGTGTCATGCCCCCACCATCGGGCCCGGACGCGCGAAGGCGCCTGAGCACGCTGACTCATATCGCGTGCTCAGGCGCCTCGTGGGGCGCTGGTGGCTCAGCCGTTGGTGCTCGGCTTGGCGGCCAGGGTGGCCTTGATCTCCAGGCTCTTGCCGTCGCGCAGGACGGTCAGGGTGACGTCGTCGCCGGTGTTCTTCTCACGGACGTGACCGACGAGGGCGTCGGCCGACTCGACGCGCTGACCGTTGACGGCGACGATGACGTCGCCGACCTTGAGCCCGGCCGCGGCGGCAGGGGTGCCGTCGCCCACCGAGGTGACCTCGGCGCCGGCGCGGGTGGCCGAGCCGTCGCTGGCGCTGCCGTCCTTCGGGGTGACCCCGAGGTAGGCGTGGGTCGCGGTGCCGTTGTCGATGAGCTGCTTGGCGATCGAGGTCGCCTCGTTGACCGGGATCGCGAAGCCGATGCCGATGCTGCCCGACTGGCCGCCGGAGGAGGCGCCGAGCGAGGCGATCGCCGAGTTGATGCCGATCAGCTGGCCGCTGGCGTTGACGAGGGCGCCACCGCTGTTGCCGGGGTTGATCGCCGCGGAGGTCTGGATCGCGTTGGTCACGACGGTCTCGCCACCGCCGCCGGTCTGGGTCTGGGCGTTCGGGTCGGCCTGCGAACCGTCGCTCGGGGCCTCGCTCTCGGCCTCGGTGGTGACCGGGCGGTTGAGCGCGCTGACGATGCCCGTGGTGACGGTGCCGGCCAGGCCGAGCGGGTTGCCCACGGCCATGACCGGGTCGCCGACGGCGATCTTGTCGGAGTTGCCGATCGCGATCGGGGCCATGTCGCTCGGGGCGTTCTTGACGGTGATGACCGCGAGGTCGGTCGAGGGGTCGGTGCCGCGGACCTCGGCGTCGTAGGTGCGACCGTCGGAGAGCGTGACGGTGAGCTTCTGGGCGCCGGAGACGACGTGGTTGTTGGTGAGTACGTGGCCCGACTTGTCGATGATGACGCCGGAGCCCTGCGCGCCGCCCTGGGCGAGCGTCGCGGTGATGCTGACGACGCTCGGCGACACGACCGATGCGGTGGCGGTCCAGTCGGGAGCCGACGCCGAGCCCTGCTTGACCGGGGCCGCGGCGTTGCTGCCGAGGGCGGTGGTCGACGCGGTGGTCGTGGCGGCGTCCTGCGGCCAGTAGTGGGTCGCGGCGGCGGTGCCACCGGAGGCCAGGAGGGCGGCCAGCACCGCGACGGCGGTGAGCTGGCCGGCGCCGCGGCGCTTGGCCGGCTTCGGCGCGGGCTGCGGGACGGGCTGGCCGAGGGGGCCGACCGGGCCCATCGGCGGGGGCGGGGTGGAGGAGGTGTAGGGCATGGGGGTGGTCGGGGCACCGGCACCCTCGTGCCTCGGCGCCGTCGTGGTGCCGCCGCTGGGGGTGAACCACTGGGGGGTGGGGTGCTGCTCGCTCATCGGGTGCTGCCTTCCTTCGAATCGGGTCTCACTGGCTTGACGCCAGTCAATCCCGTCGAGGTGGGCGAGCCCTGATCAGTGGCTGGGAGTCACCTGTGGAAGGCGGACCACGAAGGTCGCACCGCCGCCGGGGGTCTGCGCCACACCGACGCGACCCTGGTGCTGCGCCACGATGGCAGCCACGATCGCCAGCCCCAGGCCGCTGCCGCCGCCACCGGTGCGGCCGCGCGAGGGGTCGGCCCGGTAGAAGCGCTCGAACACCTTGGTCGCGACCTCGTCGGGAACGCCGGGGCCGTGGTCGCGCACCTCGAGGGCGACACCGTCGGCGTCGTGCCCGACGGCCACCTCGACGGCGGTGCCGTCGGGGGTGTGCCGCAGGGCGTTGGCGACCAGGTTCGTGACGACCTGGCGCAGCCGGGACTCGGTGCCGCGCACCAGGGTCGGCCCCACCGGGCCGTCGAGGCCGAGGAGCGAGATGCGTCGCTCGGGGGCGCGCACGCGGGCGTCGGCGACGGCGTCCGCCGCGAGCACGGTGAGGTCGACGGAGGTCATGGCGACGACGGGTGCGTCGTCGATGCGGGCCAGGGTGAGCAGGTCCTCGACGAGGCCGCTCATCCGGGTCGACTCGGCCTCGATGCGTTCCATCGCCTGGCCGACGGCGGCGCTGTCGGGCACGGCCCCCTGCCGGTAGAGCTCGGCGTAGCCGCGCACCGTGGCGAGGGGCGTGCGCAGCTCGTGGGAGGCGTCGGCGACGAACTGGCGCATCCGCTCCTCACTGGCCTCACGCACCGAGAACGAGGACTCGATGCGGGTGAGCATCACGTTGAGGCTGCGCGAGAGCGAGGTGACCTCGTCGTCGGCCTGACGCACCGGGATGCGCTGGGTGAGGTCACCCGTGGCGATCGCGGCGGCGGTGTCCTCGATGCGCGAGAGCGGGCGGAAGGCACGGCGCACGGCATACCAGGCAAGGACGAGCGACCCGATCAGCGCGAGCGTGCCGATGACCGCGGTGGTGACGAGCAGCCGCGTGACGGTGTGGTTGACCGTGCTCAGCGGGATGCCGACGGCGAACGTCGCGTTGGCCCCGGTCACCCGGCCCGCGACGAAGCGCCACTTGAGCGGTCCGCTCTCGGAGGGCACGGTGAACGGTTCGCCGCTGATCACCAGTGGATCGGTGGTCGACAGCTCGGGCAGCTCGGGCTTCGCAGTGACCCCGGTGGGCAGGCGGGTGGCGTCGCCGAACTGGCTCTGGAGCTCGAAGGCGTAGTTGGACGGGAAGGTGTTGTCGCGGCTGCTGAGGTCGGCCAGGGCCTGGCTCGCGACGGGTCGGGCGACCGAGCGCAGCTCGGCGTCGACGCCGTCCAGCAGGTCCGAGCGCATCAGCACGGCCGTGGCGAGGCTGGTGAGCAGCAGGGCGGCACCGACCAGCGTCCCCACGATGGCCACGAGGCGGGTCCGCAGGGGAACCGCCTCGAGCCGGCGCACGACGCGGGCGACCGGCCCGCGGTCGCGCGGCGTGGGGGTGGAGCTCATCAGCCCTGCGGGGGCATCCGCAGCACGTAGCCGACGCCGCGCTTGGTGTGGATCAGCGGGGGCAGGCCCTCGGTGTCGATCTTGCGGCGCAGGTAGGAGATGTAGGACTCGACGATGCCGGACTCGCCACGGAAGTCGTAGTCCCAGACGTGGTCGAGGATCTGCGCCTTCGACAGCACCCGGTTGGGGTTGAGCATGAGGTAGCGCAGCAGCTTGAACTCGGTGGGGCTGGTCTCGATGACCCGGCCCGCCCGGCGCACCTCGTGCGAGTCCTCGTCGAGCTCGAGGTCCTCGAACGCGATGACCTGGCGGTCCTCGTCGGCCTCGCCACGGGTGCGGCGCAGCACGGCGCGGATGCGGGCCACGACCTCCTCGAGGCTGAACGGCTTGGTGACGTAGTCGTCGCCACCGACCGTGAGGCCCTTGATCTTGTCGTCGACCGAGTCGCGGGCGGTGACGAAGACGATGGGCAGCTGGCGACCCTGCTCGCGCAGCCGGCGGGTGACGGTGAAGCCGTCCATGTCCGGCAGCATGACGTCGAGCACGCACAGGTCGGGCTGGTGGTCGCCGGCGACCTTGAGCGCCTCGGTCCCGGTCGCGGCCGTGGCCACGTCGAACCCGGCGTAGCGCAGGGAGGTCGCGAGCAGCTCGCGGATGTTGGGCTCGTCCTCGACGACGAGTAGGCGGGCCTCGGGAGTCTGGGTGGTCACGCTCTCAGTGTGGCGCCCGTTCCTGTGAGTTGGCTGGATGTCGGCTGGGATGTTTTCGGTGCGCCCGGCGCCTCCGCCGGGCGGAACCGGCCGCCGCTCAGGCGCCCTGGTAGTCGTAGGTGCCGCTGTCGAACGAGCCCGCCGCGGCGAGGGCGATGAAGGCCACGATGGCGATGACCGCGATGACGGCCGCGCCCGCGAGGGCGTACCAGCCCCAGCGGGCCAGCCTGGCCGAGCCCTGCGGGTCGGTGGACTGCTTGGACAGCGCCACGATGCCGAGGATGAGCGAGGGGAGGCAGAGCAGGCAGCACAGGACCGTGCCGATCGCCGAGACGATGGTCAGGGCGAGGGCGTTCCCGTTCTTCGGCGGCGGCCCGTACGGCCCGGGTGGCAGGGCGTAGGGCGGCTGCCCGTACGCCGTCGAGCCGTAGGGCTGCTGGCCGTAGGGGGTCTGCGCCGGCTCGAGCTGGCCGTATGGGGTCTGGCCGTATGGGGTCTGGCCGTAGGAGTTCTGGTCGTAGCCGGTCTGGCCGTAGGGCGCTTCCCCGTACGGGGCCGGGGGTGCCGGCTGCTGTGGGTACGGCGTCGTGGCGTAGGGGTTCTGGCCGAAGGGGGTGTTCCCGAACGGCTCGACCGGCGGCTCGGCCGGAGGGGTGGCCGGCGTGGGCGGCGCGGGCGCCGTGGCGGCGGGGATCGGCTGGGTGTGCTCGCTCGTCCCGACCGGCTGGGTCGCGTCGGAGGGCAGGCTCGGCTCGGCCGGCGACCCGGCATCCGGGCCCGTCCACTCCGGCGCCGTGGGGTCGTCGAACTCGCTGTCGGTGCGGTCCGGGTCGCTGCTGTCGGTCATCGTCGGTCGTCCTCGCGCAGGGCCCCCGCGGAGCCGGTCGGCGCCGCCGCGCACGAGGCTAGCGGGTGGGGCGGCGCGCAGTGCGGTGTTCGCTCGCTGCCGTCCCGTGTCAGGATCGACGGGTGAGACTCCCGCTGCCGCAGGTCGAGCCCGACCCGTCCCTTCCCCGGTCCGTGACGGTCTACGAGGTCGGGCCGCGCGACGGCCTGCAGAACGAGTCGGCCGTCGTCCCCACCGCGGTCAAGGCCGAGTTCGTGCGTCGGCTCGCCGCGGCCGGCCTGACGACCATCGAGACCACCTCGTTCGTCGACCCGCGCTGGGTTCCGCAGCTCGCCGATGCCGAAGAGCTGCTCGGGCTGTTGGGGGACGACGGGTTGGGCCCCCAGCGGCCGGTGCTCGTGCCCAACGAGCGCGGCCTCGACCGTGCCCTGGCGGCCGGGGTGGGGGCGGTCGCGGTGTTCGGCAGTGCCACGGAGACCTTCGCCCGCACGAACCTCAACCGCACCGTGGCCGAGTCGATCGAGATGTTCCGCCCGGTGGTCGAGCGCTCGCAGGCCGAGGGGTTGTGGGTGCGGGCCTACGTGTCGATGTGCTTCGGGGACCCCTGGGAGGGTCCGGTGCCGGTGGAACAGGTCGTCGACGTGTGCCGGCGGCTCATGGACCTCGGCTGCGACCAGCTCTCGCTCGGCGACACGATCGGCGTCGGCACCGTCGGCCACGTGCACCGGCTGCTCGCGGCGCTCGATGCGGCCGGCGTCGGGGTCGACCGGATCGGCGTGCACTTCCACGACACCTACGGGCAGGCGCTGGCCAACACGATGGCCGCGCTGCGCGACGGGGTGCGGGTGGTCGACGCCTCGACCGGGGGACTCGGCGGCTGCCCGTACGCCAAGTCGGCGACCGGGAACCTCGCCACCGAGGACCTCGTCTGGGCGCTGCAGGGCGCCGGGGTCGAGACCGGCATCGACCTCGACGCCCTGGTGACGACGAGCGTCTGGCTGGCCGGAGAGCTGGGCCGGCCGTCGCCCTCGAACGTGGTGAAGGCCCTCGCGGGCGGCTGAGCGCCGACCGAGCGCCCTGGCTCGGGCGCATGCAGTCGCTCTGAGCAAAGATGTGAGTTCCGTATGAGTTGACGGCAACGCACCGCCATCGGGTCGGATCGAGCGGATCATGGGCGCATGAGCGACCCGAACACCCCGGTGCCCGACCCCGCGAACCCCGAGCAGCCCCAGCAGCCTGTCGACGACACCACGTCGCTGCCCCAGGCGGACGGCGCCGTGGGAGCAGGTGCCGCGGACACGACCGCGCTGCCGCCTCAGCCCGGCCCCCCGACGCCTGCGTGGCCCCCCGCGCCGGCAGGCGGTGCACCCGCCGGCTACGGCCCGGTCGGTGCCGGCACCTGCCGCGCCGTCTGGCCCGTCGAAGTGGTGGAACGAGGCGACGTCGACCGGTGGCGGGCGGGCCGCCCTGGTGGCCGTGGCCGTGCTCGCCGCGCTGTTCGTGGTGGCCGGCATCGGCCTGACCGCCGCGCTGGTGGTCAGTCACCACCGCGGTGGCGACGACCACGGTTTCATCACGCAGGGCCTCCGGCGCGGAGGGGATGGGCCCCCAGCAGGGCCCGGGCATGGGCCGCGGCAACGGCAACGGCAACAAGAACGGCAACGGCAAGCGCCAGGGCAACGGCGAGGCCCCCCAGCCGCCGCCGCCGGGGCAGGTCGACCCCGCAAACCCGGCCCTGCCGGGCAACGGCATGGGGATGGGCCGCGGTGCCGCCGGGGGCCTCGGTGCGGTGCTGCACGGTGAGTTCACCACCAACCTCACCGGGACACCGACGGTCATGGTCGTGCAGACCGGCCAGGTGACGGCGTACACCGCCGGAAAGTCGCTCACCGTCAAGAGCACCGACGGCTTCGAGGCGACCTACACCCTCGACGGGACGGCCATGACCGCCGGTCGCAACGCGGCCCAGCTCGCCAACGGCGTGCAGGTGCGCGTCGTCGCCGCCAAGGACGGCATGAAGGTGACCGTCCTCGTCGTCGGCTGACGCCCCGGGCCACCGACCAGTCGCCAAGGGCCACCGACCAACCGCCCGGGCCGGCCCCGGACCCGGGTTCGCGGTCTGGGTCAGTCCGGCGCCGGCACCGTCGGCCGACCCGCGTCGGTGTCGAGGACCCCGTTGACCTCGGGGGTGATCTGGCGCTCGAGCGCCAGCGCGAGCACCGCGACGCCGGCCAGGCCGGCGATGATGACACCGATGAACAGGCCGCTCAGGTGCCGGCTGAGCAGCACGCCTGCGACGATCGGTGCGGTGATCGCGCCGACCTGGAAGGCGCCGGCCGAGACGGCGTTGAACCGGCCACGGTCACGGTCGCTGGCGAGGTCGTTGACGATGGCCGGCACGGTGGGCTGCAGCATCGTCTCGCCGAGCCCGAACAGCACGTGGAACATGATGACCCCGACGGCAGCGGCCAGCGTGCCCGCGACCATGCCGGTGGCGCCGAGCAGCAGCCAGGCCGCTGCCCACAGACCCACCAGCCCGAGGAAGACCCGGGTGCGCCGGCGCCCGTCGATGACCCGCAGCACGAAGAACTGCATCGCGACGATGACGATCGTGTTGGCGGCGAAGGCCAGCCCGATGGTGCGCGTCGAGACCTCGCTCACCTGCCGGGCGAACGCGGGGAAGCCGGCCTCCATCTGCCCGTAGCCCACGAAGCTCGACAGGAAGGTGAGGGCGGTGATCCACAGCACGGCGGGCCGGCGCAGGATGGCCAGGTAGCCGGAGCCCTGGTCGACGGGCTCGCCGGAGGGTGCCCGTTCGGGCCGACCGGCGACGTGCCGCAGCGGACCGAGCAGCAGTGCCAGGGGCACCAGGTTGGTGACGGCGTCGACGAGGAAGATCGTGGTGAAGGTGCCCGGCTTGTCGACGTTGGTGAGGAAGCCGCTGACGATGCCGCCGATGCCGATCCCGAGGTTGACCAGCGCGAAGTTGATGCCGAAGAACTGGGTGCGCAGCTGACCCGAGACGATGGTCGAGGTCAGCGCGTTGAACCCCGGCCAGCCGATGCCGAAGGCGATGCCGAGCAGCACGAACGCCGCGACGAAGGCCGGCACCGTGGTGGCGAACGCCAGGACGACGCAGCCGCTGATCTGGGCCACGGTGCCCCAGATGACGACCACGCGGGCCCCGAAGCGGTCGACCAGCGCTCCGACCGGGCCGGTGACGACCAGGGCCACGATGGCGATCAGGCCCATGAGCAGCCCGGCGACGTCGAGCGGGATGCCGCGCACCTCGTGCACGTAGATGATCGTGAAGGGCAGGGTCATGCCCCGCCCGATCGTGGAGATCGCCGTCGTCGACAGCAACCAGCGGCCCGGGGGCGGCAGCTCGTTCCAGAAACCGCGCAGCGTCAACCGGTGCGGAGCGGGCTCAGGGGTCTCCTGGCTGCGCTCCTGGCGGCTGTCGGTGGTCTCGGACACCGGACAACCGTGCCATGAAGGGCCGACAACCGGCGACTTGAGCGGTGGGTACTTCGCGGATGCCGGGCGGCGGGGTCGTCGCCGGGCCCGGCATCCACAACCCGGCAGCGCGTGGGGTGCGCGAGCGGTTAGCCTTGTCGTTGGTGCCCGCCCGGGTGCCGAACCCGCACACGCGACAAAGAGGTGGACCGTGCCGACTGGCAAGGTGAAGTTCTTCGACTCCGAGAAGGGCTTCGGTTTCGTGTCCGGCGACGCCGGCGAGGGTGACGTCTTCGTCCCCGCCAGCGCCCTGCCGGAGGGGGTGGCGGGCCTCAAGGGCGGGCAGCGGATCGAGTTCAGCATCGCCGAGGGCCGTCGCGGCGCCCAGGCGCTGTCGGTGAGCCTGCTCGAGCCCGCACCGTCGGTGAGCACCAACCGCCGGGTGGCGAGCCGCAAGCCGCCGGAGGAGATGGTCGTCATCATCGAGGACGTCATCAAGCTGCTCGACTCCGTCTCCGAGTCGCTGCGCCGCGGGCACTACCCCGACAAGGCGCACGGCAACAAGGTCGCCCAGGTGCTGCACGCGGTGGCGGGCGACCTCGAGCTGTGACCGCGGCCCTGAAGACCGACCCGACCCTGCGTGGGGCGGTCGACACGGCGCGCGAGGCGGCGGCGTCGATCGCCGAGGCCGGGGCCGTCGGCGAGCACCTCGGCATGGAGATGAACGAGGAGCGCCTCGCGACCCACTACTTCACCTGCAGCGCGAAGGCCTACCTCGGCTGGCGCTGGGCCGTGTCGGTGGCGCGGGTGCCGCGCTCGAAGGCGGTCACCGTCTGCGAGACCAGCCTCGTGCCCGGCGAGGGTGCGCTGCTCTCACCCGACTGGGTTCCCTACGCCGAGCGGCTCGCCCCCGGTGACGTCGGCCCCGGCGACGTCACCCCGCTGGTCGAGGACGACCCCCTGCTCGAGCCCGGCTTCGAGGCCACCGGCGACGAGGACGTCGACCAGGTGGCCCTGTGGGAGCTCGGCCTCGGGCGTCCCCGGGTGCTCTCGGCCGAGGGCCGTGACGCCGCGGCGCTGCGCTGGTACGACGGCGAGTCCGGCCCCACCGCCCCGGTGGCGGTCAAGGCCCCGGCGCCCTGCTCGACCTGCGGCTTCTTCGTGCCGATGGCGGGTGCGCTGCGCTCGGTGTTCGGGGTGTGCGCCAACGAGTGGTCGCCCTCCGACGCCCGGGTCGTCAGCCTCGACCACGGGTGCGGTGCGCACTCCGAGGTCGACGTCGACCTGCCGGGCGCCGAGCGCATCTCGCCGCCGATCCTCGACGACTTCGAGCTCGACCCGGTCTGACACGGCGTCGGGCGGCATCCGGCCGGTCAGGCGCCGACCGCGTTGCCGCGCCCACGGCCGACGAACCACAGGGCGAAGGCGCCCAGTGCGATGCCGGCGACGCAGGTCCACGGCCACCACGACCGGTCGCCGGTGTGCAGCGCGGGCACGACGAGCGTGACCACGAGTGCCACCGCCCAGAGCCCGATGCCGGCACCGATCACCTGACGGGTCGGCACCGCGAGGGGCTCCACGGGGGCCGAGCGCCCGAGGGGGGTGCCGTGGTGCTCGGGGGCGGGCTCCTGGGTCGTCACGGGCCCAGCGTACGGGCCGCGGGGACCGCGCCGTGTGCCCGTCATGCGCGCGTAACGTGGCGCGGCTAGGGTCCTCGCCATGCCCGACGCCACGCCTGACACCACGCCCGAGTCGCCGGCCCCGGCCGACGCACCCGCCGCCACCTCCGCCAGCGACTCGAGGACCGCCTCGACCGCCACGGCCACCCCGTCGCCCGGCGGTCTGCTCGAGCGGCTCTTCGCCATCCACGGCCGCGGCTCGACCGTGGGCCAGGAGGTGCGCGGCGGGTTCGCCACGTTCTTCACGATGGCCTACATCGTCGTGCTCAACCCGTTGATCCTCGGCTTCGTCAAGGACGCCGACGGGCAGTACCTCGGCGGCGGATCGTCGCCCAACCTCGCCGCGATCGCGGCCGGCACGGCGCTCGTCGCGGGGATCATGACGATCCTGATGGGGGTCTTCGCCAACTACCCCCTCGCCCTCGCGACCGGGCTGGGGCTCAACGCCTTCGTCGCGTTCTCGATCGCCAGCCAGATGACCTGGGCCGACGCGATGGGTGTCATCGTGCTCGAGGGCCTGGTGATCCTGGTCCTCGTGCTCACCGGCTTCCGCACCGCCGTGTTCCACGCGGTGCCGAGCGCGCTCAAGGTCGCGATCTCGGTCGGCATCGGCCTGTTCATCGCGCTCATCGGCCTGGTCGACGCCGGCTTCGTGCGTCGCACCGGTACCGGCCCGGTGCCGGTCGAGCTCGGCATCGGGGGCCAGCTCACCGGCTGGCCGACCGTCGTCTTCGTCCTGGGCCTGGGGCTGCTCATCACGCTCTGGGTGCGCAAGGTGAAGGGCGCCATCATCATCTCGATCCTCGCGATGACCGTCGTGGCCTTCATCGTCGAGGCGATCGCCGATGTCGGTCCGTCCGTCACCGGCGTCGACGCCGCCGGCAACAACATCGTCAACCCCACCGGCTGGAACCTCAACGTGCCTGCGTGGCCCTCGTCGATCGACCCGATCAACTTCGGCACGCTGGGCGAGTTCAACCTGCTCGGCTCGTTCGAGCGGATCGGGATCGTCGCCACCATCCTGCTCGTCTTCACCCTGATGCTCGCCGACTTCTTCGACACCATGGGCACGATGACGGCGATCGGCGCCGAGGCCGGCCTGCTCGACGAGGACGGCACCCCGCCCAACGCCCAGCGCATCCTCGTCGTCGACTCGCTGGCGGCAGCTGCCGGTGGCGCGGGCGGCGTCTCGTCGAACACCTCGTACATCGAGTCGGCCTCGGGCGTCGGGGAGGGGGCGCGCACCGGCCTGGCGTCGGTCGTGACCGGCCTGCTCTTCCTCGTGTCGATCCTGGTCACCCCACTGGTGCGGATCATCCCCAACGAGGCTGCCGTGCCGGCCCTGATCCTCGTCGGCTTCCTGATGATGCAGCAGGTGCAGAACATCGACTGGAACGACCTGGAGATCGCCATCCCGGCGTTCCTCACGATCATCCTGATGCCGTTCACCTACTCGATCACCGTCGGCATCGGAGCCGGGTTCGTGTCGTACGTGCTCATCAAGATCGTGCTGGGCAAGTCCCGTGCGGTGCACCCGATGATGTGGGTCACCGCCGGCCTGTTCGTCGTCTACTTCCTCATCGCCCCGCTCACCGAGCTGGTCACCTGACCCCCGGGTCCGGGCAGGACCCACCACGGATGCCGTGCCGCCCCCTCGCGGGGGAGGCGCGGCATCCGTCGTGTGTGGGTGCCGCGCACCTGTGGAATAGTTAGCACAGGTAATGAGTTGTGCTAATCATCTGCGACCCGAGGAGACGACCATGGCCCCCACCACCACGCCGGTGCGACCCTCGACGACCCCGGGCGCGGCACGCGCGCTGACGGCAGCCACCGGCGCAGGCGCCCGGGCCATGACACGGACCGAGCGCGACCGCCTCACCAGCGACCTGCGAATGGCCTGCATGCGGATCTCGCGGCGGGTGCGCTTCGAGAGCACCGCCCCCGTGGCGCCGCACCAGTTCTCGGTGCTGGCCCGCCTCGAGGAGGCGCCCCGCACCCCCAAGGAGCTCGCGGCCTTCGAGAAGGTCAGCGCGCCGAGCATGACCCGCACCGTCGCCGGCCTCGTCGAGGGCGGCCTCGTCGCGCGCGCCGACGACCCCACCGACGGCCGCCAGGTGATCCTGTCGCTGACCCCCGAGGGGCGCCGCACGATCCGCGACATCCGCCGTCGCCGCGACCAGTGGTTCGCCGCGCGGCTCGAGAAGCTCACCGACGACGAGCGGGCGGTGCTGGCGCAGGCCACGGCGCTCCTGGAACGGGTGGCCGCCGAGTGAGCCCCACCTTCTCCTCGCTGCAGGTCCGCAACTACCGGCTCTGGGCGTCCGGCGCCCTGGTGTCGAACATCGGCACCTGGATGGGCCGGGTCGGCCAGGACTGGCTCGTGCTCACCGTGCTCACCGACGGTTCGGCCACGGCCCTGGGCATCGTCACCGGCCTGCAGTTCCTGCCCTTCCTGCTGCTCGCGCCGTGGGCCGGCCTGATCGCCGACCGGTTCCGCAAGCGCCGGATCCTGCTGGTCACCCAGACCCTGCTCGCTGTGTCGAGCCTCCTGCTCGGCGTGCTCGCCGTGGCGGGCCTGGCCCAGCTGTGGCAGGTCTACGCGATCGCGCTGTTCCAGGGGGTCGTGACCGCCATCGACAACCCGGCGCGGCAGGCCTTCGTCTCCGAGATGGTGCCCGACGAGCAAGCTCACCAACGCCGTGTCGCTCAACTCGGCGTCGTTCAACCTGGGCCGGCTCATCGGCCCGGGCCTGGCCGGAGTGGTCATCGCACTCTGGGGTGTCGGCCCCGCCCTGCTGCTCAACACCTTCACCTTCGTCTTCGTCATCGTCGCCCTGCTGCGGCTGCGCAGCAACGAGCTGCGCCCGGCGCCGAGGGTGAAGGGGCGCGGCGGCATCCGCGAGGGGTTCCACTACGTGCGGATGCGGCGCGACATCCAGCTCGTCATGCTGCTCGTCTTCGTGCTCGGCACCTTCGGCATGAACTTCCAGATCACCATGGCGCTGATGGCGACCAAGGTGTTCGACAAGGGCGCCGGCGAGTTCGGCCTGCTCGGCTCGATCATGGCCGTCGGCTCTTTGACCGCCGCCCTGCTGTCCGCGCGCCGCAAGGTGCCCCGCCTGCGGGTGCTCCTCCTGTCGCTGGCCGGCTTCACCGTGGCCGCCGCCCTGGCCGCGATGGCGCCCACCTACTGGCTGTTCGCGCTGGCCCTGGTGCCGGTCGGCCTGACCGCCCTCACGGCCCTGACCACGGCCAACGCCATGGTGCAGACCCGGGTCGCCCCGGAGATGCGCGGCCGGGTGATGGCCCTGTACATGGCGATCTTCATGGGTGGCACGCCCGCCGGAGCGCCCCTCATCGGCTGGATCTCCGAGCAGTTCGGGCCGCGCTGGACGATCGGCATCGGGTCGGTCGCGGTGGGGCTCGTCCTGGTCGGGGTGTCGTTCTGGCTCGCGAGGTCGGAGAATGTGCGCGTGAGCTACGAGTCGCAGCGTCGTCCGCGGGTGCGGGTCACGAGCGTCCCGGTGCTCGAGCCGGCGTCGGTGCCCGTCCCCGTGCCGGAGCCGGCCCGGTGACGCCCCTCTTCCGGCGCCGGATGACGCTGGGTGTGCTCGGCCTGCTCGTCGCGGTCGCGCTGGTCTACGCCCTCACCCGCTGACCCCCCACGGCTCGGCCGGCCGCTCCACCCGGCGAGACGCGGTGCCGGATGGCGCGCGGCGAGGGGTGGCCCGTGGCTGTCCTGGCAGCTCGCGAGTCGACCACTGCCCACCCTCGACTTATTGCGAATCACGCACCTTTTCCGAGCTCCGGTCAGGGGCCGAAGGGTGGGTGATTCGCAATCAGTCGGGATGTCGGGACGGTCAGGCGACGGAGCGAGGCGGGATGGGGGAGGGGGCAGGTCAGGCGAGGCGGTCGACGACGTGCTCGACGCAGCCGATCAGCTTGCTGACGTCGTCGGGCTCGACGGCGGGGAAGCACGCCACGCGCAGCTGGTTGCGGCCCAGCTTGCGGTACGGCTCGACGTCGACGACACCGTTGGCGCGCAACGTCTTCGCGATGGCCGAGGCGTCGATCGAGTCGTCGAAGTCGATGGTGGCGACCACCTGCGAGCGGTTCGACGGGTCGGCGACGTACGGGGTGGCGTAGTCGCTGGCCTCGGCCCAGTCGTAGAGCCGGCCCGAGGAGTCCTTGGTGCGCGCGGTCGCCCAGTCCAGGCCGCCCTGCCCGTTGAGCCACTCGACCTGGTTCGCGAGCATCGCCAGCGTGGCGACCGCCGGGGTGTTGTAGGTCTGGTCGAGGCGGCTGTTGGTGATCGCGGTGGGGAGGCTGAAGAAGTCGGGCACCCAGCGGCCGGAGGCCGTGATCTCCTCCACCCGCGCCAGGGCGGCGGGGGAGAACAGGGCCAGCCACAGGCCGCCGTCGGAGGCGAAGGACTTCTGCGGTGCGAAGTAGTAGACGTCGGTCTGGCTGACGTCGACGGGCAGCCCGCCCGCGCCGGAGGTGGCGTCGATGAGCACGAGCGCGTCGTCATCCGCGCCCTCGACCCGCTGGACCGGGGCCATGACGCCGGTGCTCGTCTCGTTGTGCGCCCAGGCGTAGACGTCGACGCCGGCCTCGGCGCGTGCGTCGGGTCGGCTGCCGGGCTCGCTCGAGATGACGGTCGGCTCGCCGAGGAAGGGCGCGTTCTTGGTGACGGTCGCGAACTTGCTGGAGAACTCGCCGAAGGTGAGGTGCTGGGCGCGGTCACGCACCAGCCCGAAGGCTGCGACGTCCCAGAACGCGGTGGCGCCCCCGTTGCCGAGCACGACCTCGTAGCCCTCTGGGAGGTCGAAGTAGGTGCCGAGCCCGGAGCGGATCGCCTTGACGAGGTTCTTGACCGGCGCCTGGCGGTGCGAGGTGCCGAGCACGGTGCGGCCGATCGCGGTGAGGGCCTCGACCTGGGCCGGGCGCACCTTCGAGGGGCCGGACCCGAACCGTCCGTCGGCGGGCAGCAGGTCGGCGGGGATGGTGATCTGGGCGTCGCTCACGAGGGGCTCTCCGGGGTCGTGGTCGGTCGGGCGTCGGCGCACCCATCCTCACCGATGCTGCCCGGATGCCGGACGTCAGGTCCACAACGTGGATCAGCAGGCTCGCTCGACCCGCGCTCGGCTGGTCGCTGGGCCCGGCCGTCGTGGCCACCGCGCTGATGGCGTACGTGTTCCCGCGCCGCCGCGCCCGGCCGTCGTGAGCCGGCATCCGGGCGTCGGCGACGTCAGCGCACCACGCCGCCGAGCGAGCGGCTCTGGAACGAACCGGGGCCGCCGTCGGTGAGCCAGAGGGCACCGTCGTTCCCGCGCCCGACCATGAGATAGCTGCCGTCCGGGCGGGAGACGAGGTCGCCCGACGAGGTCCACACCGAGGTGGTGGGGACGACGAGCGACCCCCGCTGCACGATCGCCACGTGGTCGGAGGCGCTGCCGACGGCGAGCCGGGCCTGGCCGGGCCAGGTGTCACCGAGCGCGCGGTCGGACCAGGACGACAGGCCGTCGCCGCGACGGGTCCACGCGGTGACGGGACCGGTGGCCGTGAACTCCTTCTCGTAGGTGGCGCCGTTGCCGCCGCGCCCGCTCACGACGATCACTCCGCGGGCCGGGTCGGCCGACGCCGAGAAGCCCGACGTGAACGCGCCGCCGATCGTCATCCACCCGCTCCACCGCGTGCCGTCCCAGTGCTTGCGGACGCCCTCGCCGCTCGGTCGCACCGCGAAGACGTCGAGCGTGCCGTTGCCCAGGGAGGCCGCATGCTGCGCGACGAGGCGACCGCCGAGGTCGGTCGAGCCCCGGCGGGTGCCGCCCTGGTACCACGAGTGGACGACCGAGCCCGAGGCGCTGCGCGTGACGAGGTCGACCCGTCCGGCGCTCGAGGACGCCGCGGAGGGGGCGTTCGTCGACGTGACGCCCGCTGACACCTAGCCCGCCCAGGTCGCACCGTCGTTCGTGCTGCGCCGCAGGTGCACCTCGTCGCCGGTGCTGCGCACGAACGTGGTCACCTCGCTGCCGGTGCGCACCAGCGCAACGCCGGAGGTGAGCACGAGCTGACCGTGGCTGCGGACGGCCACCTTCGCCGTCGGCGCGATCCGGACGATCCGGTCGTCGCTCCCGTTCGACGTCGTGAGCCACAGCGCACCGTCCGGACCCTGCGCCAGCGTGCGGATCCGGCCCAGCCCCTCGGCCTGCGGCATGGCAGTGGTCGCGACCACCCGGCTCGGCGACGGCGTGGGGTTCATCCGCATCAGCCGGACTCCCTCGCCCTTGAGCTCGGCCACGGCGAGCATCCCGCGCCAGGCCCCCCAGCGCGGGTCGGTGAGGAACGCCGCGCCGCTCGTCGCGACCGTGGGGAAGCCCGAGCTCCACATCGCCGGCAGCGCCGACGGGAACTTGGTGAGGTCGGTCATCGGTCGCGACTCGTCGTAGCCGGGCACCGGGTCCCAGCCGTAGTTCGCGCCCTTCACCACGAGGTTGACCTCGTCGTCGCGGTCGGTGCCGTGCTCCACCGTCCACAGCTCGCTCGTGCCCGGCCGCAGCGCCAGGCCCTGCACGTTGCGGTGGCCGTGGTTCCACACGAACCGCGCGTTGCCGCCCAGCCCGACGTACGGGTTGTCGGCCGGCACCGTGCCGTCCCACCGCACCCGCAGCACCTTGCCGCCGAGCGACTGCAGGTTCTGGGGGTTGGTGCCGATCGCCGCGTCCCCCGTGCCGACGTACAGGTAGCCGTCGGTGCCGAACCGCAGCCGGCACCCCGAGTGCCGTCCACTGCTCAGCGGGATGCCGGTGACGACCGGGGCGCCGTCGGACGTCGCCGTCGTGTCGCTCGTCAGCCGCCAGCGCAGCACCCGCACGTCGAGGGCGGCCCCGGCTGCGTTGCGCACGGCCTGGCAGGTGTAGAAGCGGGAGTTGGTGCTGGCGGCCGGGTCGGCCACCATGCCGAGCAGGCCTCCCTCACCCTCCGCGAAGATCGACGGGAACCCCGAGATGGCGACCCGCCGAGGTGCGGCCGTGCCGCGCTTGCTCCACACCTGGCCGGCCCGTAGGTCGTAGAGCAGCAGGTCGCCGACCCAGGTGAGGTCCCAGGGGAAGCTGAGGCCGCTGACGACCGTGGTGACCTGCACCGTGGGCGCCGCGCCGGCACGTGGCAGGGGGGAGGCGCCGAGGACCAGGGCCAGCGCGGTCGTGACGACGGCGATCGGTGTGACGACACGGGAGTGGCGCACGGGCACCTCCGGGGGGCAGCCGGCATCCGGTGTGGGGGCCGGTCTGGCGGCGAGCCTATGCCGGTGCGGCGGTGTCGGCGACCGCTGTCGACGGGCGACTCCGCCGACACCCACGGATGAGGGGGTCAGTGGGCGCGGAAGCCCTTGACGTCCTCGATCGGGCGCGGGCCGTGGCCGATGTAGCGGGCGCTGGGCCGGATCAGCCGGCCGGTGCGCTTCTGCTCCAGGATGTGCGCCGACCACCCGGCGGTGCGCGCCGAGGCGAACAGCGGGGTCATCATGTCGGCGGGCACCTCGGCGAAGTCGAGCAGCACCGCGGCCCAGAAGTCGACGTTGGTCTCCATGCGGCGCTCGGGGTAGCGCTCTGCGAGCTCGGCGATGGCAGCCTTCTCGAGCTCGAGGGCGACCTCGTAGCGCGGGGTCCCCAGGCGCTTGCAGGTGTCGCGCAGCACCGTGGCGCGCGGGTCGTAGGCGCGGTACACGCGGTGGCCGAAGCCCATCAGGCGCTCCTTGCGGTCGAGCACCTCCTTGACGTAGCGGCGGGCGTCGCCCATCTGCTCGACACCCTCGATCATGTGCTGGGCGCGGCTCGGGGCGCCACCGTGCAGCGGACCGGAGAGGGCGCCGATCGCGCCCGAGAGACAGGCCGCGACGTCAGCGCCCGTGGAGGCGATGACCCGGGCCGTGAAGGTCGAGGCGTTCATGCCGTGCTCGGCCGCGGAGATGAAGTAGGAGTCGATGGCATCGACGTGCTTGGGGTCGGGCTCGCCGCGCCAGCGGATCATGAACCGCTCGGCGATGGTGCGCCCCTTGTCGACCTCGCTCTGCGGCACCATCGGCGTGCTCTGCCCGTGCGCGGCCTGGCCGATGAACGAGATCGCCATGACCGAGGCGCGGGCGAGGTTCTCGCGGGCCTCGTCGTCGTCGATGTCGAGCAGCGGCTTGAACCCCCACACCGGGGCCAGCTGCGCGAGGGCTGACTGCACGTCGACCCGGATGTCGCCGGTGTGCACCGGCAGCGGGAACGGTTCTGCGGGAGGAAGACCCGGGTCGAACTCGTCGTCGACCAGCAGCCCCCAGACCTGGCCGAACGACACCCGCCCGACGAGGTCGTTGATGTCGACGCCCCGGTAGCGCAGCGCGCCACCCTCCTTGTCGGGCTCGGCGATCTCTGACTCGAAGGCGACGACGCCCTCCAGGCCGGGCCGGAAGTCAGGGTCGCTCTCGGGATGTGCGGTCCCGGTCGGTGCCGTGGTCATGGGGTCCCCAATCGTCGCTCGTCGCCTTTGTCGGGCGGCCCCATTGTGCACGCCGACGTCACGGGTTCCCAGCGCTGGTCCCGTTGGTGGACGCTCCCGCCGAGCCGCGGCGGTCGCGCACGGCCATCGCCTGGCCGCCGCTGTCGCGGATGTCGAACAGGTCGGTCGCCTCGAGCAGCCGGCTCAGCTTCGCGTAGCCGTAGTTGCGCGGGTCGAACGAGGACTGGTTCGAGATGTGGTTGCCGACGGTGCCCACCCGCGCCCAGCCGGAGTCGTCGGCCGCGCCCTCGACCGCGCGGCGCAGCAGCGCCACGAGCTTGCGGTCGCCGCGCAGCTGCGCACGGGTTGCTCGCGCCGGAGTCTGGGACTGCGCGGCCTGGGCGTCGGCCGCCGCGGCCGCCTTCGTCGATGCCGTCGTCGCCGCCTTGGCCGCCGTCTTCTTCGCGGATGCCGTGTCCTTCGCCGTCGCCTTCGTCGCGCCTGCCGCGGTGCTCGCCCCGGTGGCCGTGCTCGTCGCCTTCGCGGTGGCCCGACGCCGGCCCGACGCGGGTGCGGCGGGCTCGTCGGCGGGTGACGACACGGCATCCGCGGTGGTGGGCTCGGGCCCCGCGTCGGCCTGGCCGCTCGGGGAGGAGAGCCGGTTGAGCACGAGGAAGCGGGTGCACGCGCTCTGGAACGGCGCCGGCGTCTTCGCGTCGCCGAAGCCGTAGACGTGGGCGCCGTGCTCGCGCAGGTGCATGACGAGCGGGGTGAAGTCGGCGTCGGACGACACCAGCGCGAAGGCGTCGGGGCGCTGGGTGTGCAGGATCTCGACGGCGTCGACGGCCAGGGCGATGTCGCTGGCGTTCTTGCCCTTGCTCGGGTCGAACTGCTGCACCGGGCGGATCGCGTTCTCGTGCAACACCTCCTGCCACGACTTCAGGCCGGTCTTGGTCCAGTTGCCGTAGGCGCGACGCACGTTGGTCTCGCCGAGCCGCGACAGCTCTCCGAGGATGACGTCGATCCGCGAGGCCGTCGCGTTGTCGGCGTCGATGAGGAGCGCGATCTGCGCCGGTTTGTCCATGCACGGACCCTAGCCCCGCCGGCCGCCGTGCCGACCGGCCGGGACCCTCGTGCAGAATCGCCGGGTGCTGCGCGAACACCTGCCGGACCTCACCCCGCTGCGGGTCAACCCGGCGTACCGGCGCCTGTACGCCGGCTTCACGCTCTCGAACGTCGGGTCGCAGATGGCCGTGGTCGCCATCGGGCTGCAGGTCTACTCGATCACCGGCTCGACGGCATCCGTCGGGCTCGTCGGGTTGTTCGCGCTGGTGCCGCTCGTGGCCTTCGGTCTGTACGGCGGCTCCCTGTCCGACCACCACGACCGGCGGCTCGTGGCGCTCGTGGCCAACCTCGTGGCGTGGGCGACGTCGATCGCCTGCGCGCTGCAGGCGTGGCTCGGCAACGAGAACGTGTGGGTGCTCTACCTGCTCGTGGCCGTGTGGAACGGCGCCTTCGGGGTGAGCTCACCCGCGCGCCAGAGCATCTACCCGCGGATCCTGCCGCGCGAGCAGCTCCCGGCCGCCAACGCCCTCGGGGTGTTCGCGATGTCGACGGCGATGATGGTCGGGCCGCTGATGGCCGGGCTGCTCGTCGACCTGGGCGGCTTCGCCTGGGCCTACACCGCCGACGCGCTCGTGACGATGGCCGCGCTGTGGGGGCTCTGGCGGCTGCAGCCCCTGCCGCCCGAGGCGCACCTGGCCGGTGAGGCCACCCGCGCCGGGCTGGCCTCGGTGCTCGACGGCTTCCGCTTCCTGCGCACCGCCCCCAACGTGCGGATGACGTTCATCGCCGACATCGCGGCGATGCTGCTGGCCCAGCCGCGGGTGCTCTTCCCCGCGGCCGGGGCGGTGATCCTCGGGGGCGGCGCGCGCACCGTGGGCTACCTCTACGCCGCGGCGGCGGTCGGCGCGGTGCTGGCGACCCTGACGTCCGGGCGGCTCGGCGCGGTGCGACGCCAGGGCCTGGCGATCATGGTGAGCGTGTGCGGCTGGGCGATCGGCATCGTCGGCCTGGGGGTCTGCCTGCTCGGGGCCGGAGGGTGGCTCACGCCGACCCAGGCCCTGTGGGGCGCGCTGCTCGCGATGGCGTTCGCCGGGGCGTCGGATGCCGTGAGCGCCGTCTTCCGCACCACGATCCTGCAGTCCGCGGCGCCCGACCGGATGCGTGGTCGGTTGCAGGGCGTGTTCATCGTCGTCGTGGCGGGTGGCCCGAGGGTCGGTGAGCTGCTCGGGGGTGCGGTGGCCGAGCGGATCGGCGAGGGGTGGACGGCGGTCGTCGGCGGCATCGCGTGCCTCGTGGCCATCGGGCTGCTCTCGCTGCGCCAGCCGGGCTTCCTGCGCTACGACGCCCGCCACCCCACGCCGTGACCTTCGACCGGACTTTCCCGCCCGATGAGGGAACCTTCACCTTCGCACCGGAACGGAAGTGGCGCGAAGGTGAAGGTTCTGGTGTGAAGCGGCCGGCCGGATGTGGCGCCGGCACGCGACCTACGATCGGGCACGAGGGCGGGCGCGGCCGGCGACGCCATCCGTCGGGCCGCCCTCGGCTCCCCGAGGGTCGACTACGACGGTGACGGCCTCACCGAGTCCGCGCTCCTCGGAACCCCCTACGCACAGGCGCGGGCCTGGGTCGACGAGGCCGTGGCCCGCGCGGAGGTGAACCCCGACGTCTTCGAGCCCCTGGCCATGTCGGTGGCGACCGTCGACGGCGACGGGCGGCCGAACGTGCGCACCGTGCTCATGCGCTTCCTCGACGAGCGGGGCCCCGGGTTCGTCACGGCGCTGACCTCGACCAAGGGGCGCGAGCTCACCCGCAGGTCCGCGGCGGCGGCGGCCCTGACCTGGCCGGCGATGTACCGTGCGATCCGGTTCCGCGGCACCGCGGTGCAGCTGGACCCCGAGGAGGTCGAGGAGTACTTCGACTCGCGGCCGTGGGCCTCGCGGATCTCGGCCTGGGCGTCGCGGCAGTCCGAGCCGATCGGCTCGCGGGCCGAGCTCGAGGCGCAGTACGCCGCGCGGGCGGCGGCCTTCCCCGACCGCGGTAGCGAAGACGACGTGCCGGTGCCCGACTTCTGGGGCGGCTTTCGGATCGTTCCCGACGAGGTCGAGTTCTGGGCGGGTCGGCGCAACCGCCTGCACGACCGGCTCGTGTTCACCCGGGTCGACGAGGGCGACCTCGGCGACCCCGCCTCGTGGGAGGTCCACCGCCGCCAGCCCTGAGGGCCTCCCTTCATCCCGCCGACTCGTGCGACTTGCACGCGGTTCTTGCGCGTCTGCGGTGGTCAGAACGGTGTGTACATCGCACGAAGTCGATGGCTGCGGATGCCGGGCGGACTGGTCACGTCTCCCGGTGGACCTTGTGCGGGGCGGCCTGGGCGCGCGGCTTGACGACCAGCAGGTCGATGTTGACGTGGGCCGGGCGGGTCGCCATCCAGACGATGGCGTCGGCGACGTCGTCGGCGACGAGGGGGTTCGGCACCCCGGTGTACACGGCATCCGCGCGCGCCTGGTCGCCGCCGAAGCGGGTCAGCGAGAACTCCTCGGTGTGCACCATCCCCGGCGCGACCAGCGTGATGCGCACCGGCTGGTCGACCAGCTCGAGGCGAAGAGTCTCGGTCATCACGTGCACACCGTGCTTGGCCACCGTGTAGCCGCCGCCGCCCTCGTAGGCGAGGAAGCCCGCGATCGAGCCGACGTTGACGACGACGCCCTCGCCGTCGGCCGCGACGAGCGCCGGCAGCAGGGCCTTGGTGACCCGCAGCGTGCCGAGCACGTTGGTCGCGTACATCTGCTGCCACAGCTCGACGTCGCCCTGCGAGACCGGCTCGAGACCCAGGGCCCCGCCGGCGTTGTTGACGAGCACGTGCACGCGGTCACCGGCGGCCCGGGCCAGCCGGGCGACGTCGTCGTCGCTCGTGACGTCGCACGCCACGGCCAACCCGCCGATCTCCGAGGCGAGGGCCTCGACCCGCTCGACCCGCCGGGCAGCGCACACGACGCGGAAGCCCTGCTCCGCCAGCAGGCGTGCCGTCGCGGCGCCGATGCCGCTGCTCGCGCCGGTGACGACGGCCGTTCGTTCGGCGGGGGTGGGGTTCGTTGCCGAGTCGGGGGAGTCGAGGGATTCGGTGGTGGAGGTCATGGTCGGTCCTGGGATCGCGGTGGGCTGGTGGGTCGGAAGGTGGTGGGGTCGACGGCGATCCAGGTGGCCTCGGCGCGCGCCAGCAGCTCGCCGCCGGGCGAGAACAGGGCCGAGCCGGAGTGGTGCTTGCGGCCCTCGGCTCCACGCTGCCACGCGAGGATGACGTGCTCCTCGCCCACCACGGGCAGGGCCAGGACCCTGGTCGTCATCGTGCCGAGCACCATCGGTCGCCCGGCGATGCCGGCCGACCAGCCGCCGGGGCAGTCGAGCGCCGCCCACACGAGGGGCGGGTCCGCCTCCCGCGGGGTCCAGGTCGCGGCGTACCGGCCGGTGCCGTCGTCGAGCGGCCCGGGGCGGAGGCAGAGGGCATCGGCGGGGTCGCGGTGGGTGCCGCACGCGAAGCAGTCGGGGAACGGGTGGTCGACCAGGCCCTCGTAGCGGGTCTCCGCGAGCCTTGCCGCGTCAAGCGCGACCGGCGGTGGCACGTCATCCGAGAGCTCGGGGGCGGCGACGGCGGTGGCGACGAGGTGGTCCCCGTCGAGGAGGCGCACGGTGGCGCTGCCGTCGCCGGACGCGGGAACTGACACCAGGTCGAGCGGGCGGCCGAGGGGAGGGGGCGCCGCCAGCCGTACGGTCACGGCGGGGAGCTCCGGGCCGGTCGTCACGTGGCCGGCGAGGGCCCCGCTGACCCAGCCGCCGTTGCCGGACTCCGGTGGGCCGCAGTAGCGGTGCGCGATCGTGAGCTGCACGGCGCCAACCTACCCACGCGAGCCCGCGACGGGTTATCTTGACGTCAAGATAAAGCCGGGCCGACGGTCCCGGACGACGGGTGCCGGGCAGCTCGACACCGGAACCTTCAGGTTCGCACCACAACGGTTCCGGTGCTGAGGTGAAGGTTCCGGGATCGGGCGGGAAAGTTGGGACGACGAGGAGGAGGTGGGCGTGGGCACACCGGGGGCGGAGGAGTTCTCGCTGCGCAGCATCGCCCTGCCCGCCTTCGGGCCGTCGGCGATCTGGTCGATCGGCGCCGGCGCGGTGCTGCCCGTCGTGGCCCTCAGCGCGCGAGGCCTGGGCGCCTCGGTCGGTCTCGCCGCCCTGTTCGTCGGCATCACGACGCTCTCCGAGTTCGCGGCCGCCATCCCGGCCGGCGTGCTCGTCGAGCGGATCGGCGAGCGTCGGGCCCTGGTGGCCGCCGGCGCGCTCGACGCCGTCGCGTGCGCCCTGGCCCTCGTGGCCCCCACCCTGTGGGTGCTGGGGGTGGCCGTGCTGCTCATGGGACCGACCGGCGCCGTCTTCCTCCTCGCCCGGCAGAGCTACCTCACCGCGGCCGCCCCGGTGCACCTGCGCGCGCGGGCCATGTCGACGCTGGGCGGGGTCACCCGCATCGGCCTGTTCGTCGGTCCGCTCATCGGCGCACCGGTCGTGGCCCACTGGGGACCGCAGGCCGCCTTCGCGGTGGCCGTCGTCGCCGGCCTGCTCGCGGCGCTGCTCGCGCTGCTCACCCCCGACCTCGGCGCCCACCACGACGAGCTGACCACCGAGCGCGAGCGCGTCCCGGTCCGCCGGGTGGTGCGGCAGAACCGTCGCGTGCTGCTCACCGTGGGCCTGGGGGTGCTGGCCATCGGGCTGGCCCGGTCGTCACGGGTCGTCGTCGTGCCCCTGTGGGCCGAGCACGTCGGGCTCACGGCCGCGCAGACCTCGCTCGTGTTCGCCGCCGCGGCCCTGGTCGAGGTGGTGCTCTTCTACCCCGCCGGAACCGTCATGGACCGGCACGGCCGGGTCTGGGTCGCCGTGCCCGTCACCGTGCTGCTCGGGCTGGGGCTGGTCGCCCTGCCGTTCACCACCACGCTGGCCGGCGTCGGCGCCCTCGCCCTGCTGATGGGGGTCGGCAACGGCCTCGGCTCGGGCATCGTCATGACCCTCGGTGCGGATGCCGCGCCCTCCGTCGGACGTGCGCCCTTCCTCGGCGTCTGGCGGCTGTTCTCGCTCGTCGGGCACAACGGGGCGTCGATCGTCGTCGCGGCCGTCGCCGCCGTCGCCACCATCGGGGTGGCCAGCGTGGCGGTGGGCCTGCTCACCCTGGCGGGGGGTGCATGGCTCGCCCGGTGGCTGCCCGAGTACGACCCGCGGCGGCTCGTCACCACCCGCGCCGACCCGCCCTGACCGGTCGCGGGGTGGTCGGCAACCCACGCGCGTGCCGGGTGAACGTACGCTTGCCCGTGTGACGGACCTCATCGACACCACGGAGATGTACCTCAGAACAGTCTTCGAGCTCGAGGAGGAGGGCATCACACCCCTGCGCGCCCGCATCGCCGAGCGCCTCGGGCACTCCGGCCCCACCGTCTCGCAGACCGTCGCCCGGATGGAGCGCGACGGCCTGCTCCACGTCGCCGGCGACCGCCACCTCGAGCTCAGCGAGCACGGCCGGCTGCTCGCCACTCGCGTGATGCGCAAGCACCGCATCGCCGAGCGGCTGCTGCGCGACGTCATCGGGCTCGAGTGGGAGTACGTGCACGACGAGGCCTGCCGCTGGGAGCACGTGATGTCCGAGCGGGTCGAGCGCAAGATCCTCGCGATGCTGCCCGACCACGCCGAGTCGCCCTACGGCAACCCGATCCCCGGTCTCGACGAGCTCGGTGACCTGACCGAGCTCGCCGACTTCCGCTTCGGCCTCACCTCGCTCGACGTCATCGCCGTCAAGGAGCCGACCACGGTCGTCGTCCGCCGCATCGGCGAGCCCGTGCAGGTCGACTCCGACGCCCTGGGCCTGCTGACCGCCGCCGGCCTGATGCCGGGCCAGCCGGCCCGCGTGCGCCGCGACGGTGCCCGGGTGATCGCGTTCCGCGACGGAGCCGAGGAGTCCTCCGGGGTCTCGCTGCCCGACGACATCGCGTCGCACGTCTTCGTCCAGGCCACCTGAGCACCCGGCCACCAAGGCTCCCGCCGGCATCCGACCGCGTGCCCGCGACGGTGGTGGCGGCACGACCACGGTGACCCACGTCTCATCCCGCAGGATGCGCCGAGCGGTCGACGATCCGGCATCCGTGCTGGTCAGGCGCCTGAGACAGGTGAACGGCAGGACGACACGCGGGAAAATGCCCGTTACCCGAATGTGACTTCGACGCGCGATCCCGGCTACGGTGGCTGGGATCCGTACCCGCCCCGGAAGGCTCCACCTCCTCGTGTCCCGTCACCGCACCCCCGGTCGACGCCGTTCACCCGGCGCTGTGCGTCGTCTCCCCGACGGCTTCTCGCGCCTCGGCGCGACCTGGGCCCTGAAGTCCGTCGCCGCCGTCGGCGTCCTGGGCGGAGCCGTCGTCGCGCTGGCCCTCCCCGTCGACGCCAGCCCCACCGCGCTGGCCCTCGCCGTGCCGGCCGCCAGCGCCTCGGCCCCGCGCACCGACGACCTCACGGCCTCCCGCTCGGCCGCCCGCGCCAGGCTCGCGAGCGCCCCGGCCGTCTCCGCCCCCGTGGATGCCGCCCCGCTGGCCCCCGAGGCCGTCGGCGTCGCCGGCGTCAAGGCCGTGGCCAAGCCCAAGCCCAAGCCCAAGCCGGCCGCGAAGGCCACCACGGCCCCCGGAGCCGCCGCCGCGCCCACCGGCTCCTACAGCACGGGCATCTCCGGGCGCTGCGGCAGCCTCGGCCTCATCCCCAACGCCGCACGGGTCTGCAGCGCCGTCGACTCGGTCTTCCACCTCGGCACCATCGGCGGCTTCCGCGCCAACGCCGGCGAGCACAGCACGGGCCAGGCCGTCGACCTGATGATCTCCGGCCAGTCGCAGGGCGATGCCGTCGCCGCGTTCGTGCAGGCCCACGCCGGCGAGCTCAACGTGAAGTACGTCATCTGGCGCCAGCGCTACTGGGAGCCGGGCGGCTCCTGGGAGCCGATGGAGGACCGCGGCTCGCCGACGGCGAACCACATGGACCACGTGCACGTGACGGCCAACTACTGACCGGGGCCCCCGCGAACAGCACCCTCGAGGACCGCTCACCGACTGGTGGGCGGTCCTCGGCACATCACCGTGACCTAATTGTGACTATCCCAGGATGCCGTGTTAGGTTCGTCGGGCTCGCCTTTCCGGGCGGGTCCTCATGGTGGACGCCGAGTCCTGCCACCACCGCAGAGGTCGACGCGCACCACCGCCTGGCAGGAGCGGGGGAACCACTCGCGGGGCCCAGCACCACACGGGCTCCTTGGGGTGAAGTCGTCACCGGTCTCACGACCGACGACGGCCGGGCAACCTCAGCCCGAACCCGACAGCTCACCCCGTAGGCACTGAGAGGTTTCCCGTGGTCGACGACATCCGATCCGGGCGGCATCGCAACGCCGCCCGGTACAACCCCGTTTCCGAGTTCTCGACGATCCTCAAGAGCGCCGGCGAGACCAGTGTCAAGGCGTCCGCCGTCCTGGCCGCCTCCGGTGGCCTGGTCGCCGCATTCGCCCTCCCCGCGCAGGCCAACGCCACGCAGAGCTCCTCGTCCACGACGAGCAGCGCTGCGGCGTCCGCCCCCAGGGCCGCGGGTACTGCCTCCCCGGCCTTGCTCGCCCCGGCCGTCGTCGCTCCCGAGGTGGCCTCCCCGGTCGCCCACGAGGAGGTCGGCGTCGTCGGCGTCAAGGCGGTGGCCAAGCCGAAGCCCAAGCCCAAGCCGAAGCCCGTGGCCGACCCGGTGGTGCAGGCGCTGCAGAGCCGCACCAGCACCACCACCCCGGCCAGCCGCAGCACCACGCGCTACACCAACCCCGTGCAGTCCTCGAGCGAGGTCGTCAACATCGCTCGCACGCTGCTCGGCATCCCCTACGTCTACGGCGGGTCGAGCCCGTCGGGCTTCGACTGCTCGGGGTTCACCCAGTACGTCTTCGGCAAGGCCGGCATCTCCATCCCGCGCACGGCCTCGGCGCAGCAGAACGCCGCGACCCCGGTCAGCGACCCGCAGCCCGGTGACCTGGTGTTCTTCGGCTCCCCGGCCTACCACGTCGGCATCTACACCGGCCACGGCATGATGATCGACTCACCGCGCTCGGGGAAGTCCACCTCCGAGCGGGCGATCTTCTCCGGCGTCAGCGGCTACGGCCGCTTCTGAGCCACCCCGCACCGCACCGTCGGCGCCCCGTGACCAGAGTGGTCCGGGGCGCCGACGCGGTTCAGCCCGGGTCGGCCGCCAGCGCCGCCGCGAAGGCCCCGAGCACCCGGTCACCGAAGAGCACGAACCGCACGAGGTCGACCCCGTCGTGCGCGTCGCACTCGGCGCGGACCGTGCGCACGGCGACGTCGGCGACCTCGGCCGCGTCCCAGCCGTAGACACCCGCGCTGACCGCCGGGAAGGCGATGCTGCGCGCCCCCAGGCCGCGGGCCACCTCGAGGCTGCGGGCGAAGCACGACGCGAGCAGGGCCGGATCGCTCTGGCCCCGGTGCCGGTTCGGGCCGACCGTGTGCACGACCCAGCGACAGGGCAGGTCGCCCGCCCCGGTCGCGACGGCGTCCCCGACGTCGAGGCCGCCCGGGTGGGTCGTGCGGCGCAGCGCGCGGCACTCCTCGAGGAGCGCGGGCCCCGCCGCGGCGTGGATCGCGCCGTCGACGCCCCCACCGCCGAGCAGGGAGGAGTTGGCGGCGTTGACGATCGCGTCGACGTGCTGGGTCGTGATGTCGCCGCGCACGGCCTCGACGGTCGTCATCCGGCCCCGGCGAGGCTGCCGACGATGGTGCTCACCCGGCGCTCGCGGGTCTCGGGCTTCTTGGCCGCGAGCACGGCCTCGGCGTGCTGGCGCTGCTGGCTGTAGGTGAGCCCGGCCCAGGCGCTGGTCGCCGCGGGTGAGGCGGCGAGGGCGGCCGCGAGGTCGTCGGGCACGTCGACGGTTCGTGGGGCGCTGTCGAGCTCGACGTGCACCGTGTAGGTCTGTCCGCTGGCGATGCCCGCGGCTTCGCGCACCGCCGCGCTGGCGCCGAGCAGGAACCGCCCGCCCATCGAGGCGATGCTGGTGCGCCAGGTGTGCCCCTCGACGGTGACCACCACCTTGGGGCGGCGGCCGCCGCCGAGCCGCTCGACCACGTCGTCGGGCACCTCGAACCCCGTGGTGGTGCCCCCGGTCGCCAGCAGCTCGGTCGTGAAGTCCATTTCCGCAGTATGCCGCGAGCCCGTTTCAACCGACGCGCGCACCCTCCGGCGTCCATACTGGTGCGCGCAGGGGCCCCGGCCCGGCGACCGAGAGGCGGCACCCGTGCTTCGCAGAACGGTGGCGTACGCGCTCGCGTACGCCCTGGCGATCCTGATCGGCCGCCTCATCGTGCTGCCCGAGACCAACCTCGCCCTGTTCTGGCCCGCCGCGGGGGTCGGCACCCTGTGGGCGCTCGTCACGCCACGCCGGCGCGAGCTCCTGGTCGTCGGGAGCGCGATCTGGGTGCTGGCGACCGTCGGCCTGGGGCTCACCGGCATCGCGTGGGACGCCGCCGCCGTCCTCGGCGTCGCCAACGTCGTGAACTCGGTCGGCACCGCCTTCGGCTACTCCTGGCTCACCGCGCGCTCGTCCGCCGAGCCGGTCGAGTGGCACGGCGGCGGAGCCGCCCCGATGCGCCGGCTCGGCGACGTCGGCCGGTTCGCCCTGGCGGCCGCCGTCGCCACCAGCGTCAGCGGCGTCATCGGCATGGCCGGTCTCGCCGTCGGCGAGACCCCGGTCACGGGCCAGACCGCCCTGGGCTGGGTGCTGCGCAACGGTGCCGCCATCATCATCATCGCCGGCACCGGGCTGGCGATGCGCGGGCAGAGCGAGATCGTGGACCGCCGGCACCTCATCGAGGCCGTGCCCGTGCTGCTCGTCTCGCTCGCCGTGCTCTGGCTCGTCTTCGGGCCGGGGCGCACGATCTCGCTGTCGTTCCTTCCCCTCGCCGTTCTGGTCTGGGGCGGGCTGCGGCTGCCGGTGCCCCTCGCCGCGCTGCAGGGGGCGACGACGGCCGTGGTCACGCTCGCGCTGGTGGTCGTCACCTCGGGAAGCCCGTTCGGCGACGTCAGCGACGTCGCCGGCCAGGCCCTGACCCTGCAGGCCTTCATGATGCTGGCCACCCTGCTGAGCCTCGTGCTGTCGACCGTGCAGTGGGAGCGCGACCGGCTGGTCAGCGAGGCGGCCGCGGCCGGGTTGACCTCCCGTCGCCAGGCCGAGGACCTGCGGGTGATCACCGAGACCATCCCCGACGCCCTCATCGTCATGGACCGCGACAGCAAGGTGCTGCTGCACAACGACGCCGCCCGTCGCTGGCTCGCGCCCTCCCCGGACGGCGACGGCGAGCTCACCTCGCTCGCCTCCCCACCGCGCGGCCGCCGCGACGGCCGGGTGCTGCCCCAGCGGGAGCGGCCCTCGCTGCGCGCCCTCGACGGCGAGACCGTGCGTGGCCTCGTCGTCGAGGCCGACGACCTCGTCACCGGGCTTCCCCGCCTGGTCTCGGTCGATGCCGTGCCGCTGCACGACAGCATCACGGGACTGCCCGACCGGGCCCTGCTCGTGCTGCGCGACGTCACCGACGAGAACCGCCGGCTGGATGACGTCGAGGCCGCACACGCCCGCACCGAGCGGCTCATCGCCGACGCGCCGCACGGTGTGGCGGTGCTCGACATGCGCGGCCGCATCCTGCAGGTCAACTCCTCGCTCGCCGCCATCACCGGCCAGACCGTCGAGTCCCTCGTGGGCCGCAGCTTCGACGACCTGGCCCCCGACAACCGCGACGAGATCGCCGAGCACCTGCACCGCGCGGTGCTGATCCCCGGGTCGAGGGTCGTGGGGGAGTGGACCGTGCCCGGCCCGGGCCTCGACGAGGTGCACGTCGCACTGACCAGCCGCGTCGTCTCGGCCCAGGACGGCGCGGACGAGGTCATCCTGGTCAACGTCGTCGACCTGTCCGAGCGGCGGCGCTACGAGCAGCGGCTCGCGCACCTCGCCGACCACGACGTGCTCACCGGCCTGCCCAACCGCCGGCGGTTCGACGCCGCGCTCGCCGAGCACCTCGACCTGTGCGCCCGCTCCGGCCCCCGCGGCGCCCTGCTGCTGCTCGACCTCGACCACTTCAAGGAGGTCAACGACACCCGCGGGCACGACGCCGGCGACGAGCTCATCGTGTCGACGGCGGTCGTCCTGCGTGGGGCACTGCGCGAGACCGACCTCGTGGCCCGGCTCGGCGGCGACGAGTTCGCCATCCTGCTGCCCGCCGCCGACCGCGAGGGTGCCGAGCGGGTGGCAGGCGTGGTGGTCGAGGCGGTGCGCGACAACAGCCGCACGCTCGAGGGCGTCAACCGACGGGTCACGGCGAGCATCGGCGTGGTCACCTTCGCAGGGGCGCACGAGCGTGCCGAGGACGTGCTCGCCCTCGCCGACATGCTGATGTACGACGCCAAGGATGCCGGCCGCGACCGGTTCACCGTGCTCGACGACAGCACCTCGGTGCAGCCGCGCTCCGGGGCCCGGATGGAGTGGAAGGCCCGCATCGAGGCCGCGCTGGAGAACGACGAGTTCGAGCTCTACCTGCAGCCGTTGCTGCACCTCGACACCGGCCGGGTCACCAGCGCCGAGGCGCTGATCCGGCTGGTCGACCGGGACGTCCCGGTGTCGCCCGGGGCGTTCATCGGGGTCGCGGAGCGCGCCGGGCTGGCACCGGCGGTCGACTCGTGGGTGGTGCAGCACGGCATCGCCCTGCTCGGCCGGCTGCTCGAGGTCGACCCGGCGATGCGCCTGTCCGTGAACCTGTCGGCGTACTCGATCGGCGACCCGGCCATCGCCCTCACCATCGAGCACGCGCTGCACGAGTACGGCGTCGACCCCCATCGGCTCACCGTCGAGGTCACCGAGACCGCCGCCGTCGCCGACGTCGACGCCGCCCGTCGGTTCGCGGAGCCGCTGCGGGCGCTGGGTGTCGAGTTCTCCCTCGATGACTTCGGCGCCGGCTACGGGTCGTTCTACTACCTCAAGCACCTCAGCTTCGACACGATCAAGATCGACGGCGAGTTCGTGAAGGGGGCGCACGACTCGGCGGTCGACCGCGCCATCCTGCGGTCGGTCATCGGCATCGCCCGTGCCCTCGGCAAGCGCACCGTGGCCGAGTTCGTCACCGACGAGGGTGCCCTGAGCGTGGTGCGCGAGCTCGGGGTCGACTACGCCCAGGGCTACCTCATCGGCGAGCCGGTGCCGTTCGACCAGTTCGTCGCGGCCCACCTCGGCGGTGACCACGGGCTGTGGATCGGACTGCCTCCCGTCGAGGAGGACGCTCGCCCGCACCCGGTCCCTCGCGCCGAACCGAGCCGACCCCGCTCCGGTGGCCGACACGCCGTGCGCATGGCGGGCGCGGCTGAATCCGGGTAACCCAGCGGCAGGTGCAGCGGATCTGCTGTCGTTGCGCCGCATCTACGGTTACAGTCCACGTGTGGCCGAGTTCCGGATCAAGGAAGCCGCTGACCTCCTGGGGGTCAGTGCCGACACCCTGCGCCGATGGGCCGAGGGTGGACGGATCGCGACGACGACCGATGCCGCAGGGAGGCAGGCGGTCGACGGCGCGGTGCTGGCGAGCTTCGCCGAGGAGCTCGCGCACGACGCGGCACACCTGGAGACGGGTGACGTGGCCGCGGCGTCGGTCCGCAACCGGTTCACCGGCCTGGTGACCCGGGTGGTCACGGACACCGTGATGGCACAGGTCGAGATCCAGGCGGGGCCGCACCGGTTCGTCTCGCTGCTGAGCCGGGAGGCCGTCGACGAGCTCGGCCTCGAGCCGGGGGTGCTGGCCGTCGCTGCCGTCAAGGCGACCAACGTCTCGGTCGAGATCCCCCGGCTGCGCTGACCGACCGCCACCGCTACAGGCCACCACAGCCCACCACCGCCCACGACCCCAGCCCCGAAGGAGCCTCATGCGTCGCATCGCCACCATCACGGTTGCCGCTCTGGTCGGCCTCGGCCTGGGCGGCTGCGGGTCCGACGACTCCGGCTCGGGCACCGGGGGCGGCGCGACCGCCTCGACCGCCGCGTCGCCGTCGGTCTCGGGAGACATCACCGTGCTGGCCGCCGCCTCGCTCACCGAGTCGTTCACGACGCTCGGGCGGCAGTTCGAGGCGGCCCACCCCGGCGTGAAGGTGACCTTCGGCTTCGCGGGCAGCTCGGCGCTGGCCACCCAGATCACCTCGGGTGCCCCCGCCGACGTCTTCGCGTCGGCGAGCACCAAGAACATGGACACGGTCGTGGCCGCCGGCGCCGCCGCCGACCCGACGGTCTTCGCCGAGAACATCATGGAGATCGCGGTGCCGCCGTCGAACCCGGGCAAGGTGACCGGCGTCGACTCGCTGGCGTCGTCCGCCGTGAAGACCGCGCTCTGCCAGCCCCAGGTGCCGTGCGGTGCCGCGGCGGAGAAGGTCTTCACCAACGCACAGGTCACCGTCAAGCCGGTGACCCTCGAGCCCGACGTGAAGTCGGTGCTCAGCAAGGTGCAGCTCGGCGAGGTCGACGCGGGTGTGGTCTACGTGACCGACGTGCAGGCCGCCGGCGACAAGGTCGTGGGGGTCGAGATCCCCGCTGACGTCAACGCCTCGACGAGCTACCCGATCGCGGCACTGACCAAGAGCGCCAACGCCGCGACGGCCGCGGCGTTCGTCGACTACGTGCTCTCGCCGGCGGGTGCGACCGTGCTGACGGCGGCAGGGTTCCAGCAGCCGTGACCGCCCCGCCGGTCGACCGCGTGCCGCGCCGGCCCTCGTCGTCCTCGACGCTGAGCCGGCGCGAGCGGGAGCGCCGGGCCACCGGTGGGGGAGCGGGGCGGTCGGCCCCGGCCGCCCTGCTGGTGCCCGCGGTGGTCGCGATCGGGTTCCTCGTCTCCCGTTGGCCGGGCTGGTGCTCCGGGCGCCGTGGGGCCGATGCCTGGTCGATCCTGCACGGCTCGCAGGCGGCGGAGGCGCTCAAGCTCTCGCTGTGGACCTCGACCGTGGCCACGGCCATCTCGCTCGTGGTCGGCGTGCCGCTGGCCTGGCTGCTGGCCCGCACCGAGTTCCCCGGGCTGCGGCTGGTGCGCGCCCTGGTGACCCTGCCGCTCGTGCTGCCGCCCGTGGTCGGCGGTGTCGCGCTGCTGCTCGCCTTCGGGCGCAACGGGTTCGTCGGGCCAGTACCTCGACCAGTGGTTCGGCATCACCATCCCGTTCACGCCCCACCGCGGTGGTCATGGCCGAGACGTTCGTGGCGATGCCGTTCCTCGTCATCACGGTCGAGGGCGCGCTGCGCTCGGCCGACCGTGGCTTCGAGGAGGCCGCAGCCACCCTGGGCGCACCGAGGATGGTCGTGTTCCGGCGGGTGACGCTGCCGCTGGTCGCACCGTCGCTGGTCGCCGGCGCGGTGCTCTGCTGGGCCCGCGCCCTCGGCGAGTTCGGCGCGACGATCACCTTCGCGGGCAGCTTCCCGGGCCGCACCCAGACGATGCCGATCGCCGTGTACTACGCCCTGGAGACCGACCCCGACGCCGCCATCGCTGCTCAGCCTCGTGCTGCTGCTCGTGTCGGTCGTGGTGCTGGTGACACTGCGCGACCGCTGGCTGCGCGGCGGTGCGCTCGGGTGAGCGCGACGACCGCACCGGACCGCGCGACCCTGGCGAGCACCGACGGACTGGTCGTCGACGCCGGCGTGACCCGCGGCGGGTTCACCCTTCGGGCCGCGCTCACGGCCGCGCCCGGCGAGGTGCTCGCCGTGCTCGGACCCAACGGCGCCGGGAAGACGCACCCTGCTGCGGGCGCTCGCCGGCCTGACGCCCGTGTCGGCCGGCCGGATCGTCCGGCTCGGCGCGAGGTCGCTCGACGACGCGGACACCGGTGCCTTCGTCGAGCCGGCGAGCGCCCGGTCGGTTTCGTGTTCCAGGACTACCGGCTGTTCCCGCACCTGAGCGTGCGCGACAACGTGGCGTTCGCGCCGCGCGCCGCGCGGGCTGCGTCGCGCGGCGGCCCGCGCGGCCGCCGACCCCTGGCTGGAGCGGCTCGGCTCGGCGACCTGGCACCGCGCCGACCTGCCGACGCTGTCCGGCGGTCAGGCGCAGCGGGTCGCGCTGGCCCGGGCGCTCGCCGGCGAGCCGCGCGCTGCTGCTGCTCGACGAGCCGCTGTCGGCGCTCGACGCGCGCACCCGCCTCGACGTGCAGACCGAGCTGCGCGCCACCTCGCCGACTTCGCCGGCCCGTGCCTGCTCGTCACGCACGACCCGCTCGAGGCGCTCGTGCTCGCCGACCGGCTGCTCGTGCTCGAGGACGGGCGCGTGGTGCAGGAGGGCACGCCGGCCGAGGTCGCGCGGCGCCCGGCCACGGACTACGTCGCCCGGCTGGTCGGCCTCAACCTGTATCGCCGGCACCGCCGACGGCGCGCACGTCGCCCTCGACGGTGGTGGGTCGTTCGTCGTGCCCGACCACGACGAGCGCGGGGCAGGTGCTCGTGGCCCTGCGGCCGTCATCCGTCGTGGTGAGCGACGCAGCAGCCCGACGCACCGAGCGTGCGCAACACCTGGCCGGCCACGATCGCCGGGCTCACCCTGCTCACCGACCGGGTGCGGCTCGACCTGGTGGGGCAGCCGTCGGCGCTGGTCGACGTGACCCCTGCCGCCGTCGCCGACCTCGGTCTGGATGCCGGGCAGCGAGTCTGGTTGTCCGCCAAGGCGACCGAGCTCGAGGTCTACGGCCGCGAGCACTCGGCCTGACGGCAGCCCCGGTCAGTGCTGGCGCAGCCGGTCGAGCCGGCGCTGCGACCGCTCGGCGACCTCGGTGGCCGACTCCTCGAGGTCGTCGGCCCGCTCGCGGGCGCGGGTCGCGGCCTCCTCCTGCTCGGACGCCGTGGCGAGGCGCTTCTCGACCTCGCGCAGGACACGCCTGGCCTCGTCGCGCTCGGCCTCGAGCGACTCCCGCTCCTCGCGGGTCGTCGCGGCCAGGGCGCGGGCCTGCTCGGCGGCCTCGCCCGCCGCCTCGAGGTCGGCCTGTGCCTTCGCCAGCGCCTCCGCGGCCTGTGCGACCAGGCGCTCGTGCGCCGGGTCGGGCTCAGCGGCCTCCTCGACGTCGTCGGATGCCGCCGCGACCGGCCGCGCCGTCGTCGGGGCCGTCGCCGAGCCCGCCACGGCGACGACCCGGGACAGGTCGACGGGTTCCAGTCCCGTGGAGCTGAAGGTGTCGGTGAGCACGCCGGTGAGCAGGGCGGCCCCCGCGGCCTCGTCGACCATCGCCGAGCGCAGCGTCTCCTCGACGTCGGCGGTGACCTGGTCGGTCACCCGCCGCCCGGCATCCAGACCGAGCCTGCGCGCCTGCTGGGCCACGGCACGGGTCAGCTGTCGTCGCTGCTGGTCGAGCGCCCGCACCTCGGCGGCGCCCAGGCTGCCCTGGGCCGCGCGCAGCTGGGCCCCGAGGTCGAGAACCTGCTGGACCTCGTCGGCGTGCACGCGGACGAGCTGGTTGAGCAGCCACGCCCCGGCCGTGGGCTTGCGCAGCGCCTGCACCTGGGCCGCGAGCTCGGTGTCACCGGCGGCCTTGGCCTCCTTGGCCCGGGCGTTGCGCGCGGCCGTGAACTCCTCCGGAACGAGGGCGTAGAGCTCCTGGGCGACGTCGTCGATGCTCACCTGCGCATGGTGCCAGCCCGAGCCGGATGCCGGGTGCCGGGTGACCCTGCCTCCTGACACCGAGCGCCCTCCCGCAGGGCGGTGGGCGGCGTGGCTACCCTTCGACGATGGCGTCGGTTCCCTCTGCGCGCGTGCAGCCGTCGCGGCTGCGCGCTGCCGCGGGTGCCTTCGTCACGAACTGGCGCAACCCCGAGCTCAGGCGTGCCCAGGCGGCGTTCTTCGCGGCGTGGACGGCGGAGTGGGCCGTCACCGTGGTGCTCGCGGTCTACGCCTACGGCCGAGGCGGCGCCACGGAGGTCGGTGTCGTCGCCCTCGTCCGGGTGCTCCCCGCCGCCATCGTGGCTCCGCTGGCCACCCAGTTCGCGGACCGCTGGCCCCGCGAGAAGGTGCTGGTGGCCGTCTCGCTCGTGCGGTCCGTCACCATCGCCCTGGCCGGGTGGGCCGTGTTCGTCGACGGACCCGCTCTGGCGGTCTACGCGCTGGTGACCGTGTCGTCGGCCGCCGCTGTTCTCTTCCGGCCGGTCCACTCCGCGCTCCTGCCGTCGCTGTGCGCCACCCCGCCCGAGCTGGCGGGTGCCAACGTCGTGCGCGGTGCGCTGGACTCGGCCGCGACCCTGGCCGGCCCGGCCCATCGAGCGCGGTCCTGCTCGCCACCGGTGGACCGGCCTGGGTGCTCGCGGTCGCGGCCCTCGCGTCGGCCTGGGCGGGATGGCTCATGCTCCGGGTGCACCCGGAGTCGACCCCGCTCGACGACGTCGACGACTCCGAGGGTGCGCTGGCCCGAGCGCTCGGCGGGGTCCGTGCCGTGAACGCCCATCGCGACCTGCGGCTGCTCTTTGGCCTGATCGGCGTCCAGACCTTCATGCGTGGGGCGATCACGGTCTTCATGGTCGTCGTCGCGGTCGAGCTCGTCGGGCTCGGGGACCCGGGCGTCGGGTTGCTGAACGCCGCCCTGGGTGCCGGAGCGGTCGCTCGCGTCGGCCGCGGCGGCGCTCCTCGTCGGGCACCGAGCGGCTGGCGGCCTGGTTCGGCCTCGGTGCGCTCCTCTGGGGAGCGCCGCTCGTCGTCATCGGCCTGGTGCCCTCGGTCGCGTCGGCGATGGTGATGCTCGCGATCGTGGGCGCGGGCAACGCCCTCGATCGACGTGGGGGGCTTCACCCTCATCGGCCGGATCGCCCCGCCAGCGGCCCTCGCCCGCGTCTTCGGGCTGCTCGAGAGCGTCGTCGCCATCGCGGTGGGCCTGGGTGCGCTCCTGACGCCGGTCGTCATCGACGCCCTCGACCTGCGTACCGCCCTGGTCGTGCTCGGCCTCCTCACCCCGGTGGCCATCGCGCTCTCGTGGCGCCGGTTGCGAGCGCTCGACGCCGTGATCGTCGGGCGCGACGACGAGCTGTCCCTGCTGCGAGGCGGTGCCCCTCCTCGACGCCCTTCCGCTGCCCGCGCTCGAGACCGTCGCCCGTGAGCTCGACCACGTGCTCGTGCCGGCCGGCGCCGACGTCTTCCGCCAGGGCGACCCCGGCGACCGGTTCTACGTCGTGGTCGCGGGGACGGCGCAGGTCGTCGGGGACGGCCGGGCCGTCGCCAGCCTCGGCCCCGGTGACTCCTTCGGCGAGATCGCGCTGCTTGCGCCGGGTCCCGCGCACGGCGACCGTGTCGGCGGTGGACGAGCTGCGCCTCGAGTCGCTCCGTGGTGACCGCTTCCTGGCCCTGATGACGGGGTCACCGCGCGGACAGGCCGCGACCTCGGCGCACGTCGACGAGATGCTCGACCGGTTCGCACCGCGACCCGGCGCCGACGAGCAGCCGCCACCTGCGGGCTGACGCCGGCGATGGTGCCCCCGGGCAGATTCGAACTGCCGACACCTTCTTTAGGAGAGAAGTGCTCTTCCCCTGAGCTACGAGGGCCTGCCCGCGGTGCTGCCGCGAGCCACCACAGGCTAGCGGCAGCCGAGCCGTCGTCCACACTCGCCCACGCGTCGGCCGAACGGCTCGAACCGGCGTCTCGGCGTCTCGCGAACATCGAGAACGGGCGCGGGCCGGCCCTGGCGCGGTGGCCCTCGACGACCTCTGGTACGAGCGAGTCGTCGACGGGCCACCCGGCATACTGCTGCGATGACCACGACCGCCCCGGCACCCGACCGGGTGCAGCGGCACGTGGTGCGCACGCTCAGCGCGTCACAGATCCTGGGCGGGGTGGGCATGTCGGCGGGCGTGGCGGTCGGTGCCCTGCTCGCCGAGCAGGTGTCCGGGTCGGCGCGCTGGGCCGGGCTGGGTGGCACCTTCCAGATCCTCGGCGCGGCCGTCATCGCCATCCCGATGTCGCGGATCATGGCTGCGCGCGGTCGCCGTCCCGGCCTGGTGCTGGGCTACGTCCTCGCGGCCGTGGGCGCGGTCGGGCTGATCACCGCAGGGGTCATCGGGAGCTTCGCGCTGCTGCTCGTCTCCAGCATCCTGTTCGGGGGCGCCACGGCCTCCAACAGCCAGGCCCGGTATGCCGCAGCCGACCTCGCGCTGCCGAAGCACCGTGCGCGCGACCTCAGCATCGTGGTCTGGGCGACCACCGTCGGCAGCGTGCTCGGGCCGAACCTGGTCGGCCCGAGCACGCCGGTCGCCCGCCGGCTCGGCCTGCCGGCCCTCACCGGCCCCTACGTCTTCTCGGTGATCGGGCTGCTCCTCGCGATCGCCGTCGTCAGCGTGCGGCTGCGGCCCGACCCGTTGCTCGAGGCCCGGCGGCGGCGGATCGCCGAGGGCGACGACTCCGGCCCCGCCCACGGGTCGGTGAGCCGTGGGCTGCGGGTCATCGCCGGCATCCCGGCGGCCCGCCTCGGGCTGCTCACCCTCGCCCTGGGCCACGTGGTGATGGTGAGCGTGATGGTGATGACCCCCTTGCACCTGCACCACGGGGGCGCTGGTCTGGAGGTCATCGGCCTGGTCATCAGCATCCACGTCTTCGGGATGTTCGCCTTCTCCCCGCTCACGGGTCTGGCGGTCGACAGGTTCGGGGGGCGCGCCGTCGCGATCGTCGGCTCGGTGATCCTGTCGACCGCAACCCTCCTCGCCTCGGCCGCGCCCGAAGGGGGCTCTTTGACGATCACCGCCGGGCTGTTCCTCCTCGGCCTGGGCTGGTCGTGCACCCTCGTGGCCGGGTCGACGATGCTGACGGCCGCGGTCCCCCTGTCCGAGCGGGCCGGTGCCCAGGGGGCCTCCGACCTGGTGATGGGGCTCGTCGCCGGGCTCGGCGGGGCGCTGGCCGGCGTGGTCGTCGACCGGGCGAGCTTCACGGTGCTGGCGCTCGTGGCGCTGGGGGTCGCCGTCGTCGTGGGGCTGGTCGCGGCGCTCAGCGCGGTGCGCACCCACCCGGCCGCGGTGCCCTGAGAGCGGTCCGGTGACCGACCCACCCCGGAGCCTGACGGGTGGGGCCGCCTCGCGTTGTTAGCCTGCTGAGGTGAGTGACACGTCCCCGACGCGCGGCGAGGGCCTGCCCGTCGAGGGCGCTGCCGGCACCGGCCCCACCCCGGCGCTGCCCGGCGACACCTCACCAGTCGCGCTGGTCGACGAGGACCCGCGTGCCACCCGCGTGGCGGCGGCTCGGGCCACCTGGACGCGCCACCTCGTCGACCTCGGCGGGCGCAACACCCTGCTCTGGTACCGCGACCTGCCCACCGGCACCCTCGACCTCACCACGGCCCACCCCGGCGGCGTCGCCAGCATGATGGCCGGCCGCCCGACGAAGCTGTCCGACCTGGTGCGCGAGCCCGCTGCGCTCGACGACGCCCGACGGCGAGCCCGGGCCATCGCGGCCAAGGGCCGTGAGCTCGCCGAGGAGCGCGGCATCCTCACCTGCTTCCTCGCCGTCGGCATGGCCACCTGGGCGGCCCACCTGCCCGACGGCCGCCCGGCTCCCCGCAGCCCGGCCGCGCCGGTGCTGCTGCGCTCGTGCACGTTGCGTCCCACCGGCGCCGCGCAGGGCGACTACCAGCTGGACCTCGGGCCCGAGCTCGAGCTCAACCCGGTGCTCGTCCACTACCTGCGCTCCGAGCAGGGCATCACCCTCGACGAGGACGCCATCGAGGCGCTGGCCACCCCCGACGCCATGTTCGACCCCTACCCGGTCTACGCGGCACTCGGCGCGGCGTGCGCCGGGGTGCCCGACTTCTCGGTGACCCCGCGGCTGGTGGTCGGCACCTTCTCGTACGCCAAGCTGCCCATGGTCGCCGACCTGGCCGCGCAGGGCGACTCCCTGGCCGACCACGACGTCGTCGCGGCGCTCGCGGGCGACCCCGACGCGCTGCGGGCCGTGCGCTCCGAGCTCGACCGGGGCCGGGTCGCCCTCGACGACCCCGAGCGCGACGTGCTCGTGCTCGACGCCGACAGCAGCCAGCAGGAGGCCATCGAGGCGGTGCGGTCCGGCTCGCACCTCGTCGTGCACGGGCCGCCCGGCACCGGCAAGTCGCAGACCATCGCCAACCTGATCGCGACCCTGGCCGCCGACGGAAAGCGGGTGCTCTTCGTCGCCGAGAAGCGCGCCGCCATCGACGCCGTCGTCGGCCGTCTCGACCGGGTCGGTCTCAGCGAGCTCGTGCTCGACCTGCACGCGGGCGCGCACGGCCGCCGCCGGGTCGCCCGCGAGCTGGTCGACGGCCTCGACCGGTTGGCCCGTCCGGAGGCCGGCCGCGGAGACGCCCGCGCCTCCGCCACCGGTCCCGCCGCCGCTCGGGTCACCGCGCCCGCGGCCGCCCGGCGCACCGCCGCCGACCGGCTCACCGCGCACGTGGGCTCCCTGCACGAGCAGCGCGAGCCCTGGGCGGTGACCCTGTACGAGGTACAGGAAGCCGTCTCGGCGTTCGCCGCCCTGCCGGTGCCACCCCGGTCGCGGGTCCGGCTGCGAGGTGAGGTGCTCGCCGGCCTCGACCGCGACGAGGTCACGTCGGCGGCGGCCGCCGTCGCCACCGTGGCGTCGCTGGCCGACTGGGACGCCGACGGTGCGGACGACCCGTGGTTCGGGGCCGGCATCCACACCGCCGACGAGGCCGCAGAGGCCCGCGAACGGGTCGAGCGGCTCGCCGGCGGCACGGTCGACGACACCGCCCGCACGCTGGCGGAGGTCTTCCGCGGCATCCAGCTGCCCGAGTCGCCCACGACCGATGACTGGGCGCACGTGCTCGCCACGGTCGGCGAGGTCCGCGACACCCTCGAGGTGTTCCGCCCCGAGGTCTTCGACATCCCGCTGACCGACCTCGTCACGGCCACCGGCAGCTCGTCCTACCGTCGCTCGATGGGGTCCGAGCTCGGCTGGCTCGACCGCTGGCGGCTGCGTCGGCAGGCCCGGTCCCTGCTGCGCCCGGGGCGCCCGCCCGCCGACCTGCACATGGCGCTGGCCGCCGCGAGCGAGCAGCGGGTGGCGTGGCGCCAGCTCGCCGGCTCCGGCGGCCGGCCCGAGATCCCGGTCGAGCTCGACCGCGCCCGTGCTGCGCACGCCGGTCTGGTGGCCGACCTCACCTGGCTCGACGCGCACCTGCCGGGCCACGAGACGTCCGGGGGCGCCGGCGAGGCGGATGCCGTGACCTCCCTCGTCGACCTCGACCTCCTCTCCCTGCACGCCCGGGTCGACGACCTCGCCGCCGCGGTGGGCCGGCTCGGGGTGGTGCCCGCGACGACCGCGGAGCTCGACCGGCTGACGGCATCCGGTCTGCGGCCTCTCGTCGACGACCTGCGCGCCCGCGGGGTGCCCGCCGAGCTGGCCACGTCGGAGGTCGAGTGGGTGTGGTGGTCGTCGCTGGCCGAGGAGGTCGCGCTGCGCGATCCCAGGGTCGCCGCGCACGACGGCCGGGCGCTGACCCGCAGCCTCGGGGAGTTCGCCGAGGCCGACCGGGCCGTCGTCGACGCCAACGCCGACCGGGTGCGCGCCGCGGTGGCCGACCGGCTGGCCGACGTGCTGGCCGAGCACCCCGAGCAGGAGACCTACCTTCGGGCCGAGGGCGCCCGGGCACGCCGGCTGGCGCCGCTGCGCGAGCTCGTCACGCGCTGCCCCGACGTCGTCACCGCGGTGCGGCCGTGCTGGGTGATGAGCCCGCTCGTCGTCGCGTCGGTGCTGCCCCCGGGCCAGTGGTTCGACGTCGTGGTGTTCGACGAGGCGTCCCAGGTCCCACCGGCCGAGGCGGTCTCGGCGATCTCCCGGGCCCGGCAGGTCGTCGTGGCCGGCGACTCGCGCCAGCTGCCGCCGACGTCCTTCTTCACCACCGTCACCGACGGTGACCCGGCCTCGGTCGGCGCCGACGAGGCGATCACCGAGGGCGTCGAGTCGATCCTCGACGTGCTCGCCGCGGCGCTGCCGAGCCGCCGCCTGTCGTGGCACTACCGATCGCTCGACGAGCGGCTCATCGCGTTCGCCAACGCGGAGGTCTACGAGGGGTCGCTCGTCACCTTCCCCGGCACCGGCACCGACCCGGTGGTGCGCCTGGTCGCGGTCGAGGGGCAGGGCACCATCGCCGAGGGCGAGGGTGCGGTCGAGACCACCCCGACCGAGGTCGACCGGGTCGTCGAGCTCGTCCTCGAGCACGCCCGCACCAGTCCCGACCGCTCGCTCGGGGTCATCGCGCTCGGCATCACCCACGCGACCCGGGTCGACGAGGCCCTGCGCCTGGCCCTGGTCGGGGCCGACGAGCAGCTGCTCGACTTCTTCGACGAGGACCGGCCCGAGCCGTTCTTCGTCAAGAACCTCGAACGGGTGCAGGGTGACGAGCGCGACGACGTCGTGCTCACCATCGGCTACGGCAAGACCCCCCACGGCCGGGTGCTGCACCGGTTCGGCCCGCTCAACATCGAGGGCGGCGAGCGGCGCCTCAACGTCGCGATCACCCGTGCCCGGCGTTCGATGACGGTCGTGTCGGCCATCGCCGCCGAGGACCTCGACCCCGCTCGCCTGCGCGCCCGCGGGGCGATGATGCTGCGCGACTTCCTCGCCTACGCCGCCGGCGGTCCGCTGGCGGGCGCTGCGGCCAACGGGTCGACGACCTCGGATGCCGTGCCGCCGCCTCCGGTGCCCGGCACCCGTTCCGTCGTGCTCGCCGACCTGGCCCGCAGGCTGCGCGGGCACGGGCTGGTCGTGCACGAGGACCTCGGGAGCTCGGCCGACCCGGTCGACCTGGCCGTCGAGGACCCGGCCCGGGCCGGACGGCTGCTGCTGGCCGTGGAGTCCGACGGGCCGCAGTACGCCGCCATGCGCACCACTCGCGACCGCGACCGGCTGCGGGCCGAGCAGCTCGAGCGGCTCGGCTGGCGGCACCTGCGGGTGTGGTCGACCGACGTCTTCCGCGACCCGGCCCGTGACGTGTCACGGATCCTGGAGGCCGTGGGTGTGCGTGAGGCCCCGGGTGACGACTGACGCTCCGGACCCCGACGAGCGGCCGGAGCCGGAGGCGTCCCAGGCGCCGACTGAGCCGACTGAGCCGGAGCGGCCGGTGCCGACGCGTCGACGGCGCACCCGGCGCCGGGCCGAGCGGGCGGGCACCAACCCGAAGGCCGACGACGCGCCCGACGTCGTACCGCCGCGCGGGGAGCCGGCGCCGGGCGAGACCCAGCACGACCGCTGGCTGCGTGAGCAGCGTCCTCCGCACTGGGAGTGACCCCTCGCGTCGGGACCCGGCCACTGCCCACCCCGAGCCAGTGGATGGGGTGGCGTGTGGCTGCGTGGAAGCTGCTGAACCGACCACTGCCCACCCCGAGCGGATGGGTGGGGTGGCATGTGGCTGGGTGGGACGTGCCGGACCGACCACTGGCCACCCCAGCGCCTCCGCCGTGGTGCCACGTGTCGGGTCGCGGTGCGGCCTGTGGCTCTGCGTGAGAGGTGTCGGTCAGGCGCGGGGAGCGCGCAGCTCGTCGCGGATCTCGCGGAGCAGCTCGGTGTTGGGGTCGATCGTCTCGGCGTCGGGCTCGGCCGGGAAGAACTTGTCCTTGGCCTTCTCGTAGGGCGTCACGATGAAGAAGTACACGACGAACGCCATGATCAAGAAGGCGACCACGGCCGTCAGGAAGCGGGCCCACGGTCGATCCAGCCACCCGGCTGCCACTTGTCGAAGTTGAACCTCTGCCCGCCGGTGATCTTGCCGATGGCCTCGAGGAGGACCTTCGTGAACGCCGCGACGACGGTGGCGAACGCTGCGCCGATGATGAACGCGACGGCGAGCTCGATGAGGTTGCCGCGGAGGACGAAGTCCCTGAAACCCTTCATGGTGGCTCCTTCTCGGGGGAGGGGTCGTGCAGGTCGGGTGGGGGCTGCGCTGACCCCTGCCGCCCAGCCTAGGGGGGCGCTCGCCGCGGGCGCGTCGCGTGCCCACGCCGTCGAAGGTCGGCACGGGCGGGCTGGGTCAGCCCGGCGCTGCGACGACCGTCACGGTGACCGGGCCGTCGAGCGAGCCGTGCCCGGCCAGCACGGCGTCGGCCTCGCCGGCGCTCAGCGAGAGCACCACACCGCGCGGTGGTGCGTCGCCCAGGGACACCGTGCCGCCCTCGGTCGCCGGGTCTGCCGCCAGGACCGTGGCACCGATCGCCAGCGCCGGCCCCCCGGTCGCGGGGTAGACCCGTGCGGCCGTCCCGGGGGTGAGCAGGTCGACCGCGGCCGGGTCGGCCGACACCACGTGCAGGGCGACCCGACCGGGGGGCAGGCCGTCGAGGGTGCCGCGCGGCACCAGACGGGATGTCGTGAGGCTCTCGCCGCGTGCCAGCCCGGCACCCACCCGGCGGCCCACGGCATCCGCGATGGTCGTGAGCGAACCGGGCTGGGTGGCGCTGCGGGGCACGTGGTCGACGCGCAGGTCGGTGGCCAGGAGCACCGTGCCGGCGGGCAGGCCGTGGGCGGCGACGACGACGGGGGAGACCGGCTCGGGGGGAGGGCGCAGCTGCAGCACCACCAGGACCACCGCCGTGGCGGCGAGCGTCGCGGACAGGAGCCGCCGGAGCACGGCACGACGCCAGCGCGCCCGGCGACCCCGGCCGAGCAGGCCGGGCAGCGGGAGCGGCGGACGCGACATGCCGTCGACGCTAGGCGCCGGCGGCCGGCATCCGAGGGGTCAGCTCGAGGGTGTGGACGACGCCGCGGTGGTCGAGGAGGCTGTGGACGAACCGCTCGACGAGCCGGACGAGCCCGACTTCTCCGAGGAGCCCGACGACTTCTCCGACGAGGAGGAGCCCGACTTCTCCGACGAACCGGAGCCGTTGGTCGCGGAGCCGGAGGTCACCGAGGAGCCCGAGCGCGAGTCGGTGCGGTAGAAGCCGCCGCCCTTGAAGACGATGCCGACCGCGTTGAAGACCTTGCGCAGGCGCCCCTCGCACTCGGGGCACACGGTGAGCGAGTCGTCGCTGAACGACTGCACGGCCTCGAAACGGTGGTCGCACTCGGTGCACGCGTAGGCGTACGTCGGCACGATGGTCCTCCTGCTACTGCGGTGGGTGGTGCGCCGCCCGGGTCACGCCGGAGCCGGCGTGTCGACGCTGCGGGCGGCGACGGCGTCACCCAAGGATAAGCGGTCCACCGCACCCTCTGTTCCCACGCCCAGCCCCGCGCGACGCCTGCGCACATCCGCGGGTCAGGGCCAGTCGGCGAGGCGGCCGCCCCGGCTCACCGCGTGCAGGCGCCGCTCGGTGGTCTCGCGCACCGTGCTCGGGGCCACGACGAGCAGCTGGTCGCCGTGGCGCAGCACGTCGTTGTCGCGCGGCACGAACGAGGCACCCTCGCGCACGACGAGGGCGACGTTGGCGCCCAGCGGCAGCCGCAGCTCGAACACCCGCACCCCGGCGATGCGCGACCCCGGCCCGATGTCGATCTCGAGCAGCTCGGCCCCGAGCTCGTCGAGCGGCGTCGTCTCGACGTTGAGGTCGACCCGGTGGTGGGCCGTGGCGATGCCCAGCCGCCGCGCCACCCACGGCAGGACCGGCGCCTGGACGATGGTGAAGATGACGACCAGCACGAACACCAGGTCGAAGAGCCACGACACCCCGGGCGTCCCGACGGTGGCCGGGACCGTCGCGAGCACGACCGGCACCGCACCGCGCAGCCCCGCCCACGACAGGAAGGCCTGGGTGCGCCACGACATCCCGAACGGCAGGCACGACGCCAGCACCGACAGCGGGCGCCCGAGCAGCAGCAGCGCCGCCCCGACCACGAGGGCGGGAACCAGCACGTCGACGAACCTGCCCGGGTTGGCGAGCAGCCCGAGCAGCACGAACAGCCCGATCTGCGCCAGCCACCCGATCGCCGTGGCGAACCCGAGGACGGCCGGACGGTGCGGGAGCCGCAGGTTGCCGAGCACCAGGGCCGCGAGGTAGCAGGCCAGGAAGCCGGAGGTGTGCAGCGAGGCGGACACGGCGTAGGCGAGCACGGCCACCGAGACGACGCCGATCGCGAACAGAGCGGATGACGTGGACGCCACCAGCCGGAGCAGCCGGGCACCGCCCCAGCCGATGGCCAGGCCGATCACGGCGCCGCCGGCCAGCTCGAGCACGGCCAGGACGACGACCTGCCACCACGGCTCGGGGGTCGCCCCCGGAGCCATCCCGGCGGCGATCGCCGTCACCAGCAGCACGACGGGCGCGTCGTTGAATCCCGACTCGGCCTCGAGCACGCCCGAGATCTGCCGGGGGAGCGGCACCCGACGCAGCACCGAGAAGACCGCCGCGGCATCGGTCGACGCCAGCACGGCGGCCACGAGGAAGGCGATCTGCCAGGTCCACCCGATCAGGACGTGCGCCGCCACCCCGACGACGAGCACCGACACCGCGACCCCCACGGTCGCCAGCGCCACGGCCGGTCCCACCGACCGTCTGATGCCCGACCACCGGGTCGTGATGCCGCCCTCGATGAGGATGAGGACGAGGGCGGAGTAGCCGAGGACCTGGGTCAGCTGCTGGTTCTCGTACTGGATGCCGAAGCCCGCCTCGCCGAGGATCAGCCCGATGCCGAGGTAGATGAGGAGTGACGGCAGGCCCGAGCGCACCGACAGGCGGACCGCCGCCACGGCCACGACGAGCACCACGCTGCCGACGAGGAGGGCGAGCGTCAGGTCGTCGAGGGCGAACCCCGTGGACGCGTCACCCCCCGCGAACGGCAACGTCCAGGTCTCTGCCACGGGCCCGTCCTCGTAGGTCGTCGTTCTCCGGTGACCTAGTCTCGCAGGGTGAGTCGTGTCGTCGTCGCCCGCCGTGTCCTTTTCGGACTACTCGCCGTCGTCGTCGTCGTGGCACTCGTCGCCGGTGTCCTCGTCGTCAACACCGTGCGCGCCTCCCTGCCGCGCACCTCCGGCACGGCCGACCTGCCCGGGCTCACCGGCACCGTCACGGTCATGCGCGACGGCAGCGGCATCCCGCACGTCTTCGGCGACAGCCTCACCGACATCGCCCGCGCGCAGGGGTACGTGCACGCCCAGGAGCAGTTCTTCCAGATGGACCTGCGCCGCCACATCACCGCCGGACGCCTGTCCGAGCTGGTCGGCGAGGACGGCGTCGAGACCGACACGGTCATCCGCACCCTGGGCTGGCGGCGGATCGCCGAGGAGGAGCTGCCCACCCTCAAGCCGCAGACCCGCCAGATGCTGCAGGCCTACGCCGACGGCGTGAACACCTACCTGCGCGGGCGCACCCCGCGCGAGGTGGCCGTCGAGTACACGATCCTCGGGCTGCAGCTGCCGACCCCCGAGATCGAGGACTGGTCACCGGTCGACAGCCTCGCCTGGCTCAAGGCGATGGCCTGGGACCTCAAGGGCAACTACGACGACGAGCTCGCCCGGGCGCGGCTGTCCGGACGGCTCAGCCCGGCCCAGATCAACCAGATCTACCCCGCCTACGACTACGACGCCCACCCGCCGATCCTCGGTGACGACGAGTGGTCGCCGCAGGTGCCCGGCCGCGCCACGTCGTCGTCGGTGCCGTCGGCCCTCACCCGGGAAGGGGCCGGCACCCCGGCGGATGCCGCGCCCGCACCCGCACCCGCGGACGCCCGGGTCACCAGCCCTTCGGCGCAGGCCGCCTACGCGCTGGTCCACCGGGCGCTCACCTCGATCCCGCAGCTCGTCGGCAGCGGCGGGGGGGTGGGCTCGAACTCGTGGGTCGTCTCCGGCGCGCACACCACGACCGGCAAGCCCCTCCTGGCGAACGACCCGCACCTCGGGGTGAGCCAGCCCGGCATCTGGATCCAGAACAGCCTCAGCTGCCGCACCGTGTCGTCGGCGTGCCCGCTCGACGTCAGCGGCTTCTCCTTCGCCGGCGTGCCGGGAGTGGTCATCGGCCACAACGCCGACATCGCGTGGGGGTTCACCAACCTCGGTCCCGATGTCAGCGACTTCTACCTCGAGCGGGTCACCGGGGACACCTACCTGCGCGACGGCGCGTGGCGGCCGATCGAGTCCCACGAGGAGGTCATCAAGGTGGCCGGCGGTGCCGACCGCCGGGTCACCGTGCGCAGCACCGTGCACGGGCCGGTGCTCTCCGACGTCATCGACGGGATGTCCGACGCCGGGTCGCGGGCGCCGACCGCGCAGGAGGGTGACGAGAACGAGTCGTACGCCGTCTCGCTCGCCTGGACCGGGCTGCTGCCGGGACGCACCGCCGACGCCATCCTCGACCTGAACCTCGCGACCGACTTCGACTCCTTCCGCGAGGCCGCCCGCTCGTTCGCCGTGCCGGCCCAGAACCTGCTCTACGCCGACCGGCAGGGCCACATCGGCTACCAGGCGCCCGGGCAGGTGCCGTTGCGGCGCCCGGCCCTCCCGCGCGCCCCGGCCGGGTACTGGCCGGCCCCGGGCTGGGACTCGACGTACGACTGGCAGGGCTTCGTCGAGTTCTCCGAGATGCCGTGGGCGCTCGACCCCGCCGACGGCGTGATCGTCGCCGCGAACCAGGCCGTCACCCGCAGCGCGACCCCGTTCCTCACCACGGAGTGGGACTCCGGGTGGCGCTCCACCCGGATCGGCGAGCTGCTGGCCACTCGCCAGAAGGTGTCACCGGAGGACATGGCCGACGTCCAGCTCGACACCCAGGACGCCTTCGCGAAGGTGCTGGTCCCGGCCCTGCTCCAGGTCCCGCTCGAGGCGACCGAGGCCGACCCCGACTCGGGCGAGCTGCTCGACTTCACCCGCGAGGCCCGCGAGCTGCTGCGTGGTTGGGACTTCACGACCCCCGCCGGGGACGGGGAGTCCGCCGCGGCCGCCGCGTACTACAACGCGGTGTGGCGCAACCTGCTCGAGCTGCTCTTCGACGACGAGCTGCCGACCGGCCTCAAGGCCGACGGCGACGCCCGCTGGCGGTCAGCCGTGCAGCGCCTCCTCACCAACCCCAAGAGCGCGTGGTGGGACAACAAGCTCACCCCCAACGTGACCGAGGGCAAGGACGAGGTGCTCCGCCAGGCCCTGGTCGAGGCCCGGCTGGAGCTGACCCGTGAGCTCGGCAAGGACCCCGCCCGGTGGCAGTGGGGCAAGCTGCACCGGCTCACGCTGCAGCACAGCGTGCTCGGCGGGGACACGGTGCCGGGTGCGGTGCGCTGGCTGGTCAACGAGGGTCCCTACGAGATGCCGGGCAGCTCGTCGGTCGTCAACGCCAACGGCTGGAACGCCAGCGAGGGGTACGAGGTCGACTGGGCGCCCTCGATGCGGATGGTGGTCGACCTGTCCGACCTCGACGCCTCGACGTGGATCAACCAGACCGGGGTGAGCGGGCACCCGACCGACTCCCACTACTCCGACCAGATCGCCGACTGGGTGGCGGGCCGGCAGCGGCCGTGGCCGTTCACCGAGGTCGCCGTGCGCGAGACCGACCCCGACGTGCTCACCCTGCGCCCGGAGGGCTCGACCTCCACGGGCTGAGCCCGAGGTCGACGACGCCCTCGGCGGTCACGACGGCGTCGACCGGCTGGTCGTGCGCCTGCCGCGGCAGCACCGGCTCGTGCGGGTCGAGCAGCTCGCCCGGGTGCAGCACGACGACCACCGGGGTGCCGGGCCGGCGGCGGGGCAGCGCCCGGTCGTAGCACCCGCCGCCCTGGCCCATCCGCGTCCCGGTGCGGTCGACCGCGAGGCCCGGGGCGAGCACGACGTCGGCGAGGGCCACGGCATCCGTCCCGAGGGGTGGCGACGACACCTCGTCGCCGACCGCGCCGGCGCGCGCCGCGCCGGCGCCGGCCGCGACGGCGGCGTCGCGCCAGTCGAGGTCGAAGTCCGGCAGCGTGATCGGCACCAGAACGCGGATGCCGTGCGCGGCGAGGGCGGCGTTGAGCGGCGCCGTCGGCGGCTCGCCCGGTAGGGCGACGTAGGAGGTGACCACCGAGCCGGCCCGCAGTCCCAGCTCGTCGAGCAGCCCGAGCACGTGGTCGGCCAGCCGTGGGCCGTCGGCGGCGACGTCCCGGGAGGCGGCGAGCCCACGCCGCCGGCCCCGCAGCTCGAGGCGGCGGGACGCCTTCTCCGGATCGCGGGCCATGGCAGCATCGTAGGGTTGCCGCATGACGACCGACGGCCTGCGCGCTGCCACGGACAAGATGCGCGAGGCGGGGGTCTCCGAGCTCGCCGTGTCGGTGTTCAGCCGGTTCCACGAGCAGCTGCGGGCCGAGGCGAGCGGCATCATCCCCGAGGCCTCGATCGACCCGCTCGACGACGTGCCGCACCTCGACGACGTGCGCCCCGGCGAGGCCGAGGTGACCGAGGCCCTCGGGCGCACCGTGATCATCAAGCTCAACGGAGGGCTCGGCACCAGCATGGGCATCGCCGGCCCGAAGACGGCACTGTCCGTGCGCGACGGCATGACCTTCCTCGACATCATCGCCCGCCAGGTGCTCGCCCTGCGCGCCCGGCACGACGTGCAGACCCCGCTGCTGCTCATGGACTCGTTCCGCACCCGTGAGCAGTCGCTGGAGATCCTCGGCAGGCACCCCGGGATCGCGGTCGACGGACTGCCGCTGGACTTCCTGCAGAACAAGGAGCCCAAGCTGCGGGCCGACGACCTCGGCCCCGTCGACTGGCCCGAGGACCCCGACCTCGAGTGGTGCCCCCCGGGCCACGGTGACGTCTACGTGGCACTGCAGACCACGGGCCTGCTCGACACCCTGCTCGAACGGGGCTACCGCTACGCCTTCCTGTCCAACGCCGACAACCTCGGCGCCACCTGCGAGGGAGCGGTGCCGGCCTGGATGGCCCGCGAGGGCATCCCCTACGTCACCGAGGTCTGCCCGCGTACCCGCAACGACCGCAAGGGCGGCCACCTCGCGGTGCGCCGGAGCGACGGACGGCTCGTGCTGCGCGACAGCGCCATGGTCGCCGAGGGCGAGGACCACTACTTCCAGGACACCGACCGGCACCGCTGGTTCCACGCCAACAACCTCTGGGTCGACCTCGAGGCCCTGGCCGCCCGCCTGGCCGAGCGCGACGGCATCCTCGGCCTGCCGATCATCGTCAACCGCAAGACCGTCGACCCGACCAGGCCGGACAGCACGCCCGTCATCCAGATCGAGTCGGCCATGGGTGCCGCGGTCGAGGTGTTCGACGGCTCGCGTGCGCTCGCCGTCGACCGCAGCCGGTTCCGGCCGGTGAAGACCACCAACGAGCTGCTGCTGATCCGCTCCGACCTCTACCGGCTCACCGAGGACTACCTCGTCGAGTCGACGATCGACCACGACGAGCCGTTCGTCGACCTGTCCGGGCCCTACAAGCTGGTCGGCGGTTTCGACGAGCGCTTCCCCCGGGGGGTGCCGTCGATCCGCGACTGCTCGAGCCTGCGTGTCGAGGCCGACGCGACCTTCGGTGCCGGCGTGGTGTGCACGGGCGACGTCCGGGTCACCGGTGGCGTGCGCACCATCCCCGACGGCGCCCACCTCGAGGGCGACGTGTGATGCGCACGCTGGCCGAGCACCGCGCCACCGTGCTCGCCCTGGTGTCGCCGCTGCCGGAGCAGGGCGTGCCCGTGGGCTCGGCGCTGGGGCTGGTCCTGGCCCGCGACGTCGTCGCCACCACCGACCTGCCGGGCTTCGACAACTCCGCGATGGACGGGTACGCGGTGCGCGCGGCCGAGCTGGCCGGTGCCACCCCCGCGGACCCGGTCGTGCTGCCGGTGGCCGACGACATCGCCGCCGGCGACACCCGCCGGCACGTGCTGGAGCCCGGCCGGGTGCTGCGGATCATGACCGGTGCCCCGATGCCCGAGGGCGCCGACGCCATCGTGCCCGTCGAGCTCACCGACGGCGGTGCCACCGAGGTGGCCCTGTACCTGGCTCCCGAGCCCGGTCGGTCGGTGCGGCACCGAGGCGAGGACGTCCGCGTCGGCGACGTGGTGCTGGCCTCCGGCACCCGGCTCGGCCCCGGGCACCTCGCGCTGGCGGCCGCCGCCAACGTCGCCGAGCTGGTCGTGCACCGACGGCCGCGGGTCACCGTGGTGTCGACCGGCGACGAGCTCGTGCCACCCGGGTCGCACCTCGAGCACGGCCAGATCGTCGACTCCAACCACGTGATGCTCCGCGCGCTCGTCGAGGCGGCCGGCGCCGAGCTCGCCGCCGGGGTGCACCTGCGCGACGACGCCGACGCCGTGCGCGCCCTCGTGGCCGACCCCCCAGGAGAGCCAGACCTCGTCATCACCAGCGGCGGTGTCTCGATGGGGGTCTACGACACGGTCAAGGAGGTGCTCACCACCGAGGGGGGCGTCGACTTCGTCAAGGTCGCGATCCGCCCCGGGATGCCGCAGGGCTGCGGCCTGCTGGGTCCCCACCGCACGCCGGTGGTCACCCTTCCCGGCAACCCGGTGAGCTCGTTCGTGTCGTTCCACCTCTTCGTCCTCCCGGCGATCCGCCGGCTCGCGGGCCTCGACCCCGACGTCGACGGTGGGTTCGACGCCGTGGCCGACGTGGGCTGGCGTGCGGCTCCCGGCAAGGTCGAGCTGACCCGCGTCGTCGAGACCGCAGGGCGGGTGCGGCCCTACGGTGGGCAGGGCTCGCACATGCTCGGCGCACTGTCGGCCGCCACCGCGCTGGCCCTCGTGCCGGCCGACGTCGAGCGGGTCGAGCCCGGCGACCACGTGCGCTGCCTGCCCCTCCTGGGGCAGGATCGCGACCGTGGCCTCTGATCACCCCACCCCAGCGCCCTCCGGGCTCACCCACGTGCGCGCCGACGGCACCGCCCACATGGTCGACGTCTCGGGCAAGGCGGTCACCGCGCGCCGGGCGGCGGCGGCCGGCCGGGTGCTGCTCTCGCCCGCGGCGGTCGCGGCACTGCGCGACGGCGTGGTGCCCAAGGGCGACGCGCTGGGCGTCGCCCGGGTGGCCGGCATCCAGGCGGTCAAGCGAACCCCCGACCTGATCCCGCTGGCCCACCCGGTGGCCGTTCACGCCGTCGAGGTCGACCTCGAGGTCGTCGACGACGGCGTCGAGATCCGGGCCGTGGTGCGCACCGCCGACCGCACCGGCATCGAGATGGAGGCGCTCACGGCCGTCGCCGTCGCGGCCCTCGCGCTCATCGACATGGTCAAGGCCGTCGACAAGCACGCACGCATCACCGACGTGCGGGTCACCGCGAAGTCGGGCGGCCGCTCCGGTGACTGGGAGGAGGGGGCGTGACCGGTTCCGAGGCGGATGCCGTGGACGCCGCACCACTGGCCGGACGGACCGCGGTGGTCGTGACGTGCTCGACCCGCGCGGCCGCGGGGGTCTACCCCGATCGCGGGGGTGCCCTGCTCGTGGAGACGCTGCGGTCGTGGGGGGCGTCGGTGGCCGACGCGGTGGTCGTGCCGGACGGGCCGGCCGTCGCCCATGCGATCGAGTCGGGCCTCGCCACCCGGCCCGACGTCCTCCTCACCACCGGGGGCACCGGCCTGACCCCCACCGACCGCACACCCGAGGCCACCCGTCCGTTCCTCACCCACGAGGTTCCCGGTGTCGCAGAGGCGATCCGGGCGCGGGGCGTGGCCCACGGCATCCCGACCGCGGTGCTGTCGCGGGGGTTGGCCGGCCTGGCCGGGCGCACCCTCGTCGTCAACCTCCCCGGGTCGACCGGCGGGGTCCGCGACGCGCTCGAGGTGCTGGCCGAGGTGTTGCCGCACGCGCTGAGCCAGGCGCAGGGGGGTGACCACTGATGTGGGAGCGGGCCCGAAGCCGGGTCGCGGGGGTCGTGGCGGGCCGCTCGGGTGACCTCGACCAGCTGCCCGAGGCGGCCTGGCCGTGGCCGGTGCGGCTCACCGGGCGCACCCCCACCGGTGTCGACGTGGTGCTGAGGCCGCTGACGGTGGCCGACGGCCCGGCCTTCCAGTCGGTGCGTCGCGCCAACTCCGCCTGGCTCGAGGAGTGGGACGCGACCTCGCCCGACCCCGACGCCCCGAGCCGCACCTTCGAGCAGCTCGTCGAGCAGTACGACCGCGACGCGCGCGCCGGCCGGGCGCTGCCCTTCGCCGTCGAGGTCGAGGGCCGGTTCGTCGGACAGCTCTCGGTCGGGTCGATCGTGCTGGGCTCGTTCCGCTCCTGCTACGTCGGCTACTGGGTGAGCCGCTCGGTCGCCGGGCAGATGGTCATCCCGACGGCCCTGGCGCTCGCGGGCGACCACGCGCTGGCGGTGCTCGGGCTGCACCGCATCGAGGTCAACATCCGGCCGGAGAACACCGCGAGCCTGGCGGTCGTGCGCAAGCTGGGCTTCCGTCGTGAGGGCCTGCGCCCGCACTACCTGCACATCGCCGGCGCCTGGCGCGACCACGTGTCCTTCGCCCTGACCACCGAGGACCTCGCCGGCGAGACCCTGGGCGAGCGGCTGGGCCGGATCGCCGCGCGGGAGGCCGAGCAGCACTCGACGACCCTCCAGGCACAGTCGTCACAGCAGTCACTTGCGCGACACACCGATGGGGGTCCGGCGCCCGACGGCGGCGCGCACCTACCTTCGTAACGTGCAGTCGCCGTCGAGCCTGATCTTCCTGGTCCTCCTCGGTGTCTGGGCTGCCTATTTCGTGCAGTACTGGGTCCGCCGTCGCGACCACGTCGCCACCGCGCGCTCGGTGGAGCAGTTCAGTGAGGCGATGCGAGTGCTCGAACGACGCGACCCCCTGCCCCGCACCGACTTCTCGGAGCCGGCGCCCCGCTCGTACGCGGTGCACCCGGCCCGCACTGCCCGGCCCCAGGTGCTCGTCAAGCGAGCCGTCGCCGCGCAGCCCGGCTCGATCGGCGTCACCCAGCGGATCACCGATGGTCCGGATGCCGTTGTCCCCGCGGCGTCGGCGTCGACGTCCGGCCGCTCCCGCCACGCATGCCGCTCCGTCCGCGCACGTCCCCGCTCGTCCCCGGGTGCGCCCGAGCCGTCGGGTGCGCGGGCTCCTCTTCCTCGCCGCCGTCGCCGCGATGCTCCTCATCGTCCCTCTGGCCGCGCTCGGCACGCTGCCGCTGTGGACGCTGGCGCCGGCCGTGCTTGCCGTCGTCTCGGCCCTGATGTTCGTCCGCTCCGGTGCCCGCACCGAGCGGGCCCTCGTGCGTGCCCAGCGTCGCCGCCAGGCGGGGCTCGAGCGACTCCGGGCATCGGCCCCGGTCGCGCCACGACGCAACGAGGCAGCGCCCTCGGTCGTCGGTGCCGCGGCCTCCGCCCCGGCCGAAGCCGGCGCACCGGTGGCCGTCGAGGTGGCGACCGTGTCCGACACGCCGGAGCTCCCCGAGGTCGCCGTCGAGGGCGACCCGGCCATCGACGAGGTCGTCGCGGTGGCCGAGCCCGTGGCCGACGTCATGGTGCCGATCGTCGACGAGGACGACATCCCGCTCACCTGGGACCCCGTGCCGGTCCCGCGACCGACCTACACGATGAAGGCCAAGGCGCCGCGGGCCGAGGTCGCGCCGGCTGCCGTCACCCCCGACCCGGTGCCGGTCGTGCGCGAGAGCCAGGCCGAGTCCTACGACGAGCGGCGCGTCGCCGGGGCCTGAGCCCCCCACCAGCCTCACGGCCCGGGCCCCCTGCACCCGGTCGAGAGTAGAGAACGCGCCGCTGACCGGATCCGGTCAGCGGCGCGTTCTCTACTCTCGTCAGACGGGGTCGTCGGCTCCCTCGGCGCGCTCGGCACCCTCCTCGGTGCGCTCCTCGAGGTCGTCGGCCTCCGCCTCGGCCTGCTCCTCCTCGGCGGGGTCCAGTACCTCGTCGGCGGTCTTGGCGCGGCCCGGCGGCACGTCGTCCTCGCTCTCGGGCCCGTCGAGGAGGTGGTGGCTGACCGCGTTGATGACGGCGATGGTCGGCACCGCGATGAGACCGCCGATGATGCCGGCGAGGATGACGCCGGCCGCGATCGCGAGGATGACGGCCAGCGGGTGGATCCGCATCACCCGGCCGACCAGGAACGGCTGGAGCAGGTGGGCCTCGACCTGCTGCACGCCGACGACGATGCCGAGCATGATCAACGCCTGCACCGGCCCCAGTGCCACGAGAGCCAGGAGCACCGCGACCGTGCCCGACACCGCGGCGCCGACCACCGGGATGAACGCGCCGAAGAAGACCAGCAGCGCGATGCCCGACGCGAAGGGCACGCCGAGGATGGCCGCCCCGATGCCGATGCCTGCGGCATCCACCGCGGCGACCACCAGCGTCGCGCGGGTGAAGGCCGACAGCTGCGCCCAGGCGATCAGACCGGAGGAGTGCACCTTCTCGCGCGCCGTGCGTGGGAAGAGCCGCACCGACCAGCCCCAGATGACCTGCCCGTCGTAGAGGAAGAAGTAGAGGGCGAACATCGCGATGAAGAAGCCAGCAACGATGTGCGTCGCCGTGAGACCCGCGGATGCCGCGGTGTCGGTGAGGGTGCCCGAGCTCAGCCACTCCCGCGCCTTGTCGATGTAGCCCTCGAGCTGGGTGTCGGTGATCCCGAACGTCGTGTTGAGCCACCGGCGGATCTGGTCGATGCCGTCGGTCACCTTGTTGCCGATGTCGTCGATCTGGCTGGTCAGCTGGCTGCCGACGAAGGAGAGCATGCCGAACACCATCGCCAGGGTGCCGATCACGGTGATGCCGGCCGCGAGCCCCCGGGGGACGAGCCGGGTCAGGAACGCGTAGATCGGCTGCAGGAGGGCGGCGAGCAGGAGTGCGACGAGGATCGGGATCACGACCTCGGACAGCCGCGCCGTCACGTAGAGGGCAGCCACCACCGCCGCGCCGATGATCAGCGCGCGCCCGGCCCACTCGCTCGCCGTGCGGACGCCGCGCGGCACGGCCCAGTGGGCCGGGCGGTGCGGGTCGTCGGCGGCCATCGGGGTCAGCGACGGCTGCGCGACGATGGTGCGGGGGAGGGCCGCGGGGTCGGCCGCGGACCGGTCCGGGCGGGGCAGGCGCAGTCGCATGTCGCGATGGTATGTCCTGGCCGGTCAACGGCCCTCGCGGGTAACCCCGTTCACGCCCGGCACCTACCGCCGGCACCCACGATCCGGTTTCTGACGGTCCGCGCCTCGGTGTTATCGTTTCTCCCGCATCGCGGGGCTGTGGCGCAGTTGGTAGCGCGTCTCGTTCGCAATGAGAAGGCCAGGGGTTCGAATCCCCTCAGCTCCACCCGACGGCAACCCCGTCCGACCAGCCTGAACGTCGGCTGAGCGGGCGGGGTTTCGTCGTTGTCATTGGTGCCCGACCTCGGTTCGTGGTACCCGCGTTCACTGGTCCTCCGGCCCACGGGCCCCGGGCGAGCCACAGGCAGGCCGCCGTGTGCCGCAGGTCGTGGATCCGCCCGCGGCGAATCCATTGGGTCAGGCCTTTGACTTCAAGCGCTCGAAGTTTCTACGGTCGTTGGTGTGAGCACCCAGACCGCCCAGCACCGGTACACGATCCGTGAGGCGGCAGCCCTGACCGGACTGCCGGCGAGCACGCTGCGCTACTACGAGGGGATCGGCGTCATCCCGCCGGTCTCCCGAGGGGAGAGCAGCGGGCACCGGGTGTACCTCGAGAGCGACCTGGACCAGCTGACCTCGGTCGCGTGCCTGGCCGCGACCGGGATGTCGATCGCAGACATGAGGCAGTACGTCGCGAACGCCCCGCGCGGGGCGTCGGCGGCGGCCGAGCAGGTCGCGCTGCTCGTCCGAGCAGCAGCAGCGGCTGACCGCCGAGGCCGAGCAGCTGGCCCTGCGCCAGCGCTACGTCGCCTTGAAGATCGACTACTGGCACGCGGTGGAGGCAGGCGACGACTCACGGGCGCAACGGATCTCCGCTGACGCGCGTGCCTTGGCTCGACGGTCTCAAGCGCGTCACGACGACCTGAACACGAACGCCCACTTACGGTGCGCCGACCACCTTGGCGCGTCCTCGAGCATCAAGGAGCAGACCATGAGGCTGACCACGAGTGGTGGACAGTCCAGCCGCGGACCGGCTGAGTGGTTCACCGGCACCGTCCACATCGACGGCATCCGCACCCCCGACGAGCAGTCCCGTGTCGGATGCGCGCACGTCCGGTTCACGCCCGGCGCCCGCACCGCCTGGCACACCCACCCCAAGGGACAGACCTTGTACGTCACCGACGGCATCGGCCTCGTCGCCCGCCGCGGCACGCAGCCCCAGCAGATCCGCCCAGGCGACGTCGTCTACATCGAGCCGGGCGAGGAGCACTGGCACGGCGCCACCGCCGACCGGTTCATGGCCCACGTTGCCATCCAGGAGGCCGACGACGCCGGCGAGGTCGTCACCTGGCTCGAGCACGTCACCGACGACGAGTACGGCGCCTGACCGGCGCCGCCTCACAACCCGACCACGGGACACCGACGGCGCTCCCGCCGATATCCCATGCCCGACCACCGAGCCCGAACCCGAATTCGAATTCGAAGGAACACCACCATGCAGGTCAACGCCTACGCAGCACCCTCCGCCGGCCAGCCGCTGGCGCCCACCACCATCGTCCGCCGTGACGTCGGAGCCACCGACGTCCTCATCCGGATCGAGTACGCCGGCATCTGCCACTCCGACATCCACACCGTCAACGGCGACTGGGGTCCCCAGCCGTTCCCGGTCGTCCCGGGCCACGAGATCGTCGGCATCGTCACCGAGGTGGGCTCCCAGGTCACCCGCCACCGGGTCGGCGACCGCGTCGGTGTGGGCTGCATGGTCAACTCCTGCGGCACCTGCACCAACTGCCGCAACGGTGACGAGCAGTACTGCCTGAAGGGGATGGTCGGCACCTATGCCGCGACCGACCGCGACGGTTCGACCACCCAGGGCGGGTACTCCACCCACGTCGTCGTTGACGCCGACTACGTGCTGCGCGTCCCGGACGGCATCGACCCGGCCGCCGCCGCGCCCCTGCTCTGCGCCGGCATCACGACGTACTCGCCGCTTCGGCACTGGAACGCCGGACCCGGGAAGAAGGTTGCCGTCGTGGGCCTCGGCGGTCTCGGGCACATGGCCGTCAAGATCGCCCACGCCCTCGGCGCGCACGTGACCGTGCTGTCGCAGTCGCTGAAGAAGCAGGAGGACGGGCTGCGCCTGGGCGCGGACGAGTACTTCGCCACCTCCGACCCAGGCACCTTCGAGCAGCTCGCAGGACGGTTCGACCTCATCGTCAACACCGTCAGCGCCGCCATCGACCTGGACGCCTACCTCGGCCTGCTCGCCGTCGACGGGACCCTGGTCAACGTCGGCGCCCCCGCCGACCCGCTCAGCGTCAACGTCTTCTCCCTGATCGGCGGCCGGCGCAGCTTCGCCGGCTCGATGATCGGCGGCATCGCCCTGACCCAGGAGATGCTCGACTTCTGCGCCCAGCACGGCATCGGCGCCGAGGTCGAGGTCATCAGCGCCGACAGGGTCAACGACGCCTACGAGCGGGTCCTCGCCTCCGACGTGCGCTACCGCTTCGTCATCGACACCTCGACCCTCGCCTGACGTCCCGCTTCAGTTGGGTCGCCGCGCGAGAGGGTGAACAAGGAATCGGAGGGCCACACTGATGTTCATGACTGACAAGGACGTCTGGTTCATCACCGGCGCCGGGCGTGGGATGGGCGTCGACTTCGTCCACGCTGCTCTGGAGGCAGGAAAGGCGGTCGTTGCCACCGGCCGCGACCCTGATGCGGTGCGCGCGGCGCTACCCGGCGGCGATGACGTGTTGGTGGTCGAGCTGGATGTCACTCGTCCCGAGGACGCGGAGGCGGCCGTTGAGACCGCCGTCGGGCGGTTCGGACGTATCGACGTCCTGGTGAACAACGCAGCCAACTTCTACGGTGGGTACTTCGAGGAGCTGAGCGTCGAGCAGATTCAGGACCAGCTCGCGACGGCGCTGCTGGGCCCGATGAACGTCACCCGGGCCGTTCTGCCGGTGATGCGCCGTCAGCGTCGCGGTCACATCGTCTCGATCTCCTCAGGTGCGGGCCTGTCCGGGTTCGAGTTCAACTCCGCCTATGCCGCCGCCAAGTTCGCTCTGGAGGGCTGGATGGAGTCGCTGCGACCCGAGGTTGCGCCGTTCGGGATCGCCACGACCATCGTCAACCCGGGGTTCTTCCGCACCGAGCTGCTGACCCCAGGTTCCACCCGGTACGCCACGGCCTCGATCGAGGACTACGCCGACCGCCACGCGCAGCAGGTGCAGACCTACGAAAGCGTCAACGGCAACCAGCCGGGGGATCCGGCGAAGCTGGCCCGCGCGCTGATCACCATCGCTGACCAGCCGCAGCCACCGGACCGGTTCCTCGCTGGCTCGGACGCGGTCGCCCTGGCGGAGGGCAAGGCGGACGACCTTCGACGCCAGGCGAGTGCCTTGCGAGAGCTGTCGACCTCGCTGGCCTTCGACGACGACCGCTTCCTGACCGGCCTCGGGCCCGCCACAGCCTGCGCTGCCGATCCGATGCGGTCACCGAGGGCTGCTCCTTGTTCGCGTGGTCGCGCCGCGTGGTGCGCCAGGAGCGCTGCAGGAAGCATCATCACGACCACGACGTACAACGAGTTCAGGGTGCCGACCTGGTTGCCGACGAAGCCGAGCAGGGGCGGTCCGGCGAGGTAGGCGCCCATCCCGATCGAGGACACCACGGACACTCGAAGCGCGGCGCGAGCCGGGTCGTCGGCTGCGGCACTGACGCCGACGGGGAAGCCGAGGGCCGCGCCGAGCCCCCACAGCACGACCCCGAACGCCGCTGCGGCCGGTTGCTGGCTGAGGATCAGCAGCAGCACGCCGGTGGCCGTCGCGGCCGCTGAGGCCAGCAGGACTGGCACCCGCCCGACCCGGTCGAGTAGCTGCGGGCCGAGCACGCGGGCGATGGTCATGACGCTGACGAACAGGGCGAAACCTGCGACGCCCACGAAGTGGCGTGCGTCGTAGCCGTCGACCAGCGACAGGGCCAGCCAGTCGTTGGCCGAGCCCTCTGCGAAGGTGAACGCGAGCACCATCGCGCCGATGGCCAGGGTGCGGGGTTCGACCCATGCTGAGCGGCCCCGCTTCTGCGAGCGGCGCTCACCGGTTCGTACGGCAGGCAGGAAGGCCCTGGTCGCGGCCAGCTCGGCCGCCAGGGCAAGGACGGCGATCACCACGAGGTGGATCCCGAGCGGGACACCGAAGAGGGTGGCGAGGACACCGAGCCCGGCACCGGTGATCGAACCAAGGCTCCACGCTGCGTGGAACCGGGGCAGCACGGTGCGGCCCAGCCGGGTCTCGACCTGGGCCCCTTCGACGTTCATGGCGACATCCCAGGAAGACGTGCCGAAGCCGAAGAGGCACAGCCCAGCGGCGGTCACGGCGGTGTCGCGTGGGCCGCCGACGCCGAGGGCGACGAGGCCGATGCCCAGGGCCACCAGCACGGCGCCGCAGCGGACGATGTTCGCGGCTCCGAACCGTTCGATCATCCGGCCGCTGAGTGGGGTGCCGAGCACCGACCCGACGGACACGGCCAGCAGGAGCAGCCCGAGCTGGCCGTTGGACAGCTCCGAGTCGGTCACGCAGGTCAGGTACCCGCGACCACAGGGTGGCGAAGTTCAGCCCGTTGAGGACGAAGACCGCAGCGACGGCGTTGCGAGCCTGCGTGACCGGATCGCGCGGTGTCGAGGGGAGCGATGACCTGGTCTGCACGTCGGGTTCCCTCGGGTTGCGGTTGCGCTGGTCAGCTCAGCGGGATGTCGGTCAGGGTCTGCAGTGCGTCGACGAGCTGAGCCTGGAAGCGGAGGTCTTGCGATGCCGGGTGCGGCTGCTCGATCTGCCGGTGGTGCCAGTAGCCACCGGTGGGCGGTTTGACGTCGTGACCGGTGGCCAACCAGGCCTGCGTCTGGTGTCCGGCAACGAGGTCGTCCGGAGCTCCAGCTCCGCCCATCCGGGTGGGAACCCAACCGGGGTCGACCGCGTGGCTGGCCGTGCCCGGCCATCGTTCGGCGACAGCCAAGGCCAAGGTGGTGACCCAGAGCTTGGAGTCGGAGTACGACCCGGTTGCCGCAGTCAGTCGGCGCAGATCGGTGCTGCCGCCGCGGTGCATCGAGCTGCTCAGATAGACCAGTCGGCCGGGTCGCGGCATCAGCGCGGTCAGCACGTACGGCGCGACGGTGTTGACCGTGATCGCCTCCGGCAGGTGCATCGTCCCTGCGTTGTGGATGACCGCGTCGAACCGGCCGTACGAAGCTGCCTGTGCGGCCACGGACCGAACCTCGTCGAGCTGGCTCAGATCCCCGCTGACGACACCGGCCCACCTCCGGTCGCGGGCGCCGGCTCGGGGTGTCGGTGTGCGCAGATGGATCACCACGTCGTGGCCGGAGTCGGCCAGTGCCTTGGCAGCGCCGTGACCCAGCCCGCTGGATGCTCCGGTGACCAGGACCAGTGTCATGTCGTTCCCCTTGTTGATCGGCTCTGGGAGTGATGTGTACGTGGACCAGTGCGCCTCAAGGAGCGGCGCGGGCAGGGTCGCCCGGTCGGCAACCTGCGGCCGAGCGCGCTTTCGCGGGCGCGCGGTCTCGCGATGAAGACGTGTCGCCTGCGTCGCCGGTCGGTCAGGCGGGCTGTGTGGTTCGGGCGGGTGCGGCAGCGGTGGAGTCGCGCACGACCAGCTCGGTGCTCAGCAGCGTGCGCACCTTGGGCTTCGTGCCGTCGAGGAGGGCCAGCAGCGCCGTGACAGCGGCGCGGCCCTTCTCGCCGACCTGTTGGCGCACCGTGGTCAGGGCCGGGCGGAAGGTGGACGCGAAGTCGGCGTCGTCGTAGCCGATCACCGACAGGTCCTCAGGGACGTTCAGGCCCAGGTCCTCGGCGGCTCGGATGGCTTGGGCGGCGAAGACGTCGGAGAAGCAGAGCAGCGCGGTCGGGCGGTCGGGCCGGTCGAGCAGCGTCAGGGCCGCCTCGTAGGCGGCTGTGACCGGGCGAGGGGTGGCGTAGCCGAGAACCGGAACCACCCCGGCCGGGTCCAGCGCCTGGTGCCAGCCGAGCAACCGCTGTGCTGCCGGCCGGATGCGGCCTTCGAGGTCGGAGCTCACGGTCAGGATGCCGATGCTGCGGTGTCCCAGGTCCAGCAGGTGCTGTGCCGCCGCCCGGGAACCGCCGGCATCGTCGACGTTGACCGCCGGGACGCCCTTGGTCGGTGCCTGGTCGACGGTGACCACCGGGGTGCCGCGGTGCCGGAGCCAGTCCAGGTCGACGCGGGGGTCGCAGACGAAGACGATGGCGCCGTCCATCGGCAGGTCCTGACCCAGCGGAGGGTTGTCACCTGCCGTGGCGACCAAGGTCAACGCCAGCGAGCGCTCAGCGAGCGCGTCACCGACGGCGACGAGGAACTCGCTGGCCACCGGGTCCCGGAACGCCTCACCCAAGGTGTCGGTCAGCAGCAGCCCGACCGTGCCGGACCGGCCGCGGGCCAGCGCTCGGGCGCTCGGGTCCGGACCGGCGTAGCCCAGCTGGTCGGCCGTCTGCAGGATCGTCTCCCGCAGGGACTGCGACAGCTTGTTCGGACGGTTGAAGGCGTTGGAGACAGTCATCCGGCTGACCCCGACCGTGTCGGCAATGTCCTGGAGGGTCACCTTGCCCACGACGCCTCCTGGCCTGACCGCGCCCCGGGGGCGGATGCCCGCAGGGTCGGAGACGATCATGCCCTGCCGTAGTGAGCCGTCTCCACAGCACGGCTCTGACGCGGCTCCACGACACCGGCCAGTGCACGGAGCGCGGCTCCGGCGTGCCTGCGGACGATCACGGTGTGGCCGGGGACGTGCGCCACGACCGGAGCATCCGGCAGAGCGCTTGCGCCAGTGCTGTGAGCGACGGCGTCGCGGACGATGATGTCGAGCAGCGGGTTCATTGGGCTCTCCTTGAGTAGTGGTATACCGGTATACTACACGTTCTTGGTTTACCGGTCAACTCATCGCAAGCAGGCGCGCGACAGCCGCACCCAGCCCACACGCAGCCTTCCGCCGGGCGAACGATCGGCAACTCGGCTTGTGGGTGGAGATCTCAGGTCGCCCGGTGCTCGGTTCCTGTCGCCCGCCCGGTGGGGGTCGCGGGGCTCTCATTCGGCCAGGCGATAGCCGATGCCCGGTTCCGTGATGATGTGCCGCGGTCGGGAGGGGTCGCCCTCGAGCTTGCGCCGTAGCTGGTTGCCGTAGACCCGCAGGTAGTTCGACTCCCGGCCGTAGCCCGGGCCCCAGACCGCCCTCAGCAGGTCCGCCTGGGTGACGACGCGGCCGCGGTGTCGGGCGAGCTCGCCGAGGAGCCGCCACTCGGTGGGGGTGAGATGCACCGGCTCGTCGTGCCGGGTGGCCGTGAGCGTCGCGAAGTCGACGGCGAAGTCGTCGGTGACGAGCGGGTCGATTGCGGCGAGGGCCTCGCCGTCACCACCGCCGCGGCGCAGCGCAGAGCGCACCCGCGCCATCAGCTCGTCCATGCCGAAGGGCTTGGTGACGTAGTCGTCGGCACCCTCGTCGAGGGCCTCGACCTTGTCGTCGGACTGGTGCCGGGCCGAGAGCACGACCACGGGGACCTGCGAGGTGCGACGCAGCCGGCGGAGCACCTCGACACCGTCGACGTCCGGCAGCCCGAGGTCGAGGATGACCAGGTCGGGCGGGGCGTCCTCGAAGGTCGACAGGGCGTCGCGGCCCGATGCGACCTCCTCGACGTCGTAGCCGCGGGCTCGCAGGTTGATCCGCAGGGTGCGGCGGATCGTCTCGTCGTCGTCGACGACGAGGACACGCTCAGCCATGGTCGGCCTCCTGGGCGCTGGGCAGCTCGATGACCATGGTGAGGCCTCCGCCGGGGGTCTCCTCCGCCGACAGCTGCCCGCCCATCGCCTCGGCCAGCCCGCGGGCGACGGCCAGGCCGAGCCCGACCCCGTCGCCGGACGGCGCGTCGCCATGCCGCTGGAAGGGCAGGAAGATCTCCTCACGGGCGTCCTCGGGCACCCCGGGCCCGGTGTCGCACACGCGCACCTGGGTGCGCCCGCCGAGCCCACTGGTCGATACCCGCACCCGGCCGGGCAGCGGCTGGTGCCGCAGCGCGTTCTCGACGACGTTGCCGAGCACCCGATCGAGAAGGCCGGGATCGGCGACCACGAAGCGGGCCAGCGGGTCCAGGGACCAGTCGACCCGGTCGGGTTCGGTCACCGACGCCACGGCGGCCGGTACCACCTCGCCGAGGTCGACAGGCCTCGGGGTGGCCACGAGCGCTCCGGCCTGGAGTCGCGACATGTCCAGCAGGTTGCCGATGAGGGCGTCGAGCCGGTCGGCAGAGTCCTCGATGGCCGCCTCGAGCTCGGCCTCGTCCTCGGCGGAGAAGGTCACCTCGCTGGAGCGCAGGCTGCCGATGGCCGCCTTGATCCCGGCGAGCGGGGTGCGCAGGTCGTGGGACACCGCCGAGAGCAGGGCGGTGCGCGCCGAGCTGTCGCGGGCCAGTGCCTTGGCCTCGCCGGCCGTCTGCTGCAGGGCGCGGCGCTGGAGGATCGCGCCGGCGTGGGTCGCGAAGGCGGCGAGCAGCCGCTCCCGGTCGGCCGGTACCGGCGCGCCGACGATCACCAGGTCGTGGTCGTCATCCGCTGTGGCGTGGGTCTGCTCCCCGTCCGGGGATGCGGGAGCGCCCGATCCGCGCGAGTCATCGGGCCTCACGACGGTGTCGGAGGCGACCTCGGCGACCACCTCAGCCGGCGTCTGTGCGGTGGCCCGCCGCAGGACCAGTGCGCGTTGGGCGCCGAACATGTCGAGGGCGTGCTCGAGCAGCACGGTCATCTGATCGGTGGATCCGAGCAGCGTGTGGGTGAGCTCGGCGAGAGCGGCGGACTCGCGCTGGGCCGCGACGGCCCGCTCGGCCCGTCGGGCGCTGGTGTGCACGACGAACGCGACGAGCACCGCGACGACGACGAACACGGCCAGGGCGAACGCGTTCTCGGGCTCGGAGATGGTCAGGGTGCGCACCGGCTCGAGGAAGAACCAGTTGAGCAGCATCGACGAGGCCACCGCCCCGACGACCGCGGGGCCGATACCGCCGAGCAGGGCGATGAGCACCGTGGCGAGCAGGTAGAGCGGCACGGTCAGGGGCAGGTCGGGGTCCTCTGGCAACAGCGCCAGCAGGCCGGTGAGCGTGACGGGCCCGACGATCGCGGCGGCGTAGCCCAGGCGAACTCGCCTGCGCGGCAGAGCCGATCGCGACACCCGCCAACCGCGACCGTGGGCGAACGAGTGGGTGACCACGTGCACGTCGATGTCGCCCGAGCGGGTGATGACCTCCTCGGTGGTGCTCGGCACGGCGAGGGTGCGCCAACGGGCGCGTCGGGTGCTGCCGATGACCACCTGCGAGGCGTTGACGCCGCGGGCGACGTCGAGGATCGCCTCGGCCGGCTCCTCTCCGGTCACCGTGTGCCACGAGCCCCCGAGCTCCTCGGTGAGTCGCCGGAGGCTGGCGAGCTCCGGCAGCGGCGGCCCGCTGAGCCCGTCCGAGCGGGCGACGTGCAGGGCGAGCAGCTCGCCCCCCGCACCGCGCGACGCGATCCGGGCGCCCCGTCGCAGCAGGGCCTCGCCCTCGGGGCCACCCGAGAGCGCCACGACCACCCGCTCGCGGGTGGGCCACGACGCGTCGATGCCGTGGTCGGCGCGGTAGCGGCCGAGGCCCTCCTCGACCCGGTCTGCCAGCCAGAGCAGAGCGAGCTCGCGCAGGGCTGAGAGGTTGCCCACGCGGAAGTAGTTCGCCAGTGCCGCGTCGACCTTCTCGGCCTTGTAGATGTTGCCGTGTGCCATCCGCCGGCGCAGCGCCTCGGGCGACATGTCGACGAGCTCGATCTGGTCGGCTCGCCTCACCACCTCATCCGGCACCGTCTCGCGCTGCACGACCCCGGTGATCGACTCGACGACGTCGTTGAGCGACTCGAGGTGCTGGATGTTGACCGTCGAGATGACGTCGATGCCGGCCCCGAGCAGCTCGTCGATGTCCTGCCAGCGTTTCTCGTTGCGGGAGCCCGGGGCGTTGGTGTGGGCCAGCTCGTCGACGAGTGCCACCGTGGGCCGGCGCGCGAGCAGTGCGTCGAGGTCCATCTCCTCGAAGCTCGTCCCCCGGTGGCCCAGCCTGGCTCGGGGCACGACCTCCAGGCCGTCGGTCATCTCCGCGGTGTGCGGGCGTCCGTGCGTCTCGACGAGGCCGACGACGACGTCGGTGCCGCGGGCGATCCGGCGCCGGCCCTCGTCGAGCATCGCGACGGTCTTGCCGACCCCGGGGGCGGCCCCGAGGTAGATGCGAAGCCGACCGCGTGCCATGGCGCTCATTCTCACCGACTGGCGGCGGCGCCGCCGCCAGTCTCGAGGGCCATGTTCAGCTCGGTCACGTTGACCCGGTCCTCGCCGATGAAGCCCAGGGCGGCCTTCTGGGTGTGGTCGGCGATGATCGCCTGCACCTGAGCCAGCGAGACCCCGCGCGCGGCGGCGACCCGGGGCGCTTGGTAGGCGGCGTAAGCGGGCGAGATGTGCGGGTCGAGGCCGCTGCCGGATGCCGTCAGGGCGTCGGGCGGGATCGCCTCGGGGGCGTCCGGGTTGGCCTCGCGCAGAGCGGCCGTGCGCTCGTCGACCGCGGTGGCGAGGTCCTCAGAGCTCGGTCCGAGGTTCGAGCCACCGCTGGTGTCGCCGGTGTAGTCGGAGGCCGACGGGCGGGCCTGGAACCACTGTGGGCCGTCCGCGGCCTGGCCGAGCAGGCTGGAGCCGACGACCTTTCCGTCGACCTCGACGAGGGAGCCGTTGGCCTGCCCGGGCACGACCAGGCCGACGGCGAGGATCGCGGCGGGGTAGAGCACACCGAGCAGGACGGTGAGGACGAGCAGCGCCTTGAGGGCTGCCCAGAGCTGGCGAGTGATGGCCATGGTGATCACCGGAGTCCGGGGAGGAGGGAGAGGATGAGGTCGATCAGCTTGATGCCGATGAACGGTGCGACCAGGCCGCCGAGCCCGTAGACGAGCAGGTTGCGGCGCAGCATCTGGTGGGCGCTGACGGGCCGGTACCTGACTCCACGCAGTGACAGGGGGATGAGGGCGACGATGATGAGCGCGTTGAAGATGACGGCCGACAGGATGGCCGAGTCGGGGCTGGACAGACCCATCACGTTGAGCCGGTCCAGGCCGGGGAAGATCGCCACGAACATCGCGGGGATGATCGCGAAGTACTTCGCGACGTCGTTGGCGATGGAGAAGGTGGTCAGGGCGCCCCGGGTGATCAGCAGCTGCTTGCCGATCGCGACGACGTCGATGAGCTTGGTCGGGTCACTGTCGAGGTCGACCATGTTGCCGGCCTCCTTGGCGGCGGAGGTGCCCGTGTTCATCGCGACGCCGACGTCGGCCTGGGCGAGTGCGGGCGCGTCGTTGGTGCCGTCGCCGGTCATCGCGACGAGCTTGCCGCCCTCCTGCTCGGCCCGGATCAGCGCCATCTTGTCCTCGGGGGTGGCCTCGGCGAGGAAGTCGTCGACGCCGGCCTCGGTGGCGATGGCCTTGGCGGTCAGGGGGTTGTCGCCGGTGATCATCACCGTCTTGATACCCATCGTCCGGAGCTGGTCGAAGCGCTCGCGCATGCCGGGCTTGACGATGTCCTTGAGGTGGACCACGCCCAGCGTGCGGGCGGGGCCGCCCGGGTCGGTGATAGCGACGACGAGGGGGGTGCCGCCGTTGGCGCTGATGCCGTCCACGGCGTAGTGGAGGTCACCGGCGACGTGCCCGCCACACTCCTCGACCCACGCGGTGACGGCCGAGCCGGCGCCCTTGCGGACCTTCGTGCCGTCGGGCAGGTCGACGCCGGACATCCGGGTAGAGGCCGAGAACGGCACGAACAGGGCTCCGGCCCGGCGCAGCTCGGCGAACGAGCCGGTGGCCGGGTCGACGCCGGCCGCGAGGGCATGCTCGACGATGGAGCGTCCCTCCGGCGTCTCGTCGGCGAGCGACGACAGGTACGCGGCGCGCAGCAGCTCCTGGCGGGTCGCCTCCTCGACGGGCACGACCTCGCTGGCCTGCCGGTTGCCGAAGGTGATGGTGCCGGTCTTGTCGAGCAGCAGGGTGCTGACGTCGCCGGCGGCCTCGACGGCGCGGCCGGACATCGCGAGCACGTTGTGCTGCACGAGGCGGTCCATGCCGGCGATGCCGATGGCCGAGAGCAGTGCACCGATCGTGGTCGGGATGAGGCAGACCAGCAGCGCGACGAGCACGACCAGGGAGAGCCGGGACCCGGAGTAGATCGCCATCGGCTGGATGGCGCCGACGGCGAAGATGAAGATCAGGGTCAGCGTGGTGAGCAGGATGGTCAGGGCGATCTCGTTGGGGGTCTTCTGGCGTGAGGCTCCCTCGACGAGCGCGATCATCCGGTCGATGAAGGTCTCGCCGGGCTTGCTGGTGACCTTGACGACGATCCGGTCGGACAGCACGGTGGTGCCCCCGGTGACCGCGCACCGGTCGCCGCCGGACTCGCGGATGACGGGTGCGGACTCGCCGGTGATCGCGGACTCGTCGACGGTCGCGACCCCCTCGACGACGTCGCCGTCCCCGGGGATGACCTGGCCGGCCTCGACGACGACGAGGTCGCCGAGTCGCAGCTCGGTGCCGCGGACCTGCTCCTCGGTGCCGTCCTGCCGCAGGCGGCGAGCGGTCGTCTCGGTGCGCGTCTTGCGCAGGGTCTCTGCCTGGGCCTTGCCGCGGCCCTCGGCGACGGCCTCGGCCAGGTTCGCGAACAGCACGGTCGCCCACAGCCAGAGCGTGACCGAGATCGTGAACACCGAGGGGTCCTGGACGGCCAGGGCGGTGGTGAGCAGGGAGCCGACCCAGACCACGAAGATGACGGGCGAGCGGAAGACATGCCGGGGGTCGAGCTTGGCGAAGGCCTGGGGCAGGGCATCCCAGCCCGTGCGGAGCAGGGGGGTGGCGGTCATGACAGGGCCTCCGCGATCGGCCCGAGGGCGAGGGCCGGGAAGAAGGTCAGCCCGGCGACGATCACGACGGTTCCGGCGAGCAGGACGGTGAACAGGGGAGTGTCGGTCGGCATGGTGCCGGCGGTGACGGGGCGCTTGCGCTGGGCGGCGAGGGAGCCGGCCAGTGCGAGCACGAGCACGATCGGGACGAGCCGTCCGGCGAACATGCAGAACGCGAGCGTCAGGTTGAGGAACGGCTGGTCGGCGGTCAGACCGGCGAAGGCGGAGCCGTTGTTGTTCGACGCGGACGTGTAGGCGTAGAGCATCTCGCTGAGTCCGTGCGGGCCGCTGTTGAGCAGTCCAGCCGTCGCTGCAGGGAGCACGACCGCCAGCCCGGTGCCGATGAGCACCAGTGCGGGGGTCACGACGACGCTGAGCGCGACGTAGGTGATCTCCTTGCGGCCCACCGTCTTTCCCAAGAACTCAGGAGTTCGCCCGACCATCAGGCCGGCGATGAACACCGCAAGTACCACGTAGAGCAGCAGGTTGTACATGCCGGTGCCGACTCCGCCGGGCGAGACCTCGCCGAGCATCATGTTCGACAGCGGTACGGCCCCGCCAAGGGGGCTGAAGCTGTCGTGCATCGAGTTGACCGCACCGCTCGAGGTGCCTGTCGTGGCACCGGCGAAGATCGACGACCAGGCGACGCCGAAGCGCTGCTCCTTGCCCTCCATCGAGCCGAGCTGCCCGCCGGCGGCTGAGAGCTCGGCCCAGGCTGCGAGGCCCATGCTCGTCACGAGCAGCGTCGCCATGGTCGTCGTGGCGACGACGCCTTGGCGCTTGTTGCCCACCATGAGCCCGTACGCGTACGGCAACGAGAACGGGATGACGAGGAGCAGGAAGATCTCGAACAGGTTCGTCCAGGCGTTCGGGTTCTCGAAGGGGTGGGCGGAGTTGGCGTTGAAGAACCCCCCGCCGTTCGTGCCGAGCTCCTTGATCGCCTCCTGTGACGCGACCGGCCCGCCCTGCACGACCTGCGAGCCGCCGCTGATCGTGGTGATGCTGTGCGGGTCGCCGAGGTTCTGGATCACACCGCCGATCAGGAGCACGATCGCCGCGACGACGGCCATCGGCAGGAGGATTCGCATGGTGCCGCGCACCAGGTCGACCCAGAAGTTGCCGATCCGGTCGGTGCTGTGCCGGGCGATGCCGCGGACCAGCGCGATCGCGACGGCCAGGCCCGTCGCAGCCGACAGGAAGTTCTGGACGGTCAGGCCCACGGCCTGCACGGTGTAGCCGGTTCCGCTCTCGCCGGCATACGACTGCCAGTTGGTGTTCGTCGTGAAGGAGACGGCGGTGTTGACGGCGGTGTGCCAGTCGACCGAGCGGCCCAGCGACCACGGGAGCAGGCCTTGCCCGACGAGGAGCAGGAACAGCAGCACGACCGAGACGACCGAGAAGGCGAGCACCGAGAGGGCGTACCCGGTCCAGCGCTGCTCGGTGCGCGGGTCGACGCCGACGAGGCGGTAGGCCAAGCGCTCGACGCGCCAGTCCCGCTCGTCGGTGAAGACGCGGTGGATCCAGGTGCCGAGCGGCACGTGGGAGAGGGCCAGGAGAGCGGCCAGCGCCAGCACGGCCGCTCCGGTGGTGATGGCGGGGTTCATGACGCCTCCCTCAGAACCGGTCCGGGCGGACCAGGGCATACAGGAGGTAGGCCACGAGGGCCAGCCCCACGGCGGCGGCGATGATGTCTTCCCACATGCCACCCACGACACACCTGACGGAGTGGTTCGAGACCGCCCGTGACGCGGCCTTGACACGTCTTGATGCGGTGTTGATGGCAACGGACACCAGGACCCGCCTGCTTCGAGGTGCCGAACGACCGACCGTGTCCCGTGCAGGCTCGAGCCACGACGACGGGTCCGGCGGCGACCCGGCGTCAAGAATGCGTCAAGGCCCTTGACGCAGCCGTGGCCGGGCGAGCCTGATGGCTTCGTGAACCCGCAACGACTCGCCAAGAAGCACGCAGGGGCCACCATGGCTGCCGCGGCGGCCGTCCCTTTGGCGGTCGCGGCCGCGCTGGCCCTCTTTCGCGACGACATCACCCAAGCCACCGACGTCCTCGTCCTCGTCGCCGTCGTCGTTGTCTTCAGCAGCACCGGTCTCCGTGCCGCGGCGCTCGTCGCGACCCTGTCGGCCGCGGTCTGGTTCGACTACTTCCTGACCGAGCCGTACCTCACCTTCGCCATCACGAGATCGGATGACCTGGAGGCGGCGGCACTGCTCCTGGTGATCGGTGGAGTGGTGACCGAGACCGCCCTGTGGGGACAACGCGTGGACGCGGCACTGACCCGAGAGGTGGGCTACGTCGACGGGGTCCTGGCCACCGCCGAGAGCATGTCCACCGACGCGAGCACGCCCCAGGATCAGGCTCGCCTCGTTTCCCAGCGAATTCGTGAGGTTCTCGGCCTCGACCGCTGCACCTTCGAGGTGGGCGGCACGGCGTCGGGCGTCGACGTCCCCACGCTCAACCACGACGGATCGGTCACGAGAGGCGGGCGAGTGGTGGACGTGGACCGTGACGGCTTGCCTGTCGACTCCGTCCTGGTGCTGCCCGTGCGCGCTGGTGGTCAGTTGCGCGGCAGGTTCCTCCTCACCGCGGCATCCAGCGTGTCGCGACCCACCCAGCGCCAGCGACGCGTGGCGGTCCTTCTCGCCGACCAGATCGCAGGAACCCTGACCGGAACTGCTCGGTGACGCGCGTGGAAGCGATGCCGCAGGAACGAGCCGAGAGCAAGGGGACCGTCGACTGGACCGTCACGTCGTGTCCCGCGATGAGCAGGGCGTTCGTCGCCGACGTCCCGCCGTGGGTCGTCACCGGCTCGGGCACCCCGGGCGTGCGCGGGCTGAGCCCCGGGGCGCCGGTCATCCGCCACGGGTGACCCGCCGGTGCTGAAGGCCCGGCCACACTGGGGCATCTGTCCGATCCAGGAAGGGGCACGCCATGGCACGCACAACTGGGAGGTCGGGAACGATCGGGGTGATCGTGATGGTGGTGGGCGTGATCTTCGCGGTCGCTGGGGTCGCCACCTATGTGATGGTCTCCAACGAGCTGGCCTCCGAGAACATCACCGTCTCCCCCGACGCGAAGTGGTTCGCGGGCAAGGACGTGACCGGTCCGTTCACGGCCTACTCGGAGGCCGAGACCATCAGCAAGCACGCGCTCAAGGCGACCGGCGGCAAGACCTATGCCGAGCTCGCCAAGGACGATCCGTTGCGGGCCACCGCGATGCAGGCGTCCTTCCTGCGGGCGTCCCTGTTCACGTCGGTGGTGGCCTTCGGTGTCGCCGCCCTGGCGGCCGTGCTCGGGGTCATGCTGTTCCTCATCGGCTGGGCGCTGCGCTCGCCGGCGCCAGTGGTCGTGTCGCCTCAGGGGGCACCCAGCACGGAGTCGAGGTCGGCACCGGTCTGACCCGACTCCCCGTCAGCGGGAGTGTTTCGGTCCGGGTGGTTCTCGAGGCCTTCTCCAGCGCTCACCCCTGCGGGGTGAACCGCCGGTCGCCATGGTCCCCAACACTGGCCGGAGCGACCCGCTCGGGTCCGAAGGGAGCGGGTCATGGCACGTCGTGGTGATGGGTTCGGGGTACTCGCGGACCCGGACCGCCGTTCCCGTCGGTGTGGGCGGCGGCCGCGATGAGCACGCCACCGGTCACCCGCCGACCGCTCGGCATCACCATCGTCGTGCTGCTCACCGCGGCGGTGGCCGTGCTCGACCTCGTCGTGGGGGTGCTTCTGCTCGCCGGGGTCGACGACCTCGGCGCGGTCGCCGGGATGACGGCCGACGAGACGGCCACCTCGGCACGCGTGGTGGGGGGCGTCTTCCTGTTCTTCGGGCTGGTCCAGGCGGTGGTCGCCTACCAGCTCGCCAGGGCCTCGAACGGCGCGCGCCTGGTGCTCACGGTCATCCTCCTCGCGCAGCAGCTGCACTCGCTCTACCTCGGGGCCCAGCTCGACATCCAGCGGGTGTCGGGCTTCGCCGGGCTGGCCGTGGCGGTCGTCATCATCGTCCTGGTGTGGAACCCGGCGTCGTCGCGCTGGTTCGACCGGCGCCGCGACCACGCGCTCGCCGACGCCATCGACACCGAGGGCCCCGAGCGCCAGCCGTCGGGCACCCGGGTCATCGACTTCATCGTGCGCCTCATCGTGCTCGGCCTGACGATCTGGCTGATGCCGGGCGTGACCACCGACTCACCCGGGTCGCTCATCCTCGCGGTCGTCATGGTGTCGCTCGCCGGATGGCTGCTCCAGCCGTTGTTCATGCGGGTGGCGGTGCTGTTCGGGTGGATCGGCGCGGTCTTCCTCGCCCTGTTCGCGAACGCCGTGGTCCTCGGGCTGGGCCTCTGGCTGACCCCGGGCGTCGACGTCACCGGGCCCGTCGTCGCGTTCTTCGCTGCCTGGGTCTACGCCTTCGTGATGACGCTGATCACCTGGGCGTTCAGCATCAACAGCCGTGACTACCTCACCGTGCACGCCATGCGGATGGGCGCCCGGGGACCGAAGGAGGCCGCGTCCGACATCCCGGGGGTCGTCTTCATCCAGCTCGACGGTGTTCCGGCCCCCTTGCTGGAGAACGAGATCCGCTCGGGCAACATCCCCACCATCAGTCGCTGGGTGCGGTCGGGTTCCCACACCTGGACCGAGTGGACCGCACGGGTGCCCTCGACCACACCGGTGAGCCAGGCCGGGCTGCTGCACGGCAACAACGACGGCATCCCCGCGTTCCGGTGGTACGACCGCGAGATGGGCCGGCTGCTCGTGGCCAACCGTCCCGAGGACGCCGCGATCATCGAGGCGCGGGTCGGCAACGGGCGGGGGCTGCTCGCCGACGACGGCGTGAGCATCTCGAACCTGTTCTCCGGCGACGCGGCCACCTCCCTGCTCACCATGAGCGGCCTCAAGGAGGGCAAGAAGGGGCTCGGCCCGTCGCAGTCGTACGCCGCGTTCTTCACCCACCCGGCGGGCATCCTGCGCGCGGTCATCCTCACCGTCGGCGAGATGGCCAAGGAGGTGTTCCAGGCGCGGCGCCAGGTGCGCCGCGGGGTCGAGCCCCGGATCGACCGCGGAGGTTCCTACGTCGCCCTGCGTGCGGTGACCAACGTCTTCCTGCGCGACCTCAACGTGGCGCTCGTCGTCGAGGCGATGATGAAGGGCTCGAGGTCGATCTACGTCGACTTCGTCGACTACGACGAGATCGCCCACCACGCCGGTGTGACCCGCTCGGAGTCACTCGCGGCGTTCTACGGGCTGGACGACGCGGTGCGCAGCATCGAGCAGGTCATCGAGGCCGGCATCACGCCACGGCCGTACCACGTGGTGCTCGTCTCCGACCACGGCCAGAGCCAGGGTGCGACGTTCCTGCAGCGCTACGGGGTCTCGCTGGAGGGCCTGATCCTCGACTACTTCAAGGGCAGTGCCACGGTCACGGCGGCCACCGGCGAGGTCGAGGCGTGGGGTCCGGTGAACATGCTCATCGGCCAGCTGTCCGGGCAGGCCTCGGTGTCCGGGCGGATCGCCAAGCGCGCCATCTCCGACCGCGACCCGGACGCCCCGGTGGGACCGTCGGGGATCACCGAGGACACCACCGGCCCGGGTGACGCCCCGGCCGAGATCACCGTCGTCGGCTCGGGCAACCTGGGTGGCGTCTGGTTCAGCCAGCACCCGCAACGGTTGACGCTCAACGACATCGAGCGCCTGCACCCCGGGCTGCTCGCGATGCTCGCCGCTCACCCCGGCATCGGGTTCGTCGTGGTGGCGACCGAGCAGGGTCCGGTGGCGCTCGGGGCGGAGGGCACCCACGACCTCACCACCGGCGAGGTGGTCGGCGTCGACCCGCTCGCGCTGTTCGGGACGGATGCCGTGGGTGACTTCATCCACGTGTCGTCGTACGCCAACGCTCCGGACATCTACGTGAACTCGCTGTACGACCCCGTGCTCGACGAGGTCGCCGCCTTCGAGGAGCTCGTCGGCTGCCACGGTGGCCTCGGCGGGTGGCAGACCCGGCCGATGATCGTGCACCCCGCGGAGTGGCCGATCGACGAGGACCTCCTCGACGACCGCGGCAGGCTCCGCGGGGCCGACGTGGTGCACCACCAGATGGTGCGCTGGCTCGAGCGGCTCGGGCACCGCACGGAGCTCGGTGTCCCGACGGGCGACCGGCTGGCTCAGGCGGGAACCGCCTCGGACTGACCGACCGATGCCGTGCTGACCGCCGCGGCGCAGAGCCCGAGGAAGGCCCCGAGGTCGATCAGCTCGCTCGGTGTGCGCGGGGCGAAGTCGGTGAGCACGGTGGAACGCACGATGTAGGCGCTGTGCTGGCCGCGCGAGATCGCGACGTTGAGCCGGTGCCGGTCGAGCAGGAAGCCCATGCCCCGCGAGACGTCGGAGTGCGACGAGGCAGCCATCGACAGGATCGCGACAGCCGCCTCCTGGCCCTGGAACTTGTCGACCGTGCCGACCGGCACCTCGGCCAGGCCGGCGTCATCGAGGGTGCGGCGAAGCTGCCCGACCTGGCCGTTGTAGGGCGTGATGACGATGACGTCGGCGGCCCCCAGCGGGCGCGGGCCGACCGGAGCGCCGTCGGCCCCGCGCTCGGTCGGGTCGTGCCAGGTGCGCCCGAGCAGGTCGCGCACCAGGTCGCGCACGACATCCGCCTCCTCGGGGGACCACGTCGAGTTGTCGTGGTGGTCGACGAGGCGCACGTGCAGCCCCGGCTCGACGCCCTCGAGCCGACGCGCGGCGGTGACCGACGTCTCGGACTGGAGCTGGCCGGCATACGACAGGCGGGAGATGGGCTCGGTGAGGGCCGGGTGCATGCGCCAGGTCGTCTCGAGGAAGTAGCCGAGGTCGGGGGACAGGACCGGCTCGTCGCCGATCAGCCAGCCGAGCGCGGAGGCGTCGACGGGGTCGGGGTGGGTGCCCTGCGAGACCTGGGGCAGCTGCTGCGGGTCGCCGAGCAGCAGCAGCCGGGCGCCGGCCACCGAGCACGCGAGGGTCTTGGCGAGAGAGAACTGCCCCGCCTCGTCGACGACGACGAGGTCGAGCTGGCCGCGGCCGACCCGCCTCGTGCTCGTGAGGTCCCAGGCGGTGCCGCCCACGACGTAGCCCTGTCCGGCCCGTGCGTGGCCGGCGGCGAACTCGGCGAGGTCGTCGGCCTTGGCCAGGGGGGTCCAGGTGGCACCCACGGGGTCGCGGGTGGCCTTGCCGACCTGCTCGGGCGGCACGCCCGCCGCCACGACGGCGCGCAGCACGTTCTCGATCGCCTTGTGACCCTGCGAGGTGACCCCGACCGCCCAGCCGTGGTCGAGGACCAGTCGGGCGATGACCCGCGAGGCGACGTAGGTCTTGCCGGTGCCGGGAGGCCCCTGCACGGCGAGGTAGGAGTCGTCGGTGTCGAGCAGGGCGGCCTCGATGGCGTCGACGTGCCGGGTCGGCCCGACCCCCACCCCGGGCAGCGGGACGTCACCGCGCAGCCGGGGCAGCCGACGGGCGAGCAGGTCGATGCCGGCGGCCCGCGGCAGCCCGTGGTCGGCGTCGACGACCCGCTGGGCGACCTCGGCCAGGGCGTCGTCGATCGGCTTGGTGCTGAGCACCTTCGAGGGGACCAACGCGACCGGCAGCTCGGTGTGGGCTGCGCCGTCCTTGGGCTGGAGCTCCTCGACGAGCAGGCTCTGGTGCAGCCGGCCGTTGGGGGCGAGCGAGTCGACCGCCTCGAGAACGGCGATCGTGGCACTGGAGCGTGCGTTGGCGTGGCCGGGCAGGGTGGTGATGCCGGGCGGCGGCGGGTCGAGGTAGACGGCGCTGACCTCGTCGCCGGGACCGGCGGGGATGCCGCGCATCGGCTCGCCCTGCAGCCGCAGGGTGCGACGGGGCCGCTGTCGTGCAGTGGCGGCGTGCCACGGCGTGACCACCTCGGCCGACTCGACGAGGAAGACGCCGTCGGCGACCCGCCAGTCGCCCACCGGGAGCCGCAGCCGCTCGAAGTGCGCCTGCCAGACGGGCTTGTCCTCACGGGCGTGGAAGAGCACCGACGCCGCGACGAGCGCCACCGCCTGCTCCTCGGGCGTGCGCTCGTGCGGCTTGATGCCGACCAGGCGGTCACGGAGGAGGGTCTCGAGGTTCATCAGCGCGAGGCGCTGCTCCGACGGGGTCTGCGCGGGCCCGACCTCGGCGCCCGTCGACGGGTCGGCGGCGGACCCGGCCGGATCGGCCGCCGCCCCCTGGGCGAGCAGCCAGTCACGCAGCATCCAGGTCGAGACGCAGTCGTCGCGGTTGTAGTCGGCGATCTCGGCGATCAGGCGGGCGGCGTCGTCGAAGCGCTCGGCGTCGCGGGCCGCCATGAACTGGTGGTAGACCACGATCGAGTCGGCCGCGTTGGTGACGGCGGCCTCGCGGGCCTCCATGTAGAGGGGCTCGAGCTTCTTGATCGAGTAGGAGCGCTGCGACACCCGGATGGCGGAGCGCACGACGGCGTAGAGGTCGACGAAGACGCCGTCGCGCAGCAGCTGGTCGACCTCGTCCTCGCACACGCCGTGCCGGGCGGCCAGGCGCAGCAGGGCAGCCGTCTCGTAGGCGGCGTAGTGGTAGACGTGCAGGTCGGGCCACTGCCGCCGCCGGTCGGCGAGCCAGCCGACGAAGTCGACGAGGGCCTGGCGCTCGGCCTCGCGGTCGTGGGCCCAGAACGTGCGGAACACCGGCGCACCGGAGTCGACCTCGACGATGCCGAAGAGGTACTCCAGGCCCCAGGTGCGCGAGCCGCGCTCGGACCACAGCGGGTCGCCCTCGAAGTCGAAGAACACGTCACCGGCGCTGGGCGTCGGCATCCGGCGCAGCGTGTCGAGGTCGGTGACCTCGGAGCGCACGCCGCCGGTGGGGTCGTGCTCCTGCTCGAGCTGGAGGCGGGCCTGCTCGCGCAGGCGGTCGAGCGTGGCGGCCCGCACGTCGGGCACCGGCTCGGTGCGCACGGCGAGGTCGTCGATCGTGGCGACCCCCGCCTCGAGCAGCTTGCGGCGGGTGGGGCGGCGCACGCCCGCGACGAGGAGGAGGTCGCGGGCCGCCTCGACCTCGGGCTCGCAGACCTCGCACCGGCCGCAGGCGAGCCACAGCGGGTCACCCCACGCGGCGGGCTCGTCGGACGCGCGGTGCGCGAGGAGCAGGGCGTCGAGGCGGGCGCGGCGGGCGAGGTAGACCGGCACGATGTCGTCGAGCGCGAAGTCGCGCACGTCACCGCTGCCGACGACGAGTCGGGCGTAGGGGGCCGTGTCGACACCGGCCTCGCGCAGCAGCGCGGCGTAGGCGGCGATCTGCAGGAGGGCGGGCACGCTCTCGGTGCGGGCGAGCTTCGTGTCGCTGACCAGCCAGCCGTCGTCGGTGCGCTCGAGGAAGTCGGCGTGCCCGACGAACCCGCCGTCGAAGAACGTGGCCTGGTAGACCACCTCGGCGTCGGAGCGCAGCGCCTCGAGCGTCTGGGCGTGCGCCCGGGCGAGGTCGTCGGGCGAGTAGCCGGGCCGCTCGAACTGCACGACGAGCCCCGGGTGCGCCCGCGACAGCCGGCGCAGCTCGGCCTGCTCGTGCTCGTTGCCCAGGGCGATGACCCGCTGCGCCATCGGGTCGTCGTCGACGGTCACCCGCTCGGCGCGTCCGAGGGCGATGTCGAGGTCGCGGACCAGGGCGAACTCGCAGGCCGCCGCCGTGCGCAGGTCGCTGGCGCTGATGACGAGCCGACGGTCGTCGCCCATGAGGAACATGCCCCGAACCTAACCCCGAGCACCGACAGGGAGCCGGGCTGGCGGGGCCCGCGGGACCGGCGGGACGGGCGGGACGGGGGTGCCGGCCCGGTGCGCGGCCACCTTCGACCGTTCACCGATCGGTCCGCCGCTCCGGTGGCCGACTCTCACAGCGAGTTCTAAGGTCGCCCACAGTGTCGCCGTGCGATGACCTCGTCGGCGGCACCCACCAGAAACCCACCTGCAGGAGGACCTAGTGCGCAAGACCACATCCGGGCTGCTCAGCCTGGCGCTCGCCACGGGACTCGGGGCGACGTTGTCCGTCCCGATCGCGGCCGCCACCGCGACCCCGTCCAAATCCCCTACCTCGTTCGGAGACGCGCAGACCAGCGCGCCGAGCGACAGCCTTCCCGACCCCATCGCCGACAAGCAGTCCGAGCTGCGCAAGACGGCCGTCGCCTCGGTGCTCAAGGGCGAGGCAAAGCCCGAGCGCATCGGCAACAGCACCGTCGTCAAGGTGGGCGAGGCCGAGCGGGCCGCGACCGCGGCCAAGGGCAGCAGGAAGGCCCAGAAGGCCAAGAAGACCGACCAGTACGTCGAGCTGGCGCGCGAGGACACCGACGAGCTGTTCGTGCTCGTCGTGCAGTTCGGCAACCAGCGCAGCCCGAACTACCCCGACCAGGACACGAACCCGGGCATCCCCGGCCCCACGGTCTTCGACGGGCCGGCCTTCAACAAGATCCCCGCGCCGAACCGCGCGGTCGACAACTCCACCGACTGGAACGCGCACTACGGCAAGGCCTACTACCAGGACCTGTACTTCGGCAACGGCTCGGTCACCGGCACCGAGTCGATGCGTCAGTACTACGAGCGGCAGTCCTCCGGCCGGTACTCGGTGGACGGCCTGGTCACCGACCCGGTGACGGTGCCCTACAACGAGGCCCGCTACGGCCGAAGCGACGGGTACCCCTGCGCCAGCAACGTCTGCAGCAACACCTGGGCTCTCGTGCGTGACGGCATGGACGCGTGGGTGGCCCAGCAGACCGCCGCCGGCAAGACATCAGCGCAGATCGCCGCGACCATCGCGAAGTTCGACAAGTGGGACCGCTACGACTGGGACGGCGACGGCAACTTCGACGAGCCCGACGGCTACATCGACCACCTCCAGATCGTGCACGCCGGTGGCGACCAGGCCGACGGCGACCCGTACCAGGGCGAGGACGCCATCTGGTCGCACCGCTGGCGCGCCTTCCAGGGCACCAACCCGGCCGCGCCCATCCCGCCGCTGGGCGGAACCCCCGTCGGCAGCACCGGCATCTGGGCCGCCGACTACACCGTGCAGCCCGAGAACGGTGGCCTGTCGGTCATCGCGCACGAGTTCGGCCACGACCTGGGCCTGCCCGACCACTACGACACCTCCGGCCCGTCCTCGGCGAACGAGAACCCGGTCAACTGGTGGACCCTCATGGCGCAGAGCCGCGTCTCCGCACCCGGTGACAACGCCATCGGGTCGCGCGCGGCCGACCTGTCCGCGTGGGACAAGCTGCAGCTCGGCTGGCTCGACTACGAGATCGTGGTGCCCGGTCAGCGCCGCACCCTCGTGCTCGGCCCGCACGAGTACAACAGCACCAAGCCCCAGGGCGCCGTCGTGGTGCTGCCCGACAAGGCGGTGTCCACCGACCTGGGCGCCCCGTTCGCCGGGAGCAAGCAGTGGTGGTCCGGCTCGGGTGACGACCTGAACTCGACGATGTCGCGTTCGGTCACCCTCCCCGCCGGCTCCGCGTCCCTGGCGTTCAAGGCGCGCTGGAACATCGAGGACTGTGGACCCGACCCCTGTGACTACGCCTACGTCGAGGTCGACGACGGCACCGGCTGGAAGGCCATCGCCGGCAACATCACCACGGCCGCCGAGGGCAACGGCATCGACGGCTACCAGGAGACCTGGACCCCGGCCACCTTCGACCTGTCGGCCTACGCCGGCAAGACGGTCGGCCTGCGGGTGCGGTACTCCACCGACGGCGCGGCCCAGGGAACCAACCCCGACGTGACGAGCGGCATCTTCGTCGACGACATCGTCCTGACCGCGGGCGGCGCCACGCTGCTCCAGGACGGCGCCGAGACCAGCCCCAACGGCTGGACGCTCGACGGCTTCTCGTCGGTGGGCGCGACGTCCGAGACGGACTACCCGCAGTTCTACATCGCCAGCAACCGCGAGTACGTGGCCTTCGACAAGTACCTCAAGACCGGCCCGTACAACTTCGGTTTCCCGAGCAAGCCCGACTTCGTCGAGCACTTCCCGTACCAGGACGGCCTGCTCATCTCGCTGTGGGACACCTCGCAGGGCGACAACAACACGAGCCAGCACCCCGGTGAGGGTCTCGTGCTCCCGATCGACGCGCACCCGCGCACGATCTACAACCTCGACGGTGAGAAGTGGCGCCCGCGCATCCAGATGTACGACGCGCCGTTCGGCCTGCAGAAGGCCGACTCGTTCACCCTGCACAGTGCCACCACCGGTCACGCGAGCTACATCCGTGGCCAGGCCGGCAACCCGCTGTTCAACGACAGCAACCCGAACCGCTACTTCAAGACCGACCAGCCCACGGGCGGCGTCAAGGTCGCGGGCAGCGGCACGACGATCCGGGTGCTGGAGGAGAAGGGCACCTCGGTGAAGATCCGGATCGACACCCTGGGGGTCACGCCGTAGGGCAGACCGACGGGAGCACGACGGCGGCGGGCCGGAGGAGACATCCTCCGGCCCGCCGTTCGTCGCGTTCGTGGTGGACGGTGCGGTGCGGATGCCGCGCCGCGGCATCCGCACCCGCTCAGATCCAGCTGGTGAACCACATCCGCCAGCGCCAGTGCTCATAGGGGAGCGTGTCGGCGACGTAGACCGGGTGGAAGAACGCGAACAGGGCGAGGGTGAGCGCCAGGTAGCCGCCGACGACGAACCAGCGCCACCGCCAGCGCTCGGGGTCGTCCTCGCGCCGGCCGACCCACAGGCCGATGAGGAAGACGACGGCCAGCACGACCCACGGCTCGAACGCCACGGCGTAGAAGGTGTAGATGGTGCGGTCCTGGTAGTGGAACCACGGCAGGTAGCCACCGATGAACCCCGCGGCGATCGCACCGGCCCGCCAGTCGCGCCGCACCAGCCACCACCACAGCACGACGAGCAGGGCGAGGATGCCGAGCCACCACACCGAGATCGTGCCGATCGGGTTGATCGCCTGCGAGCACTGGTCGACGGTGCAGCCGGCCACCCCCCGGGTCGGGCTCTCGTAGTAGAACGAGGTCGGGCGGGTCTGCAGCATCCACGACCACGGGTTCGACTGGTACGGGTGGGCGGTGTGGAGGGTGGTGTTGAACTGGTAGGCGTCCTGGTGGTACTTCCACCAGTTGCGCAGCACCGCCGGCAGCCACTGCGGACCCTCGCCCGGGTGGAAGGTGTTCCACTGCCGGTGGTAGCCGTTCGAGGTCAGGAACCACCCGGTCCAGGACAGCACGTAGACGACGAGGGTCGTGCCCACCATCGCCACCGTTGCGTACGGGCCGTCCTTGAGGATGGCGCCGCGACCCCAGCGGCGGACGCCGACCGTCCGCCGGGCCCCCATGTCCCACCAGACCGACATGATGCCGAAGGCCGCGAGGAAGAACAGCCCCGACCACTTGGTGCTCGTGGCGAGCCCGAGTGACAGCCCCGCCACCCAGCGCCACGGCCGCCAGCCCAGCCACGGGCCCATTCCCTCGGGCCAGGTGCCCCGTGGCAGCGCGCCGACCTTCTCGGCGAGGATCTCGCGGCTGCGGTCGCGGTCGACCAGCAGGGCCGCGAACCCGCACAGCGCCCAGAACGACACGATGATGTCGAGGATGCCGGTGCGCGACATCACGAAGTGCGACCCCTCGAACGCGAGGAGGAACGCCGCGACGCAGCCCAGCGCGGTCGACCCGAACAGCCGCCGGGCCACGCGTCCGACGACGAGGATCGACAGGGTGCCGACGAGGGCGACCGAGAACCTCCAGCCCCAGCCGGAGCCCGAGCCGAGCAGCCACTCGCCGGCGGCGATGAGCCACTTGCCGGCGGGTGGGTGCACGACCATGTCGCCGTCGGTGGTGGAGAAGATGTTCTGGCTGCCGCCGACGAACGCGTCGTCGGGCTTCTTCAGCGAGTCGAGGACCCGCATCTCGACGCCGTAGTGCAGCAGCGAGTAGGCCTGCTTGACGTAGTAGGTCTCGTCGAAGACGAGTGCCTTGGGGCGGTCGAGGTTCCAGAACCGCAGCACCCCACCGACCAGGGCGATCAGGCCGGGACCGAGCCACCCCCACAACCGGTCGGTCGGTGCGTGCCCGAGCAGCCGGAGGCGCAGCTCGTCGGTCCGGGTCACCGGGTCATCCTAGGTCGGCGGCTCGTGCGCTCCGTGCCCGATCCACGGCGTGCGAGGATCGCAGCATGAGCGGCGGCGTGCTGGTGCTGGCAGCGACCCCGATCGGCGACCCCCGGGATGCCGCGCCGCGCCTGGCCGACGAGCTGCGGCTCGCCGACGTGGTCGCCGCCGAGGACACCCGACGGCTGCGACGGCTGTGCCAGGACCTCGACGTCAACCCGACCGGCCGGGTGCTCTCGTACCACGAGCACAACGAGGCCGAGCGCACCCCCGAGCTGGTCGAGCGGCTGCGCGAGGGCGCCCGCGTGCTCGTGGTGACCGACGCCGGGATGCCGTCCGTCTCCGACCCCGGCTACCGGCTGGTCAGTGCCGCGGTCGGCATCGACGTGCGGGTCACCGGGGTGCCCGGGCCGTCGGCGGTGCTCATGGCGCTCGCCGTCTCCGGGCTGCCCGTCGACCGGTTCTGCTTCGAGGGGTTCCTCTCCCGCCGGGCGGGGGAGCGGGCGAGCGCACTGAAGGGCCTGGCCACCGAGCCACGCACGATGGTGTTCTTCGAGGCGCCGCACCGGCTGGCCCGCACCCTCTCGGCGATGGGGGAGGTCTTCGGCGACGACCGCCGGGCCGCCGTGTGCCGCGAGCTCACCAAGACCTACGAGGAGGTGCGCCGGGGCTCGCTGTCCGAGCTCGTGGCCTGGGCCTCCGACGGTGTGCGCGGCGAGGTCACCCTCGTCGTCGCCGGCTCCAGCGGGCCGGTGGCCGACCTCGCCAGCCAGCTCGAGGGCATTCGCGAGCGCGTGGCCGAGGGGGAGCGGCTCAAGGACGTCTGCGCCGACGTCGCGGCCGCGACCGGCCTGTCGAAGAAGGCGCTCTACGACGCCGCGGTGGCCCTGCCCCGGCGCTGAGGTCCGCGCGCGCAGACCGACCCGAGTCGGTCCGAACGACACGAGACGGGGAGACGAACCGGGTGCGGGAGGGGCCCAGGCTCTCGAGGCCACCCTTTACCCGGGCCGGGCATCTCCTTACGCTGGTGAGGTCCTCCGTGCGGCCACGCACCGCAACGTCGGGCCACCCCGACCCGGAACCGCCTCGGACACCTGGAGACCCTGATGCCGCGAACCACGCTGGGAGCCCTCGCCGCGCTCGCGGTGGCGGCGGCCTCCGTGTGCGTCGCGGCGCCCGGCGCCGTCGCCGGGCCCGCGGCCTGCGGCAACAGGGTCAACAACACCCACGCCAAGCTGGCCGAGTGCATCACGGTCGCCGGCGTGCGCGAGCACCAGACCGCGCTGCAGCGGATCGCCGACGCCCACCACGGCACCCGCGTCTCCGGCTCGGCCGGCTACGACGCGTCGGTCGACTACGTCGTGCAGCGGCTGACGGCCGCCGGCTACACCCCGCAGGTGCAGCCGTTCGTGTTCAACACCTTCATCACCCTCAGCCCCGCGGTGCTCGAGCGGGTCTCACCGGCGCCGGCCGGCCCGGTGGCCACCTCGATCCTCAGCTACTCCGGCAGCGGCGACGTGAGCGCCAAGGTCACGGCGGTGCCGGGACCGGCATCCGACGCGACCCCGGGCTGCGAGGCCGCCGACTTCGGGGGCTTCCCGGCCGGTGGGGTCGCCCTGGTCAGCCGTGGTGGGTGCACCTTCGCGCTCAAGGCGCAGAACGCGTATGCGGCGGGCGCGGCCGCCGTCGTCATCGCCAACAACGCCCCGGGTGAGCTCAACGGCACGCTCGGCGACGCGTTCACGCTCGACATCCCCGTGACGTCCGTGACCCAGGAGGTCGGCGCCGCGCTGGCGGCCACCCCCGGGCTCGTGCTGCACGTGCGGACCTCGACCTTCCGCGGGCCTGCCACCACCTACAACGTGCTGGCCGAGACCACGGGCGGTGACGAGGGCAACGTCGTGATGGCGGGCGCGCACCTCGACTCGGTCAACGCCGGGCCGGGCATCAACGACAACGGGTCGGGGTCGGCGGCGCTGCTCGAGGTCGCCGAGCAGATGGCCAAGGTCAACCCGCCCAACACGGTTCGCTTCGCGTGGTGGGGCGCCGAGGAGTCGACCCTCGTCGGCTCGACGCGCTACGTCACCGGCCTCACCGAGGACGAGCGCAGCCGGATCGCGCTCTACCTCAACTTCGACATGGTGGCCTCGCCGAACCCGGTCTACTTCGTCTACGACGGAGACGACTCCGACGCCACCGGCGCCGGCCCCGGGCCCACCGGCTCGGCGCGCATCGAGAAGACGTTCGAGGCCTTCTACAGCCAGCGGCACCTGCCGTTCAAGGGCACCGACTTCAGCGGCCGGTCCGACTACGGGCCGTTCATCGCGGCCGGCATCCCGTCGGGTGGCCTGTTCACCGGTGCCGAGGGGATCAAGACGCCGCAGGAGGCGGCGACCTGGGGCGGCACGGCGGGCCAGGCCTACGACCACTGCTACCACCAGGCCTGCGACACCCTCGCCAACGTCGACCTGCGGGCGCTCGACGTCAACAGCGACGCGATGGGCTTCGCGATCCTGCAGTACGCGATGAACACCTTCGACATCAACGGTCTCCCCGGCAAGGACAACTTCCCTCCGGTCGACCCGACCACCACCCCGGCTCCGGCGACGACCGGACAGGGCGGGTTGCAGGGCTCCAGCCGCTGACCGTCCGAGGGAGCGGCGTCGCCTCCGACCCCGCCGGCCTGCGCCCGCCCGGCATACCCGCAGGTAACCGGGGGAATCTCACACGTGGGTCGGGCCACCCTTGTCTCGCCGTACCCCCGGCCCGTCGTTAGGCTGCGGTTCGTGGCCACAACGACAGCTCCATCGCGTCCCGCGTCGGCCCGCCGCACCACCATCGCCCTCAAGGTCCTCATGGCCGGCACCGGGCTGGTGTTCGTCGGGTTCGTCCTGCTCCACATGTACGGCAACCTCAAGCTCCTGTCGGGCGAGGCGGCCTACAACAGCTACGCCGAGCACCTGCGCACCTTCGGTGAGCCGATCCTCCCGTACGGCGGCTTCCTGTGGATCATGCGCGTGGGGCTGATCGCCTGCCTCATCGGTCACCTCTACGCGGCGTTCACCCTCTGGGGACGAGCCGGCAACGCGCGCCGGGCCCGCTACTCGGCCGTGAAGACCGCGTGGCGCACGGCCTGGATGCGCTGGGGCGGCGTGGCGATCCTGCTCTTCCTGATCTGGCACCTGCTCGAGTTCACCATCATCAAGTTCTCGGTGAACCCCGACGCCTCGGGTCCCGACGTGGTCAACAACCCCTACCAGCTCGTCGTCGCGAGCTTCGAGGTGCCGTGGCTGACCATCGTCTACGTGCTCGCGATGGGGGCCCTCGCGCTGCACCTCGCGCACGGCATCTTCAGCTCGCAGCAGACCCTCGGCTGGACCGGCAGCCCCGGCCGGCTACCGCCGCGCCAAGGTCATCGGCCACGGCCTGGCCGCCGTCATCGCGGTGGGGTTCGTCATCCCGCCGCTGGCGATCCTCTTCGGCGTCATCGACTAGTGAGGCACTGACCCATGACCGACACCACCGTCAACGCCGGCATCGCCCACGGGCTGTACACCGAGGGGGACGCGGTCGCCGACACCAAGGCGCCCGGCGGTCCCATCGCCGACAAGTGGACCACCCGCAAGTTCGAGGCCGCCCTGGTCAACCCCGCCAACCGCCGCAAGCTCGACGTCATCATCGTCGGCACCGGGCTCGCCGGCGGCTCCGCGGCGGCCACCCTCGGCGAGGCCGGCTACAACGTCAAGGTGTTCTGCTTCCAGGACACCCCGCGCCGGGCGCACTCGATCGCCGCCCAGGGTGGCATCAACGCCGCGAAGAACTACAAGGAGGACGGCGACTCCACCTACCGGCTCTTCTACGACACGGTCAAGGGCGGCGACTACCGCGCCCGCGAGACCAACGTCTACCGGCTGGCCGAGGTCAGCGCCAACATCATCGACCAGTGCGTCGCCCAGGGCGTGCCCTTCGCCCGCGAGTACGGCGGCCTGCTCGACAACCGCTCCTTCGGTGGCGTCCAGGTGTCGCGCACCTTCTACGCCCGCGGCCAGACCGGCCAGCAGCTGCTGATCGGCGCCTACCAGGCGCTCGAGCGCCAGGTCGCCGCCGGCACGGTCGAGCAGTTCACCCGCCACGAGATGCTCGAGCTCGTCATCGCCGACGGCAAGGCCCGCGGCATCATCGCCCGCGACCTGGTCACCGGCGCGATCGAGACGCACGTCGCGGATGCCGTCGTGCTCGCCTCCGGTGGCTACGGCAACGTCTTCTACCTCTCCACCAACGCGATGGGGTCCAACGTCACGGCGAGCTGGCGGGCGCACCGCAAGGGCGCCTACATGGCCAACCCCTGCTACACGCAGATCCACCCGACCTGCATCCCGGTGGCGGGCGACCACCAGAGCAAGCTGACCCTGATGTCGGAGTCGCTGCGCAACGACGGCCGGATCTGGGTGCCGAAGAGCCGCGACGACTGCGACAAGGACCCGCGCCAGATCCCCGAGGCCGACCGCGACTACTACCTCGAGCGGATCTACCCGAGCTTCGGCAACCTGGTGCCGCGCGACATCGCCTCGCGCCAGGCCAAGAACGTCTGCGACGAGGGTCGCGGCGTCGGCCCGGTCGTCGGCGACTTCCGGCGCGGCGTCTACCTCGACTTCACCGACGCGATCGACCGCCTGGGCAAGGCGGCCGTCGAGGCGAAGTACGGCAACCTGTTCGACATGTACGCCCGGATCACCGGGGAGAACCCGTACGAGGTGCCGATGCGCATCTACCCCGCCGTGCACTACGTCATGGGTGGCCTGTGGGTCGACTACGACCTGCAGTCCACGATCCCCGGCCTGTTCGTCACCGGTGAGGCGAACTTCTCCGACCACGGCGCCAACCGGCTCGGGGCGTCGGCCCTGATGCAGGGCCTGGCCGACGGCTACTTCGTGCTCCCCAACACGATCCGCGACTACCTCGCCAAGGGGCCGTTCACCCCGCTCGCGGCCGACGACCCCGCCGTCGTCGAGGCGCGCACCTCGGTCGAGCAGCGCACCCAGCGGCTGCTCGAGGTCAACGGCGAGCGCAGCGTCGACTCCTTCCACAAGGAGCTGGGCAACATCATGTGGGAGTACTGCGGCATGGAGCGCTCCGAGGAGGGGCTGCTCAAGGCGATCGACCTGATCCGCGGCCTGCGCGAGGAGTTCTGGCGCAACGTGCGCGTGCTCGGCGGGGCCGACACCCTCAACCAGAGCCTCGAGAAGGCCGGCCGGGTGGCCGACTTCCTCGAGCTCGGCGAGCTGATGTGCATCGACGCCCTGCACCGCCGTGAGTCCTGTGGCGGGCACTTCCGGGCCGAGAGCCAGACCGAGGACGGTGAGGCGCTGCGGCACGACGACGAGTACCTCTACGTCGCCGCGTGGGAGTTCGCCGGAGGTGACGGGGACGGCGAGATGAACGCCCCCGTGCTGCACAAGGAGGACCTCGTGTACGAAGCCATCGAGCTGAAGCAGCGGAGCTACAAGTGAACCTAACTCTCAAGATCTGGCGTCAGGCCGGCCCTCGGCACACCGGGCGCCTGGTGACGTACAAGGTCAAGGACATCAGCCCCGACATGAGCTTCCTCGAGATGCTCGACGTGCTCAACGAGCAGCTGAACGCCGAGGGCGAGGAGCCCATCGCGTTCGACTCCGACTGTCGCGAGGGCATCTGCGGCATGTGCGGCCTGATGATCTCCGGCCAGGCCCACGGCCCCGAGAAGGCCACCACCTGCCAGCTGCACATGCGCAGCTTCAGCGACGGCGAGGTCATCACCATCGAGCCGTGGCGGGCCAGCGCCTTCCCGGTCATCAAGGACCTCGTCGTCGACCGCGGCGCCTTCGACCGGATCATCCAGGCCGGCGGCTACATCTCGGTCAACACCGGCTCGGCTCCCGACGCCCACGCGGTGCCGGTGCCGAAGCCGGCCGCCGACCGGGCCTTCCAGGCGGCCGAGTGCATCGGCTGCGGGGCCTGCGTCGCCGCCTGTCCCAACGCCAGCGCGATGCTCTTCATGGGCGCCAAGGTCACCCACCTCGCCGAGCTGCCCCAGGGCCAGCCGGAGCGGATGGCGCGCGTGGTCTCGATGGTCGACCAGCACGACGCCGAGGGCTTCGGTGGCTGCACCAACATCGGCGCCTGCTCCCAGGCCTGCCCCAAGGGCATCCCGCAGGACGTCATCTCGACGCTGAACTCCGACCTGATGAAGGCCTGGCGCACCGGTCACTGAGGTCCCCCGTGCACGTGGGGCCCGCCGCCCAGAACGCGGCGGGCCCCACGGCGACCGGGGGCCGGTCCCCGGACCGACCTGTTTGGTCGGTCCGGGGCCGGCAGGGTGTCCCTGCGGTGACCTGTCGGTCGGTGCAGGGACGGCTCAGAGCCAGCTGAGGCGGCTCTTGAGCAGGGCGTAGCCGACGAAGGCCACGACGTCGAGGATGGTGTGCGCGACGACGAGCGGCATGACCCGTTTCGTGCGCGTGTAGAACCAGCCGAAGATGATGCCCATCACCAGGTTGCCGACGAACCCGCCGAAGCCCTGGTAGAGGTGGTAGCTGCCGCGGATCAGGGCGCTGGTCAGGATGATCCGCCACTTGCCCCAGCCGACCGAGCCCCAGCGGCTGAAGAGGTAGCCGACCATGACGACCTCCTCGAGCACGGCGTTCTGCGCGGCCGCGAGCACGAGCACCGGGATCGTCCACCACGCGCCGGCCAGGTTGGCGGCGGCGATCGTGGTGTTGAGGTCGAGGGCCTTGGCGGCGGCGTAGAGCGCCAGCCCCGGCAGCCCGATCGCGGCCGAGAGGAGCACGCCGCGCCAGAGGTCCTGCCACGGGCGGCGCAGGTCGAAGCCCATCGTGTGCGGCTCGGCCGGGTCGTCGCGCCGCAGCAGGTGCAGCGCGAGCAGCACCGGAACCAGGGCGATGACGATGCCGGTGAGCTGGTAGGCGAGGTCGAGCCACGGACGGTCGGGGGTGACCGAGCTGTTCATCGCGGTGGTCTGCGAGCCGAGCGACTCGGCCCGGGTCAGCTTGTCGAGGATGCGAAGGAGCGACCAGACCGCCGAGGCGCCGAGTGAGACACCGAGGACGAGCCAGGTCTCGGTGAGGTTCCTGCGCCGCATGGGCGTCAGGTTATGCCGCGAACCCGGACGTCCGCCGGATGCCCGCTGGGGGTCTGCTGGGAGTTCGCCGTGCACGAGGGGTCACGACACGCCGGTCCTCGACGGGACCTGTGGGCGCGTCGTGACCCCTCGACCGACCGCTGTCGCGGGGTCAGTGCGCGGCGACGGGGTGCAGGTAGTAGCGGGGGATGCTGATCCGCCGGCTCATCCGGTCGGTGCGGGTGAGCCTGGCGGCCGGCACGACGTACGCGACTGTGAGGGCGAGCACGACGACCGCGCTGACGACCACGAGGACGACGAGGGCGGTGGCGATGGTGGCAAGGCCGGTGATGGGACCCATGAGACATTCCTTTCTACGGATGTAGAGGATTCTACACCAGTAGAAACCCCGGGCCGACCCGGACTGTTCCCGCGCACCCGCCCTCGGGGGCGACACAATGGCGAGGTGACACCGCCTCCCAGTGCGCGCGGCGGCCGCCGGGCAGAGCTGCTCGAGGCGGCGGTCGACGTCGTCGCCGAGTCCGGGCTGCGCGGGCTCACCCACCGGGCCGTCGACGCCCGGGCCGGCCTGCCCGAGGGCACCTGCTCGGCCTACCTGCGCACCCGGCTCGCCCTCCTCGTCGGGCTCACCGAGCACGTGGGCGGCCTGCTCGCGCAGGACGTCGACGCGATGGCCGCCGCGGCCGCACCCCACGCCGAGGACCCCGAGGCCGTCGCCGCAGCCGTCACCGACCTGCTGCTGCTGTGGCTGCACCGCCCCGAGATCGTGCGCACCCAGGCCGAGCTGGCGCTCGAGGCCGCCCGACGCCCGGAGCTGATGGCCGTCTTCGACCCGTGGCGCCAGGGACTGGTGCGCGTCGTCGAGGAGCTGGTGCGCTGCACCGGCCAGGAGGACCCCGCGCTGCACGCGGCCGTGGGCGTCGCCGCGATCGAAGGCGTTCTCGCCAGCGCCATCCGGATGCCGTCGGCGCAACGCCCCGCGTTCGTGCGGGCCGCGGTGCCGCTGGTCGTGCGCGGCCTGCACGACGCCGGCTGAGCGCCACGCGGTGCGGACGGCGGGTGCGACCCGGGCCACGGGGCCACGCCTAGCATGGCCGTTCGTCGACGTGAGGAGCGCACCGTGCTGACCACCAGGGGCCGGCTGGTCCGCGGGCTGCTGCCCGTCGCCGTGGCGACGGCCCTGCTCGCCGGGTGCACCGACGACGCCACACCCACGGACAGCTCCCCGGCCACCTCCAGTGCCGGGACGTCGACCGGCCCCACGTCCACCCCCAACGAGACGGTGACGTCGGTGGCCGACGCCTACCGGGCGGCGCGCACGGCGTCCCTCTCGGCGCAGTCGGGGCACGCGAAGGGCACCGTCACCCGTGAGGGCGCCCTGCTCGGCATCGACGTCGAGGGCCTGGCCGACGGGTCGAACCAGACCGTCTTCATCACCACACCCGACGGTGGCACGGCCGAGGTGCTCACCGTCGGCGACGGCTACTGGGTGGGCGGCGACGAGGGCTACTGGGCCGAGACCACGGGAGACCCCGCGAACGCCGCCAAGATGGTCGGCAAGTACGCGCCCATCAGGGAGAGCGACGCGACCGAGCTGGGGTCGTTCACCCTGCGCACGCTGCTCACGAACACCTTCTCCATGCCCGAGTTCACCGTGCTCGAGTCCGACACCGGCGAGGCGACCCGCGCCGAGCTCGACGGGCAGCAGGCGTTCGTGCTCGGCCCTGAGGGCGGGGCCCGGATGTGGGTGGCCGCCGACGGCAGCGGCGCCCTGCTGCGGGTCGTCGGCCCGCCGACCGACCCGTCCGACCTCACCTTCACCGACTGGGACCGGGCCCGCACGTTCAACCAGCCGGCGCCTGCCGACCTGATCGAGAACTGACCGCCCGACCGGTCAGGGGGAGGTGTAGGCGGGGTCGCGTCGGGTGCGCCTCCACCGGCGCACCCGCAGCCACATCCAGATCAGCAGCCAGGCGAGCAGGGCCAGGCAGAGGATGACGAGAACGGGCGCGATGAGCGCGATGAGTGACAGGCCGAGCGACCCGACGTCCTCGACCGTGGAGACCACCGGGGCACCGGTGCCGACGGTGCCGATGTTGATGACGGGTCGGGCCGCCATCTTGCCGGCGTGCACCAGCCCGGAGATCAGCACACCGAGCACCACCGAGACCCAGGGGTTCTCCTTCATCCAGGTGGAGTTGTCGAGCTGGGCGGCGGCGGTGGTGGCGGCGAAGATCAACCCACCCATGCTCGGGCGGATGAAGGTCTGGATCGTGTCGTTGATCGTGTCGACGGCGGGGATCTTGTCGAGCACGATCTCGGCGAGCAGCAGTGCGGCGCCGATGCCGATCGCCCAGTTGCTCTCGATCCACTCGTAGCCGACCGGCAGCACGATGTAGTCGGTGAACCGGGCGATGAGCGCGACGACGAGGAACGGGATGTAGGCGTTCAGGCCCGCCGCGGCGGACAGTCCCATCCCCGTGAGGGCAGCCAGCACGGCGTCCTCCTTGTGACGGCAGCCGCACCGCGCGACCGCACCGACAGAGCAACATCGCTTCGGGGTCAGCGTAGTCCCGGGCGTGCTGCCCGTGACCGAACCGTTGCACGTGGTGGGGCACGGCGAAAACGCGTTGTCGGCGCCGCCTAGGATCAGGGCCCATGAAGGTCCTCTCCGCCGTCGCCTGGCCGTACGCCAACGGCCCGCGCCACCTCGGCCACGTCGCCGGGTTCGGCGTGCCCTCCGACGTCTTCAGCCGCTACATGCGGATGGCGGGCCACGACGTGCTCATGGTGAGCGGGTCCGACGAGCACGGCACACCCATCCTCGTGCTCGCCGACCAGGCGCAGGTGACCCCGCGCGAGTTCGTCGACGCCAACCACGCCGTCATCGCGAGCGAGCTCACCGACCTCGGCTGCTCCTACGACCTCTACACGCGCACGACCACGGCCAACCACTACGCGGTCGCGCAGGAGCTCTTCACCCAGGTCTGGGCAAACGGCTACATGGTCGAGCAGACCACCCAGGGCGCCATCTCGCCGTCGACCGGACGCACCCTTCCTGACCGCTACATCGAGGGCACCTGCCCGATCTGCGGCTACGGCGAGGCGCGCGGCGACCAGTGCGACAACTGCGGCAACCAGCTCGACCCCACTGACCTGATCGACCCGCGCAGCCGGATCAACGGCGAGACACCGGAGTTCGTCGAGACCCAGCACTTCCTGCTCGACCTGCCCGCGCTCGCCGACGCCCTACGGGCCTGGCTCGAGGAGCGGGCGGCGTCGGGCACCTGGCGGCCCAACGTCATCAAGTTCAGCCTCAACATCCTCGACGACATCCGTCCGCGCGCCATGACCCGCGACATCGACTGGGGCATCCCGGTGCCGCTCGACGGCTGGCGCGACAACCCCACCAAGCGGCTCTACGTGTGGTTCGACGCGGTCGTCGGCTACCTCTCGGCATCCGTCGAGTGGGCCCGCCGCAAGGGCGACCCCGAGCGCTGGCGCGAGTGGTGGAACGACCCCGAGGCGGTCTCGCACTACTTCATGGGCAAGGACAACATCACCTTCCACAGCCAGATCTGGCCGGCCGAGCTGCTGGGGTACGCCGGAAAGGGGAGTCGCGGCGGCGAGCCCGGCGTCTTCGGCGAGCTCAACCTGCCGACCGAGGTCGTGTCGAGCGAGTACCTCACGATGGAGGGGAAGCAGTTCTCGACCTCGCGCGGCTACACGATCCTCGTGCGCGACGTGCTCGAGCGCTACGGGCCCGACGGCATCCGCTACTTCATCTGCGCCGCGGGGCCCGAGAACCAGGACGCCAACTTCACCTGGCGCGACTTCGTGCAGCGCAACAACTCCGAGCTCGTCGCGGGCTGGGGCAACCTCGTCTCGCGCACGGCCGCCATGGTCGCGAAGAACTTCGGCGAGATCCCGCAGCCGGGACCCCTCGAGCCGGTCGACGACGAGGTGCGCGCCACGGTGCTCGCGGGGTTCGACGCCGTCGGGAACCTGCTCGAGCGGCACCGCCAGAAGTCCGCGATCGCCGAGGCGATGCGCGTCGTCGGCGAGGTCAACGCCTACGTCTCGCGCACCGAGCCGTTCAAGCTCAAGGGCGACGACCAGCGCGAGCGGCTGGCCACGGTGCTGCACACCCTGGTGCAGTGCGTGTCCGACCTCAACACGATGCTCGCGCCGTTCCTGCCGCACGCGGCCAACCGGGTCGACGCGGTGCTCGGCGGCGACGGTGCGTTCGTGCCGATGCCGCGCCTCGAGACGGTGACCGGCCTCGACGCCGGCGACGAGGGGCGCTCCTACCCGGTGATCACGGGCGACTACTCGACCACCCCGAGCTGGGAGTCGCGTCCGGTCGTGGTCGGCACGCCGATCAGCAAGCCGGCGCCGGTCTTCACCAAGCTCGACGAGTCGGTGGTCGACGAGGAGCTCGCCCGGGCGGCGGGGGCCTGACCCGGTGACGTCGCAGCCGAGCCGTCGAGGGGAGCCACAGCCGCCCGACCCGTTGCCGATCGCGGTGGTCGACAACCACACCCACCTCGACATCAGCCGAGAGGGCGCGGCCGTCACGGTCGACGACCTCGGCCCGGTGCTCGCCGACGCTGCCGCGGTGGGGGTCGACCGGGTCGTGCAGATCGGGTGCGACCTGCCCGGCGCCCGGTTCGCCGTCGAGGCCGCCGAGCGGTACGCCGGTGTGCTCGCCGGCGTGGCCCTGCACCCCAACGAGGTGCCGGCCCTGGCCGCGAGCGGTGGGCTCCAGGCGGCGTACGCCGAGATCGAGCGGCTCGCCTCCGCCCCCCGGGTGCGCGTGGTGGGGGAGACCGGGCTCGACTACTACCGCACCGGCCCGGAGGGTGCTCCGGCACAGCAGGACTCGTTCCGCTGGCACATCGACCTCGCCAAGCGGCTCGACCGCACCCTGCAGATCCACGACCGCGACAGCCACGACGACGTGCTGCGGGTGCTCGCCGAGGAGGGCGCTCCTGACCGCACGGTGATGCACTGCTTCTCCGGCGGCCCCGAGATGGCCCGAGTGTGCGTCGAGCGCGGCTACCACCTCTCGTTCAGCGGCACGGTCACCTTCAAGAGCTCGAAGACGCTGCGCGACGCCCTCGCGGTCACCCCCCTCGAGCTGCTCCTCGTCGAGACCGATGCCCCCTACCTGACCCCGCACCCGTGGCGCGGGGCGACGAACTCACCGGCGTTGGTCCCCCTGACCGTGCGGGCCATGGCGGCGGTGCTCGGGGTCGCCGTGCCCACGCTGTGCCAGGCCCTCAGCGAGAACTCCGAGCGGCTCTACGGCCCCTGGTGAGCCGGCCGGCGGCCCGGATGGTGGACCGCGTGACGCAGATCTCGTAACGGGTGTGACTGGTGGGACGAAAGTTGTCCAGTGGGACACACATCCGACGAATCTCCGTTACCGAAATTTGATTTTCGCCCCCGAAGTCCTGCACGGTAGAAGGAATGGCCGGGGCCGGTTCGCCTCGGACGACACGTGTGACCCGCCTCGCCGCCGCAGTCGTCGGAGAGGTGCCGGGCACACGCAGGTGCCGCCTTCGGGCGTTCCTGGCCACCTGTGGCTGGCGTCCGACGCCGGTGCCCGGGGAGCACGACCTCTGGAGTACCTGTGCTGTTGTCTCGACCCCTTCGTCATGCCGCTCAGGGCGTCGCTGCCCTCGTGGTGGCCGCCGGTTCGGTCGGTGTGGCCCACTACGACAAGGCCGTGCAGGTCTCCGTCGACGGGCAGCCGTCCTCCGTGCACGTCCTGGGCTCGACCGTCGCCGACGTGCTCGACAAGGAGGACATCGCGGTCGGGCCGCACGACGTCGTGGTCCCCTCGCTGAGGTCCTCGGTCGACGACGGTGACCACATCTCGGTGCGCTACGGGCGCAAGCTGACGGTCACGGTCGACGGACAGACCAAGGAGTACTGGACGACGGCCACCACGGTCGACTCGGCCCTCACCGACCTCGGCATCCGTGCCGAGGGTGCCGTGCTCTCCGCCTCGCGCTCCCAGCCCCTCGGTCGCGGCGGTCTCACCCTCGCGGTGACGACCCCGAAGAAGGTCGTCTTCGTCGCCGACGGCAAGAAGCGCACCGTCACCACCACCGGCACGACCGTGTTCGGCATGCTCGCCGAGCTCGGGGTCGTCAAGAAGGTCGACGACATCGTCACGCCGGCAATGCCCACCGCGCTCGATGACGACATGTTGGTCGTGCTCAAGCGGGTCACCATCAAGAAGGTCAGGTCCACCGAGTCGGTGGCCTACCCGGTGACCAAGGTCAAGGACTCCTCGCTCTACAAGGGCCAGACCAAGGTCGTCACGCCCGGCAAGAAGGGCACCAAGACCGTGGTGCGCCAGAAGACCTGGGTCGACGGCAAGCTGACCACCACCAAGGTGCTCACGCAGAAGGTGCTCAGGAAGCCGGTCACGGCCGTCGTGAAGGTCGGCACCAAGTCGCATCCCGCCGCCAGCACGACGACGCGCGATGCCGGGAACACCTCCGGAGCGGGCCTCAACCTCGCCAACGCCGCGATGTGGGACCGCATCGCGCAGTGCGAGTCCGGTGGCAACTGGCACATCAACACCGGCAACGGCTACTACGGCGGTCTGCAGTTCGCGACGTCCTCGTGGCTCGCCAACGGTGGCGGCGACTTCGCCTCCCGCGCCGACCTCGCGTCGCGCGGCGAGCAGATCACCGTGGCCAACCGCTACTACGCCAAGGCCGGTCTCGGCCCGTGGGGCTGCGCGCACGCCGCCTGACCCGTCCGAGTCGCCCGAGTTGACCGACCCACCGCGGTCTTCCCGACTCATTGCGAAATACCCACGCCCGTGGGCCACTGTGGTGGCCCCGGGCGTGGGTATTTCGCAATCAGTCGCGGGTGGGTCGCGTCGCTAGGGTGAGCGCATGACCGACGGCCCCGACGTCCCGCTGCTCGGGGCGGCCGAGATCCGAGCGCTCGCGGCACGGCACGGCATCCGCCCCACGAAGCAGTGGGGGCAGAACTTCGTCGTCGACGGCAACACCGTGCGGCGCATCGTGCGGGTGGCCGGCGTCGGCGCGGACGACACCGTGGTGGAGGTCGGCCCCGGCCTGGGGTCGCTGACCCTGGCCCTGCTGCCCGTGGTCGAGCGGGTCGTGGCCGTCGAGGTCGACCCGGTCCTCGCCGGGGCCCTGCCCGACACCGTGGCGCTGCATGCGCCCGCCCTGGCCGGCCGCCTCGAGGTGGTGCTCGCCGACGCGATGGTCGTGCGCGAGCTGCCCGGCCCGCCACCGACCGCCCTGGTCGCCAACCTGCCCTACAACGTGTCGGTGCCGGTCGTGCTGCGCTTCCTCGAGCTGTTCCCCACCCTGACGACGATCCTGGTCATGGTGCAGCTCGAGGTGGCCGAGCGGCTGGCCGCGCCCCCCGGCTCGCGCACCTACGGGGTGCCGAGCGTCAAGGCCGCCTGGTACGCCGACGTGCGCCTGGCCGGTTCGGTGTCGCGCAGCGTCTTCTGGCCGGTGCCCAACGTCGACTCCGGCCTGGTCAGGCTGACCCGGCGCGAGCCACCCAGCACCGCGGCCACCCGGCAGGAGGTGTTCGCCTGCGTCGACGCGGCGTTCGCCCAGCGCCGCAAGACCCTGCGGGCCGCCCTGGCCACCTGGGCGGGCTCCCCGGCCCTCGCCGAGGAGGCCCTGGTCACGGCCGGCGTCGACCCACGGACCCGGGGGGAGCAGCTCGACGTGGCGGCGTTCGCGGCGATCGCGGCCGCCCGGGACGCCGCCCGCGCCGAGCGCGCGTAGCCACCTGCGCGTCTGGCTAGGGTGGGCGCATGACCGCCGCCTCCCTCGTGCCCGGCCCCGTGACCGCGCGCGTCCCGGCGAAGGTCAACCTCGAGCTGCTCGTCGGTCCCCGTCGTGCCGACGGCTATCACGGGCTGTCGACCGTCTTCCACGCCGTGAGCCTCTACGACGACGTCACGGTGGCCGTGGCCGACGAGTGGGGGGTGAGTGTCAGCGGCCCGCTGGCCGAGGGCGTCCCACAGGACGGCGACAACCTCGCGATGCGTGCGGCCCGCCTGGTGGAGGGCCGTTTCGACGTCGAGCCGGTGCACATCTCGATCCGCAAGGGCATCCCGGTGTCGGGTGGCATGGCCGGGGGGTCGGCCGACGCCGCCGCCACCCTGGTGGCGCTGGACCACCTCTTCGAGCTCGACCTCGACCGCGAGGAGATCGAGGAGCTCGCCGCCGAGCTCGGGAGCGACGTGCCATTCCTCGTCTCGGGAGGCACCGCGATGGGCAGCGGCCGGGGCGAGCTGCTCGCACCGGTGCTGGCCCGGGGGACCTACCACTGGGTCTTCGCCCTCGCCGAGGGCGGCCTGTCGACCCCGGCCGTGTATGCCGAGTGCGACCGCCTGCGCGGCACCGACGACGTGCCCGAGCCGGTCGCCAACCCGGCGCTGATGAGCGCGCTGCGCAGCGGCGACCCTCGCGAGCTGGCCCCCCAGCTGACCAACGACCTGCAGGAGGCCGCCCTCGTCCTGCGCCCCGACCTCGGCGAGGTGCTCGCGGCGGGCATGGAGTACGGCGCCCTGGGCGGCATCGTGTCCGGCTCCGGGCCGACGACCGCGTTCCTCGTCGACGACAACGAGGCCGGCATCGACCTGGCCGTTGCCCTCACCGCGAGCGGGGTGGTGCGCGACGTGCGCCGGGCGAGCGGCCCCGTCCACGGTGCCCACGTCATCCACCACCGGATCGACTAGTGGCCAACCTCGTCTCCGTCGAGCGCGCCTCCCTCGCGCTCGGCACCGCCCAGGTGCTCGACGCGGTCTCGCTCGGCGTCGGCGGCGGCGACCGGATCGGCGTCGTCGGGCGCAACGGGGGCGGCAAGACGACGCTCCTGCGGGTCCTCGAGGGCTCGCGCGAGGTCGACACCGGCCGGGTGGCCAGGGTCGGCAGCCTCACCATCGGGGTGCTCACCCAGGACGACGGGATGGACCCCGCGGCCACGGTGCACGAGACCGTGATCGGCGACCTCCCCGAGCACGTCTGGGCCGCCGACCCACGCATCCGCGACGTGCTCACCGGCCTGCTCGGCGGCACCGCCGCGCCGGCCGTCGGCGGGATGGCGGCCGCGGTCGGCCCGCTCTCCGGTGGCGAGCGCCGCCGGGTCGCGCTGGCCGCGCTGCTCGTCGCCTCACCCGACCTGCTCCTGCTCGACGAGCCGACCAACCACCTCGACGTCGAGGGGGTCGCGTGGCTCGCGGACCACCTCGTGACCCGGCACGCCCGGCCCGACAACGCCGTCGTGGCGATCACCCACGACCGGTGGTTCCTCGACGCCATCGCCACCCAGACCTGGGAGGTCGACTCGGGGTCGGTGCACTCCTACGAGGGCGGCTACGCGGCCTTCGTGCTGGCCAAGGCCGAGCGCGAGCGGATGGCGGGCGTCACCGCCGAGCGCCGTGACAACCTGCTGCGCAAGGAGCTGGCGTGGCTGCGTCGCGGCCCGCCGGCTCGCACCAGCAAGCCCAAGTTCCGGATCGACGCCGCCAACGCCCTCATCGCCGACGAGCCGCCGGCCCGCGACGAGATCGAGCTGGTCCGCTTCGCGACGACCCGCCTCGGCAAGGACGTCGTCGACCTCGTCGACGCCCGACTCGCCCTCGGCGACCGGGTGCTGCTCGACCACCTCACCTGGCGGCTGGCACCCGGCGAGCGCACCGGCATCGTGGGCGTCAACGGCGCCGGCAAGTCGACCCTGCTGCGCGCCATCGCCGGAGACCTGCCACTGACCGCCGGCAAACGCAAGGTGGGCGTCACCGTGCGCCTGGCCGTGCTGTCGCAGGAGGTGCGCGAGCTCGAGGCGTGGAGCGACCGCCGGGTCATCGAGGCCGTCGAGGCCGTGCGCTCGGTCGTTCGCCTGGGCGCCAAGGAGCTCACGGCGTCGCAGCTCGCCCAGCGGCTCGGGTTCACCGGGCCCCGGCAGCAGACCCGGGTCGGCGACCTCTCGGGCGGCGAGCGGCGTCGGCTGCAGCTGACCCGGCTGCTCATGGACGAGCCGAACGTGCTGCTCCTCGACGAGCCGACCAACGACCTCGACATCGAGACGCTCACCTCGCTCGAGGACCTCCTCGACGGCTGGGCCGGGACCCTGCTCGTCGTCTCGCACGACCGCTACCTGCTCGAGCGGGTCTGCGACCGCCAGGTCGCCCTGCTCGGCGACGGCCGGGTGCGCGACCTGCCGGGCGGGGTCGACCAGTACCTGCAGCTGCGCCACGAGGCGGCGGAGCGGACGGCCGTGTCGGTCGCGGATGCCGGCCGCGCGGCATCCGCAGCCAGCTCACCGCCATCCGGCGGCGGGAGCAGCGCGGCGACGTCATCCGTCTCGCCGGCCGAGGCCCGCGAGGCGCGCAAGACGATGGCTCGGGTCGAGAAGCAGCTGGCCCGCCTGGCCCAGCGCGAGGAGCGGCTGCACGACGCGATGCTCGCGTCGGCGACCGACCACGAGAAGGTGCTCGGCCTGAACCGCGAGCTGCGCGAGGTGGTCGACGAGCGCGAGTCGCTCGAGCTGGAGTGGCTCGAGGCCGCCGAGGTGATCGGCTAGGCCGGCGTCGGATGCCGTGCCGTCAGGTCGCGCGGGCGCGCCCGTCAGGCCTCGCGCTCGAAGGGGCGCAGCAGGCGGCGCAGCAGGCCGGCGAGGTCGTCGCGCTCGCCGGTGCCCAGCTCGGCGAGCAGGTCGTGCTCGTGCGCCAGCAGGTCGGAGAGGGCGGCGTCGACGACGGCCATCCCGGTGGGGGTGAGGCGCACGATGACGCCGCGCCGGTCGGTGGGGTCCGGCTCGCGCTCGACCCACCCGCGGGCGACGAGCCGGTCGACCCGGTTGGTCATCGTCCCGCTCGTGACCAGGGTCTCGGCGACGAGCTGCCCGGGGCTGAGCTCGTACGGGGTGCCGGCACGGCGCAGTGCGGACAGGACGTCGAACTCCCAGCCGTCGAGGCCGTGCTCGGCGAAGGCGGCTCCGCGCGCGCGGTCGAGGCGCCGGGCGAGCCGGGACACGCGCGAGAGCACCTCGAGCGGTCCGACGTCGAGGTCGGGTCGCTCTCGTCGCCACGCGGAGACGATACGGTCGACATCGTCAGCGGCCATGCGGCCGATTGTAGGGCCCATCAAGTTTCTTGACGTCGAGACAGCGACCGTCCGGAGGACGAACATGCGGGAGCACGCGAGCTGGGACCCCACGGCATACGGCCAGTTCGCGGGGGAGCGCAGCCGGCCGTTCGCCGACCTGGTGGCGCAGGTGCGCACCGACGACCCCGCGCTGGTCGTCGACCTGGGCTGCGGTCACGGCCCGCCGACGCTGACCCTCGCGCAGCTGTGGCCGCAGGCCCGGGTGGTGGGGGTCGACTCCTCGGAGTCGATGCTCGAGTCGGCCCGCGAGCTCGACCACGACGGGCGGGTGGAGTGGGTTCAGTCCGACCTGCGCGAGTGGGACCCCTCATCCCTGGGCCAGGCGCCCGACGTCGTGGTGACCAGCTCGACGCTGCAGTGGGTGCCGGGTCACCTCGACCTGCTCGACGCCTGGGTGGGGGCGCTGGCCGAGGGCGGCTGGTTCGCCCTGCAGGTGCCCGGGAACTTCGACGCCCCCAGCCACCGGCTGATGCGCGAGACCGCCGAGCACCACGAGCGGGCCGGCGAGCTCGGCGCGGCGCTCGACCTGCCGGCGGTGGGGGAGCCGGCGACCTACCTGCGCTACCTCAACCGGCTCGGCTGCGAGGTCGACGCGTGGGAGACCACGTACCTGCACGTGCTCGACCCCGAGGGCGAGGACGAGAACCCGGTGCTCACCTGGGTGGCGGCCACCGGGCTGCGGCCGGTGATCGACATCCTCACCGACGAAGGCGAGCTGGCGGCCTTCATCGACCCGTACTCCGCGGCGCTGGCTGACGCCTACCCGCGCTCGTCGGCCGGGGTGCTCTTCCCGTTCCGACGGGTGTTCGCCGTGGCGCGCCGCACCACGGAATCCCCGGACGCGCCCTGACCCCGCTCGTCACAACTTTCTCGCCCGATGCCGGAACCTTCACCTTCGCAGGACAACGGTTCCGGTGCGAAGGTGAAGGTTCCCTGATCGGGCGGGAAAGTTGAGGTCAGTGCTTGTCCGTGGTCAGGGTCGGCTTGGACTCCAGGCCGGTCAGGCCGTTCCAGGCCAGGTTGACCACGTGCGCGGCCACCTCGTGCTTCTTGAACTTGCGCGAGTTGAGCCACCACTGACCGGTCAGCGCGATCATGCCGACGAGCATCTGCGCGTACATCGGGGCGGCCTTCGGGTCGAGCTTGTGGCTCTTGAACTCGGCCGCGAGGATGTGCTCGACCTGGCTGGCGATGTCGCTCATCAGGCTGGCGAACGAGCCGGTGGCCTGGCCGGCCGGGCTGTCGCGCACCAGGATCCGGAACCCGTCGGTCGAGCTCTCGACGTAGTCGAGCAGGGCCAGTGCGGCCCGCTCGATGATCTCGCGGGACGACCCACCGGAGATCAGCGCGCCCTGCACCGAGGCGAGCAGGCTCTCGATCTCGCGGTCGACCACGACGGCGTAGAGCCCCTCCTTGCCGCCGAAGTGCTCGTAGACGACCGGCTTGCTGACGCCGGCCGAGGCGGCGATCTCCTCGACCGTGGCCCCCTCGAACCCCTTGTCGGCGAAGTGCTTGCGACCGATGCCGATGAGCTGCTCACGCCGCTCTCGCCCCGTCATCCGGGATCGGGCGGCACGCGAGGGCTTGTCTGTCGAAGGGTCGCTCACCACGCCATTGTGCCTGCGCACGAGGTACACCGGCCCGACGGCCCGCTGGCGGGGCCCGAGGTGGGTCGCCGCGCTGTCCTCGGGAAGTCCACTACCCTCGCCGGTATGCCGTGCCGGAGCGCACGGCGGTCCCCGGTTGGTCTGCTGGCAGGGCCCGCCTGACTTTGAATCAGGACAAGCGACGTAGGTTCGATTCCTACCCGGGGAGCGCGTTCGGCCGGACGGAGTCCGGCCGCCGCGGCTGCCCGGGTGGAACCAGGGAGCGGCACCGCGGCGCTGCTCAGCGGGCCATGGACACCGCTGCTCGCCGAGGGCTTTGATGGGAGCACCCGAGCCGGGAGGTCGGCCATGGCCATCACGATGCGCACGGTGCTCAGCACCTACATCCCCCCTCCGGTACCCATCAAGGAGGTGCCGAGCACGTCGCGTCCCATCGAGGGGGTCGGGACCTCCCCGGCGGCGTTCGTCGGGCTCGTCCCGCTCAACCCGTTGCGCCTGGGCACGACGGTGCTCGTGGCGTCGTGCATCGCCCTCGCGGTGCTCCGGGCCCGGTCCGCGACCCGCTCGACCTGACGCGGGGGGTGCCCACCCTCGGTCGAGAGTGCACGACACGCTGACGGCCGCGCCGTTCCATCAGCGTGTCGTGCACTCTCGACCGGGGGCAGGCCCGGCTGCGCGACCGCTCCGAGGGCCAGCGGGCATCCACCCCGCGCGGGTGAGGCCGCGATGGCGCCCCGGTGCGGCAGACTCGAGCCGATGAGCCGCTCCGCCCCGCCCCCGCCGCCACGCTCCGACATCGGGGTGCAGGTGGGCCTCGTCGTCGCCGCGGCCCAGGTGCCCGGGACGTTCGCGCCCGGGCTCACCCCGCGCAGCGACGTCGACCAGGGCCTGACCACCGCTCTGTCGACCGGCCTGCACTACCTGCTCGCGCTCGGCACCCAGGACGCCCTCCAGGCCGCGGCCGCCGAGCTGGCCCGCACGCCGGTGGCCGGCCGCTGGTCGGACCCGGTGACCCGCGCGCGTGCGCTCACGCTCGCCGCCGACCTCGCCGCGGTGCCGCTGGGCCTCGCGCTCCGACGGGCCCTCCCCACCCGTCCGGGCGAGGCGATGGCGCGAGGCGCGGCCCGGCAGACCGGATGGCGCACGGCCTCCACGGGCGTCGCCGCCCTGTCGCTGGAGGCCGCGCGCACCGGGCTCCGCCTCCTCGACGACCGGCTGGATGCCGGGGGTCGCGTTGCGCGGCTGCCGGTCGCGGTGCCGCTCGGGCTCGCGATCGCGTTCGCCCTGGACCGCCGCCGACGGGTGCCCCCCGACGACGGCACGCAGGACCCGCAGCGGCCGCCCCTGGCGCGCTCGCTGCTCGTGGCAGGGGGAGTGGAGGGCATCCTCGCGGCCGTGGCCTACGGCGAGCACCTCCTCGCGACCACCGTGAGCCGGCGGCTGGCGGCCCAGCTGCCCGGCGGGCCGCAGGTCTGGCGCCTGGCGACGCACGCGGCATCCGTGGGCATCCTGGCGGCGGGGACCTCGCTGGTGTGGTCACGCGCGATGCGGTCCATCGAGACCGGGGCGGCGGCCGAGGAACCCGTGCTCGGTGGCGACGAGTCGACCCGCTGGCTCGCGCCGACCCTGAGCGGTTCGCCCGAGAGCCTGGTGCCGTGGGGCACGCTCGGCAAGGAGGGACGGCGCCACATGATCACCTACGTGCGCCCGGCCCCGAGGCCCGACCGGCCGGCCGGGGTGCCCGACCTGTCGATCGAGACGGTGATGGGCGAGCCGGCCGTGGCGGCCCCGGTGCAGGTGTTCGTCGGGCTCGCGAGTGCGCCGACCATGTCCGAGCGCGTCGACCTGGCGCTCGCCGAGATGGAGCGCACCGGCGCGTTCGACCGCTCGCTGCTCGTGCTCGTCTCGCCGACCGGCCTGGGCTACGTCAACTACGTCGCGATGGCGGCCGCGCAGTACCTCACGCTCGGTGACGTCGCCTCGGTGACGGTGCAGTACTCCAACCGGCCCTCGCCGCTGTCGCTGGGTCGGGTCGACGAGGCGCGCGAGCAGAACCAGCTGCTGTGGCTGCGGGTGTTCGAGCGGCTGCGCCATCGGCCCGGCCGGCGCCCGCGGGTCGTCCTGTTCGGCGAGAGCCTCGGGGCGCACACCAGCCAGGACGTGTTCCTCCACCAGGGCACGCTGGGGCTCGAGGCCCTCGGCATCGACCGTGCGCTGTGGCTCGGCACGCCGTACGGCAGCGGGTGGATGCACGAGGTGACCGGGCCCGACCGCGTCGACGTCGACCGGCGCAGCGTCGCCGTCGTGAACGACCTCGAGCAGCTGCACGACGTGCACGAGGCCCGAGGTCTCCTCCCGCCGTACGTGATGCTCAGCCACGACAACGACGGCGTGACCCGCTTCGGCGTCGACCTGCTCACGACCGCGCCCGCGTGGCTCGGCCCGGGCCGGCCCAAGGTGGAGCCGGGCCCGCCGGGGGCGAGCCCGCGCGGCATCCCGGCGCACCTGCGGTGGCGCCCCGTGACGTCGTTCTTCCAGACCCTCGTCGACATGAAGAACGCCCAGCGGCCCGCGACCTGGGGCGCGTGGGGGCACGACTACCGGCCCGACCTGCCGCGCTTCGTCAGCGAGGTCTACGGACTGCCGGCGTCACCCGAGCAGCTGGCCCGGATCGAGGTCGCCGTGCGCCGGCGCGAGGAGACACGCTGGCAGGTGTTCCAGGAGGACTGAGCCGTCGGCTGCCCTCGTCAGTCGTGGTGCACGGTCCAGGCCCAGGCCGCCGCGAGGATGCCGAGGCCGTTCGTGGCCCAGTGCAGGAGGAACGGTGCGAGCAGGCTGCCGCTCTGCTCGCGGAGCACGGCGAACACCACTCCCGCGACGGTGGTGAAGGCCACGGTGCCGAGTACCTGCCGGGCCGGGATGAAGCGCGCGTCCGGTGCGTTGTCGGCGTCACCGTCGCTTCCGGGCTCGACCGCGTTGGCCCGGGCCCCGTCGACCGCGGGCAGCACGTGCCAGAGCCCGAAGAGCACCGAGGTGACCGCGCCGGCCCAGAGGGCGCCGTGCCCGACGTCGACCAGCCCCCACAGCACCCCCCGGAAGGCGACCTCCTCCAGGACGACGACGCCGAGCGGTACCACGAGCAGGGCCCGGCCCGCGGCGCGTGACGCCCCCACCCGGTGTCGGGCGTCGAGGAAGAGCCCGCGCCAGGCGGGCACGGCCAGCCCCACGGCGTAGACCGCGGCGACGAGGGCGACGGCCACGCCGCCCCAGACCAGACCGGGGACGACCGAGCCGCGACCGAGGCCCAGCTGCTCCCACGACAGCCCCGCCCACCGGCCCACGAGGAGCAGGAGGACCGCGAGGAGTGGCCCGGTCACCGGCTGCCAGCGGTCGGGACCGGCGTGCACCCAGACGTTGGCCCCCACCATCACGACCACGGTCGCGACCAGGGCGACGGTGACCGTCATCGGCCGGCTGCCGTCGTGACGAGCGAGGACACCGGGCCGACCACGCGCTCATGCTCCCACGCCCGCAACGCGGTCCGGTGCCCCACCGGCCCTGCACCGTCCGGGCACCGCCCCGCGAGCAGGACCGAGGCCTCATCCCACACAATCTGGTCAGGAACCACGACGGCGGCCCCTGGGCCTCACCGCATCGCCCGGTGTCCCCCGGAACCGCCCGCTGCCCAGCTCGCACCGTCGCACCCCCCAACCCCCCGGCACCCTTTACGCTCAGGAGCACCTCATGGCACAGCGCACCGTCACCATCGCCTCGTCCGTCGGCCTGCACGCGCGGCCGGCCGCCCTGTTCGTCGAGGCGGCCACCGAGACCGGCCTCGACGTCGAGATCGGCCGCCCCGGCGAGGACGCCGTCGACGCGACGAGCATCCTCGGCGTCATGGCCCTCGGGGCCACGCACGGCGAGGAGGTCGTGCTCACCGCAGAGGGCGACGGTGCCGACGAGGCCCTCGAGCGCCTGGTCGCCCTGCTCTCCCGCGACCTCGACGCGGAGTGAGCGCGGTGACCGCGACGGAGACCCGCCATGGCATCGGCGTCAGCCCGGGGTCGGCCTACGGACCGGTGGTGCAGGTCGCGCCACCGGTGCGGCCGCCGGCCGACGAGCCCGCCGTCGACGACCGCGAGGCGGCGCTCGGCGACGTGCGCGCGGCGTTCGAGTCGGTCGCGGTCGCGCTCGAGGGCAAGGCCCGCCACGCCGACGACACCGCGCAGCAGATCCTCAGGGCCACGGCGCTCATCGCCCGGGACAAGGGGCTGATCAAGGCGGCCGACAAGCAGCTCGCCGCGGGGCGGGGCCGGGCGACCGCGATCTCCAACGCGGTCGAGGAGTACTGCGTGCAGTTCGAGGCGCTGGGCGGCTACTTCGCCGAGCGGGTCACCGACCTGCGCGACGTCGGCTCCCGGGCCGTCGCGGCGGTGCTCGGCGTGCCGGCACCGGGTGTGCCCGACTTCTCCGAGCCGAGCGTCGTCGTCGCCGAGGACCTCGCCCCGGCCGAGACCGCCACCCTCGACCGCTCGCTCGTCGTCGGCATCGTCACGCAGTCCGGTGGGCGCACGAGCCACACCGCGATCCTGGCGGCCCAGATGGGGATCCCGGCGGTCGTCCAGCTCGCCGGGGCCACCGGCATCCCGGCCGGCACGCCGGTGGCGCTCGACGGCGACACCGGCGAGGTGACCATCGCGCCCGACATCGCGCTCGTCGAGGCGCAGCGGGTGCGCCGCGAGAAGCGGGCGGAGGCCCTCGCGGCCGGGAGCGGGCCGGGTGTCACCCGCGACGGCCACCACGTGGCCCTGCTCGCCAACATCGGTGGCGTGCAGGACGCCGTGGCAGCAGGAGCCCTCGACCTCGAGGGTGTCGGCCTGTTCCGCACCGAGTTCGTGTTCCTCTCGGCCGACAAGGCACCCACGGTCGAGGAGCAGGCGGAGATCTACCGGCAGGTCCTTCGGCCCTTCGGCACCCGGCGTGTGGTCGTCCGCACGCTGGATGCCGGGGCCGACAAGCCGCTGGCCTTCGCGGACCTCGGGCCCGAGGAGAACCCGGCGCTCGGGCGTCGCGGGCTGCGCCTGTCCGCCGAGCGGCCCGAGCTGCTCGACGCCCAGCTCGAGGCGCTGGCCGTCGCCGCCCGGGACACGGGTGCCGACGTGCGGGTGATGGCGCCGATGGTCGCCACGGTCGAGGAGGCCGCCTGGTTCGCCCGGCGGGTGCGCGAGAACGGCCTGCCCAAGGCCGGGGTGATGATCGAGGTGCCGGCTGCCGCCCTGCGGGCCGGGCACGTGCTCGCCGAGGTCGACTTCGGCAGCCTGGGTACGAACGACCTGGCGCAGTACACGATGGCCGCCGACCGGATGCAGGGCGAGCTCAGCGACCTGCTCGACCCGTGGCAGCCGGCGGTGCTCGACGTCGTCGCGGCAGCGTGCGACGGTGCCCGTCGGGTCGGCCGCCCCATCGGGGTGTGCGGCGAGTCGGCCGGCGACCCGCTGCTGGCGCTGGTGCTCACCGGCCTCGGGGCCTCGAGCCTGTCGATGGCGCCGAGCAAGGTGCCGGTCGTCCGGCTGGCGCTGTCGCTGCACTCCCTGCCGGAGTGCCAGGGGCTGGCCACCGAGGCGCGCGAGGCCCGCACCGCGCGCGAGGCCCTCGAGGCCGTGCGCTCGCGCGCCCGCACCGAGCTCACCGACCTGCTCTAGCGGCGGTGACACCCGGTCGGGTGCTGAGGTGGCTGCCGGGGCAACCACCTCAGCACCCAACTCGGGGTGGTGAGCAGAGGTCAGGCGTCGGCGAGGGGGACGGCGACGTCGCTGCCACCCTGGCGGGTGAGCCGCTCGCGCACCTGCACCAGCATCGGCACCGGTGCGAACCCGCCGGCGAGCAGCGCCTCGCCCTGGACGAACCCGTTGGACGCCCGCAACATCGCCCTGGGCGCGAACCCGAAGGCCTGGCCCAGCTCGGCGATGTCGTCGGGGCTGTTCATCCGCATCAGCATCAGGTTGTCGCACTGGCTGAGGATCTGCGGGTGGATCTTCGAGGGGCGCTGTGACGACAGCAGCAGCCACAGGCCGTACTTGCGGCCCTCGGCGGCCACCTGGATGAGGCGGTCGAGCAGGCGTTGCGCCACGGGGCTCGCCGGCTCGGTGCCGCACAGGTTGTGGGCCTCGTCGATGACGAGCAGCGTCGGCACCCGGCGGTCGCGCTGGGCCCACAGCTCGTCGACGACCTCGAGGCAGATGGCGATCGGCTCGGCCGGGTCGCCGAACCCGCCGAGGTCCATCACGGTGACCCCGTTGCCGCCCGTGACGACATCGGCGGCGGAGGGCAGGTCGCGGGCCCACACCTGCCAGTCGAGCATCCCGAGGTTCTCCATCCGCCGGGCCAGCGACTGCTGGCCGGGGGTGCCGGAGCGCAGCGCCGCGAGCATGGCGCCCATCTCCGTCGTCGCGGCGATCTGCGTCAGGAAGCTGATGAAGGCGTTGTACTCGTCCTGGTCGCGCACCGGGTCCAGCTGCAGGGTGGCGGCCTGGGCCTGTCGGGTCATGGTGCGGAACCGCATCCGCAGCGGCTCGTCGCCCTCGGTGCGCGTGGAGTCGCTGCGCAGGACCCGCACCCCTCGGTCGGCGATCCGGTGGGCGTCCTCCTCGGCCACCCCCGGCAGGGTCGAGCCGAGGTGCACGAAGTCGGCGTTGGGGTCGAAGATCGCCATCCGCAGGTCGGTCTGCAGCAGGAGCCGCTCGAGCACCACGCCGAGGGCGTAGGTCTTGCCCGACCCGCTCTGACCGCACAGGAAGGTGTGCCGGTTGAACCCGCCGGCCCGAAGGCTCGCCTCGGCGCCGACGTCTCCCGTGCGCCACGTGCCGATCGTCATCGTGCCGGCGGCCGGCCCGTGCAGGCCGCCGAGCTCGGCGGGCCCGGCGAGGTCCAGGGTGGCCCCGCGGAACGGCGGCCGGTGGCCGCGCTGCACCGCGCCCGTCTCGTCGAGGGCGCCGATGACGACACCGAACCCGGTGAGCGGGTCGTCGCCGGCCGGCTCCACGACGTCGACGACCTGGCCCAGGAGCCGGGCCCCGTCAGAGGAGGCGATGACGACCATGTCGCCCGGTGCCACCCCGTCGTCGGACCCCATCCGGAACGTGAAGGACCGCCCGTCACGTGACTCCGCCCTGGCCTCGTCCGCCGTCACCGTCATCGTGTGCTCCTCTCGCGGCCCACTGGCCGGGGCGGCCGTGTCGACGTGGTGCCTCGGCTCATCATGGCGGATGCCGGCCGCGCCCCGCCCTGCGGGCCGGCCCACGGTGGCGGGTAGCATGACGGGCGTCCCGTGGCACCCCCAGCACACCCTGGAGCCCTCGCGCGTGAGCACCCGCCCGGCCGCCGTCATCGTCCTCGCCGCAGGTGAGGGCACCCGGATGAAGTCCGCGACTCCCAAGGTCCTGCACCCCATCGGCGGGGTGACCCTGGTCGAGCACGCGATCCGGGCCGCCCGGGCCACCGGTGCCGACCACGTGGGTGTCGTCGTGCGGCACGAGCGCGAGCGGGTGGTCGCCCTGTGCACCAGCATCGACCCCGACCTCGTCATCGCCGACCAGGACGACGTCAAGGGCACCGGCCGGGCCGTCGAGTGCGGGCTGCTGGCCCTGCCCGCCGAGCTGCACGGCACGATCCTGGTCACCTACGGCGACGTGCCCCTGCTCACGGGTGCGACCCTGCTCGAGCTCACCGACGCCCACACCGAGAGCGGCAGCGCGGTGTCGGTCGTCACCGCCCACCTCGCCGACCCCACGGGCTACGGCCGCATCGTCCGCGACCCCGATGGGCGCGTCGAGAAGATCGTCGAGCAGAAGGACGCCACCGCGGCCGAGCGCGCCCTCACCGAGATCAACTCGGGCATCTACGCCTTCGACGCCGACGTGCTGCGCGACGCGCTGGCCCACGTCGGCACCGACAACGCGCAGGGCGAGAAGTACCTCACCGACGTGGTCGCCATCGCCCGTGCCGGCGGCCACCCGGTGCGGGCCCACGTGCTCGACGACCTCTGGCAGACCGAGGGGGTCAACGACCGGGTGCAGCTGGCCGCCCTGGGCCGCGAGCTGAACCGCCGGGTCTGCGAGGGACACATGCGCGCCGGCGTGACCATCGTCGACCCCGCCACGACGTGGATCGACGTCGACGTCAGCATCGGCCAGGACACCACGGTGCTCCCCGGCACCCAGCTGCTCGGGGCCACGAGCATCGGCGCCGACGCCGTCATCGGCCCCGAGGTCACCCTCACCGACACCGAGGTCGGCGACGGCGCCCAGGTGACTCGGGCCGTGGCCAACCTGGCCGTCATCGGCACCGGCGCCACCGTCGGCCCCTACTCCTACCTGCGCCCCGGCACCCGGCTCGGCGCGCGCGGCAAGATCGGCGGCTTCGTCGAGACCAAGAACGCCGACATCGGCGAGGGCGCCAAGGTCCCGCACCTCACGTATGCCGGTGACGTCACCATCGGCGAGGGCGCCAACATCGGCGCCGGCACGATCTTCGCCAACTACGACGGCGTCGCGAAGCACCACTCCACGGTCGGCCGGCACTCGTTCGTCGGCTCGCACACCGTCGTCATCAGCCCGGTCGACATCGGTGACGGCGCCTACGTCGGCGCGGGCTCGGCCCTCACCGGCGACGTGGAGCCCGGACAGATCGCCGTGGCCCGCGGCCGTCAGCGCAACATCGACGGCTGGGTCGCTCGCGCCCGGCCCGGCACCCAGACCGCCGCGGCCGCCGCGGAGGCGAGCACCCGGCATCCCGAGACCGAGCAGGCGACCACCCCGGAAGGCCACGCCCAGTGAGCAACCACCGACCGCCGTCGGCCAACATCCGCAAGCGGCCCAAGAAGCAGATGATGCTCTTCTCGGGCCGCGCCAACCCCGGTCTCGCGCAGGAGGTCGCGGCCCAGCTCGGCACCGAGCTGGTGCCGACGAGCGCCTACGACTTCGCGAACGGCGAGATCTACGTGCGGTTCGAGGAGTCGGTGCGCGGCTCCGACGCGTTCGTCATCCAGAGCCACACCAACCCGATCAACGAGTCGATCATGGAGCACCTGCTCATGGTCGACGCGCTCAAGCGGGCCAGTGCAAAGCGGATCACCGTGGTCATGCCGTTCTACGGCTACGCCCGCCAGGACAAGAAGCACCGCGGCCGCGAGCCGATCAGCGCCCGCCTGATGGCCGACATGTTCAAGACGGCCGGCGCCGACCGGCTGATCTGCGTCGACCTGCACACCGACCAGATCCAGGGCTTCTTCGACGGCCCGGTCGACCACCTGATGGCGATCCCGATCCTCAGCGAGTACGTCGCCACGAAGTACGGCGACCAGGACCTCGCGGTGGTCTCGCCGGACGCCGGCCGGATCAAGGTCGCCGAGCAGTGGTCGAAGCGGCTGGGTGGCGTCCCGCTGGCGTTCATCCACAAGACCCGCGACATCAACCGGCCCAACGAGATGGTCGCCAACCGCGTCGTCGGCCTCGTGCGCGACCGGGTGTGCGTGCTCGTCGACGACATGATCGACACCGGCGGCACGATCACCAAGGCCGCCGACGCCCTGATGGCCGACGGTGCCAAGGCGGTCGTCATCGCCGCGACGCACGCCATCCTCAGCGACCCCGCGATCGACCGCCTGGCGGCCTGCGCGGCCGAGGAGGTCATCGTCACCAACACCCTCCCGATCCCGCCCGAGAAGGAGGTCGACGGCATCACGGTGCTCTCGATCGCCCCGCTCATCAGCGCCGCGATCAAGGAGGTCTTCCAGGACGGCTCGGTCACGAGCCTCTTCGGCGGCCGCGCCTGAGTCAGCCCGCGGAGGCCTTGCGGGCGCGGTAGGCCGCGACGTTGGCGCGCGTGCCGCAGGTACCGCCGCAGAACTTGCGCGACCTGTTCTTGCTCAGGTCGATGAGCAGGTCCTCGCAGTCGTCACCGGCGCAGACCTTGAGCCGTTCGGTCTCGTCGGCCCGGATGACGTCGACCAGAGCCATCCCGACCTCGACGGAGATCCGGCGCGCGAACGGCGCGTCGTCCGAGGTGGCGTGCACGTGCCACCCGAACGCGCCGTGCCGCACGAGGCGGGGGAGTGCGTGGCCCTCCTCGAGCAGGGTGTTGGCCGCCTCGACCAGGCCTTCCTCGTCGCGGCTCCAGATCTCCCGGAGTCGCGGGCGCAGGGCGCGCACGGCCTCGACCTCGGCCGACGTCGTGGGGCGGGCGCCGGTCCACTCCCAGCGGTCCATCCAGGCCAGCAGCGCCGGCAGGTCGGGCAGCTCCTCGCGGTCCTCGTCGCCGAGGGCCGGACCGGTGTTCGCGAGCGCAGCGGCGTGCATCAGGGTCATGTCCGTGTCATGGGTGAAAACCATCTTGACTCCTGACAGTTGGCGGGTCTACCGTCATGGGTAACAGCATACTTTGCTCCTGACATTCCGTCGGGAGGTTCGCCACGGAGGAGGGACACCATGGTCGAGGCGATCAAGAGGAACCTTGGGCTCGGCCTGGTCGCGATGCTCCTGTCCAGCGCGGCGTTCGGCACCTCGGGGCCGTTCGCGAAGTCGCTCATGACGGCCGGCTGGTCACCCGGCGCCGTGGTGCTGGCCCGGATCACCGGCGCCGCCATCCTGCTGCTGCCCTTCGCGCTGTGGAGCCTGCGCGGCCAGTGGCGCGCGATCCGCCGCGAGCTGCCCCGGGTCGCCCTCTACGGCACGCTCGCCGTCGCCGCGGCCCAGCTCGGCTACTTCCAGGCCGTGTCCCGGATGGACGTCGGCATCGCCCTGCTCATCGAGTACCTGGGCATCGTGCTCGTCGTGCTGTGGGTCTGGGCGCTCACCCACCAGCGGCCGCACCGGCTCACCGTGGTCGGCATCGTGCTGGCCCTGTTCGGGCTCGCCCTCGTCCTCGACGTCACCGGCCAGTCGACCCCGCCGCTGTCCGGCGTGCTCTGGGGCCTGCTCGCCGCCGCCGGCCTGGCCGGTCACTACGTGCTCGCCGCCCGCCCGACCGCCATCCCGTCGACCGCCTTCGCCGGGCTGGGCCTGACCGTCGGCGCGGTCTCCCTCGCGGTGCTCGGGCTCGTCGGGGTGCTGCCGATGGACGTGGGCGACTCGACCGTGCAGGTCGCCGGGGCCGGCATCCCGGCCTGGCTGGCCCTGGCCGAGCTGGTCGTCGTGGCCGCTGCCTTCGCCTACGTGCTCGGCATCGTCGGTGCCCGGCTGCTGGGGTCGACGCTGGCGTCGTTCGTCGGGCTCACCGAGGTGCTGTTCGCCGTGGTGTTCGCCTGGCTGCTGCTCGCGGAGCTGCCCGGCGTGCTGCAGCTCGTCGGCGGCGCCGTGCTGCTCTCGGGCGTCGTGGCGGTGCGCCTCGGCGAGCGTGACCTGGCCCGCTCGGCCGGTGCCCGGAAGGCCGCAGCAGAGACCGATTTAGACGTTCCCTCGCACGTCGCCTAGACTCGGGGGGTTGCCTCGGCGAGGGACGTCGCACCGGACAGAGCTGTCCGGTCAGACCGCAGCACGCGGTCGACGCATCCGTGATCGACGCTGGCGGCCGCAGATCCGTGGATCCGCGGGCCGTTCGCGCGCCGGTCGTTCGGTGCCACGTCCCGCGTCGAGGACCGACTGCCACATTCGCCTTCCACTCCCAGGAGCACACGTGTCCGACAACAAGCTCGTCGCCGAGACCCGCACCCAGTTCGGCAAGGGTGCCGCGCGCAAGATCCGCCGCGACAACAAGATCCCCGCCGTCATGTACGGCCACGGCAGCGAGCCGGTGCACATCACCCTGCCCGGCCACCAGTCGATGCTCGCCCTGAAGCAGAGCAACGCCCTGCTCACCATCGTCCTCGACGGCGAGGAGCAGCTCGCCCTGGCCAAGGACGTGCAGCGCGACCCGATCAGGCCGGTCATCGAGCACATCGACCTGGTCATCGTGAAGCGCGGCGAGAAGGTCGTCGTCGACGTCAACGTGCACCTCGAGGGTGACGCCGCCCCCGAGACCGTCGTCACCACCGACCACACCAGCCTCCAGCTCGAGGTCCTGGCCACCGACATCCCCGAGAGCATCACCGTCTCGGTCGAGGGTCTCACCGCCGGCACCCAGGTCCTCGCCGGCCAGGTCGAGCTGCCCGAGGGCGCCACGCTGGTCACCGACGCCGAGGCGCTCGTCGTCAACGTCACCGCACAGGTCTCCGAGGAGGCCCTCGAGGCCGAGCTGTCCGAGGCCGAGGCCGAGGCCGGCATCGAGCGCGAGGAGCACGACGAGGCCGCCGAGGGCGACACCGCCTCCGACGAGGCCGCCGAGGGCGACTCCGCCTCCGACGAGGCCTGAGCCACCCGGGCCGCACGGCGCGACTCAACACGGTTCCACCGCAGTCAGGGCCCGGTCCACACGGACCGGGCCCTGACCCGTCCCGGGCGGCCGCCTCGCCGCGGGTCGTCGCCGCGTGCCCACGGCATACTGGACCGGTGAACGACACCGCGCCCTGGCTCGTCGTCGGGCTGGGCAACCCCGGCCCGGCCTACGCCGGCAACCGCCACAACGTGGGCGCGATGGTCGTCGACGAGCTCGCCCGGCGCTCGGGCTCCTCGCTGCGCACCCACAAGGCCCGCGCCCACGCCGCCCAGGTGCGCCTCGGCACCACTTCCGGGGGCGTGCCCGGGCCGCCCGCCGTCATCGCCGTGCCGGCCTGCTACATGAACGAGTCCGGCGGCCCCGTGTCAGCGCTGCTGCGCTTCTTCTCCGTCCCCGTCGAGCGGCTGGTCGTCGTGCACGACGAGCTCGACATCGACGCCGGGGCCGTCCGCCTCAAGCGCGGCGGGGGTGAGGGCGGGCACAACGGCCTGCGCTCGGTCAGCGCCTCGCTCGGCACCAGGGACTACCACCGGGTGCGGGTCGGCATCGGGCGCCCGCCCGGGCGGATGGACGCCGCAGACTTCGTGCTGCGCGACTTCTCGCCCACCGAGCGCAAGGAGCTGCCTTTCGTGATCGACGAGGCGGCGGATGCCGTGGAGTCACTTCTGGCGCTCGGCCTGCTCGACGCGCAGCAGCGGGTGCACGCACCCCGGCCCTGATCGGTTCCCGTGCAAGGTAGTTCGCGCACGCACCGACGCCGGGTCAGCGGGAGACGGACCCGCGGGGAGAGGCCGGCGGTGAGACCCGGTCCCGGTCCCCTTCGTAGTCATTTCGGACCAACTTCGCCCAAACGGTATCCGCGAGGGGGTTCGCATCTCCTAGAGTGTGGCTTGCAGTCCCCCGGCTTCGGCACGGGGATCACAACCTAGTCGGCTCATCCGGGCCGATCGTCATTCGAACTACTCGGTTGCAGGGGTCGAACGTTCGATGAGTATCGCGCAGGGTATTGGCGCGCCTCCGTGGATCCGTTCACGGACGGCAGCGCATGTTGACCTCGCTGCCTACGGGCACGCGAGGGTCCGTCATCGTCTCCGCGAGTGGGAACGCACCCACCGCCGGCGGACGATCATCACCGACGCCACGGCAGGTGCCGTCGGCGTCCTGGCCGGGGTGTGGGCCAGGGAGTCCTTCGTCGAGCAGTCGTGGACGGGGTCCGCCGCCACCGCACGTGACGCCGTGGCGTCCGTGCCGTGGGGCAGCTACCTCGCCCTCATCCTCGTCTGGGTCGCCTGCCTCGCCGCTGTCGGCGCCTACGCCACCCGGTACGCCGGCGCGGGCAACGAGGAGTACGCCGCGGTCTTCCGGGCCGCCGGCTTCCTCGTCGCCATGCTGGCGTGCACGGCGTTCTTCTTCCACGTGCCGTTCTCGCGGGCCGTCGTGGCCGTGGCCGTTCCCGTGATGCTCGTGCTGAGCACCGGGGCACGCTGGGTGCTGCGCCGCACCATCTTCAAGCAGCGCGCCGCCGGGGCCTGGCTCCAGGCGACGCTGCTCGTCGGTGACGTCGGTGCGGTGCGCGACATGGCCGACCACATCGGCAGCGACCCGAGCGCCTCGGGCATGTGGGTGGTCGGGGCCTGCGTCAGCGACCTCGGCGACCCCGGGGTGGCCACGCTGCGCGCCCACGGCATCCCCGTGCTCGGCAGCCAGGACGACACGCTCCACGTCGTCGAGCGCTGCGGCGTCGAGGCGGTCGCGGTCGCGAGCAACCCCGAGATGAACGGCCAGGCGCTCCGTCGCCTCGGCTGGTCGCTCGAGCAGCAGGACGTCGACCTGCTCATCTCGCCCGGAATCGTCGAGGTCGCGGGTCCGCGGCTCACGATGCGTCCGGCGGCCGGGGTGCCCATGCTCCACGTCGAGCGGCCCGTCTCGAGCGGTCTGCGCTACGGCATCAAGCTGCTCGCCGACCGGCTCATCGCGCTGCTGCTCATCATCCTGGCGTCGCCCGTGCTCATCGGCATCGCCGTGATGGTGCGCCGTGACTCCTCGGGCCCGGCACTGTTCACGCAGAACCGGGTCGGCGAGGGCGGTCGCACCTTCCGGATGATCAAGTTCCGCACGATGGTCGTCGACGCGGAGGCCCGGCTCGCCGAGCTCGAGCCCGGCGAGGACGACGGCAACGGCATCCTGTTCAAGATGCGCACCGACCCCAGGGTCACGCGGGTCGGGGCGGTGCTGCGCCGGTTCTCGCTCGACGAGCTGCCGCAGCTGTTCAACGTGCTGCGCGGCGAGATGTCGCTCGTGGGCCCGCGCCCGCCGCTGCCCAGTGAGGTCGACACCTACGAGAGCGACGCCGTGCGCCGCCTCCGGGTGCGTCCCGGAATGACCGGCCTGTGGCAGGTCTCCGGGCGCAGCGACCTGTCGTGGGGCGACTCGGTGCGGCTCGACCTCTGGTACGTCGACAACTGGACGCTCGCGCTCGACGCCCAGATCCTCTTCCGTACCGCGAACGCCGTCTTCCAGGGCAGGGGAGCCTACTGATGCAGTTCCACGAGTCCGTGACCACGACCCGCGCCGCCGGCGCCGGGGCGCGTCCGTCGGGAGACGAGGCGCCGCGTTCGCGCGGCGTCCGCTCCTGGACGCGGTCGCGGACAGGGGCGATCGCCATCGCCCTCCTCGTCGCGGGCGGCACCGCGGCGTGCTCGTCGAGCGACGGCGGCGAGACGACCCCCGCGGCAGCGAGCCCGACCACGAGCGCGTCCTCGGCCTCGCCGTCGGCCTCGCCGTCGGCCTCGCCGTCGCCCAGCCCCACCGGCGGTGGCCCGACGCCGACCCCCGGTCCCTCGGTCATCCCCAAGGTCAGCCGCCCCGGGCAGCCGACCAAGCCGACGGTCTCCGCCGGGCAGGCGACGTTCGAGGCGCCCGTCTCGTACCCCGACGGCGTCACCCTGAAGGTCGACAAGGTCGTTCCCGGTGTCGAGACCGGTCAGGGTCCCGGCGTCTTCGCCGGGCGCGAGTTCGCGGTGTTCACCGTGACGATGCACAACGGCACCAAGAAGCCGATCGACGCGCAGTCGGTCGTCGTGACCTCCACCTACGGCAAGCGCGGGCTCGTTGCCGATCGGGTCTACGCCGCCGACACCGACGCCGTCGACTTCGGTGGGCAGATCGCCCCGGGCGCCGACGCCACGGCGCGCTACGCGTTCGCCGTCCCGACCAAGCAGCTCGGCGACGTCCGGCTGGTCGTCGACTTCGACGGCACCCACACCTCCGCGGAGTTCGACGGCGACGCGCGGAAGGCCTCGTGAGCACCCCATGTCGATGATCTCCGTGAGGACCCGAGCGATCGCCCGGCAGCGCCGTGCCCTGGCCAGCCCGGCCGTCGCGGCTGCGCTGGCCCAGCTGGCCCAGGCGGCCGGCAGCTTCGCGCTGCAGGTCGTCGCGGCCCACGCCCTGGGCGCCCGCGGGCTGGGCGTCGTGTCGCTCTGCCTCGGGGCGATCATCCTCGTGACGGCCGTGACGAGCGGGCTGGTCGGTGACTCGCTCACCGTCCTCGACCGGCACGAGCCCTCGGTGCGCGCGGCGCTGCAGGGCCTGACCCTCGTGATGGTCGCCGGGGGCTCGACGATCGCGGCCCTCGCGCTGAACCTCACGGGCGTCCTCGACGGCCCGCAGGCGGTGGCGTTCGCCGTCGCCACGGCGGTCTTCCAGCTCGAGGAGGTCCTGCGCCGCGTGCTCATGGCCGCCCTGCGCTTCTGGACCCTCCTCATCGTCGACGGCGCCGCCGTGGGGTCCACCCTGGTGGCCCTCGCCGTGCTGGCCGCCACCGGCGAGATCGAGGTGGGGTCCTTCCTCGTCGCCATCGCCATCGGCCAGAGCGTCGGCATCGTCGTCGCCGCCCTCGTGCTGCCCGTGCCCGAGCGCCGGCTGGTGCCGTTCGTCAACCCCGCGTTCCGCCACGTGCTGTCCTTCGGCGGCTGGCGTGGTGCGCAGGTCGCCCTCACGCCGCTCGGCCTCACCGCCAGCCGGCTCGTGGTGCTGAGCGCCACCGGCGCCATCGCGCTCGGCGAGGTCGAGGCGGCCCGCGTCCTCGGCGCACCGGCCCTCCTCGTCGTCCAGGGGCTCGGCTCCTACCTGCTGAGCACCTACGCCCGTGACCGGAACCTGACGCTCGGCGTCCTGCGCCGCCGGGCCCGCCGGGCCAGCGTCGCCATGGCCGGCACCGCCGTCCTCATCGGTGCCGGTGTGGCCCTCCTCGCGCAGGTCATCGCGCCGGTCGTCATCGGCCGCGCCATCCACGTCGACGTCGTCACCGTCATCGGGTGGGCGGTGTTCGCGGCCGCCACGGCGACGATGCAGCCCTTCACGAGCCTGGCCGTCGCCCGCGGGCACCAGCGGGCCGTCCTCGTCGTGCGCTGCCTCGACGTCGCGGTCGGCGTCGGCCTGCTCGCGGTGGCACTCGGCCTGCTGGGGACCTCGGTGGCCCTCACCCCCTTCATCCTCGCCCTCGGACCCGTTCTCGGTGGCGTCCTCGTTCGTGTCGTCGTCCTCCGGACCCCGGCCCCTTCCCTCGCGGAGACATCATGAGAATCAGTCCTGCCGGTCGTCTCGGGCGTGCGGCCCTCGCCGCCGTCGTCGTCGCTGGTGCGTTCGTCGTCCCGCTGGCCACCTCGGCCTCCGCCGACACGCCGCCCGCGACCCCCGTCGACACCGTCGGCGCCGACGCCCTGCCCACGTGGCAGATCAACGGCGTCGTGTGGAGCCAGGCCGTCGTCGGGAACACGGTCTACGTGACCGGCAGCTTCACCAAGGCGCGGCCGCCGGGCGTCGCGGTGGGCGGCGCCGGCGAGGTGCCGGCCCTGAACATCTTCGCCTACGACGTCCGCACCGGTAACCCCGTCGCCGGCTTCTCGCACTCGCTCAACGGCCAGGGCCTGGTCGTCCGCGGCTCCGCCGACGGCTCCCGCGTCTACGTCGGTGGCGACTTCACCGACGTCGACGGCGTCTCCCGCGGCCACGTCGCGGCGTTCGACACCGCGACGGGCGCGCTCGCGAGCTGGGCCCCGAACATCGGCGGCCAGGTCCGCGCCCTCGCGGTCACCCCGTCCACCGTCTACGTCGGCGGCAACTACCCCTCCGCCAACGGCCAGACCCGCACCCACCTCGCGTCGTTCAACGTGAGCAACGCCGCGATGACCAGCTGGGCACCCGTGGTCACCGGTACCGGCGGCTACGTCTGGACCATGGTCATGGCACCCGACCAGACCCAGGTCATCGTCGGCGGGTCGTTCGACTCCCTCAACGGCACGGGCGCCTACGGCATGGGGGCGCTCGACGCCACCAGCGGCGCGACCCGCCCGTGGGCGGCCCAGGAGCGCATCCGCACCGCCGGCCTCAACGGCGGCATCACGGCCCTGAAGGCCGACGCCACCACGATCTACGGCGCCGGCTACGCGTTCGGCTCGGGTGCGAGCTTCGAGGGCACCTTCGCCGCCGACCCCGCGGGTGGGGCCATCAAGTGGGTCAACGACTGCCTCGGCGACGAGTACGACGTCGAGCCGTTCGCCGGCGCCCTCTACTCCGTCGGCCACGTGCACGACTGCACCGTCATCGGCGGCTGGCCCGACACCAACCCGCGGGCGCGCTGGCAGAAGGCGCTCGCCGCCCCGCTCACCCCCACGGGCATGACGACCGTCAAGGACGCCTACGGCTGGGACTTCCGCGGCCTGCCGTACGCCGGTGTGCTGCAGTGGTACCCCGACCTCGAGTTCGGCAGCTACACGCCCGACCGCCAGGCGGCCTGGGCCGTCGAGAGCGGTGGCGACTACGTCGTCCTCGGTGGCGAGTTCCCCATGGTCAACGGCGTCGCCCAGCAGGGCCTGACCCGGTTCCTCAAGGAGTCGGTCGGTCCGCACTCGATGAAGCCGCTCTACATCGCGGCGATGAACCCCGTGGCCACCTCGACCGAGTCCGGTGACGTGCGCATCCGCTTCGGCTCCACCTGGGACCGCGACGACGAGCAGCTGACCTACGACGTCTACCGTGACGGCGGCCCCTCCATCGGTTCGGTCACCTCCAAGAGCGTCTTCTGGAAGATGCCGCCCCTCGTCTTCACCGACACCGGACAGACCCCCGGCACCACGCACACCTACAAGGTGCGCGCCAAGGATGCCGTCGGCAACGTCCAGTGGACCCTGGCCACCAACAGCGTGACCGTGTCCGCCGCGACCCCGTCGGCCTACGCCAGCCAGGTCCGCGCCGACGGCGCGCAGCACCTGTGGCGTCTCGAGAACGGCGCCACCCAGGCTCTCGACGCCATCGGTGCCGCCGACCTCGTCCTCACCGGGACGTCCACCACCACCGGCGTGGCCGGCGGCGGGCTCGGCTCGAGCGGGGGCACCACGAGCAAGGGCTACACGACCTTCGCCGAGCCCAAGCCGGATGCCGTGACCCTCGAGGCCTGGGTCAAGACGACCTCCGGCAACGGCGGCCGCATCATCGGGCTGGGCAGCTCCGCAGGCAACTCGAGCACGTCCTTCGACCTCGGGCTGTACCTCGGCAACAACGGCCGGGTGAACCTCGGGGTTCGCAACGCGGCCAACGCGCTGGTCACCACGACCTCGAGCCAGGCCGTCAACGACGGCCAGTGGCACCACGTCGTGGGTGTCGTCGACGCCGGTGGCAGCAGCATCGTCATCGACGGCCGCCGTTCGGGTCGCAACCAGACCGGCACCGGTGGGCCCGCGCTCAACGGCTACTGGCGGGTCCTGGGCGACAACACGTCCGGCCTCGCCAACCGCCCGACCGACCAGGCGCTGGCCGGCACCGTCGACGAGGTCGCGGTCTACCCGACCGCGCTGCCGATCAGCACGGTCCAGTCGCACTACGCCACGGTCACCGGTTCCAGCCCCGCGCTCGCCCCGCCCGCCGACACCTACGGCGCCCGCGTCGCCACCGACGCCCCGGACACCTACTGGCGTCTCGGTGAGTCCTCCGGCTCGGTCGCTCGCGACGCGTCCGCCTCGGCCTCGGACGGCACGCTGACCGGCGTCACCGCCTACGGGCGCCCCGGGGCCGTGACCGGCACGACCAACACGGCCGTGCAGTTCAACGGCAGCAGCGGCTTCGCCGCGAACCCGCAGGCCTGGGGAGCACCCACCCAGTTCAGCACCGAGGCCTGGTTCCAGACCACCACGACCCGTGGGGGCCGGATCATCGGTTTCGGCAACGCGGCCACCGGCCTGAGTGGCACCGCCGACCGGCTGGTCTGCATGCAGAACGACGGCAAGCTGCTCTTCGGCGTCAACAACGGCAGCCAGCAGACCGCCACGACCCCCACGTCCTACAACGACGGCAAGTGGCACCACGTGGTCGCCACCCAGGGCGCCGACGGGATGCGGCTCTACGTCGACGGCATCCAGCGGGGCAGCAACGCCGCCACGACCGGGCAGAACTACACGGGCTACTGGCGGGCCGGTGGCGACCGGTGCTTCAGCGGCGTCACGAGCAACTACTTCGCCGGAACGATCGACGAGGTCGCGGTCTACCCGCGGGTGCTCCCGGCCTCCACGGTGGCCCAGCACTTCGTCGCGGGTGGCGGCGCGCTCGCCAACCAGCCCCCGACGGCTCGCTTCACCAAGACCGCCACCTTCCTCTCGGTCGCCTTCGACGGCAGCACCTCGACCGACCCCGACGGCCAGGTCGCGTCCTACGCGTGGACCTTCGGTGACAGCACGACCGGGAGCGGCGCGACCCCGACCCACCTCTACCCCGCGGCCGGCACCTACCCGGTGTCGCTCACGGTCACCGACGACAGCGGGGCCACGTCGGTCGCGTCCGGCAGCGTCACCGTGGTCGCGAACATCGCGCCCAGCGCGGCGTTCACGGCTACCCCGACCGGTCTCTCCGTCTCGACCGACGCGGCGGCCAGTGCCGACCCCGACGGCACCATCGCGTCCTACGCGTGGGACTTCGGTGACGGCACGACCGGCAGCGGTGTCTCCGCCACGCACGCCTACGCGGCGGAGGGCACCTACACCGTGCGGCTCACCGTCACCGACGGTGCGGGCGCCACGGGGACGACCACCCGCGACGTCACGGTGCTCCGGCCGGCGAACCAGCTGCCCACAGCGGCCTTCGGCAGCTCCGGGTCCTTCCTCGACGTCGACCTCGACGCCTCGGCCTCGGCCGACCCCGACGGCACGATCACCTCGTACGCGTGGGACTTCGGTGACGGGACGACCGGCACCGGCCGCACGACGTCCCACCACTACGCCGCAACAGGTGGCTACGACGTCGCGCTCACGGTGACCGACGACCGGGGCGGCTCGGCGACGAAGACCACCCGGGTCAACGTCTCCGCCAACCAGGCGCCGGTCGCGAGGATCACCTCCTCGGCCAACCGGCTCGTGCTCTCGGTCGACGGCTCGACGTCGTCCGACGCCGACGGCACCGTCGCGTCCTACGCGTGGGACTTCGGTGACGGCTCCAACGGCACCGGGGCCACGACATCGCACACGTACGCCGCCGACGGCACCTACACGGTCCGCCTCACCGTCACCGACGGCCAGGGCGCCACCGACACGGCGACCACCTCCGTCGCCGTGGCGGGCGACCCCTCGGTGGCCCGCGACGCGTTCGGTCGCTCGGTCACCGGCGGCTGGGGCACGGCCGACCGGGGCGGGGCGTGGACGCTCAGCGGCACGCTGAGCCGCTACTCCGTCGCCGCGGGTGTCGGGTCGGTGTCACTGGGTGTCGGCGCGAGCGCCAAGCCGATGCTGAACGCCGTGTCGATCACCGAGACCGACTTCAGCACGGTCTTCACCACCGACAAGGCTGCGACCGGTGGCGGGCAGTACGTGTCCCTCGTCGGGCGCGCCGTGACGGGCGGCTCCGAGTACCGCGCCAAGCTGCTCCTCGCCAGCACCGGGGCGGTCACCGCCTACATCACCCGGGTCGACGCCGGCACCGAGGTCTCCCTCGGGAGCGCCGTGGTCCCGGGCCTGACCTACACGGCGGGCACGAAGTACCAGGTGCGCTTCCAGGCGCTGGGTACCTCGCCCACGACCCTGCGGGTCAAGGTGTGGCCGCAGGGCCAGACCGAGCCGTCGGCGTGGGTGCTCTCACGCACCGACAGCACCGCGGCTCTGCAGACGGCCGGCAGCGTGGGCTTCTACGAGTACGTGTCCGGCTCGGCGACCAACGCGCCGGTGGTCTTCACCGTCGACGACGTGTGGGTCGGCCCGCAGCAGCCGTGACCGAGGGACGTCGTGACGGGCCGGCTCCACGGCCGCCCGTCACGACGACCGCTCGGGGCGGTGGCGCCGAAAGGCGTTGCCACCCCTTCGGGTTCGGCCCGGCCTAGCAGTCAGCGGCGGTGGCGCTCGGCCGCCAGCTCGCGCACGAGCGCGACGACGCGGTCCCCGTAGCGCCTCACGCCGAACAGCTCGCGCGCCGACTCGCGACCGGCCAGGGCGATCTGCCGCGCACGCGCTGGGTCGGCGAGCAGCGACTCGACGGCGTCGGCCACGGCGTCGGGGTCGCCGGGCGGCACGTGCACCCCCGTCTCGCCGTCGACGATGCTCTCGAGGTGCCCCCCCACCCCGGCGGCGACGACCGGGCGCTCGGCGAGCTGCGCCTCGACGACGACGTTGCCCAGGGCGTCGCGGGTCGACAGCGACAGCGCGACGTCGCTGCGGTCGAACACCGCGGCCGAGGGCGCGACGTACCCGCTGAAGGTCACGAGGTCCTCGAGGCCGTGCTCGCGCACCTCTCGGCGCAGCCGCTCCTCGTAGGCCTCGTTGCCCGGGTAGACGGTGCCGGCGAGCTCGAGCTCCACGGTGCGGCCGCGCCGGCGAAGGATGTCGACCGCGGCGATCGCCACGTGCTGCGCCTTGCGCTCGGAGAGCCGGCTGACGAACCCGAGGCGCGGGTGCGGGCCGGCCGGCGGGGACACCGGTGGGTCGGGACGCTCGGGGACACCGTTGAGGATGACGACCGAGCGGCGGCGCAGCCGGGGCAGGACCTCGAGCGCGGCCCGCTCGGCGGTCTGCGAGATGAACAGGACGCGGTCGGCGGCGGCCAGGGGCGCGGCCATGAGGCGACGCACCGGGCCGGGGTCGGCATCCTCGGCCTCGTGCACGTGGCAGAGCACCGGCACCCGGGCCGCCCGGGCGGCCAGGATCCACCAGGGGATCGTCGTGGTGTTGACGTAGACGACGTCGGGGCGCGCCGAGCGGAGCGTGGAGCGAAGCGCAGGGCCGGCGCGGAGCACCTCGACCCCGAGCCGCACCAGGCCGGTGGGGGAGAGGTAGGCGCGACGGATCACCGGGAACCGCACCACCTCGGTGCGCGCCCCCACCTCGGCGAGCCGCGCGTCGAGCGGCCCCGCCTCGGGCGCCACGACCAGCACGTCGAAGCCGGCACCGGTGAGCGCGGTGACACTCTCGAGCATCTGCAGGTCCGACCCGTAGACGTCGGCGCCCGGGTTGGTGACGAGGACGCGCACCCGCCTCAGCCCCGGCTCGGCTCGGGCAGCCGGAACACGCTCGGGCGGGGGAGTGGCACCGTGGGCTCGTCCTCGTCGAGGGTGGTGTGCCCGCGCAGCAGCACCGAGGAGAACGCCAGGGTGCACAGCACGATGAAGGAGGTCGTGGCGTCGAACAGGCCGCTCTCGAGGAACCCGCGCAGCATCAGGAAGACGGTGAGCGCCACCAGCACGCCACGCCAGTCCCTCGGCGCCCGGAACAGCCCGACGAGGATCGTCACGACCCAGCAGATACCGATCGCCAGGCCGAGCCAACCGGCCTGGACCAACGCGGAGACCCAGCTGCTGTCGAGCACCTGCTGGGTCCAGGGCTGTCCGGCCACCTCGACGGTCTTCTGGGACAGGCCGCCACCGAACCACTGGTGCCAGAACGGCTGACCCGGCGCGACGGCCGCCTTCCAGGCGAACAGCCGGTCGGAGAAGGTCGCCAGGCGCGCAGCGTCCTCGCCACGGGTCACCACCGCATCGGCCACCGGAGTGAGCACCAGCAGGCCGTAGGCGATGGCGGGGACCGCGGCCACCGTGCAGGCGACCGCCACCCGCACCCGGGTGGCGAAGAGAACGAGCACGACGACCGAGGCCATGCCCGCCGCCAGGGACGTGCGTGACTGGGTGAGCACGATGATGGCGACGCAGACCGGGATCAGGAGCACGGAGATCGGGCGGTCCTCGCCGCGGAACAGGCGCGCGACCACCCACAACAGGCACATGACCGCCAGCGAGGCGAGCTCGTTGGCGTGCAGCGGCGGCAGGCCGCCACGGAGCCGGCCCGTCGTGCCGAGGGCCAGCGTGGTGAGCGTGGCGACGACGACCAGGATCCCGAAGACGACGATCACGGCGTGGAGGACGTCCTGCGGGCGGTAGGTGCTCATCAGCACGGCCACGATGAGCAGCACGAGCAGGACGCGGACGGCGAGCACGATCGTGGGGACGAGCCGACCGTCAGCGGCGGCCCCGAGGACCGTGCAGGCCAGGAACGAGAACACCCACAGGAACGGCGACGCCGGGACGTCGAAGCGGTGGCCCCGCGACCGCACCACGAGGACCGCGATGCCCAGCGCCAGGAGCGTGAGGAGTGCCTTCGCGAGCACGACCGGGTCGACCCCGCCGTCGTAGAACACGTCCGGCCGCCACGGCACCTGGGCACTGATGGCGAGGAAGCAGACGACGAGGGCGCCGGCGTGCGGCCACCGGCGCGTCACGGGCTACCGTCCTCGGGCCGAGCTGCGCGGCCGGAGCGCCGAGGAGACCTTTCGGGCCGCGGCCGCACCGGCGGCTCCGCGGACGAATGCGGCACCGCGCGCCGGCTGGCCGTTGGTCGGGGCGGGCCGCCCGTTCTTGGGAGCCGATCCGTCGACGCGGTCGACCGCCTCGGCAGGGTCGACGTCCGAGCCGTCGACCGGCTGTGCGTCGTCGGGCTCGGCCTCGGGCTCGACCTCGTCGTCGCTCGCCGCGTGGTCGGTGTGGGCGTCGACGTCGATCGGGAGGGGCTCTGCCGTGGGCTCATCGGCCGGGAGGGCGCCTGCCGGCTCGGCCGGGGTGGAGGTCGTGGCGTCGCCCTCCGGGGCCGTTTCGGCAACCTCGGAGGCGTCACGCTCCCCACCCACCGGCCCGGCCGGGGCGTGCGCCCGGCGCCGCTTCCGTTTGCGGGGGTGGGCCACAGCCGCACCTGCAGCTGCCTCCACGTCCGGCGGGGTCGCTGCCGTGGACGTGGCGACGCTCGCCGCGCTCACGTCATCCGTCTGGAGAACGCGGACGGGCTCGGAGGGCTGGTGGTCTCGGAGGGCTCGGAGGGGGCTCGGAGGGTAGGAGAGGCGCCACGTCGCCAACATCCGACGTGTCGTCGGAGAGGGGTGCGCGTTCCGGACCGGGTCGGCCGTGCGGCGGCCGGCGATGCAGCCTGGACGGCGCGGACGGTGCCGTCGTGCGGCGGGTCTGCGGGGGTCGAGGCCACCAGCGCCTCGCCGCCGGAGCTGCGCGGCCGCCGGCGCAGGGCGTTGGTGGTGAGGGCCGCGACCACGCCCAGGGCGCCGCCGGCGAGCCCGCCGAGAGCCCCGAGCACGAGCGGTGACGGGGACGAGGCGTACTGGGGCTCGCGGGCGGGGACGGCCAGCTTGATCGTCACGGCGCTGCCGGAGTTGCCGCTGGCCTCGAGGTCGACGGCGTAGTCGGCGAGGTTCTGGGCAGCGGTTCCGGCGAGCTGCGAGGCGAGCTCGGGCGTGCCGGCCGTGGCGGCGACCTCGACCAGGGAGGAGTCGGTGGGGTTGGTGGCCGTCAGCATCGGGATGAGCGCGGACGCCGGCATGTCGAGACCGAGCGAGGACCGGGTGCGGTCGAGCACCTCGGGCGCGGTGAGCAGCGCCGGGTAGGTGGCTGCGCGCTTCTCCGCGAACTGCGCCGCCTGGTAGTAGCCGTCCTTCTCCGCGGGAGTCGCGATGACGAAGAGCACGGCCTTCGCGGTGTACGTGGAGGGGGCGGTCATGCCGTAGGCGATGCCAGCGACGACGCCGAGGACCACGAAGGTCACCAGCATCTTCCAGCGGCTCAGCAGCACGTTGCCGAGCGCGCCGACCGTGAGCACGTCCGTCATGTTCTCGTCACGCCCGTCCTTGTGCCGGAGCCCCGGAAGTGGGGCTCCGCTCACCCCAGTATCGCTCGACCAGCTGACTGGTGTGTGCGATGTTCCTCCGACTGGACGCCCCGAACACGATCGACTCCAGGTTGGGCAGGCCGCAGACCCACTCGATCGCCTCCTCGGCGTCGATCGCCCCGGAGGCGAAGACCGACATGGCGACGGCCCGGAAGGGGCGCTGGTCCATCGCCTGTCGGTAGGCGTCGACGCCTCCCGACATCCGGAACCCGAGCTTGTTGATGTTGGCGCACACCAGGGGGTTGACGACCCCGACCGTGTCGAGCGCATCGAGCAGCTGGGGCAGGTTCATGGTGATGAAGCCGGGCTCGGCGCCGTGCTTGGCACGCACGTGGTCGGCGAAGATGCGGAAGGCGTCGTTGAAGCCCAGGCCGAGCAGCAGGTCGACGACCACGTTCTGCATCCACACCACGGGGGTGTTCAGGCCCTGGAACATCTGCAGCTCGGCGTCGATGAGCAGGGTCGCGATCCCCTCGACGTCCTTGGCCGCCAGCGACTTCGTGCCCTTCAGGGCAGCTCCCATGAGGCCGCCCTCGGGCAGGAAGCGTCGTACGGCCCCGAGGAAGCCGTCCTCGGTGATGGCGTTCGCGTACTTGTGCGCGTACGGCATGCACGGCAGGAACACCATGTCGGGGTACCGGTCGGGGTTGGCCCGCACCACGTCGCAGATCTCGGCGATCCGGTCGTGGGTGGTGCACATGAACGTGCGGATGCCCTCGTCGCGAGCGGCGTCGATCACCGTCATGACGTTGTCGAGCCGCTGGAAGCGCATCTGCTGGGCGCGTGCCTTCTCCTCGGACATGTGGTTGATGCCGAAGAACTGGTTGTCGCCGAGCAGCAGGCGGTCCAGGGCCACCGGGCCCGCTCCGGTCGTCGTCGTGGTCATGCTGACCTCCGGTCGTGTGCGGCGCGCCGGGCGGCCCGGACCGCCGATGCCAGCCAGGCCCGGACCCGTCCCACGGCACGGCGTCCCGTCGCGACGGCGTCGGTCCGCGACGTGGCGGTGGGCTGGTGCGGCGTGGTGCCGTCGTCGGGTGCCGCGACGACGACCGCGCGGGGCGGGTCGGCATCCGCGCCACGGATCGCGGCGATCACCCGGTCGGTGGCGAGGGCGGAGGCGAAGGTCGACACACCCTCGACGTCACCCTCGGTGACCCGGCGGACGAAGTCCTCGAGCTGCTGCGAGTACTCCTCGCCGCGGACGTAGAAGATCGGGGCGGGCTGCAGGTCGGTGCCGTAGCGCACGTTCCAGCCCTCCTCGTACCCCTCGGGAACGGGGGCCCGACCGCTGAGGTAGACCTGCGCCTCGTAGCGGTCGACGTTGATCCGGCCCGCGTCCCCCCACAGGCTGATCCGGGTCGACATCTTGCGCTGGGAGTCGTCGGACCAGTTGACGTTGAGCACGGCGGTCGCGTCGGCGTAGGAGATGGTGGCGGCGACGGCGTCGTCGGTCTCGGTCGAGTGGATGCTCGTGAGGTGGGCACCGTTGACCGACACCGGGTCGCCGAGGTACCAGGTGAGCAGGTCGAGGGGATGCGCCGCGTAGTCGTAGAGGCTGCCGCCGCCGCTGCCGCGACGGGACCGCCAGGAGCGCCCCGGGGTGCGCACGACGACCGGGCCGTAGGCCTCGGCCAGGGCGCCGCGCACGGTGCCGATCGCGCCGAGGTCGAGCAGGCGCTTGGCCTCCTGGAACGAGCCGACGTGCCGGTTGTGGTAGCCGACCTGGGTGACCAGGCCCTTCTCCTCGGCCAGCCGCACGAGAGCCTCGCCCCGGACCGGGTCGAGCACGAGCGGCTTCTCGCAGAACACGTGGATGCCGCCCTCGAGCGCCGCACGGACCATCGGCTCGTGCAGGTGGGTGGGCGTGGCGACGACGACGGCGTCGGGCTTGGCCGTCCGCAGCATCTCGGCGTAGTCGGTGAACGTGGGCAGCCCGGTGTACTTGCCGAGCACGTCGAGGACGTAGCCGGTGGAGTCGCACACCCCGACCACCTCGACGCCCGGCAACGGGCGCAGCAGCGACAGGTGCGAGAGCCCCATCTTGCCCAGCCCCACGAGGGCGATCCTTGTCATCGCGGCGTCCTGGCCTCTCGTCGTCGACCCCGCCGGGCCATCGCCCGCAGCAGCGCCTCTTCGTACTGGGTGCCGATGCGCTCCCAGGTGAACTCGCTCTCGAAGCGCTCGCGCGCCAGCTTCCCCAGTCGTCGTGCCTCGGCGGGGTCGAGTGCCGCGGCCAGCTGCGCGTCGAGCTCGTCCTCGTCGGAGAAGTAGAGCGCGCCGTCGCCGGCAACCCACGTGTTGTAGACGTTGCGCCGGGCGACGACCCCGTTGCCGGCGGCCATCGCCTCGACGAGCGACGGGTTGGTGCCGCCGACGGTGTGGCCGTGGAGGTAGATCCGTGAGTGCCGTCGCAGCGAGCCCACGACGACCGGGTCGTGCACGGCGCCGAGGAAACGCACCTCGTCGCCGGCCGCCGCCTGCACCGCTCGGTGGTAGGCGTCGTCGGGCTGGTAGTCACCGAGCACGACCAGGGGCACACCACGCGGGCGCCGCGACCAGGCCCGGACGATCTCGAGGCACGAGTTCTCGGGGATGGGACGGCAGATCATCGTGGCGAAATCGCCTGGCGTGAGGCCGAGCTCGTCGACGGGGCCGGTCGGCGCGTCATCGACGGGGTGGGCGCCGTAGGTGATCGTGGCGACCCGGGAGGAGCCGAAGTGGCGCCTCAGGTAGTCGCTGATCACGGGGTGGTCGGCGATCAGCACGTCGCCGACGAGGCCCGCCATCCGCTCGTTGCCGAGCAGGATGCCCTGCCGGAGCAGCCCCCACCGGCGCCGGGTCCACTCCATCCCGTCCATGTTGATGACGTTGGGGATGCCGCGTACGCGCTGGGCGACGTTGAAGATGCCGGTGTTGTAGCCGAAGGTCAGGCACACGTCATCGGGCCCGGCGTGCGCGAGGACGTGGCGCACGCAGGTCAGGTCGAAGGCCGCGGTGCCGCGCCATCCCTCACGAGGCTCGTGGATGTTGACCCGCGTCAGCCCCTGCCACTGGTCCTGGGTGGTCGGCCCCTCGCCAGGGAGCTGGCAGTAGACGATGACGTCCCACCCGCGCTCGCGCAGGAACAGCCCGACCTCCTGGGCGGCTGTCTCGAAACCGCCGTAGGCGGCGGGGACCCCGTGCGTGCCGAGGACGTGGACGACGGTCATGGCCGCAGCGGGGTGTCGGGGCGGCCGATGTGCACGATCTCGTCGGAGAGGGTGCCGAGGACGTCGCGCAGCAGCGTGCTCGAGGTGTGGCGCGTGTAGGGGAAGTAGTGCACCCGCGCGCCCACCTCCCCGAGGTCGGCCTCGAGCTTGATGCCGCGCGGGGTGTCCTTCCAGTCGTCACCCTTGAAGATGACGTCGTAGCGCAGGTCCTGCCACGACTGGAACTTGTCGCTGTGCACGTCGATCACGACCTCGTCGACGTCGCGCAGGGCCGCCACGATCTCCATCCGCTCCCGCAGGGGGACCACGGGCGGCTTGCCCTTGACGGCTTCGACGACCTCGTCGGTGACCACGCCCACGATGAGGTGGTCGCAGAAGGGGCGCGCGGACGTGATGAGGTTGAGGTGCCCGACGTGGAACATGTCGAAGACACCCGGGACGTAGCCGCGGACGACCGGCTCCTGCTCGCTGCTCGTCATGACGCCGCTCCTCTCGTCGTCGATCCGTCGCAGCTGCCCGACCCACCTCGACACCGCCACGGCGAGGAGCAACAGGTTTGCGGCGCAAAGGATCCCGTAGGCGGGGTAGAACACGGAGACCGAGCCGAAGAGCAGGAACAGCAGGCAGAGCAGGCCGTAGTCGGTGGGCAGCACCAGGAGGGCGCGGACCAGGTCCGACGACCCGGACGCGGCAGCCTGCTTCGGCACGCCCGCCGACCGGCGCAGCTGGTCGGTGAGGATCATCCCGAAGAACAGGACGCACGCCACGATGCCGTAGAGGAGGGCCACCGCGGCCCATCCCCGTGGTGGGTCGGCGTGGTGGAGCGCGCTCCAGCAGACGGCGGCGTGCAGCGAGGCGACCTTGGTGGCGTCGATCATGTGGTCGAGCCACTCGCCGAGCAGCGAGCCACGGCCCGTGACCCGGGCGACCTGGCCGTCGGAGGAGTCGAGTGCGTAGCCGAAGACGAGCAGGGCGGTGATGCCGAGGGCGACGCCCACCGAGGGGTCGGCGAAGGCGATCAGGGCGATGCCGGCGAACGAGAACGCCGCGCTGACCAGCGAGATCCCGTTGGGGCTCAGACCGATCGACATGGCCACGGCACCCAGGACGCGGCCGACCGGTCGGTTCACCAGGCGTGAGTAGAGCGGTGTCCCGGCTGAGGGCTTCTGGGCGGACTTCAGCGCCTCGAGTCCCTCGGCGAACGGGATACGGGTACGCGGACTCCCGTCCTGTGCTTGCGCACGCTCCATGGCACTCGCCTCCCTGCTCCGGCTCTGGACGCATCCCCACGCGCCACTGGCGTCGACCGCTCGGTCGATCCGGCAAAAGGGGTATGTGTCGAGACTAGGCGACCTCGGTGAGGGCGGGCCAGTTGCGGTCGATCTCAGGGCCGTTCGGTGGCCCGACATCGGCCGTTCGCCCGATTTCCCGAGGTCAGGCCGGTTGCTACGGGCGCGGGTTCTCAGGGCGATTTTCCGAACCGCCTGCCGGAAACCCCTCCGAGGCCCTACCGTGGACCTAACTCGGGCAGGGGCTCGGAGCTGATGTACCCATATTGGTCTGTATCAAGGGGCCCATCGGGTTTGTCCTTCTGAACGAGCGTGTCGCGGCGGCGAGCACTGGGAGACCGGTGGTCGTCGTTGCACGCAGGGAGACACGCCGGCCACCACGGTGGCCTTACACAAGGACACCAATATGAGCAGTATGTCGCTGCGCGCTCGCCTCCGGGCCGGCGTGACCGTCCTCGCCGCCGCGTCCATCGCGGTCGTCGCGCTTCCAGCCCAGGCCCACGCCGCACCGGCCGTGGCCCCCGAGGCCGCCGCCGCCGAGGCGCCGCCGCCGCCGACCGTGACCGCAGACGCGTTGCCGAGCTGGCAGATCAACGGCGTCGTGTGGAGCCAGGCCATCGTCGGGGACATCGTCTACGTGACCGGCTCCTTCACGCGCGCCAGGCCTCCGGGGGTGGCTGCGGGCGGTGCCGGGGAGGTCGTCGCCAACAACATCTTCGCCTACCGGCTCTCCACGGGGGACAGGGTCACCACCTTCGCCACCTCGCCGGGGCTGAACGCCCAGGGCCTGGTCATCCGGGCCTCCGCCGACGGCAGCCGCCTCTGGGTCGGCGGTGACTTCACGACCGCCGCAGGCGTGACCCGCGGACACCTCGTGGCCCTCAACCCGGCCGACGGCTCCGCCTTTGCGGGTGCCGGCTTCGTGCCGCCCAACGTGGGCGGGCAGGTGCGCGGTCTGGGCATCACGCCCAGCTCCATCTTCGTCGGAGGCAACTTCACGTCCGCCAACGGCGTCGCCCGCACCCGCCTGGCGGCCTTCTCGACCACCACCGGCTCCATGTCCAGCTGGGCCCCAGCCGCGGCCGGCGGCTACGTCTGGGCGATGACGATGTCGCCCGACCTGACCCGCGTCATCCCCGCCGGCTCGTTCACCACGCTCGCTGGTCAGCCGGCCTACGGCATGGGGTCGCTGATGGCGTCCAACGGCGCCGTGAACCCGTGGCCGGCACAGGACCGGATCCGTGACGCCGGTGCCGACGGCGCCATCACGTCCGTCAAGGCCGACGCGACGCAGGTCTACGGCACCGCCTACAGCTTCACGCAGAACGGAACCGCCGACTGGGAGGGCACGTTCGCGATCGACCCCACGTCGGGCCAGATCAACTGGGCCAACGACTGCCTCGGCGACACCTACGACATCGCGCCGGCCGGCGAGGTGCTCTACAACGCGTCGCACCAGCACGACTGCAGCGTCGTCAACGGGTGGCCCGACACGAACCCGCGGTCACGTTGGCAGAAGGCTGCGGCACAGTACTCGCACGCCACCGGCGACTTCTCGACGAGGGATGACGTCTACGGCTGGGCCGGCCGCAACGGTCTGGTCGGCGTCGCCTACGCCAAGCTGCTGCACTGGTACCCGAACTTCGCGTTCGGCGCGTACACGCCCGCCGGGCAGGCCGCATGGGCCGTCGACGCGTCACCCGACGGCCAGTGGGTCGTCTACGGCGGAGAGTTCCCGCGCGTGAACAACCAGAACCAGCAGGGCATCGTGCGCTTCCGCACCCGTGCCGGCGCCCCGAACAAGATGGGGCCGTCCTACTCGACGACCCCGGCCACGCCGACACCGTCGACGACGGCCGTCTCGTTCGCCGCAGGTGAGGCGCGGGTGTCGTTCGGCTCCGCCTGGGACATGGACGACCAGGAGCTCACCTACGACGTGCTGCGCAACAACACCACGTGGGTCAGCTCCATGAAGGGCAAGTCGAACTTCTGGACGCTGCCGCGTCTGGGCTTCATCGACAAGAACCTGACCCCCGGCGCCACCTACCGGTACCAGGTCCGGATCACCGACCCCAGCGGCAACATCCTGTGGAGCCCGGTGTCGAACAACGTCACGATCGGTGCCGGTTCGCCGAGCGCCTACGCCGACGCGGTCCGCGCTGACGGTGCCGAGCACCTGTGGCGGCTCGGCGAGTCGTCGGGCACCACGGCCCTGGACTGGGCCGGCTTCGACGACCTCAACATGACCGGCGGCTACACCCGTGGCGCCGACGGCGCGATCATCGGTGAGACCGACAAGTCGACCAACTTCGGCGGCGTCGACGGGTTCGGGGCCACCACCTCGCCCATCCAGGGTCCCGACGTGTTCAGCGTCGAGACCTGGTTCCGCACGACGACCACCAGCGGTGGCAAGCTCGTGGGCTTCGGCAACGCCAACACCGGCAACTCGAGCAACTACGACCGCCACATCTACATGGAGCCCGACGGCCGGATCACCTTCGGCATCTACAACAACGGGTCCTACACCGCCTCCTCGCCGAACGCGCTCAACGACGGCCAGTGGCACCAGGCCGTCGGGACGATGGGCCCGACCGGGTTGTCGCTCTACATCGACGGCAAGCGCGTCAGCAGCAACGGCGGCACCTCGATCGGCCAGCCCTACTCGGGGTACTGGCGCGTCGGTGGTGACTCCCCGTGGAGTGGCAACGCCTACTTCGCCGGCGACATCGACGACGTGGCCATCTACCCGTCGACCATCTCGGTCGCGACCATCCAGTCGCACTACACCAAGAGCGGGCGCACGGGCACCTGGCCGACGCGGCCGACCGACGCCTACGGTCAGGCGGTCTGGGACTCCAACCCCGACCTGTACTGGCGCCTCGGTGACACCAACGGAACGGCCAAGGACTCCGGCCCGAACGACTCCAACGGCACCTACCAGGGTGGCTACACCCAGGGCCAGACCGGCGCGTTCGACGGAGCCACCAACAAGGCGGTCGCGTTCAACGGCAGCGACGGCTTCGTGGCCTCCAACACGCAGTACAACAACCCGCACAACTACACCCTCGAGGCGTGGTTCAAGACCACGTCCGACCAGGGCGGGAAGATCATCGGGTTCGGCTGCTCGCAGACCGGGACGTCCAGCTGCTACGACCGGCACATCTACCTCAACAACGACGGCACCCTGGTCTTCGGTGTCTGGACCGGCTTCACGAACACGATCACCACGCCGAGTGCCGTCAACAACGGCCAGTGGCACCACGTCGTGGCCAGCCAGAGCGACACCGACGGGATGAAGCTGTACCTCGACGGGGCGCTCGTGGGCACCAACGGCCAGACGGACGCCCAGGGCTACGCCGGCTACTGGCGGGTCGGTGGTGACAACCACTGGGGTTGCTGCAGCCCGTTCCTCGCCGGCACCATCGACGAGGCCGCGGTCTACAGCTCGGTGCTCAGCCCGGCGACGGTCTCCGACCACTTCGCCAAGGGTGGCGGGAGCGTGCCCAACCAGGCGCCGACCGCGGCGTTCACCCACACCGAGGCAGACCTCAAGGTGTCGGTCAACGCCTCCACCTCCACCGACTCCGACGGCACCATCGCGTCGTACACGTGGAGCTGGGGCGACAGCACGGCCGACACCACCGGTCCCACGGCCACGGCCAGCCACACCTATGGGTCGGCCGGGCAGTACCCGGTCAAGCTGACGGTGACCGACAACGACGGCGCCACCGGCACCACGACCAGCCAGGTCACGGTGACCACACCGCCGCCGAACCAGCCGCCGACCGCGGCGTTCACCCACACCGAGGCAGACCTCAAGGTGTCGGTCAACGCCTCCACCTCCACCGACGACGGCAGCATCACGTCGTACACGTGGAGCTGGGGCGACAACACGGCTGACACCACCGGTCCACGGCCACGGCCAGCCACACCTACGGGTCGGCCGGGCAGTACCCGGTCAAGCTGACGGTGACCGACAACGACGGCGCCACCGGCACCACGACCAGCCAGGTCACGGTGACCACACCGCCGCCGAACCAGCCGCCCACCGCGGCGTTCACCCACACCGAGGCGACCTCAAGGTGTCGGTCAACGCCTCCACCTCCACCGACGACGGCAGCATCACGTCGTACACGTGGAGCTGGGGCGACAACACGGCTGACACCACCGGTCCCACGGCCACGGCCAGCCACACCTACGGGTCGGCCGGGCAGTACCCGGTCAAGCTGACGGTGACCGACAACGACGGCGCCACCGGCACCACGACCAGCCAGGTCACGGTGACGGCACCGGCCTTCCTGGCACGGGACGACTTCGGTCGCACCGTGGCCAACGGCTGGGGCACCGCCGACACCGGCGGTCGCCTGGACCATCGGTGGGCCGGCGGACCGCTGGTCGGTGGCGTCCGGTCGCGGTCTGCTCAGCCTGAACGCCGGCAACGGGTACACCGCGTACCTGCCCTCCGTGTCGACCCGTACGCCGACGTCACCCTCTCGGTCGGCCGGCGACAAGGTCTCCACGGGTGGTGGCCAGTACGTCAGCGTCATCGGCCGCCGGGTCAGCGCCACGATCGACTACCGCGCCAAGGTGCAGATCGCGTCCGACCGGTGCGGTCAACCTGTGGCTGGCTCGGACGTTGGTGGCACCGAGACGCTGTTCCCGGTGGTGGCGTCGTCAGCGGGCTCACCTACGCCGTGGGTGACCGGCTCGAGGTGCGGCTCCAGGTCACGGGCACCAGCCCGACGACCGTGCGGGCGAAGGTGTGGAAGTCCGGCGGCACCGAGCCGACGGCGTGGACCCGCACGTCCTCCGACTCACCGCGGGCCTCCAGGTCGCCGGTGGTGTCGGGATCTACTACTACCTGTCGGGCTCGACCACCAACCCCCGGTCGTGTTCTCCACCGACGGGTTCCGCGTCGCCACTCCGTGACGCAGGTGCGACGGCCGGTGGGTGGCGCGAGAGCGCGACCCACCGGCCGTCGCACGTCCACGCCCGGCCGCTCGACCGACCCCGGCGCTCGGCCCCTCGCCGGACCTCGTGTCGGTCCTCGCGACTAGACTTCGATAAATGCCGTCCCTCTCCGCCCTGCGTGCCCAGGTGCTCGCCCTCCCCGGCACGGCACGCCTGCGGGAGGCCTTGGCCGTCCCCTCGGCGGAGGTGGTCGCCGCCGCACCACCCGGCGCCCGCCCCATGGTCGTCTCCGGGCTCGCGCCCACCCCCTCCGGGGCGCCGGTGCTCGCCGTCACGGCCACCGGTCGCGAGGCCGAGGACCTCCACGCCGCGCTCGAGTCGAGCCTGGGCGCCGGTGCCGTGGCCCTGTTCCCCTCGTGGGAGACCCTGCCGCACGAGCGGCTCAGCCCCCGCAGCGACACCGTCGGGCAGCGGCTCTCGGTGCTGCGCCGCCTGGCCCACCCCGAGGCCGGCGACGGGTCGCACGGCGCGCTGTCGGTCGTGGTCGCGCCCGTGCGGGCCGTGCTCCAGCCCGTGGCCAAGGGCCTGGGCGACCTGCGCCCGGTCGCGCTCCAGGCCGGCGACGAGGCGCCCCTCGAGCAGGTGGTCGAGTCCCTCGCGGCGGCCGCCTACACCCGCAACGACCTGGTCGAGCGCCGTGGCGAGTTCGCGGTGCGCGGCGGCATCCTCGACGTCTTCCCGCCCACCGAGGAGCACCCGCTGCGCCTGGAGTTCTGGGGCGACACCGTCGAGGAGATCCGCTGGTTCAAGGTCGCCGACCAGCGCTCCCTCGAGGTCGCCGAGCACGGCCTGTGGGCGCCGCCCTGTCGTGAGCTGCTGCTCACCGACACCGTTCGCGAGCGGGCCGCCGAGCTGGCCGACCGGTTGCCCGGTGCCGCCGACCTGCTCGAGAAGCTCGCCCAGGGCATCGCCGTCGAGGGCATGGAGTCGCTGGCGCCGGCCCTCGTCGACGGCATGGAGACGCTGCTCGACCTGCTGCCCGACGGCTCCGTCCTCGTCGCGTGCGACCCCGAGCGGGTGCGCACCCGCGCCCACGACCTCACCGCCACGAGCCAGGAGTTCCTCGACGCCGGCTGGGCCAACGCCGCGAGCGGCAACGCCGTGCCGATCGACCTCGCGTCGATCCTCGGCACCGCGTCGTTCCGCACCCTCGCCGAGCTGCGCCAGCAGGCTCGCGACCTCGGGGTGCGCTGGCTCGACCTCACCCCGTTCGCCGGTGACGAGGACGGCGGCACCCTGCGACCTCGGTCTCGAGGTCTCGCCCACCTTCCGCGGCAACACCGACGAGGCCGTCGCCGAGCTGCGCCGACTCGTCGCCGACGGCTGGTCGGTACTCGTGGCCACCGAGGGCCCCGGCCTGGCCAAGCGCATCGCCGAGGTCCTCGCCGAGCACGACGCCCCGAGCCGGCTGCTCGCCGACGGCGCCGACCCGGAACCCGGCATCATCACGGTCACCACCGGCGCGGTGGGTGCCGGCTTCCTCGCGCCCGGCGCGCGGCTGGCCGTCATCACCGAGACCGACCTCACCGGGTCCGCCGCCGGCTCGGGCACGTCGACCAAGGACATGCGGCGGATGCCGTCGCGTCGCCGCAACCAGGTCGACCCCCTCCAGCTGCGCCCCGGCGACTTCGTCGTGCACGAGCAGCACGGCGTCGGTCGCTTCGTCGAGATGATGCAGCGCACCGTCGCCGGCGCGACGCGCGAGTACCTCGTGCTCGAGTACGCACCGAGCAAGCGCGGCCAGCCCGGCGACCGGCTCTACGTGCCCACCGACCAGCTCGACCAGGTCACCCGCTACGTCGGCGGCGAGCAGCCGAGCCTGAACAAGATGGGCGGCTCCGACTGGCACCAGACCAAGAGCCGGGCCAAGCGCTACGTGAAGCAGATCGCCGCCGAGCTGATCCGCCTCTACTCCGCGCGGATGGCCACCACCGGCCACGCCTTCTCACCCGACACCCCGTGGCAGCGCGAGCTCGAGGACGCCTTCGCCCACGTCGAGACCCCCGACCAGCTGAGCACCATCGACGAGGTCAAGGCCGACATGGAGCGATCGGTGCCGATGGACCGCCTGGTCTGCGGCGACGTCGGCTACGGCAAGACCGAGATCGCGGTGCGGGCGGCGTTCAAGGCGGTGCAGGACGGCAAGCAGGTGGCCGTTCTGTGCCCCACGACGCTGCTCGTGCAGCAGCACGTCAACACCTTCGCCGAGCGGTACGCCGGGTTCCCGGTCGTCGTGAAGGCCCTGTCCCGCTTCCAGAGCGACCGCGAGGCCAAGGCGGTGCTCGACGGCCTGGCCGAGGGATCGGTCGACCTGGTCATCGGCACCCACCGCATCCTGTCCAAGGAGGTGCGGTTCAAGGACCTCGGCCTGGTCGTCATCGACGAGGAGCAGCGCTTCGGCGTCGAGCACAAGGAACAGCTCAAGGCGCTGCGCACCTCGGTCGACGTGCTGGCGATGTCGGCCACCCCGATCCCGCGCACGCTCGAGATGGCGGTGACCGGCATCCGCGAGATGTCGACCCTGCAGACCCCACCCGAGGAGCGCCACCCGGTGCTCACCTACGTCGGGGCCTACGACGAGAAGACCCTCACCGCCTCGATCCGGCGCGAGCTGATGCGCGAGGGCCAGGTCTTCTTCGTGCACAACAAGGTGTCGACGATCGAGAAGGCCGCGGCCCGCATCCGCGAGCTCGTCCCCGAGGCCCGCATCGCCGTCGCCCACGGCAAGATGGGCGAGCACAAGCTCGAGCAGGTCGTGCTCGACTTCTGGGAGAAGCGGTTCGACGTGCTCGTGTGCACCACCATCGTCGAGACCGGGCTCGACATCTCCAACGCCAACACGCTCATCGTCGAGCGCGCCGACCGGCTCGGCCTGTCGCAGCTGCACCAGCTGCGTGGGCGGGTGGGCCGCGGCCGCGAGCGGGCCTACTCCTACTTCCTCTACCCGCCCGAGGCGCCGCTCACCGAGACGGCGCTCGACCGCCTGCAGACCATCGCCAGCCACACCGACCTCGGCGCGGGCATGCAGGTGGCCATGAAGGACCTCGAGATCCGCGGCGCCGGCAACCTGCTCGGCGGCGAGCAGTCGGGGCACATCGCCGGTGTCGGTTTCGACCTCTACGTGCGGCTGGTCGGCGAGGCGGTCGCGAGCTTCCGCGGCGACACCGACGAGGCGCCCGTCGAGATCAAGATCGAGCTGCCGGTCGACGCGCACCTGCCGCACGACTACATCCCCCACGAGCGGCTGCGGCTCGAGATGTACAAGAAGCTCGCGGCAGTGGCCGACGAGGCCCAGCTGGCCGACATCGAGGCCGAGCTCGTCGACCGCTACAACGCTCCGCCCGAGCCGGTGCGCAACCTGCTCGAGGTGGCCCGCCTGCGCACCGTCGCCCGGGCCGCCGGCATCGGCGACATCAGCGTGCAGGGCAACCACGTGCGCTTCGGCCCGCTCGAGCTGCGCGAGAGCCAGGGGCTGCGCCTGCAGCGGCTCTACCCCGGCTCCATCGTCAAGCCCGCCCTGGGCACCGTGCTCGTCCCCAAGCCGATGACCGCCCGGGTCGCCGGCCGGCCGCTGCGCGACCGCGAGGTGCTCACCTGGGCTGGTGACGTCATCCGGTCGGTCGTCATGGACAATGTGGGTCAGGCCGCCCGCGTGGCCACCGCCCGCGCCTAGCGGGGCCCGACCTCGAAAGGACAGCTCGTGACTCTCTCGGTTCGCCGCTCCGTGGCGGCGCTCGCCGTCGGTGCCGCGCTCGTGGCGGCCGGCTGCTCCGGCCCGGCAGGGCCCGACCGGGCCGCCGTCGTCGACGGCCAGGTCATCAGCGAGACCTCGATGCAGTCGGGCATGGCCGAGGTCAACAGAATGAATCCCAAGCTGCTCCAGGCGCCGCTGACGCCCACGGGCACGGTCACGGCGCTGGTCCAGGCCCCGGTGGTGCTGACCTACCTCGACAGCAAGGGCGTCAGGGTCTCCGACACGGTGGCCCAGAAGGCCGCGGCGCAGCGCGGCATCGCCGACCCGAGCGACTCCACCCTCGAGATCATCAAGCTGGCGACGGCGATCTCCCTGGCGCAGACCGACGGCAAGTTCACCGCCGACGACCAGGCGGCCCTCGTCGCACAGCTCAAGGCGCTCAAGGTCGACGTCAACCCGCGCTACGGCAGCTACGACCCCAACACGGCCTCGGTACAGCTCACGACGCCCGGCTGGGTCACACCGCACAACGCCGCGCAGTGACCGGCGGCCGGCTCGGGCTGGTCGTCACCTCGCCCCGCGTCGCACCGGGGCTGCTCTCGCACGGCGCCTGGCAGGTGGTCGCCGAGGCGTCGGTGCGCCTGGCCCGCAGCCTCGACGAGCCGCTCGCCGAGGCCGTCGACGAGCTCGGCTTCCCCGTCGAGGAGGTCGGTGACGCGACGCCGCCGGAGCTCGCGCGACGCCTGGTCGACCTCGCGAGGCACGGTGCCGGTGGTCTGGCTCGGCTCGTCCGACGGCGACCCGGGCTCTCCGACGCCCTGGCCTCGGAGGTCTCCCGCCTCGAGGTGCCCCCCGACGTCGAGGTGGTCGTGGGGTCGTGGGACGTGCAGGGCGGCCGGCTGCTCGACGTGGTCGCCACCATGGACCGGCTGCGCTCACCGGGCGGCTGCCCCTGGGACGCCGAGCAGACCCACGAGAGCCTCGCGCCCTACCTCGTCGAGGAGGCCCACGAGGTGCTCGGGGCCATCGAGGGCGGCGACCGCGCCCACCTCGCCGAGGAGCTCGGCGACGTGCTGCTGCAGGTCGTCTTCCACGCGCGGGTGGCGGAGGAGGCGGCCGAGGGGGCCTTCGACATCGACACCGTCGCCGGCCTGCTCGTCGACAAGCTGGTGCGGCGCCACCCCCACGTCTTCGCCGACGGTGACGCCAGCACACCGGCCGAGGTCGAGCAGGCCTGGGAGCGGATCAAGGCCCAGGAGAAGGGGGCCGGCACCGACGGTGGGGGAGGCTATGCGGCCGACCTGCTGCACGGCATCCCCGTGGGGCTGCCCGGCGAGCTCGCCGCCGAGAAGGTGCTCGCACGGGTGCGCCGGCGCGAGCTCAGCCCCTCACCGGAGGCCGTCGTGCGCCTCGAGCGGGCCCGGGCCGCCCTCGCGTCGGCCGAGGTCGACGTGCGCGCTGCGCTGGCCGACCTGGCCGCAACCGCATCCGCCTCCCCGCCCCCCACCGCACCGCCCTCAACCCCGGAACGTGGGTGAAGCGCGCCGCCAGCCGACGCTTTTCACCCACGTCCGGGATGGCGTGCGCACGGTTGCCTTGCACATACAAGTGCGCTTAACATCTGCAACGTGAACCTGACCGCCCGCGAGCGCGAGATCGTCGACCTGCTGCGTGCCGAGCCGTTGCTCGACGCCGCCGCGATCGCCGACCGGATCGGCTCGACCCGGGCCGCGGTCTCGGTGCACCTGTCCAACCTCACCCGCAAGGGCGTGGTCCTGGGCCGCGGCTACCTGCTGCGACCCGAGACCGGCTCGGTGCTCGTCGTCGGTGGCGCGGTGCTCGACACCAAGGTGCGCACGGCCGGCCCCCCGGTCCTCGGCACCAGCAACCCCGGCACGGCGTCGGCGACCGTCGGCGGGGTGGGCCGCAACATCGCCGAGAACCTCGCCCGCCTCGGCCGGCCGACCGTCCTGGTCGCCGCGGTGGGGGACGACCCGGCCGGCGACACCGTCGTGCAGCGCACCAGCGCGGCGGGCGTCGAGTGCCGGCACGTGGTCGTCTCGCCGCACCCGACCGGCACGTACGCCGCCGTGCTCGACGAGAGCGGCGACCTGCACATCGCGGTGGCCGACATGCGCGCCACCGACGAGCTCGCCGTCACCGACCTCGCCGTCGTGCCGACGCTGCTCGGCGGGGCCGACGCCCTGGTCGTGGACGCCAACCTCGACGCGACCGTCATCCGGTGGCTGCTGTCGGCCGCCCAGGATGCCGGCGTCCGCTCGGTCCTCGAGCCGGTGAGCGTCGCCAAGGCGACCGCGGCCGCGCCGGTGCTCGACGGGTCGGTGCGCGTGCACACGGTCACCCCCAACGTCGACGAGCTGGCCGCGCTCGTGGGTCACCCGGTCGACGACACCGTCGACGCCGTGCGCGCCGCGGCCGACGACCTGCACGCCCGCGGGGTCGAGCACGTGTGGGTGCGGCGCGGCACGCGCGGCAGCCTGCTGTCGGTCGCCGGCCCGGAGTTGGCCGACGGCCCGCGCTCGCGCGCGCTGCTCGTCGGTGCCCCCGCGGTCGAGGTCGCCGACGTCACCGGTGCCGGCGACTCGATGACCGCCGGCTACGTGCACGCCCTCCTCGACGGAGCCGACGTCGTCGAGGCCGCCCGCTACGGCCAGGTGCTGGCCGCCCTCACCTGTGCCTCGGCCGACACCGTGCGCGCCGACCTCACGGCCGCGCTCGTCGCCGCCCACCTGACCACCGACACCCCGCCCACCCAGGAGATCCCCCGATGACCCGCACGACGCCCACCACCCCCCACCCGATGCTCGCCGTGGCCCCCGAGGTCCGCGAGGCGCTCGCCCAGGGCCGCCCGGTGGTGGCGCTCGAGTCGACGATCATCAGCCACGGGATGCCGTACCCCCACAACGTCGCGATGGCCCGCGAGGTCGAGCAGATCGTCCGTGACGGTGGAGCGGTGCCGGCGACGATCGCCATCCTCCACGGGCGGCCCACGGTGGGACTGTCCGACGACGAGCTCGAGATGTTCGGGAAGGACACCGCGATCCGCAAGGTCAGCGTCCGCGACATCCCGCACGTCGTCGCCACCGGCGTCCACGGCGCGACCACCGTCGCGAGCACGATGCGGATCGCGGCGCTCGCCGGCATCCGCGTCTTCGTCACCGGCGGCCTCGGCGGCGTCCACCAGGGCGCGGAGACCTCGATGGACGTCTCGGCCGACCTCACCGAGCTCTCCCGCACCGAGGTCGCCGTCATCTCGGCCGGCGTGAAGTCGATCCTCGACATCGGCCGCACCATCGAGGTCCTCGAGACCCTCGGCGTCCCCGTCGTCGGCTACGGCACCGACGAGTTCCCCTCGTTCTTCTCGCGCTCCAGCGGGATCGCCGTCCCGATGCGCGTCGACACCCCGGAGGAGGCCGCCCGCCTCATCCGGGCCTCGCTCGACCTCGGCCTGGGCAGCGGCATCTCCATCGCCAACCCGGTTCCCGTCGCGGACGAGATGCCGCGCGACGAGATCGACGGGGTCATCGCGCAGGCCCTCGCCGACTGCGAGCGCCCTCGGTATCACCGGCAAGGACATCACGCCCTACCTCCTCGGGCGGATCATCGAGCTCTCCGACGGTCGCTCGCTCGAGACCAACCTCGCCCTCGTGCGCAACAACGCGCGCGTCGGCACCGCCATCGCCGTCGCCTTCGCCGCTCTCTGACCTCGACGCCGCGACCGAGCTGCAGACCCGGACGGACGGCATCCCGGGAGGTGGGTCGCTCGAGGGGATGCCGGGCGCCGAGGACTAGGCTCGGCCCGGAACCCTTTCCCCCTTCTCTACAGCCAGGAGTCCGGCGTGGCCAGCATCGAAGCCGTAGGCGCCCGCGAGATCCTCGACTCGCGCGGCAACCCCACCGTCGAGGTCGAGGTCGCCCTCGACGACGGCACGCTCGCGCGTGCGGCGGTCCCCAGCGGGGCGTCGACCGGGGCCTTCGAGGCCGTCGAGCGACGAGACGGCGACAAGGGCCGCTACCTCGGCAAGGGCGTGCAGAAGGCCGTCGACGCCGTCATCGACGAGCTCGGCCCCAAGCTGCTCGGCTTCGAGGCCAGCGAGCAGCGCCTCGTCGACGCCGAGATGCTCGCGATCGACGGCAGCGCCAACAAGGAGAAGATCGGCGCCAACGCCATCCTCGGCGTCTCGCTCGCCGTGGCCCGGGCCGCCGCCGACTCCGCCGACCTGCCGCTCTTCCGCTACGTCGGTGGCCCGAACGCCCACGTGCTGCCCGTGCCGATGATGAACATCCTCAACGGCGGCAGCCACGCCGACTCCAACGTCGACATCCAGGAGTTCATGATCGCGCCGATCGGCGCCGACAGCTTCCGCGAGGCGCTGCGCTGGGGCACCGAGGTCTACCACGAGCTCAAGAGCGTGCTGAAGGAGAAGGGGCTGGCCACCGGCCTGGGCGACGAGGGCGGCTTCGCCCCCAACCTGCCCAGCAACCGCGCGGCGCTCGACCTCATCCTCGAGGCCATCGAGCGGGCCGGCTACACCCCCGGTGAGCAGATCGCGCTCGCGCTCGACGTCGCCGCGTCCGAGTTCCACGACGACGGCGGCTACTCCTTCGAGGGCGGCACCAAGACCGCCGCCGAGATGATCGACTACTACGCCGACCTCGTCGCGTCCTACCCGCTGGTCTCCATCGAGGACCCGCTCGACGAGAGCGACTGGGACGGCTGGAAGGCGATGACCGACCGGATGGGCGCCGACGTGCAGCTCGTGGGCGACGACCTCTTCGTCACCAACCCCGAGCGGCTCGCGCGCGGCATCGAGACGGGCACGGCCAACGCCCTGCTCGTCAAGGTCAACCAGATCGGCTCGCTCACCGAGACGCTCGACGCCGTCGAGATGGCCCAGCGCGCGGGGTACCGCTGCATGATGAGCCACCGCTCCGGCGAGACCGAGGACACCACGATCGCCGACCTCGCCGTCGCGACCAACTGCGGCCAGATCAAGACCGGCGCCCCGGCCCGGTCCGAGCGGGTCGCCAAGTACAACCAGCTGCTGCGCATCGAGGAGGAGCTCGACGACGCCGCGGTCTACGCCGGCGCCGGTGCCTTCCCGCGCTTCACCCGCCGCCAGCAGGGCTGACCGGGCAGATGGCCACCGGACGCACCCGCGGTCCGGCGTCGCGACCTCCGCGACGTCCGGGCGGTGGGCGTCCGCGTGCGTCCACCCGTGCCACGGCATCGGCGCCCGCTCCGACGGTGGTCAAGGGGTCCGGATGGCGTGGTCGCCTCACCACCGCGGCCAAGGACCGCCGCACCCGTCGTGGCGCGGTGCTCCTGTCGATCGTGGCCTTCCTCATGGTGCTGCTCGGCTCGACGGTCGCGGCGTACGTCAACCAGCGCGGTGACATCGCGGCCCTGCAGGACAAGGTGGCGACGCAGCAGCACGACGTCGCGGCCCTGCAGGCCGAGCAGGATCGCTGGCGCGACCCGGCCTTCGTCGAGCAGCAGGCCCGTCAGCGCCTGAAGTTCGTCAAGCCGGGGGAGCGGTCCTACACCGTGCTCGACGCCGAGCCGTCCACCGGCACGGTCGACCCCGTGCCCGAGGTGGCCGCACCCGACGTGCCGCTGCCCTGGTACGAGACGGTGTGGCAGTCCACCCGCACCGCTGACGCCCCCGGGGCGCGCCGGTGACCGCACGAGCCGACCTGCCGCCCGTCGCGCAGGCCGACCTCGACGCGGTCTCCCGACAGCTCGGTCGCCAGGCCCGCGGCGTCGCCGAGGTGGCCCACCGCTGCCCGTGCGGCGAACCCGACGTCGTGCGCACCGAGCCGCGGCTGCCCGACGGCACGCCGTTCCCCACGTCGTTCTACGCCACCTGTCCTCGCCTCACCGGCGCGCTGTCGACCCTCGAGAGCCAGGGCGTGATGCGCGAGATGACCGAGCGGCTCGAGACCGATCCCGTTCTGCGCGAAGGCTATGCCGCCGCGCACCTCGACTACCTCGAGCGACGCTCCCAGCTCGGTGACGTGCCGGAGGTCGCCGGGGTCTCGGCCGGGGGCATGCCGGCGCGGGTCAAGTGCCTCCACGTGCTGGCGGCCCACTCGCTCGCCGCCGGGCCCGGGGTCAACCCACTGGGCGACGAGACGCTCGAGCTGCTCGACCCCTGGTGGGAGCACCATCCGTGCTCGGCCGATGCTCCCGATGCCGCTACGCCCGAGGCTGCCGACCACGACTCCCGCGCCACGGGCGGCGGCAGCGCACCATGAGCGACGGCATCCGGCCGCGCGTGGCGGCCATCGACTGTGGCACCAACTCGCTGCGCCTCCTCGTCGCCGACGTCGGTGCCGACGGCCGGCTCACCGACGTCGTGCGCCGGATGGAGATCGTGCGGCTCGGGCAGGGCATCGACCGGACCGGCGTCATCGCGCCGGAGGCGATGGCGCGCACCCTCGCCGTGACGCAGGCGTACGCCGAGCAGTGCCGGTCGCTCGGGGCCGAGCGGGTGCGCTTCGTGGCGACCTCGGCCTCGCGCGACGCCCGCAACGCGGGCGAGTTCGTCGCCGGCGTGCGCGAGGCGTTCGGCGACCTCGACGTCGCCCCCGAGGTGGTCGCCGGCGACACCGAGGCGAGGTTCTCCTTCACCGGGGCCACTGGCGACCTCAGGGCCGTTGGCGTGCCCGGCCCCTATCTGGTCGTGGACCTCGGGGGTGGCTCGACCGAGCTGGTGCGGGGTACCGCCGACGTCGAGGCGGCCCGGTCGGTCGACGTCGGTAGCGTGCGGATGACCGAGCGGCACCTGCACGGCGACCCCCCGACGGGCGAGCAGGTGGCTGCCGCACGGCGCGACGTGGCCGCGGCGCTCGACATCGTCGAGGAGACCGTCGACCTCACCGGCATCGGCGCCGTGGTGGGGCTCGCGGGCACCATCACCACGATCACGGCCCACGCCCTCTCCCTGCCGGAGTACCTGCCCGACGCCATCCACCTCGCGCAGGTGCCGGTGGCGGCACACCGCGCGGCGTGCGAGTCGCTGCTCACCATGGGGCACGCCGAGCGGGCCGCCCTGCCCTACCTGCACCCGGGCCGGGTCGACGTCATCGCCGGTGGTGCGCTGGTCTGGGAGGCGGTGCTCGAGCGGGCGCTGCTGCGCTCCCCGGAGGCGCTCGTGGTGACCTCGGAGCACGACATCCTCGACGGCATCGCCCTCTCCCTCACCTGAGCCCCCAACCGGAGTCGGGTGCTCAGGTGGCTGCCGGAGCAACCACCTGAGCACCCAACTCGGGACGAAGACAGAGAACACGCCGGCGGTGCTCCGTTTCCTGCGGTAATACGGAATGCGCGGTAGTGTGCGAGTCGCACCATCCGGGTGCGTGGAGCGAAGGGTGGTCCGGTGGACGGGACACAGCTGGTCAAGGGGGTGCTCGACCTCGCGGTGCTCGCGGTCGTCGCCCGAGAGGACGGCTACGGCTACGACGTCGTGCGGCGGCTGCGGGCCGCGGGCCTCGAGGAGGTCGGCGACGCCTCGGTCTACGGCACGCTGCGTCGCCTCTACTCGGCCGGGGCGCTGACGTCGTACGTCGTGCCGTCCGACGAGGGGCCGCACCGCAAGTACTACGGCATCAACGCGCAGGGGCGCACGGTGCTCGAGACGCAGGGAAAGACGTGGGCGGGGTTCGCCGCCACGATGGACGGTCTGCTCGACCAGGCGGGAGTGCGGTCATGAACGACACGACGGTGATCGGTGCTGCGGAGCAGGTCGACGACGTGCAGGCCTACGTGCGGGCGGTACGGGCCTGGCTCGGCGACCTGCCGGCGGACGAGGTCGAGGACCTCACGGCCGGGATGGAGGCAGACCTCGCCGAGCGCGCGGCTGAGTCGGGCGGCCCGCTGGGGGGCCTGCTCGGCGAGCCCGAGGCGTACGCCGCCGAGCTCCGGTCGGCGGCCGGCCTGCCGCCGCGCGTCGACGTGGTGGTGGCGCCGGATGCCGTGCGCCGCGAGCCGTGGACGGACCGCCTGGCGCGCGACGCGCACGCGCTCGTGGACCGGCATCCGTGGCTGCGCGAGCTGCGACCGACCTGGTGGCTGGCACGCGGTGCCGTGGCCGGATGGGTCGTCGCCGCGGTCCTCGGCACCGGGCGCACCCTGTTGCTCCCGCTGGTCGGAGCGGCCCTGTCGATGTGGCTGGGCCTGGTCCTGCGGCGTCGTGAGCCCCTGGGCTCCGGTGTCCGGTTCGCCCTCGATGCCGGCAACGCCCTCGCCGTGGTCCTGCTGCTGCCGATGCTGGCCTCGTACACGTCGGGGTCGTCCGACTTCTCCGACGAGTCCGCGGCGATGCCCGGTTACCCGTCGCAGGTCGTCGCCAACGGAGAGCCCGCGCAGAACCTCTACGCCTACGACGCCGCCGGGAACCGGCTGGACGGCATCCGGGTCTACGACCAGTCCGGCCGGGCGCTCTTCGTCGGCCTCGAGTCGCTGACGGGTGGGGCCGATGGCGAGGTGCCGATGCGCCCCGACGACGGCTCGCCCGACGTCCGCGCGGACGTCTTTCCGCTGACCTGGCCGGGCCACGACGCGTGGCAGGACCCGGGCTTCGGGTGGACCCCGCCACTGACGCTGCCCCCGCTCGCCGGCGCGACCGGCCTCCCGGCGCCGTCGGCAGGAGCCACCCCGTCCGCGGGCACGTCGCCTACCGTGTCGCCGAGCGCGGCTCCCAGCCCGTCGCCCTGACACCCCGAGTCGGGTGCTCAGGTGGTTGCTCCGGCGACCACCTGAGCACCCGACTCGCAGGCTGCCCTCCGGCTACAGTGACGAGGCCCCCGTGGCCCAACTGGCAGAGGCAGGCGACTTAAAACCGCCACAGGTACGGGTTCGACCCCCGTCGGGGGCACCACGGCGCCCACCGCGGCGTCGACGGCGCGGGGGGTGCGGGAACACCGCCGCCTCGCCGCGCGTCTACGCTGGTGACACGTGCGGTGACGACACCGCCATGACCATCACGGAGGAACGATGGCCAGCAACCCGGCCTTCAACCGCATCGAGAAGGACGCCAAGGACGGCTATGCCGGCTTCGGCGGGCCCGGCCCCAGCGCCGCCCAGCAGTCGGCCGCCGCACAGGCCGCCACCGCCGGCATGACGGCGCAGCAGCTTCAGGAGCTCTACAACCAGCCGTCGGCCTCGCCGGTCGACACCCGGCGCGTCACCATGGACGACGTCATCATGAAGACGCTCGCGCCTCTTCGCGATCGTGCTCGTCACGGCCGCCGGCGGCTGGGCCGTCGCGGCGAACAACCCGGCGGCCGGCTCCGCGCTCTGGATCGGCGGCATGATCGGCACGCTGGTCATCGGACTGATGATCGCGTTCAAGAAGACGCTCAGCGTCCCGCTGATCCTGCTGTACGCCGTCGTCGAGGGCCTGTTCATGGGCGCCGTCAGCCAGTTCTTCAACGTGGCCTATCCCGGCATCGTCGGGCAGGCGGTGCTCGCCACCCTGGCGACCTTCGCCGGCATGTTCCTCGCGTACCGGTTCGGCCTGATCAAGGTCACCGCGAAGTTCCGCCGGATCATGACGATGATGATCTTCGGCTACGTGATCTTCGCGATCGTCAACTTCATCTTCGCGGTGGTCTGGAGCGACTCGCCGTTCGGCTTCGGCGGGACGGGCTGGCTGGGGCATCGCGCATCTCGATCTTCGCCGTCGGCCTGGCGTCGTTCACCCTCGCGCTCGACTTCGACTCGATCGAAGGAGCGATCCGCACCGGCGCCCCGCAGAAGTACTCGTGGCTCCTCGCGCACGGCCTGATCGTCACCCTGGTCTGGCTCTACATCGAGTTCCTGCGGCTGTTCGCACGACTGCGTTCGTGACGCACGACCGCACCACCGACACCGCCGGGGCTGGCTCACCTGCCCCGGCGGTGCCGTCTGCGGACCCGGGTGCCGCGGGGGGCGCCGGCGACGTCATCACACCGGGGGCCCGCGTCGAGCTCGACCGGATCCGTCGTCGTTGGGCCGAGCTGCCGATCGACCGCGCCGAGGCCCGGATGCCGGTGCTCCGCCGCCTCCTGGCCGACCTCGCCCGGCGCTCCGCCCCGGTCCCGACCCCCGTGCCGGACCTCGGCCCGGCGGTCGTCGTCGACCAGCTCACCGTGCTGGTGTGGGATGCCTGTGCGGCCGGCGCCGGGGACGGCATCCCGCAGCTGCTGACCGAGGCCCGGCGCGAGCTGGGCTGACCGCCCCGACCGGCCGCGACCGAACCGGGCTGCGCACAACTGGCCACGGCACGACCTGCGGGTCTACGTTTCCAGCATGGCCGACAGCGATGTTCGTCCCGGGGGGCCCGATCCTGACGTCGTCATCGTCATGGGTGTCTCCGGGAGTGGGAAGTCGACGGTCGCGAAGGGGCTGTCGACCGTGCTCGGCTGGGAGTTCGCCGAGGGCGACGCCTTCCACCCCGAGGCCAACGTCGCCAAGATGCGCAGCGGCACCCCCCTCACCGACGAGGACCGATGGCCGTGGCTCGAGGCCATCGGCGACTGGATCTCGGCCAAGGAGAGCCGTGGCGAGTCCGCGGTGGTCACCTGCTCGGCCCTGCGCCGGGTCTACCGCGACCTCCTGCGCGAGGGTCGCCCCCACGTGCGGTTCCTCCACGTCACCGCCGAGTCCGACGTCATCCTCGACCGGATGGAGCACCGCCCGGGCCACTACATGCCGCCCTCCCTGCTGCCCTCCCAGCTGGCCACCCTCGAACCGCTCGGGGACGACGAGCCGGGCGTGACCATCACCAACGAGGGCAGCGCAGCCCAGGTCCTCGACCGGGCGCTCGCCGCGCTCGGCCACCGAAAGGAGCACGCCTGATGTCCCTGCTCTCCCTTCCCGCGCTCGCCGCGGCCACCCCCGCCGGCCTCCCCCTGGCCGACCAACCCACGGTGTACGCCGGGAGCGCGCAGCTCGTCGCGGCCTGCATCCTGGGCATCCTCGCCGTCGTCGTGCTCATCACCTGGGCCAAGGTGCACCCGTTCCTCGCCCTGATGCTCGGCTCGGCCGTCCTCGGTGCCGTGGCGACGATGCCGCCGGGCGACACGGTCAAGAGCTTCGTGGCCGGGTTCGGCGCCACGGCCGGCGCGGTCGGCATCCTGATCGCCCTCGGGGCCATGATCGGCAAGCTGCTCGAGGACTCCGGCGGCGCCAACCGCATCGTCGCGACGCTGGTCGGCCGGGTCGGGCCGGGTGGCCTGCCCTGGATGATGGCGGCGATCGCGGCCATCCTCGGCCTGCCCCTGTTCTTCGAGGTCGGCGTCGTGCTGCTCGTGCCGGTGGTCATCCTCGTCGCGCAGCGCACCGGTCTGTCCCTGATGAAGGTCGGCATCCCCGCGCTGGCCGGCCTGTCCGTGCTGCACGGGCTCGTGCCGCCGCACCCCGGGCCACTGACCGCGATCGGGCTGCTCGACGCCGACCTGGGCCGCACCCTGATCTTCGGCATCATCATCGCGATCCCGACAGTGATCGTGGCCGGCCCGCTGCTGGCGCGCTTCGTCGACCAGTGGGTGCCCAAGTCGGCCGACGACCTCTCCCTGTTCGGCGTCGGCTCGCGCGCCGGGGAGGCCGGTGCGACCGCCACGGCCAGCGCCGGCTCCGCCGGGTCCGTCGCGGCGGGCACCGAGGAGGCTCGCGGTGGGGGCGTCGCGCTCGACACCCGGGATGACGGTGTCGTCACCGAAGAGCGAGGCGCCGGTGCGGCCGGCGACCGGGGCGACGTGGCCGGCGGAGGGCCGCGCACGGACGCCGACGGCCACTTCGGCTCGTTCGACGAGCCGCTCGCGCCGGGTCGCAAGCGGGTCTCCTTCGCCTCGGCGATCATCGGAATCACGCTGCCCGTGGTGCTCATGCTCGTCGACGCGATCACGAAGCTCACCGTCACCGACGAGGAGCAGGGCGTCCGCAAGACGATGGACTTCATCGGCACGCCGATCGTGGCCCTGCTCATCGCGGTGCTCTACTGCTACGTCGCGCTGGGTCTGCGCTCCGGCCTGAACAAGTCGCAGGTCAGCGACTCGGTCGGCTCGGCACTGCCGGGCATCGCGAGCATCATCCTCATCGTCGCCGCCGGCGGCGGGTTCAAGCAGACCCTCATCGATGCCGGTGTCGGCGAGGTCATCAAGGACTGGGCCGAGGGCGTCAGCATCTCGGTGCTCGTGCTCGGCTGGCTCGTCGCCGTGCTGATCAGGCTCGGTACCGGCTCGGCCACGGTCGCCACGATCACGGCCGCCGGCATCGTCGCACCGCTCGCCCCGACCCTGTCGGCCAACCACCTGGCGCTGCTCGTGCTGGCGATCGGCTGCGGGTCGCTGTTCTTCTCGCACGTCAACGACGCCGGCTTCTGGCTGGTCAAGGAGTACTTCGGGCTGACCGTCGGCGAGACGATCAAGTCGTGGTCGGTCATGGAGACCGTGATCTCGGTGTTCGGCTTCGCGCTGGTGATGCTGGCCAGCGTCCTCATCACCTAGCGCTGGGTCGGATCAACCCCCCGCCCAACCGACTTCGTGCGACTTACCTACGGTTTCTCCGCGATCTGGACGCGAAAACCGTGTGCACGTCGCACGAGGTCGGGGAGGAGCTGGGTCAGGAAAGGCGCTCGACGATGATCGCCATGCCCTGGCCGCCGCCGACGCACATCGTCTCGAGGCCGAACTGGCCGTCGCGCGACTCCAGCCCGTTGAGCAGGGTGGTCATGATCCGGGTGCCGGTCGACCCGAACGGGTGGCCCAGGGCGATGGCGCCGCCGTGCACGTTGAGCTTCTCGGGGTCCATGCCGAGGTCGTCGGCGCTGGGCAGCACCTGCGCGGCGAAGGCCTCGTTGATCTCGTAGAGGTCCATGTCGCCGATCGACATCCCGGCCCGCCTCAGCGCCTGCCGCGACGCCTCGACCGGCCCGAGGCCCATGACCTCCGGCGACAGCCCCGTCACACCCGTCGAGACGATCCGCGCGAGCGGCGTGAGGCCGAGCTCGCGGGCCCGGACGTCGCTCATGACGACCACACCGGACGCGCCGTCGTTGAGCGGGCAGCAGTTGCCGGCCGTGATCGTGCCGTTCTCGCGGAACACCGGGTTGAGGCCCTGCACCGCCTCGAGGGTCACCCCGGCGCGCGGGCCGTCGTCGCGGGAGACGACCGTGCCGTCGGCCAGGGTCACCGGCAGGATCTCGCGCTCGAAGAAGCCGTCGGCGATGGCCTTCTCGGCCCGGTTCTGGCTCAGCACGCCCCACTCGTCCTGGCGCTGCCGCGAGACGCCCCGTGAGGTCGCGACGTTCTCGGCGGTCTGCCCCATGGCGAGGTAGACGTCGGGGAGCAGCCCGTCCTCGCGCGGGTCGGTCCACGTCTCGTTGGTGCGCGCCATCTCGAGGGCGCGCGCGGCGGCATCCGCGAAGAGGGGGTTCTGGGTGTCGGCGTCGCTGCCGCCCGCCCCGGCGAAGCTCGAGTACTGCGAGACGCACTCGACCCCGCCGACCAGGAAGGTGTCGCCCTCGCCCGCCCTGATGGCGTGGAACGCCATCCGCATGGTCTGGGTCGAGCTGGCGCAGAACCGGTTCACGGTGGCCGCGGGGAGCTGGTCCATGCCCGCGAGCACCGCGATGACCCGGGCCAGGTTCGAGCCGTGCTTGCCGCTCGGGTCGGCGCAGCCCCAGTAGAGGTCGTCGATCGTGCCGGGGTCGAGCCCGGGCAGCTTCTCGAGCAGGCCGGCCACGACCTGGGTCGACAGGTCGTCGGGCCGCACGTCCTTGAGCGACCCCTTGAACGCGCGGCCGATGGGGGTGCGGGCGGTGGCGACGATGACGGCCTCGGTCACGGTGGCTCCTCGGGTGCGGGGACGGCGGCGTCCCTGGCGGCTAAGCGTGCGCTCAGTGGTCGTCCAAGGGTATGCCGCGCGACCGCTGGGCGCGGTGTGGCCTCGCTCTCGTCGTGGGGGTGCCGCCGCAGCCGGTCATCCGACAGGATGAGGTCATGGACACCACCACGCGCAGCGTCGCATCGTCAGGGTCGCCGTACGAGGCCAGCGTGGGGTTCTCCCGCGCCGTCCGCGTCGGCGGGCAGATCGCGGTCTCCGGGACCGCCCCCATCAACGCCGACGGTCACGTCAGCGTCGACCCCGCATCCCAGGCGCGTCGCTGCTGGGAGATCGCCCTCGGTGCGCTCGCCGAGCTCGGCGGCCGGCCGGAGGACGTCATCCGCACCCGGCACTACATCACCGACGGCGACGTCGAGGTGGTCGACGCCGTGTCGACCGTGCACGGCGAGATCTTCGGCGAGATCCGTCCGGCCAGCACCATGGTCGTCGTCGCGGGCCTGGTCGACCCGCGCTGGAAGGTCGAGGTCGAGCTCGACGCCGTCGTCGCCGACTGACCCCAACTTTCCCGCCCGATGCCGGAACCTTCACCTTCGCACCGGAACCGTTCCGGTGCGAAGGTGAAGGTTCCGGTGTGAACCTGGGGCCACGCGGCCGCAGCCGGACCACTCGGGGCGCGTCGCCTCAGGTCGGGGTCGCCGGCTCCGGACCACCGGCAGTCGGGGATGCGGCACCACTCGTACCCACGCCGTCTCCCTCACCCTCCGTCGCGACAGGGGTGTCCTCCGCCGGCGGGACCTGGTCGTGCCGGCGCCGCAGGGTGACCGCCCACCGGCCGCGCGGGCCTCGGGACTGCCCGGCGATCTGGGTCGGCGACACCTCGGTGCCGGGCTCCTTGACGGCGTGCCCCGCCGCCACGGCGACCGGGCCGACGCCCTCGCCCCGTCGTGGCTCCGGCGGGCGGTCCGTGGTGTCGGCGCCCCACACGCCCAGCGCCGCGCACACGCTCGGCAGCAGCGCCGCCGCAGCCCGTGCGTAGCCGGCCGCCGACGGGTGGAACCCGTCCTTGCTGAACATCTCGTGCGGCGACCGCGCGAACTCCGGCCCGAGCAGGTCGCCGAGCGACACGGTGCGCCCGCCGGCCTCGACGACGGCCACGGTCTGCGCGGCGGCCAGGTCGCGTGACCAGCGCTGCACCAGGGCGCGCAGCGGCTGGCGGATCGGCTGGATGGTGCCGAGGTCGGGACACGTGCCGACGACGACCTCCGAGCCGAGGGCCCGGATCCGTCGCACGGTCTGCTCGAGCTGGCGGACGGCGGCGGTGCGCTCGATCCGGTGGGTCACGTCGTTGGCGCCGACCATGATGAGCACGACGTCGGGTCGCATGACCTCCTCGAGCGCGTTGGCCAGCTGCCGCTCGAGGTCGCTGGACTCCGCACCGACGACCGCCCGGTTGGTCAGGCGCACCCGCCGGCCGGTCAGGGCGGCGACGCCGCTGGCGACGATCGCACCGACCGTCTCGTGCGCGGCATCCGTGCCCAGGCCGGCCGCCGAGCTGTCGCCGAGCACGACGAGGTCGAAGGGCTCGCCGCGGCCGGAGCCGTAGACGCCGTTGTCGTCGGGCGAGTCGTCGAACGGTGCGCCGATGACGCGCCGCGCGAGGGCCGCCTCGGCCTGGATGACGCCCCAGCCGGCCGCCCCCAGGGCAGCACCGATGGCGGCGACCCCGCCGCCGCCGTAGGCCGCGGTGGCCGCGATCTTGCGGGCCCGACGTGCGCGTCCCATCAGCTCCGTCCTCTCGATCGGTCTTCCACGGTAACCCCAGCGGACCGGTGGCCGTTCCCGATCGGTGAACCCCCGGCATACCGTGGTGGTCGTGCAGGTCAGAGTGGGTGCCCGGGGCGAGGTCGTCGGCGTCGTGACCGATGACGACACCGCGGCCGCGCTCGGGTCCGGCTCGCTCCCCGTGCTCGCCACGCCCCGTCTGCTGGCATGGTGCGAGGCGGCCTGCTGCCAGGCCCTGCGGGACGGTCCGGACGACGGCTCCTCGAGCGTGGGCACGACCGTGCGGCTCGAGCACCTCGCCCCCAGTGCGGTCGGCGAGCGGGTCACCGCCGTGGCCGTCCTCACCGCGGTCGAGGCGCGGCACCTCACCTTCGAGGTCGACGTGACGGATGCCGGGGGCGCCGTGGTCGCCCGCGGCACGCTCGAACGCGTGGTCGTCGACGACGCGCGCTTCCTCGCTCGCCTCGGGTAGCGCCAGCGCCTCATCCGCCGGCGCCACCGCCTCAGCGCTTGCGGGCCTGCAGGGTGAAGGTGAGCGGCAGCCGCTCGGCCTCGTCGACCAGCCGCCACTCGTCGAGCTCGCCGTCGCGCACCATCCGGCCGGGCAGCGCCTCCCAGGGGACGCTGCGGTGCTCGGCGAAGCCGGTCAGCTCGAAGCCGTGGTCGAGCAGGGCGGTGAACGTCTCGCCGAGCCCGTGGTTCCACGACAGCTGACGGGTGTTGACGAACTCGTGGTCGTTCTCGACGTAGGTGCCGTCCTCCTCGAGGTCGAACGGGTCGGGGGTCTCGAAGTAGGCGTAGCCCAGGGTGAGGCCGTCGGTGCGGGTCTCGTCGACGGCCCACATCATCGGGTGCCCCTCGCGCACGAACAGCCGCCCACCGGGCACGAGGAGGTCGGCGACCACGCCGGCCCAGCGGTCGATGTCCGGCAGCCAGCACAGGGCGCCGATGCCGGTGTAGACGAGGTCGAAGGTCCGCCCGCCCACGGCCTCGACCGCGGAGTAGGTGTCGGCCTCGACGTAGTCGACGTCGGCCCCGGCATCGGCGGCGAGCTGTCGGGCCTGCTCCAGCGACACCGGCGACAGGTCGAGTCCCGTCATCCGGGCGCCGAGCCGGGCCAGCGAGAGCGTGTCCGTGCCGATGTGGCACTGCAGGTGGATGCCGGTCAGCCCGGTCACGTCGCCGAGCAGCGGGCGGTCGAAGCGCACGACGTCGCTGAGGTGCGCCGGGTCGGCGACGAACTTCTCGAACCCGTACTCCGCGCTCCCGGCGTGCACGGTGGCGCGCTCGTCCCAGTTGGCGCGGTTCACGGCGAGGTAGTCGTCCATGGGAGCCATGGTCGCCGATCGGGGGTGTTGACGCCCGGCCATTTCGCGCGGGCGGAGCGGCCGGTCGCCCGTGCAAGGATGTCCCGGTGAAGTTCGCGGAGCACATCGTCGACCTCGTCGGAGGCACCCCACTCGTCAAGCTGACCTCGGTGACCGAGGGCATCGGGGCCACGGTGCTGGCCAAGATCGAGTACCTCAACCCGGGCGGGTCGGTGAAGGACCGCATCGCCCTGAAGATGGTCGAGGCGGCCGAGGCGTCCGGTGAGCTGCAGCCCGGCGGGGTCATCGTCGAGCCGACCTCGGGCAACACCGGCGTGGGCCTGGCGCTCGTCGCCCAGCGCAAGGGTTACTCGTGCATCTTCGTGTGCCCCGACAAGGTGTCCGAGGACAAGCGCAACGTGCTCAAGGCCTACGGCGCCGAGGTCGTCGTCTGCCCGACCGCGGTCGCGCCCGACCACCCCGACTCCTACTACTCCACCTCCGACCGTCTGATGCGCGAGACCCCGGGGGCGTGGAAGCCCGACCAGTACTCCAACCCCAACGGGCCCCTGTCGCACTACGAGACGACCGGCCCGGAGATCTGGGACGACACCGACGGTCGCGTCACCCACTTCGTCACCGGCGCCGGCACCGGGGGGACGATCTCGGGCGCCGGGCGCTACCTGCGCGAGGTCTCGGCCGACCGCGAGGGCGGTCGGGTGCGCGTCGTCGCCGCCGACCCCGAGGGCTCGGTCTACTCGGGCGGTTCCGGCCGCCCCTACCTCGTCGAGGGCGTCGGCGAGGACTTCTGGCCCTCGGCCTACGACCCCGCGCAGGTCGACGAGGTGGTCGCGGTCTCCGACGCCGAGTCGTTCGAGATGACCCGCCGCCTGGCCCGCGAGGAAGGCCTGCTCGTGGGCGGGTCGTGCGGGATGGCGGTCGTCGCCGCCCTGCGCGTCGCCCGGGACCTGCCTGCCGATGCCGTCGTCGTCGTCCTCCTGCCCGACTCGGGGCGCGGGTACCTGTCGAAGATCTTCAACGACGAGTGGATGCAGTCCTACGGCTTCATGCGCACCAACGGCGGGCGCACCGTCGGGGACGTGCTGCACGCCAAGGCGGGCGACATCCCGGCCCTGGTGCACACCCACCCGACAGAGACCCTGCGCGACGCCATCGAGATCCTGCGCGAGTACCACGTGTCGCAGATGCCGGTCGTCAACGCCGAGCCTCCCGTGATGTCCGGCGAGGTGGCCGGCGCGGTGTCCGAGCGAGACCTGCTCGAGGCGCTCTTCACCGGCAAGGCGCACCTGGCCGACTCGGTGTCGGCCCACATGAGCCCGGGGCTGCCGCTCGTGGGCGCCGGCGAGCCGATCGCCACCGCCCGCCACGAGCTCGAGCACTCCGACGCCGTGCTGGTCATCGAGGACGGCAAGCCGGTCGGCGTGCTGACCCGAGCCGACCTGCTGTCCTTCCTCGCCGACTGACCGGCGTCGCTGCGCCGTTCCGAGGTTCCGCGACATCACCGTGGTGTCGCGGAAGTTCCACGGTGTCGCGGAAGTTTCCGCGACAAGGCTGACGTTCTGCGCCATCACAGCGGTGTCGCAGAAGTTCACGACCCAGGGATGCCGGCCGACGCGGCTCGACGTTTGCCCGACCCTTGTCCGTGCACCGGCCACCGCGTCGGGTGAGACTTGGACCGGTGAGCCAGGAACGACCACGCTGGGAGAGCCCCGTCGAGAAGGCGATCCGCGAGGCGCAGGAGCGCGGCGAGTTCGACGACCTGCCCGGTGCCGGAAAGCCACTGAAGGACCTCGGCGACACCGACGACCCGATGTGGTGGCTGCGCCGCTACGCGGAGCGCGAGGAGCTCGACCTCAGCGCGACCCTGCCGCCCGCCCTGCAGCTGCGCAAGGAGGCTGCGGGCTTCCCCGAGTCGCTCACCGACCTGCGCACCGAGGAGTCCGTGCGGCACGTGCTCGACGACTTCAACCACCGCGTGCGCCGCGACCGGCTGCGTCCACCGGACCCGGGGATGCCGCAGCTGCTCGCCCCCACCGTCGACGTCGACGCCATGGTCGAGGGCTGGCGCGAGCTGCGAGCAGCCTCACAGCCCCCGGTTGTTGACCCGCCGGTAACCTCGGGGGAGGCTCGACCCCGACGCCGCTGGTGGCGTCGCCGGCGGTGAGCCGGGAGCGCGAGCCGGCCCCCGGCATCCGCCCACGTCGCCGCCGCCGAGCACGACGCGACCTGACGCGTGGACGAGAGGGCCGATGAGCGACTACCCCCACCTGCTGGCGCCGCTGGACCTCGGCCACGTGACCCTCCCCAACCGGGTCGTCATGGGCTCGATGCACACCGGGCTCGAGGACCACGCGCGCGACTTCCCCAAGCTGGCGGCCTACTTCGCCGAGCGGGCCCGCGGTGGGGCCGGGCTCATCGTCACCGGCGGCTTCGCGCCGAACGTCGAGGGCACCCTCTACCCCGCGGCCTCCAAGCTGACCACCCGCCGGGAGGCACGCCAGCACCGCCAGGTGACGGATGCCGTGCACGAGGCGGGCGGCCGGATCGCACTGCAGATCCTGCACGCGGGCCGCTACGCCTACACCCCGTGGTGCGTCGCGCCGTCGGCGGTCAAGAGCCCGATCAGCAGGTTCCGCCCACGCGCCCTGTCCGACCGCGGGGTGCGGCGCCAGATCGCCGCCTTCGCCCGGGCCGCGACCCTGGCCCGCGAGGCGGGTTACGACGGCGTCGAGATCATGGGATCCGAGGGGTACCTGGTCAACGAGTTCCTTGCACCGCGCACCAACCGCCGCACCGACCGGTGGGGCGGCAGCCCCGAGAAGCGACGCCGGTTCGCCGTCGAGACGGTGCGGGCGGTGCGCGAGGCCGTGGGACGCGACTTCATCGTCATCTACCGCATCTCGGTGCTCGACCTCGTCGAGGAGGGCCAGACCTGGGACGAGGTGACCGCGCTCGCCGCGGAGGTCGAGGCGGCCGGCGCGAGCATGCTCAACCTCGGCATCGGGTGGCACGAGGCCCGGGTGCCCACGATCGTCACCTCCGTGCCCCGTGCGGCCTTCACCACGTATGCCGCGCGCCTCAAGGAGCACGTGTCGGTGCCCGTGGTGGCGACCAACCGGATCAACATGCCCGACGTCGCCGAAGCCGTGCTCGCGGGCGGCGCCGACCTGGTGTCGCTGGCGCGACCGTTCCTCGCCGACCCCGACTGGGTGCGCAAGGCCGCCGAGTCGCGCTCCGACGAGATCAACACGTGCATCGCCTGCAACCAGGCCTGCCTCGACCACACCTTCCTCAAGCAGCGCGCCACGTGCCTGGTGAACCCGCGCGCGGGGTACGAGACCGAGCTGGTGCTCGGACCCACGCGCACCGTGAAGAAGGTCGCCGTCGTCGGTGCCGGCCCGGCCGGGCTGGCCGCCGCGACCACGCTGGCCGAGCGGGGCCACGAGGTCGAGCTCTTCGAGGCGCGCGACCACGTCGGCGGCCAGTTCGACATCGCGATGCGCATCCCCGGCAAGGAGGAGTTCGCCGAGACGATCCGCTACTTCACCCGGCAGCTCGACCTCACCGGGGTCAAGGTGCACCTCGGCCGCGCGGTCGAGGCCGACGAGCTGGTCGACGCCGGCTTCACCGAGGTCGTCGTGGCCACCGGCGTCTCGCCCCGGATGCCGGCGATCCCGGGCATCGAGCACCCGATGGTCATGACGTACGCCGAGCTGGTGCGCGGCGAGCGGACCGCAGGCCGGCGGGTGGCCGTCATCGGGGCGGGCGGCATCGGGGTCGACGTCAGCGAGTTCCTCACCACCGGGCACTCCGCCGCGCTCGACGTCGACGCGTGGCGTGCCGAGTGGGGCGTCGGAGACCCGGCCGAGACCCGCGGCGGCCTGCGCCGGCCACGCCCCGAGCCGAGTGCGCGCGAGGTCGTCATCCTGCAGCGCAAGAACGGCTCGATCGGCAAGGGCCTGGGCAAGACGTCGGGCTGGGTGCACCGGGCGGCCCTGCGGGCCAGGGGCGTCGAGCAGGTGACCGGGGTCGTGTCGTACGACCGGATCGACGACGACGGCCTCCACGTCACCGTCTCCGTCGCGCAGGACACGGGCAAGGGCAAGGGCAGGGCAGGGCAAGGGCAAGGCGAGGCCGTGGCGCCGCTCAGGGTCCACCCACGCCGTCGCCACCGAGCAGCGCACCTTCGCCGTCGACAGCGTCGTCGTGTGCGCCGGCCAGGAGTCGGTCCGCACCGTCGCCGACGCCCTGGAGGAGCGCGGCCTGACGACGCACGTCATCGGTGGTGCCGACGTGGCGGCCGAGCTCGACGCCAAGCGCGCCATCCGCCAGGGCACCGAGGTCGCCGCCCGCATCTGAGGCCTCCCGGACGACGAGAGTCCGCGACACGCTGACCGGTTGGCGCCGGCATCAGCGTGTCGCGGACTCTCGACCGGGGGGGTCGAGCTCAGGTGGCCCCGGAGGCCGAGCCGCAGAGGCGCCGGAGAACCCGTCAGCCGGGCGGCCGCACGTCGGTCTGGGCCGGCAGGTTCGCCACGCCCACCGGGCAGGTGAGGCCGTTCGGGCCGTGGTTGCAGTAGCCGTTGGGGTTCTTGAACAGGTACTGCTGGTGGTAGTCCTCGGCGTACCAGAACGGCCCCGCCTCGCTCGCCGGAGCCAACGCGGTGGTGATCTCACCGCGACCGGCCTGGGTCAGCACGTCCTGGAAGGCCGCCCGGGTGGTGCGGGCCGCGGCCTCCTGGCCCGGGGTGGTCCAGAAGATCGCCGACCGGTAGGCCGTGCCGATGTCGTTGCCCTGGCGGTTGCCCTGGGTGGGGTCGTGGTTCTCCCAGAACGCCTTGAGCAGCAGCTCGGGCGAGGTGACCGTCAGGGTCGTAGGCGACCAGCACGGTCTCTGCGTGGCCGGTGCGACCCGTGCAGGTCTCCTCGTAGGTGGGGTTCTCGGTGTAGCCACCCTGGTAGCCGGCCGCCGTCGTCACGACACCGGGTAGCTTCCAGAAGATCCGCTCGACGCCCCAGAAGCAGCCCATCGCGACGTAGAGGACCTCGGTGCCCTCGGGCCACGGGCCCTCGAGGGGGGTGCCGAGCACGGCGTGCGTGGTCGGCACGGTGAACAGCCGGCGCGGACGCCCGGGGAGGGCGTCGTCGGCGGTGGGCAGGGTGGTCTTGGCGCGCGATCCGAACAGCATGTCCCTGCCAACGCGCGAGGGGTGCCGGTTCATCCCCACCGGGGGCGTCCGAGCGCGACGGCCGCCCCGGCATACGCTGTCGGGCATGACTCTCGAGAACCTCGGCTTCTCCTCCCGCGCCATCCATGCGGGCCAGGAGCCGGACCCGACGACAGGCGCCGTGGTCCCTCCCATCCACCAGGTGAGCACCTACAAGCAGGACGGCATCGGCGGGCTGCGCGGTGGCTACGAGTACAGCCGCTCCGCGAACCCCACGCGCACGGCCCTGGAGGAGTGCATCGCGGCCCTGGAGGGTGGTGAGCGCGGCTTCGCCTTCGCCAGCGGCCTGGCCGGCGAGGATGCCGTGCTGCGCGCCCTGCTGACCCCCGGCGACCACGTCGTCGTGCCCTCGGACGCCTACGGAGGCACCTACCGGCTGTTCAACCAGGTCGCCCGGCCGTGGGGGGTGCAGCACTCGATCGCCACCGTCGCAGACGTGGAGTCGGTGCGTGCCGCCATCCGGCCCGAGACCCGGATGGTGTGGGTCGAGTCGCCCACCAACCCGATGCTCGGCATCGCCGACATCGAGGCGATCGCGGCCGTCACCCACGAGGCGGGTGCGCTGCTCGTCGTCGACAACACCTTCGCCTCGCCCTACCTGCAGCAGCCGATCGCGCTCGGCGCGGACGTCGTGGTGCACTCCACCACCAAGTACGCCGGCGGTCACAGCGACGTCATCGGCGGCGCGGTGGTGGTGGCCCCCGACGCCACGACCCGCGACGGCGAGTCGGTCACCGAGCGCATCGCCTTCCACCAGAACGCGATGGGTGCGGTGGCCGGGCCGTTCGACGCGTGGCTGGTGCTGCGCGGCCTGAAGACCCTCGCGGTGCGCATGGAGCGTCACTGCGACAACGCCGAGGCGGTCGTCGACTTCCTGCTCGGTCACGACGGCGTCACCGCGGTGCACTACCCGGGCCTGCCCGACCACCCCAACCACGACGTCGCCGCCCGGCAGATGAAGCGGTTCGGCGGCATGGTCGCCTTCCGGGTCAAGGGCGGCGAGGACGTCGCCACGAAGGTCTGCGCCGAGACCGAGCTGTGGACCCTCGGGGAGTCGCTCGGCGGCGTCGAGTCGCTCATCGAGCACCCGGGCCGGATGACGCACGCCTCCGTCGCGGGGACCGCGCTCGAGGTGCCGTCCGACCTCATCCGCCTGTCGGTCGGCATCGAGGACGCCGAGGACCTCGTGGCCGACCTCGGTCAGGCCCTCGACCGGCTCACCTGACCACCGTGCCCGCGGTCCTCTGCGTCGACGTCGGCTCGACGTTCACCAAGGCGGTGCTCGTCGACGTGACGTCCGGGGCCGTGCTCGGCACCGCGAGCCACCCCACGACCGTCGCCACCGACGTCATGGACGGGGTGGATGCCGTGCGCGCCTCGCTCGCCGTGCACGGTGAGCCCGACGAGGTGCTCGTCTGCTCGAGCGCCGGGGGAGGGCTGCGGCTGGCCGTCGTCGGGTACGAGCGCGAGGTGACCGCCGAGGCGGGGCACCGGGTCGGGCTCTCGGCCGGCGCCAAGGTCGTGCACGTCGCGAGCGGGTCGATGTCCGGCGCCGACGTCGCCGCGCTGCGGGCGGCCGCACCGGACCTGGTGCTGCTCGTCGGTGGCACCGATGGTGGCAACGCCGACGTGCTGCTGCACAACGCCGAGCGGATCGCCAGGGCGCGGCTCGCCGCTCCCGTCGTGGTCGCGGGCAACGCCGACGCGGCCGACGCGGTGGCTGCCCTCCTGGCCTCGACGGGTCGGCGGCACGTCGTCACCGACAACGTGCTGCCGCGGATCGGGGTGGTGGCACCCGAGGCGGCGCGGGCCGCCATCCGCGAGGCGTTCCTCACCCACGTCATCGGCGGCAAGGGCCTCTCCCGCGGTCGCGGGTTCGCCGAGCTGGTGAGGGCCCCCACCCCGGATGCCGTGCTCCGGGGGGTCGAGGTGCTCGCCGAGGTCGTCGGCGGCGACGTGCTGGTGGTCGACGTGGGCGGGGCCACCACCGACGTCTACTCCGTGATCACCCCGCAGGGCGAGGACGCGACGATCCACCGCGAGGTCGTCGGCACGCTCTGGCACGCGCGCACGGTCGAGGCCGACCTGGGCATGCGGTGGACCGCGGAAGGCGTGGTCGAGGCCGGCGAGCGCGAGCGGATAGCCTTGTCGGACAACATGATCCGGTATGCCGCTGCCGTCGCGGCCGACACGGGTCACCTCGCGACGACGCACGCGCAGTGGGCCGCGGAGGAGGAGATCGCCTCGACGGCTGCAGTGGTCGCCGTGCGCCGGCACGGACGTCCGCCACACCCGTCGGAGCGGCCGCGCCCGCTCGCCGACGTCGTCGTGGTCGTCGGGTCGGGCGGTGTGCTCCGCCACGCACCCGGTCACGTGGGCGACCGGGTGCTGGCCCGGGTGACCGGTGACCACGGCGGTGGCTGGCGCGTGCCGGACTCCGCCCAGCGTCGGGTGGATGCCGCCTACGTGCTGTTCGCCGTGGGGCTGCTCGCCCCGGACCACCCCGCGGCCGCCGCGGCCCTCGCGGCCCCCCTGGCCGCTCCATCCGACGGCACTCCCTAGCGGCCGGGCATCGAGTGACCGGCTCGCAACTACGGTGTGGCGATGAGCACCGAGTGGCCGTGGGCCGACGAGTTCGAGCCCGACGGCACCTACCTGAACTCGGCCACGATGGGGCTGCCCCCGCGGGCGACCGTCGCCGCGATGGGCACCGCGATGGACGAGTGGCGCCGGGGCACCGCGTTCGCCCCGGGCTACGACGCCGACGTGGCCGCGGCCCGTGCGGCCTATGCCCGCCTGGTGGGGGTGGGCGCCGACACGGTGGCGATCGGCAGCCAGGTCTCGCCACTGGTCGCCCTCGTCGCCGCGGCGGTGCCCGACGGTGCGACCGTGCTGGTGCCCGAGGGGGAGTTCACGAGCGTGACGTTCCCGTTCCTGGCCCAGGAGGCGCGCGGCATCCGGGTCGTGGAGGCGCCGCTCGCCGAGATCGCCGAGCACGTCGAGAGCGCGACCGGGCTGGTCGCACTCTCCGCGGCACAGTCGTCCGACGGCTCGCTCGCCCCGCTCGATGCCCTGGAGGCGGCGGCCGCGCGGCACGGGGTCGACGTGCTCCTCGACGTCACCCAGGCCGCCGGGTGGCTGCCGGTCGACGCCGGCCGGTTCGCCTACACGGTGTGCGCCGCCTACAAGTGGCTCCTCTCGCCGCGGGGCACGGCCTTCCTCACCGTGCGGCGCGACCGGTGGGACGCCCTCGTTCCCGCCGCCGCGGGCTGGTACGCCGGTGAGCTGCCCTGGTCGTCGATCTACGGGACCCCGCTCCGGCTCGCCGCCGACGCGCGGCGGTACGACGTCTCGCCCGGGTGGCACGCGTGGGTGGGCACGGCATCCTCGCTGGCCCTGCTCGAGCGGGTCGGGGTCGAGGCGCTGCACGCGCACGCGCTGGCGGTCGAGGCGGCCTTCGCGGAGGCGGCCGGGCTGGAGCCGGCGGGGCGGGCGATCCGGGCGGTGGCCGCCGACGCCGAGGTGCCCGGGATGCTCGACCGGCACGGCATCGTCGCGGCCGAGCGGGCCGGCCGGCTGCGGGTCTCCTTCCACGTGAACAACACCGAGGACGAGGCCGCGCACGTCGGAGCGCTGCTCAGGGGGCACGTCGACGGCTGACGCCCAGGAGGGCGGAAATGGAGAAGACCGGTGTCGGGGGTCACACCTAGGGTTGCTTGCCATGAGTGAGACCACCGCTCCCCAGACCACGATCACGCTCGACGTCGTCGCGTTCGACTGCCCCGACGCCCGTGCGCTCGGCGACTTCTACGCCGGGCTCCTCGGCTGGGAGGTGAGGGACGGCTCCGACGACGACTGGGTCACCATCGCACCGGCCGGCGCCGGAGCGGGGTCGCCGGCGCTGGCGTTCCAGCGCATCGACGACTACGTCGTGCCCACCTGGCCGGGGGGTGCCCACCCGCAGCAGGCGCACGTCGACCTCGAGGTCGGCGACCTCACGGCCGGTGAGCAGCTGGTGCTGGCAGCGGGCGCCACCCGGCACGAGCACCAGCCGTCCACCAACGGCGGGTTCGTCGTCTACCTCGACCCGGCAGGGCACCCGTTCTGCCTGGTGTCATGAGCGCCCCGGCGATCGAGGCGATCGGCCTCGTCAAGAAGTTCGGCGACTTCACCGCGGTCGACGACGTCAGCTTCTCGGTGCCCACCGGCACGGTGTTCTCGATGCTCGGCCCCAACGGCGCGGGCAAGACCACGACGGTTCGGATGATGACCACGCTCAGCATCCCGACCAGCGGCACCGCCCGCGTGGCGGGCTACGACGTCGTCGCCGACCCCGATGCCGTGCGCCACCGGATGGGCCTGACCGCCCAGTCCGCGACCGTCGACGAGCTGCTCACCGGCCGTGAGAACCTGCGGCTGATCGGTGACCTCTACGGCCTCGACCGGGCCCTCGTGAAGCGCTCGACCGACGAGCTGCTCGAGCGGTTCTCGCTGACCGAGTCGGGCGGCAAGGTGGTCAAGGACTACTCCGGGGGCATGCGCCGCCGGCTCGACCTCGCCGCGAGCCTGATCGCCACCCCGCCGGTGCTCTTCCTCGACGAGCCCACCACCGGGCTCGACCCCCGCAGCCGCGTCGAGCTCTGGGGCGTGCTGCGCGACCTCGTGCGTGATGGCACCACCCTGTTCCTCACCACCCAGTACCTCGACGAGGCCGACCAGCTGGCCGACCGCATCGTCGTCGTCGACCACGGGCGGATCATCGCCGAGGGCACCCCGCTCGAGCTCAAGGACCAGTCCGGCGCGGCCAGCCTGGTGGTCACGGTGAGCCGCCCCGGCGAGGTCGACCGGGCGGCCGAGATCGTCCGGTCCGAGATCGGCGAGATCCACGTCGACCGCGACGCCCGGCACATCACCGCTCCGGCCGAGGGGGTCGGTGCGCTGACCCGCATCGCCAACCGGCTCGACGACGCCGGCATCGACCTCGACGACATCGGCCTGCAGCGGCCCAGCCTCGACGACGTGTTCCTCAACCTCACCGGCCACCGGGCGGCGGCCGAGGACGAGTCGTCCCACGAAGAGCAGAGCACGGAGGCGGTCCGATGACCTCGACCACGGTGACCCACTTCGAGGCGACCCACCCCGACGAGCGGGGGTCCACCGGCACCCGGCAGATCGGGGCGCTCATCCGGCGCAACCTCACCCACATCAAGCGCCAGCCCGAGATGCTCACCGACGTCACCATCCAGCCGGTGATGTTCGTGCTGCTCTTCGCCTTCGTGTTCGGTGGGTCGATCAACATCCCGGGCGTCGACTACAAGGAGTGGTTGCTGCCGGGCATCATGGCGCAGACCATGGCGTTCAGCTCGTTCGTCGTGGCGATCGGCCTCAACAACGACCTGGGCAAGGGCATCGTCGACCGGTTCCGGTCGCTGCCGATCGGCCGCGGGGCGGTCGTCATAGCGCGCAGCGTCTCCAGCCTGATCCACTCGAGCATCGGCATCGTGGTCATGTCCATCACCGGGCTCTTCGTCGGGTGGCGGATCAACGACGGGCTCGCCAAGGGCCTGTTCGGCTACGGGCTGCTCGTGCTGTTCGGGTTCATGATGATCTGGATCGGCATCCTCATCGGCTCGTCGCTGAAGTCGGTCGAGGCCGTGCAGGGGGTCATGTTCGTCACCATCTTCCCCATCACCTTCCTCAGCAACGCGTTCGCCCGTCCCGAGGGGATGCCGCCGGTGCTCCGCTGGCTCGCGGAGTGGAACCCGGTGAGCGCGCTCGTGCAGTCGCTGCGCGAGCTCTGGGGCAACGAGGGCTTCCCGGTGCCGCCCGATGCCGCCCTGCCGATGCACTACCCGATCACGGCCACGCTCCTGTGGACCATCGGGCTCTCGCTCGTGCTCGCGCCGCTGGCCATCCGCGCCTACGTGCGGCGCACCACCGACTGAGCGCTCGACCGGGCAGCGCCCGCGCGCCGTGCGCTCGCGTGGTTGCATGGGTCCATGCCCGCCGTGCGCTTCGTCGACGTCTTCTCCGAGAGCACCTGCCGCGGCAACGCGCTGGCCGTCTTCCACGACGCCGACGACCTCTCCGACGACGAGATGGCGGCCGTGGCCCGGTGGACCAACCTGTCCGAGACCACGTTCCTGTGCGCGCCGACCGACCCCGGCGCCGACTACCGGGTCCGCATCTGGACCACCGGTGGCGAGCTGCCCTTCGCGGGCCACCCGACCCTCGGGAGCGCCCACGCGTGGCTCGAGGCCGGAGGGGTACCCGCATCCGGCGAGGGCGTGGTGCAGCAGTGCGGCGCCGGCCTCGTCGAGGTGCGGCGGGACGGCAGCAGGCTCCGGTTCGCGGCGCCACCGCTGACCCGCTCCGGGCCGGTCGACGAGGCGGATGCCGCACGCGTCACCGCCGCGCTCGGGCTCGACCCGGCCGACGTCGTCGACCTCGCCTGGGTGGACAACGGACCCGGCTGGGTCGGTGTCCTGGTGCGCTCGCCCGGTGCCGTGCTCGCGGCGGACCCCGACCCCAGCGCGTGCTCCGGCGTCAAGGCCGGCCTGGTCGCCGTCTACCCGCCGGGCTCCCGTGACGACGGGGTCGCTGCCGAGGTGCGGGCCTTCTACTCCGACGGGCGCGACTTCGCCGAGGACCCCGTCACCGGGAGCCTCAACGCCGGCCTGGCCCAGTGGCTCGTCCCGGCGGGGCACCTGCCCGAGCGCTACGTCGCCGCCCAGGGCACGGCCATCGGTCGCGAGGGACGGGTGCACGTCGACGTCGTCGACGGCGTGGTCTGGGTGGGCGGTGCCACCCGCACGGTGGTCACCGGCGAGCGGCCGTGAGGTCGAGGTGACGCGACGGAGGGCCGGGTCCGTGCGGACCCGGCCCTCCGTCATCCCGCCGCGTGGTGCGGGTGTCGTGCTCGCTCAGCCGTCGTAGGGCTTGGTGGCGAGCACCTTGACCTCGACCGACTTGCCGTTCGGGGCCTGGTAGCTCACGGCGTCGCCGACCTTGGCGCCGTTGACGGCCGCGCCGATCGGGGACTTCTCGGAGTACACCTGCATCGCGTCGTCGGTGATCTCGCGCGAGCCGAGCAGGAAGGTCTCCTCGTCGCCGAACATGTCGACGGTGACGACCATGCCGGGCTCGACGACGCCGTCGTCGGCCGGGGTCTCGCCGATGACGGCGGTCTCGAGCAGCTGGGTGAGCTGGCGGATGCGGGCCTCCATCTTGCCCTGCTCCTCCTTGGCGGCGTGGTAGCCACCGTTCTCCTTGAGGTCGCCCTCCTCGCGGGCCGCCTCGATCTTCTTCGCGATCTCGGTGCGGCCGGGCCCGGAGAGCTCGTCGAGCTCGGCCTTGAGGCGGTCGTACGCCCCCTGGGTCAGGAAGCTCGCCTGGTTGGCGGTCTCGGTCACGTCACTCACTCCTGGATCATGGTGGCGCCCGCCCGTGGGGGCGGCGCCTCGGTGCTACGGCAACGGGCCCGGGTTCCGCAACGTGACGATTCGGCACGCGTGTCGGACCCAGACCCGAGATGTGAAGTGGTCAGTCTACCAACCCGGGCCCGGATGGCCACCATGTGCAGCAGGGTGCGGCCCGCTCCGTGGACGCCTGGTGGGGCGGTCGGGCCGGGCTCAGGGGGTGGCCAGCACGCGCGTGCAGCTGTCGACGACGCCCGTGACGGCCCGCACGGTGGTGCGCAGGGACACCATCCGGTGCACCGACGCCGGGCCCTGCGCGGGCACCGTGTCCTCGACGGTGCCGACCCGGTTGCGGCCGCTGTCGAGGGCGTTGATCCGGCAGACCACGGCCACGCCCTCGGGCCGGTGCAGGTCGTACTCGACGGTGACCGCGGTGTCGGATTCGACCCGGTAGCCGGTCACCTCAGGCGTCACGCCGCCGACCGTGGTGACCACGCCCCACCACACGATGACGCCCACGGCGGCGAGGCAGCCGACGACACCGATCACCCACCAGCGGGCGGTGCCGGGGGCGGGACGGGGCAACGGCATGCGGCTCCTCGTTCTGGTGGTGCCGGCAGTGGTCAGCGGCTGATCGGCGGATGAGAGGATGGACGGCGTCCATTCTCGGCTACGACCCGAGACCGCTGCACCGAAGGGTCCCCACGTGTCCGACCGGCTCCGGCTCATGTGCGTCCACGCGCACCCGGACGACGAGTCCAGCAAGGGCGCGGCGACCATGGCGCGCTACGTCGACGAGGGCCACGACGTGCTCGTCGTGTCGTGCACCGGCGGTGAGCGCGGCGACGTGCTCAACCCGCGGCTCAAGGAGGACGTGCACATCCTGCGCGACCTGGCGCAGGTGCGCCGCGACGAGATGGCCGCCGCGCAGGCGATCCTGGGCGTGCAGCACACCTGGCTCGGCTTCGTCGACTCCGGCCTGCCCGAGGGTGACCCGCTGCCGCCGCTGCCCGCGGGCTGCTTCGCCCTGGAGCCGCTCGAGGTGACGACCGAGGCCCTGGTCCGCGAGATCCGCCGGTTCCGCCCGCACGTCGTCACGACCTACGACGAGAACGGCGGCTACCCGCACCCCGACCACGTCATGTGCCACGACGTGTCGATGGCGGCGGTGGTGGCGGCCGGCGACGCCGAGGCCTTCCCGCACGCGGGGCCGGCCTGGCAGCCGCTGAAGGTCTACTACAACCAGACGTTCAGCCGGGCCCGCATCGAGGCCTTCCACGAGGCGCTCACGGCGCTGGGCGAGGAGAGCCCGTATGCCGAGTGGCTCGAGAACTGGACGCGCCCCGACCGCACGGTGACGACGCGCGTCGAGTGCGCCGCCTGGTTCGAGCAGCGTGATGCCGCCCTGCTCGCCCACGCGACGCAGGTCGACCCCGACGGCACCTGGTTCCGGGTCTCGCGCGAGGTGCAGGCGCGGGTGTGGCCCACCGAGGACTACGAGGCGGCCCTGTCCTTCGTGCCGGTCGCCGAGGGCGAGGACGACCTGTTCGCCGGTCTCCCCAGCGACGTGGCCGCGGCCGACGCCCTCGCCACCTCCGGTGACCTCACGATCGCCGTCGACACCCGCACGGAGCGTGAGGCATGAACGAGGCACCCACCGCCGACGGCGGGCCGGGGTTCCTGGCCTTCCTCGCGTTCTTCCTGCTGGCCCTGGCGCTGTGGTTCCTCATGCGCAACATGAACGCCCGGATGCGGCGGATGTCCTACCGCCAGCAGGCGGCCCACCGGGGCAAGGACGAGGCGCAGGCCACCCCCGAGGACCTCGAGGCCGAGCGCGACGGGCTCCTGCCCGGTTCCACGCGGGCCGACGAGGCGGACGGGCCGGCGCGTGGCCCCGCGTCGCCGGACGACGGCGAGACCTCCGCGCCCAGCGACAAGAGCTGACCGGCGGGACGACCGCTGGCCACCCCTCGCCGTCGGGGGCACCGGTGGGGTGGGTTGTGGCTGGTTGGCGACCGGCGGGACGACCGCTGGCCACCCCTCGCCGTCGGGGGGCACCGGTGGGGTGGGTTGTGGCTGGTTCGCGACCGGCGGGACGACCGCTGGCCACCCCTCGCCGTCGGGCCTCGCTCGGCCCGGTGTGCGGGTCGCTCAGACGATCGCGGGCCCGGTGAGGGCCAGCGAGGCGGCGACGAAGTGCGCCGTGAACGCGAGGATGGTCAGCGCGTGGAAGACCTCGTGGAAGCCGAACCAGCGCGGTGAGAGGTCGGGTCGCTTGGTGCCGTAGACGATCGCGCCGAGGCTGTACAGCGCGCCGCCGATGACCACCCAGGTCATCACCGCGGCCCCGGCGTGCTGGAGCAGGGGTCCGAAGTAGAACACGGCCACCCATCCGAGCATCAGGTACGCAGGCACGTAGAGCCAGCGCGGGGCACCCGACCAGAAGACGCGGAAGAGCACGCCGAGCACGGCACCACCCCAGACGATCAGCAGCATCCGGCGAGCCTGGTCGGGCGGCAGGAGCAGCGCGAACGGCGTGTACGTGCCGGCGATGATCAGGAAGATGTTGGAGTGGTCGAAGCGGCGCAGGAAGCCGCCGACCCGCGGCGACCAGGTGCCCCGGTGGTAGACCGCGGAGGTGCCGAACAGCAGGACGGCGGTGCCGGCGAAGACCGCGGCCGACACCTTCTCCTTCGTGGAGCCTGCGATGACGACGAGGATGATGCCCGCCACGAGCGCCACCGGCGTCATGCCGGCGTGCAGCCAGCCGCGCAGCTTGGGCTTGACGAGGTCGATCGCCGACTCGACACGCTGCTCGAGCGCCTCGCGGCGGCTCGGCTCCGCGCCGGGGGTCAGGTGATCCGTCATCGCCCGAGCGTAACCTACGCGAGCGTAGGTTTTGGGTGTCGAGCCGATGAGGACTCCGTCACTGTGGCCCTCCGGCGCACCTGCGCGTCGACCCGCGGCACGGCATCCACCCGGCCACGACGCGTCGGGTGCGGGTCGCTGCGCCGGCGCGCGGGAGTAGCGTGGGGCTGGCCGGCGCGGACCTGCCCGGCGGCTCCGGAGCAGGCGGGAGGACACGGCACATGTGGCTGAGCGACGTCCTGTATGCCGCCTACGCCCGCCGTCTCGCCCGGCAGCTCGACCCCACCTCCGTCCCCCGCCACGTGGGGGTCATGCTCGACGGCAACCGCAGGTGGGCCAAGGCCCGCGGTGCCGGCGCCAGCGAGGGGCACCAGGCCGGCGCCGACAACATCGAGAACCTGCTCGCGTGGTGCGACGAGGCCGGCGTCGAGGTGGTCACCCTGTGGCTGCTGTCGACCGACAACCTCAACCGCCCCGAGAAGGAGCTGCGCCCGCTGCTGCGCATCATCGAGACGGCCGTCGACTCGCTGGCCGCCACGCACCGGTGGCGGCTGCACCCGGTCGGGGCCCTCGACCTGCTGCCCTCGAAGACGGCCGCCCGGCTCAAGGGTGCCGAGGACCGCACCCGCGACGTCGACGGGATGCTCGTCAACGTCGCCGTCGGCTACGGCGGTCGCCGCGAGATCGCCGACGCGGTGCGCTCGCTGCTCCAGGAGCAGGCGACCCGGGGTACGAGCATCGAGGAGCTCGCCGAGGTGATCGACGTCGAGCACATCGCCGAGCACCTCTACACCAAGGGCCAGCCCGACCCCGACCTCGTCATCCGCACGTCGGGGGAGCAGCGGCTCGGGGGCTTCCTGCTCTGGCAGAGCGCCCACAGCGAGTTCTACTTCTGCGAGGCCTACTGGCCCGACTTCCGCAAGGTCGACTTCCTGCGCGCGCTGCGCGCCTTCGGCGAGCGCAACCGCCGCTTCGGGTCCTGACGGGCGGTCCCGAGCGCTGCCGCGGTGGCCTGTGGACCCCACCCGTCACACCCGTCACAGCAGCCCCAGCGGCGGGCGTGAGGTCGGCCGAACGGCCGAAAAACGATCGGTCCCGACACGCCTATGGAGCCTGCGGCCCCCGCGTCCGGGGGAGTCGTAGCGTCGATGTCACGCACCTCATCTCTCCCTTCCTCAGGAGTGGCCATGGCTTCGAGCACGCGACCGGAAACCGCAGCACGACCTGGGAAGGAGCCGCGTCGCACCTACGTGCTCGACACCTCCGTGCTGCTCTCGGACCCGCGGGCGATCACCCGGTTCAAGGAGCACGAGGTGGTCCTGCCCGTCGTGGTGGTGACCGAGCTGGAGGCCAAGCGGCACCACCCCGAGCTGGGCTACTTCGCCCGCGTCGCCCTGCGGATGCTCGACGACCTGCGCATCTCGGCGGGCCGGCTCGACGCCCCGGTGCCGATCGGTGACGAGGGGGGCACCCTGCGGGTCGAGCTCAACCACACCGACCCCACGTCGCTGCCGGCCGGCTTCCGGCTCGGCGACAACGACACCCGCATCCTCGCCGTGGCCCGCAACCTCGCCAACGAGGGCCGCATCGTCACGATCGTGAGCAAGGACCTTCCGATGCGGGTCAAGGCCTCGGCCTGCGGGCTCGAGGCCGAGGAGTACCGCGCCGAGCTCGCCGTCGAGTCCGGCTGGACCGGCATGGCCGAGCTCGACGTCACCGTCGAGGAGATGGACCACCTCTACGAGTACGGCCGCCTCGAGAGCGTCGAGGCCGCCGAGTTCCCCTGTCACACCGGGCTGGTGCTCAGCTCGCCGCGCGGCTCGGGGCTGGGCCGGGTCGGCGCCGACAAGCAGGTGCGCCTCGTGCGCGGCGACCGCGACGCGTTCGGCCTGCACGGCCGAAGCGCCGAGCAGCGCATCGCGCTCGACCTCCTGATGGACCCCGACATCGGCATCATCAGCCTCGGTGGCCGCGCCGGCACCGGCAAGTCCGCACTCGCGCTGTGCGCCGGCATCGAGGCCGTCATGGAGCGCCGCCAGCAGCGCAAGGTCGTCGTCTTCCGCCCGTTGTACGCCGTCGGTGGTCAGGAGCTCGGCTACCTGCCCGGCGACGCCTCCGAGAAGATGAACCCCTGGGGCCAGGCCGTCTTCGACACCCTCTCGGCCCTGGTCTCCCGCGAGGTCGTCGAGGAGATCCTCGACCGCGGCATGCTCGAGGTGCTGCCCCTGACCCACATCCGTGGCCGTTCCCTGCACGACGCTTTCGTCATCGTCGACGAGGCCCAGAGCCTGGAGCGCAACGTCCTGCTCACCGTCCTGTCGCGGATCGGGCAGAACTCCCGGGTCGTGCTCACGCACGACGTCGCCCAGCGCGACAACCTGCGGGTCGGCCGGCACGACGGTGTCGTGGCGGTCGTCGAGGCGCTCAAGGGGCACCCCCTCTTCGCACACGTCACCCTCACCCGCAGCGAGCGCAGCCCGATCGCGGCCCTGGTCACCGACCTCCTCGAGGGCATCGAGGTCTAGGTGTCCGGGAGGCGAACCTGAGCCAGAACTCAGGCGTCGATTTCGCGTCGTCCGCGTGATCACCTAAAGTAAGGTCTCAATTCGGTAACGCCCGGGGCCGTCCCCCTTGGCTTCACCCTGCTCCTGAACACCCCGGAAGGTCCCCTGCCTGCCCATGGCTCGTCATGCTCCGCGCCACGCACCCCGTCATGCCGCCACGCGGCGTGCCGGTGCTGCCCACGCGGCCCGGTCGACCGGCAGCTCGCTGGGCCGCCCGGTGCTCGCGACCGGTGTCGCCGCCGCCGTCATCACCTCCGCCGCTGTGGCCGCCTCCATGACCGGGGGTACCGCGAGCGCCGAGACGCTCACCTTCGCGGTCGACGGGCTGACCTCGTCCGCGTCCACCGAGCAGATGAAGACCGAGCAGGCGGATGCCGTGCGCGTCGCCGCCGACCGCAGCGGCGCCAACGCGCAGCGCTCGGTCGAAGCAGCGCGCAGTGCCCAGCGCGAGAAGGCGAAGGCCGAGGCGATCGCCAAGGCCCGCAAGGCGGCCGCCGAGAAGGCCGCCGCCGCCGCCGCGCGCAAGCGGATCATCGCCAACGCGCAGCAGGATCCCAAGGCCGCCGCGCGGATGCTGATGCCCGACTACGGCTTCGGCCAGGGCCAGTGGCCCTGCCTCGAGCGGCTCTGGATCGGTGAGAGCGGCTGGAACTACAAGGCCGCGAACGCGTCGTCGGGTGCCTACGGCATCCCGCAGTCGCTGCCCGGCAGCAAGATGGCGACCGTGGCCTCCGACTGGCGCACCAACCCGGTCACCCAGATCAAGTGGGGGCTCGACTACATCAAGCGCTCCTACGGAACGCCGTGCAACGCCCTCAACCAGTGGGACGCGCGCTCCCCGCACTGGTACTGACCGGCATCCGCCGTCGGTGCCGGTGCCGGTGCCTGTGACGGCGGTCGGCGGGCGGGGACTCAGATCTTGCGCAGCCGGATCCCGGTCACCGCGTGGTCGGGTCCCTTGGTGAGCACGAGCGTCGCCCGGTCCCTGGTGGGCAGCACGTTCTCGATGAGGTTGGGCTCGTTGATCCGCTCCCAGATGGCCAGCGCGGTCGCCCGCGCCTCCTGCGTCACTGAGTCCCGCGTACCGGTGGAAGTACGACTGCGGGTCGGCGAACGCCGTCTCGCGCAGCCGCAGGAAGCGCTCGACGTACCAGGTGCGGATCTCCTCGACCGGCGCGTCGACGTAGACCGAGAAGTCGAAGTAGTCCGAGATGGCCCCGGTGCTCGAGCCGTCGGGCCGCGCACGCCGGCGGCTGCAGCACGTTGAGCCCCTCCACGATGAGCACGTCGGGCCGGCTCACCCGAGTGGTGCCGGGCAGCACGTCGTAGGTGAGGTGCGAGTACTGCGGTGCCTCGACGAACGGCACGCCCGACTTCACGGCGGCGATGAAGGTCATCAGCGCACGACGGTCGTACGACTCGGGAAAGCCCTTGCGCTGCAACAGTCCTCGGCGCTCGAGCTCGGCGTTGGAGTGCAGGAAGCCGTCGGTGGTGACCAGCTCGACGCGCGGCGTCTGGGGCCAGCGGCTCATCAGCTCCTTGAGGATGCGCGCCGTGGTCGACTTGCCGACCGCCACCGAGCCGGCCACCCCGACGACGAACGGCACCCGCGTGGGGCGCTCGCCCAGGAACTCGCTCGTCGCGAGGCGCAGCCCGTGGGTGGCCTCGACGTAGAAGTGCAGCAGCCGGGACAGCGGCAGGTAGACCTCCTCGACCTCGTTGAGGTCCAGGCGCTCGCCGAGGCCGCGCAGCCGGGCCAGGTCGCCCTGCTCCAGGCTCATCGGGTGGTTCTCGCGCAGCCGCGACCAGGCCCCGCGGTCGAGGTCGACGTAGGGGGTCGGCAGCACCCGTCGCTCCTCCGTGGCGCTCACGCGCGCCATTGTTGCGTATGCCGCGACGCGCACCCGCTGGTGGGCGGGGCCGCTCGGATGCGGAACGGGTTCGCAACTAGGCTGGTCCCATGTGCGGAATCGTGGGCTACGTCGGCCGATCCATGGATGACACCGCCCTCGAGGTCGTGATGGAGGGCCTGTCGCGCCTCGAGTACCGCGGCTACGACTCGGCAGGCGTCGCCCTGGTCACCGATGCCGGCATCACGTCGGAGAAGCGGGCCGGCAAGCTCGAGAACCTCCGCTCGGCCCTCGAGGCTCACCCGCTCGCGCCGTCGCGCACCGGCATCGGGCACACCCGCTGGGCCACGCACGGTGGGCCCACCGACGGCAACGCCCACCCGCACCGGGGCGGCGACCACGACCGCCTCGCCCTGATCCACAACGGGATCATCGAGAACTTCCACGCCCTCAAGAAGGAGCTCGTGGCCGAGGGCGTCGAGTTCCGCTCCGAGACCGACACCGAGGTCGCCGCCAAGCTCGTCGGGCGCGAGTACGACCGGGTGGGCGACCTCACCGTGGCCATGCTCAACGTCGTGCAGCGGCTCGAGGGAGCCTTCACCCTGCTCGCGGTGCACGCCGACAGCCCCGGCGTCGTCGTGGGGGCCCGCCGCAACAGCCCGCTCGTCGTGGGTCTCGGTGACGGCGAGAACTTCCTCGGCAGCGACGTGGCGGCGTTCATCGGCCACACCCGGCACGCGCTCGAGCTCGGCCAGGACCAGATCGTCACGATCACCCCCGACGGCTACGCGGTCATCAACTTCGACGGCACCCCGAGCGACGGCAAGGCCTACGAGGTCACCTGGGACGCCGCCGCCGCCGAGAAGGGCGGCTACGCCACGTTCATGGAGAAGGAGATCAACGACCAGCCGCACGCCGTGGCCGACACCCTCCTCGGGCGCACCGACGACTCCGGGCGGCTCGTGCTCGACGAGGTGCGGATCAGCGAGGAGCAGCTGCGCGCCGTCGAACGCATCACCATCGTCGCCTGCGGCACCGCCGCCTACGCCGGCATGGTCGCGAAGTACGCGATCGAGCACTGGACCCGGATCCCGGTCGAGGTCAGCCTCGCCCACGAGTTCCGCTACTGCGACCCGATCGTCGACGCGCGCACGCTCGTGGTGTCGATCAGCCAGTCCGGCGAGACCATGGACACCCTGATGGCGGTCAAGCACGCCGCCGAGCTGGGCGCGATGACCCTGTCGATCTGCAACACCCACGGCTCGACCATCCCTCGCGAGTCGGACGCCGTGCTCTACACCCACGCCGGCCCCGAGATCGCGGTGGCGTCGACCAAGGCGTTCCTCGCCCAGATCACCGCCTGCTACATCCTCGGCCTCTACCTCGCGCAGCTGCGCGGCGAGACCTACGCCGACGACGCCAAGGCCGTGATGGCAGAGCTGCAGGAGATCCCGGCGAAGATCGAGGACCTGCTGGGCCGGATGGACCGCGTGGTCGAGATGGCGCACTTCATGGCCGACACCCGCTCGGTGCTCTTCCTCGGCCGCAACGTCGGCTACCCCGTCGCGATGGAGGGGGCCCTGAAGCTCAAGGAGCTGGCCTACATCCACGCGGAGGGCTTCGCGGCCGGCGAGCTCAAGCACGGTCCGATCGCGCTCATCGACGCCGGCCAGCCGGTGTTCATCGTGGTGCCGAGCCCCGACACCCCGCACGAGCTGCACAAGAAGGTCGTCTCCAACATCCAGGAGATCCGGGCCCGGGGGGCGCGCACGATCGTCATCGCGCACGACGGCGACGACGACGTCGAGGCGTTCGCCAACGAGGTCATCCGGATCCCGCAGTGCGCCCCGATGCTCGCGCCGCTGCTGGCCGTGGTGCCGCTGCAGGTCTTCGCGCTGCACCTGTCCACCGCCAAGGGCCTCGACGTCGACCAGCCCCGCAACCTGGCCAAGTCGGTGACCGTCGAGTGACGCGCTCGACCGTGGTGGCCCGGTGATCCTCGGGGTCGGGATCGACGTCGTCGACGTCGCACGCTTCGGCGCGACCCTGGAGCGCACGCCCGCCCTGCGCGAGCGCCTCTTCACGACGGGCGAGCGCGACCTCCCGCTCAACTCGCTGGCGGCCCGGTTCGCGGCGAAGGAGGCCGTCGCCAAGGCGCTCGGGGCCCCCAGCGGCATGCACTGGCACGACGCCGAGGTGCACCGAGGCGCCGACGGCCGTCCGCACCTCGAGGTCCGCGGCACCGTGCAGGCGCGGGTCGAGGCCCTCGGCATCACCTCGCTGCACCTGTCCCTGTCCCACGACGCCGGCATCGCGTCGGCCGTCGTCGTCGCCGAGGGACCCGACCGATGATCCAGGCCTGGTCGACCGATGCCGTCTACGCGGCCGAGGCCGCGCTGATGGCCACGCTCGACGAGGGTGAGCTGATGGCCCGGGCGGTCGAGGGCCTGGCGGGCGTCGCCGCCGCCCGGCTCGAGGAGTGCGACGGCGAGGCCGTCGCCGCGCTGGTCGGACCGGGGAACAACGGAGCCGACGCGCTGTACGCCGTGGCCCGCCTCGCCGAGGCCGGCTGGAACGCCGTCGCCGTGCACCACGACCACGTCCACGAGGGTGCCCGGGCGGCTGCCGAGGCGGCCGGCGTCGTGCTCACCACCGACCCGAGCGGGCTGGGAGAGGCCGACGTCGTGCTCGACGGCATCCTGGGCATCGGTGCGCGGCCGGGGCTGCCCGAGTGGGCGGTCGGCTGGCTCGCCGCGCTCTCCGAGTCGGCCCACGTCATCGCGGTCGACCTCCCCTCCGGGCAGGACCCGATGGGCGGCGAGCTCGACCCCGACGGCGTCTTCGCCGACGAGACCGTCACCTTCTCCGTCGCGAAGCCGGTGCACCTGCTGCCGCCCACGGAGCAGGCCTGCGGGCTGCTCACCGTCGTCGACATCGGCCTCGAGCTCGACACCGAGCCGGCGGTGCGCCGCCTCGACCACGACGACGTCGCCGCGTGCTGGCCGGTGCCTGCGCCCTCCGACGACAAGTACTCGCGCGGGGTGCTCGGCATCATCGCGGGTGGCGAGTCCTACACCGGCGCAGCGGTGCTCAGCGTGACCTCCGCGGTCGAGGCAGGATGCGGCATGGTGCGCTACGTCGGCACCCCGACCCCCACGTCTCTCGTCAGGGCTGCGGTGCCCGAGGCGGTGCACGGCGCCGGGCGGGTGCAGGCCTGGCTCGTCGGCCCGGGACTCGACACCGCGTCACGCGCCGCGGGTGCCAAGGCCCAGCTCGACGCCGCCCGCGCGGCCCTGGCCGGCGACGAACCGGTCGTCGTCGACGCCGGCGGCCTCGACCTGCTCGACGCCGACGTGCTTGCCGCCAGGGCGGATGCCGTCACCCTCCTCACCCCGCACGCCGGCGAGTGTGCCCGGCTGCTCACCCGGTTGGGCCCCGACGAGGTCACCCGAGAGGACGTCGAGGCACGGCCGCTGGCCCACGCCCGAGTGCTCAGCGGGCTCACCGGGGCCACGGTGCTCCTCAAGGGTGCGACCACCCTCGTCGTCCCGCCGGGTGAGGGTGCCACCGTGTGGTCCCAGTCCGACGCGCCCGCCTGGCTGGCCACCGCCGGTTCCGGCGACGTGCTCTCCGGCCTGCTCGGCGCCCTCCTCGCTGCGGGCCTGCCCGCCGACCTCGCGGGCGCCCTGGGTGCCCTGGTGCACGGTGTCGCGGCCGACCGGGCGAACCCCGGCGGGCCGGTGCGGGCGCTCGCGGTGGCGCACGGCATCCCGGCGGCCGTCGCACACCTCCTGGGCCGCGGGCGCACCCCGGCGTCCTAGACTTCTCAGCCCATGACCCCGCCGCCCGCCTCCGCCCCCGTCCCCGCGACCGCGGGCGTGTCCGCGTGGGTCAGCATCGACCTCGACGCGATCCGCGACAACGTCGCCGAGCTGGTCCGGCGGGCCGGGTCCGCGCAGGTGCTCGCGGTCGTCAAGGGCGACGCCTACGGCCACGGGCTGGTCCCGTCGGCGCGTGCGGCCCTCGACGGTGGCGCGTCGTGGCTCGGCGTGGCCCAGCTCGCCGAGGCCCTCGAGCTGCGCAAGGCCGGCGTGACCGCACCCCTGCTCACCTGGCTCTTCCCACCGGGAGCCGACGTCGGCGGGGCCATCGACGCCGACATCGAGGTCACCGTCGGCAGCGGCTGGACCCTCGATGCCGTCACCGCCGCCGCCCGCGAACGTGGCCGCCCGGCCCGCGTGCAGGTCAAGGTCGACACCGGTCTGGGGCGTGGCGGCATCCTCACCGACTGGTCCGAGATGGTGCAGCGCGTCGCGCGGGCGCAGGCCGAGGGCGCGATCGAGGTGACCGGCGTGTGGTCGCACTTCGCGTGGGCCGATGCACCGCAGCACCCGACCGTGCGCGCCCAGGAGGCGCGCTTCGTCGAGGCCGTGGCCGAGCTCGAGCGGGCCGGCGTGCGCCCGGCGCTGCGCCACCTCGCGAACTCCGCCGCGACGCTGACCAACCCCGCGGCCCACTTCGACATGGTGCGGCCCGGCCTGGCCGTCTACGGCCTGTCCCCAGTGCCCGAGCTCGGCACCCCCGCCGACTTCGGCCTGCGCGAGGCCATGCGGGTGACCGCGCGGCTCACCCTCGTCAAGCGTGCTCGAGCCGGTCAGGGGGTCAGCTACGGCCACGAGTACTTCACCGACCGCGACACGGTGCTGGGCCTGGTGCCGATGGGCTACGCCGACGGCATCCCGAGGTCCGCCGGGGGCCGGGGGCCGGTGCTCGTCGGTGGCCGGCGCCTGCCGGTGGCGGGCCGGGTGTGCATGGACCAGTTCGTCGTCGACCTCGGGCCGGGCTTCACGGGCGGGGCCGGAGACGAGGTCGTCGTACTCGGCCGGGCCGCCGACGGCGAGCCCTCGGCGCAGGACTGGGCCGAGGCGGCCGGCACGATCAACTACGAGATCGTCACCCGGATGGCCCCGCGGCTGCCGCGCATCCTGCTCGGGGAGCGCGCCTGATGGCCCTCGGACCCCTGGGCAACGCCGCGAGCGCGGTGGGCGAGCGGGTGATGCGCGCCCGCGCCGGGTACCCCGCGGTCGACGCCCGCGACGGCTGGGCGCACACCCCGACCGAGTCCCTGGTGGTCACCGCCGACGACGGCCTCGCGCTGCACGTCGAGATCGACGCACCCGACACCTCCAGCCTGAGCCGCCGCCACCTCGCGGGGCGCACCCCCACCGTCGTCCTGGTGCACGGGTTCGCCCTCACGATGCAGTGCTGGGTGCTCCAGCGCCGGGCCCTGATCCACTCCGGGTTCCGGGTGGTCACCTACGACCAGCGCGGCCACGGGAGGTCGGGCCAGCCGTCGCTCGAGGGCTGCACCGTCGCCCAGCTCGGCCGCGACCTCGCCGCCGTCATGGACGCCACCTGCACGAGTGGCCCGGTGGTGCTCGTCGGGCACTCGATGGGCGGCATGACCGTGATGTCGTACGCCGGGCAGCACCCCGACGTCATCCGGGAGCGGGTGCTGGCCGTGGCACTGGTCTCCACCAGCCCCGGCGGGGCCGAGATGACCGAGTTCGGCCTCGGCACCACGGTGGGGCGGGTCGTCGGCTCGTTCGGCCCCGGGGTGCTCACCCGGCTGTCGCGTCACGCCGGACCCATCGGGGCGCTGCGCAAGATGGGCCGTGGGGTCCAGGACGCCGTGATCCAGCGCTGGGCGTTCGACTCGCCGGTCAGTGCCGACCTGGTCCACCTCGTCGGGGAGATGATCTTCTCGACGTCCTTCGACGTGATGGCGGCCTTCCTGCCCGACTTCGACGCGCTCGACATCAGCGAGGACCTCGCGCCGCTCATCGGCATCGAGACCCTGGTCATGAACGGCGCCGGGGACCTCGTGACCCCGCCGTCGCACAGCGAGGAGATCGTGCGTCGCATCCCCGGCGCCGAGCACGTGGTCGTCGAGGACGCCGGGCACATCCTGATGCTCGAGCACCCGCAGCTGGTCACCCAGCAGCTGCTCATGCTCATCGCCCGCGCGCAGCGCGCGGTGGCCGAGGGCGTTCCGGTGAGCAGCAAGCCGCGAGTGCGTCGCACCGTGCAGGACATCGCCAAGAAGCGCAGCGTGGCGCGCGCCAGGGCCGGCCGCGCCACCCGCGAGGCCGCGTCGTGACCGGCCGGCGCGTGGTGCTGCCCGACGTCGACGACACCCGGGCGCTGGGTCGCGCCCTCGGGCGGATGCTGCGGGCCGGCGACCTCGTCGTGCTCACCGGCGGGCTGGGTGCGGGCAAGACCACGCTCACCCAGGGCATCGGCGAGGGCGTGGGGGTGCGCGGGCCGGTCACGTCGCCCACGTTCGTCATCGCCCGGGTGCACCCGTCGACCGTCGGCGGTCCGGCGCTGGTGCACGTCGACGCCTACCGCCTCGGCGGAGCCCTCGAGCTCGACGACCTCGACCTCGACGCCTCGGTCGACGACAGCGTCACGGTCGTCGAGTGGGGTCACGGCCTGGCCGAGGACCTCAGCGAGAACCGCCTCGAGGTCGTGCTCGACGTCGACACCACCACCGAGGAGCGCACGGCGACCGTCACCGGCATCGGTGGTCGCTGGGCGGCCGAGGCGGATGCCGGGCTGGTCGCCCTGGGCGGTGTGCCGTGCTGATGCTCGCGGTCGACACCTCGACCTCCGCGATCGGGGTCGCCGTGCTGGCCACCGGCTCCGAGCCCGTGGTCGGCGTGGCCGTCGACGCCCGGGCGCACACCGAGAAGCTGGCCCCACTCGTGCGCGACACCCTCGCGCGGGCCGGTGCCACCCCGGCCGACCTCACCGACATCGCCGTCGGCACCGGCCCCGGACCGTTCACCGGCCTGCGCGTGGGCATGGTCACCGCGCTGACCATGGGCCACGCCCTCGGCATCCCGGTGCACGGGGTCTGCAGCCTCGACGCCCTCGCCGAGCAGGCCCTGGCCGAGGCGCCGGGCGGGGTCGACGAGGTGCTCGTCGCGACCGACGCGCGACGCAAGGAGGTCTACTGGGCGCGCTACGGCCGCGGTGGCGACGGCGCGGTGGCGCTCGACGAGCCGGCCGTCGACCGGCCGGCCGAGCTGGCGGCGGACGTCCGCCGGTTGCCGACCGCCGGGCGCGGGCCGCTGCTCTACCCCGACCTGTTCCCCGCGCCGCTCGGCCACCCGCTCGACGTCGACCCCGGCTGGCTGGCTCGCGTGGCGGCCCGTCGACTGGCGGCCCGTGCGCCGATGCCGGTCGAGCCGCTCTACCTGCGCCGGCCGGACGCCCTCACCACGGCCGAGCGAGGTCGGTCGTGAACGTCACTGCCCCGGCCCTGCGTGACGCGCGCTGGACCGACCTGGCGGCGCTCGCTGCACTCGAGAGCGACCTCTTCGCGCACGACGCCTGGTCGGAGCCGACCTGGTGGGCCGAGCTCGCGGGCCGCCCGCGCCGCGACTACGTGGTGCTCACCGACGCCGACGAGGTGCTCGGCTACGGCGGGCTCGACCACGGTGGGGAGGTCGCCGACGTCATGACGCTCGCCGTCGCTCCTCGCGCCCAGGGCCGAGGGCTGGGGCGGCTCCTCCTCGACGAGCTGGAGCGACGGGCCGCCACGCGAGGTGCGGCGCACGTCATCCTCGAGGTGCGCGCCGACAACCCGGCGGCACGCGGCCTCTACGAGCGCACCGGATACACCGTGATCAGCACTCGGCGCCGCTACTACCAGCCCGGTGACGTGGACGCCCTGATCCTGCGCAAGTCGTTGCACGAGAACGGGACCGGCGATGCGTGACGAACCCCTGGTGCTCGGCATCGAGACGTCGTGCGACGAGACCGGTGTCGGTATCGTGCGCGGCGAGACGCTGCTCGTCGACGCCATCGCGAGCAGCGTCGACGAGCACGCGCGGTTCGGCGGGGTCGTGCCCGAGGTCGCCAGCCGGGCCCACCTCGAGGCGATGGTTCCCACCATCGAACGTGCCTGTGCCACAGCGGGTGTCAGCCTGCGCGACCTCGATGCCGTTGCGGTCACGTCGGGCCCGGGCCTCGCCGGCGCGCTGATGGTGGGGGTGGCCTCGGCGAAGGCGCTCTCGCTGTCGCTCGGGGTGCCGCTCTACGGCGTCAACCACCTTGCCAGCCACGTGGCCGTCGACATCGTCGAGCACGGCCCCCTGCCCGAGCCGGTCCTGGCGATGCTCGTCTCCGGCGGACACTCGTCGCTGCTCCTGGTGCCCGACGTCACCCACGACGTGCGCAGCCTCGGCTCGACGATCGACGATGCCGCGGGGGAGGCCTTCGACAAGGTGGCGCGCGTGCTGGGGCTGCCCTTCCCCGGCGGCCCGTACATCGACCGCGCGGCCCGCGAGGGCTCGGTCACCATCGACTTCCCGCGCGGGCTCACCACGGGGCGCGACATGGAGCGGCACCGCTTCGACTTCTCCTTCTCGGGCCTGAAGACGGCTGTGTCGCGGTGGGTCCAGGCCCGCGAGGCGGCGGGGGAGCCGGTGCCCGTCGCCGACGTCGCCGCCAGCTTCCAGGAGGCCGTCACCGACGTGCTGACCCGCAAGGCCGTGCTGGCCTGCCGCGAGAACGGTGTCGAGCACCTCCAGATCGGCGGCGGGGTCGCCGCGAACTCGCGCCTGCGGGCGATGGCCCAGGAGCGGTGCGACGCGGCCGGCATCCGGCTGCGGGTGCCACGGCCTGGCCTGTGCACCGACAACGGCGCGATGGTCGCGGCCCTGGGTGCGCAGATGGTGCTCAAGGGGCGTGCACCGTCGGACCTCGCGCTGCCGGCCGACTCCTCGATGCCGGTCACCGAGGTCCAGGCCTGACCCGGGTCAGCCCTCGGTGGAGCAGGGGAGCAGGCCCATCCGCTCCTTGAGGGTCAGCACCCGCTGCACCGACGCCTCCACCTTGGCGGCGAACGCCGGGTCCGCGGCGGCCTTCGCCTTGAGGGCCTTGCGCATCGCAGGGGCGTCCGACGCGTCGCCGGTGAGCACGATGTCGCCCCCGGCGGCGACCACCTTCACGGCACGTTGCGGCGCCGGGGTGGCCGCCACCGCCTTGGCGTTGACGTCGTCGGTGATGACGACGCCGTCGTAGCCGAGGTCGCCGCGCAGCAGGTCGGTGACGATTGGTGCCGAGAACATCGCCGGCACGCCGGGGTCGAGCTTGCTGTACTTGGCCGAGCCGACCATGACGAGCCCCGCACCGGCCTTCACGCCGGCCGCGAAGGGCTGGAGGTAGGGGTCGTCCGCCGTGGTGACGTCGTCGGTGATCCCGGTGGCGTTGAAGTCGGTGTTGTTGCGGATCCGGCCCAGCCCCGGGAAGTGCTTGACCGTTCCCTCGACGCCGCCCGCCAGCATCCCCTTGAGGAACGCCGACGAGGCTCGCTCGACCGTCTCGGGGTCCGACCCGTACTGCCGCCCCCACTTGCCGATCGGCTCGTTGGCGCGGCCGATGTCGGCCGGCACCGTGTCGGTGACCGGTGCCAGGTTGACGTTGACGCCGGCGGCCTTCATCTCGCGCGCCCAGCCGGTGGCGGCCTTGGTCAGCGCGGACGACGACATCGTCGCCTGCTGCTTGGCCGACGGCGGCCGGGTGAAGCCCTCGCCGCGCAGCTGGTGCACGACGCCGCCCTCCTGGTCGGCGGCGAGGAGCAGCCCGACGTCGCCGGTGCTCCGCCCGGAGACCAGCCCCTGGAGGTGCTCGGAGGTGCGGGTCACCTTGTCGGCGCCGTCCCACCCGCCGAGGTAGATGACGTTGCCCACGTGCGAGTCGCCGACCACGTCGTCGAGCGACTCCAGGGGTGCGTTGGCGTCGAACCCGACCATGAGCAGCTGCCCGAGCCGCTGGTCGGGGGTCAGGGCGTCGAACGTCGTCGACACGCAGGCAGCTGCGGCGTCCTGGGTGGCCGAGGGCGAGGCGGATGCCGTGCTCGGGCCGGTGCTCGACGACGCCGTCGAGGGGGTGGTCGTGGTCGACGGGGGGCCGGCCGGGTCGCCCGCGCACCCGGCGAGGGCGAGGGCCAGCAGCGCGCAGGTGGTGGCGGCCAGGCGGCGGGTCGTGAGGGGTCGAGGCGTCGCGGACAGCACCTGACGACGGTACGTGACGCCTCGCCATCCGGCCGAATGCCGACGGGAGGACGGCATCCGACACAATCGACCCCATGCCCGCCCTCCCCGTGGTCCTCGACGTCGACACGGGTGTCGACGACGCCTGCGCCCTCCTCCTCGCCGCGCTGCACCCAGGCCTGGACCTGCGGGCGGTGACGTGTGTGGGGGGCAACGCGCCCCTGACCGACGTCGTGCGCAACACGCTCACCGTGCTCGAGACCGCCGGCCGCGGTGACGTGCCCGTGAGCGCCGGTGCCTCGCGACCGCTGCTCGAGGAGCCGGTCGACGCGCGCCACGTGCACGGCGACGACGGCATGGCCGACCTCGGGATGCCGGCCCCCACCCTGCGACCGGACCCGCGCCCCGCCATCGACCTCCTGCGCGACACCCTCGAGGCCGCCGCGGCGGCGGGCGAGGAGCTCACCGTCGTGCCGCTCGCCCCGATGACCAACCTGGCCCTGCTGGCCAGGGTGCACCCGGCGGCGTTCGCCACGATCGGTCGCATCGTGTTCATGGGTGGCGGGGTCGAGATCAGCAACGCCACCGCCGCGGCCGAGTTCAACGTCTTCCACGACCCCGAGGCCGCCGCGATGGTGCTGGCCGCGTGCGCCGAGCACCACGTGCCGGTCACCATGTACGGCCTCGACGTGTTCTACGACCCGCTGGTCACCGACGTGCAGGTCGAGGCGCTGCGCGAGCTCGACACGCCCGTGGCCACGCTGGCTGCCGGGCTCATCTCGTTCCACCACCGCCGGTTCGCCAACGCGGGGGCGACGATCGGCGACGCCGGTGCGGTCGGCATCCTCCTCGAGCCCGATGCCGTGCGCACCGAGGTGCTGCCCGTGCGCGTCGAGCTCACCGGCACCTGGACGCGCGGGCGCACCGTCGTCGACCGCCGCGACTGGAGCGGCGACCTGGCGCACGACCCGCACGGGCTGGCGGCGACCCAGGTCGACGTCGCCCTCGAGATCGACGGCCCGCGGATCGCCGACCTGTGGGTGCGCACCGTGCGGGGGGAGGCGCGATGAGCGGCCGGGTACTCGTGCTCGGGTCGCTCAACGTCGACCTGGTGACACGGGTCGAGCGGCACCCGCGGCCGGGCGAGACCGTGCTCGGGGACGGCCTCGAGCAGCTGGCCGGCGGCAAGGGGGCCAACCAGGCCGTGGCCGCCGCCGCGGCCGGAGCCCGGGTGTCCATGGTCGGGTGCGTCGGCGACGACGCGGGCGGCGCCGCCTACGTGGCACGCCTGGCCGCACGCGGCATCGACACCTCCGCCGTGCGCGTCTGCCCGGGAGTTCCCACGGGGCACGCGGTGGTCACCGTCTCCGACGACGGCGAGAACTCGATCGTCGTCATCCCCGGCGCCAACGACCTGCTCGACGAGCGCGAGGTCTCCGCCGTCGACGAGCTCGGCCCCGGCGACGTGCTGCTCGTGCAGCTCGAGGTGCCGCGGGCCGTCGTGTGCACGGCCGTGCGCCGGGCGGCCGGCCGAGGTGCTCGGGTCGTGCTCAACACCGCGCCGTATGCCGCCCTGCCGCCCGACGTGATCGGCCTCGCCGACCCGGTGGTCGCCAACGAGCACGAGATGGCCGCGCTCGCGGAGGCCGGCGCCGAGCCGCGCTCGCTGCTCGTGACGTTCGGGGCCAACGGGGCGTCGTGGGACGGCGTGACGGCCCCGGCCCACGAGGTGGCCGCCGACGAGGTGGCCGACACCACGGGCGCCGGCGACGCGTTCTGCGGCGCGCTCGCGGCATCCCTCGCCGGTGGCGCCGAGCGGGAGGCCGCCCTCGACGTGGCCCTCGCGGCGGGCGCGGCGGCCGTGCGCCACCGGGGCGCCCAGCCCGACCCCCAGCTCTGACCCGCGGCTCCGACCCTCGCCACAACTTTCCCGCCCGGTGCGAGAACCTTCAGGTTCGCGCCACAACGGTTCCGGTGCGAACCTGAAGGTTCCGGGATCGGGCGGGAAAGTTGTGACAGCGCCCGGGAGGGCGGCGGGTCAGGCGGGGTCGACGACGAGCACGACCTGCTGGCCGGCGACCCGGGTCAGGATGACGGTCGCCTGGGCGCCGTCACCGGCCTTGCGGCCGATCCGCAGCTGGCGGCGCAGCTCGTCGTCGTCGAGCCGCACGCCGCGCTTCTTGATGGTCAGGCCGGTCACGCCGTGCTGCCTGATCCAGGCCCGCAGCGACCGCACGCTGAACGGCATCGCCTCGCGCACGGCGTAGCGCCGGGCGAACGGCACGTCGACGCTCGCGTCGCTGACGACGTAGCCGAGGCCGGTGTCGACCTCGCTGCCGAGCGTGGCGGCGGTCACCGCCCCGAGCAGCCCCGCCTGGGTCACCGCGCGGTCCGGCTCGTAGAGCCACGGTCCCACGGCATCGAGCGACGCCACGGTCGGCACGTCCGGCTCGGCCATCGTCTCGTCGACCTCGATCGGCGAGCGGCTCGGCCCCAGGATGCGCGCGCTGCGCCCGGGACGCTGGGCCAGGGGGCCCCACCACACCGCGCACTCGAGCACCTCGCCGGCGAACGAGGTCCACTGCGCCTCGGTGCCGAGCGGGATGGCGTCGTGCGGCATCGAGGGCGACAGCTTGGCCCCGGTGGCCGGCACGGCGGTCGCGACCTGCAGCACGAACTCCCACGTCGGGCGGATCTCGTCGAGCCGGAAGACCCGCTTGATCCGTCCGTGGCGACCGGTGCGCCCGGGCACCCGGCGGGCCGGGTCGAGCCACACCCCCACCCGCGAGCGCAGCGGGTCGCGGGGCGCCTCGAACTCCTCCGCCAGGCCCACCCGGGCCCGCGAGTCGGGCCAGGGCCGCAGGTTGATGTCGGCGATCGCGGCGGTGACGGGGTCGATGTCGACGCCCTGCACCGTGACGCCGAGCGCCGACATCGCGACGGCATCCGAGCCGATGCCGCAGCCGAGGTCGTGCACGGTCGCGAGCGAGGCGTTGTAGAACCGGCCGGCGTGGGTCGCCGCCACCTCGAGGCGGGAGGCCTGCTCGAGCCCGTCGGCGGTGTAGAGCATGTCGTTCGCGAACTCGCCGAACTTCGCGACGGCTCGTGCCTGCAACCGCTGCTGGGTGAGCAGTGCGGCCACGAGGTCGGCGTCGTGCCCCTCGCGCCGGAGCCGGTCGCCGAGGCGCATCACCGCGCGCTCGTCGTACGGGGGCAGCGCCCTGAGGATCGCCCGACCGTCGGGTGACCCCAGCGTTCGTACGATGCCGACATCCACGGCGGGCCATCCTGCCATTTCCTGCGCGGCACGCATCCCGTGACGCGCGCCGTGGGCGTTCCGGTCCGCGCACTGGCACTCGAGTTGACCGAGTGCTAACGGGCGACCTAGATTTGGCTCATTGGCACTCACCCCCGGTGAGTGCCAGCGCACCCGGGCCAGGATCGACCCCCGCGACGGCGAGAGCGGCCCGGACGCGCAGTCCCGTCCACTTCGACTCACCCCACAGGGGAGGAGCACACCGTGTCGGTTTCCATCAAGCCGCTCGAGGACCGCATCGTCATCAAGAGCCTCGAGGCCGAGCAGACGACCGCGTCCGGTCTCGTCATCCCGGACACCGCGAAGGAGAAGCCCCAGGAGGGCGAGGTCCTCGCGGTCGGTCCCGGTCGCATCGACGACAAGGGCAACCGCGTCCCGCTCGACGTCCAGGTCGGTGACCGCGTCATCTACAGCAAGTACGGCGGCACCGAGATCAAGCACGGCGGCGAGGAGTACCTCATCCTGTCCGCCCGTGACGTGCTCGCCGTCGTCGGCTGACGCACGACCCACGTAATGCCGTGACCGCGCCCCGGTGCGCACCCGCAACCGGGTGTGACCGGGGCGCGTCCGGTAGCGGTCACTGAACGACAACCCCAGCCGTGGCGGAGCGCGAGCCCGCGCCCGGCATCCCGATCACGAAGGACAGCAATGGCCAAGCAACTGGAGTTCAACGACTCCGCCCGCAAGTCGCTCGAGCGCGGCGTCGACGCGCTCGCGAACGCCGTCAAGGTGACGCTCGGCCCCAAGGGCCGCAACGTCGTCATCGACAAGAAGTGGGGCGCCCCCACGATCACGAACGACGGTGTGACGATCGCCCGCGAGATCGAGCTCGAGGACTCCTACGAGAACCTCGGCGCCCAGCTCGCCAAGGAGGTCGCGACCAAGACCAACGACGTCGCCGGTGACGGCACGACGACCGCGACCGTGCTCGCGCAGGCCATGGTCCACGAGGGCCTGCGCAACGTGGCCGCCGGCGCCTCGCCGTCGGGCCTGAAGCGCGGCATGGACAAGGCCGTCGAGGCCGTGTCCGACGAGCTGCTCAGGACCGCCCGCGAGATCGAGTCCAAGGAGGAGATCGCTCAGGTCGCCTCCCTCTCCGCGCAGGACCAGTCGATCGGCTCGACCATCGCCGACGCGTTCGACAAGGTCGGCAAGGACGGCGTCATCACCGTCGAGGAGTCCTCGACCGCGTCGACCGAGCTCGAGTTCACCGAGGGCATGCAGTTCGACAAGGGCTACATCTCGCCGTACTTCGTCTCCGACCCCGAGCGCATGGAGGCCGTCGTCGAGGACGCCTACGTGCTCATCCACCAGGGCAAGATCTCGGCCATCGCCGACGTCCTGCCGATCCTGGAGAAGGTCGTCAAGGCCGGCAAGCCCCTGCTCGTCATCGCCGAGGACATCGACGGAGAGGCCCTCTCGACGCTGGTCGTCAACAAGATGCGCGGCACGTTCAACGTCGTCGCGGTCAAGGCGCCCGGCTTCGGCGACCGCCGCAAGGCCATGCTCCAGGACATCGCCACCCTCACCGGCGCCCAGGTCGTCGCCGAGGAGATCGGCCTCAAGCTCGACCAGGTCGGTCTCGACAGCCTCGGCCAGGCCCGTCGCGTCGTGGTGACGAAGGACAACACCACGATCATCGACGGCGCCGGGGACCACGAGGACGTCGCCGGTCGGGTCGCGCAGATCAAGCAGGAGATCGAGCGCACCGACTCCGACTGGGACCGCGAGAAGCTCCAGGAGCGCCTCGCGAAGCTCGCCGGCGGCGTGTGCGTCATCAAGGTCGGCGCCCACACGGAGGTCGAGCTCAAGGAGAAGAAGCACCGCATCGAGGACGCCATCTCGGCGACCCGCGCGGCCATCGAGGAGGGCATCGTCGCCGGTGGCGGCTCCGCCCTCATCCAGGCCGTCAAGGTCATCGACGGCCTCGACCTCGAGGACGACGAGAAGGTCGGCGCGTCCATCGTGCGCAAGGCCGCGGCCGAGCCGCTGCGCTGGATCGCCGAGAACGCCGGGATGCAGGGTTACGTCGCCGTGGCCAAGGTGCAGGACCTCGAGCCGGGGATGGGCCTCAACGCCGCCACCGGCGAGTACGAGGACCTCGTCAAGGCCGGCGTCATCGACCCGGTCAAGGTCACCCGCAGCGCGCTGCGCAACGCCGCGTCGATCGCGTCGATGGTGCTCACCACCGACACCCTCGTCGTGGAGAAGAAGGAGGAGGAGCCGGCCGGCGCCGGCGGCCAGGGCCACGGTCACGGCCACTGACGCTCCCCCTCGCGCCGCCCGTCGGCGCACCACGCACCACACCGGATGCCGTCCGCTCACCCGAGCGGGCGGCATCCGTGCGTGCCGGGCCGGGGAGGCCGGCGCACGGGTCAGCCCTCGGCGGTGACGTTCAGGGTCTCGGCCTCGAAGGTCACGACGTCGCCGGGGCGCACCTGGCGGCCGCGCCGGGTGTCGACCTCGCCGTTGACGAGGACCAGTCCTCGCTCGATGACCTCGCGGGCCATGGCGCCGTCGTCGACGACCCCTGCGAGCTTGAGCAGCTGGCCGAGCCGGATCGTCTCGTCGCGGATCGGGACCTCGAGGGGAGCGCTCACGGGCGTCAGGCTACGCGGCGTGCCCGCTGGTCCGGGCCGCAGGACCCCCCGGCCGTCGGTGGGGCACTGCCACCGACCGGACGGGATGTCCTACGACCCGGACCGCCTCTCGCCCCCGGAGCGTGTGGGCGACCGCTGCAACGGCCGCCGGGTCAGGACGCGATGTGCCGGTCGCGCGAGTAGAACGACTCGCGCTCGTCCTCGGTGAGCCCACCCCAGACGCCGTAGGGCTCGCGCACCGCGAGCGCGTGGCTGCGGCACTGCTGCAGGACCGGACAGCCCAGGCAGATCTCCTTGGCGGCGCTGGCCCGGGTGCGGCGCTTGCTCCCTCGTTCACCCTCCGGGTGGAAGAACACCTCGGGACCGATCCGCCGGCAGGCCCCGTCGAGCTGCCAGTCCCACAGGTCGGCCACGGGACCCGGGAGTCGGGTGATCTCGGCCATGTGTACCTCCACCAACGGTGCGATGCCGCTCCCCGAGCGGCCAGAGCTACACGGTAGGAGGGGCTTGGTACACGGTGGGCAATCCTTTGGTAAAGCCTTGGTCAAGGGGGCGACACACCTACCGAAACCAGCCCTGACCTCACGTTTTCCCTCCTACGGAATCCGAAGGCGGCGCGCGGGCCGCCCGGCGTCCACGCAGGTCGCGGGCCTGACGCGCCCGTGGCCTGGCGACGTGACTCGGGTCGGCCCCGCAGCACGTAGAATCGGGCGATGAGCCTCGGACTCGACGAGACCGCCACCGCCCGCGACGACGACCGGGTGGGAGCCGTGCACGCGCCCGACGTGGTGGCGTCCACCGCCGAGCCGGCACCGGCATCCCCGTTCGCCGCCCTCGGCCTCACCTACGACGACGTGCTGCTGCAGCCCGGCGAGACCGACGTCATCCCGAGCGAGGTCGACACCACGACCCGGCTCACCCGCGAGATCTCGATCAGGGTCCCGCTCATCTCGGCCGCCATGGACACCGTCACCGAGGCCCGGATGGCGATCGCCATGGCGCGGCACGGTGGCATCGGCATCCTGCACCGCAACCTCTCGATCGAGGACCAGGCCTACCAGGTCGACCTCGTCAAGCGCACCCAGACCGGCATGATCTCCAACCCGGTCACCATCGGCCCCGACGCCACCCTCGAGGACCTCGACGAGATCTGCGGCCGCTACCGCGTCTCGGGGCTGCCGGTCGTCGACGACGGCAACCACCTGCTCGGCATCGTCACCAACCGCGACCTGCGCTTCACGCCGGTCGCCGAGTGGGTCCACACGCTGGTGCGCGACGTCATGACCCCGATGCCCCTCATCACCGGGCACGTCGGCATCGGCCACGACGAGGCCACCGTGCTGCTGCGCCAGCACAAGCGCGAGCGCCTGCCGATCATCGACGAGCAGGGCCGGCTGAGCGGGCTGATCACGGTCAAGGACTTCGTGAAGTCCGAGCAGTTCCCCGACGCCAGCAAGGACGCCGACGGACGGCTTCTCGTCGGTGCCGCGGTCGGCTACTTCGGCGAGGCCTGGCAGCGCGCCACGACGCTCATCGAGGCCGGGGTCGACGTGCTCGTCGTCGACACCGCCCACGGCCACGCCCGACTGCTGCTCGAGATGGTCGAGCGGGTCAAGAAGGACCCCGCCACCCGGCACGTGCAGGTCATCGGCGGCAACGTCGCCACCCGCGCCGGGGCCCAGGCGCTCGTCGACGCCGGTGTCGACGCCGTCAAGGTCGGGGTCGGGCCGGGCTCGATCTGCACCACCCGCGTCGTGGCCGGCGTCGGCGTGCCCCAGGTCACCGCGATCTACGAGGCCTCGCTCGCGTGCCGCCCGGCCGGCGTCCCGCTCATCGGCGACGGCGGTCTGCAGTACTCCGGCGACATCGCCAAGGCCCTCGTGGCCGGCGCCGACACGGTCATGGTCGGGTCGCTGCTGGCCGGCTGCGAGGAGTCGCCCGGCGAGCTGGTCTTCATCAACGGCAAGCAGTTCAAGGCCTACCGGGGCATGGGCTCGCTCGGCGCCATGAGCTCGCGGGGCAAGAAGTCCTACTCCAAGGACCGCTACTTCCAGGCCGACGTCAGCAGCGACGACAAGATCGTGCCCGAGGGCATCGAGGGCCAGGTCGCCTACCGCGGACCGGTCGGCGCCGTGGCCCACCAGCTCGTCGGGGGCCTGCACCAGTCGATGTTCTACGTCGGCGCGCGCACGGTGCCCGAGCTGAAGAGCCGGGGCCGCTTCATCCGGATCACGACGGCGGGCCTGCGCGAGTCGCACCCGCACGACATCACCGGCATCGTCGAGGCCCCGAACTACTCGGGCTGAGGCGGACCGCCCGCGAGGGCGTCGCGGTACGACGGCAGCGCGGCACCACCGTCGGGCGTGCGGTCGACGGAGGTCGCCGCGAGCACGGCCTGCACGATCGCGCGAGCGACGCAGTCGGCCGCGGCGGCCTGCAGCTCGACCTCGTCGAGGCCGGCGACGGCAGGCCGCTCCCCGGTCGCCAGCGCGAACACGGTGTCGCCGTCGAAGGCCGTGTGCACCGGCGACAGCGCCCGGGCCAGACCGTCGTGGCCCACGCCTGCCAGCTTCTGGCACGCGGCCTTGGTCATGGTCACGTCGGTCGCCACGACGGCCAGGGTCGTGGCCGTGCCGGCCCGCAGCCGCTCGGTCTCCTCGGCCACTGCCGCCCAGTAGGCACCGACCCGGCCGGGGTCCGGGGCGGGCAGGTCCTCACCGACCGCGAGGTGGCGCGCGAGCAGCAGGCCGTCGCCACCGAACGCAGCGCCGACCGAGTTGACCACGACGAGGGCCCCGACGGTGGCGCCGGAGGCCAGCACCGCGGATGCCGTACCCACCCCGCCGCGCAGCCCCGCGGTGCGCGCCCCGGTGCCGGCACCGACCGGGCCCCGGGCCACGGGTCCGGCTTCGGCGGACCGGTAGGCGGCGGCGCCGTCGGCCGCGTCGGGGTGGTGCAGCCACGAGCCCCCGCGGCCCAGGTCGAAGAGGATCGCCGCAGGCACGATGGGCACCCGCTCGTGCGGCTCGGGGCCCACCGGCCAGCCGGCACCCGCCTCGTAGGCCGCGGCGGCGACGCCGTCGGCGGCCGCCAGCCCGAACGCGCTCCCGCCCGAGAGCACGACGGCGTCGACGGCGGAGACGAGGTTGCGCGGGTCGAGCAGGTCGGTCTCGCGGGTTCCGGGGCCACCCCCGCGGACGTCGACGCCACCCACGGTGCCGGCAGGTGGCACGACCACGGTCACCCCGGTGAGCCACCCGGGCTCGTCACGGGTGGTGTGGCCGACGCGCACGCCCGCCACGTCGGTGATGGCGTCCAGGGGTCCGGTCTGCACCGGCCCAGCATGCCGGATGCCGGCCCCGCTGGTGCGGGACCGGCATCCGGTCGGGGCGTCGGCGCCTCAGTGCAGCATGACCTGCGGCGCGACCTCCTCGGCGTCGGCGTCGTCGAGCAGGTGCGACTCCTCGTGCTTGCGCGGCAGGAAGTACGCCGGGATGAGCGTGAGGGTGAGCAGGATCGCAGCGACCCAGAAGGTGTTGGCGAACGCACTCGCCATCGCCTCACGGACCGCGAGGAGCAGCGCCTCCTTGAAGGCGCCGAGGTTGTCGGCGTACCGAGCGAGGATCTCGCCGACCGCGGGGAACTTCCCTGCGATGGTGCTGAACTGGGCCGGGTCGACGACGCCCTTGGTCGCCTCGGCGAACTGCTGGGCCCCGCTGACGAGCGGGTCGTTCTTCAGCCCGGTGGTGAGCACGACCGACATGGTCGCGACGCCGATCGACGAGGCGATCTGCTGGCTGATGTTCAGCAAGGTCGACCCGCGAGCCACGTCGTGCGACTTGAGCGTCTTCAACGCCGAGGTCATCAGCGGCATCATCGTGGCACCCATCCCGAGCCCCATGACGAACAGGACGGGGAGGATGTAGGTGTACGGCGTCGTCGCGGTGAGCTGGGTCAAGGCGAACATGCCCGCGATGATGGCGACCAGGCCGAACGGCACGATCCGCCCCACGGGCAGCTTGTCGGAGAGGGCTCCGGCGATGGGCATCGTGCACATCGCGCCGAGACCCTGCACCGCCATCAGCCAACCGGCCTGCAGCGGCGTCTCACCGCGCACCTGCTGGAAGTAGGTGGGCACCAGGAGCAGACCGCCGAAGAAGGCCGCCGCGAACAGGAACATCGTGATGACCGAGACCGTCAGGTTGCGGTTCTTGAAGAGGCGCAGGTCGAGCAGCGGGTGCTTCGGCTTGAAGCTCCAGAACACGAAGCCCGCCACCATGAGCAGCCCGAGGATGCCGGGGATGAGGACCTTGGGGGAGGCGATGGTGCCCTCACCCGGGATCGAGGAGATGCCGTAGAGGAACAGGGCCAGGCCGGGGGACATCAGGGCCATGCCGATCCAGTCGAAGGACTCCGAGGGCTGCGGGCGGTCGGAGGCCAGCACGCGCCAGGAGTAGACGATCGCGGCGGCGCCGATCGGCACGTTGATCAGGAAGATCCAGTGCCACGAGTAGTTGTCGATCAGGTAGCCACCGAGGATGGGGCCGAAGATCGGGCCGAGCAGCATCGGCACGCCGAGGATGGCCATCAGGCGGCCCATCCGGGCCGGGCCGGCCGCGCGGGTCATGATCGTCATGCCGAGCGGCATGAGCATGCCGCCGCCGAGACCCTGCAGGGCACGGAAGCCGATCAGCATCCCGATCGAGGTGGCCATCGCACACAGCGTGGAGCCGAGCGTGAAGAGCAGCAGCGCCGTCATGTAGAGCCGCTTGGTGCCGAACCGGTCGGCCGCCCAGCCCGTCATGGGGATGACGGTGGCGAGCGCCAGCGTGTAGGCGGTGACGGTCCACGCGACGGTGGAGTACGGCAGCGGCTGGCCGGGCTCGCCGAAGACGACCTGGAAGGTCGGCAGGGCCACGTTGACGACGGTGATGTCGAGGATCGACATGATGGCGCCGAGGACGACGACACCGGCGATCTTGAGGACGGCCCCGTCGATCTTGTCGGGGTAGACGGGTGGCGCGGTCTGCGCTGGTGCTGATGACACGTTGGCTCCATGTCCGAGGGCGGGAAGTTGGTCTGCCGGGGCGGCCGCGTCGTCGCCCTCTCGTGAGGGGCGGCCCGCGTGACCGGTGGCGGCGACATTGCCGACGGTCAAGTGTGCCTCACCTAACCCCCCATCGGGAAACACTTTCTGCTAGTGGCGGACACGTGACGGACACTCGCGGGAGCCGGGAATACACGGGCCCGGAAATCGGTTCGCCGTCGAGCGCCGGGCACGCGGGAGTGGCCGCTCCTGCGCTCGGTAGGCTGCCCCGGTGACCGAGATCGAGATCGGCCGTGGCAAGCGCGGTCGCCGGGCCTATTCCTTCGACGACATCGCCATCGTGCCGTCGCGCCGCACGCGCGACCCCGAGGAGGTCTCGGTCGGCTGGCAGATCGACGCCTACCACTTCGACCTGCCGGTCATCGCGGCGCCGATGGACTCGGTGATGTCGCCGCAGACCGCGATCGCGCTCGGCAAGCTCGGTGGCCTTCCGGTGCTCGACCTCGAGGGCCTGTGGACCCGCTACGAGGACCCCGCACCGCTGCTCGCCGAGATCGCGACCCTCGACCCGGCCCTGGCCACGACCCGGATGCAGGAGATCTACCGCGAGGAGATCCAGCCCGAGCTGGTCACCGAGCGGCTGCGCGAGATCCGCGACTCGGGCGTCACCGTCGCCGGTGCCCTCACGCCGCAGCGCACCCAGCAGCTCTGGAAGACCGTCGTCGACGCGGGGGTCGACCTGTTCGTGATCCGGGGCACCACGGTGTCGGCCGAGCACGTGTCGGGCCGGGCCGAGCCGCTCAACCTCAAGCGCTTCATCTACGAGCTCGACGTGCCGGTCATCGTCGGTGGGGCGGCCTCGTACTCGGCTGCCCTGCACCTCATGCGCACCGGCGCGGCCGGTGTGCTCGTCGGCTTCGGCGGCGGGGCCGCGCACACCACCCGACGCACGCTCGGCATCCACGCGCCGATGGCGTCGGCGATCGCCGACGTCGCCGCCGCACGCCGCGACTACCTCGACGAGTCCGGCGGGCGCTACGTGCACGTCATCGCCGACGGCGGCATGGGCACCAGCGGCGACATCGTCAAGGCCGTCGCCTGCGGCGCGGATGCCGTGATGCTCGGCGCCGCGCTCGCACGCGCCACCGACGCGCCGGGTCGCGGCTTCCACTGGGGCCCGGAGGCGCACCACCCCGAGCTGCCCCGCGGCGAGCGGGTCGAGGTGGGCGCGGTGGCCGGTCTCGAGGAGATCCTGTTCGGTCCGAGCCGGATCGCCGACGGCACCACCAACCTGGTCGGCGCCCTGCGGCGGGCGATGGCCACCTCGGGCTACCTCGACCTCAAGGAGTTCCAGCGGGTCGAGGTCGTCGTCGCGCCCTACCAGCGCAGCTGACCCCGGGGTCGGATCCGGGTCGCCCGTGAGCCACGCCACGCGCGCTCGGCCGGTGAACCACTGACGCCCTCTGGACGCGGTGGTTAGCCTTCGGTCATGGCCGAAGTCATCGTGGACCCCGAGACCGATCCCAGCGCGACGTATGCCGTCGACCCCGCCAGGGTGCGCGCGCTCGCCGCCCGGGTCGTCGCGTCCGGCGACGGTGGCGAGCAGGTGACCCACACGCCGATGACGGGTGCGCCTCTCGCGGTGCTGCCGCTCTCGAGCGCGCAGGACGTCGGTGTGGCGGTCGACACCGCTCGCGGCGCGCAGCGCGCGTGGGCCGCGGTGTCGGTCGAGGAGCGTGCCGCCGTGCTGCTGCGGGTGCACGACCTCGTGCTCGACCGGCAGGCGGAGCTGCTCGACCTCGTGCAGCTGGAGTCGGGCAAGGCCCGCCTGCACGCCTTCGAGGAGGTCGGCGACTGCGCGATCGTCGCGCGGCACTACGCCCGCCGCGGTCCGTCGCTGCTGCGCGAGACCAGGCACGTGGGGGTGTACCCGATGCTCTCGCGTGCCGTGGAGCACCACCGGCCCAAGGGGGTCGTCGGCATCGTCTCCCCGTGGAACTACCCGCTCAGCCTGGCCGTGACCGACGCCATCCCCGCGCTGCTGGCCGGCAACGCCGTCGTGCTGCGCCCCGACCTGCAGGGCTCCCTCACCGCGCTGGCCGCCGCGGAGATCTTCGAGGACGCCGGTCTGCCCAAGGACCTGCTGCAGGTCGTGCTCGGCCACGGCGAGCCCACCGGGCAGGCGGTCGTCGACCGCACCGACTACGTCAGCTTCACCGGGTCGACCGCCACGGGTCGCCGGGTCGCCCAGGCCGCGGGCAGGCGCCTGGTCGGCATCAGCCTCGAGCTCGGCGGCAAGAACACCATGTACGTCGCGGCCGACGCCGACGTGCGCCGCGCCGCCGCGGGTGCGGTGCGGGCCTGCTTCTCCTCGGCCGGGCAGCTGTGCATCAGTGCTGAGCGCCTGGTCGTGCACGCCGACGTCTACGACGAGTTCGTGTCGCGGTTCGTCGAGCTCGTCGGGCGGATGCGCCTGTCGACCGGGCTGCACTGGGGCGCCGACATGGGCAGCCTGGTCAGCGCGGCCCAGAAGGAGAAGGTGCTCGCCCACATCGACGACGCGGTCGCCAAGGGAGCCCGGGTGCTCACCGGCGGTCGGGCCCGCCCCGACATCGGGCCGCTCGTCGTCGAGCCGACCGTGCTCGAGGGGGTGACCTCGGCGATGGCGTGCCGCGACGAGGAGACCTTCGGCCCACTCGTCTCGGTGTTCCCGGTGGCCTCGGACGACGAGGCCGTGCGGCTGGCCAACGACACCGAGTACGGGCTCAACGCCTCGGTCTGGACGCGTGACGTGCGCCGCGGTCGCCGGCTCGCCGCCCGCATCCACGCGGGAACGGTCAACGTCAACGAGGGCTATGCCACCACCTGGGGCAGCGTCGCCGCCCCGATGGGCGGGATGAAGTCCTCGGGGCTGGGCCGCCGACACGGCCGTGAGGGCCTGCTGAAGTACACCGAGTCGCAGACCATCGCGTCCCAGCACCTCGTCCCCATCGCGCCGTTCGCGGGGATGTCCGACGAGACCTTCGCGCGGGTGCTCACCGGGGCACTGAGGGCGATGAAGGCGGTCGGGCTGAAGTGAGCGCGGACGGCACGTCGGCCTCCGCCCCCGAGGTCGCCGTCGACGTTGACGTCGACGTCGACGTCGTGGTGGTCGGCTCGGGCTTCGGCGGTTCGGTCTCCGCACTGCGGTTGGCCGAGAAGGGCTACCGGGTCCTGGTGCTCGAGGCGGGGCGTCGCTTCGAGGACGAGGACTTCGCCGAGACCTCGTGGGACGCCCGGCGCTACCTGTGGGCACCGCAGGTGGGGTGCTACGGCATCCAGCGGATCCACCGGCTGCCCGACGTCGTCGTGCTCGCCGGCGCGGGCGTCGGTGGCGGCTCGCTGAACTACGCCAACACCCTCTACGTGCCGCCGTCGCAGTTCTTCCGCGACGAGCAGTGGGCCGACATCACCGACTGGGAGAACGAGCTCGCCCCGCACTACGACACGGCGAGCCGGATGCTGGGCGTGGTCACCAACCCGTGCCACGGCGTCGTCGAGCAGCTCATGCAGCGCACGGCCGACGACCTGGGTGTCGGTGACACGTTCCGGCGGACGCCGGTCGGCGTGTTCTTCGGCACGCCGGGCGTCACCGTCGAGGACCCGTACTTCGGTGGCGTCGGGCCCGCACGCACCGGGTGCACGGAGTGCGGCAACTGCATGGTCGGCTGCCGGGTGGGTGCCAAGAACACGCTGCGCAAGAACTACCTCGCGCTCGCCGAGACCCTCGGCGTCGAGATCGCCGCGATGCGCACGGTCACCCGGCTGGGGGTCGTGCCGGGCACCGAGGGCGAGCACCCGGCGTACCGCGTGCTGCACGAGCGCACCGGGCCGGTCGGTGGTCGCGACGTGCGGAGGTGTGACGGCGCGCCACGTCGTGCTGGCCGCCGGCACGTGGGGCACCCAGGTGCTGCTGCACGAGATGAAGGCGGCCGGCGAGCTGCCGGCGTTGTCGGACTACCTCGGGCACCGCACCCGCACCAACTCCGAGGCGCTGCTCGGCGCGATGACGCAGCACGTGCCGCCCGACGACCTCGACCTCACCCGGGGTGTGGCCATCACGTCGTCCTTCCACGTCGACGACACCACGCACGTCGAGAACTGCCGCTACGGCAAGGGCTCGAACGCGATGGGCCTGCTCGCCACGATCGCGGTGCCCGGCGACACGGGGCGACCACGGTGGGTCGAGCTGCTGCGCAAGGTCGGTCGCGACCCGATGGGCTTCCTGCGGCTGATGCCGATCCCGCGGCGCTGGAGCGAGCGGATGGTGATCGGCCTGGTCATGCAGAGCCGCGACAACTCGCTGCAGGTCACGGGTCGGCGCGGGCTGCTCGGCCGGCCGGGGCTCACCTCGCGGCAGGGCCACGGCACCCCGAACCCCTCGTACATCGCCGAGGGGCACGAGGCCATGGAGACGCTGGCCAGGCGGCTGGGCGAGGCCACGGGCGACTACACGGCGGCCGGCGGGTCGTGGTTCGAGGTGTTCGACGTGCCGATGACGGCGCACTTCCTCGGTGGCGCGACGATCGGCTCGTCGCCCGACCGCGGTGTCGTCGACGGCTACCACCGGGTGTGGGGCTATCCCGGGCTCTCGGTGGTCGACGGCTCGGCGGTCTCGGCCAACCTCGGCGTCAACCCCGCGCTCACCATCACCGCCCAGGCCGAGCGCGCGATGTCGTTGTGGCCCAACATCGGTGACGCCGACCAGCGTCCGCCGCAGAATGCGCCGTATGCCGTGGTGCAGCCGGTTCCCGCTCGTCACCCCGCGGTGCCGCGCGGGTTCCCGGTGCGGGTCGAGCCGCTGGTGTCGGCGGCCGCTGCCACGATGGGTGGATGAGCGGGTCGGCTGGTCGCGGGTCGGCATCCGGGCAGTGGGGGTTCAGTGCGCCCGTGTGGCAGTGGCGCGAGGGGTCGTGGCGGTTCGTCACGGTCCCTGAGGCCGTCAGCGACGAGGTCGACGAGGCCGTCGGTGACCGCGTCGGTGGCTTCGGCGCCGTGCGGGTCGAGGTGACGGTCGGTGGGTCGGTCTGGCGCACGTCGCTCTTCCCGTCGGCCGAGGCCGGCGCCTACGTGCTGCCCGTGAAGAAGGCGGTGCGGGTGGCGGAGGGGCTCGACGACGGCGCGACGGCGCGGGTCACCATCCGCCTCGTCGACCGCTGACGGCCGCTCGCGCGCCGGTCACCGTCCTCCTGTGGCGTGCTGACCCCCGCGCTGCCCCTCGTCGCTGCGGCTACCGCTTGGTAGGTGCGCCGATCACTGCACCTACCAGGGGGTAGACGGGGCGGGATGTGGGCTCTCCCCCCGCGGGCCCGCTCCGACCCGACTTCGGCTACCGCGCCGTAGGTGCACCGATCACTGCACCTACCACGGGGTAGAGGGGGCGGGGTGTGGGCTCACTCCCCGCGGGCCCGCTCCGACCCGACTTCGGCTACCGCGCCGTAGGTGCACCGATCACTGCACCTACCAAGGGGTAGCCGAAGCGGGCACCTTGGACTGGACCGGCGTCGGGTGCTCAGGTGGTCGCCGGGACAGCCACCTGAGCACCCAACCCCGATCAGGACTCGTCGCGCCAAGAGCGCCACAGCGCGGCGTAGGAGCCGTCGCGGGCGATCAGCTCGTCGTGCGAGCCGAGCTCGCTGACCACGCCGTCCTCGACCACGGCAACCCGGTCGGCATCGTGCGCCGTGTGCAGCCGGTGCGCGATGGCGACGACGGTGCGCCCGTCGACGACGGCGGCCAGCGACCGCTCGAGGTGCCGGGCGGCGCGCGGGTCGAGCAGCGAGGTGGCCTCGTCGAGCACCAGGGTGTGCGGGTCGGCGAGCACCAGCCGGGCCAGGGCCAGCTGCTGGGCCTGCCCCTCGGTGAGCGCGTGCCCACCCGACCCCACGACCGTCTCCAGCCCCGAGGGCAGCGCATCGGCCCACTCGAGGGCGTCGACGGCCGCGAGCGCCTCGCGCAGCTCGGTGTCGCTCGCACCCGGGCGGGGGAGCCGGAGGTTCTCCGCGAGCGTCCCCACGAACACGTGGTGCTCCTGGGTCACCAGGGCCACCTCGCCGCGCAGCACGGCCAGCTCGAGGTCGACGAGGGGCACGCCGCCACCGGTGACCCGTCCGGTGCGAGGCCCGTCGATGCCGGCCATCAGCCGGCCGAGGGTGGACTTCCCGGCCCCCGACGGCCCCACGATCGCCAGCCGCTCACCGGGCACGAGCCCGAGCGAGACACCGTGCAGCACGTCGCGACCCGCCCGGTACGAGTACCGCACGTCGTCGACGTCGACCTGCTCGCCGTCGGGGGTCGCGCCGGTGGCCACCCGGTCGGGCGGCACCTCGGACACACCGAGGATGCGCGCCAACGAGGTTGCGGCGAACTGGATCTCGTCGAGCCACGAGATCAGCTCGCCGAGCGGGTCGAGCAGCTGCTGCACGTAGAGGGTCACGGCGGTGGCCGCGGCGATGGTGATGTGGCCGTTCCAGGCGAGCCACCCGCCCCAGAGCACGGCCGTCGCGATCGGCAGGAAGAAGCCGATCTCGAGCCAGGGGAACCAGCGCAGCCGCAGGCCGAGCGTGTAGGCCTCGGCGTCACCGCACTCGGCGAGCGAGTCCTGGAACCGGCGGCCGCGCGCCGCCTGGAGCCCGAGGGCGTCCATCGTCTGGGCGCCCTCGACCGTCTCGGACGCCACACCGTTGAGCCGCGCGTAGGAGGCGTGCTCCCACAGGTAGCCGTCGCCGGCGCGCTTGAGGTACCAGCGCGACGTCGGCACCTGCACCAGCGCCGCCGTGAGGAGCGAGAGCGCCGCCAGCGGCGACGTGAGGAACGCGGCCACCGCGGTCGCGACGACGGTCGTCGTCGCCACCACGATCGCAGGGATGCCGAACCGGATGATGTGCGCCAACGACTCGACGTCGTTGGTCGTGCGGGCGACGAGGTCACCCGTGCCGGCCCGCTCGACCACGGACAGGGGCAGGCGCACCGAGCTGGAGATGAAGTCCTCGCGCAGCCGCGCGAAGATCTTCTCCGACAGCACGAACGACGCACGGCGGGCCACCCAGGTGAGCACCGTCTGGACCACGATCGCCCCCACGAGCAGCGCGATGAGCTGGTCGATGCGGGTCAGGCTGCCGTCACCGGTGGTCACCTCCTGCACCACCTGGCCGATGACCCACGGACCCACCAGGGCGACGAGCGCGGCGACGACGTGCCAGCCGAGCACCCACGACAGCGGCCGGCGGTGGTCGCGCATCAGCACCTTGGTGTGGGCGAGCACGGTGGCGCTCGCCGCGATGGGCAGGGTGCGGGCGGCGTGGTCGGTGCGCCCGAGCAGCGGCGACATCACTCACCACCGCGCAGCACGACGTCGCGGTAGGACGGGTGCGACCGCAGCAGCTCGTGGTGTCGCCCGCTCGCGCTCACCACACCGCCCTCGACGAGCACGACGGTGTCGGCCCGGTCGAGCAGCAGGGGGCTGGCGGTGACGAGCACCGTGGTGCGCCCCGCTCGGTGCGCGACGAGCCGCTCGGCGATCCGTGCCTCGGTGTGCGCGTCGACCGCGCTGGTCGGCTCGATGAGCACGAGCACCTCGGGGTCGCGCAGCAGGGCGCGCGCCAGGGCCACCCGCTGGCGCTGCCCGCCGGACAGGGCCCGCCCGCGCTCCTCGAGCTCGCCGTCCATGCCGTGCTCGAGCGCGTCGAGGGCGTCCGACGCGCTGGTGACCCACACGGCCGCGTGCCGCTCGTCGTCGCTGCCGCCACCGAGGGCCTCGCGCACCGGACCGCTGAACAGGTGCGGGTCGGCCTCGGAGACGACGACGCGCGAGCGCACCGCCTCGACGGGGAGGTCGTCGAGCGCGACGTCGCCCCACTGCACGCCGTGACGTCCCGGCATGGTGCGGCCCAGCCGGTGGGCGAGCTCTGCGGTCTCCTCCGGACGAGCGCTGACGAGCGCGGTGACCAGGCCTGGCGCGATGACGACACCCGTGACGGGGTCGACGATCGAGGCGGCGAGGTCGACGCCGTGACCGTTGAGCCCACCCGCGCTCGGCGCCTCACCGGCGTGGTCGGGCGCGACGCCCAGGATGTGCACCACCCGGCGGGCCGCGACCCGCGCCCGGATCGTCTTGTCCACGAACTCGGTCGCCGTGCGCAACGGCATCGTGAGGAAGGCCGTGTAGCCGTAGAACGCCACCAGCTGGCCGGGGGAGATCTCACCCGCGACGGCGAGGTGGGCCCCGACCCCGGTGACGATGATGACGAAGATGCCGGGCAGCAGCACCTGGGCGGCGTCGAGCGTCGCCTGGATGCCGGACAGGCGCACCCCGGCGCCGCGCACCCGGTCCGACTGCACGGCGTACCGCCGCAGGAAGGTGTCCTCGCCGCCGATGCCGCGCAGCACGCGCAGCCCGGCGACGGTGTCGGCGCCGAGCGAGGTGAGCAGGCCGGCCTCGTGCCGCTGGGCGGCCTGGCGCCGCTGGAGCGGGCGCATGACGAGGGTGAGCGAGGCGAGCAGCACCGGCCCGCCCGACGAGCATGATGACGCCGAGCACGACCGAGCCGTTGAGCAGGATGATCGACACCACGATGAAGCTGACGATGGCCCCGGCCATGCGCGCCGTGACGTCGTAGGCGTTGCCGATCCGCCAGAAGTCGCTGGCGAAGCTCGTCACGACCTCACCCGCCGGCATCTCGCGGGTCAGGGCCGGCCCGGCGCGGCGCACGGCGCGCTCGGTGACCACGGCCGTGCGGAACGACGCGATGAGCCAGTTGCGCACCGCGAACCAGTGCCGTCCGTTGGTGGTGACGGCGCTGATCAGCCCCAGGCCCATGATCGCGCCGGACCACACGAGGAGCGCCTTCTCGTCGTGGGCGACGAGCCCCTCGTCGATCGCCTTTCCGATCGCGGCCGGCACGAGGGCGATCGACAGCATCCACGGGACGCCGAACAGCACGCCCCCGACGATGGTTCGCCACTGTCGCCGAGCGAGCCACAGGAGGAGGCGGTCGGCATCGAGCGGAGGGGCCTCGTCCGCGTCGATCGCGTAGGGCCAGTAGTGGTGCGACATCAGTCCTCCACGCTATGCGCCGAAGGGCCTGACGGCGAACGAGTTTCCGGCGCGCCGACCGCGCATCAGGAGGGGTCGGCCGGCAGCTCGACCCACGGGTCGCCGACCGCGATCTCGCCCGACTCGATCACCCGGAAGATCGAACCGCCCCGGTCGTGCATGGCCCGCGCTGCCCCCGGTGCCACGACGTCATCCATGATCCGGCACGGCGGTGCAGGGCGCACCACCTCGAGCAGCGCGTCACCGACCCGCACCCGGGTTCCGGGACGCTTCGCGACCGCACCGTGGCTGAGCGTGAGGTTGCGTCGGGTGCGGTCCGCCGGGACCGGGGCACCCAGCCGCTCGGCGCTCTCGGCCAGCTCCGAGGCCGACTGCACCGACACGTGCCGGTGCCGGGTCCCGTGGTAGCGGTCGCCGACGAGGCCGCTGCCGGCCTCCGCGGTGACCCGGTCCACGGCACGCATCGGCAGCTTCGTGGCGAGTGCGATGTGGATGCCGGTGACCACCTGGGGCGGTTCGAGAACGGTCACGCCGGCGCCGGCTCGCCGGCGGGTCGGGTGTGCAGCGCCGCCACGCCGCTCAGCGTCGCCGTCAGCCGGTGCCGGATCTCCACGACGACGACCTCGACGCCACCGCACCCCGGGCAGCGCAGCACCATGCCCGGACAGCGGAGGTAGACCAGGGTGCGGGCGATCTCATGGGTGTCACCGCAGCCCGCGCACTCCAGCCACCCCTGCGCGAGGTCGGTGCCGAGCGCCAGGGACAGGGCGCCGATGACGGCGTTGCCGTCGACGTGGTCACTCATCGTGGGTTCCTGCCTCCTGGTCGTCGCGAACGGTGGATGCCGGCGGCCCGCTCGGGCGCGCCGGCGGGTGTCAGCCGAAGCGCTCGGCCCGCACCGAGCGTGGGTCGAGCCCGGCGTCGGCGAGCAGGTCGATCACGGCCTCGACGAAGGAGGTGGGCCCGCACACGAAGACCGCGGGATCGGCCTCGGGCCACCCGCAGGCGGTCAGCGAGCCCTGCACGGAGGCCGCGTCCACCCGACCCGTCCTCAGCGTCAGGGTCTCGAGGGGCGTCCCCGCGCGCACGACATCCGGGGGGAGTGCGGAGCGGGAGAGGTGGATGGTGGCGGACCCGCCGGCGCGGGCTCGGTCGGCGAGCTCGGAGGCGTACAGGAGGCGACCCGGTGTGGTCACCGAGGCCAGGACCACGACGGGCGCCGTGGGAACGGCCGCCCGCCACATCGCCCGCAGCGGGGCCAGGCCGGAGCCGCCTCCGACGAGGAGGAGCGGCCGGGGCCGGCCCGACCAGACGAAGTATCCGCCGATCGGCCCGCGAACCTCGATGACGTCGCCGACCGCGATGTCGCGCACGAGGTAGACGGAGACCTCGCCGTCCTCGACCTCCTGAACCGTGATCGCGGGCGCCTCGCCCGGACCGGACGACAGGGAGTAGCTGCGGGTGGCCTGGTAGCCGTCGGGAGCGGTGAGCCGCACGTCGACGTGCTGGCCGGCGACGTGGCCGGACCACCCGGGCACCGCGAGCACCAGGCTGCGTGCATCGGAGGTCTCCACCACCGCGCTCGTGACGGTGGCCTCGCGCCACTCCAGGTGCGCGAGTGGGGCGACCCGTGGCGTCGGCGCCCGGGTGGCGATCGTGGCCGGGGTCTCGGTCACCGGTCAGTCACCGTGGTAGCGCTGCTCGAGGAACGGGTCGCCGTGGTTGTGGTAGCCGGCGACCTCCCAGAAGCCGGGGTGGTCGTAGTCCAGCAGGTCGATCCGGGTGAGCCACTTGGCGCTCTTCCACAGGTACAGGTGGGGAACGAGCAGCCGGGCCGGGCCGCCGTGCTCGGCCCGGATCGGCTCTCCCTCGAACTCGACCGCCACCATCGCGTCGCGGTCGACGAGGTCCTCGAGCGGCAGGTTGGTGGTGTAGCCGCCGTAGCTCGTGACCAGGGCGTAGGGGAGGTCGTCGACGCCGGCCGCCTCGAGCAGCGTCGGCACGGGCACCCCGCGCCAGGTCGTGCCGAGCTTCGACCAGTGCGTGACGCAGTGGATGTCGGTGACCAGGGTCTCGAGGCCGAGGTCGTGCAGGGCGGCCCAGTCGAAGGTGGCCGCGATGTCGCCGTCGCTGACGGTGAGCTCCCAGCGGTCGGTCGGCACGACCTCGGTGGGGCCGGCCGTCAGCACCGGGAAGTCCTCGGTGACGTACTGGCCGGGTGGCACCCGGTCGGAGTGCTCGCGACGCCGGCCCTGGAAACCTGCCATGACGACACTCCTCCCGTCGGGGCCCGCCCTGCCCGAGCCGGGGCCTGTGCCGACGATAGTCGTGGGACCGCCGTCCGGGGAGTCCGCGAGGGGGCGAACGCCCCAGTGCGGGTGACGTAGCCTCGTGACGTGCTGCGGACCGCCCTGACGCCGAGGTTCCTCGGCCTGCTCGGGCTCGTGCTGGTGCTCTGCGCCACCTTCGTGTGGCTCGGGCGCTGGCAGCTCGGCGTCGCCCAGAGCACCGCGCACCGCGAGGTCGTCGAGCAGGCCCGCGCCCAGGCGCCCGCCGAGCTGACCACCCTGCTCCAGCCGCACGCGCCGTTCCGGGGCGACCTGTCCTCGCGGCCGTTCACCGCCAGCGGGCACTACGCCGCCGACGGCCAGCTGCTCGTACCCGCACGGCGGCTCGACGGTCGGACGGGACTGTGGGTGCTCACCCCCTTCGTCGTCGACCGCAGCGGCGCAACCCTTCCGGTCGTGCGTGGGTTCGTCACGGATGCCGGGTCGGTGCCGGCCCCGCCCGAGGGCGGCGTGACGATCTCAGGCGGCCTGGCCCCCGGGGAGTCGCCCTCACCCGACCCGGTCGCTCCGGGCCAGATCGGCTCGGTCGACCTCTCGCAGCTGGTCAACACGTGGCCGGGTGAGCTCTACAACGCCTTCGGCTTCGTCGAGGCCGAGGACCCGGCCGACGCCGCGGCGCCGACCCGGGTGCCCACCCCGATCGGCGAGACCGACCTCCAGTGGCGCAACGCGGCATACGCCGTGCAGTGGTGGATCTTCGCGCTGTTCGCCCTGTGGATGTGGGGTCGCATGGTCAGGGACGAGACGCGCCGCTCCCGGGCCGAGCAGGCCCAGGGGGCGATCGACGCGGAGGGGACGGCATCGGGTGGGACGCGGCGAGCAGAAGGCCACGGAGGATGACGGCGGCGGGGTCACCGCGGCCCCCGCGGACCGGCTCCCGGTGACCGCAGGTGACAATGGTTCGCGTGACGACGCCTGACCCCACCACGACGCCCGAGCCCACCACCCCGGCGACCCCGGCGACCCCGGTACCCGCGCCGGCGGCCCCGGACGTCGACGGCATCCGGCCCCGCCTGACCTTCTTCAAGGTGATGGCGTTCATCGTCGGCATCGGCCTGCTCGTGCTCGTGGCCGAGATGGTGCTCAGCTACGGCTTCGACAAGAAGGGCGACCAGAACCCGCTGTCGTGGTGGCCCCAGCCGCACGGCTTCGTCTACATGGTCTACCTGGTCGCGACGGCCCTGCTCGGGTTCAAGGTGAACTGGCCGCTGACCAAGATCGTGCTCGTCATGCTCGCCGGCTGCGTGCCGTTCCTGTCGTTCTGGGTCGAGCACCGGGTGTCGCGGGAGGTCGAGTCGGGGCTCGCGGCGGCCCGCCAGTAGCCTTGGCCGCGTGAGCGACGCCCCCCGCACGGACCCCGCCGTCCCCGACCACGACGACCCCGACCACGCGGTCGTCGAGGGGGGTGCGCCGGTGCACCTCGCCGACCGGCCGGTGCTCGTCGTCGACTTCGGCGCCCAGTACGCCCAGCTGATCGCGCGCCGGGTGCGCGAGGCGAGCTGCTTCAGCGAGGTCGTGCCGCACTCGATGCCGGTGGCCGAGATGCTCGCGAAGGACCCCGCGGCGGTGATCCTGTCCGGTGGCCCGTCGTCGGTCTACGAGGAGGGTGCGCCCTCGCTCGACCCCGCGCTGCTGGAGGCCGGGGTGCCGGTGTTCGGCATGTGCTACGGCTTCCAGGCCATGGCGCGAGCCCTCGGTGGCACGGTCGAGAAGACCGGGCTCTCGGAGTTCGGGGCGACGCCGGCGTCGATCCTCGACACCTCGTCGACCCTGTTCAACGGCCAGCCCACCGACCAGTCGGTCTGGATGAGCCACGGCGACTCGGTCTCGCACGCACCCGCCGGGATGACGGTCACCGCCACCACGTCCGGGGCGCCGGTCGCGGGGTTCGAGGACGACGAGCGCCGGCTCTACGGCGTCCAGTGGCACCCCGAGGTCCTCCACTCGACCTTCGGCCAGCAGGTGCTCGAGAACTTCCTGATCCGTGGCGCCGGGCTGTCGGGGGAGTGGACCGCGGCCAACGTCGTCGACGAGCTGGTCACCTCGGTGCGTTCCCGGATCGGCCGGGCCCGCGTCATCTGCGGCCTCTCCGGTGGCGTCGACTCCTCGGTGGCGGCGGCCCTGGTGCAGAAGGCCGTGGGCGACCAGCTGACCTGCGTGTTCGTCGACCACGGGCTGCTGCGCTCGGGCGAGGCGGAGCAGGTCGAGAAGGACTTCGTGGCCGCGACGGGTGTCGACCTCGTCGTCGTCGACGCGCGCGAACGCTTCCTGTCGGCGCTCGCCGGGGTCTCGGACCCCGAGGAGAAGCGCAAGATCATCGGCCGCGAGTTCATCCGGGTCTTCGAGCAGGCGGCACGCGACGTGGTCGGCTCGCACGCCGGGGCCGACGACCACCCCGTCGAGTTCCTCGTGCAGGGAACGCTCTACCCCGACGTCGTCGAGTCGGGCGGGGGCACCGGCACGGCCAACATCAAGTCGCACCACAACGTCGGCGGGCTGCCCGACGACCTGCAGTTCAAGCTCGTCGAGCCGCTGCGGCTGCTCTTCAAGGACGAGGTGCGCCAGGTCGGTCTCGAGCTCGGGGTGCCCGAGGGCATCGTCTGGCGCCAGCCGTTCCCCGGCCCGGGTCTCGGCATCCGCATCGTCGGTGAGGTGACCGCCGAGCGGCTCGAGGTGCTGCGGGCCGCCGACGCGATCGCCCGCGAGGAGCTCACGGCAGCGGGTCTCGACCGCGAGATCTGGCAGTGCCCGGTGGTGCTGCTCGGCGACGTGCGCTCGGTCGGCGTGCAGGGCGACGGCCGCACCTACGGCCACCCGGTCGTGCTGCGCCCGGTGTCGTCGGAGGACGCCATGACGGCCGACTGGACCCGGGTCCCCTACGACGTGCTCGCCAGGATCTCGACCCGCATCACCAACGAGGTGCGCGAGGTCAACCGGGTGGTGCTCGACGTCACGAGCAAGCCGCCGGGGACCATCGAGTGGGAGTGACCCCGCGTCGACGGCTGAGCATCCCCGACGTCACTGTGACGTCGCCAAACTTCCACGACGTCGGGGAAACTTCCCTGCCACGACGGAACTTCCGCGACGCCACGGTGACTGCGCGGAAGTACCAGCCCGGGGGCCGTCGCGCCTACGACGACCCCCGGCCCGGCCCTGAGCACTCGGCCGGCTCAGACGCCTTCCTGCACCTGGTACAGCGCGTCGGCGACGAGGCCGTGAGCCTCACGGTGCACCGTGTTGGCGGTCTCGACGTCGGGGGCCTCGACGAGGCAGAAGATCTGGCCCTTGCCCTCGTCGACCCAGTAGCGCAGGTAGCTGACGCCGTAGGGGTCCTGGGTGGCGAGGTCGGCCTGGTGGGCCTTGGCGACGTCATCCATCGTGACGCCGTCGCCGAGCGAGTGCACGTCCATGAAGAGCGGCATTGCGGTTCCTTCCGGTTGAGGTGGTGTTCCTCAGTTCTAACCGCGCGGATGCCGTGCCCTCATCGGTACCCGCTACCCACCTGACCCGGTGCCGGTACCCAGCTGCGCCGGTTGCACGCCCACCGCGAGGTCGGCGAGCTCGTGCCGGCTACGTGCCCCCAGCTTCGCGAGGATCGACGAGACGTGGTGCTCGGCCGTGCGGCGGGAGATGAAGAGCCGCTCGGCGATCGTGGCGTCGGACAGGCCCTCGGCGACCAGCCCGAGCACCTCCACCTCACGCGCGGTCAGCCCGGCGGGGTGCGGCGTCGACCGCGGGGTCCGCGGCGCGGACCAGCCGCTCTCGCGCAGCAGCGCCCGGGCCCGTGCCGCCGCCCCGTCGGCGCCGAGCCGGTCGAACATCCTGGCCGCCTCGGTGAGGCCGTCCTGCGACCCGCCGCGCGACAGCGCCAGGGCCTGCTCGAACGGACAGCCCAGGGCGGCCCAGAGCCCGGCGGCCTCAGCCCACCGGCCGGAGCGCTCGGCGGCGAACGGCGGGGCCAGTGACTCGACCGGGACCTGCACGCTCGCGGGCAGCCAGGTGGCCACGGCACCACGGTTCCAGGGGCAGTCGGCGCCCTCCGCCGTGAGCCAGGCCTCGCGAGCCACCTCCGCGGCGCCGTCGGTGTCGCCACGGATCCACGCGGCCTCGCTGCGCGCCGACGCGGCCGGCCCCACCCGTTGCAGCTCGTCCATGCCGGCGGAGAGGTCGGCCGCGCGGGACAGCTGCGCGTCGGCGCGCGGGTCGCCCGCGCGGGCGTGGACCTGGGCGAGCACCAGCACCGGCTCGATGGCGTCGATGGGCGAGAGGTTGCCCCGCGCGAGCACCGACTCCGCGAGCGCCCGTGCCCCCGTCGCGTCGCCGCGGTTGAGCAGGAACCGCGCCCGTGACCCCTCCAGGTAGATCGACCACGAGTCGAGGTCGCGGTCGATGCAGTACTCGAGGCCCTCGTCGAGGTACCGCTTCGCCTCGTCGTCCCGGCGCTGTGCGACCGCCGTCGAGACCAGGTTGCAGTAGGCCCGAGCCGCGTGTTCGTGCAGGTCGGCCGCCCGGGCGGCGGTGAGGCTCTCGACGAGCAGGGCGCGGCCGGCCTCGAGGTCGCCGGCAGTGATCTCCATCGTGCCGAGGTTGTTCAGGGCGTGCACCCGGACCTCCTCGCGACGCGGGCTGTCGGGAAGCCGGTCGACCAGGGCCAGGGTGCGGCGGCCCCACTCCTGGGTGCCGTCCAGGTCGCTCGACAGCATGGTCAGCTGGGTGCGGTTGCTGTAGGCCAGGGCGAGCTCGACCGTGCCGGTGCCCTCCAGGAGGTGCAGGGCGGCGAGCGCCTGCTCCTCGGCGTCGTCGCGGCGCCCGGCGAACCAGCTCAGCCGCGACAGGCACCGCCACGCGTCGCCGACCCGCACCTCCTCGCCGCTCGCGTCCCAGATCTCCAGCGCCCCACGGGTGGCCGCGATGGCGTCGTCGATGTGCATGGTCAGGTACGACTCGTACCCCAGGGCCCAGAGCAGGTCGGCCCGCCGGTCGTCCGGCATCCGGTCGGCGTGGCGCAGCGCGCGCCGGTACTGGCGCACGGCCTCCTGGTGCGCCCCCAGCTCGGCCGCGCGGGCCGCGGCGACGGGGGCGAACTCGAGCACGGCATCCACGTCACCGGCCGCCTCGGCGTGGTGGGCCAGCCGGGCCGGGTCGGCGCCGCGTGCCCGGAGCGCCGCGAGCAGCCGACGGTGGATGTGCACCCCGCGACCCACCGGCACCTCCTGGGCCACGGCGAGGCGGGCGAGCTCGTGCCGGAAGACCACGTCGCCGTCGACCTGCCGCAGCAACCCGCGGGCGAGGGGCTCGTCGATGGCGGTCAGCCCCTGCGCGAGCAGGTCGACGAGCAGCTCGGTCTCGGCGCGGGCGCCGGCGAGGGCCACCACCTCGAGCGCGCGCTGGTCGTCGTCGTCGAGCCGGGCCACCCGCGCGAGCACCGCGTCGCGCACCGTGGCCGGTACCCGCGACGTGCCGGCCGAGAGCGCCTCGGTGACGAAGAACGCGTTGCCGCCGGTCACGCCGAACAGCTGGCGCGCGTCGGTGGGAACTGCGCCGGGGTGGTCGCGCTCGTGGTCCGAGACGAGCCGGCCCACGGCGTCCGGGCTGAGCGGTGGGAGGTCGATGCGCCGGGTGCCGTTCGCGGATGCCGTGTCGCCCAACAGGATCCGCAGGCCGCGGGCCGCCCCCGCGTCTTCGGGCCGGAAGGTGACGAGCACGAGTGCGCGGCAGCTGTGCACCCGTCGGGCCAGGTGGCGGACCAGGTCGAGGGTGGCCTCGTCGGCCCAGTGGGCGTCCTCGACCACGAGGAGGACGGGCCGACCACCGGGCGGCTCGCGCAGGGTGTCGAGCAACCGCGCGAAGACCTCCTGCCGGCTCGCGCCCGGGGGCCAGACCTCACCCGGCAGGTGGGGGAGCATCTCGACGAGCGGCCCGAGGGGGGCGGGGGTCGCCGACCCGTCGCAGCCGCCGACCGCGATCGCCGCGGGGTCACTCGCGGCGGCGTCGGACACCACCTGTGCCACGAAGGTCGACTTGCCGATGCCGGCCTCGCCGGCGACGTAGACCAGCCGCCCGTGACCGAGCGCCGCCTCCGCCAGGTAGTCGGCGCAGGCGCGCAGCTGTTCGTCCCTCTCGAGGAGAACCACGTCGATCACGGTAAGCCCGATCACCGGCTCCGAACAGTGCCGCCGCGCGCTCTCAGCCGGTCACACCCGCGTGGAGCACCCGGAACTCGTTGCCGTCGGGGTCGGCCAGCCGCACCTGCTCGGTGTCCTCGCCCCCGCCGTCGAGAAGGGTGGCGCCGAGGTCGATGAGCCGCTCGACCTCCGAGTCCCTGTCCCCGCCGGCGGGCGGGGCGACGTGCCAGTGCAGGCGCTCCGTGCCGGATCTGGGTGCCAGCGGCGGCCCGCCCCAGGAGATCTTCGTTCCGCCCCGCGGCGACTGGATCGCGGTCTCCTCGTCCTGGTCCCAGACGAGCGGCCAGCCGAGCGCCGAGCTCCAGAAGTGGCCGAGCTGCCGGGTGCCGTCGCTCGAGAGGCAGCCGATCCGGCCGGTGCCCTCGAGGAAGCCGTTGCCCGCCTCGACCACGCAGAACTCGTTGCCCTCGGGGTCGGCCAGCACCACGTGCTCCTCCTCGGGCAGCTGGCCGACGTCGAGGTGGCTGGCCCCCGTGGCGAGGGCTCGCTCCACCGTCGCCGCCTGCTCCTGCGGTGTCGCACTCGAGAGGTCGAAGTGCATCTGGTTCGGTCCCTGCTTCGCGACCTCGGTGCGGCCGAAGCGGATCACGAAGCCGGTCTCGTCGCCAGGCGGCAGGGCGACGTCGTCGGCCGTGTCGCCCAGCACCTCCCGGCCCAGCACGCCGGCCCAGAAGTGGGCGAGCGCGACCGGGTCGTGCGCGTCGACGTGCAGCGAGACGATCTCGACCGTCATCCGAAGACCCCCGAACAGGTTGGAAACAGGCGTGATCCGTCGATGCTAGAGGGATGCGAGCGCGATGAGCACTGCAATTACGGCGACCAGTGCGACGAAGCCACCGACGAGCGGGGCGAGGCCCTTGCGCTGCTGCTTCTGGTAGCCGATCGAACCGGTCGAGAACTGGTGCCACGGCACGGCGTAGAACACCGGTACGACCTCGCCGGGCCGCACGAGCACCTCGAGCGAGGCCTGGCCGTACTCGCGCATCCACCGGGTGCTCACCTCGACCCGGTTCGAGCCGGCCCACACCGGCACGTCCATGGTGCCGAACCGGCTGTTCACCCGGTGCCCGCTCACCACGACCGTGGGGGTGATCATCCCGGCCGTCAGCTCGTTGCCCTGGATGGTCAGCCGGATCGTCCCCTGTGCAGGCTGCTGCGGAGCCGGGGTCCCCGGTGTCTGCGTCATCCCGGAACCCTAGGAGGCCTTGGCCGGTGGGTGGGGGACTGGCGCGCGGAACCGTCGTGCGGAGTCGGTCCCGTACCCGGGGGACGGACCCCGAGTGCAGAATCGAGCCATGGATGCCGGTGAAGCGTCACTGTCCGCGCAGGTGGTCGAGGGCGCGGTTGCGGCCGCGCGAACTGGTGACGTCGACGCCCTGACCCTGCTCCTGGCCGAGCACCCGGCGCTCGTGACGGGCCCCCTGCCCGGGCACGGCGGCCGTTCGCTGCTCCACGTGGCCACCGACTGGCCCGGCCACCGACCCGGGATCGCGAGGACGATCGCCGCGCTGGTGCGTGCCGGTGCCGACGTCGGCGTGCGGTTCGAGGGCGTGCACGCCGAGACGCCGTTGCACTGGGCCGCGAGCAACGACGACCTCGAGGCCGTGCAGGCGCTGCTCGACTCCGGCGCCGACATCGACGCTGACGGTGGGGTGATCGGCGGCGGTACACCGCTCAACGACGCCACCGCCTTCGCGCAGTGGGGCGCGGCCCGCCTGCTCGTGGAGCGCGGGGCGACCGTGTCGACGTGGGATGCCGCTGCGCTCGGGATGACGGACCGGGTCGTCGAGGACCTGGCCTCGGGCGGCATCGAGTCACCGGACCCGCTGCTCTGGGGGGCGTGCCACGGCGGGCACCTCGACACGGCATCCGTGCTGGTCGACGCCGGCGCCGACGTGAACTGGCGCGGCTGGGACGCCCTGACGCCCCTCGGGGTCGCCGAGCGCGCGGGCGCGACCGAGGTGGCCGCGTGGCTGCGCGAGCGAGGTGCCCACGACTGAGCCGGCGCCTTCCTCGAGGACTACCTGGTCCACTACCGCGGCGACGACCCAGCCACCTTCGACCCCTGGCTGGTGCTCGGGGCCGTCGCGGGGCGAGCATCCACCCGCTGTGGGACCCGGAGCGCCCTCGCGGTCAGCAGATGGACGAGCGGCGTGCAACCCCTCGAGGATGCCGGCGCGCGGGTTCCGGGGCGCGGGGCTCCGGAGGCCTGTCCGGGTTCGACATCGCGGTCGGCGGCCGACGGCGCCTCGCCTCGGTCGAGGGCGTTCCAGAGGGGTGCAGCGACGTCTGGCCGTCCTGACGGCACGGATGGCCGGCACCCCACGCCGGCTACAGCTCGGCAGGTGACGCGTTCGGTGCACCTCTCGAGCGGTAGGCGAGGTCGGGTCGTCATCCGCCGGTGGGAGTCGTGAGCTCCGTCGCGGACCCGCGTTCGAGCCGCTCCTGTCCGCGGACGAGGTCGGCGTGGCAGGCTGTCCCCGCAACTACCCGGCGGTAACCAGCGGTGACCAAGGACGGCGACCCATGCAGAGCACGACGACGACGGTGACGGCGAGCGACGGCACCGGACTGCACACCCACCGGTGGCTGCCCGACGGGGAGGCCAAGGCGGTCGTGCAGATCGCGCACGGCATGGCCGAGCACTCGGCCCGCTACGTGCGGCTGGCCGAGGCCCTCACGGCCTCCGGCTACGCCGTGTACGCCGACGACCACCGCGGCCACGGCGCCACCGCCAGCAAGGCCGACCACGGCTACTTCGCCGACCACGACGGCTGGGACGCCGTGGTCGCCGACCTGCGCGCGGTCACCGACTTCGCCCGCGAGGAGAACCCCGGGCTGCCGCTCTTCCTCCTCGGCCATTCGATGGGCTCGTTCCTCTCGCGGGCCTACGTCATCGAGGACAGCCGCGAGCTGTCGGGGGTCGTGCTCTCGGGCACGGCCGGTGACCCCGGGCTGCTCGGCAAGGCCGGGTCGGCGGTGGCGCACACCGAGTCGCGGCTGCGCGGTCGCCGCCACGTCAGCACGCTGCTCGACAAGCTGACCTTCGGCCAGTACAACGCGGCGTTCAAGCCCAACCGCACCGACTTCGACTGGCTCTCCCGCGACGACGCCGAGGTCGACCTCTACGTGGCCGACGAGCTGTGCGGCAACACCTTCACCTCGGGCTTCTACGCCGACCTGCTCGGTGGTCTGATCCGGATCAACGACCGCCGCCAGGTGGCCCGGGTGCGCCGCGACCTGCCGATCCTCGTGGTGTCCGGAGATGCCGACCCCGTGGGCGACTCCGGCAAGGGTCCGCGGGCCGTGGCCGAGCAGTTCGAGTCGGTCGGGGTGGCCGACGTGACCTGCACCCTCTACCCGGGCGCCCGGCACGAGATCTTCAACGAGACCAACCGCGACGAGGTCACCGCCGACGTCGTCGAGTGGCTCGACGCCCACCTGCCCGCCTGACCCCGTCGTCCCCGTCACAACTTTCCCGCCCGGTGGGGGAACCTTCACCTTCGCACCACAACCGTTGTGGTGCGCACCTGAAGGTTCTGGGATCGGGCGAGAAGTGAGGTCACCCGGCGGGAGGGCCGGCTGCCGAGAGCCACGAATCGGTCTGGCCCGCCATCCGTGGCAGGCTGGGACCCCGGCATCCGACGGATGCCGTGAGCCCCACCCCCGAGCACGAGGACCCACCTGACGCATGTGTGGCATCGCCGGCTACCACGGACTCCAGGCCGACCACGCCCTGCTGGAGCGGATGAACGACTGCCAGCAGCACCGCGGGCCTGACGGCGAGGGGATCGTCACCAGCGGCCCGTGCGGGCTGGCCCACCGGCGGCTGTCGATCATCGACGTCGCGCACGGCCAGCAGCCGATGGACACGGCCGACGGTCGCTACTCGATCGCCTACAACGGCGAGGTCTACAACTACCTCGACCTGCGCGAGGAGCTCGTCGGGCTCGGTCGTACCTTCTCCACCGACTCCGACACCGAGGTCGTGCTGCAGGCGTTCGCCCAGTGGGGGCCCGAGGCCTTCGACCGGTTCAACGGCATGTTCGGCCTGGCGATCTGGGACCGCGAGGAGCGCCGGCTCACCCTGGCCCGCGACCACTTCGGCATCAAGCCCCTCTACGTCGCCCGGGTCGCGGCCCCCGGCGACGACGGCGAGGTGCTGCTGTTCGCCAGCGAGATCACACCGATCCTGGAGAGCGGGCTCTACGAGAAGAAGGTCAACGAGCGCTCGGTCTACCGCTACCTGCGCTTCCGGGCCCACGAGGACGGCACCGAGACGTTCTTCGACGGCATCGAGCGCCTCGCACCGGGCGAGCTGCTCGAGGCCGACGGCAACGGCATCCGGCGGAGGATGTTCACCCGCCTGAAGGAGGAGCTGCTCGAGCTCGCGTCGGAGCAGCGCCCCTACGACGACGCGGCGGCCGCCGAGTACAAGCGGCGGCTCGTGGAGTCGGTGCGGCTGCGGTTGCAGTCGGAGGTCCCGGTGGGCACCAGCCTGTCCGGCGGCCTCGACTCGAGCGCGGTCGCGGTGATCATCAACCAGCTCCTCAACGAGGGCGACGAGCTCTCGACCCGGGCGGTCGGCGTTCGCCAGAACACCTTCTCGGCGGTGTTCCCCGGCTCGATCAACGACGAGGAGCGCTACGTCGACGACGTCCTCGACATCTGCACGGGCCACGTCGACGCGCACAAGATCAAGCCGACGGCCGACGAGTTCAAGGCCGACCTGGTCGACTTCATCCGCACCCAGGAGGAGCCGCTCATCTCCTCGGGGCCGTATGCGCAGTTCCAGGTGATGCGCGAGGCCACGAAGCACGTCACCGTGCTGCTCGACGGCCAGGGCGCCGACGAGATGATGGCCGGCTACATCCCCTACTACTTCGTCTACCTGCGCCAGCTGCGAGCCCAGGGGATGACGGCCGCGGCGTCCGAGCTGGCCAAGAGCCTCGACGTGCTCTACCGCCTGGGCCGCTTCAAGCTCAAGGCCAAGGTCAAGCTCAAGAAGTCCATCCCCGTCACCCAGCTGATGAGCCGCGACTTCGTGTCGGCGCACTCCGGTGAGCGCTACGTCTCGGAGGGCGCCAACCTCAAGAAGCGCCTCGTCGAGGACCTCTTCCACAACTCGCTGCCCAGCCTGCTGCGCTACGAGGACAAGAACACGATGCGCTTCTCGCTCGAGGGGCGCGTGCCGTTCCTCGACAAGGAGGTGCTGAAGTTCATCTTCAGCCTGTCCGACGAGGCGATCATCAAGGACGGCTGGAACAAGCGGGTGCTGCGCGACGCCACCCGCGGGCTGCTTCCCGAGTCGATCAACCGCCGCCGCAACAAGATCGGGTTCACCACGCCGCAGGTCGAGTGGTTCATGCGGCTGAAGAACCACTTCTACAACATCTTCCTCAGCGAGTCGTTCGCGAACCGTCCGTACGTGAACCAGACCGAGGTCATCGCGGCGTTCGAGGGCTGGATCAAGGGCGCCAACGACGTCGACACGATGACCTTCTGGCGACTGATCAACCTCGAGCTGTGGCTGCGCGAGTTCTTCGACGAGCACGACGCCGACGCCGACGCGGATGCCGCCGCGCGGGCCGAGCACGTCAAGACCGACTACGAGGCCAACGCCCGGCGCGACCTCGACCTGGTCACGACCCTCGGCGAGCACGTGCGGCGCTACCCGGTGCGCACCGAGCTGTTCGGCCGCGACGACGACCTCGACGCCCGGGTGCTCGAGCACGTCGACCGCTTCTTCGCCGGACTGCCCGCCGCCGGACCGGAGCACGCCGGGGCCACGACGGGGAAGTGGTGGTTCTTCATCTCCGAGAAGGTCGTCGCGATCACCCAGGGCCGGTCCTACTTCGTCTGGGACATCAAGGTTGGCCGCCCCGCGCGCGTGCTGTCCCGCTACGTCACGAGGACGCCGGCCGGCATCGGCCTGGGCAGCCCGTTCACGATGCAGCTCGCCATCGAGGAGGCCGGCCTGCCGCGGGTGCTCTACGCGTCGGCGGGCGGCGCCATCGGCAAGGTGCTCGGCCGCAAGGGCCTGTTCTACGAGCTCGTCGGCAACAGCATCAACGCCATCGACGGACCCACGGAGTACTCGGCCTACCCGAGCAACGTCTCGGCCAAGCTCGCGCCCAAGGACCCCGATGCCGTCGCGGCGCGACTGTCGGCCGCCATCCGGCAGCGGGTGCCCGAGCCGTGGCGCTCGACCTTCGGTGGCACGGTCGTCATGGACGCCAACGACATCGGACGCAACGTGCTCGGCTCGGACGTGCCCGGTGACTGGGCCCGCTTCGAGGAGATGTTCGCCGACAACCCGCTGGGCCAGGGCAGTGAGCAGACCCCCATGGCGATGGTCTTCCTGCGCGACGGCGACGGCGACGACCTCGGCGACGACGCCGCCACCTCGGCCCAGCCGTACTGACCGGACAGGCGTCGTCTAGCCGGCGGCGCGGACCATGGCCGGCTCGTCGCCCTCGTGGGGCGGCTCGACCTTCTTACTCGCGGTCCAGAGCAGCCAGCCGAGCGCGCCGAGCGGCACCTCCATCAGGTGCGTGAAGATCGAGAAGAGCACGACGCCGGCCGTTGCACCAGCGGCATCGGCGCCCCACGCCACGAGCACCGCCGACGTCGCCGTCTCGGTGATGCCCATGCCGCCGGGCGTGATGCCCACGGCGGTGAGCAGCCGCCCGATGGCGAAGGCCGCGAAGAGCAGGTTCAGCGGCAGGGTCACGCCGGTCTCGCGCATGATGAGCACGAACAGCACGTAGTAGGCCCCGAAGAAGCCGACCATGCCCAGGGTCATCGACAGCCAGCCGCTGCCGACCACGTCGTTGATCCGCGCTCGCAGGTCGGTGACCAGCTCCCGGATGCTCATCGGCGGTGCGGCCGGGGGCGGTTCCTCGCCCGCCGCGAGCGCTCGCTCCTCCGCGGCCGCCGCCTTCTTCGCACGGCGCCGTCGGGTCAGCGGCCCCAGCACCACGTCGAGACCGTGCCCGATCGCCTGCGCGGCCCGCTCGCTCACCATGATCGCGACGAACGCGGCCAGGATGCCGAGCCCGGTGAACATGCCGGCCACGGCGAGGTCGGTGAGGGCCGACGGGAGGGTGACGCTGCCGAACCAGAGTGCGCCGATCGCGACCACGGGCAGTGCGATGCGGGCCATCACGTTCCAGACCCCGGTGACGATGACCGAGGTCGACGTCGCCCGCCGCGAGAAGCCCCACGACCGGCAGATCGCGTAGGTGGCCGCGAGCCCCACCGCGCCGCCGCCGGGCAGCAGGTTCGACACCGACGACCCGCAGAGGTTCACGATGAGTGCCCTGCTGTGGCTCAGGCCGCGGAGCGAGCCGGTGAAGGTGAAGGTGTAGCTCCACAGCCCGATCAGCATCAGCGCCTGGAAGGCCAGCGCGTGGCTGAGGGGGATGGTGCGGATGACGCTCCAGATGTCGGTCCACGAGGTCTTCGCGAAGTAGGGCAGACCCCAGATCAGCATCGCGGCGGCCAGGCCCAGGCCGATGACCGTCTGCAGGACCTTCCTGGTTCGTGCGGTCATCGTTCCCCCTCGACAATGTCGGTGCGCACGGGTCCCCCCGGCGGAAGGGCGGGGTCGCGGAACCACTCCCGCCCGAACACGAGATCGTAGACCGGTCGCGGGATGCGCAGGAAGGCCGCGAGGGTGCGGTCGCCCGTCTGGCCGCCGTCGCCCACGGATGCCGCGCCACCGCCGGTGGCCTGCGACGCGTGCGCTCGCATCGACTCCCGCTTGGCCCGGGCGAACCTGCGCACGTCGACCCGGTGGGTGATCTCGGAGCGGGCGGAGAAGGCCCGCTCGAACGACGTCGGGTCGAACTCGGCGGGGAAGCGGTAGACCCGGCCCACCGCCCGTACCGCCCGCACGATCGTGTCGCGCGGCACCGTGGCCTCGAGCACCCGCGGGGTGCCGGCGATCTCCGCGGCCCGCGCGCCGACCGCGTGCACGCGCACGTGGTCGCGGTGCCCGTAGCCCCCGTTGGCGTCGTAGGACAGGAGCAGGTCGGCCCGCTCGGTGCTGAGCACGGCCGCGAGCCGCTCGGCGGCCTCCTCGACCGGTGCCCGGCAGAACCGCACGACCCCCGGCAGGTCGGGCTCGGGCTCGGGCCCGCTGCCGCTGTCGGCGTAGCCGAGCCACTCGACCCGGGCCACACCCAGCGCCTCGGAGGATCGCCGCGCCTCCTCCAGGCGGCGCTCACCGAGACCGCCGTCGTCGCTCAGCTCGGCCGCCGCCAGGCCCGCCCCACCGTCGGTCGCGAGCACCAGCACCACGCGGTGGCCCTCGGCCGCGGCGCGCGCCATCGTGCCCGCGGTGAGCAGCGCCTCGTCGTCGGGATGTGCGTGGAAGGCCACGATGGTGAGCGACATCGTGGCCCATCCTCGCGCATGGCAGGCTGTGGCCTCGTGAAGGTCGCCATGCTCACCGACTGCTACCCGCCGCGGCTGGGTGGAATCGAGAGCCAGGTGCGCGACCTCTCCCGCCAGCTCGTCCGCGCCGGGCACCAGGTCGAGGTGTTCACCGCGACCACCGGTCCGCACGGTGAACGCGGGGGTGCCACCGCGACCGGCGACGACGGCGTCACGGTGCACCGCTTCGCCATCCCGCTCCCGGGCGGAGTTCCGGTGAACCCGTTCGCCCCTCGCGAGATCGGTCGTCGGCTGGCCGCGGGGGGCTTCGACGTCGCCCACGCGCACCTCGGAGTGGTGAGCCCGTTCGCCACCGAGCTCGTGCCGGTCGCCCTGGGCGTCGGCCTGCCGGTCACCGCCACCTTCCACTGCGTCATCGCCCGCTCGACCGGCGTGTTCCGGGCGGTGGGCCACCTGGCCCGCTGGGCCGGGCGTGGCGTTGCCCTCAACGGCGTGTCGCGGATGGCCGCCGCCCGGGTGTCGGCCGCCGCCCGCGGTGCTGCCGTCGAGGTGGTGCCAAACGGCGTGGATGCCGCGTGGTGGCGTCCGGTGACCGAGCGCCCCGAGGTGGGCACGCGGCATCCGGTGCACGTCGTGTCGGCCATGCGCCTGGTGACGCGCAAGCGACCCCTCGCGACGCTCGCGGTCCTGAGCGCTGCCCGCGGCCTCCTCGACCCGGCTGTTCCGCTGCGCGCGACGATCGTCGGGGCCGGCCCGCAGCGCCGGCGGATGGAGCGCTACCTGCGCACCCACGGGCTCGACTGGGTCGAGCTGCCCGGGCGGGTCGACAAGGAGGAGCTGCGCCGGCTGCACCAGTCGGCCGACGTCTACCTGACCACCGCGCGGCTCGAGGCGTTCGGCATCGCCCCGCTCGAGGCGCGGGCCGCCGGGCTCCCCGTGGTGGCCCCCCGCGGCACCGGGGTCGACGACTTCGTGGTCGACGGCGTCGACGGGCTGCTGGCCGACGGCGACCCCGAGCTCGCGGGCGCGCTGGCCCACCTGGCGGGCGACCCCGCGCTGCGCACCCGGATGCGTGCTCACCTGCTCGCCACCCCTCCCGCGCAGGACTGGAGCGGTGTGCTCCACGCGACGCTGGCCGAGTACCGACGGGCGGGTGCAACCCCGTGATCACCGTCGTCGGCGTCGTGGACGGGCGCCCGGTCGAGACCTTCGTGCTCGCCCACGGCGAGGACCCGGCCGTCGGGCTCGCAACCCGCGGCTGGCAGGGCGACATCGAGGGCGTCGAGGGGGTGCGCGGTGACCTGACCCTGCGGTATGCCGTGCACCCGGCCGAGCCGGTCGACCCGCCACTGGGCCCGGAGGGTCCTGGGCTGACCGATGCCGAGCGGCTGGGCGTCGACCCGCACCAGCGCCTCGCCGCCTACGCCGTCGTCGTCGCCCGGGGGCGACTGCTGCTGACCCAGCTCGCCGACCACACCGGTGCGCCGGGGCGGTGGAACCTGCCCGGGGGCGGGCTCGACCCGGGCGAGTCGGCCACCGAGGCCGTCATCCGGGAGGTGGCCGAGGAGACCGGGCAGGTGGTCGACCGGGTGCGCCTCGTCGACGTGATGACCCAGCACTGGGTCGGCCGCTCGTCGCGCGGGCTCGAGGACTACCACGCGGTGCGGCTGCTGCACGTGGCCCGCTGCCCGCGGCCGACCCGCCCCGTCGTGCACGACGTGGGCGGGTCGACGTCGGACGCGCGGTGGGTGCCGCTCGACGACCTGGCGTCGGTGTCGGTCGTGGCGAGCGTCCGGGCTGCGTTGCGCGCGGTGGACCTCGCCTGACGACACGGTCGCCGGACTCAGCTTCGGGCGCGGCTGCTGCGCAGCCCGATCGCGCCGACCAGCAGGACGACGATCCCGGCGGCGACGACGCTCCACGGCCCCAGGTCGTCCCAGGGGACGTTGACGTCGGCCAGCTCGCTGAGCAGTGTCGCGCCGGCGACCACGAGACCGAGCAGGCCGAGCACGAGGGCGAACGGTGCCGGGCCCTTGAGCCACTCCTGCTCCGGGGGCTCCGTGGCAGTGGTGGTGGTCGTGGAGGCCGTGGAGGCCGTGGGGGCGGCAGCGGTCATGACGGGCGTGCCGCTCGTGCCGCTCGTGCCGCTGCTCGTCGGGAGGGCCCGGGTGGCGGTGTCGTCGACGAAGACCTCGTCGGCGAGGGTGCCGTCCTGTGGGGGGTCCGTGGCCCTCGTCATGTCCTGCGTGTCCTGCGTGTCCTGCGGGTCCGGGGTCCTCCGGGGTCTCCGGGACGTCCGAGGTGGGGGGAGTGGTCGGGGTGTTCATCACTGCTCCTGGATGGTGATCTGGCCGAGTCCGAGCTCGGCGTCGACGATGACCTCTACGGGCTGGTCGCCGATGACGGTGGACGTGCTGCGGTCTCGCCCGGTGCTCTCGGTGGTGCCGCCGACGCCGCCCTGGTGGGTGATGTCGCCGATGCCGACGCTGGCGTCGACCCGGGTGTCGAGGCCCTTCGGGACGAGGATCGTGAGCTCGCCGGCCCCCATCTGCACGCTGACGAGCTGAGGCGTGGTCCGGCCGGTGGTGTCGTCGAGCCGGCTCAGGTCGAGGGTGGCGTCACCGGCACCGAGCTCGAAGCTCGTGGGTCCGGTGGCGGGCACGGGTGTCCAGCTGCGGTCCCCGACGCCGTCCTGGATCTCGACCCGGGAGGCGGCCGAGGCGGCGACCAGCATCAGGGCGAGGACCACGACGAGGAAGCCGCTGAAGCCGGAGGCACGGCCCTTGATGCCGAGGGTCAGCACGACCACCGAGACACCGGTGAGGGCGATGAGGAAGCCGAGGGTGGCCGAGCTGCCCGGGAAGCCGAGCGGGTCGTCGAGGGCCGCGCCGAGGCCCATGCCCACGAGGGCGATGCCGAGCGAGACCAGGCCGACGAACGCGCTGGGCCGGCGACGTCGCGGCCGCGGGGGCGGCGGGGGGCCCACCGGGCGCGGGGGCACCGGCGGAGTGGGCTGGCCACCGTACGGGCCGGGCTGGCCCGGCTGTCCCGGCTGGCCGGGCAGCGGCGGACCGCCGTAGGTGCCGGGCTGGGGGCCGCGGTACGGGGCGGGCTGGACGCCGGCATACGGGGGCGCCTGGGTGGGGGTCGACATGGCCTCTCCTGACGGGGGCGGGGGTGGGGTGACGTAAGGGGTGACGGGGGCCGGCTGGCCGGGCTGCTGCTGAGGCACGCCGACCTGCGGTGCGCCGTAGCCGGACTGCGGCGTGCCGGTGCCGCGGCGGGCGATCACGAACCAGCCGATGGCGGCGACCGGGATCAGCCACAGGGGCGCGAACCACCCGTTGCCGTTGCCGATCGAGAACACGCCACCGAGCACGAGGAACGCCGCGAGCAGGAGCAGGGCGATGGGCCCCGCGTCGCCCTGGCGGACGGCGCGCTCGGCGAGGATGTCGCCGCGGCGGTCGGGCAGCAGCAGCCACAGGACCACGTACACGGTCAGGCCGATACCGCCGAGGAACGCGAGCACGACCGCGGCGGCGCGGATGAGCACCGGGTCGACGCCGAAGCGCTGGGCGAGGCCGGAACAGACGCCGCCGAACCACCGGCTGTCGGTGTCGCGTTCGTAGCCGCTGCTGCGCAGCCTGGCGAAGCTGTCGTCGAGGAAGGACGTGCTCTGCGGTGGCACGCTCTGGGTGGGGTTCTCCGTCATGGCTCCAGCGTGGTCGGCCGCGGGACGGCTCGCCATGAGGGTCGACCCTGAGCCCCCCCTGACCCGACCCCGGGACCGACCCCTGCAGCGCTCGCAGTGCGTCAGGATGGGGGCGTGCCCACTCCCTACGAGCCCGCAGCAGCGCACCCGCGCCCGGTGACCGACGGTCCCGACGCCGGTGCCGGCTCGTCCGCGTACCAGCACGCCCAGCGCCCGCCGCGTCCGCCACTCGTCCGATCGAGCAACCGCGGCTGGACGCCGGGAGTCTGCGGGGCGGTCGCGCGCCACCTCGGGGTGTCCCGGCGCAGCGTGCGGTGGGTCTTCGTGCTGCTCACCCTCGTCGGTGGCGCGGGCATCGCCGCCTACGTGTTCCTCTGGGCACTGACCCCTGAGGGCGACGTCGACGCCGACCCCACCCGGCCGGCCGGCCACGAGACCCCGCCGGAGCGGCGGCAGTGGGTGCAGGTGGTCGCCGTCGGCGGCGTGCTCGTCGTGCTCGGCGCGGTGCTGCTCACCCCGGTGCTCGGCGGGTCGGTCATCGGCTCGGTGCTGGTGCCGCTGTTCACGATCGCCGTCGGGGCCATCGTCGCCTGGTCCAACCTCGACGACGCCCAGCGCTCGCGGTGGCTGGGCTCGGGTGAGGGCCGTTACGGCTGGATGCGGGTGGCGTTGGGCGCGGGGCTGACCGTGGCCGGCATCCTCGTGCTCGTGACCCGCGGCGAGTCGTTCTCGGCCGTCTGGGACGCCTTGCTCGCCGCCATCGCCGTCCTCGTCGGCGCGCTGATCATCGCGGCGCCGTGGGCGCTGCGGCTGTGGGGGGACCTGCGCCGCGAGCAGGTGGCCGCCGCGCGCGCCACCGAGCGTGCCGACATCGCCGCGCACCTGCACGACTCGGTGCTGCAGACCCTCGCGCTGATCCAGCGCCAGTCGAACGACGGCGCCGCCGTGACGCGGCTCGCCCGTGCCCAGGAGCGCGAGCTGCGTTCGTGGCTGTATGCCGGGCCGCAGGGCTCGCAGTCGACCCTCGCCGCCGCGGTCACCGAGGTCGCACACGACGTCGAGGACCTGCAGGGCGTGCCCATCGACCTGGTCGTGACCGGCGACCGGCCCTACGAGCCGCACGGCGCCGCACTCACCCAGGCGATGCGCGAGGCCCTGCTCAACGCCGTGCGCCACGGCGGCACACCGGTCACGGCCTACGTCGAGATCGGGCCGACCGGGGTCGAGGCGTTCGTGCGCGACCGCGGCGAAGGGTTCGACCTCGACGCCGTGCCGGACGACCGGCTGGGCGTGCGGCAGTCGATCCTCGGGAGGATGGAGCGGCACGGGGGCACGGCGCAGGTGCGGCGGCGCGACGACGGGACCGAGGTGGAGCTGCGGCTGCCACCGATCGAAGGAGGAACGCCATGAGCAACACCACCAGCAACGCGACGACCGGTGGAGGGGCAGCGCCCGGCCCGGTTCGGGTGGTGCTCGTCGACGACCACCGGATGTTCCGCACCGGCGTGCGCGCCGAGCTCGCCGACGCCATGGCCGCCAGCAGAGTTCCGGTGTGCGAGTTCGTCGGTGAGGCGCCGGACGTCGACACCGCGATCTCCGTCATCCGGGCCGAGCAGCCCGACGTGGTGCTGCTCGACGTACACCTTCCAGGCGGATCGGGGAACGGCGGCGTCGACGTCATCCGCGGCTGCTTCGGGGTCGAGGCGCGCTCGGGCGCGCCGGTGCGCTTCCTCGCCCTGTCCGTGTCGGATGCCGCCGAGGACGTCATCGCGGTCATCCGGGCCGGCGCGCGGGGCTACGTCACGAAGACCATCGGCGCCCGCGACCTGATCACCGCGATCCGTCGCGTCGCCGACGGGGACGCCGTGTTCTCGCCGCGGCTGGCGGGCTTCGTGCTCGACGCGTTCGGCGCGGCCGCCGGCGAGATCGCGGAGGTCGACGAGGAGCTCGACCGGCTCTCGGCCCGTGAGCGCGAGGTGATGCGCCTGATCGCCCGCGGCTACCAGTACAAGGAGGTGGCCAAGGAGCTCTTCATCTCGGTCAAGACGGTCGAGACGCACGTGTCGTCGGTGCTGCGCAAGCTGCAGCTCTCCTCGCGCCACGAGCTCACCGCCTGGGCGATGGGCCGCCGACTCCTCTGACCGGCGAGCCTCCTAGGGTGTGCGCATGGATCTCCTGGTGAACCTGTTCGTCGTCCTCCACCTGCTCGGCATGGCCGCCATCATCGGCAGCGCGGTCTTCGTCGCGCGCGGCGCGGTGACACCGGCCCTGCTGTGGGGGGCTCGGGCGCAGCTCGTGACCGGGATCGCCCTCGTCGGGCTCGTGCAGGCGAACGACGAGGAGGTCGACAACGCCAAGGTCGGCGTCAAGCTGCTCGTGGCCATCGCAGTCGTGGCCTGCGCCGAGATCGCCGCCGCGAAGGAGCGCAAGGGGCAGGGTGCGCGCCCACAGCTCGTCCACGCCGCCGGTGCCCTGGCCGTGCTCAACGTGCTGGTCGCCGTCCTCTGGACCACCGGCAGCTGACCCGCGCCCCCCAACCGCAAAAAGTCGGGCGCAGGTCAGGGGATGAGGAGGAGCTTGCCCTGGGTGTGCCGGCCCTCGAGGTCCGCGTAGGCCGTCGCGGCCTCGGTGAGGGGGTAGCGGCCACCGACCGCCACGTGCAGGCTGCCGTCGGCCACCGCGCCGAGCACCTCGCCGGCACGCCACTCGAGCTCCTCGCGGGTGGCGAGGTAGTGACCGAGGGTGGGCCGGGTGAGGAAGAGCGACCCGCCCCGGTTGAGCCGCTGGATGTCGAACGGCGGCACCTGGCCACTGGCCCCCCCGAACAGCACGAGCATCCCCCGGGGCTTGAGCGAGGCCAGCGACGCGTCGAAGGTGTCCTTGCCGACGCCGTCGTAGGCCACGTCGACCCCGCGTCCGTCGGTGACCCGCCGCACCTCGTCGGCGAGGTCGTCGACCGCGCGGTAGTCGATGACGTGCTCGGCACCGACGGCCCGGGCGGTCTCGCACTTCTCGGGTCCTCCGGCCGTGGCGACGACGGTGCCTCCGCGCGCCCGCACGAGCTGCACCAGCAGCTGCCCGACCCCGCCGGCCGCCGCGTGCACGAGCGCGACGTCGCCGGGGCTGACGGCATACGTGCTGGTGGTGAGGTACTGGGCGGTGAGGCCCTGGAGCATGACCGCGGCCGCCGTCTCGAGCTCGACCCCGTCGGGCACGCTCACCAGGGCGGATGCCGGCAGCGCGACGTGGCTCGCCGCGCTCCCGAACCCCTGGGGCCAGGCCACCCGGTCGCCCGTGCGGAAGCCCTCGGTGCCCTCGCCGACCGCCACCACGGTGCCCGCGCCCTCGTTGCCGCCCACGAACGGCGGGGTCGTGGGGTAGACCCCCTCGCGCTGGTAGACGTCGATGAAGTTGACCCCGGCCGCGGCCACCTCGACCAGCACCTCGCCGGCACCGGGCTCCGGGGCCGGCCGCTGCTCGACGGCGAGCACGTCGATGCCGCCGTGGCGGGTGACGACGAGGGCAGGTCCGGTGGAGTCGCTCATCCCGCCACCCTAGGACGACGGGGGCGTCCTCCGGCGGCTCAGGCGCGGGCCGGCACCCAGTAGCGCTTCTTGGTCCCGCGCACGTCCTCGAGGACCCCGCCGTTGGCCTCGATCACCCTCGCCGAGGCGACGTTGTCGAGGTCGCACGTGACCAGGGCGGGGTCGATGCCGAGCGCCGCGGCGTGGGGGAGGACCTGCCGCAGGGCCTCGGTCGCCACACCCCGGCGACGGGCGCTCGGGCGCACCGAGTAGCCGATGTGGCCGCCCACCTCGAGCAGGAACGGCGTCAGGCCGTGCCGCACCGCGATCGAGCCGAGGTAGGTGTCGGGATCCGCGTCGTCGACGACCCAGTAGAAGGTCGCCGGTAGGTGTCCGGTGGGGCGCGGGGAGTCGTCGCGGGCCCGGTCGAGGCGCCACTGGACGAACCGGGCGAACCCGTCGGGGGTGTCGAGCTCCTCGCGGGTCCAGGTCACGCCCGGGTAGCCGCCCGCGTCGGGTGGCTCGACCCAGTCACCGTCGCCGTCACGGTGGTCTTCGCCGAACTCGTCGTGCGCCTCGAGGTAGCTGCGGTGCAGACGGACGTGGGGTCGGTCGAGCCGGATCATCCGGTGACACCAGGCGACCGGATGTCGCCCACACCACCGGGTTCCCCAGGGCCTCGGGGCGCCCGCAACGACACCAGCACGGCATCGAGCATGTCCGGCGTGAGGCGCCCGGTGAACGTGTTGTGCGGGCTCACGTGGTAGCAGCCGACGACTCGGATGCCGCGCCCCTCCGGTGTCGTCACCGTCACCTCGGCCGCGTGACCGAACCGCGGTTTCGGCCGCGGCACGTCCCAGCCGAGGCCACGGGCGGCGGCCAGCGCGGCATCCCAGCCGATCGCACCGAGGCACAGGACGGCCCGCAGGCGCGGTGCGCTGAGCTCCAGGTCGCGCTCGAGCCACGACGAGCAGGTGGCCCGCTCGAGGGGCGTGGGCTTGTTGGCCGGCGGGGCGCAGCGCACGGCGGCCACGATCCGGATGCCGGTGAGCACCTGTCCGTCGCCCGCGGCGACCGACGTCGGCACTGCCGCGTACCCGGTGCGGTGCAGCGCCGCGTAGAGCACGTCGCCCGAGGAGTCGCCCGTGAACATCCGACCGGTGCGGTTGGTGCCGTTGGCCGCGGGCGCGAGGCCCACGAGCAGCACGTCGGCGTCGGGGTCCCCGAACGACGGCCCGGGGCGTCCCCAGTAGGGCTGGTCGGCGAACGAGGCCCGACGGCCCGTCCGAGCGACGTCCTCACGCCAGCGGACCAGGCGAGGGCAGGCCCGGCACACCGAGATCCGGGCCTGCAGCTGCGGGATGCCGTCGGCGCCGGCCGCGAGCCGACGCACCGCCGCGGGGGTGCCCGCGACCGGGGTCGACGCGTCGGCCGGGTCGCCCGGCCACCCGCTGCCTGGCGGGACGGGTGAGGTGAACAGATCACCGGTCACCGGGTGCGGGTCGCGCGGCAGCATGCGGCCCACGCTAGGGGAGGATGCGGGCATGGCACAGGTGACCGTCGTCGGCGGCGGCGTCGTGGGGCTCACGGCGGCGTTGGGGCTGGCCCGCGCCGGTCACGAGGTGCGGTGCGTGCGTGACGAACCCGTGGCCGACACCGTGTCCGCCGTGGCGGGTGGGCTGTGGTTCCCGTACCACGTCGAGCCGCGCGGGCGAGTGCTCGGGTGGGGACGGGTGGCACTCGAGCGCTTCACCGTGCTGGCCGCCGACCCGGACTCCGGTGTGGCCCTGCGCGAGGGCGTCCTCGTCGAGCGCGGAACGGCCGACCGCTGGTGGACCGAGGCGCTTCCGACCTGGCGCGAGGCCCGGGCCGACGAGCTGCCCGCCGGTGCCTCCGGAGGGGTCCTGGCGAGGGTGCCGCTCGTCACGATGCCGGTGTTCCTGCCCTGGCTCGAGGTGCGTTGTGTCGAGGCCGGCGTCGCGCTCGCCGAGGGCCGCGTGACCGACCTCGACGACGTGTCCGGGGACGTCGTGGTGGTGGCGGCCGGGCTCCGTTCCGGGCCGCTCCTCGGCGACGACGCCGGGACCCCGTCGCGCGGCCAGGTGGCCCTGCTGGCCAACCCCGGCCTGTCGCGATGGGTCGTCGACGACGACAACCCCGACGGCATGGTCTACGCCCTGCCGCACCCCGGCTGGGTCGTCTGCGGCGGCACCGACGTCAGCGGTTCGTGGGACGCCGAGCCCGACCCCGAGGTGCACCTGGCCATCGTGCGACGGGTCCGCGAGGTGGTGCCCGAGCTCGCCGGGGCCCAGGTGCTGGGCTCGCGGGTGGGGCTGCGCCCGGTGGCTCCCGAGGTGCGGCTCGCGTCATCCGTGCGAAGTGGTCGGCCCTTGGTGACCTGCTACGGGCACGGCGGCGCCGGGGTGACCCTGTCGTGGGGCTGCGCCGACGAGGTCGTCCGCCTGGTCGGCGAGGCGGTCGCCTGACGCGGACGCCGTCAGGCGTCGGATGCCGGCCGCGAGCGCCCCGCCTTGGTCTCGCCCCGTCGCTTCTTCGCCGACAGGCGCCGCTCCTTGGAGCCGCGGGTGGGCCGGGTCGCCCTCCGGGGAGCCGGTGGGGGAGCCATCGCCTCGCGGAGCAGCTCGGCCATCCGCTCCCGCGCGGCGACCCGGTTGCGCCGCTGCTGGCGGTGCTCGGACGCCGCCACGACCAGCAGCCGACCGCCGACGAGCCGCGGGTCGAGGGCCCGCAGCACCCGGCGTCGCTGGGAGTCGGTGAAGCCTTCGAAGCCCGCGACGTCGAGCTCGAGCTCGACCCGGCTGTCGGCCGTGTTGACGCCCTGGCCGCCCGGGCCCGACGAGCGGGAGAAACGCTCCACGAGCTCTCCGGCTGGCACCGTCAAGCCCTGCGGCACACCGGGTCCCGGCGGCACGACGAGGTCCACTAGGGCTTCCCCGTGTCGTCCTCGGGCTCGGGTGGGGCCTGGGCGCCCGCGGCCTCGTCGCGCTCGGCCCACTCCAGGAGCGGGGTGATGTCGAACACCGCGTCGTCGATGCCGGCGTGCAGGTCGCCGAGCTCGGCATACCGGGCGGGCACCGTGGCGATCGTGAAGTCGTTGGGCTCCACGTCGTCGAGCTCGTCCCACCGGAAGGGGGTCGACACGGTGCCGATGTCGTTGCCGCGCACCGAGTAGGCCGCGGCGATCGTGTGGTCGCGCGCGTTCTGGTTGTAGTCGACGAACACGGCCTCGGGGTCGCGGTCCTTGCGCCACCAGGTGGTGGTCACGTCGTCTGGGATGCGGCGCTCCACCTCCCGCGCGAAGGCCAGCGCGGCCCGTCGCACGTCGCCGAACCCGTGGTCGGGTGCGATCCGCACGTAGACGTGCAGCCCATGGCCCCCACTGGTCTTCGGCCACCCCACGGCGCCCAGCTCGTCGAGCACCTCGTGGGCGACGTGCGCGGCCCGCCGCACGCGGGAGAAGGGGGCGTCCGGCATCGGGTCGAGGTCGATGCGCCACTCGTCGGGCTTCTCGGTGTCGGCCCGGCGGCTGTTCCAGGGGTGGAACTCGACGGTGCTCATCTGCACGGCCCACGCGACGTCGGCCAGCCGGGTCACGCACAGCTCGTCGGCGTGCAGCCCGTAGCGGGGGAAGTGCAGGCGCACCGTCTCGACCCACGGCGGAGCACCCCGGGGCAGCCGCTTCTGGTGCACCTTGGGGCCCGAGACCCCGTCGGGGAAGCGGTGCAGCATGCACGGCCGCTGGCGCAGCGCGTTGACGATGCCGTCGCCGACCGAGAGGTAGTACTCGACCAGGTCGAGCTTGGTCTCGCCGCGAGCCGCGAAGTAGACCCGCTCCGGGCTGGACACGCGCACGTCGAACCCGTCGACGTCGAGCACCACCGGCTCACCGAACTCACCCTTGCGCGAGGCCATGCCAGACACCGTATGTGCTGCGGCGCGCGGACCGGACGCCATCGCCACGTGCACCCGAGTGGTTGTCCGCGGACCACCGGACCGGGACCGAGCGACCCTGGCGGGAGGCGGCCGGCGGATAACCTTTGACAAAGACTCGACAGCGGGACGTCGCCGACCTAGCGTCGGAGCTCCGGACGGCCGACCCGGCCGTCACCCCGTCCACAGGAGGAACACCATGAGAACCCGTACCCGTGTCACCGCCGTCCTCGCCGCAACCGCCGGCGCCGCCTTGCTGGTCGCCGCTCCCGCCCAGGCGAAGCCCGACACCGACTGCATGCGGGCCGGCATCGCGACCCTCAAGGCGGTCGGCCTGCACAGTGCGGTCGCGAAGAGCGGGATCACGGTCGGGACAGCCGTCTCGGTGGGCGTGACGGCGCGCAACGGCCTGCCCGAGGGCTTCACCCTCGACACCGTCATCCCGTACTCGACCCTCCTGGCCGACCACCGGGCCGGCGCGAACAGCATCTTCGTCTACCCCTGGTGCGGCTGACCCCCTCCTTCGGGCGCACCTCCCGGCGGTGAGGCCCGGGCAGCCTCCCGGCCTCGTCGCCAGGGCGGTCGGGACCCCGGTGCTGGTCCCGACCGCCCGCTCGCCCGCAGAGGCGCGGCGAGGAGGGCGAGGTCGGCGCCGCCACGTAGGGTTGGCCCCGACATGAGCACCCTCTTCGACGGCCTCGACTTCGGCGGTTCGGGCCACGAGCCGCACGTGGACCCGGCCACCGCCGCCAGCGCCCACGCGGCGCTGGTCAACGCGTCCGGGGTGCCCACCTGGGCCGAGGCCGCGGCGGCCGGGCTGGGTCCCGACGGCGGCCCGGCGGCCGCCCGCCCCGGTGCCGACCCCGAGGAGCTGCTCGCCGGGCTCAACCCGCAGCAGCGAGAGGCCGTGCTGCACGAGGGTGGCCCGCTGCTGATCGTCGCCGGTGCCGGCTCGGGCAAGACCCGGGTGCTGGCCCACCGCGTCGCCTACCTGCTGGCCGCCCGCGGCGTGCAGCCCGGCCAGGTGCTCGCCATCACGTTCACCAACAAGGCCGCTGCCGAGATGCGCGAGCGCGTGTCGAGCCTGGTCGGCCCGCGCGCCAGGGCGATGTGGGTGATGACCTTCCACAGCGCCTGCGTGCGCATCCTGCGCCGCGAGGCCGACAAGGTGGGGCTGCGCTCGACCTTCTCGATCTACGACGCCGCCGACTCGCAGCGGCTGATGTCGATGGTCATCCGCGACATGGACCTCGACCCCAAGCGCTACAACCCGCGCTCGTTCAGCCACCAGGTGTCCAACCTCAAGAACGAGCTGGTCGACGAGGAGACCTACGCGCGCCAGGTCACCGAGGCCAGCCCGCACCAGGAGCAGGTGCTGGCCGAGGCCTACACCGCCTACCAGCGGCGGCTGCGCCAGGCCAACGCCATGGACTTCGACGACCTGATCATGACCACGGTGCACATGTTCCAGGCCTTCCCCGACGTCGCCGAGCACTACCGGCGGCGGTTCCGCCACGTCATGGTCGACGAGTACCAGGACACCAACCACGCCCAGTACCAGCTGGTCCGTGAGCTGGTCGGGCGCCCCGAGACGCGCAGTGAGCACGGCGTCGAGCCGAGCGAGCTCGTCGTCGTCGGTGACGCCGACCAGTCGATCTACGCCTTCCGCGGGGCCACGATCCGCAACATCGAGGAGTTCGAGCAGGACTACCCCGACGCCCGCACCATCCTGCTCGAGCAGAACTACCGCTCGACCCAGACCATCCTGCGGGCCGCCAACGCGGTGATCGCGCGCAACGAGGGCCGCCGCAAGAAGAACCTGTGGAGCGACACCGGCGACGGCGCCCGCATCATCGGCTACGTGGGCGACAACGAGCACGACGAGGCCTCCTTCGTGGCCCGCTCGATCGACCGGCTCGGCGACGAGCACGGCGTGCGCCCCGGCGACGTCGCCGTGTTCTACCGCACCAACGCTCAGTCGCGTGCCCTCGAGGAGGTGTTCGTGCGGGTCGGGCTGCCCTACAAGGTGGTCGGCGGCACGCGGTTCTACGAGCGCCGCGAGGTCAAGGACGCCCTGGCCTACCTTCGGGTGCTGTCCAACCCCAGCGACACGGTCAACCTGCGGCGCATCGTCAACGTCCCCAAGCGCGGCATCGGCGACCGCGCCGAGGCCTGCATCAGCGCGCTCGCCGAGCGCGAGCGCATCCCGTTCGTCGCCGCTCTCGGCCGACCCGACGACGCGCCCGGCATCGCCACCCGCTCGGTCGCCGCGATCAAGGGCTTCACCTCGCTGCTCGAGGGTCTCGGGCAGGTCCGCGACGACGAGGACGCCGGGGTGTCCGACCTGCTCGAGGCCGTGCTCGACCGCTCGGGCTACCTCACCGAGCTGCGGGCCAGCCACGACCCGCAGGACGAGACGCGGGTCGAGAACCTCGCCGAGCTCGTCGCCGTGGCCCGCGAGTTCGACGAGGCCCGCCGCGAGACCGGTGAGGTGGTCAGCCTCGAGGACTTCCTCGAGCAGGTCTCGCTCGTCGCCGACGCCGACGAGATCCCCGACACCGAGGAGGCCGAGCGGGCCGGGGTGGTCACCCTGATGACGCTGCACACGGCCAAGGGGCTGGAGTTCCCGGTGGTGTTCCTCACCGGCATGGAGGACGGCACCTTCCCGCACCTGCGCAGCCTGGGCGATGCCAAGGAGCTCGAGGAGGAGCGTCGGCTGGCCTACGTCGGCATCACCCGGGCTCGCGAGCGGCTGCACCTCTCGCGCGCCGCGGTCCGATCTGCTTGGGGCGCACCGCAGTACAACCCGCCGTCACGCTTCCTCGACGAGATCCCGGCCGACCTGGTCGAGTGGGAGCGCGAGCTGTCGGGCGCGGCGGCCATCGGGCGCCGCGACCAGCGGCCGGCCGTGGCCACCCTCGCGGCGCGGCCCGGCGTGCGCTCGCCGGGCAACCGGCCGGTCATCCCGCTGTCACCGGGCGACCGGGTCACCCACGACAGCTACGGCCTGGGCACGGTGGTGCGCACCCTCGGCGAGGGCGACAAGACGCAGGCCGAGGTCGACTTCGGCGGTGAGCTCGGGGTCAAGCGGTTCGTGCTGAGGTTCGCCCCGCTCGAGAAGCTCTGAGGCTCGACGCCGGCTCGACGGCCGACGCGGTCAGAGCAGGCCGTGCAGGCGCAGCCACGGCAAGGGGTCGACCGGGCTGTCGTTGATGGTGGTCTTCTGCATCTCGAAGTGCAGGTGCGAGCCGAAGGAGTGGCCGGTGTCGCCGACCAGCCCGACGAGCTCGCCCGGCATCACGGTGTCGCCCTTCTGGGCGATCCGCCGGCTCATGTGGCCGTACCAGGAGATCGAGCCGTCCCAGTACTTGATCTCGACCTTGTTGCCGAAGCTCGAGTCGTAGAACGAGCCGATCACGGTGCCCTTGGACATCGCGTAGATCGGGGTGCCGGTCTCGGCGCCGAGGTCGATGCCGTCGTGCGTCTTGCCCCAGCGCCAGCCGAAGCCCGACGTGATGTGCCAGATGTGGATGGGGCGCACCCAGCGCTTGCCCTCGCGCTCGGCCTTGGCCTCGGCGGCGGCCTTGCGCTTCGCGCTGCGGGCGGCCCTGGCCTGCTCCTCGACGCGGCCCTGGTGGGCTGCGGTGCCCATGGCCGAGGCCGAACGGCGCTGGGCCAGGTCCGTGACCATGGCCTCGTCTGCGACCTGCTCGGAGCGGGCAATGGCGGTCTGGTTCCCGCTGAGGTCGAGGGTGAGCGGCTTCGCCTCGGCTCCGGCCGTGACCGTGGCCCCCGTGGCAGTCACCACGAGCGCACCGGCTGCCAGCGTGGGCAGCACGAAGCTCGAGCTGAAGGCTCGGGGCAGACGGGCGCGACGGGTGCGGACGCGGTGACGTCCGCCGTAGTGCCGTCCTCGGTAGGACGAAGAACTCACAGGGGGATGACCTCAGGGGTGGAGACGGGGCTGGAAGACACCGTACCGTGACCATTCCGTGACAACACAAACAACACCTGAGAATGGCCCGAGAAGTCGCCGGGAATCATCGAACGGCACGCAGGGTGACCTGCGGGTAACCACCGACAGTGATCCTGCTCACACCGGGTGCCCCCGATGACGCCGCAGGTCAGTGCGGTTGCTCAGTCGTCCAGCGCCAGCGGGGTGACGCCCGAGGTGACCGTGCCGCCCTGGGCGTCGAGGTGGGCCAGCGCGGTGGAGATGCCGTGCACGACCTCGCCCATCATCGGCAGGGTGAGGTGACCCGCCCCGTGCAGCTTGATGTTGCGGGCGCCCAGGTCGCGGTGCCGTAGCGCCGCGTGGTGCTGCGGCAGGATCGCGAGGTCGTTGTCGCTCCAGTACGAGATGAACCGCGTGCGGCAGCCGCGAACCGGCCGGTCGAGCTCGCGCATCAGGTGGCTGCCCGGACGCATCTGCTGCATCAGCGTCGTCGGCACGGCGTAGGCGGCGTAGCTGCCGCGGTGTGGGGTTCCCAGGGTGATGAGGGTGTGCACGCGGGCGTCGCCGCCGAGCCGGGTGACGTAGTAGCGGGCGATCAGCCCTCCCAGGCTGTGCCCGATGATGTGGATCCGCTCGAAGCCGGTCTCCTCGACGATCCGCTCGACCTCGACCGACAGGCCGGCCGCCGCGGCGCGCACGTCGTTGGAGACGGTCAGGTAGTTCATCGCGAAGACGTTCGAGAACCCGCGCCGGGTGAGCCCGCGCCGCAGCAGCGTGAAGATCGAGCGGTTGCTGACGATGCCGTGCACCAGCAGGATCGGGGTACCCGCCGCCTCGACGTTCGAGACGAGCAGCCCGCGCTGCACGGGAGCCAGGTGCTCGAGCCGGTACACCGGGCCGGACCGCTCACCGCGACCCACCACCAGCCCGACCGGCCAGGTCGTCACGTGCGCCGCCAGCCAGGCCGACTCGACCGCGTTGCCGGCGATCACCGCGGGGTCGAGGAGGTGCCGGACGGCCGAGACCAGCCCGCGGGCGTGGCGGAGGACCGAGGCCTGCGTCGGTGCAGGTGGCTCGTCTCGCGGAGCGGCCGTCGGCCGCGGGCGGGTCGCCATGGCGACGCCACTGTACGGCCGCGCCCGCCCATGCACCCGGGACTGCGGGCAGGTGGTCACCATGCGGTCTGGGTCTCGGGAGCCTTCGGGGCCGGCCACCACGGCCGGGCCCCTCACCGGCGCTCAGGTGCAGACGGTGCGCTGGTCCCGCGGCAGCTGGACGTCGTCGAGCACGGTGCGGGCGGCCCTCGAGAGCGGGTCGGTGCCCTGGGCCTCGCCGAGGTCGAACGTGGTCCCCTCCCGCTCGACGCTCGTGGCGATCCGGTCGTTGCCGGCATTCAGGCCCGTGGTGGGTGGTGCCGCGGTGGCGAGGACCTGCACGGTCGCCGCGGGGACGGTGCAGTCGACCTGTCCGGACCGGGTCGTGCCGGTCACGCTCCCGTCCGGCGCGACCACGAGCACGTCCTGGAACCCCGCCACACCCCCGACGCGGGCCAGCCGCACCTCGGATGCCGGGCCGCTCGGTACCGCCGTGGTCTCGGTCGAGGAGGCGGGTGGGGTCGTCGGCGCGGGGGTGTCCTGGCCGCAGGCGCCGGTCGCGAGAACCCCGGCCAGGGCCACGACGCCGAGGACGACGTGGGCGGCCACGGCCCGGGAGGTGGTCGGTGGGAGGAGTGCGGACGGCACCCGCCCATCCCACCACCGGTCGTCGCGCGGGGCGACCGCTCGGGCGTGAGATGGGTCCCACCGGCCGCTGACCCCCACCTCGGGGGCGACCCACGCCTCCGCCCCCGTTAGGCTCCCCAACGGACCACCTGCCAGTCAGCCAGCGACAGTGAGGACGGATCGCCTCGTGGATCTCTTCGAGTACCAGGCCCGTGACGTGTTCGAGAAGCACGGTGTCCCCGTGCTCGCCGGGGCGGTCGCGACGACCCCCGAGGAGGCCCGGGCGGCCGCCGAGCGGATCGGCGCGGCGAGCGGCGGCGTCACCGTCGTCAAGGCGCAGGTCAAGGCCGGCGGGCGCGGCAAGGCGGGTGGCGTCAAGGTCGCGAAGACGGCCGACGAGGCGGAGGAGCACGCCCGCGCCATCCTCGGCATGGACATCAAGGGCCACACCGTGCACCAGGTGATGATCGCCCAGGGCGCCCAGATCGACGAGGAGTACTACTTCTCGATCCTGCTCGACCGGGCGCAGCGCACCTACCTCGCCATGTGCTCGAAGGAGGGCGGCATGGACATCGAGCAGCTCGCCGTCGAGCGCCCCGAGGCCCTGGCCCGCATCGCAGTCGACCCCAACGTCGGCATCGACGACGCCAAGGCGCGCGAGATCGTCGAGGCCGCGGGCTTCGACGGCGACACCGCGGCCAGGATCGAGCCGGTGCTCAAGACGCTGTGGACCGTCTACCGCGAGGAGGACGCCACCCTGGTCGAGGTGAACCCGCTCGTGCGGACCGCCGCCGGCGACATCGTCGCCCTCGACGGCAAGGTGACCCTCGACGAGAACGCCTTCTTCCGGCACCCCGAGCACGAGGCCCTCGAGGACCACACCGAGACCGACCCGCTCGAGATGGCGGCCAAGGAGAAGGACCTCAACTACGTCAAGCTCGACGGCTCGGTCGGCATCATCGGCAACGGAGCCGGCCTGGTCATGAGCACCCTCGACGTCGTGGCCTACGCCGGTGAGGAGTTCGGCGGCCAGAAGCCCGCCAACTTCCTCGACATCGGTGGTGGCGCGAGCGCCGAGGTGATGGCCAACGGGCTGCACATCATCCTGAGCGACCCGCAGGTCAAGAGCGTGTTCGTCAACGTCTTCGGCGGCATCACCGCGTGCGACGCGGTGGCCAACGGCATCGTCGGCGCGCTCGACTCGCTCGGCGAGGAGGAGGACCGCCCGCTGGTCGTGCGCCTCGACGGCAACAACGTGGAGGAGGGGCGGCGCATCCTGCTCGAGCGCAACCACCCCCGCGTGATCATCGAGGAGACCATGGACGGCGCCGCCCGCAGGGCCGCCGAGCTGGCCTCGAAGAACTGACCCCCGAGCGCGAAGAGAGACAACGACACCCATGGCCATCTTCCTCACCGCAGACTCCAAGGTCATCGTCCAGGGCATGACCGGCTCCGAGGGCATGAAGCACACCCAGCGGATGCTGCGCTCCGGCACCGCGATCGTCGGGGGCGTCAACCCCCGCAAGGCCGGCACCACCGTCGAGTTCGAGGACGGCGTGTCCGTGCCCGTGTTCGGCACCGTCGCCGAGGCGATCGAGGCCACCGGGGCCGACGTCAGCGTGATCTTCGTTCCGGCTGCCTTCACCAAGGCCGCCGCGACCGAGGCGATCGACGCCGGCATCCCGCTCGCCGTGGTCATCACCGAGGGCGTCGCCGTGCGCGACACCGCGGAGTTCCACAACTACGCCAAGGAGAAGGGCACGACGCGGATCATCGGCCCGAACTGCCCGGGCCTGATCAGCCCCGGTGCCTCGAACGCCGGCATCATCCCCGCCGACATCTCCGGCACGGGCCGGATCGGCCTGGTGTCGAAGTCGGGCACGCTGACCTACCAGATGATGTACGAGCTGCGTGACTTCGGCTTCTCCACCGGTGTCGGCATCGGTGGCGACCCGATCATCGGCACCACGCACATCGACTGCCTCGAGGCGTTCCAGAACGACCCCGACACCGACGCCATCGTGATGATCGGCGAGATCGGTGGTGACGCCGAGGAGCGGGCCGCGGCCTACATCAAGGACCACGTCACCAAGCCGGTCGTCGGCTACGTCGCCGGGTTCACCGCGCCGGAGGGCAAGACGATGGGCCACGCCGGCGCCATCGTGTCGGGTTCCTCGGGCACGGCGCAGGCGAAGAAGGAGGCCCTCGAGGCCGCCGGGGTCAAGGTCGGGAAGACGCCGTCCGAGACCGCCGACCTGATGCGCGAGATCATGCAGGGCCTGTCCGCCTAGACCTCTGCGACCAGCCCGTCTCCGGCTCCGCGGTCCGTCCGCGGTCCGCTGCAGCTTCTGACTCACCGTCTTCCCCCGACATATTGCGATTTCCCCACCTCAGCGGGGCCTCCTGAGCCCTGATGAGGTGGGTATTTCGCAAGAAGTCAGGTCGGAGTCGGGGGCCATCGGCGTTGCTCGGCCGGGTTCGGGGGGTTGTCCCGCAGACTGGGCGGGATGAGTGTCAGCGACCGGATCCGTTCTGCCCTGCCGGGTTCCGATGACGCCTCGGCGGAGGACGCGCCCGAGATGTCGTCGGGGGTGGTGGCGGCGCCGGGTGGTGGCGGGCCGGCCTCGTGGGGCTGCTCACGGGCGTGACCTCGCTGGTCGTGGTGCTGGCGCCGGTGATGCTGGCGTGGCTGGTCGAGCCGCTGGCCACCGGTGACGGCTGGCAGGCCGCCGGTACCGGGGCCGCCCTCTGGCTGCTCACCTCCGGAGCGCACCTGGCGGTCGGTGGGTTCACCGTGTCGCTGGTGCCGCTGCTCGGGCTGGCCCTGCTGGTCGGGGTCGCGTGGCTCGGCGCCCGCGAGGCGATGGTCGACGTCTCGACCGACGGCGAGATCTGGCAGGGCATGGTGCCGCGTCCGCTCGCCGCTGCGCTCGGTGCCTGGTGGGCCGGGTACGCCGTCGCCGTCGCCGGGGCGGTCGCCCTCACCCTCGCCGGGCCGTTCCGGGCCACCCCCTTCTCCCTCGTCGTGCCGCTGCTGGTCGTGCCGGTGCTGGCCCTCACCCTCGCCCTGCGCCCGGTGGCCCGCGACGACCCCGACGTGCTCGGGCGCCGGCTGGGGCTCGCGTGGCTCCCCGACAGCGTGCGCCGTGCCGTGCGCCCCGGCCTCGCGGGGGCCGCCGTGCTCCTCGCCATCGGCACGGTGGTCGTCCTGGTGCTGGTCGCGCTGTCCTGGAACGAGGTCTCGACCATCTCCACCGCTGTCGCGGCCGGCGGCCTCGGTGGCGTCGTCCTCGCGCTGGCCCAGGTCGCGTCGCTGCCCAACCTCGCGCTGTGGGCGGTGTCCTTCCTCGCCGGTCCCGGTTTCCGGGTGGTCGAGGGTGGCTCCGTCACCTGGTCCGGGTCGAAGGGCGGCCTGCTGCCGATGGTGCCCGTGCTCGCGGCGTTGCCGCAGCCCGGTGCCTTCCCGTGGTTCACGGCCCTGTCGGTGCTCGTCGTCGTCGCCGTCGGTGCGTTCGTGGCGCGGCGTGCCCTCGCGCAGGTCGCACGGCTGTCGCGGTTGCGCACCAAGCTGGCCGTCGCGCTGGCGGCGTGCACCGTCACGGCGCTGGCGCTCGCGGTGCTCGACCTGGTGGCCGGCGGCTCGCTCGGCCAGTTCCGGCTCTCGGCCGTCGGTGCCCCCACCGCTCGGCTCTTCCTCGCGCTGCTGCTCGAGCTGGGCCTCGGGGCGTTCGTCGTGGTGGTCCGCGACGCCTGGAGGCTGCGCCGGTGAGTGCCAGCACCCCGCTCGGCCTCGTCGTGCTGGTCTCGGGGTCGGGCAGCAACCTGCAGGCCCTCATCGACGCCTCCGCCGAGGCAGACACCCCGTTCCGGGTGCTCGCGGTCGGGGCCGACCGCGACGGCACGGGCGGTGCCGACCGGGCCGAGCGGGCCGGCATCCCGACGTTCTCCTGCCGGGTGCCCGACTACGTGACCCGCGCCGACTGGGACCTCGACCTCGAGCGGCTGGTCGCCGAGCCGGGGCCCGACCTCGTCGTCTCCGCCGGGTTCATGAAGGTGCTCGGGCCGGCCGTGCTCGGCGCCCACCGGGTGATCAACACCCATCCCGCGCTGCTGCCCAGCTTCCCGGGGGCGCACGGGGTGCGCGACGCCATGGAGCACGGCGTCAAGGTCACCGGGTGCACCTGCCACTGGGTCGACGCGGGGGTCGACACCGGCCCGATCATCGAACAGCGGGCCGTGCGCGTCGAGGCCGACGACACCGTCGAGTCGCTGCACGAGCGGATCAAGGTCGTCGAGCGCGCGATGCTCGTCGAGGTCGTGCGCGGGCTCGCCGCAGACCGCTCCTGGCAGTAGCGCCGGCTCAGGCGGGCGGCGGCCCCGCAAGCGGCGGCCCCGCGAGGTGACACACTCGCGCCGTGGCCACCGATCCCGCCGAGCTGACGCCGGCATCCATCGCATTCCTGGCCGAGCGGCACCTGGCCACCTTCACGACGCTGCGTCGTGACGGCTCGCCGCACGCCGTGCCGGTCGGCTTCACGTGGGATGACGAGGCGCTCGTGGCGCGGGTCATCTCGAGCCGGGGCAGCGCCAAGGTGGTGCAGGCCCGGGCGGGGCGACGTGCGTCGCTGACCCAGGTCGACGGCCGGCGCTGGCTCACCCTCGAGGGGACCACCCGTGTGCTCGAGGACGCCGACGCGGTGCACGACGCCGAGCAGCGGTATGCCGTGCGCTACCGGCAGCCCCGACCCAACCCCGAGCGCGTGGTCGTGGTGCTCGACGTCGACCGGGTGCTCGGTGGCAGCTGGCCGGACCCCCTGCCCCCGTCCCCCTACGCGACCTGACCCGCGTCCCAACTTTCCCGCCCGATCCCGGAACCTTCAGGTTCGCACCACAACCGTTGTCCCGCGAAGGTGAAGGTTCCGGTGCGGAGCACCCGCGCACCACCTCGGGTGCCGGACCGCTCGCGCGGCGCCACTAGACTCTGGCCCGACGACTGGCGAGGGTGGGTCACCACCGGGAAGTCTTCCGTCGGGGCATCGCCCGCCTGGGTGCCCCGGAGCTTCCCGACCCGACCCCGCAAGGAGCCCTCGAATGTCCGCCGCCGTCTCCAGCCCCGGCCCGTCGCAGGACGTCCGACCCGTCCGCCGCGCCCTCGTCTCCGTCTTCGACAAGACCGGCCTCGACGACCTCGTCCGCGGCCTGCACGAGGCCGGTGTCGCGCTCGTCTCCACCGGCGGCTCGGCCGCCCTCATCGAGTCGCTCGGCCTGCCGGTGACCAAGGTCGAGGACCTCACCGGCTTCCCCGAGTGCCTCGAGGGCCGGGTCAAGACGCTGCACCCGCGCGTGCACGCCGGCATCCTCGCCGACACCCGCAAGCCCGACCACGTCGCCCAGCTGGCCGACCTCGGGGTCGAGCCCTTCGAGCTGGTCGTGGTCAACCTCTACCCGTTCGCCGCCACCGTCGCCTCGGGGGCCAGCCCCGACGAGTGCGTCGAGCAGATCGACATCGGCGGCCCCTCGATGGTGCGCGCGGCAGCCAAGAACCACCCGAGCGTCGCCGTGGTCACCGACCCGTCGACCTACGCCGACGTGCTGGATGCCGTGCGCGGCGGCGGCTTCACCCTCGAGCAGCGCAAGCGGCTCGCGGCGCAGGCCTTCGTGCACACCGCGACCTACGACGTGCACGTGGCGTCGTGGATGGGCAACGCCTACACCGACAGCTCCGACGGCACCGGCTTCCCCGCCTGGGTGGGAGCCACCTGGGACCGCGCCACCGTCCTGCGCTACGGCGAGAACCCGCACCAGCACGCCGCGCTCTACACCAACGGATTCCAGCCCCGGCCGGCCCTGGCCCAGGCCCACCAGCTGCACGGTAAGGAGATGTCGTACAACAACTACGTCGACGCCGACGCCGCCGTGAGGGCCGCCCACGACCACGGCGACCAGCCGACCGTGGCCGTCATCAAGCACGCCAACCCGTGCGGCATCGCGGTCGGCACCGACGTCGCCGACGCCCACCGCAAGGCCCACGAGTGCGACCCGGTCTCGGCCTTCGGCGGCATCATCGCCACCAACCGCCCGGTGACCGCCGACATGGCGCGCACCGTCGCGGACATCTTCACCGAGGTGGTCGTCGCGCCGTCGTTCGACGCCGACGCCCTCGAGGTGCTGACCGCGAAGAAGAACATCCGCCTGCTGGAGTGCGCCGCCCCGGTGCGCACCGGGGCCGAGGTGCGACCGATCGGCGGCGGCCTGCTCATGCAGCAGCGCGACGCGGTCGACGCCGAGGTGGTCGACGACAGCGGCACGATCATCGGTGGCGACGACGCCGCCACCTGGCGCCTCGTGAGCGGCGACCCGGCGGACGAGGCCGTGCTCGCCGACCTGCAGTTCGCCTGGCGGGCGATCCGTGCGGTCAAGTCCAACGCCATCCTGCTCGCCCGCGACGGCGCCTCGGTGGGCATCGGCATGGGTCAGGTCAACCGGGTCGACTCCTGCCACCTCGCCGTGTCGCGCGCCGGTGCCGATCGCGCGCGCGGCGCCGTCGCGGCCTCCGACGCGTTCTTCCCGTTCGCCGACGGCCTGCAGGTGCTGCTCGACGCCGGTGTCCGCGCGGTCGTGGCCCCCGGAGGCTCGATGCGCGACGCCGAGGTCGTCGACGCCGCGCAGGCGGCCGGCGTCACCATGTACTTCACCGGCACCCGCCACTTCGCGCACTGAGCCGGACGGCATCCCGGATGCCGTCACGCACGGTCAGTCGCTGTCCGCGTCGCCCGTCGTGGTCGCCTCGTGGCGTCCGTGCGGTTGCGGCGGCGGCCGGAGCTTGTGGAGGCCCCACTCGAGGGGTCCGGTGCCGAACCGGCGCTCGAGCACCCAGCAGCCACCCACGACGACGACCGTGGTCGCGACCAGGATGAGCCACGTGTCGTCGTCGCGCGGGCCGGCCAGCTGGATCGCGGCGAGGAACAGGATCTGCAGCGTGTACGCAGTCAGGGCCAGCCGGCCGGTCGACAGCAGCGGTGCGAGCACGCCGCCTGCTCCGAACCGGCGCAGCAGCTCGACGGCCAGGAAGCTGGCGACCACGGTGGCACAGGCCAGGAACGTGGCGCCGACCACCTCGGCGGTCGTCCCGGAGTAGGCAGCCGCTCCGTCGACGGTGCCCCGGCCGAGGGCGTACGCCGCGACGCTCAGCGCCAGGAGCGCCCCGGCGACGACGTAGCCCTCGGGCGGCCGGGCCGCACGACGAAGCACGGTGGCCAGGGCCAGCCCGCCCAGGGCCATCGGCAGGAACGAGATCAGGCGGTAGGACTCGCCGGTGGCCACCCACGAGACGAGGTCGTGGCCCCAGTCCGGCCAGGTGGCGGACGTCGCCTCCCGGGTGCGGTCGACGACGACCGGCCCGACCACGGCCAGGGCGCCGGCGATGCCGAGCGTGAGCACCGGGAGCCGGTGCAGGAGCAGGGCCAGCGGGGCGAGCACGATGACGAGCACGCCGAGGAAGGGCAGCACCACGAGGATCTGGTCGTAGAGCGCCTGGAGCAGCACCCCCAGCACGATGAGGACCAGCCCGCGCTGGAGGTTGTCGCGCAGGAACTCCAGGGCCAAGGGACGTCGCTCGCTCAGCTGCACGCCCATCGAGATGCCGATGATCACGGCGAACAGCGGGGCGGTGAGGTACTCCGAGACGTCGAACACGCCGCCCACCGGGCACAGGTGCGCGACGAGCATCGACACGACCGCGAGTCCCCGGGCGGCGTCGAGGCCATCGAGGCGGCGGGTCGTCGGCATGCGCCCCAGTGTGCCGGTCGAGAGTAGAGAACACGCCGCGCCCGGGAAGCGCCCGCGGCGTGTTCTCTACTCGTCGACGCGGGCTCAGCGGCTCGGGGGCCGGTAGCCCGTCGGCTCACCGGCGCCGAGGTCGACGATCGCCGCCACCGGACCGCCGCCGTCGGGGCCCTGGTGGGCGGCCGACACCGACACGAACACCGCCGGGTCGCCGGTCACCGAGGCCGTGACGCCACCGACGCACGACTTGATCTGGCGGTGCCAGTGCACGTCGGAGTCGTCGAGCATCGCGTTGCGCCGCCCGGCCACCTGTCCGTCGAGCGAGGCCTCGCACTTGAGGAAGACGTTGACCAGCCGCCCGTCGAGGTCGCTGCGGTGCGGGCGGTCGGGCAGGTCGAGACCGGCATCCCTGATGGCGGCCCAGATGCCGTCCTGGTCGAGGGCGTCCTGCATCACCGAGTGGCCGATCCGGTAGCGCCCGCCGATGCCCCGCGCGTTGCCGACAACGACGACCTGCGCCTGGTCGAGCTCGACGCCGGAGGAGCAGGACGCGACCGACGAGTAGAGGGAGCGGTCGTGCATGACGTCGGCGTCGGTGGGCATCTCGATCTCGCCGAGCGCCACCGCGATGCCCAGCGCCGTGCAGCCGTTGGAGAGGTCCATCGACTCGTGGGTGTGCTCGGTCCACACGGTCCTCCCGCGCGACTTCGCGTCGCGGATGGTGTGGATGGTGAGCAGCGGCGTCTTGGTCTGCACGTAGTGCACGTCGGCCGGGTCGGTGATGCCGGCCCGCTCCATGGCGACCCGCACCGCGGCAGCGACCTTCTCGATCATCGGCGTGTAGCCGATCTCCTCGGGCAGCAGGTGCTCGCTCATCGCGAACCCGACGGTCAGCCGCGGCTCGTCGGTCTGCTCGGCGCGCTCGGCCGGGACGGTGGCGAAGATCGTGGCGTGCGGGCTGATCACCCCGTCGGTGCCGCCGGACCAGACGATCGGCACCTCCTTGACCTTGGCCGGGTCGGCGCCCTTCTCGACGAGGATCTCGCGGAAGGCTCGGTCGGCGATGATCCGGGTGTAGTCGTTGACCCCGCCGTTGCCCTCGGTCTTGCCGATGACGGCGATCACCCGGTCGGCGTCGATCACGCCGTCGTCGATGAGCGTCCCGAGCTCGGAGGCGTCGGACACGGTGTGCAGGGGGACCTTGCGGACCTCGATGGCGTCGGGCACGGTGCGTTCCTTCCTTGGTGCAGAGCGGTTCAGGGGCTCAGCCGGGTTCGATGACGGTGCCGAAGCCGCCCTCGACGGCATCGGTGATGTGGGTCAGTGAGGTGATGACGCTGCGCGGACCGCCACCGGCGACGAAGCGCACCGCCGCGTCGACCTTGGGGCCCATCGAGCCGGCCGCGAACTGGCCGTCGTCGGCGTACCGACGCATCTCGGTGAGCGTCACCCGGCCGAGCTCGCGCTGCGTGTCGGTGCCCCAGTCGAGCGACGCGTGGTCGACGTCGGTGGCGATGACGAGCACGTCGGCCGCGAGGGTGCGGGCGAGGAGGGCGGCGGTGAGGTCCTTGTCGATGACGGCCTCGACGCCCCGCAGCCGCCCGTCGGCCTCTCGGACCACCGGGATGCCGCCGCCCCCGGCCGCGACGACGACGTGGCCGCTCTCGACGAGCACCCGAGCCGGGCCGACGTCGAGCACCTGGAGCGGCTCGGGCGAGGCGACCACCCGGCGCCAGCCCTTCTCGCCGCGGTCCTGCCACACCTGCCCGTGGTCGATGAGGGTCTGCGCCTGCTCGCGCGGGAGGTAGCGCCCGATCGGCTTGCTCGGGTGGGTGAAGCCCTGGTCGTCGCGGTCGACGAGGGTGCGGGTGACGAGGGCAGCCACGGGAGTGTCGAGACCGAGGTCTCGCAGCGCGTCGTCGAGGGCGTTCATGATCGTGAAGCCGAGCGTCCCCTGGGTCTGGGCGCCGCACCAGTCGAGGGGGACCGGGGGCACGACGTGGGCGGCGAGCTCGTTCTTGACCAGGATGTTGCCGACCTGCGGGCCGTTGCCGTGGGTGACGACCAGCTCGTGGCCGCGGGCGACCAGTCCCGCCGCGGACCGCATCGCGACGCCGACCGCCTCGATCTGTGCGGCCGGGGTGGCGCTGCCGTCGGGGGCGGTCATCGCGTTGCCGCCCAGGGCGAGCAGGACCCGCACGTCAGGACCTCCTCGCTCGCCGTCCGGCCGGGCGCTGGTGCCCGGATCTCGACCCTAGGAGCCGTGTCCCGCAGGGGCGTTGTCAGGACCTGCCCAACGCCACCGTGGCGGTTGGCAACTGTGCGTCAGGGCCCGTCTGCCGGGTTGGCCGAGCCGGCGGCGTCGGTGTCGAGGGCGTCGAGCCAGGCCCGCACGCTCTCGTTGTGCTCGCCGAGCAGCGGCGGGTGCAGGTGCTCGCTGCGCCCACCGGCGAACGCGTTGTCGTCGAACCGGATCGGCGGCCCCGGGATCTCGATGTGGCCGAGCACCGGGTGCTCGACGTCGATGACGAGGCCCTGGCTGCGGGTCTGGTCCCAGTCGTAGACCCGGTCGAGGGTGCGCACCTCACCCGCAGGGATGCCGATCTCGGCCAGCCGCGCCATCAGCTCGGCGTGCGGGATGTCGGCGAAGGCCGCGTTGAGTGTCTCGATCACCGCGTCCCGGTTGCCGACCCGCTCGCGGTTGGTGGCGAAGCCGGGCGCGAGCGGGTCGAGGCCGAAGCCCTCGGCGAGCTTGCGCCAGAGCCCCTCGCTGCCGCAGGACAGCTGGATCATCCCGTCGGCGCAGGTGAACAGGCCGTAGGGGCAGATCGACGGGTGGTGGTTGCCACCGGCGTGGCCGACCTCGCCCGCGACGGTGTACCGCGTGCCCTGGAAGGCGTGCACCCCGACGATCGACGCCAGCAGCGACGTGCGCACCACCCGGCCCTTCCCGGTGCGGTTGCGCTCGTGGAGGGCCGCGACCACGCCGTAGGCGCCGTACATGCCCGCCAGCAGGTCGCCGATCGGCACCCCGACGCGCTGGGGGTGCTCGGCATCCGCGCCGGTGAGCGACATCAGCCCGCCCTCGCCCTGCGCGATCTGGTCGTAGCCGGCCCGGGCGCCCTCGGGGCCGTCGTGTCCGAACCCGCTGATGGAGAGCAGCACCAGGCCGGGGTTGAGCTCGTGCAACCGCTCGACGCCGAACCCGAGCCGGTCGAGCACCCCGGGGCGGAAGTTCTCGAGCAGCACGTCGGCGTGGGTGACGAGCCGGGTCAGCACGTCGCGCCCGTCGTCGGACTTCAGGTCGAGGGTCACCGACTCCTTGTTGCGGTTGCACGACAGGAAGTAGGTCGACACCGGGTCGTCGTCCGGCCCGACGAACGGCGGCCCCCAGCCGCGCGACTCGTCCCCGTTCCCGGGGCTCTCGACCTTGATGACGCGGGCGCCCATGTCCGCGAGCATCATCCCGCAGTGGGGCCCTGCGAGCGCACGGGTGAGGTCGATGACGACGACGTCGTCGAGGGGTCCGCTCACGGTGCGCTCCTGGCGTGGTGGGAGGTGACGTATGCGGTCAACCTAGCCACGCGGCATCCGGTGTCGTTCGGCAGGGCGGACCGGCATTGCCGCACGGCCGCTGTCAGGTTGTGCCAGCGGTCAGGCGGTGCCGCTGGTGGCGTCGAGGTGCTGGAGCAGGTCGTGGGCGGCCAGCTCGACCTTCTTGTGCCGCCACTCGCCGGCCCGGTAGACGCAGGCGATCAGGGCGCTGCGGTGCACCCGGCGCAGGTCGCCGGCCACGAAGGCGTAGCGCGCCTTGGTCTCGTCGGTGGCGCCCACGGTGAGGCCGAGGTGCCAGGCCGCGTAGTCGTCCCACGAGTGCTTTTCGAGGAAGGCGTTCTCGGCCTCGGCGTCGGGCTGGACGTCGCCCCAGTTGCTGTCGAGCACGTACTGGTGCTTGTCGATGAGGTCGCGCACGTGGGCGACCCCGGCCTCGTTGACCTCGTACTCCGCCATTGCTCCACGCTAGCCACGGCGACGGCTCAGGTGGGGTCTGCGTGCCCCTCGTGCGTCATGAACTCCCAGACCAGGGCGTGGGCGAGGGCCACGAGGAGGACGAGCATGGTCGCCTCGGCCTGCAGTGGGGTGATCCCGATCGAGCGGGCGATCTCGGGAGCGACGCCGAGCACCGCCACGACCGCGTAGACGACCGCCGCGGCCCACCAGTAGCGCGCGAACGGGCCGGCGCCCTCGGCGGCGCGGGCCCTGCGCAGCAGCGTCACGGTCGACACGCAGCCGATCACGGCGATGACGACGAAGCTGACCCGCCAGAACGCCGGGCTCTCGCTGCCACCGATCTGCGCGAACAGGCCCATGAGCGCTGGAAGGAGGAAGGCGAGGTAGACCGAGCCGACGCGGCGCCGCATGCCGGGGTCGCTCAGCCAGTTCCGGTGCTTCTCGACGACGCTCCACCACAGGCCGGTCAGGGTGAAGCAGGTGGCCGAGAACAGCGCGTAGAAGGTGCTGACGTCCATCGCGGGGCTCCCTCTCCGGGGCCGCCCGCCCGTGCGTGCCCCGGCGCAAGTATGGCGGCGAGGTCCGTCGGTGGTCGAGGTGGTTTCGCCGCCGGACGGGGTCTGGGGGGCCTGGCGCTGCGGACCGGGAGCGTTGCCCGTGGGGTGAGGGAGGGCAGCGGTGCCGGGGGCGGCGGTGGTGGGCGCGCTGGACGCCTCGGCGGCGGCAGCGACATGTCTGTTTCGCGCGCTATTGGATGCACCCCACCAGCGAGCAACTTTCAAAGTTGCTCGTCCAAGGCGAGCAAGCCGGGTGTTTGCGCGTCAGGAGCGAGCAAGACTCGAAGTTGCTCGCCAACGGAGAGCAACTTTGAAAGTTGCTCGCTGGTGGCGAGCATCCACTAGGGCGGCGACACGACTTCCTGGCGGGCGGTCAGGGCCTACTTCACGCCCCTCGCGCCACGCAGCTCGCGTCCCACGTGCCTCACCCGACGCTGTCGCGGGCGACGCGCTCAGTGCCCGCCCGCGCCTCGGGCCACGCGAGTCGCCCACGTCGTCGACGGCCGTCCCAGCAGCCCTGGCAGCACCGTGGGGTCGCCGACCAGCCCGCTCTCGTCGTACGCCACGAACATCGCCACGAGGTCGTCCCGCACCTGCTCGGCCAGCGACGCCCCGGGCCCGGCCACCCAGTCCTCCAGCGGCATCCGGCTGTCGCTCACCGGCCGCCCCAGCGCGACCGCGGCCTCCTCGGTCAGCTGCCGGGTCGTCAGCACCTCCGGCCCGGCGAGGTCGAGGGTCAGCCCCGCGTGGCCACCGCAGAGGGCGTCCGCGGCGACCTCGGCGACGTCCTCGAGGTCGACGTTCGTGAAGGGCGCGTCGAGCGAGTACGGCACCTGAAGCAGCCCCGCGTGCGCCTGGTCGACGAGGTTCTGGTGGTATGCCGCGGGCCGCAGCACCGTCACCCGCTCACCGAGCGCGTCGCGCAGCAGCACCTCCGCCTCGGCCTTGCGCAGGTGGTGCGGCATCCGGGCGTCGTCGGGGTGCAGCACGGAGTGGAACACCAGCCGCTCCAGACCCGTGTTTGCGGCCGCGTCCGCGACCCGGCGGGCCATCCCGAGCTCGTCCGGGTGCATGTTGGGAGCCAGGTGGTATGCCGCTCGTGCGCCGGAGAGGGCCTCCTCCAGACCCAGCCCGGTCGCCAGGTCGACGGTCACCGGCGTCGTCCCGGCCGGGGCGCCGGACTCGCGGCCGGCGCGCACCGAAGCGCGCACGGCCACCCCGCGAGCGGTCAACGCGGCGGCCACGGCACGTCCGGTCTTCCCCGTCGCTCCGACCACGAGCACCGGCCGGGGATCGGTGTCCATGGTCAGACCCAGTCGACGTCGGCCGAGCTCGCACCACCGGACAGGGCGGCGTACCCCGGCCCGCGGTCGAAGAACGGCTGGTCCGCACCCCGAGCCGACACGCGCTCCGCGCGCAGCGCGTCGGAGGCGGCCACGTCGACCGCCGGCTCGTCCCTGTCGCCCGAGGCGACGACGCCGTAGTCGCGGCGGGCGCCGTCGAACGACACCTTGCCCCACCTCAGGTCGCGCTCCACCTCGTCGTAGGGACGCTCGAGCGGGTCGCCCCAGCCGCCACCGCCCGTCGTGCGGATGCGGATCACCTGCCCCGCCAGCACCGGCTCGGCGTCGGCGAGGGCGTCGACCACCCGCTCGTCCGGCCCGCCGAGGTCGACGGTCACCTCGAACGGCTGCCCGGCCCGACCGCCCTTGACGCCCCAGCAGGCGAGGATCGAGCGGTCGGCGATCGACATGAAGGCCGCGTCGCGCAGCATCCGGATCTGCTTCTCGTAACCCAGCCCGCCCCGGTGCCGCCCGGCACCGCCGGAGTCGACCGCCAGCCCCAGCCGCTCCACGACGAACGGGAAGCGGCTCTCGGTGAACTCGGTCGGCAGGTTCCGCGAGTCGGGCACGACGTGGATGGTGTCCTCACCGTCGGCGTAGTAGCGCCCTCCGGAGCCGCCGCCGAGCACCTCGCGCATCAGGTAGTCGTTGCCGTCGCGGTCCTTGCCGTAGACGCCGGTGTAGCGGATCGTCTCCTGGTCGGCCGGCATCCGGCCGTCGACCGCCTTCGCGACCACCCCGGCGAGCACGCCGAGCAGCCGCAGGATGACGAACGTGCGGGCGTTGGTCGGCGCCGGGTAGATCGGCGTCAGCAGGGTGCCCTTCTCCGGGAAGCGCATCTCGATCAACGGCACGACGCCCTCGTTGACGTCGAGCTCGGCCATCCGCTCCGGGGTGTCGGCGAGGTTGCGCAGGATCGGCGCGAGCCACTTCTTGAGGAAGTTGCCGCCGACGTAGTCGCCGCAGTGGTTGATCGGCCCTTTCGCCTGCGGCCCCGTACCGGTGAAGTCGATGAGGAGCTTCGGGCCGCCGTCGCCGGGGCCGGGTCCGCCGGTCGAGGTCTTGGTCAGGGTGATCCGCTGGGTGTGCAGCCGCGGCTCGTCGACGCCGTCGTGCTCGGCGTAGTCCTCCCACACGTAGGTCCCGTCGGGGATCTTGTCGAGGATCTCGCGCCGGTAGGTCTCTGTGGTCGCGTCGAGGATGGCGTCGAACGCGGTCTCGATCGTGTCCCGGCCGTAGCGCGCGAACAGCTCCGCGAGCCGACGCGCCCCCATCAGGCAGGCGGAGCACTCGGCGTCGAGGTCGGCGGCGAGGCTGTCCGGCATCCGGCTGTTGCGGGTCATGATCCGCAGGGCGGCCAGGTTGGGCACCCCCGCGTCCCACAGCTTGATCGGCGGGACGGACAGCCCCTCCTCGAACACGGTGCGGGCGTTGCTCGGCATCGAGCCGGGCACGGCGCCACCGATGTCGTCGTGGTGGCCGAACGCCTGCACGAAGGCCACCACCTCGCCCTCGTGGAAGACCGGCACCGTCACGCACAGGTCGGGCAGGTGGCCGATGCCGCCCTCCGACTCGTAGACGTCGTTGTGGAAGAACACGTCGCCCTCGCGCATCCCGGCGAGCGGGAAGTCACGCACGATCGGGTGCACGAGGGCCGAGTACGAGCGCCCGGTGAGCTTGCGCAGCTGGCGGTCGTGGATGCCGGCCCGGAAGTCGTGCGCGTCGCGGATCATCGGCGAGCGCGACGTGCGGGCGATGGCGGTCTCGACCTCCATCTCGACGCTGGCGAGGGTGCCCTGGACGATCTCGACGAGGATCGGGTCGACCGTGCTCCCGGGCGCCGTCAGCCGGTTGCCGTGCTCGTATGCCGTGGGCAGGCCCGCGCTGTTCACTGCGACTCCTTGGTGACGACGAGGTTGCCGAACGCGTCGACGCGCACGGCGAAGCCGGGGTGCACCGGCACCGTCGAGCCGAACTCCTCGACGACCGCCGGGCCCGAGAAGGTGTCGCCGGCCCGTAGGTCCGGGCGCCAGTACACCTCGGTCGAGACGTAGCCGGCATCCGCGTCGAAGCAGACCTCGCGCCGTGACGTCGGCGACAGAGCTCCGTCCGACGCTGCGCGGGAAGGGATCTCGCGCAGCTCGGGCCGGGTGATCGGTCCGACACCGGTGACCCGCAGGTTGACCCACTCGACCTGCTGGCGCGGGTCGTCGCGGAAGTCGTAGCCGTAGAGCTGGCGGTGCTCGTCGTGGAACCGCTCGGCCACCGCGGCCGCCGACCCGGCATCGACCGGGCCCGGTCCGGCCGGTACGCGCACCTCGTAGGCCTGCCCGAAGTAGCGCAGGTCGACGGTGCGCACGTGGTCGTGCTGCTCGCGCGGGAACCCCTCGGTGTCGAGCGCGGCGGTGGCCCGGGCGGTCAGCGCGTCGAACACCGTCTCGACGGCGTCGTGGTCGAGCGTCGCGTGGCGGGCGACGTGGGTCTGCACGTAGTCGTTCTTGACGTCGACCGTCAGCAGCCCGAAGGCCGACACGTTGCCCGGGTTCTGCGGCACCACCACGCCGGCCAGATCGAGGATGTCGACGAGCCGGCACGCCAGCAGGGACCCCGACCCGCCGAACGTCGTCAGCATGAAGTCGCGCACGTCGAGGCCGCGCTTGACCGAGACCTGGCGCAGGGCGTTGGCCTGGTTCCAGGCGGAGATCTCGAGGACCCCGGTGGCACACCGCGACTCGTCCAGGCCCAGCCGAGCAGCCAGGGACCGGATGCCGTGCCGCGCCGCCTCGACGTCGAGCGGGATCTCGCCGCCGAGCAGGTGCGGGGGGATGCGGCCGAGCACCAGGTGGGCGTCGGTGATGGTGGGCTCGGTGCCGCCCTTGGCGTAGCAGAGCGGGCCGGGGTCGGCGCCGGCCGACTGCGGCCCCACCTTCAGGGTGCCCTCGGGCGTGACCCAGGCGATCGAGCCCCCACCCGCACCCACCGTGACGACGTCGATCATCGGGATCTTGCTGGGATAGGCGCCCACCGTGCCCTCGGTGGTCAGCGTCGGCTCGCCGTCGAGCACGACGGACACGTCGGTCGAGGTGCCACCGCCGTCGCAGGTCAGCACCTTGTCGAAGCCGGCCCGCCGGGCGATCAGCGCAGCGCCCAGGGCCCCCGCGGCCGGCCCGGACAGCACGGTGGTGATCGGCTGGTGCACGACCTCGTCGGCCGAGAGCACGCCGCCGTTGGACTTCATCACGTAGAAGGGGATCGGCCGGCCTCCGGTGAAGCCGTCGAGCCGGGTGTGGATGTTGCTGACGTAGCGGCTGACGTTGGGCTTGACCGCGGCGTCGACGAGCGTGGTCATCGACCGCTCGTACTCGCGGTACTCACGCAGCACCTCGGTGCTGATCGACACCACGGCCTCGGGGTGCTCGCGGCGGAGCACCTCGCGCATCGCGAGCTCGTGCTCGTCGTTGGCGTAGGAGTGCAGGAAGCAGACCCCGATCGTGGTGATGCCCCGGTCACGGAACCAGCGCGCGGCGGCCACGGCATCCGCCTCGTCGAACGGCCGCAGCTCGTGGCCCTCGAAGTCCATCCGCCCGCGGACGGTGCGCACGTGGTCGGCGGCGACGATCCGCGGCGGCTTCACCCAGAAGTAGGAGTTGCCGTAGCCGTCGGGGACGGCCTGCCGGGCGATCTCGAGCATGAACTCGTAGCCCTCGGTGGTGATGAAGCCGAGCCGCTCCACCTTGCCCTCGAGCAGCTTGTTGGTGGCGACCGTCGTGCCGTGGCAGACCGCGGTGATGTCGTCGCCGGTCGCCTCGAGCACCCCGAGGATCTTCTCGATGCCGGCGATGAAGCCGTCGGCCGGGTTGGCGGGGGTGCTCGGCGTCTTGGTCGTCACGAGCTCGCCGGTGTCCTCGTCGAACGCGACGACGTCGGTGAAGGTGCCGCCGGTGTCGATCCCGACCCTGATCCGCCGTTGTCCGTGCGCCATGCCGTCGATTCAACCGGGCGGTCGAAGTGGATTCGTCGTCAGTTTGTGCCGACGGGGCGCCGGTCGCCCGGCCAACCTCGCCACCCGGCGAGCCGGTCCAATCCGCTCCGGGGGTCGACTCCGAACACCGTGGTGACGGCCTGCAGGGGGTCGTCCGTGCCCGGCACCCCTCGAGGGTGCCGGGCCCGGGACGGGCGGGTGTCGACACGCAGGGGTGCAGCACCCGCCCGTGCACCGGGCTCCGCGTGCGCCGCCGGGGCGGACGTGCCACCGTGGTCGGGTGTTCGGCGACGCAGCGGCCTACGAGCGGTTCATGGGGCGGTGGAGCGTGCGGCTCGCACCGGCGTTCCTCGACGCGGTCGGGATGCCGGACCCGCAGCGGGTGCTCGACCTCGGCTCGGGCACGGGGAACCTGACCCGTGCGGTCGCCGAGCGCTGGCCGGCCTGCGAGGTCGTGGGGGTCGACCCCTCGAGGCCGTTCGTCGAGGCAGCACGCGAGCGGGCCGCCGACCTCGCGCCCCGTGTGCGCTTCGAGGTGGGAGGTGCCGAGCAGCTGCCGCTCGACGACGGCTCGGTCGACGCCGCGCTGGCGCTCCTCGTCCTCAACTTCGTGCCCGACGCCGACCTGGCGGTCGCCGAGCTGCGTCGCGTCGTGCGACCCGGGGGAGTCCTGGCGGCCGCGGTGTGGGACTACGGCGGGCGGATGGAGATGCTCCGCCGGCTGTGGGACGCCGCGGGGCGGCTCGACCCCTCGGTCGTGGGCCAGGACGAGGCGACCATGCCACTCGGGCGCCCGGGCGGGCTCGCCGATCTCTGGCGACGCTGCGGCGTGAGGGACGTCGAGGACGGCGGCGTCGAGGTGTCGACCCGGTTCGAGGACTTCGACGACTACTGGGAGCCGTTCCTCGCGGGCCAGGGCCCGGCGGGCGTCTACGTCGCGGGCCTGTCGGATGCCGGTCGCGCCGCCCTGCGCGACGAGCTCGCCGCGAGCGTGGGGCCGGGCCCGTTCGACCTCACGGCCACGGCCTGGTGGGTGCGCGGCGCGAACCCGGCCTGACGGCCCGCGGCCGGGGTTCGGACGGTCAGGCGTGCGGGAACGACGACTTCGCCGGGGCCTCGAGGTCGGCGCGGTGGTTGCGGATCAGGTCGAGGTTGCGGTCACGCAGGTGGTCGAAGCCCTGGGTGATGTTCGAGCCGGGCGTCAGCGCCGAGAGGGCCTCGGCGGGGTCGAGCCGGGCCGACACCCAGCCCTCGTGGGTCGCCGCCTTGGCGACGATGTGCCCGATCGGCGTGACCACGTGCGAGTTGCCGAAGTAGAGGACGCCCGCGGGGTCCGACCCGACGGCGTTCGCCCCGACCACGAACACGTGGTTGTCGTAGGCCCGGGCCCTCGACGTGAGCTCCCAGATGTCGGCCGAGCGCAGCAGGGCGGACGGCCGGCAGATGACCTCGGCGCCCTGCACCGCCTGGATCCGGGACAGCTCGGGGTAGTCACCGTCGAAGCAGATGATCATGCCGATCCGGCCGAGCTCGGTGTCGCACACGGTCACGGTGTCACCGGGGGTGACCCAGCCGCCGCCGGACACCGCCTCGGAGCAGAACGGGTGGGTCTTGCGGTAGACGCCGAGCAGCTCGCCGCGCGGGTCGATGAGCACCGAGGAGTTGTAGACGACGGCCGGGCTCGGGCCGCGCTCGTAGGTGCCGGCCACGAGGTGCACGCCGAGCTCGGCCGCGACGTCGCGCAACGGGGCGATGACCGGCCCGGGCAGCTCGGAGACCAGCTCCCAGAGCTCCTCGGTGGGGATGCCGGGGGTGAACCCCGTGGTCGCCGACTCGGGCAGCACGACCAGCTCGGCACCGGTGGCGTCGACGCACCTGCGGGTGAAGTCGACGAGCTTGTCGAGGTTTGCCGCCACCGACTCGGCGGTGAGGGGACCGGGCACGGGGGAGACCTGGACGGCGGCGGCGGTGAAGGCACGCATCAGTGCCGCCCACGCAGACCGTGGGACCCACGCCCGATCCGGGCGCCGAGCGCGACGCCGGCCAGGGCGAGCAGGCCGCCGACGAGCACGCCGACGCCGAAGCCGGCCGCGCTGTCGAGGTTGAGGGTCGCGTTGGCGTTCGCCGTGGCGGCACGGCCGGGGTAGACCGCACCGGATGCCGGGCCGCCGCCGGGCGCTCCGGGCGCTCCGGGCGCCGCGGCCGCTCCCACGGCACCGGCGAGGTCCCCACCGTCCGGCGGGCCGGCGATGTCCTGGTCGAGGGCCGTGAAGAACTGGCCGGCCATCTTCCTGCTGACCCCGACGAGCATCCGCTGGCCGACCCCGCCGATGGCCCCGCCCACCGAGGCGTCGGCGTCGTAGGACAGGTCGGTGCCACCGGCCGCCGAGGGCGCGAGCTGCACCTTGACGTCGGCGTCGATCGTGCCGGGGGCGCCGGAGCCCGACGCCCGCATCGTGAGCGAGTGGGGCGCGACCTTGTCGGAGAGCGACACCTCACCGGCGTACGTGCCCTTGATGGCGGCGACACCGGCGGTGAGCGACATGGCGTAGCGGTCGTCGCCGATGACGGCCAGCGACTCGCAGCCGGGCAGGCAGCGGGCGAGCACGGCCGGGTCCTGGATCGCCTCCCAGACCTTGTCGACCGGGGCGTCGAGCGTGGAGCTTCCGGAGATCTTCATCGCGAACCTTCCTGCGCGGGAACGGGGTCGGTGGTGCCCGGATGCTGCTGGCGCAGCTCCCAGAGCTCGACCGGGCTGATCGGCATCGAGCGGATCGGGAAGCCCTCGGCATCCTCGATGGCGGAGGCGATGACGGCGGACACCGGGATGGTGCCGGCCTCGCCGGCACCCTTGAGGCCGAGCGGGTTGAGTGGGCTCGGCGTCTCGAGGTGGTCGGTCTCGATGTGCGGCACCTCGGACGCGTAGGGCATGAGGAAGTCCATGAACGACGCGTTGAGCAGCTGGCCCGACTCGTCGTAGGCCATCCGCTCGTAGAGCGCGCCGCCGACTCCCTGGGCAACACCCCCGTGCACCTGTCCCTCGACGATCATGGGATTGATCATCACCCCGCAGTCGTGCACGACGCAGTAGCGCAGGATGCGGATCTCGGCGGTGACCGGGTCGGTCTCGACGATCGCCGCGTGCATGCCGTTGGCGAAGGTGGCCTGGGTGGGGGAGTAGAAGTCCTTGCCCTCGAGCCCCGGCTCCTCGTCGTCGGCCACCGGCGGCTTGTCGGGGTCGAAGGTCCCGGCGAACTGCGTGGCGGCGGCCGCGGACTGGTCGAAGGCGTAGCGCAGCGGGTTCGACAGCACGGCGACGGTCGACAGGGCGATCGAGGTGCCGGGTGCCCCCTTCACCGAGATGACGCCGTCGTCGATCTCGAGGTCGTCGGGCGACACCTCGAGGGCGTCGGCCGCGATCTTCAGCGCCTTGGCGCGCACCACGCGGGCCGCGAGGGCCACGGCGTTGCCCGACATCACGGCGCCCCGCGACGCGAAGGTGCCCACGGCGTACGGCATCCGGCGGGTGTCGCCCGTGGTGACGTGGACGTCCTCGAGGCGCACCCCGAGCTCGTCGGCGACGATCTGGGCGAGCACGGTCTGGTGCCCCTGACCCTGGGTGGTCAGGCCGGTGGCGACGTTGACCCGGCCGCTCGTCTCGACGTGCACGTGCCCGCCCTCGTACGGGCCGACGCCGGTGCCCTCGACGTAGGTGCCGATGCCGATGCCGACCCGCCTGCCCTCGGCCTCGGCCGCCGCGCGGTAGGCGGCGAAGTCGTCCCAGCCGACCAGCGCCTTGAGCTTGGCCAGGGAGGCCGGGAAGTCGCCGGAGTCGTACTTCAGCGGCCGCCCGTCCTGGAACATCAGCCCGTGGTCGTAGGGCATCTCGTCGGGCTGGATGAAGTTGCGCGAGCGCACCTCGGCGCGGTCGAGGCCGAGGTGCGCGGCGATCGCGTCCATCGTGCGCTCCATCGCGAAGCAGCCCTGCGGGCGGCCGGCACCCCGGTACGGCGTCACGAGGACGGTGTTGGTGTAGAGCGACCAGAACTCGACCCGGTAGGCGCCCGGCTTGTAGGGCCCGAGCAGCTGGGTGGCCGTGATGATCGGCACGATGATGCCGTAGGGCGTGTAGGCGCCGTTGTCGTGCCAGAAGCGCACGTCGAGGGCGAGCAGGTGCCCCTCGTCGTCGAAGCCGACGGTGACCTCCTGCAGCTGGCCCCGCTCGTGCGCGCTGGAGACGAAGTGCTCGCGACGGTCCTCGGTCCACTTCACGTCGCGGCCCAGGTTGCGGCCGGCCCAGGGGACGAGCACCTCCTCGGGCCAGGGGTGCATGATCTTGACCCCGAAGCCGCCACCGACGTCGGGCGCGATGCACTCGACCTTCGCGAGCGGCATCCCGAGCTTGGCGGCCACGGCGGCGCGGACGCCGGTGGTGGTCTGGGTCGACGAGTACAGGCGCAGCGAGCCCTCGTCGAGGTCCCACTTGGCGTAGACCCCCTTGCCCTCCATCGGGGTGCAGGCGCTGCGCTCGATGGACAGGTCGAGGGTGAGCCGGTTGGGGGCGGAGGCCATCGCGGCCTCGAGGTCGCCGACCTCCTGCAGCAGGTGGGCACTGACGTTGTCGGGCACGTCGGGGTGCACCAGCGCGGCACCGGCCCGCGAGCGCTCGATGCCGACGACGACCGGCAGCTGCTCGTAGGTCACCCGGATCCGCTGGGCGGCGTCCTCGGCCACGTACCGGTCGCGGGCGACCACCATGACCACGGCCTCACCCACGTGGTTGACCTCGTCCTTGGCCAGGCAGTAGCCGGTGCGGGCGTGGGTGAGCGCGGGGTGGGGGATGAGGACCGGCAGCGGCTCGGCGACCCGGCCGGGAAGGTCCTCCCAGGTGTAGATCGCCTCGACCCCGTCGACCTCCCACGCGTCGTCGATGTCGACGTCGACGACGCGCGCGTGGGCGTGCGGGCTGCGCACGAACGCGGCGGCCAGCGCGTCGTGCCCGAGGTCGTCGAGGTAGCGGCCGTTGCCGGTGAGCAGTCGTGGGTCCTCCCGGCGCTGCACCTTCTCACCGAACTGCCGGGTGCTCACTGCTGCACCCCACCCTCGTAGCCCGGTGCGGGGTCCACCAGCTGCACGAGCGCCTCGCGACGGATCTCGGCGGCCCGGCCGACGGCCTTGACGATGTTCTGGTACCCCGTGCACCGGCACAGGTTGCCCGAGATCGCCTCGCGCGCCTCCTCGGGCGTCGGGTCGGGGTTGTCCTCGAGGTAGGCCGTGATCGTCGTGATGAACCCCGGTGTGCAGAAGCCGCACTGCAGCCCGTGGCACTCGGCGAACGCCTGCTGCACCGGGCTCATCGCCTCGGGGTCGTTGCCGATGCCCTCGACCGTGGTGATCTCGTGCGCCTGGGCGGACACCGCGAACATGAGGCACGACCGCATCGGCCGGCCGTCGACGAGCACGGTGCACGCGCCGCAGACGCCGTGCTCGCACCCGACGTGCGTGCCGGTGAGGCGCAGGTCGTGGCGCAGGAAGTCGGACAGCAGCCGTCGTGCCGGTGCCTGTGCCGAGCGCACGACGCCGTTGACCCTCAGCCGGATGCCGTGCAGCGGCTCCGCGGTCGCCTCGCCCGACGCGCCCACCTCGCTCATGCCGCCCCCTCGGCGTGGTCGGCGCCCAGGGCCGTGGTGACGGCCCGCCGGGTCAGCTCGGCGGCCAGCATCCGCCGGTAGTCGGCGCTCGCGTGGATGTCGGCGTCTGGCTCCACGTGGGCCCGCACCAGCTCGACCACGGCGTCGGCGACCGGGCGCGGCAGCGGCGCACCGGCATCCGAGCCGGTGAGGGCGGGGGAGAGGTCGAGGACCGTCGGCACGGGGGTGACCGAGACGAACGAGGCGCGGGCCGAGCACACCACCCCGTCGTCGTCGACCTCGAGGGCCACGGCCACCCCGGCGATCGCGTAGTCGCCGTGGCGGCGGGCGGACTCCAGGAACGCGGTGCGGGTGCCGGGCGCGAAGCGGCCGAACCGCACCCCCTCGACGAGCTCGTCGTGGCGCAGCGTGGTCTCGAGCGGGCCCTCGAAGAAGTCGGCCGCGGCGATCTCGCGTCGGCCCTGCGACCCGACGGCCTCCACGACGCCGCCGGTCAGCACGAGCACCGAGGGCATCTCGCCGGCCGGGTCGGCGTGTGCGATCGAGCCGACCGTGGTGCCGCGGTTGCGGATCGCCGGGTGGGCGACGTTGCGCAGTGCCTGGCGCAGCAGCGGCAGCGCGGCATCGGCGGTGTCGTCGCGCTCGAGCCCCGCGTGCCGGACGAGCGCGCCCACCCGCACCCACGCGTCGGTGACGTCGACGGCATCCAGCCCGGCGACCCCGTTGATGTCGACGAGGTGGCCGGGGCTGGCCAGCCGCATGTTGAGCACGGGGATCAGGCTCTGCCCGCCGGCGAGCACCTTGCCGTCGTGGCCGACCTCGGCCAGCACCGCGACGGTCTCGTCGACGGTGCGGGGTGCGTGGTGCACGAACGGTGCGGGCTTCACCTTGGCGATCCTGCCTGCTCGAAGGGCCTGGGGAAAGGCACCGCCCCGCCCGGGAGGTCGCTGCCCCCGGGCGGGGCGGTCTGTGCTGCTGGTCGCCGGACGGCGCCTCGCGGTGTCAGGGGCGCCGGTCGCGGTCGGGCTCGCGGTCGCCCGGGGCGCCGGGGTAGCCCTGCTGGTAGAGGTCGTCGACGCCGTCGCTGTCGCCGTAGACGTGGTCACCCACGGCGATCGCGGTGCCCTCGGCCTGGTCACGCAGCTCCGCCGGGGCGATGGCCCGGGCCAGGTGGTAGCCCGCGATGGCGACGATGGTGCCGAGCGAGATGCCCTCGAGCGAGAAGTCCTCGGTGATGTCGACCTTGACGTTGCCGATGCCGATGATGATGCCGGCGGCGATCGGAACGAGGTTGATCGGGTTGCCGAAGTCGACCCCGTTCTCCTTCCAGATCTTCGCGCCGAGCAGGCCGATCATGCCGTAGAGCACGACCGTGATGCCGCCGAGCACCCCACCCGGGATCGACGCCACGAGGGCACCGAACTTGGGGGAGAGGCCGAACAGGATCGCGACGGCCGCCGCCACGTAGTAGGCCGCCGTGGAGTAGACCCGGGTGGCCGCCATGACACCGATGTTCTCGGCGTAGGTGGTGGTGGGCGAGCCGCCGACCGAGGTGGCGAGCATGGTGCCGAAGCCGTCGGCGGCGATGGCGCGGCCCATGACCGGGTCGAGGTCGTGGCCGGTCATCTCGGCGACCGCCTTGACGTGACCGGTGTTCTCGGCGACGAGCGCGATCACGGCCGGCAGCACGAGCAGGATGGCGGTGACGGTGAAGCTGGGGGCGTGCCACCCGACGACCTCCTTGCCGTCGGCGGCGACGACCGTCTGCGACGGGAAGCCGAACCACGAGGCCTGCCCGATGAGGGAGGTGTCCCAGCGCAGGTGCGACGTGGCCTCGGTGGCCCCGCCGAGCACGGAGGTGATCGGGCCGACCGTGTTGTCGAGCAGCCAGGACAGCGCCGTGCCGAAGATGAGCGCGAGGAAGACCGCGATCCGGCTGATGAACCCGCGGAACGCGACGGCCGCGACGATCGTGAACGTCATCGTGGCCAGGGCGACCCACTGGTCCTGGGGCCAGTAGATGCCGGCGACGACCGGCGCCAGGTTGAAGCCGATCAGCATGACGACGGCACCGGTGACGACCGGCGGCAGCACCTTGTGCAGCACCGCCGAGCCGAGGAAGTGGATCAGCAGGCCGATGAGCAGCAGCACCAGGCCCGCGACGAAGATCGCGCCGGTGACCTCGGCGGAGTCGCCGCCGTTGGCGCGGATCGCGGCGACACCACCGACGAACGCGGCCGACGTGCCGAGGTAGCTCGGCACCTTGCCCTGCACGATGAGCAGGAACGCGATGGTCGCGATGCCGCTCATCATGATCGCGAGCTGGGGGTTGAGCCCCATGACCAGCGGGAAGACGAACGTCGCGCCGAACATCGCGACGACGTGCTGGGCGCCCAGGCCCACGGTCTTCCCCCACGAGAGGCGCTCGTCCGGCGCCACGACCTCGTTGGGCCCGAGCGTTCGCCCGTCACCCTTCAGCGTCCAACCCAAGCCCAGGTCCATGGCGTTGCCCTCTCTAGGGGTGTTGCGGGTCGGCCGCGTCGACGGTGACGCGGCTCACGTCACCGTGATACACGGACGGTAGTGACCCCGTCAGGCGACACCCTCAGCAATCGTTGACAGCCGGATGCCGGGTCGTTCGGCACAACTTTCTCGCCCGATCCCAGAACCTTCACCTTCGCACCGGAACCGTTGTCCCGCGAACCTGAAGGTTCCGGTGCGGAGCTGACGAGCCGGCCGGTCCCGCAGGCCCCGGGCCGGCCCGGTCGCACGTAGCGTCGGGGCATGGCCACCCAGCGCTTCTCGTTCGCGTTCGCACCCGCGCACCGGGTCGCGGCCCTGCCCTTCGGCGTGCTCCCCACCACGACCTGGGTGGAGGTCGACGACACCTCGCTGCGGGCGCGCTTCGGGTTCTGGACCCTCGAGACGGCCAGGTCCAACATCGAGCAGGTCACCACCACCGGTGGCTACTCCTTCCTGCGCACCGCAGGCCCGGCGCACCTGTCCCTGGCCGACCACGGGGTCACCTTCGCGACCAACGGCGAGCGGGGGGTGTGCGTCCGCTTCCTCGAGCCGGTCACCGTTCTCGACCCCACCGGTCACCTCCGCCACCCCGGTGCGACCTTCACGGTGGCCGACCCCGACGCCCTGGTGTCGGCGCTGACCTCCTGAGCGCCCGGCCGGGGCGGCGTGCCACCCGGCGTCGTCCTCAGATGCCGCGCATCTGCTGGATCCGCAGGGCCAGCGCGAGAGTGAGCCGCAGCTGGGGGTCGGAGGTGAACGGTCCCAGCATCCGCTCGAGCTTGGCGATGCGGTAGCGCAGCGTGTTGTAGTGGAAGAACAGCTGCCGGGCGGTCTCGGCGACGTTGAGGTTGGTGTCGATGAGGACGGACAGGGTGCGGCGCAGGTCGGCGTTCTCGGGGGAGTCGTCGGTCGCGAGCTCACCGAGCGACTCCTCGACGAAGCGGCGCAGGTCGGCGCCGTCGGGGATCAGCGCGAGCAGGCGGTAGATGCCGAGCCCGTCGAAGTGGGTGAGGGCCGACTCGCCGTGCATCTGCCGCCCGACGTGCACGGCCTTGAGCGCCTCGTCGTAGGCAGCCGGCAGGTCGGCCACCGAGGTGATCGGCCGCGAGACGCCGGTCGAGAAGGTGCGGCGCCCGCCACCGCCGTCACCGCGCACCACCTTGGCGATCTCGCCCACGGTGCGCAGCACGGCATCCGGCTCGGCGTCGGAGCCGACGGGCACGAGGGCGACGACCTCCTGGCTGAAGCCCGCCACGGGCACGCTGGTGTCGCGGGCGCGGACCGCCTGCACCCAGGCCCGCACGAACCGCTCCTGCAGCGAACGCACCTCGTCGGGTGAGCGGGTGGTCTCCTCGTCGTTCTCGTCGGTCTCGGCGACGACCACGACCATCGGCCGCGCGATGTCCCACCCCAGGGATGCCGCGTGCGAGACCGCGTCTGCGGGGTCGCCGGCCCGACCGGCGAGGGCATCGCGCAGGAACTCCGCGCGGTACTTGCCCTCCACCGCCGCGACGGCCTGCTCCTTCGTGATGGCCAGCGCCGCGACCGTGGCAGCCCGCTCGAGCAGGTGCACGTCGGCGGCGGTGAGCGGGCGCTCGGGCGAGAACGCCCCGAGCAGACCGTGGTCGGAGGCGCCGGCGACGATCTTGACGAAGGCGCGCGTGCTGCCCGGTGAGTCGGCGTCTCGAGGGCCCACGGGCTCGCTCTCGACGAGCAGGCGACCGGTGCGGTCGAAGCAGTCGAGGGAGCGGGTGCGCTCGACCTCGACGTCGCCGCCGGAGATGGCGAGCACCCGTCCGTCGGTGGTGGTGACGACGGCAGCGCCCCCGAAGAATCCCGCCACCGCGTCGCCGAGCTCGGCGAGGGCGCCACCGGCGAGCACGATCCGCACGAGCACCCGGTGCACCTCGTCCTCGCGGTCGAGGAGCGCGGCCTGCTGGTCGACGATCAGCTCGAGCGCCCGAACCCGCGCGACCGGGTCGGTGGGCAGGGCGGCGAGGTCGACCGTGGGTCGCGCGTCGGTATCACTGTCCGATGGCAAGGTCTGTGCGTCACCGGGTCGATCGTTGGCAACAATGACCATCCGGCAACTGTAGACCCCTCGATAGCGTCGGCCCCATGGCATCGGACCGGCCCCCGTCGCGCAGCGTGCCCGCGGCCGTCTCGACGCTGTCCGCCGACATCGTCGGAGGGCCGGCCGTCCCGGCGAGGGTCGTGGGAGTGCACCGGTTCGCGCTCTACCTCGACGTGGGCGGGTGCGTGCTTCCCGTGCTCACCTCGGATGCCGTGCCGCTGCCGACCGCGTTGCGCCTCGCCGAGCCGTCGGGGTCCGTGTCCTGGGGGGTCGTCGCGGGCGACGAGGTGCTCGTCGGCGAGGGGCGGGTGGCCCTTCCCGGGCTCGACGTCGTCGCCGCCCGCACCTGGCGCCCCGCCCGCGTCCGCCCCGCAGCTGCCACGCGTTGGGTGCCCAGGTGGTCGCCGGGGCAGCCACCTCAGCACCCAGCTCGAGCTGGGCGGGGCGGGGGAGGAGAGCGGGTGGCTCGCGGACGGCATCCGGGCCGCCGTCTCCAGCCGTGGGTGCTCAGCGGGTCGCCCGGACAGCCACCTGGGCACCCGACTCGGGGACGCGGTCGCCGGACTCGTCGGTCGCGGACCCGGGCTCACGCCGTCGGGGGACGACGCGCTCGCCGGCGCCCTGCTCGTGACCTCCGCACTGGGCACCGGCACAGGGCTCGCCGATGCCGTGCGCGCTCCGCCTCGGTGCCACCACGGCGGTGTCCGCCGCCCTGCTCGACGCCGCCGCCGACGGTTATGCCGCCCCAGACGTGGTCGCCCTCGTCGACGCGGCCGTGCGAGACGACCCGGATGCCGTGGCGCGCGCGCTCCCGGCCGTGGTCGCCATCGGCCACACCTCGGGTGCCGACCTCGTGACCGGCATCCGGGCTGCCCTGGAGGCCCTGACCCCCGGAGTTGGGTGCTCAACTGGTCGCCAGGGCAGCCACTTCGGCACCCAACTCGAGGTAGCGACCGGGTGGAGCGCGGCATGACGACGCACGTCGAGCTTCGTCGCGGCGCCTACCACGACTCGGTGAGCCTGATGCAGGTCTCCCGCGCGGTGGCCGGCACGGCAGGCGTCACCGCGGCCCAGGTGGCGATGGCGACCGAGCTCAACGTCGACGTGCTGCGCGGCATGGGTTTCGACGTTCCCGAGGAGGCCGGTCCCAACGACCTCGTCGTGGCCCTGCGGACCGACGACGCAGACGGGCTGGATGCGGGGCTCGCCGCAGTCGCCGACGCCCTAGCCGCCCTGCGCGGCACGGGTGAGGCGAGCGGTGGCGACGACGAGGTGGCCCCCCGCACGCTCGGGTCGGCCGCTGCCCGTGCCGGCGCGAACCTGGCGGTCGTCTCGGTGCCGGGCCAGCACGCCGTCACGGAGGCCTTCGACGCGATCGGGGCGGGCCTGAGCGTGATGCTGTTCTCCGACAACGTCTCGGTCGACGACGAGGTGCGCCTCAAGGATGCCGCCGCAGCTGCCGACGTGCTCGTCATGGGCCCCGACTGCGGCACCGCCCACGTGGGTGGCGTGGCGCTCGGCTTCGCGAACGTCGTGCGGCCCGGTTCGGTGGGTGTGGTCGCGGCCTCCGGCACCGGCGCGCAGCAGGTCATGTGCCTGCTCGACGCGGCCGGGGTCGGGCTGAGCCACTGCCTGGGAGTGGGGGGTCGTGACCTCAAGGCGGCGGTGGGGGGCCGCTCGACCCGACAGGCCCTCCGGGCGCTCGCCGACGACCCGGCGACCGAGACCGTGATCCTGGTGTCCAAGCCGCCCGACGACGCCGTGCTCGCCGACATCGAGTCGTACGCCGCCGAGCTCGGCCTGCGCGTGCACTGGGCCGTGCTGGGCGCCGGTCGACCCGACCTCACCGAGGCGGTCGAGGCCTTCCTCACGGCCGAGGGCCACCCGGTGCCCTCCTGGCCGGCCACGGTCGCCGAGCCCGACGACGTCGCCCTGGCCGTCGGCCCCTCGCTGCGCGGGCTCTTCTGCGGCGGCACCCTCGCCGACGAGGCGATGACCGTCGCGGAGGCCAGGGTGGGCGGCATCCGCAGCAACATCGCCCACTCGCCCGATCTCGCGCTGGGACCCGACCTCGCCGACCCCGGTCACGTCGTCATCGACTTCGGCGACGACGGGCTCACCCGCGGACGCGCCCACCCGATGATCGACCCGACCCTGCGGATGGAGCGGATCGCCCGCGAGGCCATCGACCCCACGTGCGGCGTGCTGCTGCTCGACCTCGTGCTCGGGCACGGTGCGCACCCCGACCCGGCCGGCGAGCTCGCGGATGCCGTGCGCTCGGCTCGCGAAGCCGCCCGCGACGATGGGCGCGCGCTGCCGGTCGTCGTGTCCCTGACCGGCACCGATGCCGACCCGCAGGGCCGGTCCCGTTGTGCCGCAACGCTGGCAGAGGCTGGCGCTTCGGTGTTCCTGTCCAACGGCGCCGCCACCCGACACGCGCTCGACCTGCTGGGAGCCACTCGATGACGACGCCGCCGACGAGGTCGACCACCGCCGGTGACCGCCCCCTGCGCGGCCTGCTCGAGACCGACCCGGTGGTGGCGACCGCCGGGGTCTCGCTGCTCGCCGACGCTCTGCGCGACCAGGCCGTGCAGGTCACCGAGACGCAGTGGCAACCGCCGATGGCCGGCACCGAGGGGGACCTCGCCCGGGTCATGGCGGACCCGCGCCGCGTCGAGGCAAACGCGCTGGCCTTCGAGCGGATGACGACCGCGGAGGCCGTGCTGGTCGACGTGCTTCCGGCCTCCGAGGCGGTGCGGCTCGAGCGGGGAACCTTCCTGCACGCCGGGCCGCCGCTGGAGTGGGAGCGGGCGAGCGGGCCGATGAAGGGGGCACTCATCGGTGCGGTGCTCTTCGAGGGACTCGCCGACACCGCCGACGATGCCGAGAGACGCCTCGCCGCAGGCGAGTTCGACCTCGAGCCGTGCCACCACCGCGGTGCCGTGGGCCCGATGGCCGGCGTCGTCAGCCCGTCGATGTGGATGTATGCGCTGCGCGACGACGTGCACGGCAACGACTCGTGGTGCTCCCTCAACGAAGGGCTGGGCAAGGTGCTGCGCTACGGCGCCTACGGCCCGGAGGTGATCGAGCGGCTGCACTGGATGACCCGGGTGCTCGGGCCGATCCTGCGCCAGGCCGTGCGCTCCACCGGCCCGATCGACGTGCGCGCGGTCATCGCCCAGATGCTGCAGATGGGCGACGAGGGCCACAACCGCAACCGGGCCGGGTCGCTCATGCTGCTGCGCGAGCTGCTGCCGGGCATGATCACGGCCGATGCCTCGTCAGCCGACGTCGCCGAGGCGGTGCGCTTCTCCGGGGCCAACGAGCACTTCTTCCTCAACCTCGGGATGCCGGCCTGCAAGCTCGCGACCCGGGCCGCCGAGGGCATCCCCGGCTCGACCGTCGTCACCGTGATGGCGCGCAACGGCACCGACTTCGGCATCCGGGTGTCGGGCACCGGCGACCAGTGGTTCACCGGGCCGGCGAACACCCCCGAGGGCCTCTTCCTCGGCGACTTCGGCCCCGACGACGCCAACCCGGACATCGGCGACTCGGCCATCACCGAGACCGGCGGCATCGGCGGCTTCGCGATGGCGGCCGCCCCGGCCATCGTGCGCTTCGTGGGCGGGGACGTGCCGTTCGCGCTGCGGGCCACGCGCACGATGTACGAGGTGACGACCGGCGAGCACCCCCTCTACCAGGTGCCGATCCTCGGCTTCCGGGGCACGCCGACCGGCATCGACGTGACCAAGGTGGTGCGCACCGGCATCCTCCCGCAGATCAACACCGGGATGGCCGGGCGGGTGGCGGGCACCGGCCAGGTCGGCGCGGGGCTGGTCACCCCGCCGCAGGAGTGCTTCCCGGCGGCCCTGGCCGCGCTCGCGGCCGCGCTCCCCGCCTAGGTCCCAACTTTCCCGCCCGATCCCGGAAGCTTCACCTCGGCACCACTTCCGTTCCCCCGCGAAGGTGAAGGTTCCGGGGCGAACCATGGGGTCGGCGCCGTCGGCGTTCCGGTTGACGACCCCCCGCGACGGGCCTACGGTCGACCCAGCGTACCTGGGAGCGCTCCCACGGTGCCCCGGCTCACTCTCCTGGAGGACCGATGTCAACGACGACACGACTGCTGAAGGTGCTCGCGGCTGGTGCCGCGCTGCTCCTCAGCCCGCTGGCCACCACCTCGGCCAGCGCGAGCGGGGAGGCGATCCCCGACGGCACGCAGTTCTACGTCCCGCAGCTGCAGCACTACCACGACGCCCAGCGGCAGGTCGCCTCGCTGCGGGCGTCGGGGAACAAGGCCGGGGCCGCCGACATCTCGGCGATGATCCGCACCCCGCAGGCCGTGTGGCTCACCGGCGACAGCCCGGCGCAGGTCGAGCGCGAGGCACGGCAGGTGGTCTCCCGGTCCTCGGGCAAGAAGGAGATGCCGGTCCTGGTGGCCTACAACATCCCGTTCCGCGACTGCGCGCAGTACTCGGCCGGCGGCGCGACGAGCGTGGCGGAGTACGAGGCCTGGATCGACGCCGTGGCCGCGGGCATCGGCCGGCGCGACGCCGTCGTGCTGCTCGAGCCCGACGGGCTGGGCATCATCCCCTGGTACACCACCATCAACGGCGCCAAGGAGTGGTGCCAGCCGGCCGATGCCGACCCCGCGACGGCAGCGAGCGACCGGTTCGCGATGCTGAACCACGCCGTCGACGTCCTCGGCGCCAACCCCGGCACCCGGGTCTACCTCGACGGAACCCACAGCGGCTGGCTGGGCGTGGGTGACGCGGCGGACCGCCTCCACCGCGCCGGCGTGGAACGGGCCGACGGCTTCTTCCTCAACGTGTCCAACTACCGCACGACGTCGAGCTCGCTGAAGTACGGCGACTGGGTCTCGCAGTGCCTCTGGTTCGGCACCAACGCCGACGAGGGCGGCTGGCGGCTCGGTCACTTCGAGTACTGCGGCAGCCAGTACTACCCCTCGAGCGGTTACGACGACACGACCGCGACCGACCAGTGGTACCTCGACAACGTCACCCACGCTGCCAGCCCACCGTCCGGCCCGGCCGACCTCACCCACTTCGTCGTCGACACCAGCCGCAACGGGCAGGGCCCGTGGACGCCGCCGGCCGGCCTCTACCCGGACCCGCAGGACTGGTGCAACCCGCCCGGCCGCGGGCTCGGCATCCGTCCGACGACGGCCACGGGTGACCCGCTGGCCGACGCGTTCCTCTGGGTCAAGGTGCCCGGTGAGTCCGACGGGCAGTGCACCCGTGGCCTGACGGACAACGGTGGGGTCGACCCCGTGTGGGGGATCGTCGACCCGGCAGCCGGCGACTGGTTCCCGCAGCAGGCGCTCCAGCTCGCCCAGCTGGCTCAGCCTCCGCTCTGAGCGACGGTGCCGGGTGTGTGCCCGGCGTCCGGCGACGCCTCGAGCCGGATGCCGGGCCGCCCGGTGCGTGGAAGGGAGGCCCGGCCGCGCCATGGAAGAATCGCTCGCGTGACTGCGACCACGTTGGACGGCAAGGCGATCCTCGGCACGATCAAGGCCGAGCTGCGCGAGCGGGTGTCCGCCCTGGCCGAACGAGGGGTGGTCCCGGGGCTCGGCACCGTCCTGGTCGGCGACGACCCCGGCAGCCACTGGTACGTCGGCGCCAAGCACCGCGACTGCGCCGAGATCGGCATCCGCAGCATGCGCCGCGACCTGCCCGCCGGCACCTCGCTCGAGGAGGTGCTCGCCGTGGTGCACGAGCTCAACGACGACCCCGACTGCACCGGCTTCATCGTCCAGCAGCCCACCGGCCTCGACGAGAACGCCATCCTCTCGGCCGTCGACCCGGGCAAGGACGTCGACGGGCTCCACCCCACGAACCTGGGCTGGCTGGTGCTCGGCCACCCGGCCCCGTTGCCGTGCACCCCCGTCGGCTGCATCGAGCTGCTCCGCCGGTACGACGTGCCGATCGCCGGCGCCAAGGTCGTCGTCGTGGGCCGTGGCATCACCGTCGGACGCCCGCTCGGGCTGATCCTCACCCGCAAGTCGGAGAACGCCACGGTCACGCTGTGCCACACCGGAACCCGTGACCTCGCCGCTGAGGTGCGGCAAGCCGACATCGTCGTGGCGGCCGCCGGGGTGCCCGGCATCGTCACCGCCGACATGGTCAAGCCGGGCGCCGCCGTGCTCGACGTCGGCGTCTCGCGCGTGCTCGAGCCCGACACGGGCAGGTCGGTCGTCGCCGGAGACGTCGCCCCCGACGTGTGGGACGTCGCCGGGTTCGTCAGCCCCAACCCGGGCGGTGTCGGCCCGATGACCCGGGCGATGCTGCTCTCCAACGTGGTCGAGGCGGCCGAGCGGTCCCTCGCCCGGTCCTCCGCCGGCGTCGCGGGCTGATGGTGGCAAGCACCTCGGCCCGCACGACCACCCTGGTCTGGCGGGTCGTGCCGGTCGTGGCGCTGCTCGCGCTCGTCGCCACCTGGGGCCGCGACATCGGCATCGTCGTCGTGGTGCTCGTCGCGCTGCTGCTCGCCGGTGCGGTGCTCTCGGCCGTGCAGCACGCCGAGGTGGTGGCCCACCGGGTGGGGGAGCCGTTCGGCTCGCTCGTGCTCGCGGTGGCGGTCACCGTCATCGAGGTCTCGCTGATCGTCACGCTGATGCTCTCCGGGGGCGACGAGGCGTCGACCCTGGCCCGCGAGACCGTGTTCGCCGCGGTGATGATCACCGTGAACGGGATCCTCGGCCTGAGCCTGCTGCTCGGCGCGCGCCGCTTCGGCACGGTGCTCTTCAACGCCGAGGGCACCGGCGGCATGCTCGCCACGGTCGCCACCCTGGCCACCGTCTGCCTCGTCCTCCCGACGGTCACCGAGAGCCAGCCCGGGCCGGAGTTCACCTCGGGACAGCTGGCGTTCGCCGCGGTGGCCTCGCTCGCCCTGTACCTCGCGTTCGTGGTGACCCAGACGGTGCGGCACCGTGACTTCTTCCTCCCCGTCGCCGACGACGGCGAGCCGCTCGACGAGGACGAGCACGCCGACCCGCCGACCTCGCGCGACGCCTGGGTCTCGCTCGGCTTCCTGCTGCTGGCGCTGGTGGCGGTCGTCGGGCTCGCGAAGGTCGAGTCACCGGCCATCGAGGACGGCGTCCTCGCCCTGGGCCTGCCCGTGTCGTTCGTCGGTGTGGTCATCGCGCTGCTCGTGCTGCTGCCCGAGACCCTCGCCGCGGCCAACGCCGCTCGCCGCGGGCGCGTGCAGACCTCGCTCAACCTGGCGCTCGGCTCGGCGATGGCGAGCATCGGCCTGACCATCCCGACCCTGGCGGTCGCGTCGATCTGGATCCCGACGCCGCTGCGCCTGGGCCTCGGCCCGACCCAGATGGTGCTGCTGGCCATCACCGTGGTCGTGGGGGTGCTGACCGTCGTCCCCGGACGGGCCACCCGACTGCAGGCGAGCGTGCACCTGACCCTCTTCGCGGCGTTCCTGTTCCTCGCGATGTCCCCCTGACCCGAGTCACAACTTTCTCGCCCGATCCCGGAACCTTCAGGTTCGCACCGGAACCGTTGTGAGGCGAAGGTGAAGGTTCCGGTGTGAGGCTGCGGCGCACCCTCATCCGCGGGGGTTGTCCACAGGCGACCGGATGCCGGGTGCACCGTCCACAGGTCGGCCGCCGGTCTGTACCGGGGTCGGATCGCGGCGAACGCTCGTCGGCATGACGACGCCCGCACTCTCGAACCGACCAGTCCCCGCCGGGCCGCCCGCCGAGCCCGATCACGCCGTTCCCGGCGAGCCGACGCCCTTCCCGCCGACCGGGCGCCACCCCCGCGAGCGGCCCGCATCCCGCTGGACCCGGCGCTGCTGGCCGTCGCACGAACCCAGTACGGCATGCTCACGACGGCCCAGGCCACGGGTGTGGGCCTGTCCGCCCCGCTGCTCGTGTCCCTGGTCAAGGCGGGTGTGCTCAGGCACCCGGGCCGCGGCCTGTACGCCGTCGAGGCACTGGCCGATCCCGAGCCGCAGGTGTGGCACCGGCAGCTCTGTGCCGGGGCGCTCCTCCTGTACCCCGATGCCGTCCTCGCCGGGACCTCCGCGGTGCTGGCCCACGGCATCCCGGTGTGGGGTGCGCCGCTCGGTATGCCGAGCATCCTGCGGCCGGTCAGCCGGGCCGGGGGCATGAGCGCGTTCTGGGTCAGGCCGACGAGGGGTGAGGTGGTGTCGACGGCGTGGGGACCGGCATCCGATCCGGCAACAGCGCTGGTGCAGCACGCGGTCGACCACGGCATCGTGACCGGGGTGGTCAGCGCCGATGCCGCACTGCGCGAGGGGATCGTCTCGCTCGAGCGACTGACGGCTCGGGCCGCGGAGGTGGCGACGTGGCCGCACAGCAGCCGAGCGGCATCCATGCTGCGGCTCGTCGACGGGCGCCGCGAGTCCGTGGGCGAGTCCAGGTGCGGGGTCGCACTCGCCATGGCCGGCATCGCCGTGACCCCGCAGGTGACGATCACCGACGCGAGCGGCAGCTTCGTGGCGCGGGTCGACTTCCTCGTCGACGGCACGATGGTCGTGGTCGAGTTCGACGGCAAGGTCAAGTACGCCGTCGGGTGACCCCGAGGTGCTGTGGCACGAGAAGCGGCGCGAGGACCGGCTGCGCGCCCTCGGCTACGTCGTCGTTCGGGTCACCTGGGCGCAGCTCGAGCGGCCCGGGGCGGTGGCGGCGGCCGTGCGGGCGGCCCTCGTCGCGCGCTGACGGCCCTTGGCCGCTTCGCACCAGAACCTTCACCTTCGCACCAGAACGGAAGGGGTGCGAAGGTGAAGGTTCTGGGATCGGGCGGGAAAGTTGGGGCGCGGGGGCGGCGGTGCCGGGCCCCGGGGACGGGGCGCATGCCGGCGAGCCGCCGCGGACTCAGATGAGGCCGAGGCCCTTCACCGCGTCGCGCTCCTCGACGAGCTCGGCGACCGACGCGTCGATCCTCTCCCGCGAGAAGTCGTCGATGTCGAGGCCCTGGACGATCTCCCACCGGCCGTCCTTCACGGTGACCGGGAACGAGGAGATGATGCCCTCCTGCACGCCGTACGAGCCGTCGGAGCGCACGGCCATCGACACCCAGTCGCCCTCGGGCGTGCCCTGCACCCAGGTGCGGGCGTGGTCGATGGTGGCCGACGCGGCGGACGCCGCCGACGACGCGCCACGGGCCTCGATGATCGCCGCGCCGCGCTTGGCGACGGTGGGGATGAACGTGCCGGCCAGCCACTCCTGGTCGCCCACGACCTCGGCGGCGTTGCGGCCGCCGACCTCGGCGTGGAACAGGTCGGGGTACTGCGTGGCGGAGTGGTTGCCCCAGATCGTCATCTTGCGGATCTCGGTGACCGGCACGCCGAGCTTGGCGGCCAGCTGCGAGATGGCGCGGTTGTGGTCGAGGCGGGTCAGCGCAGAGAAGCGCTCGGTGGGGATGTCGGGAGCGTTGGACATGGCGATCAGCGCGTTGGTGTTGGCCGGGTTGCCGGTCACCGTGACCCGGATGTCGTCGGCGGCCACCTCGTTGAGCGCCTTGCCCTGCGGGGCGAAGATGCCGCCGTTGGCCTCGAGCAGGTCGCCGCGCTCCATCCCCGGGCCGCGCGGGCGGGCGCCGACGAGGAGGGCGAGGTTGACGCCGTCGAAGACCTTCGTCGGGTCGTCGCCGATCTGCACCCCCGCGAGGGTGGGGAACGCACAGTCGTCGAGCTCCATGACGACGCCCTCGAGGGCCTTCAGCGCCGGCGTGATCTCGAGCAGGCGGAGCTCGACGGGGGTGTCGGGACCGAGCAGCGCGCCGCTCGCGATGCGGAACAGGAGGCTGTAGCCGATCTGGCCGGCGGCGCCGGTGACGGCCACCTTGACGGGCGCGTTGCTCACGGTGGTACCCCTTCGTACACGGTGGAAATGGTGTCGGCTTCGACGTTAGCAGCGCCGAACCGTGGCGCCGCACGGGGCTCTGTGGTGAGGTTGCCGACGTGACGAGCGCGGCGCCGGGCGGGCGCGACCAGCGGCCGGGCGCGCCGTACGCGGGGGCAGGGCCGGGGCGGCCTGGCCGGCGCGACCTGCGGCCCTTCGCCGTGGCGACCGTCACGGCGGCCCTGTCCCTCGCACTCGCCGTGGCCGCCGCGCGCTGGGGCTGGCTGGGCCCCGACGTCGGCCGCGGCGACGGCTTCTGCGAGGCGGCCCGGGCCGGGTGGATCCGCCAGCCGGCCAACACGTGGAGCAACCTCGGCTTCGTCGTCGCAGGGCTGTCCATCGCCTGGTACGCCGGGGTGCGCGCCCGGCTCGGCGTCACCCTGGGTGCCCACCCTGGACTGGCGACGGCCTACGCCGTGCTCGTGGTGCTGCTCGGCCCGGGCTCGATGGCCATGCACGCCACGCAGACCGAGCTCGGGGGGCACCTCGACCTGCTCAGCATGTACCTCGTCTCGGGGTTCGCCCTGGCCTACGCGCTGATGCGCTTCGTGCACCGCGGCCCGACCTTCCTCGCGGTGGTCTTCGTGCTGGCCGTGCTCGCCGGGATGGCGGTGCACCTGCGCGGCGGCAGCGTCCCCGTGCTCGGCCACGTCGGCAACGCGGCGTTCGGGGTCGAGATCCTCGTCGCGCTCGGCCTGGAGGTGGCGCTGTTCCGCCGGCCGGCACCCGCCCCGCGCCAGGACCTGTGGTTCGGGGTCGCCTCGGTCGGCACGCTGGCCCTGGCGTTCGCGATCTGGAACACCGGCAAGCGCGGCCACCCCTGGTGCCACCCCGACACCCTGCTGCAGCAGCACGGCATCTGGCACCTGCTCTGCGCGCTGTCGGCCTACCTGATCTTCCGCCACTACGCGGCGGAGGCCGCGCGCCCCGTCGCCGCCCCGGATGACGAGGACCCCGCCCACCAGCGGTGAGCGGGGTCCGTCGTGAGGCGGGCGTCAGGCGGTCTGGGTCCGGTCCTCGGGGTCGATCTCGCCGGAGATGTCACGGTCGCGCCGGTCGACGCCGGTGATGAGGTGGAAGGTGGCGCCGGCGATGACGGCACCGAGGATCGGCGCCAGCCAGAACACCCACAGCTGGCCGACCGCGCCGTTTCCGTTGAAGAACGCCACGCCGGTGGAGCGGGCCGGGTTGACCGAGGTGTTCGAGATCGGGATCGAGACGAGGTGGATGAGGGTGAGCACCAGGCCGATGGCGATCGGCGCAAAGCCCTGCGGTGCACGGGTGTCCGTGGCACCGAGGATGACGTAGAGGAACACGGCCGTGAGCAGCACCTCGGCGATCACCACGGCGAGCAGGTCGTAGTGCCCGGGGGAGTGCTTTCCGTAGCCGTTCGCCGCCATGTTGCCGGTTGCCTCGAACCCGGGACGCCCCCTCGCGATGACGAACAGGGCCAGCCCGGCGAGCAGGCCGCCGGCCACCTGGGTGACGACGTAGGCCGGAACGTCCTTCCACTCGAAGCGCTTCGCGACCGCGACACCGATGGTGATGGCCGGGTTGAAGTGGGCGCCCGAGATGTGTCCGACGGCGTACGCCATCGTGACGACGGTGAGGCCGAAGGCCAGGGCCACGCCGAGGAAGCCGATGCCGAGCTGGACGGCGCCCCCGGAGACGGGTGACAGGAAGGTTGCCGAGTAGATGGCCGCACCGCAACCACCGAAGACGAGCCAGAAGGTGCCGAGGAACTCCGCGCCGAGGCGCTGGAACATCGTGGGTGACGTCATGGCGAACATTGTGCTCCGGGTGACGTTTTCGCGCTCGGGACGCGCCGGGCACTTGCGAACCCCGGTTCGGTCGCTCGTGACGCCGGTCGCGCGAGCTGAGACCTGCGACGGTCACCCCAGGGGCAGGCGGTAGACGACGTCGTGGTCGTGGGCGGTGACCCACGCGGTGTGCGTGTCGGCGGCCACGCTCCCGCTGCCGGCCTGCGGGGAGTAGCGGGCGACGACCGCGTTGGTCGCCGGGTCGATCTTCGCGACGAGGGTGTCGCTCACCCGGGCCCAGACGAACCCGCCCCCGACGGCCAGGTCGCCGCCGTCGACCTTGCCGCTGTCCACCGCGATCGTCGCCACGACCCGGTTCGTCGCCGGGTCCACCCGGCTGACGGTGCCGTCCTCGTTGTTCTGCACCCAGACGGCGCCTTCACCGACGGCGAAGAAGCGCGCACCGGCGCCGGTCGGAATGCTCGTCACGAGGGCCCCGGTCGACGGGTCGCGGCGTTCGACGGCGTTGGTCACGGTGTTGGTGGTCCAGAGCGCGCCCGCACCGGCGCGAGCCGCGACCACACCGACCTCGACCGGCACCCGCTCGACCACCGTGTTGCGCGTCGGGTCGATCTTCACCAGGGTGCGCTGGTCGCCGACGGTGACGACCCACACGAAGCCCTCGCCGCTGGCGACCGACCCCTCATCCATGATCTCGAGGCCGTCAGGGATGGCGATGCGGGCGAGCACCCGACCGGTCGCCGGGTCGAGCCGGAGGACCATTCCCGGAGTACTGCACACCGCGACCCACAGGGAGCCGAAGCCCTGGTCCATGGCCGTGCACACCGGTCCACCGAGGGGCACCGACTTCAGCTCCTTGCCGGTCGTCGGGTCGAGCTGCTGGGCCACCTCGGTGCCCAGCGTCGTCCACACGTGGCCGTCCGCGACCTGCACCCAGTCGGCGCCCTCGACCGAGACGGCCACCCCGCCCACCGCGGTGATGTCGGTCGGCGGGACCAGGCTCGCGGTCGCGCTCGGCGTCGGCGCGGGCGTGGTGGCCACGCCGCTGGGGACGCCGTCGTCCTCGGCCGCGCCACCCCCGCCGCACGCGCCGACGACGACGGCAACCACCGCGAGCAGCGCCGCGGCCACGGCACCCCGGACCCGTGCCGGGCGACCGCCACCGAACCCGGATGCCGCGTGCGCTCTCATCCGCTCATGGTGCTCCTGACGCCGCGGGGCCGACCATGGCCCCTTCGGGTGAGGAGTCCGGTCGGTCGGTAGGTTGGGTCCCGTCAGCACGACGGCAGGCACGCCCAGGAGCCCAGCATGGTCGACCACGGACCCGAACCCTTCGTCACCGACATCGAGGCGGCGACGCTCGGCAACGGCGCGTTCCGCACCACCCTGTGGACCGGCACCCACCTCCAGCTGACCCTGATGTGCCTCCAGCCCGAGGAGGAGATCGGCCTCGAGGTGCACCACGACATCGACCAGTTCCTGCGCGTCGAGCAGGGCGCCGGTCGGGTCGTCATGGGCCCGACCCGCGACGACCTGTCGTTCAAGCGCGAGCTGGCCGACGACGACGTCGTCCTGGTGCCGGCCGGGTGGTGGCACAACGTCACCAACACCGGCTCGGGCCCGCTGCGGCTGTACTCGGTCTACGGCCCCGCCGAGCACGAGGCCGGCACGGTGCACCTGACCAAGGCCGAGGCGGACGCCGCAGAGCACCACCACTGAGCGGGGCGCGGATGCCGGCGACCCGGCATCCGCGCACCCGGTGGCCGTACCTCGGTCAGCCGAGCGTGGCGAGGATGTCGTTGAAGGTCGCCGACGGCCGCATCACCGCGACGGTCTTCTCGGCATCGGGGCGGTAGTAGCCACCGATGTCGACGGGCGAGCCCTGCACGGCGATGAGCTCGGCGTCGATCTGCGACTCCTTGGCCGCGAGCTGCTCCGCCACCGGGGCGAATGCGGCGGCCAGCGCCGCGTCGTCGGTCTGCTCGGCGAGCTCCTGCGCCCAGAAGCGGGCCAGCCAGAAGTGGCTGCCACGGTTGTCGATCTGGCCGACCCGGCGCGCCGGGCCCTTGTTCTCGTTGAGCAGCCGCTCCGTGGCGCGGTCGAGCGCCTCGCCGAGCAGACCGGCGCGGGCGTTGCCGTTCGTGGCCTCGTGGCGGAAGCTCTCTGCCAGCGCGAGGAACTCGCCCAGGCTGTCCCAGCGCAGGTAGTCCTCCTGCACGAGCTGCTGCACGTGCTTGGGCGCCGAGCCGCCGGCACCGGTCTCGAAGAGTCCGCCGCCGTTCATCAGCGGCACGACCGAGAGCATCTTGGCGCTGGTGCCGAGCTCGAGGATGGGGAACAGGTCGGTGTTGTAGTCGCGAAGCACGTTGCCGGTGACCGAGATCGTGTCCTCGCCGCGCCGGATCCGCTCGACCGACAGCTTGGCCGCCTCGACGGGGGAGAGCACCCGCAGGTCGAGGCCCTGCGTGTCGTGGTCCTGGAGGTAGGTCTCGACCTTCGCGATCAGGTTGCGGTCGTGGGCGCGGCTGTCGTCGAGCCAGAACACGGCCGGGGTCGCGGAGGCGCGCGCCCGGGTGACGGCGAGCTTGACCCAGTCGCGGATCGGGGCGTCCTTGGTCTGGCAGGCCCGCCAGATGTCGCCCGCCTCGACGTCGTGGGCCAGGAGAACCTCACCGGCGGCGTCGACCACCTCGACGCGACCGGCCGACGTCATCTCGAAGGTCTTGTCGTGGCTGCCGTACTCCTCGGCCTTCTGCGCCATCAGCCCGACGTTGGGCACCGACCCCATCGTGGTCGGGTCGAAGGCGCCGTTGGCGCGGCAGTCGTCGATGACGGCCTGGTAGACACCGGCGTAGGAGCTGTCGGGGATGACCGCGAGGGTGTCGTGCTCCTCGCCGTCGGGCCCCCACATGTGTCCCGACGTGCGGATCATCGCCGGCATCGACGCGTCGACGATGACGTCGCTCGGCACGTGCAGGTTGGTGATCCCCTTGTCGGAGTTGACCATCGCCAGGCCGCGGGCCGTCGGCCAGGCCCTTGGTGATGGCGGCCTTGATCTCGTCACCGTTGGGCAGGGCGGCCAGACCGTCGAGGATGCTGCCGAGCCCGTTGTTGGGGGACAGCCCGGCCGCGGCCAGGTCGGCGCCGTAGGTCTCGAAGACCGCCGGAAGGAATGCCTTCACCACGTGGCCGAAGACGATCGGGTCGCTCACCTTCATCATCGTGGCCTTGAGGTGCACCGAGAAGAGGAGGTCGTCGGCCTTGGCCCGGGCGATCTGGTTGCGCAGGAACGCGTCGAGGGCGGCCGCGCGCATCACCGTGGCGTCGACGACCTCGCCCTCGAGCACGGCCAGGCCGTCCTTGAGGACCGTGGTGGTGCCGTCGGCCCCCACGTGGCGGACGGTGAGCGTGTCGTCGCCGCCGAGCACCACCGACTGCTCGTTGTCACGGAAGTCGTCGATGCCCATGGTGGCGACGGCGGTGCGGCTGTCGGGGGACCAGACCCCCATCGAGTGCGGGTGCTTGCGGGCGTAGTTCTTCACGGCGGCGGGCGCACGACGGTCTGAGTTACCCTCGCGCAGAACGGGGTTGACCGCGCTGCCCTTCACCTTGTCGTAGCGGCTGCGGGTCTCGCGCTCGTCGTCGGTCTGCGGGTCGTCGGGGTAGTCGGGGAGCGCGAACCCCTGCGACTGCAGCTCCTTGACGGCCGCCTTGAGCTGCGGCATCGAGGCCGACACGTTGGGCAGCTTGATGATGTTGGCCTCGGGCGTGGTGGCCAGTGCACCGAGCTCGGCGAGGTCGTCGCTGATCCGCTGCTCCGGCGTCAGGTGCTCGGGGAAGAGGGCGAGGATGCGGCCCGCCAGCGAGATGTCGCGGGTCTCGACGTCGACACCGGCCGAGGAGGCGAAGGCCTGCACCACGGGGAGGAAGGAGTACGTGGCCAGCATCGGGGCCTCGTCGGTGAGGGTGTAGATGATCGTTGCCATGGGTGCGTCGCTGCTCCTCGGTGGTGGCGGTTATCTTGACGTCAAGACAAATTCTACCGGATGCCGGGCGCCCTCCGCCGGGCCGGACCAGGCGGAACGACCCCCGGACTCAGCCGGCGCGGTCGTTTGCCACGATGGGCCGGTGCTCATCGTCTCCGCCAACGTCAACGGCATCCGCGCGGCCGCCCGCCGTGGTGGGGTGGCCTGGCTCGAGGCGGCCGGTCCCGATGTGGTCACCCTGCAGGAGGTCCGGGCCGACGGCGACCAGCTGGCCGCGGCGCTCGAGGGGTCGGTGTTCGAGGGCTGGCACGTCGCGCACGCGCCGAGCTCGGTGGCCGGTCGGGCCGGGGTGGCCGTGCTGTCGCGGCTGCCGTTCGCCGAGTGGCGCACCGAGGTCGGGCCGGAGTTCGAGGGCTCGGGCCGCTGGGTCGAGGCCGATGTCGTGGTGCCGGCGAGCGGGGACAGGGCTGCGGTGGTGGTGACCGTCGCCTCGGCGTACGTTCACACCGGCGGGGCCGGCACGCCGCGTCAGGACGAGAAGATGCGCTTCCTGGACGCCGTGGGTGACCGGCTCGGAGCCTGGGCCGCCGACGGGCGGCACGCCGTGCTGACCGGCGACCTCAACATCGCCCACCGCCTCGAGGACCTGAGGAACTGGAAGGGCAACCTCGGCAAGTCGGGCTTCCTGCCCGAGGAGCAGGCCCGGATCGACGGCTGGATCGGCACCCACGGCTTCGTCGACGTGCACCGGCACCTGCACGGGCCGGGACCGGGGCCGTACACCTGGTGGTCGTGGCGCGGGAAGGCGTTCGACAACGACTCGGGCTGGCGGATCGACTACCAGCTCGCCTCGTCACCCCTCGCCGAACGCGCGGTGAGTGCCGAGGTGGGACGCGCCGCCGCATACGACCAGCGCTGGAGCGACCACGCCCCGGTCTCGGTCACCTACGAGCTCTGAGGGCGCCGCACGCGACGACGCCTCCCTGCGCCGGGGTGCGGCGGGGAGGCGTCGTGCGGTGCCGTCACGCGTGCGGGGTCAGCGCACCCTCCCGGCGGTCCACTTCGAGGTCCACAGGGTCGAGAGCTTGACGTGGTCGCCGGCCTTGGGGGAGTGCCAGATCCGGCCCCCACCGGCATAGACACCGACGTGCTGGACCCTCGACGGCGTGGAGGAGTAGAAGAAGATCAGGTCACCAGGGCGCACGTGGCTCTTCGCGACGGGGATGCTGGCCCGCTTCTGGTCCGACGCGGTGCGCGGCACCTTGTGGTGCAGCCGGGTGGAGAAGACGTACTTCACCAGCCCGGAGCAGTCGAAGGCCGAGGGGCCGGCTGCGCCGTACCGGTACGGCTTGCCCTTCTGGGCGGCCGCCACGGAGACGGCCGTGGTTCCGAGGGTGCTGGCGCTGGCGTGGGGCGCCGGCGACACGATGATGAGGGACGCGACGGCGGCCAGGGCCGCCAGGAGCGTCCGGACGGCGGTTCGCCGTCCGGGCACGGGGGTGCGCTCGAGGGTGGGCATGGGTGATTCCTTCCAACCGCCTGCGAGGTCAGCTGTCGGGTTCGGGCGGAAGGCGCCCGGCCGCGCGCTGCGCGGCTTCACCCCGAGGCCGGTGAGAACCGACCGAAATGGGTCCCCCGTGCCTGCCCGATTGTGAATCCGAGGGCGGCGACAGGGGACAGGACTCGGCGGCCGTCGCTCGCGCCGGTCGCTGCCGACCGGTCCATCCAGAGTGCGGGCCGGTTCGCGCCGATGCACATCGGCGTTCTCAGCGACTTGCCAGAATCTGAGGGCGTCAGGAGTCGCGGCGCGCCGCGTCGCCGGCCGTGACGACGAAGCTGAGCGGCTCGGTCCAGCCCCGCTCGGCGAAGGCGTCGAGGATGCCGTGCCGCGCCTCGTCGACCGCTCCCACCTGCACGAGGGCGATGCTCGAGCCGCCGAAACCGCCCCCCGTCATCCGGGCTCCGAGGGCCCCGGCCGCGCGGGCCGCGTCGACCGAGACGTCGAGCTCGGCACAGCTCACCTCGTAGTCGTCGCGCAGCGACGAGTGTGACGCGTCGAACAGTCGCCCGAGCTCGGCGAGGTCACCATGCCGCAGGGCCGCGACCGCGGAGCGGACCCGGTCGATCTCGGTCACGACGTGCCTGGCCCGACGCCGCAGCACGTCGTCGGAGAGCCGCGCGAGGGCGTCGTCGAGGGTGGCCGGGTCGACGTCGCGCAACGAGGCCACCCCCAGCTCGGCCGCTGCCTGCTCCGCCGCCGACCGACGCTGCGCGTACTGCCCGTCGTTGAGGGCGTGCGCGGCCCGCGTGTCGGTCACGAGCAGCACGTGCCCGCCGTCACCCGCTGCGCGGAGGTCGAACGGAACGTGCTCGGTCTCCCCGCTGCGACAGTCGAGGAGCAGCGCGTGGTCGACGCGGCACAGCAGGGCGGCGGACTGGTCCATGCCCCCGGTCATCGCACCGGCCACCTCGTTCTCGGCCTGCACGCAGGCCATGGCCAGCCGGGCCCGCGCGGCGTCGTCGGCGAGGAGGTCGAGGTGGAAGAGGTCGCTCGCCGCGGCGCCGACCGCGCACTCGAGGGCGGCGGAGCTCGACA
>CAVPRS010000002.1:0-554265 GCA_963707895.1 uncultured Actinomycetota bacterium | reverse complement strand
GACCGACGTGACCGGCTTCGGCCTGCTCGGCCACCTCGCGACCATGCTGCGCGCCTCGGGGCTGGGTGCCCGGCTCGACGTCTCGGCGGTGCCGCTGCTCGACGGGGCGCGCGAGGCCGTGCGCGACGGGTACGTCAGCGGTGGGACCCGGCGCAACCTCGAGTGGGTGCAGCCGTTCCTCGATGTCGGGGTCGGCGTCGGCGACGACGACCTCGTGCTGCTGGCCGACGCGCAGACCAGCGGGGGGCTGCTCGTGGTCGGGGAGGTGCCCGGTGGCGTCGTCATCGGTGAGACCTGTGCCGGGTCAGCACGAGTCGAGCTCTGCCGCTGAGCATCCCCCGGGTGTGCAGCAGCTGCCCACGCGAGTGCGCAGGGGGCGAGACCCGTCAGGTCTCGCCCCCTGTCACCGCATCACCCGGTGAAGGTGTACCCGTTCCAGCCGCTCCCGGCCTGGTAGATGTGGTCGCTTCGCATGACTCCGTTGCCGACGCTGTCGTAGTCGAGCAGCACCCCAGCGGTCGTGCGGGCGAACAGGGCGGTGAACCCGAAGTAGTTCTCCGGCGTGGCGAAGCCGGTGCGCCCGTTCCAACCCTTGCCCAGGTAGGTGCGAGCGGCGAAACCACCGTTGCCCTTGCCCGGGTAGAGGTACAGGTACCCGGTGGAGCGCTCGCGGGCGAGCAGGTCGGTCTTGCCGTCGTAGTTCCAGTCGCCCGGGCCCAGGATGGCGTTGAAGATGCTCCACCCGTTGCCGATCTGCACGCGGCTCGCCAGGCCCCCACGTCCGTTGCCGGGGTACAGCCACAACCGGCCTGCCGAGTCCCGGGCGATGAGGTCGGCCACGGTGTCGCCGTTGAAGTCCCCGGTCGAGAAGATGGCGTAGGACGACCAGCCGCTTCCCAGCTTGGTGCGAGCCCCCAGGCCGAAGGAGCCCTTTCCGGGGTAGAGCCAGAGGACGCCCGACGTGTCGACGGCCGCGATGTCACCCTGGGCGTCACTGTTGAGGTCACCGACGGCGATGAACTGCTTCATGACCCCCCAACCCGTGCCCATCTGACGGCGAGCGTCGAAGTACCGGTCGAAAGAACTGGAGAGAGGGTAGGCGTACAGGACCCCCGTGCTCGAGCGGGCGAGGATGTCCCCGTTCGCCGAACCACCGAAGTTCGAGGTACCGGCGGAGACCGACGTTCGCATGTCGAAGCCGTAGAAGCCGTCGGCGGGCATACCACGCGTCTGCCCCACGACGCTCGGGTTGGTGACGCTCCCATCGTAGTAGTCGACCGACCAGGTGAACGCATCCGGTCCGTTGTCCGGGTCGGGCTGCTGGTCATAGAGGTAGACGTTGCCGTCGGCCGCAGCGACGGGCCAGCGGACCAGCGTGTCGGTGTAGGAGTCCAGGGTCGCCAGGTCACCGTTCGCCGCACGCCTGGCCAGCGTCGACGAGGCTCCCGTCGATGGTCACGAAGAGCACCGAGCCGTCCGGCTGGCCCATGGGGTCGAGTGCTCCCGCTGTTCCTGCGATGCGGGTCCGGGCCCCGCTTGCCGCGTTGATCATCGTGAGGAGGCCGCCCGGTGCCAGGTCTGCGGCGATGATGGTCGTGCTGACCAAGGCGCCCGGAGTGTCGATCCAGTCGGCCGTCACCAGGCCCGAGGAGTTGGGGACCGGGGTGAGCGGGTGGGTCGCCGTGTTGACGGGGACGGTGTACAGACCGCCCGACGAGAGCGAGGTCCGGCAGGGTGAGCGCCTCTGCGACGATGCGCTGCCCATCGGGCGAGAACGACGGTTCGTCGAGCATCCTGCCGGTCGGCGAGCCCACGGACCACAGCAGTGCGCCGGTCGAGGCCTTGCGCACGGTGATCGACCACACGCCGGAGACCTGCTCGACCGCCGCGACGAGGCGCCCGTTGGGGGAGAACGCAGGGCGGCTGGCGTCGGCCGTGTACGACGGGAAGGCGGGCCCGTAGGTGTCCTGCTCCCAGACCTGGCTTCCACCGGCGAAGAACAGGTCGGGGTAACCCACTCCGTCGGGGGTGCTCATGCTGACGTAGTCCGTCTCGGGAATGCGGCACGAGAAGGTCGAACCGGACACGGTGGCGCGCACGTTGTACGCGACCAGGCCGAGGGTGTTCTGCGTGGTGTCCTCGAACGACGTCGTGCTGCCAGACAGGGAGGGGGCGACCGTCGCGGCGGCGGCACCCGGTCGTTCGCGGCTGACGGTGAAGGCCGTGGCGCCGGTCAGGGACGCCCACGAGACGTGGTTGTGGTCCTGGGTCTGGGTGACTGCGAGGTCCAGGTCGGCGCAGTCGCCCACGACCGCTGCCTGTTGCTCTGCCGACGGGGGCGGTTCGTCGCCGCGACCGGGGGCCTGTGGCGGCTTGGCGTCTTTCACGCGGGCCAGACGCTCGTTGCGAGCGGTTCGCGGGCTTGCTGCGGCCGACCGCTCGCGCGTCTGCTTCGCGAAGCTGCTGAGCACACCGGGCCGCGGGTCGCGCGCCGAGGCGCCGATCGCCGCAGAGGTGCTGGAGGCGCCGGCGACGAGTGCTCCCGCCACAGCCGCGACGAAGACGACGCGACCGCGACCGCGTGATGGACTCGAGATCATGGGTGGTTTCCCTCGGTGAGGTGGTGGTGAGTGCCGAGCGCACTGTAAACCGCTTCAGTTCTCAGGGAAAGCGGACTGCGAGAAGTCGCAACAGCGATGCCTGCCGTGCGCCACCGAGCTGACCGAGGCCGACCAGGAGCGGGTGGTTGCCGCGGTCCGGTCGTTCTGGGGCTGAGCGCGGTCCTGGCCGCCCGGCGGTGGGCACCCGGCATACCGCTCAGTAACATGTGCCCCATGAGTGGCAACCCGGACTTCGACGTCTACCGGCTCCCCGACGACCACGAGGCGATCCGCGAGGCGGTTCGTGCCGTGGCCGAGGACAAGATCGCCCCGTACGCGGCCGCGGTCGACGAGGAGGCCCGCTACCCGCAGGAGGCGCACGACGCGCTCGTCGCGAGCGACTTCTTCGCGCCGCACGTGCCCGAGGAGTACGGCGGCGTGGGGGCCGACGCGCTCGCGACCTGCATCGTCATCGAGGAGGTGGCGCGGGTCTGCGCGAGCAGCTCGCTGATCCCCGCGGTCAACAAGCTCGGCTCGATGCCGATCATCCTGGCGGGGAACGACGACGTGAGACGGCGCTACCTCACCCCCCTGGCCGCGGGTGAGTCGACGTTCTCCTACGGCCTGTCCGAGCGCGAGGCGGGCTCCGACACCGCCGCGATGACCTGCCGTGCGGTGCGCGACGGTGACGACTGGGTGCTCACCGGCCAGAAGTCGTGGATCACGAATGCCGGTGTGTCGCAGTTCTACACCGTGCTCGCCGTCACCGACCCCGAAGGCCAGCGCGGCAACAACATCAGCGCGTTCGTCGTCGAGGCGGGCGACCCGGGGTTCACCCTCGGCGAGAAGGAGCGCAAGCTCGGCATCAAGGGCAGCCCCACCCGCGAGCTGATCTTCGACCACACCCGCATCCCCGGTGACCGGGTCGTCGGCGAGGTCGGGGCCGGGCTCAAGATCGCTCTGGCGACCCTCGACCACACCCGCGTCACGATCGGCGCCCAGGCCGTCGGCATCGCGCAGGGCGCCCTGGACCAGGCCCTGGCCTACGTGCGCGAGCGCCGCCAGTTCGGTCGGGCCGTCGCCGACTTCCAGGGCCTGCAGTTCATGCTCGCCGACATGGCGATGGAGCTCGAGGCGGCCCGGCAGCTGGTCTACGTCGCCGCCGCCAAGAGCGAGCGCGGTGACGCCGACCTGCCCTTCTTCGGGGCCGCCGCGAAGTGCTACGCCTCCGACGTGGCCATGAAGGTCACGACCGATGCCGTGCAGCTGCTCGGCGGGGCCGGCTACACCCGCGACTTCCCGCTCGAGCGGATGATGCGTGACGCGAAGATCACCCAGATCTACGAGGGCACCAACCAGGTGCAGCGCATCGTCATGGCCCGCCAGCTGCTCGGCGCCCGGACGCGGGGGGAGTCATGACCACGATCCGGGTCGGCTACTTCGTCGGCAGCCTGTCGTCCACGTCGATCAACCGGGTCCTCTCCCGAGCGCTGATCCGCCTGGCGCCCGACGACATGACCTTCACGGAGATCCCGATCGGCGACCTGCCGCTCTACAGCCCCGACTACGACAGCGACTTCCCGCCCGAGGCGATCGCCCTCAAGGCGTCCATCGCCGCCGTCGACGCGGTGCTCTTCGTCACCCCCGAGTACAACCGCTCGATTCCCGGAGCCCTGAAGAACGCCATCGACTGGGCGTCACGACCGTGGGGCCAGAACTCGTTCGACCACATCCCGGCCGCGGTGATCGGTGCCTCCACCGGCCAGCTCGGCACGGCCATGGGCCAGCAGAGCCTTCGCGGGGTCCTCAGCTTCTGCAACGCACGGCAGATGACCTCGCCCGAGGCGTACGTCAGGTACTCCCCGGAGGTGTTCCTGCCGGACGGAGAGGTCACCGACGACTCCACCAGGACGTTCCTCGCCGCGTACATGACCGAGTTCCGCACGTACACCGGCATGGTGCTCACCGTGCTGCCGCGGGGAGCGCGCAGCGACGACGCCTGATCCGCGCTGGTCGCCCGTTCCGCCACAGGCGGCGGTCGCTGACCCCGTCGCGACTCAGGAGCAGATGTCGGTGCTCGCCGGGCGGGTCTGGATCGACTCGGTGGGGTTCGGCTGCGAGGTGATGCTCGGCGAGGGGAGCGGCTCGCTGCCGAGCCGGTTGGGCACCTCGACGACCGCGGGGGCGCCCCGGCCGAGGGTGACCCGCACCGTGCGGCCCAGGTCGGGGGTCTTCTCGACGACCGCGTCGGGGAAGGCCGCGGCGACCGTGCGTGCGTCCGCCTCGTGGGTGCCCGAGTACTCGACGACCACCGGCGTGGTGGTGGTGGCGCCCGTGCTCGTGGTGACGCCGGTGAACCCCTGCACCTCCAGCGCCTCGGCCGCCTGACGGGCCAGGCCCGAGATGCCCGCGGCGTTGACGACGTGCACCTCCACGTCGGCGGGGGAGGCGGTCGGCGTCGAGCCGGTCGGCGACGGCGTGGCGCTGGACTTCTTCTTGGCCTTGGCCCCCACCGGGCGGTCGGCGCGCAGGGCCGACCAGATCTGATCCGCCGACTCCTTCCACTGGACGCGGTTCGGGTCGGGCTCGTAGGACTCGTTCGGCACGGTGACGAACTGGATCTTGTCGAGCCCGATGCCCTTGACGCTGGTCGCGAGGTCCTTCATCGTGCCGACCCCGAAGTCGGGGTCGGTCGTCAGCGACTTCGTGGCGGCGTTGAGGAAGGAGTAGAGCTTCGTGGGCTCGAGGAGCAGCTGGGTGGAGGTGGACTTCTGCATCACCGATGACAGGAACGCCTGCTGGCGCACGATGCGCTGCAGGTCGGAGCCGTCACCGACCGACTTGCGCACCCGCACGTACTGCAGGGCCTGGCGCCCGTCGAGGGTGTGCTTGCCGGGGGTGAGCTGGAGGTGGGTGTGATCGTCGTCGATGGCCTCGGGCGTGCAGACCTCGACCCCGCCGAGGGCGTCGACCATCTGCTTGAAGCCGCGGAAGTCGACGACGGCGTAGTGGTCGATGAACACCCCCGTGTTGCCCTCGAGGGTGCGGATCAGGCAGCCCGGGCCGCCGATCGCATAGTTCTGGTTCCACTGCCGCATCTGCCACTCGCTCTTGGGCGCCGTCGCCGAGCAGTTCGGCGGAGCGAGCGTCATCGAGTCGCGCGGGATCGACACCACGGTCGCGGCGGAGCGGTCGGCGGACAGGTGCACGAGCAGGTTGGTGTCGGAGTGCGCCCCACCGCCCAGGGTGCCGTCGCGGTCGGCGTAGGCGTCGTTGCCCGCGCCCTCACGGGTGTCCGAGCCGATCAGCAGGATGTTGACGGCGTCGGCGGCCTCGGGGGCCTGGGTGGGGCGGTCGGTGCCGACCGCGGCCGAGACGTCGAGCTTGGTGATGTTCGCGTTGAGCCGCCACGCGGCGTAGGCGGTGCCGCCGATGGCCAGCACCACCACGGTCACGATGGTGACGACGGCCCAGGTGCGCCAGGTGCGGCGCGGCCGGCCGTGCAGGTCGCGGCGGGTCAGGGACTCGGTGCCCGGGTCGCCGGGGTCGCCAGCGGGGGTGAGCCGGTCGTCGGAGCCGCTCACTCACCCTCCTGGATCTCGTGGTCGTCGTGGTCGTCGGGGCCGCCGGGTGGCAGCGGTCGGCGGCAGCCGAGGGCTGCCGCGGCGGGGAAGTCTAACGGCCGCCGCTGGGTGGCTCGTCCAGCGAAGGATGCCTGTGGGTCGTCATCCGCCGCTCGGGACGCCGTCGGTGCCGGCCGGTGCCTCGGTCGATCGGTGTCCCCTCGCGCAGCATGGTGAACAGGGACTCGGCCCGCTTGTCGTCCCACAGCACCGAGCTGCCGGCGGCCGTGGTGGCGTTGGTCGTCGAGAGCGGCACCACGAGGCTGAGGGCCTCGTCGGACGACACCTTCCGCATCGTCGAGAGCACCCGGTAGGTGTCGACCAGCGAGGTGTCCTCGCCCACGATGACGCTCGAGGCCGCCGTGTGGGTGAAGCCCCACCACCGCCAGGGGATCAGCACCGTCGCCGGGGTGGCGGCCTTCTTCATGATCGCGCCGAGGAACTGGCGCTGCCGCTCGGCCCGCCCCAGGTCACCCTTGGGGTCGGAGTAGCGCGCCCGCACGTAGCCCAGGGCGTTCTTGCCGTCGAGCGTCTGGCAGCCCTTGGTCAGGTCGATGTGCGCCTTGGCGTCCTTGATGTCGCGCTTGACGCACACGTCGACGCCGCCGAGGCTGTCGACCACGCCGGCGAACCCGCCGAAGCCGATCTCGACGTAGCCGTCGATGGGCAGCCCGGTCGCCTGCTCGAGCGTCCTGGTCAGCAGCTTCGGGCCGCCGATCGCGAAGGCCGCGTTGACCTTGTTCTTGCCGTGGCCGGGGATGGCGATGTAGCTGTCCCGCGGGATGGAGATGAGTACGGGCTTCCCCGAGCCCCCGGGGGTGTGCACGAGGATGATCGAGTCGGTGCGCCGTCCGCTGGCGTCCCCGCCGACGCCCAGCGCCTTGCGCTCGGCCTTGCTCAGGCCCTCCCGGCTGTCGGACCCGACGAGCAGGTAGGTGTGGCCGTCGGCGGCCGCGGGCCGGTCGCCGGTGGGCGTCGTGTCCTCGCGGGTCACCTGCGACCAGGCGTGCACCGGCGTGACGACGATGAACGCCGCCCAGGCCAGCAGGGCCACGACGACGACGGTCAGGACGCGCTTGGCGCGCCCGGGTCGCGGCTCGCGGGGCGTCCGGGCGGCACGCGGTGGCGCGGGCGGCGGCGCGGTGCCACCGGCCCGCACGGGGCGGCCGTACTCGTCGAAGGCGCCGGGGTCACCGACAGCGGGGGCGGCCGTCGACGACCCGACCGGCCCTGGTGCCGGGCGCACGGCGGCGGTGCCGGCGGCGACTCCGGCCGCGGCCCCGACCGGGGCCGCGGCGCGGCCGTCACGGCGTCGGGCGCTGCGGCGCGTGTCGACGACGTAGACGTCGTCGGCGCCGTCGTCGTCGACGGTCGGCTCGGGGCGGTTCCGCTGGGGGATCGGCCGGGCGTGGTCGTCGTTCATCGCTGGTGCGGGGCTCTCTGCAGGGTCCGGGGGGCCGCTCCAGTGTGCCAAGGAAGTCTGGGATCCCGGTGTACGCGATCCGCGCGGCTCCGGCGCGCCTGAGTCACGGCAGCCCCACAGGCCCCGATACTCACAGGCCATGGGACCTCAAGGTGGCTCCGCGCTGCTCGAGCGCCGGGAGACCGAGACGCCGATCCGCGTCGACACCCGCACCCCGGGTGACACCCGGCGCGCGCGACGCCGCTCGCTCACCCTGCTCGGCCTCACCGTGGTGGTGCCCGGCAGCGCCCAGCTGGCCGCGGGCAACCGTCGCCTGGGCCGGTTCGCGCTGCGGGTCTGGCTGGGCATCCTGGCCGCCGTGGCGCTGGTGGTCCTGCTGGGCCTGGTCAACCGCACCGCCGCCCTCACCGTGGTCACCCACCGCTGGACGCTCCTGCTCGTGCAGGTCGTGCTGCTCGCCTTCGCCGCGCTGTGGGCGGTGCTGCTCGTCGACGCGTGGCGCCTCGGCCAACCCGACCGGCTGCCGCGCCGCGACCGGCGGGGCCTGCTCGTGCTGCTCCTCGCCCTCCTGCTCGTGCTGCCGGGGGGCGCTGCCTACGCAGGCATGAACGTGGGGGCGGCCCGGGCCGCGATGAGCTCGGTGTTCGCCAGCGGCGAGGCCGCCGGAGCGGTCGACGGGCGCTACAACATCCTGCTGCTCGGCGGCGACAGCGGCGTGGGACGCACCGGGCTGCGACCGGACAGCATCCAGCTCGCCAGCGTCGACGCCGAGACCGGCCGCGCGGTGCTCTTCGGCTTCTCGCGCGAGACCGAGAACATCCGCTTCCGCGCCGGCTCGGTCATGGCCGGGCTGATGCCGCAGGGCTGGACCTGCGGTGACGAGTGCCTGCTCAACGCGCTCTACACCTGGGGGACCGACCACGAGAAGCAGTTCCCGCCCGGCACCAAGGACCCCGGCCTGCTGGCCACCACCGAGGCCGTCGAGGCGCTGACCGGCCTCGACATCCAGTACTACGTGCTCGTCGACCTCAAGGGCTTCAAGAGCCTGGTCGACGCGGTGGGCGGCCTGGACATCGCGGTGCAGCGCCGGACGCCGATCGGCTCCCAGCACGAGATCAAGGGCTGGATCAAGGCCGGCAACCAGCACCTCGACGGCTACCAGGCCCTCTGGTACGCCCGCAGCCGAGCCAACTCCACGAACTACGAGCGGATGGCGCGCCAGCGCTGCGTCGTGACGGCGATGGTCCGCCAGCTCGACCCGCAGACGATCGTGCTGCACTTCTCCGACATCGCGAAGGCCACCCGGGGCGTGTTCCGCACGGACATCCCCCAGGAGGCGCTCGCCAGCCTCGCCACGCTGGCGGTGAAGACCAAGACCCAGAAGATCACCTCGGTCAACTTCGTCCCGCCGCTCATCAAGCCCTGGGACTACGACCCGAAGGTCGTGCGCGACACGGTGGCCAGCACGATCGCCGCGGCCGAGCAGGCCGACGAGCGGGCAGCCGCAGAACCCGCCGCCTCCGCGGGCACGGCGACGGGCAAGGCCTCGGCGACGGGCAAGGCCTCGGCGACGGGCAAGTCCACCACGAAGCCGAAGAAGCAGGCCGTCATGGACCGGCCGGCCACCGACCCCGACGCCAACACCTCGGACCTGGCGAGCGTCTGCTCGGTGAGCTGACCGCTCTCGCGCCGCGCCCGCCATCCGGCCCGGCGGATGTGAGTCGCACGCTCCTCCTTTGCCATACTGACCCTTCGTGCACGCACAGCCACTGGTCCCGGGCGCTCGGCGGTGTGCTCCTCCCCGTACCGACAGCCGCGCCCCCACGGACGGATCGTGATGCTCAGCAAGTCCTACTCGCTCCTCAACTTCCTCAACCGGTCGCACTCACCCGCGTTCCGGTACGGGGTCGGTGGCGCGGCGTACGCGGGCACGTTCGCGGTGACCGGTCGCCCGTCGATCGCCCGGCTGGTGCGCACCCAGTTCGTGCAGGACGAGACCAAGTACGCCTTCCGGCTGGCCGGCTGGGTGCTGCGCCGCGGCTGGCCCGGCGTCGAGACGGTCACCGACGACTTCTTCGACTTCACCCTCGGCGCCACTCCGGCCGACCTCGAGGCCCTCGAGGGGTTCATCGCCGCCCGGCGTGACGGCCTCCCCGAGCACCTGTGGCGGGCCGACGACCTGTTCGTGCGCGCCGCCCGCATCCACGCCCAGCTCGACGCCGGCGCTCGCGACATCGAGGCGCTGCGTGCCGACTTCCGTGAGCACGCCGACGCCCTGCTACCGCTGGTCAGCAGCGCGCAGGGCGGCGACGCCGGGCCGGTGTCCGAGCGCGAGGGTGACTTCTCGGTCGACGACGCCCGCACCGCGCTGCGGGACCTCGCCGAGGCGCTGCCGGTGCAGCAGTGGCGCTGGTACGTCATCTCGGGGACCTTCCTCGGCATCGTCCGCGAGGGCGGCTTCCTCGCGCACGACTACGACGTCGACGTGGGCATCACCTTCGACCCCGAGCACCCGGAGGTTCTCGACCGCCTCGTCGAGGCGCTCGAGGCGTCGCCGCAGTACGTGGTCAAGAAGCTCGACGACGCCCAGACCGTGGTCGAGACCGAGCCCGGCCGGTACGCGGTGGAGCGTGCGCCCGCCCTGGTCAAGCTGATCCACGAGAACGGCATCAACGTCGACGTGTTCGTGCACCACCGCGAGGGCGACACGCTCTGGCACGGCTCGTCGATCCACCGCTGGGAGAACTCGGCGTTCGACCTCGCCGACTACACGCTGGCCGGTGTGCCGGTGCTCGGCCCGGCGGACTCCGACCGCTACCTCACCGAGAACTACGGTGACTGGCGCACGCCCGTCACCGAGTTCAACTGCACGACCGGCACGCCCAACCTCGTGATCAGCCGCACCTTCCGCTCGGTGGCCCTGTTCCTCACCCGGCTCGCGCACTTCGCCCACGGCGACCGGGTCGAGTACGCCAAGCTGCGGGCCACGCTCATCGCCGACGGGATGCTGCGCGACGAGGATGGCGTGCTGCGCCTCGAGCGCGACATCTGATGCGGTCACCGTGGGCTGAGCGGACCGGGCAGGGGAGTGCCGTATCCTCGCCACGGCGCCCCGACGGGGTGCCGTTCGCTGCCCATCCCACGCCGAAACGAGGTCACCGCGTTGATCAGCCGGATGGCAGCGGTGACCCGTCGTCGCGGCCTCGTGTGGACCCTGGTCCAGCGCGACCTGCGGGTCCGGTACTCGCGCAGCCTGCTCGGCTACGTGTGGACCGTGCTCGACCCGCTGCTCATGGCGTCGGTCTACTTCGTGGTCTTCACCTTCATCTTCAAGGCGGGCGGCCGGGTCGCCGACAAGCCGTACTTCCTCTACCTGCTGTCGGGCCTGCTGGCCTGGCAGTGGTTCACCGGCGGCGTCAACGACACCGCCAAGAGCCTGATCCAGGAGGCGCGGCTGGTCCGCTCCACCAACCTGCCCCGCGAGATCTGGGTGATCCGGTGCGTCGTCGCCAAGGGCGTGGAGTTCGTGCTGTCGCTGCCGGTGCTCGTCGGCTTCGTCCTCTACTACCTGGTGCGCGGGCGGGTCGAGCTCGACTGGGAGCTCGTCTTCTTCCCCCTGGGCATGCTGCTGCAGTTCGTGCTGCTCGTCGGGCTCGGCCTGCTGCTCGCACCGATCACGGTGCTCGCCACCGACATGCAGCGCGTCGTGCGCATCGTGCTGCGGTTCATGTTCTACCTGTCGCCGGTGCTCTACGGCACGCACGCGGTGCCCGGAGCTTCCTCCGGGTGATCCTGGTGTTCAACCCGCTCAACGGCATCCTCTCCCTCTACCGCGGCGGACTCTTCGCCCGCAGCGTGTCGTGGGTCGACGTGGGGGTCAGCGCCGGGATGTCGGTCGCACTGTTCGTGATCGGGTTCTGGACCTTCTCGCGGCTCGAGCGCACCGTGCTGAAGGAGATCTGAGCCGATGAGCGTGGTGATCAGCGCCCAGGACGTCGGGATCGAGTTCTACATCTCCCGTCGTCGCAAGATGCAGGTGCGCGACCTGCTCTTCCACGGCACCCCGACGACGACCAGCGACACCTTCTGGGCGCTGCGCAACATCAGCTTCGACATCCACGAGGGCGAGGCCGTCGGCCTGGTCGGGGGCAACGGCAGCGGCAAGAGCACGCTGCTCAAGACGATCGCCGGCGTGCTCCTCCCCGACGAGGGCTCGGTCAAGGTCGACGGCGGCGTCGCGCCGCTCATCGAGCTGACCGGGGGCTTCCGCGGCGAGCTCACCTGCCGCGACAACCTGCAGATCCAGGCCGCGCTGCACGGGCTCTCGAAGGACCAGATCGAGGAGCGCTTCGAGGCCATGGTCGAGTTCGCCGGCCCGCAGGTGCGCGAGGCGCTCGACCGCCCCTACCGCCACCTGTCCTCGGGTATGCAGGTGCGCCTGGGCTTCGCGGTCATCTCCTCGCTCGACGAGCCGATCTTCCTCGTCGACGAGGTGCTCGCGGTGGGGGACAAGGCTTTTCGCGAGAAGTGCTACCAGCGCATGGAGCGACTGCTCGGTGATGGCCGCACCCTGTTCCTCGTGTCGCACTCCGAGAAGGACCTCAAGCGGTTCGGCACTCGCGGCCTCTACCTGCGCCGTGGCGAGCTGACGATGGACGGGCCGATGGACGAGGTGCTCGACCGCTACAACGAAGACCTGGCCGCGGGGACCTGAGGCCTCAGCGCTGGAGGCAGGTGATGCCGCGGCCCTTGTCGACGACCTCGAAGCCGTCGGCCTGGAGCAGCCGGATGCCCCCGCCGCGGTGGTTCCTCAGGCAGACCGTGCGCACGTCGAGGTCGACCAGCGCCGCCTCGATCGCGCTCGGGTCCTTGGGCGTGGTCTCGTCGACGAACGTCGTGAGCACGCGGCGCTGCCCGGCCATGGCCTCCGGGGTCGCGGCGTAGTTGGGCAGGTAGAACGGCCGGGCCGAGACCGGGTGGATGTCGACGGTGAGCGTGGCCAGTGCCCTGGCCGTGCTGGCGGGCACGAGCACGACGTCGCCGGGGTCGCTCACCGACTCCACGAGCTGGGCCCGGCCCAGCGACGCCCCGGGGAGCTTCCAGGTGGTGGGGTAGGCCCAGCGGGCGCCTGTGCTGGGGTCACCGACCCAGCGGCCACCGACCAGGGGCACGAGGGCGACGGCGGCCACCGCGGCGCCGATGGCCAGCGGGGCGAGCCGGCGGCCACGCACCCAGTGGGCCGCCGCCCCGACGCTGCCGGCGATCAGCAGCGCGATGGGGATGGCCCACCACATCCGCCACACGACCGACCACAGACCGAGGTCGCGCAGCACCTCACGGACCGGTGGCAGCAGGGCCAGACCGCCGGTGACGATGGTGCCGGCGGCCCCGAGGCGCATCGCCCGGTTGCCGATCCCGAGGGTTCCGAGGCCGATGGCGAGGGCGGTGACGACGAGCATCCCGGTGAGGCCGGGCACGGTGCCCGTCGGGTCGACCGTGCTGGTCACCGGCCCGATACCGAAGCCCTGGCTGACCAGCTGCTCGTGGGTGGGGCCGGCCGGGGCGATCACCACGCTGAGCACCGCCATGGCCACCGGGTAGATCGACCACAGGGCCAGGCGCACCGTGCCGCGCCACTCGCCGAGGGCGACGGCACCGAGCACCAGGCCCGCGACGAGCACGGGGACCAGGAACACCGCGGTGTTCGACACCCCGATGCTCGCTACGAGGGCGGCCGCGAACAGCGCGTGGGACCGCGCCCTGCCGCTGCGGATGATCTTGCTGCCGTAGAGGAAGACGAGCGGCAGCACGACCGAGACGAGCATCGCCTTGCCCTGCCAGATGCGCACCGCGAAGAAGCCCCCGAGGCCGTATCCGGAACGGCCGGCCGTCCAGAGGTAGGCGACGGTCGCCAGCAGGGCCGCGGGCGACGCGGGGATAGCGGCCTCGGCGACAAGGAGGGTCAGCACGAGGACGCCGAGCACGGTGACCAGCGGGGGCACGAGGACGTAGGTGACCGTGCCGGCCTCGACGCCCACCACGCCCGCGACCGCGCCGATCAGCCCCTCGACGGAGTGGATGGGTGGTGAGTGGCCCGAGATGGCGGGGAAGACGTCGCTGCTGATCATGGTGTCGCGCAGCGGGAAGTCTCCGCGCTCGGCGACCCACGTCGACAGGTTGACGAAGTAGGCGTCGTCGCCGTCGGGCGTGGCGAGGATCGAGGCCAGCGCACCGCTTACCAGCGCCGCCATCCAGCCGAGGCCCCACAGCCACCGCGCCGTGCCGGGCCCGCCGAGGTCGGTTTCCGGGGTGCCGGCGCCGTCGTCTGCCGCCGGTGCTGCTGCGCCGGCATCGGGGGACCGGCGGGCGAGCCGCCCCGCCTCGAGCCGGGGCGCCCAGTGCGAGGCCATCACGAGGGCCACGAGCGCGGCGACCACGCCGAGGGCCAGCGCGGCCAGGCGCAGCTCGGCCAGGGCGAGGGCGGTCGCCACCACCGCGACGGCCACCACGGCCAGTGCGGCCGTGGCCCCCGGCCACGCCAGGGGGTGCTCGGTGCCGTCGCGGTCGAGGCGGGACAGGCCGACCAGGGCGCCCACCCCGAGCAGGGCCGCCACGACGAGGCTGGGCGTCGCCGGGAACCCGGTGAACAGGGCGGCCTGGTAGACGAGGGTCCAGACGGCGAAGAGCACGAGGGCGCTCGTGACGACGAGGCGCCCGGCGCGTTCCGGGAGGGTGGCGAGGCTCATGCGGACGGGTCGTCGTCCCGTTCGGTGGGTCGCGGCGCCTCGCGCAGGGCGATCCGCCGGGCGAGCCGGGTGTAGTTGGTCTCGAGGTCGCGGAAGCGCAGGTAGGTGGTCACCGTGAAGCTGAGGAACGCGACGACGAGGGCGTAGAGCACCAGGTCGGTGCCGCGGCCGACGCCGAGCCTGTGAGCCAGCCGGGTCCACACGTCGGGGAAGAGGATGGACACGGCTGCGAAGGCGGCGAAGACGACCAGGCCGACTCGCCGGATCGCCTGGGCGCGGGCGCCGCGGGACCGGAACAGCCGGGCGACGACGAGCACGACCACCGCGATGAGCAGGGCCTGGATGATGACCACCGCGTTCATCGGAACATCAGCTCCACGAGGATGTTGACGGAGTTCCACAGGGACTGGCCCTTGGACTTCGAGTAGTCGGTGTAGAGGATGTGCACCGGGCTCTCGCTGTAGCTCACCTTCATCTCGCCGATCTGCGCGACCAGCTCGGACGCGTGCGCCATCCGGTTCTGGGTGATGTCGAGCCGCTCGACGACGTCGCGGCGGATGAGCCGCAGCCCGTTGTGCGCGTCGGTCAGCTTGGTGCCGGTGGTGAGGTTGGTGTAGCCCACCGCGAGGCGCAGCACCAGCTTCTTCATGGCACTCGGCGTCGTGCGGTCGTCGAGGAACCGGGAGCCGAAGACGACCTGCAGGTCCTCGGCGCGCGCCTTCTCGAGCATCTCGAGGACGTCGGACACCTGGTGCTGGCCGTCGGAGTCGAAGGTGACCACCCAGCGCATCGACGGCACCGTGCGGGCGTACTCGAAACCGGTCTGCAGCGCGGCGCCCTGGCCGAGGTTGACCGGATGGCGGACGACGACCGCCCCCGCGGCGGCCGCGGCCTCGGCGCCGGCATCGACCGACCCGTCGTCGACCACGACCATGTTGGGGAAGGTGAGCCGGGCCTCGCGCACCACGTCGGCGATCACGGCCCCCTCGTTGTAGAGAGGGACCACGAGCCAGACGTCGTCGGTGGGGCCGCTGGTACTCATCGCGGCCAGCCTACGGGGGAGAGTGCCGTCCGTCGGGACGGCACTCGGCGGGCCGTGGTCACCAGCCCGCCTCCTGCGCGGCACGCGCCCAGTAGCGCAGCCCGTCGTACTTGACCCGCGCGACGGCACCCCGACGCCGGCGCCCGGTGGCGGCGTGCTCGGTGTGCCGGAGCACCGCATCGGGCACGTAGCGCACCTCGAGCCCGAGCCGCGCGCACTCCCGGGCGAACCACAGCTCCTCGCCGAACAGGGCGAACGGGTAGTCGCACGACCCGCCGGCGGCGAAGAACGCAGGGGTCAGCACGACGCACGAGCCGTGCCCGGCGAAGATCGCGCTACCCGGCTCCACCCCGTCGACCGTGCGCGAGCTGTGGCCCTCGCGGCGCAGCAGGAGCAGGTCGGCGACCTGAGGGACTCGGTGCACAGCGGCGAGCGCGCGCAGCCAGCGGGCCGACGGCGGGCCGAGCAGGTTGGGGTTCTGGTCCACCCCGAGGCTGCCGATGACGGCGGGGGCCAGCCACCCGGCATCCGGGAAGGCGTCGACCTGCCTGAGCAGGCTCTCGACGAGGCCGGGCTCGGCCACGAGGTCGCAGTTCGACAGCACGACCGGACGGGAGGTGTCGACGTGGGGGAGGGCCCGCTGCAGGGCCGGCAGGTAGCCGGGGTTGTCCTCGAACGACAGCACCCGCACGCGCGGGTCGTCGGCGAACGCCGCTGTGGCCTCCTCGGTGTCACCCGGCTTGTTGGCGCAGAGCACGATGTCGACGGGGACCTCGGCGCCGAGCGAGGCCACCAGCGCGGTGGCGTCGCCGACGCCGCCGTACGAGACCACGACGAAGGTCAGGGCGGGTGCGGTCACCGGGTGACCTCGGGCGCGGCGGGGTCGGCGGTCGCGGGGCTGTCGTGGCCGCGGCGGAAGAGCACGGCGTACACCCGCTTGAGCAGGGTGGGCGGGATGACCCGGAAGGCGCCGCGCACGACCAGGTTGCGGGCCAGCAGGACGTTGCCGATGGTGCCGGTGTCGCGCAGCCGTCGCTGCACGTCCCACTCGTAGGGGAGCATCCGCCAGCCGCCGCGGCGGGCGATCATGCCGTCGCCGGCGTTGAACAGCACCAGCGGCTCGTCGAGGTTCTCGGCGCGGGCGCCGGCGGCGAGCAGCCGGGCGAACAGGTCGTAGTCCTGCATGTAGCGCAGGTCGGCGTAGCCCCCCACGTCGAGGGCCAGCTGCCGCCGGAAGACCACGGTGGGGTTGTTGACCGGGTTGTTCAGCCGCATCCGGGCGGCGATCTCCTCGTGGGTGCGCGGGTTGCGGCGCACCCCGATGACGTGGTCGGGGCTGCCCTCGAACTCGAGCATCGCCGCGCCGACGAGGTCGAGGTGGTGCGCCTCGATCGCCTCCATCTGCCGCTCGAGGCGCTGGGGGAGGGAGACGTCGTCGGAGTCGTGGCGGGCCACGAAGTCGCCGGTGGAGGCCTCCAGGCCGCGTGCGGAGGCCAGGCCGGAGCCCACGTTGCGGGGCAGGCGCTCGACCCGGATGGAGGGGTGCGCGGCCGCGGCCGCGGCGAGCGCGGCGTCGAGGGGCTCGGGCACCGGCCCGTCGACGACGACGAGGAACTCCTCGGGCGGGCGGCTCTGCCCGGTGATGGAGGCGACCGACCGCTCGAGCTGCTCGACCGTGGTGCCGTGGTAGGTGGTCATCAACACGGTGAGGGAGGGCGGCACCCGACCGATTCTAGGTGCTGGCGGGGGTGGTCCCGCGCCCGCGGACGGTCGCCCACAGGGCTGCGACGTCGCGTCGGTTGAGCACGAGCCACGCCACCGCGAAGGCCGCCGCTGCGGCGAGCTGGGCCACGGCGCCGGCCGCCCCGTCGAAGCGGCGAGCCAGCGCGGCGAGCACCAGGACCACGGCCGTGCCGCCGATGAGCTTCGCCGCGAGGTCGAGCCAGTGGTGCCGCTCGACCCACCAGACGGTGGCGAGCAGGCCGAGCGAGGCCAGCCCCGACCCGATCAGGTAGCCCACGGCCACCCCCACGGTGCCGTGGCGGGGGGCCAGGACCGGCCAGACCGCCAGGCTGACGACCAGGCCGGCCAGGTTCACGTAGGCGACTGCGCGCGGGCCGCGAACCCGGGTCGACTGCAGCGTCGTGGCCGCGCCGAGAGCGATCGAGGTGAGCATGACGGCGACCAGCAGCACCGGCAGGATCTCGGCCGCCGCCGCGTACTCCTTCCCCCACAGCACCGCGATGGCGAGCGGGCTGACGATGACCAGCGTGCCGAACAGGCCCACGAAGATCGCGGTGAGGCGCCGGGCGATGGCGTCGCTCTGGGAGTGCACCGCGGCTCGGTCGCCGCGACCAGCGGCCGCGACGAGCGGCGGCACGAACACGGTGCTCAGGGCGATGGAGAGCATGGATGCCGGCGTCGCGAGGGTGAGCGCGGCGCCGAAGTCACCGGCCTGCGCCGCTCCGGCGTAGTGGTGGGCGGCGATCTGGGAGAGCTGGAGCAGCCCTCCGCTCGCGAGCCCGCTCACCGCGCCGAACAGCACGAAGTGGTCGATCTGCCGGCGCAGCGCCGAGTCGACCCGGCCCGCGACCCGAGCCGGCCACGAGACCACGGCGAACAGGGCGTAACCGAGCGCGAGGGGCAGCAGGGCGAGCGCGGTGAGGTGCAGGGTGAGCACCACGGTGACGGCGACCAGGGCGACGCCACCGGCGATGGTGTCCCAGACCGCGACGTGGCGGAAGCGCAGGGCACCGTACTGGATGCCGCGCAGCGTGCTGTACATCGAGTACGTGAACGCCAGCACGACCGTGCCGATCGTGTGCGCCGTGCTGAAGCCGAGCAGCAGCGACCCGGTGAGGGCCACCAGGGTCGGCAGCACCAGGGTGATCCGGGCGCTGCGGATCGCGATGTGTCGGGCGACGACCGCGGCGGCCTCCTCTTCGCCCAGGGTGGCCCGCGCGGCGACGAACCGGGTGCCCGCCGCCGAGGCGGGAGCCGCCCACAGCTGGCTGGTGAGCACCGAGAGCGACAGCGAGGTGGTGGTCTGGCCGAGCAGCTCGCGCGAGCCGAAGTGGCCGATGAGCACGCCGTAGAGCAGCCGGGCCAGGCCCTGGACCGCGGTGGCGTAGGTGCTCAGCGCCGCCCGCGACCGCAGGCTGGCCCCCGGGGGTGGGGCGGGCGGCGCGCCAGGTAGCGGCTGGGAGGCGCCGGTCGCGTCCGGGTGGACGACCATCGGAGTGAGGTCGGCGGGGGGCGGCGTGGCGTCCTCGAGGCCGGGGTCCGGTCCGTCGAGGGCGGACGGCTCCTGCGGCATCCACGCAGCATAGCGAGGCCGCAAGGTCACGATTTCGTGGTACAGGAGGTACGCGTGTGTTCGCTGTGACACACTCGCCGGTGCAACCCGCAGCACCTGTCCGGGCGCCCTGACACCGTTCCGCCGCGGTGGCCCGACTCGTGCCTCTCCGACACGACTGGGTCGAACATGAGACTTCTCCGCATCATCACCGCGTCCACCCTGCTGGCCGGCGCCGCACTCGTCGTGCCCGTCGTGTCCGTGGGTGCCTCCCCGCACGCCGTCCGGCCGACCGTGGAACGCGTGCCCATGCCCGCCGCCACCGTCTCCGCGACCTCGACGGCATCCGGCAGTGACGCCACCACCGCAGCTGGCGCGGACGCCACGGATGCCGCGGCCAAGGCTGCGCCGGCGACCGGCGCCGAGAGCGTGCTCACCCGCGACACCGACGGCACCGACGTCGTCGGGCGTCGGCTTCCCCGACCGGGCGTCGGCGCAGGGCGTGACCGTGTCGGTGCGCAGCCGGGACCACGGCCGCTGGGGCACCTGGACCGAGGTCGGGCTCAGCGACTCGGCGCCCGACCCGGGCACCGCCGAGGCCGCCCAGGCCAAGGTCGCCACCGAGCCGGTCGGCGTCGCCGGGTCCGAGCAGGTCCAGATCCGGGTGAGTGCCCGCAAGGCCACGGCCCGGCTCGACCGCCTCGAGGCGACCTTCGTCGACGGCGGCACCAGTGCCGCCGACGCGTCGCTCGCGAGCACCCCCGCCGCGACGGCGAGCGCCGCGGCCGCGAAGCCGGCCCTGATCACCCGCGCCCAGTGGGGCGCCGACGAGAGCCTGCGCAACTGCGGCCCCGACTACGTCGACAAGGTCAAGGGCGCCATCGTGCACCACACGGTGAACACCAACACCTACTCCGCGGACCAGGCGGCCGGCCTCGTGCGGGGCATCTACGCGTACCACGTGAACGGCAACGGCTGGTGCGACATCGGCTACCAGTTCCTCGTCGACCGCTTCGGCCGGCTCTACGAGGGCCGCTTCGGTGGCGACTACAAGAACGTCGTCGGCGCCCAGGCCCAGGGCTTCAACATGCAGTCCTTCGGCATCTCCTCGATCGCCAACCACGACCCGGGTACCTCGGGTGCGGCCGCGCCCTCATCGGCGGTGCTGAGCGCCATCGGCAAGCTGATCGGCTGGAAGGCGTGGCTCAACGGCTGGGACCCCTCGACCTCGGTGAGCTACACCTCCGCGGGCAGCTCGCGCTGGGCCGAGGGGACGGTCATCACCAAGCCCCGGGTCTCGGGCCACCGCGACTTCAACCTGACCACCTGCCCGGGTGACCTGATGTTCAGCAAGCTGTCCTCGATCCGCTCCACGGCGACCGCGGCGTACAAGGCCGGCGTCGCGTCGACGGCATCCGAGGTGGCCGCGGCCAGCGTGGTCGAGACGTACGCCCGGCCGTCGGGCAGCGTCGTTCTCGCTCTCCGGTCGCGGCTACGGCCACGGACGCGGGATGAGCCAGTACGGCGCCTACGGTGCCGCGCTGAGCGGACTGACCCGCGACGAGATCCTCGAGTTCTACTACCCCGGCACGACCAGGACCACCGCCATCGGCAACCCGACGGTGCGGGTCAGGCTCACGGCGCTCGGGACGTCGTCGACCCAGGTCGTCACGGCGCCGAAGCTCGTCATCACCGACGGCACCCGCACCGGCTCGCTCTACGCGAAGAACGCCGACGGCACCCTGCGCACCCGCTGGCGGGTGGTCGCCGACGGCACCGGGCTGACCCTGCAGTGGCTCGAGAAGGGCACCTGGCGCAGCACGAGCAGCTGGAAGGCCGGCAGCAAGCCGCTGTCGTTCAGCGACACCTCGCTCGGCAAGGTGCGGGTCGTGATGCCCGACGGCACCCAGCGTGACTACCGCCGCACGGTGCGCAGCGTGCGCTCCGGCTCGGGCGTGATGTCGCTGAGCGTGGTGCCGATGGACTACTACCTTCAGGGCGTCGTGCCCTCGGAGATGCCGTCGTCGTGGTCGTCGACGGCCCTTCAGGTGCAGGCCGTGGCCGCGCGCACCTACGCCGCCTACGAGATGGCGCACCAGCCGGCCGGCTCGGCCTTCGACCTGTGCGACTCCACCTCCTGCCAGGTCTACAAGGGCCTGGCCGGCTACACCTCGAGCGGCACCCCGTTCCGCACGAGGCCGCCTCGTCGACCGCGGCGGTCACCGCGACGCCGGCGCTCGGCGTCTGACCTCACGGTGCGTCCGCGATCTCACCGAGTTCAGCGCGTCGAACGGCGGCCAGACCGTGGCGTCGTCGCTGGCCTACCAGGGAGCAGGTCCGACCCGTACGACGAATCCCGTCGGCGCCGCTCGACGTCGGTCCGGACCACTCGCTCACCACCATCGCTGCAGACGCGTACCCGGGGTCGGCACCTTGCGGGCCTGCGGATCAACGAGCGCGACGGCATCACGTGGTGGGGCGGGCGCATCACCTCCGTGACGGTCATGGGTCTCCGGCTCCACGACGGTCACCGGTGACCGTTCCGGTCGACGATGGGGCTGCGCACACCTGGTGGACCGTCAGCCCGCACCGGCCACGTCGCCGCGTCCTTCCCGAAGGACGTTCCTCGGCAACGCTGGCGACCTCCTCGCGGTCGACGCCGCCGGCAGCCTGCGGCGCTCTCCGGGAACGGCGCGGGGGCTTCTCGCCGGTGACCACGGGGGCGGGTGGGGTGGCTACGACCTGATCGCCTCGTCGGGGTCCTGGACGCCGACAACCGTCACGACGTCCTGGCCCGCGCGACGGCACCCTCTGTGTCTACCCGGGTGACGGCAACGGCTGGCTGCTTCCCGCGCTCAATCGGCCCCGAGTTCGCGGACCGTCAACCTTCGCCGGCACCGGCGACCTGGACCGCGACGGCACCCCGACCTCTCTCGCGCAGCACGGGGCACGCTGATGGCTGCACCGCGGCGACGGCGCGGGGCGCATCGTGTCCACCGTGGCGCTGAGCACGGGCTGGTCGAGGCCGCGCAGCCTGGTCATGCGCCCGGCGACCTCACCGGCGACGGCATTCGACCTGGTCGTCCGTGCGCTCCTCCGACAACACGATGTACGTCTACCCGGGCAACGCGAGCGGCGTCCTGACCTCGCCGGCGGGCGATTGCCGGTTCGTGGGCGGGCTACTCCGCCTTCATGGGTGCGGGTGACGTGACCGGCGACGGGCGCAACGACCTGGTCGCCGGCGCACCTCCGACGGCGCGCTCGTCGTCTTCGCCGGCAACGACATGGCGAGCTCTCGCTGCACAGCATCGTCAGCGGCACCGCCACCTGGTCGGCCTGGACCCGTTGGAGCCCGTGACCGGGCGCCCGGCCGACTGATCCCAAGGGTCCCGACCGGTTGGTCGGGACCCTTCGGCCAGAGGGCGTCCCCCAGGCCGCCCATCTCCGGCGGGCCCGGTGGGGCTCAGGCGAGATCGACGGTGAAGGGCGCGCCGGTGGCCTCGCGCACCTGCTCCAGCGTGACGTCGGGCGCGAGCTCGCGCAGCACCAGGCCGTCGTCGGTGACGTCGAGGACGGCGAGGTCGGTGATGATCCGCTGCACCACCTTCTTGCCGGTGAGCGGCAGCGAGCACTCCTGCACGATCTTGTGCGAGCCGTCCCGGGCCACGTGCTCCATCAGCACGACGACCTTCTTGGCGCCGTGCACGAGGTCCATCGCGCCGCCCATCCCCTTGACCATCTTGCCGGGGATCATCCAGTTGGCGATGTCGCCGCCGGCCGAGACCTGCATGGCCCCGAGGATGGCGGCGTCGACCTTGCCGCCACGGATCATGCCGAACGACGTGGCCGAGTCGAAGTAGGACGCCCCGCGGCGCACCGTGACGGTCTCCTTGCCGGCGTTGATCAGGTCGGGGTCGACCGCCTCGTCGACCGGGTAGGCGCCGACACCGAGGATGCCGTTCTCGGACTGCAGCACGATCTCGACGTCGTCGGGCACGTAGTTGGGCACGAGGGTCGGCAGGCCGATGCCGAGGTTGACGTAGGCGCCGTCCTCGAGCTCGGCGGCGGCGCGCGCGGCCATCTGCTCACGGGTCAGGGGCATGGCTCAGGACTCCTTGCTCGTGGCGTCGGCGGCGGGGGTGACCGTGCGTCGCTCGATCCGCTTGTCGGCGGCCTGCTCGGGCGTGAGCGGCAGCACCCGCTGCACGTAGATGCCGGGCAGGTGCACGGTGTCGGGATCGAGCTCGCCGGGCTCGACGAGCTCCTCGACCTCGGCGATGGTGACCCGCCCGGCCATCGCGGCCAGCGGGTTGAAGTTGCGGCTGCTCTTGTTGAACACGAGGTTGCCGTGGCGGTCGCCCTTCCAGGCCCGCACCAGGCCGAAGTCGGCGACGATCGCGTGCTCGAGCACGTACTCGCGCTCCTCGCCGTCGCGCTCGAAGACGCGGACCTCCTTGGCGGGGGAGGCGAGCGCGACGTTGCCCTCGTGGTCGTACTTCCACGGCAGGCCGCCGTCGGCGACCTGGCTGCCGACGCCGGTGGGCGTGAAGAACGCCGGGATGCCGGCCCCGCCCGCGCGCAGCCGCTCGGCCAGCGTGCCCTGCGGGGTCAGCTCGACCTCGAGCTCGCCCTCGAGGTACTGCCGGGCGAACTCCTTGTTCTCGCCGACGTAGGAGGAGACCATCCGGCGGATCTGGCGGGAGGCGAGCAGGATGCCGAGCCCCCACTCGTCGACACCGCAGTTGTTCGACACGACCTCGAGGTCGCGGATCCCGGTGCGGTGCAGCTCGGCGATGAGCACGGAGGGGATGCCGCAGAGCCCGAACCCACCGACGGCGAGGGTCGCCCCGTCGGTGATCCCGGCGACGGCGTCGGCAGGGGTGGAGACGACTTTGTCCATGCCGGGAACTCTAGTGAGTGCCCGGACGCGTCGGGTGGCGGGGCGGCGTCATCCTCGACTGCAGGATGTGTGGCAGAATGGCAGGAATCGCCGGAAGAAGTTCCGACGAACGGACGATTCTGGGAAGTACACGCGTGTAATTCGTCGGATCCGATTGCGAGAGCCCCTGCGACAGTGGGAGAACTGTGGGGCTGGGTTGTCTCGTGTGACGGATGTGACATCTGTGACGTGGGATTCCTGGTGCGTCTTCACCCCCTGCGAAGGCGCCCCCTGCCCGAGGAGCACTCCGTCGTGTCCACACCTCAGCCCGCCCTTCTCCGAGAGCGCCGGATGCCCGTGCGCACCATCGGTGCGGTGTCGGCCTCCGTCATCGCGTTTCCCATGTTCGCGGCCGCCGCGGCCCCCGCCAGCGCCACGACCTTCCCCTACCCGCAGCCGTCGCGCACGCTGCCGGCCGCCCTCGACGTGGCCGCGTTCTACCAGGAGGGCACCCGCTGCCTCACCGAGAACCAGCCCGGTGCGGTGGCCTTCGCCAAGCTGCTCAACGCGACCTACGGGACCCACACCTACGGCATCCTGCGCAAGTGCGCCGCCGAGCACGGTGAGGGTCGTGCCCTGGACTGGATGATCGACTCGAGGAAGCCCGAGAACCTGGCCCTCGCCAACGCGCTGACCCGGTGGCTGGCCGCCCCCGACGCCGAGGGCCGCCCGGGCGCGATGGCCCGGCGGTTCGGCATCAACTACATCATCTTCAACCGCCAGCAGTGGAAGGCCTGGGCGCCCGAGCGCGGCTGGACCGCCTACTACGGCGTCTCGCCGCACACCGACCACATCCACTTCTCGTTCAACTGGGACGGCGCGTACAAGCGCACCTCCTGGTGGAGCGGTGTCGCGGTCACCACACCGCTCACCGGCCCGACCGGGTCGGCGGCGCCCACCCCACGACCCCGCCCCCACGACCCCCGTCATCACCGCGAGCGGCTACCCCCTCCTCGAGCAGGGTGCCAGCGGCTCCGACGTCAAGCTCGCGCAGAAGGTCATCGGCGTCACGGTCGACGGCCAGTTCGGGCCGATCACCGCCGCGGCGCTGGGCACCTGGCAGTCCAAGCACGGCGTGCCGGCGACCAAGAAGCTCGACAACCCGACGTGGGCCACGATGGTCTACCTCAAGCTCATCCCGGCCCGCACCAGCCCGCTCTCGCCGTACACGAACGTGGTGCTCCGGCGCGGCTCGACCGGCTCGGCCGTCAAGGCGCTGCAGAAGGCCCTGGGCAAGCTCGTCGTCGACGGCTCCTACGGGCCTGCCACCGAGGGGCGGGTCAAGGAGTTCGAGAAGTCCAAGGGCCTGACCGTCAACGGCGTCACCGACAGCAAGGTGTGGATGGCGCTCATCGGCGCGGTGCTCACGCCGACCCCGCCGACCCCGCCGCCACGCCGCCGACCCCGGCTCCGACCACCCCGGCCCCGACGACCAGCCCGCTCGCGAAGTACTCGAAGCTGACCCTCAAGCTGTGGTCGCGCGGCGAGGCCGTCAAGGCCCTGCAGAAGGCGATCGGCAAGCTCGCCGTCGACGGCTCGTACGGCCGGCTCACCGAAGGTCGGGTCAAGCAGTACCAGAAGTCGAAGGGCCTGCCCGTCACCGGCGTCACCGACGCCAAGGTCTGGAAGGCGCTGATGGCGTCGACGACTCCGGCGCCCGCCCCTGCCCCCGCTCCGGCGACGACCTTCGCCACCGAGTTCACCCCGGTGAAGTCGACGACCCTGAAGGTCGGCTCGACCGGTTCGGCCGTCAAGGTGCTCCAGCGGGCGCTCGGCGGCATGGCGGTCGACGGCTCCTACCGCGCCGCCACCGCGACCGCGGTCAAGGCGTTCCAGAAGGCGCACCACCTGACCGTGACCGGAGTGGTCGACGCCAAGACCTGGACGGCCCTCGAGCTCGCGGTGCACCCGCTGCTGCCGCACTGGGGCACCGTGCTCAAGTCGGGCTCGAAGGGCACGGCCGTCGTGGCCCTCCAGAAGGCGCTGCGGATCAAGGCCGACGGCACCTACGGCGCCGGCACCGTCACCGCTGTCAAGGCCCTCCAGAAGGCCGCGAAGCTCACCCAGACCGGCGTCGTCGGCACCGTGACCTGGAAGGCCGTCGAGGCGCGGATGCCGCGCTGACCCCAACTTCTCCCGCCGTGGGTGCGGGCCCGGTCGCTCGGGCAGCGCCGTCCCACCCACGGCGGGGGAGCCCGGTCAGGCCGTGGCCGTCACGCCCTCGGAGGCCGAGCGCGCGTCGAGCACCGACGCCTCGGGGGCGCCGCGGGTGACGACGAGGGACCCGTCGGACGCCCACACCGACAGGGCGACCCGCAGGAAGGCCGCCGTGTCGGTCGTCGCCGTGTGCACCCGCTGCGGCTCACCGGCCGGTGCCGGCACGAGGTCCTCGTAGGCGGTGGCCCGGCCGTTTGACCGCAGCGCCGGGTCAGCCCCGTCCGGGTCGTCCCAGGCGTCGAACAAGTCGCCGTGGGTCGCGAGCTCGCGGGCCTCGTCGACGACGCCCGCGGGCACGGTCACTCCGGCCGAGCGGGCCAGGGCGGCGAGGGTGACCAGCACGGCCTCGTGGGCGGTGGAGGCGACCTCGACGGCATCCGTCACGACGACGTCGGGTGTGGCCCGGGAGCCGGCGGCGTCCGCCGTGGCGGGGTGGCCGGCATCCGCCGTGGTGCGGTGACCGGGCACCTCCACGCAGGCGCCGACCGACCACGCCGCGAACGCCCAGTAGAGGGTGCGCCAGTGCGGCGGCAGGTCGAGGAGCACGACCGAGCCGGGTCCGACGTCGAGGTCGTCGCGCAGCAGGTTGGCGGCCTTGGCGACCCAGTTGGCCAGCACCCGGGCGCTCAGCTCGATGCGCTCGCCGCGGGTGGGCGAGTCGGTGTCGTCGTAGACGGTGACGCGCGGACGTCCGGGGTCGGCGGCGACCAGCCGGCGGAGCAGGGCGGCGGGGGTCTCGCGGGGTGTGCTCACCGTCGCGACCCTAGTGCGGTGCGGTCTGGAGCGACCCGGTCGGCCACTAGGCTTCCCGGCATGAGTGAGCGCACGGTGATCACCTTCGGCACCTTCGACGTGTTCCACGTCGGGCACATCCGGGTGCTCCAGCGGGCCGCCGCCCTCGGCGACCGGCTCGTGGTGGGGGTCTCGGCCGACGCGCTCAACATCGCCAAGAAGGGCCGGGCGCCGGTCTACACCCAGGACGAGCGGATGGAGATCGTCGCGAGCCTGCGGGTCGTCGACGAGGTGTTCGTCGAGGAGTCGCTGGAGCAGAAGCGTGACTACATCGTCGAGCACGGGGCCGACGTGCTCGTCATGGGCGACGACTGGGCCGGCAAGTTCGACTGGGTCTCCGACGTCTGCGAGGTCGTCTACCTGCCCCGCACCCCGTCGGTGTCGACCACGGGCATCATCGAGCACATCGCCAGCCTGGGGTCGTGAAGCCCCGCCTCCTGCCGGCCCTCGCCGTCGGCGCGGCCCTGTGGGTCGTGCTCGTCAGCGCCGTCGCAGCCGGGCTGTCGGCGGTGGGCTGGTGGTCGCCGTGGCTGGCGTGGCCGGTGGCACTCGGGCTGGCCGTCGCGTGCTGGTGGTGCGTGCGCGTCATCCCACCCGTGCGGATGCCGGTCGCGGCCTCGGTCGCGCTCGTCGCCGTGGTCGTGGGGTTCACCGGGTGGGCCGGGGCGACGCACTCCGAGCAGGTGCTGCCGCGGCGCGACGCCGCGAGCAACCTGCAGGCCGCCGTGAGCCTGGCGACGACGCACGAGCGGGTCGTGTCCGTCGACCCCGGGTCGGTCGGCGGTTCGTCGGTGCTCGACCTGCCCGGGGTGACGCTGGCGAGCCCGGCGTTCTTCGAGGCGGGGTCGAGCTCGTCCCCGGCGGTGCAGCCGCAGTTCGTCATCGGGCCGGCGGCGATCTACGCGTTCGGGTGGTGGGTCGGGGGAGCGGGGGCGGCGATGCTGCTGCCCGCGGTGGCGATGGGCCTGGCGCTGCTCGCGCTGGGGCTGCTCGTCGCACGGGTCGCGGGACCGTGGGCGGGGGTGGCGACGGCGGCGGGCACCGGGATCCTGTTCCCGGTGCTGCACACCGCGCGGGCGACCTACTCGGAGCCGCTCGCGATGCTCACGCTCACGGCCGGGCTGCTGGCCGTCACGCTGGCGGTGACTGCCGGGCGTGGTGCCGCGGGGCCCGGTGGTGCGGGATCGGGGGTGGTGTGGGATCGGGCGGAGCGGGCGTGGCCGGGTTCGTGGGCGACGCGTCGTCTCAGGGGATGGTCGTGGGCCGGGCACCGCTGTGGTCGCTGGTGCGCCACGACGCGTCGGCGCGGGCCGGGCTCCTCGCCGGGCTCCTCGTCGGTGGCACCGGACTGGTGCGGGTCGACGCCCTGCGCGAGGTGGTGCTGCTCCTGCCGGTGCTGGCCCTCGGGGCGGCTTTCGGGGGCCGGTGGGCGCGTCCCGTGCTCGTCGGGCTCGGGCTGTCGCTGCTCGTCTCGGCGGTGGCCGCCGTCGGGCTGTCGTGGCAGTACCTCACGTCGATCGCGGCCAGCCTCGTTCCACTGGTCGCGCTCGGCGTGCTGGTCGGCGGCGGCTCGTGGCTGGCGCTCGTGCTCTGGCGGCGCGGGTGGCGGCTGCCGTCGGTCGTCGTCCGGTGGCTACCCGACGTCGCGGCCGGGCTCGTCGTGCTGGCGGGCCTCTACCTCGCGAGCCGTCCGCTCTGGCAGGTCGCGCGCCAGGACCCGAACGACCCCGGGTCGCGCTACGTCGCGGGGATGCAGGCGCGCCAGGGCCTGCCCGTCGACGGAGGGCGCACCTACGCCGAGCAGACCGTGAGCTGGCTGTCCTGGTACGTCGGGCCGGTCGCCCTGGTGGTCGCGCTCGCGGTGCTCGCCGTGCTCGTGCGCCGCGCGGTGCTGTCGGCCGGCGAGCGGAGGGTCGACGACTGGCTCCCGGCGCTGCTCGTGGCGTCGGGCTCGACGCTGCTGACCCTGCTGCGGCCCGGCATCACGCCCGACCACCCGTGGGCCGACCGGCGGCTGCTCGTCGCGCTGCCGCTGGTGGTGGCGCTCGTGGTCACTGGCGTGACGTGGGCGCTGCGGCGGTCACGGGTCGCTGGACGTCCGTGGGTGGGTGTCGTGGCGGCCGGGGTCGTCGGCATCCTCGTGGTGGTGCCGGCCGCGGTGGCCACCTGGCCGCACCGGGCCGGGGGAGTCGAGCGGGGGTCGCTCGCCGCGGTCGACGCGGTCTGCGACGCGTTGGCGCCCGGCGACGTCGTCCTGGCCGTCGACTCCCGGGCCGCGAACGAGTGGCCGCAGGTGGTCCGCGGGATGTGCGGCGTCCCGGCGCTGTCGACGACGTCGGCGCTGCGGGCCGACCCGGCGCAGCTGGCCTCGACCGTCGCGGAGGTGTCCTCGCGGGTCGCGGCCGGTGGCGGCCGGCTCGTGCTGCTGGCCGCCGACTCGACGAAGGCCCTCGACGGGCTCGGGGTGGCACCGGAGGCGGTCACCGACACCACGGTCCGCGAGGACGAGCACGTGCTCGAGCAGCGGCCGTCGCACACCGACCCGCTGCCGGTCCGGGTCTGGCTCGCCCCGGCGCCGTAGCCTCATCGACCTCGCCCCGGATCTCGTCGAGTTGGGTGCTCAGGTGGCTGCCGGGGCGACCGTTGCGGCACCCATCGCGGCAGATGTCCTCAGCGCTCGAAGGTGGGGGCCACCCGGCGCTGCACGACGGCGTACGTCGGACGGTCGACGGCGACGACGAGCCCGGGGCGCAGCGAGCGAGGCGTGTAGGCCGAGCCGTCGGGGTGGCCGACCGTGCCGCCGGCCTCGGTGACGAGCAGCGTGCCCGGTGCGTGGTCCCACGGGTTGGAGCGGCTGTAGAGGATGTAGTCGGTGGCGCCCTCGATGAGGCGCGGGTAGTCGACCCCGCAGCAGACCCACGACAGGCGCATCGCGGGCAGGTCGCCGAGGCGGTGGTCGCGCATCGACCACATCGACGTGACGCCGCGGGGCTCGTGGCCGTCGAGCACCGGTGTGGTGCGCGCCGGCTCGCCGTTGCGCAGGGTGCCGGCACCGAGCTCGGCGACCCACGACACCTCGTGCTCGGGTTGCCAGATCCACGCGCGCACCGTCGCCCCGCCGACGGTCTCGGCGACCATCACGGCGTGGTCGGGGGAGCCGTTCACGAAGTTCTTGGTGCCGTCGACCGGGTCGACCGTGAACGCGTGCTCGGCCGCGAGGTAGCTGTCCATCAGCGTGTGGTCGGCGGCGAAGGCCTCCTCACCGAGCACCACGGCATCGGGGTAGGCGGCCGTGAGCCGGTCGGTGATGAGCACCTCGGCCTCGCGGTCGGCGACGGTGACCAGGTCGCCGGGGTTCTTCTCCATCACCTCGCCCGCGGCGAGCGATCGGAAGCGAGGGGTGATGACCTCGGCGGCGACCTCGCGCAGGAGGTCGAGAACGGCGTCTGTCGACAGGCCCGGCATGGGGCAACCGTGTCACAGGCGGCAGGTGCGGCCAAATGACCCGATCGTCGCCCCCGTCGACCGCGTCGGCCGACCGGGCGGTCAGCCGCGGCGGTCGGTCGTCGCCGGGCGCACCCCCGGGCCGGGTCGGCCCACGACGTCGCGCGGCCGGTCGAGCTCGTGGCCGTCGGCGCAGCGCAGGTGCGCCTCGACCGGTGCCCCGCACTCGCGGTGCACGAACTCGATCGGCGGACCCTCCGGTCCCGCGAGGTAGCGGTCACCCCACTGCGCGATCGCCACCATGACCGGGAACAGCGCGAACCCCTTCTCGGTCAGGCGGTACTCGTGCCGTTCGCGCTGCCCGGCCTCGCGGTAGGGCTCGCGGCGCAGCACGTCCTGGTCGACGAGCAGGGCCAGCCGGTCGGTCAGCACCTGTCGCGGGATGCCGGTGTGCCGCCGCATGTCGTCGAACCGCCGGATGCCGTTGAACACCTCGCGCAGCACGACGAAGGTCCACTTCTCGCCGAGCACCTCCATGGCGCGCCCGATGGTGCAGTTGTCGGTGGACCACGCGAGGGCGGGCGGTGAGAACGAGGGGGCGGGCACGGCATCCATGCTAGGTCTGGTTGACAGACTCAGCAAGGCCACGCATGCTGGATCCATGACGCAGACCCAGCCGGAGGCCGCCCAGGACGCCACCCACAGCGCGCACCCCGCGGACGCGCCGACCTTCCACACCAGGTCGCGCACCTTCACGTGGGCCACGCCCGGACAGGTCGACCCGCGCCGCCTCGACGGCCTCGACGGCCTCGCCCAGCTCGAGGCGATGGTCGACGGCACCCTGCCGCCCCCGCCGATCATGGCGACCCTGGGCATCACGGACCTGCGCCCGGAGCGCGGCCGGGTCGTCGTCGAGATGCCTGCGGCCGACTTCCACTACAACCCGCTCGGCAACCGTGCACGGGGGCGTCATCTCGACCCTGCTCGACACGGCCGCGGGCTGCGCGGTGCACTCCACGCTCGCCGTGGGGGAGGGCTACACCTCGCTCGACCTCACCGTGAAGTTCCTGCGGCCGGTCACCGTCGAGTCGGGGCTGCTCACCTGCGAGGGCACCGTCATCCAGCGCGGTCGCCGCACGGCCCTCGCGCAGGCGCAGCTGAGCGACGAGCAGGGCCGGCTGGTCGCGCACGCCACGAGCAGCTGCATGATCTTCGCCTGAGCTGCCGCCCCTGACGCGGACCGCGGCCCGACCCGGCCCGACCGGGCCGCGGAACCGCCGCTGACCTGCGGGGTTGTCGGCCCCCACCGCGGGTAGGGTCCGCAGCATGGCGCGGTTGCGGCGGGTCTCCCCGCAGATGAAGGGGTGGACCCGCAAGCGCGCGGGGAAGGGCTTCACGTACCTCGACGCCGACGGGCGAAGGCTCCCCGCCGACGAGGTCGAGCGGATCCGGTCCCTGGCGATCCCCCCGGCGTGGCGCGACGTGTGGATCTGCCCGTACCCCAACGGCCACATCCAGGCCCTCGGCACCGACGACGCCGGCCGCCGCCAGTACCTCTACCACCCCGACTGGCGCACCAAGCGCGACCAGCTCAAGTTCGACCGGGTCAAGGTGGCAGGGGCGCGCCTGGCCCGGGCGCGCGAGCGGATGATCGAGGACCTGCAGGGTGAGGGGATGCCGCTCTCGCGCGCCGCCGCGACCGCCACCCGGCTGCTCGACCTCGGCTACTTCCGGATCGGCAGCGACGCCTACGCCGATGCCAACGGCTCCTTCGGCCTCACCACGCTCGAGCGGCGCCACGTGCGGCGGGTGAACGGCGACCTCGTCTTCAGCTTCGTCGGCAAGTCGGGCATCGAGCACTCGATCACGATCAGTGACCCGCACGTCATCGACTCGCTCAACCTGATGCGCCGCCGTCGAGGGGGGTCGGCCCGGCTGCTGGCCTACCGCGGTGAGGCGCGCTGGGCCGACCTCGACGCGTCGGCGGTGAACGCCTACATCACCCAGATGGTGCACGAGGACCTCACCGCCAAGGACTTCCGCACCTGGCACGCCACGGTGCTCGCAGCGGTGGCCCTGGCCGAGAGCCCGCAGAAGGGCGACACCACGACCTCGAAGAAGCGCGCGGTCAAGGCAGCGATGGAGGAGGTCGCGGCCTACCTCGGCAACACCCCGACGATCGCGCGCAAGTCCTATGTCGACCCGCGGGTCATCGACCAGTACGAGCAGGGCGTCACCATCGCGCCCACGCTGGCCAAGCGGTACCGCGATGACAGCAAGCGCCAGGCCGCCATCGAGAAGGCCGTCGCCCGGCTCATCGACAACGCCGACTGACCGGCACCGCTGGGCACCGGAACCTTCACCTTCGCACCGGAACGGTTCCGGTGCGAAGGTGAAGGTTCCCTCATCGGGCGGGAAAGTTGTGGCGGGCGGGAGGCGCAGCCCCCGCCGGTAGGCTCACCAGCGATGAACGAGCACCCCCACGCCGCGCCCTCGGGCTCCGCCGACCCAGACCACACCGTTGTCCACGCCGCCCCCACCGAGAAGATCTCCGTGCGGCGCGGTGAGCTGGCCGGCACCAGCGACGACCCGGCGGTCACCACCCGCATCCCCCGTCTGGCCGCCGGCGCGGATGCCGTGCCGTCGCCGACCGCGGTCGGCGCACCGGGGGTGCCGGACGGCCCGGAGCACCGGTCGCGCCGGGCGCGCGGGCCGGCCACCCGTCGTACCCGATCGAGGACGACGCCGCCGGCCCGGGCCCGGCCCCCTACGTCACCGTCGTGCTGCCCTGCTTCAACGAGGGCGCCCACGTGCTGCAGGAGATCGAGCGGATCACCGCCGCGATGGGCGACAGCGAGCTCACCTACGAGCTGCTCTGCATCGACGACGCCAGCACCGACGACACGCTCGACGTGCTCCGCAAGGCCCAGAGCACCTACCCGCACCTGCGGATCCTGCCGTTCCGCCGCAACGGTGGCTCCGGCACCGCCCGCCGGATCGGCACCCAGCAGGCCCGTGGCGAGATCGTCGTCTGGACCGACGCCGACATGACCTACGAGAACGAGCGGATCCCCGAGCTCGTCCGCCTCCTGCGCGACGACGCCACCTACGACCAGGTCGTGGGCGCGCGGACCACCGAGGAGGGCACCCACAAGTGGGCCCGGGTCCCGGCGAAGTGGCTGATCCGCAAGATCGCCGAGTGGCTGACCAAGTCGCGCATCCCCGACCTCAACTCGGGCCTGCGGGCCTTCCGCCGCGAGGTGTCGCTGCCCTACCTGCGGCTGCTGCCCGCCGGGTTCTCGTGCGTCACGACGATCACCATCGCGTTCCTGAGCAACCAGCACGACATCAAGTACGTCGAGACGAGCTACGCCAAGCGGGCCGGCGTCAGCAAGTTCCACTTCGTCAACGACGCCTACCGCTACATCCTCCAGGTGCTGCGCATGGTCATGTACTTCGACCCGCTCAAGGTGCTCATGCCCCCGGCGCTGTGGATGGTCGTGATCGGCCTGGTCAAGGCGGTCGTCGACATGTTCCGCCACCCGTTCTACTTCCCGGCCAGCACGGTGCTGCTCATCGTCAGCGGCATCATGATCGCCAGCCTCGCGCTGCTCTCGGACCTCGTGGTGAGGTCGAGAGACGGTGTCTGACAGCGCTTCGCTCAAGGTCGCGCTCGTCGGGCCCTCGCACCCCTACAAGGGCGGCGTCGCGGCCCACACGACGGCCCTCGCGCACGAGCTCACCGAGGCCGGGCACGACGTCACGCTGGTCTCGTGGAGCCACCTGTACCCGACCGCCCTCTACCCCGGTGAGCAGTCGGTGCCCGGCGGCTCGGCCGACGTCGACCCGTTCCCGCGCACCCTTCGGGTGCTGAGCTGGGCCCGTCCCGACACCTGGGTCCGCGCGGGACGCCGGCTGCGCGACGTCGACGTGATCGTCGTCGTGCACGTCATCCCCGCGGTCGTGCCCGCCCACCTGGCCCTGCTGCGCGCCGCCGGCGTGGGACGCACGACGCCCACCGGCCGCGGGCCGCGCACCGTGCTCATCGCGCACAACGTGCTGCCGCACGAGGGGCACCCCGGCGACAAGCAGCTGATGGAGGCCCTGCTCCGCCGGGTCGACGCCGTCGTCGTGCACTCCGACGAGCAGGCACGCCTGGCCGCGGAGCTCGGCGCCTCCCACGTGCGCGAGCTCGACCTGCCGCCGCACCTGCCCGGCGGCCCCGCTCTGCCCCGCCCCGACCACGACGGCCCCCCGCGGCTGCTCTCGCTCGGCATCGTGCGCGACTACAAGGGCATCGACCTGCTCGTCGACGCCCTGCGCGACGTGCCCGACCTGCGCCTCACCGTCGCCGGCGAGCTGTGGGGGGATGCCGGGCGCCGCGTCCGCGAGCTGGCCGCCGACCCGCGGGTCGAGGACCGTGTCGAGGTGCACTCGGGTTACGTTCCGGCAGAACGCATTGCGGAGCTGATGGCGCACCACGACGTCGTCGCCCTGACCTACCGGACCGCCACCGCCTCGCAGAACGCGTTGCTGGCCCTGAGCCACGGGGTGCCGGTGCTCGCGAGTGCGGTCGGCACCTTCCCGGAGCAGGTGCGCGACGACGTCGACGGGCTGCTCGTGCCGCCGGGCGACCGCGACGCGCTGGTCGCCGCGCTGCGCCACCTCGCCGAGCCGGGGGTGGTCGACCGGCTGCGGGCCGAGGTGCGCGCGCCCGACCTCACCGGCCCGTGGGCCAACTACGTCGGGGGCATCGAGGCGCTGGCCGCCGCCCCCGTCGACCTCGAGCCCGCCCGCCCGGTCGTCCCGCTGGGTCCGGTGGCGCGCGCCCGGGCCACCGTCGCCGGCATCCGCTCCCGCCGCGGGCCGGTGGTCGAGCTCGCACCCTCCGACATCCCCGAGCGGGTGCGCGCCACCGACCTGCTCGCCATGGACGCCGACGCGAGGGATGCCGTGGGCATCGCCCGCGCGCTCGGCCTGCCCCGGCCGGGTGAGCCGGTCGCCGCCTGGTCGGCGCTGGGCGCCCTCGCCGCGATCGTGCGGATCCGTGACGACGGCCACCGCTCCTCGGTCATCGTCGACGAGTCCGGCAGCGGCAGCCCGATGGGCCGCTGGTCGCGCGCCGTCGGGTTCGCGCCGGTCGAGCTCGAGCTCACCGGCCGCCGCGCCGCGGTCGAGGTGCTCGACGTCGACACCGCCAGCCTCGACGTCATCACCCGCCTGCACCCCGGCGGGTGCACCGCCACCGACGTCGACCACGCGATCGGCCAGGCGTCCTGGGCGCTGCGCTCCGGCGGCCTCCTCGTGCTCACCGTGCCGATCGGTGACGACGACCCCGACTTCGCGGTGCGCCCGGCGGGCGTGCGCGGCATCGTGGCCCGGGCCGACGACCTCGGGCTCCGGCTCGTCGGCGACGTCGACGGCGACGTGCTCGACCGGATGCGCGACGCCCGCACCGAGGCGGCGGGGGGTGACGCACCGGCGTATGCCGTGCTGCGGCTGACCTTCCGGCGCCGGTGAGCCCCGGGTGACCCGACGATGACCAGGACGAGGGCGCTCAACGCGCTGCGCATCGGGCTGCTCGTCGTGATCGTCGCCGCGTGCGTCATCGCGCTGTGGGTCAACTGGCAGGAGGTGTCGGGGCAGCTGCGCAAGCTGAGCGTGCCGGTGGTGCTCGGCGCGTTCGTGCTCGTCACGCTGGCGCCGATCCTCACCCTGATGGGCTGGCGGGTGCTGCTCGAGGACCTGGGCACCCACCTCGCGCTGCCGCCGGCGTCGAGCGTCTTCCTCGTCGGACAGCTCGGCAAGTACCTGCCCGGCTCGGTGTGGACCGTCGTCGCGCAGGCCGAGATGGGCGCGAAGCTCGCGGTGCCGCGACGGCGGATGGCCGTGGTCGGCATCCTCTCCATCGGCCTGGCCGTGCTCACCGGGTGCCTGCTCGGCATCCCGGCGGTGCAGCCGCTCGTCGCCTCCCGGGGCGACGCGTTCTCGTGGTGGTGGGTCGTGCTCGCCGTCGCGCTGGGCTGCGTGCTGCTCTGGCCCCGGCTGCTCAACGCGGTCATCGCACGAGGTCTGCGCCTGCTGCGGCGCGAGCCGCTCGAGCACGACCTGTCCGGCCGCGCGGTGGCGCTCACCTCGGCGTGGTTCGTGGCCGCGTGGGTGTCGACCGGCCTCGGCACCTTCGTGCTCGCGCGCAGCGTGGCGCCCGAGGCCCCGGTCGGCCCGCTGCTCGTGACCTCGATCGGCGGCTTCGCGCTCGCCTCGGCGGCGGGGATGTTCAGCATCCTCGTGCCGGCCGGGGTCGGGGTCCGCGACGGCGTGCTCGCGCTGCTGCTCGTCACGCTGATGCCGCTGCCCGCAGCGACCGCAGTGGTCGTCGTGGCCCGCTTCCTCGCGGTGCTGGCCGACCTGCTGCTCGCCGGGTCGGCGTGGGCCTGGGGCCGTCGGCACCACCTCCTAGGATCGAGCACGTGACCGACCCCGCCGTCCCCGACGTCCCCGACGCCTCGGACGACTCGGCGCGCGCCGACGCCGCCGGACGCGAGGAGCAGCTCGCCTACTCCGAGATCATGGCCAAGATGCTCGACGAGGAGGGCCGCCGGCGCAAGGCCGCCAAGATCGTCGCGGTGGTGCGGCACGCCCTCGGCGTCGAGACGCTCGACGGGCTGCGGGCCGTCGACGTCGGCTGCTCGGCCGGGCTTCATCGCCGACGAGCTGGCGCTGGCCGGGGCGACCACGAGCGGGGTCGACATCGACGAGCCGGGGCTCGAGAAGGCGCGCGCCCGCTTCGGCGAGCGGGTCGACTTCCGGCTGGCCCGTGGCGAGGACCTGCCCTTCGACGACGACTCGGTCGACGTCGCGGTGCTCAACCACATCTACGAGCACGTCGTCGACCCCGAGGCCGTCGTGGCCGACATCCACCGGGTGCTGCGGCCGGGTGGCCTGCTCTACCTCGGCATCGGCCACCGCTGGCAGGTGGTCGAGCCGCACCACCGGCTGCCGTTCCTGTCGTGGCTGCCGCAGCGAGCGGCCGACCGCTACCTGCGCGTCGCCGGCAAGGGCGACCACTACTACGAGCACTACTACACGCCGGCCGGACTGCGCCGGCTCTTCGCCGCCTACGACGTCTGGGACTACACCCTCCCGGTGCTCACCGACCCGCAGCGGTTCGCCGCCGGCGACAACGTGCCCGCCTGGGCGGCGAAGGTCCCGCCGGTCGCGTTCCGGGCGGCCCTGCCGCTGGTGCCCACCTACGTCTGGGCGGCGTTCAAGGGCGATGCCGTGCCGGCCGGGCCGCCGTTGCGCGTCCCGCCGCGCCACCTGGCCTGAGGTGGTGGGCACCACGGGTGGGACCCAGCGCGTCGTGAGCCCTTCGCGCCCGGTGCCGCTCGGGGCGGTCGTCGGCATCTTCCGCCGTGGCGGCGGCGACCCCACGAGCCGGCGCGACGACGCTGGGTGGTGGTTCGCCTGGCGCACACCCGACGGCCCGGTGACGCTGCGCCTGACCGCCGCGCCGAGCGCCGGTGAGGTCACGGCATCCGCGTGGGGCAGTGGTGCCGCGTGGGTGCTCGAGCGCGTGCCCGACCTGCTGGGCGAGCGCGACGACCCGGCGGCCTTCGTCGCCCACCACCCGCTGGTGGCGCAGGCCTGGCGCCGCTTCCCCGGCTGGCGGGTGCCGCGGTCGGGCCTGGTCGTGCAGGCCCTGGTGCCCACGATCATCGAGCAGAAGGTCACCGGGAAGGAGGCCTTCGCGGGCTACCGCCGCCTGGTGCGCCGCTTCGGCGAGCCGGCGCCGGGCCCGGGGGAGGACCTCGGGCTCGTCGTGCCCCCCGACCCGCGTGGCTGGGCGGCTGTTCCGTCGTGGGAGTGGCTCGCCGCCGGCGTCGACCCCGGCCGCTCGCGCACCGTCGTGCGCGCGGTCGGTCACGCCGGGCGCCTCGAGGAGTGCGCCGACCTGCCCGCGGAGGCAGCGCGAGCCCGGCTGACCGCGCTGCCCGGCGTCGGCCGCTGGACCTGGGCCGAGGTGGCCCAGCGGGCGCTGGGCCTGCCCGACGAGGTGAGCTTCGGTGACTACCACGTGGCCAAGGACATCGGCTGGGCCCTCACCGGGACCCCGGTCGACGACGACGGCCTGGCCGAGCTGCTGCAGCCCTACGCCGGACACCGCTACCGGGTGCAACGCCTCCTCGAGCTCGACGGGCACCACCGCCCGCGGCGCGGCCCGCGGATGTCGACGCCGACGCACCTGCCGGTCCGCGGCCGCTGAGGCACCGCCTGCCGGTCCGCGGCCGCGGAAGGTCCCACCTGGCGCACGACTCGGCATCAGCCGTTCGGCCAGAATCTCATCGTCCGTTCGGACCATTTTGGTGCCACACTGTGTCCATGACGTTCGACACGCTTCGTGAGGGTCTGCGCTGGACCTTCTGGGTGCTCGTCTGGCTCTTCACCGCCCTGATGGGCGCACTGCTCTTCCTCGCCACCGTGCCGGTCCCGGTGCCCCTGCGCTGGGCGATGTTCGCCGTGGTGCTCGGCATCGTCGCCGAGGACGTCCGGCGCAAGCTGCAGCCCACCATCGCGCCGACCCGCCACTGACGGCCCAGCGACACCAGAGCAACCAGGCGACGAGGGGTCGCCCGCCTCCCTGCTGGCGGGTGGCCCCTCGTGGTGCCCGCCGTCGGTTCAGCCCAGGACGAGGGTGACGGTGCCGCCGGCCCGGCCGACCTGGTGGGCGCTCAGCCCCTCGGAGGCCGCCGCCACCTCGACGCGCACCACCAGCCGCCCGAGGTCGTAGTCGTCGGGGGCCCCGAGGGTGACCTCGGCCGTCCCCTCCTGTGCGCCGGGGCCGACGTCGGCGGAGCCCTCGGGCACGTCGCGCAGGGCGAGCGACACAACGCGGCCCACCCGGTCGGGGAGCGGCTCGTCGGGCAGCACCGACCGGATGCCGACCTCCTCCGACGCCGCGCTGCCCGCCTCGACGCCGAGCGCAGCCCGCAGCGCCTCGGCGTGGCCGAGGGCGAACCAGTCGCCTCGCCCGACCCGCACCAGCGCGCGCGCGCCGGGGGCGTCGGCCGAGAACCACTCCTGCGGCAGCCCGCGCACGAGGGCCGCCGGGATGCCGTCGGCCTTCCCCTTCACCAGGTCGGCGGCGGCCGCCACCTCGTCGGCCAGGGCTCGCATCGTCACGGCGAGGGGACGCCCGTCGTGGTCGGTGGCACCGCGCAGGTCCTCGAGCACGCGGAGGCCGGCGCTGCCGAGCGCGAAGTCGGTGAGACCGTCGCGCCACGGGCGGCCGGCGGTGTCGCTGAGCACGACCGCCAGCGGTGTGGCAGAAGGGAGCTCGAGGCGGTCGAGCAGCGCGGCGCGCAGCTGCGCGGCCTCGGCGTCGGGGTCCTCGGGCAGCAGGAGCAGCTCGGCCGAGCGGCCGGTGTTGGACGCGTCGACCCCGGCGGCGGCCATCACCGGGCCGGCGGTCGACTCGACCACGCGGGTGACCCCTGTGTCACCGGCTGCTCGGCGCTCGGCGACCACCCGCACCGTGCCGGCCGCGACGGCATCCTCGCGGGTGCCCGACCAGGTGAGCCCGAGCGCCTTCGAGACCACCTTGCTCGACACCACGAGGCAGTCTCCGGGACGCAGGGCGCTGCCGCTCATCGCCAGGGCGTCGACGAGCAGGCTCGCGAGGTCGGCGCCGGCCGTGACCTCGCCGACCCCCACCACCGGCACCACGGTGAGGCCGGCCGCGGAGCTGGGCAGCGGCATCGGCGGATCGGTCACGCGGGCACCGCGGCGGCGATGCGCAGCGCGTGCGCGGCGATCTCGGCCGTCGCCGGTACGTCGGTCATCAGCAGTGGGCCGTCGAACACCTCGACCCGGGCCCGCCGCAGCGTGGTGTCGGAGTCGGCGGGGTCGACCAGCCAGCCGTCGAGGAAGTCCTCGTAGAGACCGCCCACGGCGGCGGCCGTGGCCTCGACACCGATCGCCTCGAGGCACGCGTCGGCGTGCCCGCGCACGGGGCGGCCCGAGATGAGCGGCGAGACGCCGACGACCGGAGCAGCGGTGCCGCGCAACGCATCTCGCACCCCGGGAACGCCGAGGATGATGCCGATCGACACCACCGGGTTGCTGGGGGGCAGCAGCACGACGTCGGCCCGGCGGATGGCGTCGAGCACTCCGGGTGCGGGGGTGGCGCGGTCGAGCCCGGCCACCACGAACCGGCGGGCCGGCAGCGCCGCCTGGTGGCGAACCCACCACTCCTGGAAGTGGATCGCCCGCTCACCGCCCTCCTCGTCGTCGACGACGACGTGGGTCTCGACCGGCACGTCCGTCATCGGCACCAGGTCGATCCGCTTCTCGGGCAACCCCCACCGGGCCGCGAGCCGCGCGGTCACCTCGCTGAGCGAGGCCCCCTGGCCGAGCCACTGGGAGCGCACGACGTGGGTGCCGATGTCGAGGTCGCCCAGTGCGAACCACTGCGGCACGGCGCCGTACGCCGCGAGCTCGCCCTGCACCCGGTGGCTCTCGTCGGCGCGGCCCCAGCCCTGTCCCTCGTGCACGCCGTCGCCGAGCGTGTAGAGCAGGGTGTCGAGGTCGGGACAGACCCGCAGACCGAACAGCGTGATGTCGTCACCGGTGTTCGCGACGACGGTGATGGTCGAGTCCGCGAGAGCCGGGCGTGGTGTCGAGGTGGTGGCGCAGACCGCGGATGAAGCGGGCTCCACCGACCCCTCCGGCGAGGGCCGTGATGTGCATGTGCCAGAGTCTGTCAGTCCGGTTCGCGACCCGGCGCGTCCGTCCCGAAACGCCGGGGGTCGCGGGAAAACCCACACCAATAACACCAACCGGCTTGACGCGGAGTGCATGACACGCGTGTAATTCCACCCATGTACTCCGGAATCCCAGCCGGAGCACGCGGGTCGAAGGGTCGAGGAGGGACACATGAACGAGCTCTATGTCATCGATGGGATGCTCGACGAGGTTGAGGGCGAGGACGGTGCGCTCTCCTGGCAGGAGCGCTCCCTGTGCGCCCAGACCGATCCGGAGGCGTTCTTCCCCGAGAAGGGCGGTTCCACCCGCGAGGCCAAGAAGGTCTGCGTCGGGTGCGAGGTCCGCTCCGAGTGCCTCGAGTACGCCCTCGCCAACGACGAGCGCTTCGGCATCTGGGGCGGCCTGTCCGAGCGCGAGCGGCGCAAGCTGAAGAAGCGCGCGGTGTGACCCGGGGCGCCGCCCCGACCCGCCGCCACACCGCATGACACTGGCCCCTGCGCGTCCGATGTCCACTCCTCCCAGCACGGGCGGCGTGGACCCCACGGTGACCGCGGTCGTCATCAGCCGCCGTGACCCGCGCGGCCTGGCCGACCTCCTCGAGGCGGTCTTCGCCCAGTCCCTGGCCCCCGACGCCGTGCTCGTCCTCGACCGTGCGAACGGTGCGGAGGAGCCCTCCTCGGGCGCCGACCTCGCCGCGGTCGTCGCCGCCGCCCGGCTGGGCCACCACGTGCCCGTCACGGTGCTGCCGGTCGACCCGCGAACCCCGGTGCGAGCGGCTGCCCACCGCGCCCTGCTCGACCACGAGCACGACGGTGCCCCGACCACCCTCGCCTGGCTGCTCCCCGTCGGCTGTACCCCCGAGACCGACGCCCTCGTGGCCTTGGTCGACACCTGGCGGCGCTCGCCGAGCGCCGGCGTGGTCGGCCCCAAGCACCTCGACGCCGCCGACCCGCACCTGCTGCGCGCCCTGGCCATCCGCACCACCCGGGGTGGCCGGCTCTTCTCGCGTCCGGTCCCCGGCGAGCCCGACCAGGGTCAGTACGACCGCTCCAGCGACGCCCTCGGTGTGCCGTTCGCCGGCTCGCTCGTCGAGCGCGACCTGCTCGTCGACCTGCGCGGCTGGGAGACCTCGTTCGGCGACGTCGGTGCCGACCTCGACCTGGGCTGGCGCGCCCACAACGCCGGCCGGCGGGTCGTCGTCGTCCCGTCGGCCCGCGTGCGCAGCGAGCCGGGCGTGGCCCCGGCCGGCGCGAGCACGGCCGCGCGCCGTCGCGCCGCCCGCCGGGTCGCCCTCGCCCGCGCACCGTGGTGGGCGTCGCCCGCCCTCGCCCTGTGGATCGCCGTCACCTCCGTGGTCGCGGCGTTCGGCCTGCTGCTGCTCAAGCGGCCGCGCTCGGCGTGGGCCGAGCTGACCTCGCTGGCCTCGCTCGACCCGTTCCGCGGCACGGCCGCCCGGTGGCGCACCCGCCACCGCCGCGAGGTGAGCCGTCGCGACCTGCGCGCCCTGTTCGAGCCGCGCCGCGCCGTGCTCACCGGCTGGGGCGACTCCGTGCACGACGCCCTCGTCTCGCCGCGCCCGCCGATCGGCGACGAGGCCAACGACCTCAACCCCCGCTCCTGGATGGGCAAGGTGGTGCGCCACCCCGGCGTGCTGGCCACGGCGGGGGCGGCCGTCGTCTCGGTCGTCGCCGGGCGTTCGCTCGGCATCGGGCTGGTCACCGGGGCGGGTGCCGGGCTCTCGGGCGGCGAGCTCATGGGCAACCGTGCCGACGCCGACGTGCTCTGGCACGCCTGGACCGACGGCTGGACCGGCGCCGGTCTCGGCGGACCCGACCCGGTCGGGCCCTGGGCGCCGCTGCTGGCGCTGCCCACCTGGGTCGTCGACCACCTGCCGCTGATCCCCGACCCGGCGTCCGCCGCCGGGCTGGTCGTCGCGGTGTTCGTCATCCTCGGGATGCCGCTCGCGGCCGTCAGCGCCTACCTCGCCTTCCGGCCCGTGGTGGCCACCCGGTGGCTGCGGGGCCTCGCGGCGTTCGCGTGGGCGACCACCGGGGTGGCGGCGGCATCGGTGGCCCAGGGCCGGCTCGGTGCGCTCGTCGCCCTGGTCCTCGTGCCGCCCGTCGCGTGCGGCCTCTGGCTGCTCGCCACCCGCCGGTCCACGGCGACCAGCGCGTTCGCCACCGCCCTCGCCGCGGTGGTGCTCGGTGCGTTCGCCCCGGTCCTGCTCGCCCTGGTCTGCATCCTGGCGCTGGTCCTCGCGCTCGTCCGGCCCCGGGTGCGCGTGCACGCCCTGGTGGTGGCGATCGTGCCGGTCGCCGTGCTGGCGCCCTGGCTGCTTCGCCAGGCCGACGTCTCGTGGCCCGTCCTCGTGGGCGGCGTCGGGCTGGCCCAGTGGGGTGGCAGCGCGCCCGCACCCTGGCAGCTCGCCCTGCTCAACCCCGGTGGTGCCGGGGCACCCGCCGTCTGGACCGCCATCCCCCTCGTGGCCGTCGCCGTCCTCGCGCTGCTGCGTGGCCGGGCCTGGGGCACGGCCACCACCACGCTGACCCTCCTCGCACCCGTGTTCCTCGCGCTCGCCCTGGTGGCGCCCGGCATCCGGCTCGGCACCGTGCCCGCCGGCGTCGAGGGAGCGGGGGAGCCGATCATGCTGTGGTCGGGCGTCATGCTGCTGCCGCTGGCCGTCGTGCTCGTGCTGGCGCTCGCTCGCGGCCTGGACGGTGTGCCGATGCGCCGCCCCGAGTCCGCTGGCCGGGCCCCGGCCGTGGCTCGTCGCACCGCCGTGTCCCTCGGCGTGGCCGCCGTGCTCGTCTCGGCCGGTGGCGTCGCGTGGGCCACGCTCGGCGACGAGCTCTCGCCGTTCCGCGACCCGCGTCCGGCCGTGTCGGTCGACCAGTCCGAGGGGGCCTTCGCCACCCGGGCGCTCTTCGTCAGCCCGGGGACCCGGGGTGCCGGCTACCGCTTCGTCGGGCGCGAGGCGTCCGACGTGGTGCGTCCCCTGCCCGCGGTCGCCGACGCCGACGGGTCGTTGGCCGACCGGGTCAGCGCCGCCCTCGGCGACGCCTCGACCGGTCCGGCGCTCTTCGCCGACACCGCCACCGACCTGCTGGCCATCCGGGCCGGCCTGGTGCCCGAGGTGGCACGCCGGCTCGACGCCACCGAAGGTCTGCAGCGGATCGCTCCGCGCGACGGCTGGGACATGTGGCGCGTCAGCCCCACCGGGGAGGGTGTCGACCTGGTCGCGCCGCCGCGGCTGCGCCTCGATACCCCTGACGGTTCCCGCCTGGTCATCACCACCGGGCAGACCGCGGGCACCTCGACCACGGTCGACGTGCCGCAGGGCAGCCGGCTGGTCGTCGCCGAGCCGCTCGGCTGGGCCGAGCACGCCGTCGTCGCCGCCGACGGCGTGACCGTTCCACTCGTCAGCGGGGCATCCACCCCCACCTACGTGCTCCCGATCGGCACGAGCACGCTCACCGTCAGCGTCACCGACCCGATGCGCTGGTGGCACGTCGGCCAGGGCGTCGCGGTGCTGCTGCTCGCCTTCCTCGCCATCCCCTTCGGGCGGCGCGAGTCCCGGATGGGTCGACGATGAGCCGGGCCTCCGGCGTCGGCGCCGGTATCCGTCGCGGCCTCTCGCGGGTCAACGTCGCCGGCGTCGCGCGCGTGCTGCTCGTCACCGGTGTCGGTCTGGCGCTGGTGCACGTCGCCACCGACCGGCCGGTGGAGGTCGACCTGGTCGCCGCGACCGGCGACGCCCAGGCGCCGCTGGTCGGCACCTCGCTCGCGACCCGCATCTCGCAGACCTGCCCGGGCCCCGAGCTGGCCGGCATCCCGGGGATCCCCGACACCACGGTCGCCTCGTCGGTCACGGCGGCGGCCGGGCCGGCCGAGCTGCTGCCCGTCCCGGCCCGCGGCAAGGGCCGTCTCCTCGCGACCTCCGGGCCCACGACCCTGCTCACCCTCGACGAGCGGCCGGGTAGCGCGTCGGCGGTGATCCCGGGGACCGCGAGTGCGGGCTCCGGCGTCGGTCCGGTGCTGCTCACCGGCGACGGTCCGATGGCTCCGGCCGTCGCCGGCACCCAGGAGTGGCGCGTCGACGGCAAGGACCTGCGCGGGCTCGTCACCACGGCGTGCGGTGCCGGCGGCAGCGACCTCTGGCTCCTCGCCGGCGGCGCCGGTCCGGGGCGCCAGGAACGGCTCATCCTCACCAACCCCGGTGCCAACCCGGTGACCACCGACGTGACCGTGCACGGCGACACCGGTCCGCTCGGCGACCCGGTCGTCGAGACCGTGCCGCCCGGCGGTCGGGTCAGCGTGCTGCTCGACGCGCGCTACGGCGAGGAGCAGCACCCCGCGGTGCACGTGCGCTCCGACGGCGGCGGCGTGCAGGCCACGCTCACCGACACCTGGGTCAACGGCAGCAACGCGCTCGGCGCCGAGACCACGGCGGCCGCAGCAGCCCCCGCCACCGTGCAGGTCGTGCCCGGCGTCGTGGTCGACCCCACCGGCGGCAGCTCGGTGCGGGTCGCCGTGCCCGGCGCCCAGGACGCCGTCGTGCGGGTGAGCGTGCTCAACCGCGAGGGCCTCGTGCCCTGGACCGGCGAGAGCGTGCTCAGCGTGCCCGCCGGCTCGGTCGGTGAGCTGCCCCTCACCGGGCTTGGCGAGGGCACGTATGCCGTGGCGCTGCGGTCCGACGTGCCGGTCGTGGCGTCGGCGTTCGTGCGCATCGGCGACGGCAAGGTGCCCGGGGAGATCGCGTGGTCACCGGCCGCCTCCGGCATCGAGTCGGTCGGCGGCGCGGCGCTCGCGCCGGTGCCCAGCGTCGACCGCACCCTTCAGCTGGTGAGCACCGGCGGCAACAGCACCGCCGAGGTGATCACCGTGATCGACGGCACGCCCCGCACCCGCCAGCTCGACCTGCTCGGCGACCGGGTGGCCACCGTGCCCCTCGACGGCGCGACCTCGGTCTGGGTGCGCCGGATCACCGGCAGCGGCGAGCTGCGCGGCACCGTCATCTCGTCCAGCGGCACCGGCGCCTCGCGGATGCTCTCGTCGATGCCCCTCGGCGAGAGCGCCATCACCTCCGAGGTCAGCCGGGCCTTCCCGCTTCCCTGACCGCGCGAATCCCGCTTCAGCCGTCCTGGTCGAGCCCCGGGTCGATCTCGTGCGGCGGAACCCCCAGCAGTGCCGCAACCTGCTCGGTGACCACCTCGCGCACGATGTCGGCCAGGTCGAGGTCGTCCTGCGCCCTGGCCTCGACCGGCCGCCGGTAGACCACGACCCGGTGCGGCCGGATGGTGGTCCCGCGCAGCAGCCTCCCCAGCGGTGCGGTCTGCTCCTCCCAGGGCGCGGGGTCCTGCGGGGGCACCTCCTCGACGGCGAACTCGAGCTCCGCATAGCGACTGCCGAGGTGCGGGCGGACCCGGTCGGCCGAGTCGAGCACCAGCGCGTCGAACCGCTCGCGCCGGGTCTCCATCGCGGGCACCGGCGGCCACGCCAGCGGGCCACGGATCCCTCGCCCGTGGCGCTCACGCCGTCGCGGACCAGTCACGACCGGCATGCTACGGCGTGCCTGCGGCGGGTCGTCGGTGGCGCCACCTAGAGTTCCTGGAGTGAACCTGTCCCGGCGCTGCTCCAAGACGGCGTGCCGTGGCGCCGCGGTTGCCACGCTCACCTACGTCTACGGCGACCGTGCAGCAGTCCTGGGCCCGCTGGCCACGTATGCCGAGCCGCACACCTACGACCTCTGCGCCGACCACGCGACCCGCCTCACGGCCCCGCGCGGCTGGGAGGTCGTGCGCCTCGTGACCGACTACCCCGAGCCGCAGCCCAGCACCGACGACCTGCTCGCCCTGGCCGACGCCGTGCGTGAGGCAGGGCGCCCGCGCACCCCCGCCCCCGAACCGATCGACTCCAGCCCCGCCGTCGTGCCCGGCGAGGTGCGCCGCGGCCACCTGCGCGTCCTGCGCGGCAGCGCCGAGGCCTGAGCACCGCGGCCACCCGCGCAGCTGCCTGACCGGCGCGGGGTACCCGCGCGTCCTGCGCGGCAGCGCCGAGGCCTGAGCACCGCGGCCACCCGCGCACCTGCCTGACCGGCGCGGTACCTGCGCGTCCTGCGCGGCAGCGCCGAGGCCTGAGCACCGCAGCCACCCGCGCACCTGCCTGACCGGCGCGGTACCTGCGCGTCCTGCGCGGCAGCGTCGAAGCCTGAGCGCGGCGATCCCCGTTCGCAGGACGCCTTGCCTCGTCGCTGGATACCCCCCTCTCGTCGCTAGCCACCGCGTGCCCTGAAGCTGACGCTCTTGCGACCGTCGGCGGCGGTATGGACCTCATGTTCGTGGCGCGGATCGTGCGCCAGACGATGGTGGAAGCCGCACACGGGCACCGCGAGACCGAGGTCGGTGGCACCGCCGCGACTCCACGGGTCCACATGGTGCAGGTCGCACCAGGCGTAGGGCCGGTCGCACCCGTGGGCCGCGCACTCGTCGTAGGTCGTCGCCAGTGCCACACGCTGGGCCTCGGTGAAGAACCGCTTGGTGCGGCCGAGGTCGAGGGGGAGCGAGGTGCCGTCGAGAACGACAGGGAGGATGCCGGCCGAGCAGGCGAGGCGTCGTGCCTCGGCCGCCGAGAGGTCGTGGCCAGTGTCGAGGTGGGCGGCGCCGAGCTCGTCGCGCAGGTGCTGGTGCTCGACCGTCACGACGACGGTGGCCGCGACCTTGCCGTGGAGCCGGTCGGTCGGGAGGTGCTCGAGCAGCTCGACGAAGGCCGCGCCTTGATCGGCGGCCCAGTCCGTGCTCCGGAGCGTCTGCTCGTCCGTGCTCCGGAGCGGGCGCTCGTCCGCACTTCGGCGCCGTCGCGGGGACACCATCTGCTGGATCGCCTTGCGCAGGATGGCTCCGGCCAGGGTGGGCACGGTGAAGTGGCCCGTCAGGGTGCCGTCGAGGTTGTCGTGCATCGTGAGCCGGACTCTGGCGGCCGCACGGGCCTCCTCACCTCGCAGCTCGCCGTCCTCGTGCGCGAGCGACTCCTCCGCCGAGCGTTCCGCGGCCACTAGCGCCCGCTTGGCGGAGCGGCGGAGCCGCCCCGGGTCGACGTGACGAGCCTGTGCGACCAGCGCCGACTCGACCTTGACCCGTTCGTCGTCGCTCAGGAATGCCGGCAACCGCCGGGTCGTCTCGGCTATCACGGCCGCGTGCGCCGTGGACAAGGCGCCGGTCGCCAGGGCCCGACGGGTGAGCGGGAGGGAGTCGTGCAGGGCCGTCGCCAACACCACGTCGGCGGCAGCCTTGCCTCCCCAGACCCGGGTGTGCGCCGCGAGCCACGCCGGGGTGCCGCTCATCCCGGAGCGACGAGCCGCTCCCTGCCGGTGTGCCGACGCCACCATGCGCAGCTTGAGGGCCTCCATGCGGGCGATGCCGCGCTCGACCTCGGCGACGTCGCGCCCGCTCACCTCGCCGACATCCGCCTCCCCCACGCCGTCGAGCACCGCATGTACCCGCGCGACGGCTTCGGCGGCCGGCACGGTACCGGTCGTCGACGGAGCCAGGACTGAGGTCATGCGTCGACGCTAGGCCGCCTGCCGGGCACCAGCCAGCACGGCGCCGAACCTGTGGACAAGGCACCCGCGGAGACCGGCCTGTGGATGACGCCGCCGGCTCCGCCCCGGCCGGCCGACTCGGAACGGCCCTCCCCGACCCATCGGCCGGTCAGCCTCACCCGAGCCACCGGCCAGCCCAAACCCGCGTCCTCCCCACCCGTCCGGCCGCTCGACGAGCCTCCCGTAGGCTCACCTGCCGTGACTGCGATCTCCCTCGCCGACGTCGTCAAGGCCTACGACGTCCGCGGCACCGTCCCTGACCAGCTCGACGCCAAGGTCACCCGTGCCCTCGGATCGGCCTTCGCGGACGTCGTCGTGCGCGCCGACGGCGCCACCGCCTGCGTCATCGGCCACGACATGCGCGACTCGAGTCCCGAGCTGAGCCGCGCGTTCGCCGACGGCGCCCGCAGCCGCGGCGTCGACGTCACGCTCATCGGCCTCGCCAGCACCGACGGCCTCTACTACGCCAGCGGCGCCCTCGACCTCCCCGGCGCCATGTTCACCGCAAGCCACAACCCCGCCGCCTACAACGGCATCAAGATGTGCCGCTCCGGTGCCCGCCCGGTCGGCCAGGACACCGGCCTCGCCGACGTCCGCGTCCTCGCCGAGAAGCTCCTCTCCGACGACACCGACGACACCACCCCACCGACGCCACCGACTCCACGAACGACCCCGACACCACCCCCACCGGCACCCTCGACGAACGCGACGTCCTCACCGACTACGCCGCCTTCCTGCGCCACCTCGTCGACCTCACCGGCATCCGCCCGCTGAAGGTGGTCGTCGACGCCGGCAACGGCATGGGCGGCCACACCGTCCCCGCGGTCCTCGGCACCGACGCCGGCCTCCCCCCGCTCCCGCTCGAGATCGTGCCCCTCTACTTCGAGCTCGACGGCAACTTCCCCAACCACGAGGCCAACCCCCTCGACCCGAAGAACCTCGTCGACCTCCAGGCCGCCGTCCGCGAGCACCGCGCCGACATCGGCCTGGCCTTCGACGGCGACGCCGACCGCTGCTTCGTCGTCGACGAGCGCGGAGAACCGGTGAGCCCCAGCGCGATCACCGCCCTCATCGCCCGCCGCGAGGTCGCGCGCGCGGTCGCCGACGGCGCGGATGCCGCGGACGTCGCCGTCGTGCACAACGTCATCTCGTCCGCCCAGGTCGCCGAGGTCATCGCCGCGACCGGCGCCCGCGCGGTGCGCACCCGGGTCGGCCACTCCTTCATCAAGGCCGAGATGGCCCGCCACGACGCCGTGTTCGGCGGAGAGCACAGCGCGCACTACTACTTCCGCGACTTCTGGTTCGCCGACACCGGGATGCTCGCGGCGATGCACACGCTCGCGGCCCTCGGCGAGCAGGACGCCCCGCTCAGCACCGTCATGGGCGACCTCGCGCGCTACTCCGCCTCCGGCGAGATCAACTCCACCGTCACCGACGCCGCCGCCGCCACCGAGAGGGTGCGCGCCTGGGCCGCCCCCCAGGGTGTCGACACCGACGAGCTCGACGGCCTCACCCTCACCCACGCCGGCAGCACGCGACGACCCGATGTGGTGGCTCAACCTGCGCGCCTCCAACACCGAGCCGCTGCTGCGCCTCAACGTCGAGGCCGACCGACCCCGTCACCATGCGAAGGGTCCGCGACGAGGTGCTCGCCATCGTGCGCGCCTGATCTCGCCCGTGTGGGAGGATCGAAACGACCCCGTCACACCCGTCCCGGAAGGGCACCCATGAGCGAGCAGGCCACCCCCGCGTCGACGATCGAGCCGTGGCTGCGCGAGATCCTGCGCTGCCCGGCGTGCCGCAGCGAGCTGCGCGACGAGACCGCCGACACCGGGCCCGAGCTGGTCTGCACCAACGCCTCGTGCGGCCTCGCCTACCGCATCGACGACGGTGTCCCGGTGCTCCTCGTCGACGAGGCGCGCAAGCCGGCCTGACGGCCGCACCGGCCCGACGAGAGGACACCGCCGATGCCCTGGGTCGACGAGCAACGACTGGACGACCCCGACGCCCTGCGCGCCCTCGACACCCGCGACTCCCTGCGGTCCCTGGCCTCGGCCGGCGCCCAGGTGCGTCGCGCCCTCGTCTCGGCCCAGGAGGCCGGCGTCGAGCGACTGGCCGGCGGTGACCGGCCTCGCTCCGTGCTCGTCGCCGCCCTCGGCGGGTCCAGCCTCGTCTGCGACGTGCTCGACCTCCTCGCCGAGCCGGGTTCGCCCGTCCCCGTCACCACCCGTCGCGATGCCCCCCTGCCCGGCTGGGTCGGCCCCCTCGACCTCGTCATCGCCGTCTCGCAGTCCGGTCGGGCCAGCGGCCCGCTCGCCCTCGCGGCCGAGGCCGCCCGTCGCGGCGCCTCCCTGCTCACCGTCGGCGCCGCCCGCTCCCCACTCGCCGAGGTCAGCGCGAGGGCGCGCGGCGTGCACGTCGAGGTGGCCCTGCCGACGCCGTCGTCGCGCACCGCCCTGTGGTCGCTCCTGACCCCGGTGCTGGTCGCCGCCGACGCCATGGGCCTCGTGCAGTGCCCCGGCCCCTCGCTCGAGCGCTGCGCCGACGTGCTCGACGAGGTCGCCGAGGAGTGCCGGCCCAGCTCCGAGTCCTTCGTCAACCCCGCCAAGGTGCTCGCCACCGGGCTCGGCGAGACCGTGCCGGTCGTGCTCGGCGACGGCCCGCTCACCGGTGTGGCCGCCATCCGGGCCGCGAGCATGCTGGCGCGCACCGCCCGCGTACCCGCCACGCACGGCGCCCTGCCGGATGCCGCGTCGCAGGTCGTCGCCTGCCTCGACGGGCCGTTCGGCTCGGGGCTGGGCGCGGGCGGCAACGGGGGACCGGCCGGCAACGGCGGCGACATCTTCGCCGACCCCTACCTCGACGCCCCAGCCGCGCCCCGCCTCGGGCTGCTCGCCCTGCGCGACCCCGACCTCGGCCGTGAGCAGGTCGCCCTGGCCGATGCCGTCGTGGCGTCGGCCCGCGACTCGGGCGTCACCGTCTGGGAGCAGCAGGCCCGCTCCGGCCGGCCGATCGAGCGGCTCGCGTCACTGGTGGCGCTCACCGACTTCGCGGCCACCTACCTCGCACTCGGGCTGGGCCTGGACCCCTCGGTCTCGCGCCACGTCACCGAGCTGCGCGACCGCACGTCCTGACCCCAGCCGGCATCCACCGGCACAACCGGCATCCACCGGCGGATGACGACCTCACGGGGTCGTGAGGAAGCCCTCCACCCAGTCCAGGGCCCACGCACGGTCCATCCGGAACACCCGGGTGCTGCTCTTGCAGAGGTCGCTCTTCGAGGATGACGTCACGGCACCGACCACGTTGCTGTCGCCGATGAAGTTGGGGCCGCCCGAGTCGCCGTGGCACGCGCCGCCCGTGTTCGCGTTGACCGAGAGCAGCAGCGAGTAGTCGCCGGTGGTGTTCGAGTTCACCTGCAGCAGACGGGGGGTCGCGACCATCCGCAGCCGCAGGCTCTCGATCTTCCACTCCGCGGCCGGCGGGAACATCCGCTGCACGCCGTAGCCGACCGTGGTGAAGGTGGCGGTCTTCTTCTTCCCCAGGGTGTCGAACGTGTCGAGCGCCGGGAGCGCGCCGTACTCAGCCATCGGGAGGGCGGCATCCAGCACGACCACTCCCACGTCGCGAACGGTGAAGTCGGCGGGGTCGTAGTCGGGATGCACGTAGGTCGTGCCGTGCGCGTCACCGTGGGCCGGGAAGTCGATCGCCTCGGCGTCGGTGAGGTCGGAGCCGAACCAGATCTCGGCCGACGCGGCCGGCGCCTGCGTGCAGTGGCCCGCGGTGAGGTAGACGGTCGAGGAGATCAGGGTGCCCGAGCAGCGCCACAGCGGGTTGCCGTCGGCGTCCTTGGCCACCATGAGCCCGACGTACGGGTGGCCGTCACCGTCGAGGTCTCCGTGGGTGATCGCGCTCGCGGGTGCCGCGCCCAGCGCGACCGCCAGCACGGCGGTGGCCAGGACGGCGAGGCGGACGGTCCAGCGGGCAGTGGTGGGACGGCGCATGGTGCTCTCCTGCGGTGGTGGGTCGTACTGCGCGTCACCCTAGGGTCACCTCGGCCCGCCGCCGGGGAGGCTCTGGCCGCACCACGGTCGTGTCGAGACGCACCGCGGCAACGGCCGCGGCTCAGCCCACCGGCAGGGCCAGGTCGAGCGACTCGGCCCCGGGCAGCTCGAGCAGGTCCGCCGCGGTCAGCAGCAGCTTGCTGCGCCGCAGCCCGCTGCCGACCACCACCTCGCCGGCAGCCAGCACGGCGTCGTCGACCAGCACCGGCCAGCCGTCGGGCAGGCCGATCGGCGTGATGCCGCCGAACTCCATGCCGGTCAGCCCCACGGCGTCGTCCATCGGCGCGAAGGAGATCTTCCGCGAGCCCAGGTGCCTGCGGACCACGCCGTTGACGTCGGCGCGGTGCGTCGCGAGCACCATCACCGCGGCGTAGGTCGTCACGTCGCCGCGTCGTCCCGCCACCACCACGCAGTTCGCGCTCGCCTCCATCGCCACGTCGTACGCCGCGCAGAAGGCGGCCGTGTCGGCGTGCGTGGGGTCGATGGGTGCCACGAGGGCCCCGGGCACCGAGCCGACCCTGGCCCCGACGGGGACGGCGAGCAGCTCGGGGTGCGCGGTGGCAGGTGACCAGTCGAGGATTCCGCGGGCAGACGGCATACCGGCGACGCTAGCCGACCGGCCGACGCCGCAGGCGCCCATGGCCGCGACCCCCGTCGTCGAGCCTGCCGTCCCGTCACGGCCCGTCCAAGGCGGCACCGGCCCCGCCCGCCGAGGTCACAACCACCCTAGGATCGCGACCATGTCGACCGAAGGTGGGACCAGGGCCGTCATCGCCGCGCTGCTCGCGAACCTCGGCATCGCGGTGACGAAGTTCATCGCCTTCTTCCTCACCGGGTTCTCCTCGATGCTCGCCGAGGCGATCCACTCGGTCGCCGACTCGGGCAACCAGATCCTGCTGCTCATCGGCGGGAAGCGGTCGCAGCGCGAGGCGACCCCGCAGCATCCGTTCGGGTTCGGCCGCGAGCGCTACGTCTACTCGTTCATCGTCTCGATCGTGCTGTTCACCCTCGGCGGCTGCTTCGCCCTCTACGAGTCGTGGCACAAGTTCGAGGAGACCCGCGGCGACAGCGACTACGACCCCTTCGAGTCCCGGTGGTGGTGGGTGCCGGTCGTGGTGCTCGTCGCGGCGATCGCCATGGAGGGCTTCAGCTTCCGCACGGCCGTGCGCGAGTCCAACAAGCTGCGCGGCTCGCGGTCGTGGCTGCGCTTCGTGCGCAGCTCGAAGGCACCCGAGCTGCCCGTCATCCTGCTCGAGGACTTCGGCGCACTGATCGGCCTCACGCTCGCCCTGCTCGGCGTCGGGCTGATGCTCCTCACCGGCAACCCGATCTTCGACGTGCTCGGCTCGGCCGGCATCGGGGTGCTGCTCGTCATCATCGCCGCGTTCCTCGCCGTCGAGATGAAGTCGCTCCTCGTGGGTGAGAGCGCGACGACCGCCCACCAGCAGGCCATCCTCGAGGCCCTGGCCGCACCCGAGGCGGTGCAGCGGGTCATCCACTCCAAGACGCTGCACCTCGGTCCCGACGAGCTGCTCGTGGCCGCCAAGCTCGCCGTCGCCCCCACCGAGCGGGCGGATGACGTCGCCGCGGCGATCGACGAGGCCGAGCGTCGCGCTCGCGACGCCGTGCCCGAGCTGGTGCTCGTGATGTACCTCGAGCCGGACGTCGACCGGGGCGACGCCTACGTCCCCGACGCGCGGCCCGAGCCGCCGGAGAGCACCGCAGCAGCCCACTGAGCTCCGGCCGAGCCCGGCCGAGCCCGGTGCCGAGCCGCCACACCCCCTGCGAGTACGACGGCCCGGCGACCGAGAAGCTGCCCGTGAGCGCGCGGTCACGGGCCTGATGGTCACTCATCGCGCGGGCGTCCCCTCCGACGCATCGTGATCGGCGACCACCGACGTGCTTCGACCGTCCTCGGGGGAGGGGAGCGGGCCGTCGGGGTGCGCCACCTTCTCCAGCGCGATGTGCAGTGCGGGCCCCACCTGGGGCAGCGGCATGCTCGGCCATTTGACCACAGTCCGAGGCGGCCCGTGGGCGTTCGTGGATCTTCGGTTCGTGGTCGTCGCGGGGCACTGCGGTAGAGTCGGGGTTCGCCGGCGCGGGTGATAACCCTCCACGAACGTGCGGCCCTGAAGGGCGACGCCGGGTCAACCAGACCGCCAGAACTCCCAAGGAGCTTCCGCATGCCCGTTGACCACAAGGTCCGCGACCTCGCACTCGCCGAGTCCGGCCGCCACCAGATCCGTCTTGCCGAGCACGAGATGCCGGGACTGATGTCCCTGCGCGCCGAGTTCGGTGACAGCAAGCCGCTCACCGGCGCCCGCATCGCCGGCTCGCTGCACATGACCGTGCAGACCGCGGTGCTCATCGAGACGCTCACCGCGCTCGGTGCCGAGGTCCGCTGGGCCTCCTGCAACATCTACTCCACCCAGGACGAGGCCGCCGCGGCCGTCGTCGTGGGCCCGGCCGGCACCCCCGAGGACCCCCAGGGCGTCCCGGTCTTCGCCTGGAAGGGCGAGAGCCTCGAGGAGTACTGGGACTGCACCGAGCAGATCCTCACCTGGCCGGGCGGCGCCCTCGCCAACATGATCCTCGACGACGGTGGCGACGCCACGATGCTCGTGCACAAGGGCAAGGAGTGGGAGGCCGCCGGACAGGTGCCCCCCACCACCGAGGAGGACACCGAGGAGTTCGGTGTCTTCAAGGCCCTCGTGCGTCGCACCCTCGGGCAGGACCCGCAGAAGTGGACCAAGGTCGCCGCCGAGATCAAGGGCGTCACCGAGGAGACCACCACCGGCGTGCACCGCCTCTACCAGCTGGCCGAGGCCGGCGAGCTGCTCTTCCCGGCGATCAACGTCAACGACTCGGTCACCAAGAGCAAGTTCGACAACAAGTACGGCTGCCGCCACTCGCTCATCGACGGCCTCAACCGCGCCACCGACGTGCTCATCGGCGGCAAGGTCGCCGTCGTGGCCGGCTACGGCGACGTGGGCAAGGGCTGCGCCGAGTCGCTGCGCGGCCAGGGCGCCCGCGTCATCGTCACCGAGATCGACCCGATCTGCGCGCTTCAGGCGGCGATGGACGGCTACCAGGTCGCCAAGCTCGACTCGGTCGTCGACAAGGCCGACATCATCGTCACCTCCACCGGCTGCTTCAACGTCGTCACCGCCGAGCAGATGCAGCAGATGAAGAACAAGGCGATCCTCGCCAACATCGGCCACTTCGACAACGAGATCGACATGGCCGGTCTGGCGAAGGTCCCCGGCATCCAGAAGCAGGAGATCAAGCCGCAGGTGCACGAGTGGACCTTCGACGACGGTGACTCGATCATCGTGCTGTCCGAGGGCCGCCTGATGAACCTCGGCAACGCGACCGGCCACCCGTCGTTCGTCATGTCCAACTCGTTCTCGAACCAGACGATCGCCCAGATCGAGCTGTTCGGGAAGACCGAGGAGTACTTCGACGAGGAGGGCGCACCCAAGGTCGAGACGCTGCCCAAGCACCTCGACGAGAAGGTCGCCCAGCTGCACCTCGACGCGCTCGGGGTCGAGCTCACCGAGCTCACCAAGGAGCAGGCCGAGTACCTCGGCGTCGACGTCGCCGGCCCCTACAAGCCGGAGCACTACCGCTACTGAGCGTGCGTGCCTCGACACACGGACGGCAGGCGCCGTCGGGCCCCGGGCCCGGCGGCGCCTCGTCCGGTCGGAGCGATTCCTCATCCGAACGGCCATGGATGGGCGTTGCGGCTGGCGCGCGGGGCAGCGGCTTCGTAGTGTCTCCACTGTCGTCGGACACCGAGGTACCGAGGAGGTCGCGCATGGCCCACATGGCTCTCGCCGGTTCGACTGACCTCGGCGCCCCCCGGCTGGCCATCGCATCGGCCCCCGCCCTCGTCCGTCAGACCATCGGCCCCCGCAGCGCTCGCGTGCTGGCCCAGGCGTTCTGCCTCGCGGCCCTCGTCGCGGCGCCGAGCGCCTCGCTGTCCGGTTTCCAGGGCCTCGTCCTCGCCGAGAGCCTCGCGGCCGTCGCCGTGTTCCTCGTGCTGCGCACCTCCCGCACCCCGGTGCGCGCCACGCTCGGCACGCTGCGCATCTGGGGGATCGGCGCCCTCGTGAGCGTCGTGACGCTCACCTGGCTGCGCGACGTCCTCCCGCTCGACCTGCGCGCCGCCCAGGTCGGCGCGATCGTCGCCCTCCTCGCGCTGGTCGTCCTCGGCCGGATGCGCGACGCCTACCGGGATGCCGGCCTCCAGATCGACGCCATCCTCGCGACCCTGCCGCCGCCGACCGTCGGCGGACCGGTCGGGACCGATCACCGCGCCTGACCGACTGACCCTGACGTCGGTATGGGCCAAGCCGGCACGACCCCTGGGGTCAGCCGAGTGGCTGTTTTCCAGCCGTTCCCCGACGGTCCTCCCAGCGCGCCCCTACCGTTCCATCCGTGACTGCTGATTCCGATGTGGTGCAGCGGCCGCGGGTGTCCACCGCGGTGGCTCCCGGGTTCCGCGTGCGCCGCGCCCGCTCGGTCGTCATCACCACCCTCTTCGCGCTGACCGCGTTCCTCGGCGCCGGCCTGCTCTTCGTGGTGCAGCCGATGATCGCGCGCATCGTGCTGCCGCTCTTCGGTGGCTCCGCCACCGTGTGGAGCACCTGCTCGCTCTTCTTCCAGCTCGTCCTCCTGCTCGGGTACCTGTACGTGCACGAGGCGACCACCCGGCTGCGGCGGCCCGGTGCACCTGTGGGTGCACGCCGTCGTGATCCTCCTGCCGCTGGCGGTCCTCCCCGTGACCGTCCCCACGGCCCTGGGCCAGGGCGGGTCGCCCGAGCTGCGGCTGCTCGCCATCCTGACCCTGATGATCGGCCTGCCGTTCGCCGTGCTGTCGACGACCGGCCCGCTGCTCCAGCGCTGGTACTCGTGGACCCCCGCGGCGAGGAGCGACGACCCGTACTTCCTGTTCGCGGCCAGCAACCTCGGGAGCTTCGGTGGCCTCCTGGCCTACCCGCTGGTCATCGAGCGGACGCTGACCGTCGACCAGCAACGGATCATGTGGTCGATCGGGTTCGTCGTCTTTGTCGCGCTGGTCGGGGCGTGTGGTGTCGTCGTGGCCCGGTCGACCCGGTCGGTGCGGTCGGTGTCCGCCGTCGCACCCGGCCCGGCGGCCCCCGCTGCCCAGGTCCGACGGTCCCGACGGCGCCCGCGCGGGCCACCCAGCTGACCTGGTTCGGTCTGGCGTTCCTGCCCTCGGCGCTGCTGCTCGCGGTGACGTCGCACATCTCGACGGATGTCGCGGCGGTCCCGCTGCTGTGGGTGGTGCCCCTGGCGCTCTACCTCGCGACGTTCGTCGTGGCCTTCGCGCGCCGGTCGCGGTCGGTGTCGCCGTTGCTCGTTCGTGCAACCGTGGCGCTCGCGGCCCTCGTGCTCGCGGTGTCGTTCGTCGGTTTCCCCATCCCCATCACGATCGCGATCGGCCTGGACCTGCTGGTCCTGACCCTGGTCGCCTTCGTGTCCCACGCACGGCTGGCCGCGCTGCGACCGCCGGTGGAGCACCTCACCCGGTTCTACCTCGTCGTCGCGATGGGCGGTGCGGCCGGCGGCCTGCTCAACGGGCTGGTGGCCCCCATGGCCTTCGACCGGGTGTGGGAGTACCCCGGTGCGCTGCTGGCGGCCCTGCTGCTCGGCATCGGCATCCTGGGCGCCGCACAGTCCCCGCTCGCCCGTCGCTACGGCCGCCGTGGGGCCATCGGTCTGCAGGGGATGGCCATCGCGGCAGCCGGCATCCTGCTCGTCGGCCTGGCGGCCGTTGCGGCCGGCTCCTGGTGGATCGCCGTCCTCGCAGCCGTTGCCATCGCCGGCGCCTGGCTGGCGGCGAAGTCGCCCGTGTCCCTCGGCATCGGGATGGTCCTGCTCGTCGTCGTGCTGACCGGCGTCGGCGAGGTCGGGACGGTCGAGACGGTGCGCACCTTCTACGGCTCCTACCGGGTCTCGGATGCCGATGGCGTCCGACGACTCCAGCACGGCAACACCTCGCACGGCAGCCAGGTCCTCGCGAACCCCGCAGAGCCGACGATGTACTACTCCCGCTCCGGGCCGCTCGGCGACGTGATGAGCGCCCTGAACCCCACGAGCACCGCGGTCATCGGGCTCGGCACCGGCACCATCGCCGCCTATGGCGAGCCGGGGGACTCCATGGCGTTCTACGAGATCGATCCCGAGATCGTGTCGATGGCCGAGGACCCCGCGTTGTTCACCTACCTGCGCGACTCCCGGGCCGCGGTCTCCACCGTGGTCGGCGACGGTCGTCTGCGCCTCAAGGAGGCACCGGACGGGGCCTACGACCTCATCGTGCTGGACGCCTTCAGCTCGGACGCCGTCCCGGTGCACCTGCTCACGCAGGAGGCCTTCGACCTCTACGCGAGCAAGCTGTCGCCCGGCGGGACGATCATGGTCCACGTCAGCAACCGCTACCTCGACCTCGAGCCCGTCGTCGCGGCATCGGCGGACCACCTCGGCTGGACCACCTCGGTGAGGCAGGCCACCGGGGCCGTGCCGCCGGCCGTCGACTCCACCTGGGTCATGGTGACGGGGAACGCCAGCAGCACGGCAGCCCTGCGGGACCAGCACGAGTGGCGGCCGGCTGGCCCGGCTCGCCTCAGCTGGACCGACGACTACTCGTCCGTGCTGTCGGCCCTCCTCGAGTCCTGACCCGGTGATTGACATCCGGGCAGCACGGGGCGATCAATGATTCGTCTGCGCTTCTCATCCCGTGCGGGTAGCGTTTCCGGCGGATCAGGGGTGGCGTCGGAGGGGGACATGTGAGGATGCCACCGGTCGACCGTCCTCGGTTGTCGTACGTGCACGTCGTAGCTCTCTTGGCTGCCGCAGTATTCGGCGCGGCGCTCCTGCTGGCGCGTTATGGGCTGGACTTCGTCGACGAGAGCTACTTCTTGTCGTTGATCGCCGACCCGGGTGCGAACCGCGATAACGGGGAAGTCTTCTTGTTCGGCTTCCTCGTCCATCCTGCGTACGCGGCCCTTGGTCAAGACATCGCGCTACTTAGGGTCCTCGGGCTCGTGGTGCTGGGTACCACTGCCGGATGGATGGCCTATGAGGTGCTGCGCTACGTCGAAGAGTGGCGCGAACCCCGGGGGACGGGTGCGTCCGGACGTGGCTGGGGAATCATTGTGGTCGTCGCGTCGGTGGTCAGCGCGTGCGCGATCAACGTCCGCGTGCCAAGTTACCGGAGCATCAGCTTCCTGGCGCTGATGCTGGTGGCGGTTGCTCTGGTGTGGGTCTCGCGCGGCCACGCGTGGCGGGCCGGGCTCCTACTGGGAACTGCAGTGTGGCTAGCGGTCGTGGCGCGTCCTACGACGGGCGTTGCTGTGATGATCGTGGTCCCGTGCGTATTGCTGGCTGCCAAGTCGGTGACGAAGGTCTTGGCTGCGGCGACTGCGCTAGGGGTCTTGCTGGCCGCTGGGACCACAATGCTCATCTCGCGAATGGACGCGATCGAAACAGTGACGTACCTGTATCGGGGTTACACCCAGATCCAGCTTTTGAGTGGGTATACATCCGTGCGCGGAATGCTGGGCCTGGTCCCTCCAGATCTGGCTGGTTTCGTCCTGTTGGGCTTTCCGTTGCTGGCCACCGGTCTGCTGGCTGACTTCGTGCACAGTCGGCGACCACGATTGTCATCCCTCGTGATCGCGGCGACCGTCGTGGCGTTCTTGCTCGCAGTCGCCATCGTCGTGTCCTCCCCACTGAGGTTCCCCGTGAACGGCGACCCAAATGCCGTCCTCCCGATGGCCCTGGTCATTCCAGCGTGGGCCTTTGCCATCCTGCTTGCACACGGTCGGCGGGGTGACGCGCCGCTCACGAAGGACAGGCGCCTGATCTCCCTCCTGGCGCTCTTGGCCGTCGCGCCCTATGTAGCCAGCGTGGGAACGAACTTGCCCTTCACGGAGACGATGGCGCTCGCGTCGACCTTCTGGGTGCTCGCCGCAGTGATTGTCGCCCGCTGTTCGAACGGATCGGGAGGAGTGCAGCGGTTCAGAGCGCTGCTCACGAGTGCCATCTGCCTGTCGGTTTCGGCGACGTTCCTTGCGATGCTCGTTGCGCAAGTCGGCCTCGGCCCGGAAGGCGGTCCGATGAGGGACGTCGGCGTCGCAGGGGGAACCCTCATGCTCACATCGCCGGACGCGGCGGTGTTGGACCTGTTGTCGGACGTCAGAAGTGCTGGCGGGATCACGGACCGGACACCGGTTGTAGACCTGACGGGGATCGGATCCGGCTACCGGTTCCAACTGGGGCCGCACCCGGTGGGCCGTGCGTTCTTCTTCGGAATCTTCCCCCGAGCAGAGGCAGCTGCGGCATCATCTCTCGCCTGGGAAAGCTGTGAGGAGCGCGCTGGGGCGTGGCTGATTCACGCTGATGACAATCCTTGGGATGTGAGCGAAGCGTTCACCCGGGGTCTCTTGGACCTTGATGTCGACTACGACCGAGTAGCCACGTTCTCACCAACCCAAGGCCCGCCGGAGTGGCGGGGGATTCGCATGGAGGTTCTCAGACCCAGGTCCACCGTCGCGCAGAAGCTGGGGTGCTGACGCGGGGCTCACCGGGCGTCAAACGACTGGCGCGTCTCGGTCGACCGACTCAATCATCCGGCCACGGAGGGTCGTCCGAACGGCCAAGAGTGAGCCGCTCCTATTGGCCTGGCGATTCGCCGCACCTAGCGTGGGTCCACCGTGCATCACGCGCGGCATGAGGAGGAGCCGTGGCACAGGTAGTGGTCCCCATCGACGTACCCGTCCTTGCGGTCCTCCCGCGATCCCGCATGGGCCGCATGTGGCAATCGTGGCCCACGGTCGTGCGTTATGGACTTGCGGGAGGCACGACGCAGGTGGTGTACCTGTGCGTCCTTGCGGGCGCCCTCGTGGCTGACGTTCCCTACATGGCGGCAGTTGCTGCCTCGCAGGTGGTCGCAATCTGCTACGCGTTTCCGGTCTACCGCCGGCACGTCTTCGTTGCAGAGGGACCGCTGCCGAGGCAGTTCCTGACCTTCATGGGGATCTGGTGGACCGGCGCGGCCATGAGTTTCATCGGCGTTCCTGCGCTAGTCGAGGGCTTCGGGATCGCGCCCTTCATTGCCCAACTGATCGTGTTCATCCCAATCTTCACGTTCAGTTTCCTGGGCCATCTCAGGCTGACCTTCAGGCCGCGCCGACCGCGATCTGGCTGAGGCTCAACGTATGCCACGGCTTACAGCGCAAGGGCCGCGGCAGCCCAAGTCAGGGAGCCTGCCGGTTAGGGCAGAAGCGACTCCGATGGCGAGTCGTTCACGATGAGAACGTTGGCGACCCACCACCACTGGAGAGCCAGTTCCGCCACGAGAACAACCCCCAGCAATGCTGCGCGGGCTCTGCCGGAGAGCTGGCGGGTGCTCATCGGGCCGAAGGTGCCCAGCGGGACCAGTGTGAGGAGCGCGTGTCGGATGATGCCGGTGCCCGGTGGCGTCGTCATCAAGACGAAGAGCATGTAAATTCCTGCCCATGCACCCAAGTGGTCCGGCGGGGTGTCATCTCCTCGTCGGCGCCATCGTAGATAGAAGATCATGATGACGAGCGCCACCATGAGCGCCGCTTCGAGGTGGAGTCCCAAGTTCCACAAACCGATGAACCAGCCCTCCCCTGTCCGGCCATTCCCCGTCCACGCCGCGAGTGTGTCGAAGTAGGCCATGGGCGAGTGCGCGATCAAACCGGCGATGGCCGGCCAGGCGAACGCCATCAGGCTCAGGCCGCAAGCTGCCAGGACGGATGTTGGATCCAGGCGGCGACCCCCTGTGTCAGTCCTGGGTCGGAGCCACTCCAGGACCAGGATGAATAGCACCAGGGCGAGCAGGACCGGTCGGGTAAACGTCAGGGCCGCGGAGGCCACGAAAAGAAGTGCCCATCGGCGATCGACGGCGGCGCGGGTCGCCACGACCAGCATTGCCAGGGCGAGCCCGTCGCTGTAGGCCATCTGGAACACGGGAGACGAGGGGAAGAACGAGAGCACTGCCACTGCAACCAGTGCGACTGTGGCGCCGCGTGTCTCCCGAAGCCACCTGTGCAACAGCACCATGCCCACTCCCGCGGCCACAGTGCTGAGGACCGATGCGACGACCTCGAACGACCCCCGTAAGCCGCATGAAGGCGCCCACCAAGAGAGGGAACCCGGGAGGAAAGGCCAAGGACGTCTGAGTAGGCACGCCGCCGAGGTCCGCCCCTTCGTAGCCGTGCAGCGCGATCGTCTTGAACCACTGCCCGTCCCAGTTGGAAAGGACCTGCCAGTACGAGGGACTGGCAGGCCGCGTGCCTTCGACGTGCCAACCGGGGTCGGAAGTGAGGTCCGGCTGGTGCGGGGCTTGCCAGATGACCATGGCGGCTGAGACCAGGCGGCTATCGCGTAGATCGCGATAGGTACCAGCGGCGAACCCAGCCACCTGCTTGAGTGGCTTGGCGTATGTGAGGCCGGAGGGCCGCCGGGCGACGACACCCCGACATCCTCCATCAGAGACGCTGCCGGTCCGTCGACCCGGCGGACGACAGGCCGAACGGACTTCGTTGGGTCCCCCGAACGGCTAGATAGCGAATCGGCGCCTTCCGTCCATGGGACGGCACGTCGTACGGTGGCGGCGCGGAGAACACTCGGATGTCCGCGGCACGGGGAAGGGCGTGATTGACGTGGTGGACGGATTCCACACCCTCTTCCTCGCGCACTGCTTTCCTCACCATCCGGATGGAGTCGTGAACGCAATGGCGTCGGTGCACGCGGATGGGGTCACAGTTGCGTGATCCCTTGCTACAGGTCACGCGACACGCTCCCCGACCTCGTCGCACGCCTGATCGCGACGCTCGGGCGCATCACCCCGACGCACGAAGTGATCCTGGTCGTCGATGGGTCGCCGGACGACACTGCAGCGGTGGCGCGCGAGCAGGCGGCCCGCTACGCGGCCGACAAAGTGAGAGTCGTAAGGCTGCGGCGTAATTACGGACAGCACAATGCGCTGCTGGCTGGTGTGGCGCGCGCCCGCTTCGGCGTGACAGTGACCATGGATGACGACCTTCAGCACCGACCTGAAGAGATTCCCACGCTGCTTGCTCCACTCAGTGACGCTTCTGTTGACCTCGTCTACGGCGTGCCGGTCGAAGAGGAGCACGGCGTGGTGCGATCCCTTGCCTCGCGATCCATCAAATCTGCATTGGCTTTGGCCGGCGTTCCCAATGCGCGCGATGTCAGTGCCTTTCGAGCCTTCCGCACAGACCTGCGAGAGGGCTTTGGACACGTCACGGATCCTTTCGTCTCCCTCGACGTGGTGCTGTCGTGGGTGACCACCTCGGTGCGACGTGCGCCTGTGGAGATGGATCTGCGACAGGTGGGTCGCTCGAACTACTCCGTGACGCGTCTGATGCTGCATGCAGCGAACATGGCCACGGGCTACAGCGTCCTGCCGTTGCGGCTCGTAACGCTGTTGGGCCTGGTCGTCTCTGGGTTCGGGCTCCTTGCTCTCATCACCGTCCTGGTCATGTACTGGATGGGACGTGTACAGGTAGCAGGTTTCACCACGACCATCGCAATGTTGGGCCTCGTCGCAGGCACCGTCATGCTGTCACTCGGCATCATCGGTGAGTACATCGGGCGCCTCCACGTTCGATCAATGCAACGACCGGCGTACGTCGTCAGGCCCTCCGAGTTCGGCCAGCCTCTACCCACGGCGCAGTTTCTGCGCGACATCGGAGATCGTTCCGACGCTGCTGATGCAAGGCCCGCGGAGCCGCATAACCTCAAGGCGGCCGAGCGGTGACCCGCGCACGAGCCGGCACACGTACCGTCACTCCGATCCGGTTCACCGCGCCATTCCGGACCGGGCTCGAGGCGCAGCTTCTGGGGCAGGTGCTCGAATCACCGATGTGGCACGGCGATGGAGCATTCACCCACCGTGCCACCGAGTGGGTACGTTCCTTCACGGGGACTGGCAACGCACTGCTAACCACGTCTGGGACTGACGCGCCCTGGAAGCTTGCCGCGATCCTCCTGGACTTGCGACCCGGCGACGAGGTGATCTGCCCTAGTTTCACGTTCACGTCGACGGCGACGGCCATCGCGCTCCGGGGAGCCACGCCGGTCTTCGTCGACATCAGGCCGGACACGCTGAACCTGGACGTGCGGGGCGTGGCCGCCGCGCTAACGGAGCGGACGCGAGCTGTTTTCGTCGTGCACTACGGCGGGGTTGCCGCCGACATCGATGACCTACTCCGTTTGACGGAACCCTTGGGCGTCGCGGTGGTCGAGGACAACGCCCATGGCATGGATGCGTACTGGCAAGGTCGCCACCTGGGAACCTTCGGCGCCTTTGGCGCGCAGAGCTTCCACGACACGAAGAACATCACGTCGGGGGAAGGTGGCGCGCTCCTCATCGACGATGCCCGGTTCGCTGAGCGGGCTCGAGATCGTCCGTGAGAAGGGCACTGATCGCGCCGAGTCCTTCGTCGCGCCGTCAACAAGTACACGTGGCAGGACGTTGGGTCGTCTTATCTCCCGAGCGAGCTCGATGCCGCGCTACTGCTGGCACAGGTGAGTGCCTTCGCATCGATGCAACGACGTCGCCGTGAGATCTGGACTTCCTACGCCACTCAACTCGCTCACTGGTGCGCACGCCATGGCGTCGAGAGCATGTACGTACCCTCCGGCTGTGACCATCCGGCGCACGTTTTCTACCTCATGATGCCGGAAGCAAGGGACCAGGCAGGATTGATCAAGTTCCTCGGCGAGCGCGAGATCTCCGCTGTGTTCCACTACCAGCCGCTCGACAGCTCGCCCGCTGGTCGTCGTCTCGGCCGCACACCTGCGCCGTGTGATGTCACGGCCGATCGAGCCTCGCGGATCGTCAGGCTCCCGCTTCATCCGGGTTTATCACAGGAGGAAGTGGAGCGCGTTGTGACGACCGTTTGCCGCTTCCGGCCGGGTCGATGAGCTGGGATGACCTGCGCGGCCGTGGTATCACAGCAGGGCTGAGTCCCTACGACACTGCCCGATTCGGCTTGGGGACAGCTCGCATCACGGTCCGCGAAGGCGAAGGGGACGGCAGCGCCTGCCATGCCGCTCAGGAGATCGCTCGGCATGTGTCCCGACTCGATCCCAAGGTTGCAATCATCAGGTGGCCAGCGCGTATGACCGGTGTGGGCCAGAGGCTTTCAGAAATGGGCTGGGTCCTGTACCCGGCGGACACCTTGGTCTACTGGAGCGCACCAACCATCGGGGCCATCGGTTCACCCCTCGGTTTTGTGTCCCTGGCGAACGAACCGGCCCTCACCACGCAATGGCCTGAGCTCGTGAGGGATGTCTTCGAGAACTACCCCAATCACTACTCCGCCAGCTCTCAGTTCGACGCGGACGACGTCCTTGCAGGGTATGTCGAGTGGGGCAGCAGGGCAGCGGCCGAGTCCCCGGCGAGGTGCTTTGCCCTGGTCCAGGGCGGCGAAGTGATGTCTCTGGCGACGACCCTCGTGTTGGCCGACGGGAGTCTGGAGGTCGAACTGGCGGGTACTGTCACCCGTCAACGCAAGTCGGGGCATTACCGGGCCCTGCTTCAGGGGCTGCTTTCCGAGGCGTCGAAGCTTGGAGCCGAGCGGCTTGTCATCTCTACCCAAGCGGCGAACTCCGCCGTTCAGTCGGCGTGGGCCTCCTTCGGTTTTCGCCCGATCTCCGCATTCACCACGATTCATGCGTGGCCACGTGGTGCTTACGACGACTGAGCGGCCGGCGGGCACGGCAGACCGGGCCCTCGCGCGCCGATATACGGCCATCGCGATGCTCTGTCCGGTCGCGTGCGCCGCCGTGTTGCTGGCGCTCACCCTCGGATTCGCTGGTCGGGGAGTCGACTTGGGTGACGAGAGCTATCTGCTCTCCATCATTCGCGACCCAAGTTCGACGATGGCGATCGGCGAACCATTTCTGATCGGCCCTCTACTTCACCCACTGTTCGGGGTGCTGGGCGATGATGTCGCCACCTTCCGTATCCTGGGAATGGTCGCGCTCTTCGCGTCGGTCGCAGTTCTCAGCGACACCGCTCTGCGGGTGACCGCGCAGCACGGTATGCCCGCCATGCGGTGGACCGCCAGGCTCGCCGTCGTGATCCCTATCGTGGGGATAGCGACCACGGCCTTCGCCTTCACGCCGCGGATACCCGGGTACCGCGTCTTGGCGCTGTTGGGCCTCGCCGTTGTTTCTCTTGGGCTACTTCGGGCTCAGAAATCGCCGATGGTCGGGGGCGCCGTGGCAGGGTTGGGAACGGTGCTGACTGCCGTGGGGAAGCCGAGCAGCGGCGTCGCCTTGATGGTGGCGGTTCCTGCGGCCGGCTGGCTGATGCGCGTGCTCTCAAGGCGGATGGTGATCGCGTGGGTCGCTGCTGGAGCAGTGTCCGCAGGCCTGGTGTTGGCGGTGTGCGGCATGACCCCGGTTGAGGCCTTCCGGTATGTGGCTGGCGGACTCGGCTGGTCCGGGCGGCAGGTGCGTACCCTTCCGTGGCTGGCCTGTTTGGCTTCACGGCCCAGCCCATCGCGGGGGTGGTCGTCGGTCTACCGCTGCTAGGCCTGGCCGTGGTGGGCCTGTTCGTGACAAAGCAGCAGGAGAGCCGTGGGGCATCCATCGTCGCCTTGGCCGTGGTTGTCTCGGCCCTCGCGGTTGCGGGAGTCACAGCATCGTTGCTCGCATCCCTCCTCGCGCAGACATCGATGGGCGATCAGGCGGTAGCGATTTTTTTTCGATCGCACTCGGGGTCGTCCTGCTGATCGCAGCCGAACGGCGAGCCTTCCTTCGCTCCTTGCGAAGACGAGAACCGTTGGCGATGACGGTGCTCATGCTGTTGGCTCTACCCTACGTCTATCATTCGGCACCAACCAGCCATTCTCTGGCGAGATCGGGCATGCCGCCTTCGCCTTCGGCCCTCGCTTGCCTGGTACTCCTCGACCTTGCCCATGGGCGGGCTGGGCAGCCCGTTGGTCGAAGGTAAATCGTCACTGGCGCCTGCCTAGCGGCAGCGGCCGCGTGGTCCATGTCTTCCTTCGCCGGGATCGGCGGCCGGACCCGAGTCTACACGTCACACACGCCCGCTCAGTTCGGGGGCCGCACGCTGCTCCTGCCCATGAAATGGGCGCCAACGATGCGAAGATCGCGAAGCCGGGGACAGCTCGGCATCTCTGCCTCAACCCCCACGATGAACCTCACGGAACCTCGCCCGGCTGTCGGTGCCCAGTCGGTCGGCGACCTCTGGGTCGAGCGTTCTTCTTCACCACGTTCCCGACTGCAGACGACGCCGCCGAACTGGCTCTTGAACGAGGTCCACGTGTCACAATCGCGCCTCTGCAGTGGTTCTGCGATCGCCAGGTGATGACCGTGATCTGGGCCTTGTCTTACTTTCCCGTACGGGTTCGACGAGGCGCATACTACGACGTAGTGGCGAAGCTCGCGCGACCCCAGACGCCGATGATCTGGCTCAAAGCCGATGTGGAGGTGCTACGACCACGCACCGCCTTCGGCGACTGGGCATGCGCCTGAGCGGCCGTCACGGCAGGACGAGCTGAGAGCGCGCTTGGTCATGCAGGCTCGCTACGCGAACGGAGCCGCGGGAGGTTGCCTCGAGATTCTCGAATCGCGCGGAGACGCTGGTGTCGTTCTCGTCCCTCATGGGTTCACCTGAGACGCTGACGTCTAGTGTGTGGTATCCCGCCGGTGCGTCCACGTCAAAGGTCAGCTTCGTAGGAGTGTTCTCGGAGATCGTCGTGCGAACGAGAGATCTTTTCGCCGTCCCGGACGATGACCTCCCGCTCGGGCGCGCCGAGAGCTGTGGCGTCGACGGAGACTGTTATCGGGCCAGTCGGACTCGTCGACAGGTTCTCGGTGAAGAACGACGTCAGGGGGCCGACGTCCTGATGGACTCGATCGCCGTTCATCGCGATCCCGCCGGACGACACCCCACGAGTACCGGTTCGAGCAGTCGGGCCCGGTCGGCCGCCGACCCGGGGGGAACGGATCCGAGCGACCAAGCTTGAGCCGTCCGTCGGCCGACTCCGCCACCGGGTCGCCCAAGGGGGTGGTGAGCGAGGCAACAGCCGCATTGTCCGCGGGCACTCCTGCCGTGTCGACTTCGATGGCGCAGAACCCGGCCGACCGTAGTTCACGCAGGAGCCGGTCAGGGTCCTCTGAGGTCCAGGCCGAGCGACCAGTCCCCGGCCTGGGTACCGCTCATTCCTCCATGGCTCCACGGCAAGCTGGTCGGTCGTCAGGTGCTGGAGGAGCTGGGCGTTGATGTCGTAGCCCTGGGGCAGGTTGCCCTCGGGGAAACGCATCACGGGCAGCTGGAGGACGCCGCACCCTGGCCTTTGAGTCGCATCCTCCAGCGCGTGCGTGTAGGCGGTGATGCCGTCCATACGGGCACGGATCTCTGCGTAGTGGGGTGCCGTGCCGGGGTTGGTCTGGTCGAGAACACCAACGACGAGGACGACTGCCGGAAGGGCGATGGCCACCCATCGGGGCGAGGGCGGCTGAGCCAGTGCCCGACCGCCAACAGGCCGAGGAGCAGGATGAACAGTGACAGCCGTGACCAGGTTCGTAGCTGGGGTGTGGCGAGGAGCGCCACGACGCTTCCCAGACCGCCGGCCGTGAAGAAGAGCCCAGCCACGATGAGCAGGGCCGCCCAAAGACGCAGTCTGGTGGGAACCGGTCTCGAGATCGCGAGCGATCGTAAGCCGATGAGGAGGAGGGCCGTGACTCCGCAGAGGCCCGACGACACCGAGCGCCACGGTCTCGAACACCGGTCGGCCAGCCGCCTGGTAGAGGTTGGTGAGGTCTGCCAGCGGCGTCAGGCGATGTCCTTCCCAGGGCAGCACGAGGTCGATGATGCGACCGGCGTACCGCTCTGACTCCAGTGGGTTGCGCGACGCTGGACGCGGACCCGTGAGCGGGGTCCCGGACATGCCGATCCGTGCAGCGACGAGCGGCAGTGCCGCGACGAGACCGACCCCGGCGATCGAGGCCAGCCCTCCACGCCACCAGCCCGCAGGGCGACCTCCACCCGCCCTCAGAACTGTAACAGCCGCCAGCAGGATGAGGGTGAAGCCCGAGTAGTAGGCGCCGCTGAGGCCGACGATGGCGAGCGCGAGCACCCAAAGCAGCAGCCGACCCCGGCTGCGTCGGCCTGTCCGTCCGCAGGCGTCCTGCCTCTCGCCGCAAGGAGCACGAGCCACATGGCGATCGGCACGGTCCAGTAGGCCGCCAGCCAGAAGTGCTGGAAGCGCTGTGCGTGGTAAGGCGCGACGGCGAAACAGCACGGCCACCACGACCGAAGCCGTCCGGCCCAAGCGCTCGCTACGGCAGAGCAGGTAGGTCGTCACCGCTACAAGCGGGTACACGAGGACGAAGTAGACGGTGCCGACCGTGGCGGCCCCACCGCCGAACAGCCCGAGCAGCTTGACGCCGAAGATGTGGATGACGTCGAGCTCAGGATAGAAGGACGCGTTCTGGCCCAAGCGGGAAGCCGATCGGCGCCGTTGCTCCAGAACCATCCATTGCGAAGGATGTCGTCGATCTGGGTCAGCACTAGGGGCGAATCCCCGACGATCGAGAGTGGAATGCCCGGTCGCCACTCCCAGAGGCGCAAGGAGGTGACCCCGACGACGGTCGCCAGGAGGGCCGCGATGGCGGCGCTCACGAACTCGCGCCGACGGGAGCGGAGCCGCGCGATTCCACGCACCTCGGTCTCAGCACCCACAACGAGCAGTCTCGGTCATCAGCCACGAACCTGCGCGACGGCTCGCCCGGGGTATCCGCATTGCGAGCGCCTCGGCGCCGGAACGTGTGCACGTCAGCACGGTGAACTTGCACCCGACCTGAGGCCAACTGTACAGCGACAGTTCGCCGTTGGCCTCGAGCAGCCGATTCCGCTCGCTGAGGAGCCGGGCGGATGCTCCGCCCGTACGGACGAGGGCGTATCGACATCCACTCGACTCGCTGATCGACCCGCCCGCTGCGGGGCTGCCGTTGGCGAGCGCTCGCGCGGCCCTCAACTGGGACGGCGGGTAGATCTCGGTGCGACCGTCCACGGTGGGCACGAGCCCCGGGTGCATCCACAGCAGCCAGGATCCCGCTTCGTACTCCGTGCACACAACGGTCCCGCGGGGGCTCCCTGAGAGCCTGGAAGGGCGTGCGGGGGGTACCCGCTGACGGCCTGTGGGGCGCGACAGGATCAGCGCTGCACCCAGCGCACACCGATCGTCGCGGCCGCCCAGGGTTGCGCAGTAGCTCGGATCGGTTCCAGCTCTCGCGAACCATGGGCATCGCGTCCTGGATGCGCGCCGGCCACCGTGCAGGCAGCGATGATGCCGGCGATGCCCACCGTCCGCCCTGCCGTCAGCCCGAGCAGTCAGGGCCAGCGGGAGGAGAGCGACGTGGGTCGAAGGGCGGCCGGCGCCGCAGTCGCACGCATGCGACGAGGGCCATGATGAGGATGGCCCACACGGCGCAGCAGGGGAGGCTCGTGAGCGGAGTCCGGCTGCCACTCCTGGATGAACGGCGCGATCGCGCGGACCTGCAGGGGCGCGAGGAGCAGCCCCGGCCCGACCGGGGTGACGCGCGCCGGCGAGGGCGCTGGCCGCCGACGATGAGGACGGGCCGCGGCGCTGCCCGTCGAGCGACCTGCGGTCGAGCATCGACCCGACCACGACGGCGGCGCCGATCACCGGGGACACCATCCAGAGACCGTGGCAGCACGCCCAGACCCAGGTGATCGGGACGACCACCCACGGAACGCGGCCGCCGCGAGCCCACAGCCAGCCACAGGCCCGTCACGGCTGCCGTCCCCGCGAACGAGATCACCTGCGGGCGCAGCGAAATGCTGCCGCTCATCGTGAGGAAGGCGAGACCGAGCAGCAGCGGGCGAGCAGGATCGCCGGCGAACTGGCGCAGCACCACGTAGAGGTCACCAGTGACGACGAGCGCCACCATGAGCGGGCAGTGCGACCGCGAGGAGTTCGGGGCCTCCCGCGTCGTCGAGCAGCGCCGAAGGCGATGTCCGCGTAGCCATGCGTGCCGGATCCAGGGGCTCAGCGTGAAGGGGGACAGGGGGTCGGGGCCGATGAGCGTCCAGTCGCGCGGATCTGTCGACCGGACGCGATGTGCCAGAAGGTGTCGGCATCGCGAACCGGGGCGGCCGACTTCAGCGACGAGGAAGCCAGCACGATGGCCAGGACCTTGGCCAGCCGACTCGCCTCGTGCCGGCTCGGGGGTCCAAGCGCGGGCTCCTTGCAGCTCCCGGTGGCTCGGCCCGCTCTCGTCAGCGTCGTCCGGGGCTCGGCTCACCCGATGCATTATGGTCGAGCCCCCGACGGCCCGAGCCGGCTTGGGAAAAGCGATGCGAGACAGTGAGGACGGCATGGCGGCGCGACGTCCGTTCCCACTTCCCGAGCTCTCGGTGGCGCTCTGGACCGCGCTCCTCGCCGGCCTGACGATCCTCGGCTCCGACCTGATGTGGGTCGTCGCCATGGGGGACGTCATCCGCGACACCGGCGCGGTGCCGCACGGCATCCCGTTCGCCAGCGCGCCACAGGCCGACTGGCACAACCCGATCGCGGTGGGCCAGGTGCTGCTCTCGCTGGTCCACGCCGCCGGGCCGATCGGGCTGGCGGCACTGCACCTGCTCGTGGTCGCCGCGACGCTCTCGGTCGTGGTCGCGGAGTCGCGTCGGCTCGGGGGCGGCGACGTGCGCACCACCGCGGTCGTGGCCCTCGTCGTGGTCGGCTGCGCCACGGCGTTCGCGGTCGCGAGGCTGCCGGACCTGTCGTTGCTGCCGTTCGTGGTGGCCGTGGCGATCATGCGCCGCCAGCACGCCGAGCCCTCGCGCGCCGTGTGGTGGCTCGTGCCCCTCTACGCCCTCTGGGGCAACCTGCACGGCGGGGTGCTCGTCGGCATGGCGGTACTCGGGGTCTTCCTCGTCGCGTCCCGGGGAGGCGGCTCGCTGGTGCGGCGGGCGCTCGTGGGGGTGGCCGCGGCACTGGCTCTCCTCGCCACCTCCGCCGGGCTCGGCACCCCTGCCTACTACGTCGGGGTGCTCACCAACGAGGCGGCGGCGCGTGGAACCGACCTGTGGGCGGCGCCCGACCTGGGCGACCCCCTCGACCTCGCCATGCTGCTCGCGGCCGCAGTGCTGGTCGGGATGTGCGTGCGACGCGGGCTGCCGCTGTGGGAGTGGCTGGCCACGGCGGGGCTGGTCGTCGCCATGCTGATGACGGCCCGCAACGGCGTCTGGATGGTGCTGTTCGTCGCGCCGGCGGCAGCCGGGCTGCGGTCGAGACGGGGCCGTCGGTCGAGCCGTCGGCGGCACGGCCGCGCTGGTGGTGGCAGGTCGTCGGTGCGGGTGCGCTCGTGTCGGTGCTCGTGTGCGCCTGGCAGCTGGACCGCCGCGCCGAGCAGGTCGGCCCGCCGGGGGCGGCCGTGGTCGAGACGGTTCGAGCCGTCGCCGACGGTCGGCCGGTGCTGGCCGACGAGCCGCTGGCCGAGACCCTCGCCCAGGCCGGCCTGACGGTGTGGGCGGCGAACCCGATCGACGCGTTCCCCCGCGACGGTGCAGGCGCAGTTCCTCGACTTCCTGCACGACGGGCGGGTCCCCGCCGGAGCCGCTGACGTCGACGTCGCGGTGGTGCAGGACGACCTGCTGCCCGAGGTGCTCGCCGGTGGGGGCTGGGTCGAGACCGCGCGCACCGACGGCTACGTCGTGCTCACCCGGCAGGGCTGAGGCCGGCGCCGGTCAGGCCGTGCGTTGCCACACGACGTGGTGGTCCTCGCGCGCGACCTGCCGCCAGCCGGCATCCGAGCGCACGGCACGGTCCAGAGCCGACCCGTCGACGAGCACCAGCGCCGCGACGTCGTGTGCCGCGGCGTAGGCCTGCCAGCCCGGCTCGGCCCGGTAGAACGACTCGTAGGCCTCGGCGACCGGGGCCGAGTAGACCTCGGCGCGCAGGTCCCGCAGCGGTCGCACCTCGGGTGGTCCCAGAGCACCCAGCCCGAGGACGCCGGCTCGACCGCGACGACGGAACCCGTGGGCAGCTGCGCCACGGCGGCGTCGACCGAGGGCGGCAGCGGCCCTGACGAGGGCGCGCCGAGGACGACGCCGGGAACGACGAGCAGCAGTGCGCCGGTCACGACGAGCGGCCACGGCGAGAAGCGTTCCCGGGCCTGCCCGACCGGCACCTCGCGAGCGAAGGCGGCCGCCAGGGCAGGCACCACGAGCACCGCACCGAAGGCGATCGTGCGCACCGCCGTGGTGGCCAGGGCGACGCCCGCCGCCGCGATCAGCAGCTCCGGCAGGCTGGCTCGCAGGTGGCGAACCGAGCGAACGAGGACGACCAGGCCATCAGGACCACGACGAGGACGAGCGGGTTGGTGAGCTCCGGTGCGGCCCACTCGTTGACCCTGCCGCGAGCCGCCGCCCCGACCGCGAGGGGCTCGAGCAGCAGCGACGGCCCGAGCGGGGTCAGCCCGGCGACGGCCACGGACGCCGCCACCACCCCGACCAGCCGGCCCCAGGACCGTTGGCGCCGCGGCTGCTCGAGCAGCATCGCCACCACGAACAGCCCCCCGGTGGCGACACCGAGCACCCAGGAGCCGTGCAGCATCGCCCAGACCCAGGTCAGCGGGATGACGAGCCAGGGCACCGTGGCGTCGCGACGAGCCCGTGACCACAGCCAGGTCGTCACCGCGAGGAGCACCAGGCCGGCCAGCTGCGGCCGCTCGCCCCACTGCGCGGCGGTCGCCACGATGGCGGGCAGGGCGACGCCGGCAGCGCGAACCGGTGTCGTGTACACGGCGGCGGTGAGCTGCAGGAACGTCAGCAGGGCCACGACCGCCAGGGCCCGCAGCACGTGGATGCCGGCCACCCCGGTGACGTCGTGCACCACGCTCATGACGACCTCGGAGAGCCACTGCGTGGGGGAGTACGGCTGGTCGGCGAGCACCACGAGAGGGTCCGGCAGGCGCTGGAAGCGCTCGCCGGAGCGCAGCTGCTGCCCCGAGCCGCAGGTGCAGCCACAGGTCGGGGTCGACCCCCTGACGCAGCCTGATGAGCAGCGCGGCCAGGAGCCCTCCGCCCAGGGTGAGCAGCCAGAGAGTTGCGGTGCTGAAGGACTGTTCGGGCGTGTCCGTGGGCTCGGCAGGCGCCGCGTCGTCCATACATCACCTTCTCGATCCGAGTGCTCAGGGGCCGAAGCATCGCAGATTCGAGCGTGGTCGCCGCCGCGCGTGGCGATCGGCCGAACGGTCGATGTGCTCGGTCCGTTCGGAGGTGCGACACCGCCCCATCGGCCCATCGCCACGGCGTGCTGCGGCTGACAGTGTTGTGCCTGCTCGACATGCACCGACCATCAGACCCGAAAGGCACTCCCATCATGACCAAGGCACTCATCAAGCTCCAGAAGCCTCCGCTCGGAGAAGGGCGCGACCGCCGTCGAGTACGGCCTCATGGTCGCCCTCATCGCGATCGTCATCATCGTCGCGGTGGCCCTCCTGGGCACCAACCTCAGCAGCCTGTTCAACAAGGTCGCCACCAGCGTCTGATCCACCCCACCAACTCTCCAACGACTCAAAGGAGCTCGACATGCGCAAGGCACTCGCTCGACTTCAGACGGTTCGTTCGGAGCAGGGGGCGACCGCCGTTGAGTACGGCCTGATGGTGGCACTGATCGCAATCGTCATCATCGTCGCTGTGGCCCTTCTCGGGACCAACCTCAGCAGCCTGTTCAACACCGTCGCGAGCAGCGTCTAGGCACAAGCTTCACGAGGAGGGCGTCGGTCGCGGTCGGGTGACCCCATCGCGACCGACGTCCTCTCTCTTTCGCTCCGGGCCTTCGGCCCAGCACCCAAGGAAGTGTCGAATGACCACAGCACTCACTCGCAGGTTCAGGTCCTCCGCCGAGGAGGGCGCGACCGCGGTCGAGTACGCCCTCATGGTCATGCTCATCGCGCTCGTGATCATCGCGGCGGTGACGCTCCTGGGCACCAACCTCTCGACGTTCTTCACGAACGCCGCCACCAGCATCTGACAGGTCACCGAGCCGGCTCCCAGAGTCGTCTCAGCCTTCGTCCGGCCAGCTCCCAGCCGAGCAGTGTTTAACTTGGCGTGGTGAGCTGGCGGAGAATACCCCTTCGTCCCCCTCTGTGGTGCCCATACGTACCGGGAAAGGAAGTGGAGCGCATGAGTCGCCGACTCGCCGCCGTGCCGCGCCGTGAGCGTGCCGCCGCAGCCGTTGAGATGGCCATCGTGCTGCCCCTCCTGCTTCTCATCGTGGGGGGCATCATCGACTTCGGTCGGTTCTTCTACACCCAGAACATCGTGGTCAACGCCGCGCGTGAAGGGGCCCGCAGCCGGGCCCTCGGTTACACCACCGCCGCCTCGGACACCCGGATCAGCCAGTCGCTGACCGGTGTGCAGGGCGGGGCGAACACGAACTCCTACTGGCTGGTCCAGGGCGCCGCCAACACGCTCACCGCCGCCGGCACTCCACCACTGGCGACTGCCCGAGCTCTCCCGGGCCGCTCGACCGGCAGCGGGTGACCGTGACCGTGAGCGGGTTCACCTACATCGTCCTCGGGCCCGCGTCCCGACTCTTCGGTGGGGCGCTCACCCCGCCGATCCCCGCTGGTACCGCCGAAATGAGGTGCGGAGGATGAGGTCCGACCGCTCACGTCGTCGCGAGCACGGTGCCGTCGTCACCGTCGTGGCCGTCCTCCTCGCCGGGGGTGTGCTGCTGGGGTTCCTCGCGCTCTCCCTCGACGTCGGCCAGATCCTGGTCGAGAAGCGCCAGCTGCAGAACTCCGCCGACGCGGCCGCCGATGTCGCTGGCCCAGTCGTGCGCCAAGAACAACTGCGTCGCCGGCGCCGACTCGCTGGCCAACCTGGTCGACAACAACGCCAACGACAAGGTCTCCGGCATCCAGTCGCAGTGCGCGACCGAACATGCCGGGCAGCACCCTTGTCGACTGCGCGCCATCCCGTCCACGGGCGCCTGGGCCGACTGCTCGCCCGCTGCCGCCGGCCCTGGCCGCGATGACCGGCCTGCCCTACGTCGAGGTGCGCACCCGCACCCAGACCGCGAACGGTGCCGGGCGCAACAACTTCATGCAGAACTGGATCGCCGGGCTGAACGGCAACTCCACGACCAGCTCGGCCGGCGCCTGCGCCCGCGCCGCCGTGGGCACCCCCGCCGACCAGACCAGCGAGCTGCCGATCACCTTCTCGGCCTGCGACTGGCAGCACGCCACCGGTGGCACCACCGGCGGCGGCGGCGGCGCCTACTACCCCTCGCCGGTCTACAACGGCGTCCAACGCCTACGGCTACGGCGGCGCCGGGCAGCCGCCCTGGCCGGCCGCGGCCGCGACCCCGCCGGCGCAGACCCAGGGCCAGGAGGTCATCCTCCTGACCCAGAACCCGCCCGGCGGGGCGACCATGCCGAGCAGCTGCCCGACCTGGAGCGGCCACGCCCTGCCCGGCGGCTTCGGCACCCTGCAGACCACCTCCGACCCGTGCCAGTTCGTCGACTACCCGTACCACTGGATGAACACCGACACCGGCAACAACATCTCGTGCAACCTGAGCATCCTGGTCGGCAAGGTCATCAACATCCCGATCTTCGACTGCACCAACAACTCCCTGCCGGCACAGGAGCCCCCGGTCAACGGGTGCACCACCGGCAACGGCAGCAACGCCTACTTCCACCGCGCCGGGTACGCGCAGTTCTACCTCAGCGGCTACCGCCTCAACGTCCCCGGCAGCCGAACAAGGTCAAGAGCCTGGTCAGCAACCAGTTCCCCTGCAGCGGCGGCGACCGCTGCATCTCCGGCTGGTTCCTCAAGGGCGAGCTCACCTCCCAGGCCATCTCCGGTCCGCCCAGCGGCGGCGGCAACTTCGGCACCTACGCCGTCGTCCCCGCCGGCTGACCTCCTCCACGTACTCACAACTCACACGCTCCACTACTTCCTGAAGGACATTCATCATGGGTCGACGCATCCTCGCCATCGCGGCGGCAGCGGTCATCGCGCTGATCGGCGCCGTTCTCGTGCTGCTCTACGCGCGTGGGGCGGACAACCGGGCGGTCGCAGCGGCCAGCCCCACGACGGTCTACGTCTCGAACGCCGTCGTCCCGGCGGGCACCTCGCTCAAGGAGGCCATGCAGGCTCCAGGAGATCACCCAGACCCAGGTCGCCGCGCGGTCGCTCCCGGCGGGCGCGCTGACCACGGTCGACGACAGCAACAGCGCGCTCGTGGCGCTGACCGACATCGCGCCGGGCCAGTACGTGCTGGCCGCGGGCTTCGGCGAGACGCCCTCGGGCCAGACGGCGCTTCAGGTGGCCTCGGGCAAGCTCGCCATCTCGTTGACCCTGAGCGACCCGGCCCGCGTGGGTGACTTCCTGCGGCCCGGATCCTTCCTCACCCTCTTCATGTCCTACAAGCTCAAGGACACCAGCGCGACCGAGCAGGCCAAGGCGTTCAACGACGCCGACGTCAAGGGGACCTCCGTGCTCCTCGACAACGTCAAGGTCATCGCGATGGGGGCGCAACTCGCTCACGCCGCAGCGCCGCGCAGGCCGACCCGGACAACCCGGACGCAGCAGCGCCAGCGAACGCCACGCCGCAGTTCCTGGTCACCGTCGAGGTGACGCCCGAGCACGCCACCAAGCTGATCCACGGCGTCAACAACTACACGCTGTACGCGGGCCTGCGCGGCCCGGAGCTCAAGGTCGACCCCAGGCTCACCACGACCGACCTGACGATCCTTCCCGGGCTGGTGAAGTAAGTGAACATCCTCTGGGACGCCGACTCGAGTGCGCTGGAGCGATATCAGTTCGCGCTCGGTGGTGACACCCAAGCCCTGGACTCCGCGGCCATGGTCGCGCGCGCCCTCCACGAGAACCCTGCCATCCAGCAGGTGATCATCGGCCCGGAGGTGCTTCTCGAGCAGGCCTGTGAGCTCGCCGAGGCGGCGCGCCTCGACCGGCCCGAGCTGGGCGTCATCCTGCTCCGCCACCGGGTCGACGTGACCGCGCTCTCCCAGGCCCTGCGCAGCGGGGTCCGGGAGGTCGTCGTCGCCGACGACCACTCGGCCCTCGTCGAGGCCCTGCGCCGCAGCAGCGACCTCACGGCCCGGCTGATCGGCCACGCGAGCGGTGGCCCGGTCAAGGAGGGCAAGGTCGTCACGGTCTTCTCGGCCAAGGGCGGGGTCGGCAAGACCACGCTGTCGACCAACCTGGGCACCTACTTCGCGAGCACCGGCACCAAGACCCTCCTGCTCGACCTCGACCTCGCCTTCGGTGACGTCGCGATCAGCCTCCAGCTGATCCCGGGCAAGTCGGTCTTCGACGCGGTGTCGATGGCCGGCCACCTCGACGAGTCGGCGATCACCTCGCTGGTGACCAAGCACCACGACAGCGGCCTGGACGTCATCTGCGCCCCGAACGACCCGGGCGACGCCGACCGGATCCCGGTGACCACCATCACCGAGCTGATCAAGGTGGCCCGTCAGCACTACGACTTCGTCTTCGTCGACACCCCGCCGTCGTTCACCGAGCACGTGCTCGCGGCCTGCGACATGTCCGACGGGCTGGTGCTCATCGCCACGCTCGACATCCCGGCCGTGAAGAACCTGCGGGTGGCGATGGACACGCTCGACATGATCGGCAGCCCGAAGGACGCCCGCGTCATCGTGCTCAACCGGGCCGACGCCAAGGTGGGCCTGCGCCCCGACGACGTGGTCGCCGCGATCAAGACGCCGATCGCGGTCAACATCCCGAACTCGCTGACCGTGCCCGCATCCGTCAACCGGGGCGTTCCGATCGTCCTCGACGACCCGAAGGGCCCCGTGGCAGCTCGCGCTGCGCGAGCTCGCCGAGGTCCATGTCCGCCAGCGCTTCGGTGGTGAGCCCGTCGCCGAGACGGCACCCACCCAGCGCAAGAGTCTCTTCAGGGGGCGTAAATGAGCCTTGCCGACCGTCTCGACAGCGCACGTCGCAGCGCACTGCCGACCGAGCCCACGTCACCGACCGAGCAGGCCCGCGGCGGACGCCGGCGCGCCTCCGACCCCTTCACCGAGGTCAAGGGCCGGGTGCACCAGGCCCTCATCGACAACCTCGGGCCGCGCCTGTACGACCCGCACCTTCCCGAGGCCGAGCTGGCCGCCCAGGTGCGCCAGACGCTCCAGGAGACCATCGACGCGGAGCAGACGCCGCTCTCGCACGCCGACCGCACCCGCATCGCGCAGGAGGTCTCCGACGAGATCCTCGGCCACGGCCCCCTCGAGCCGCTGCTGCGTGACCCGGACATCTCCGAGATCATGGTCAACGGCGCCGACTACGTCTACGTCGAGCGGGCCGGTCGGCTCTACCCGGTCGACGCCCGCTTCAGCAACGAGGCGCACCTGCGCCGCGTGATCGACAAGATCGTGGGCCGCGTCGGCCGGCGCATCGACGAGGCGAGCCCGCTCGTCGACGCGCGACTGCCCGACGGCTCCCGCGTCAACGCCGTGATCAGCCCGGTGGCGCTCGACGGCGCGATGCTCACCATCCGAAAGTTCTCGCAGGACCCGTTCAACGACGCCGACCTGATCGCCTTCGGCACGTTCTCGCCGATGGTGCGCGACTTCCTCAAGGCCTGTGTCCTGGGACGTCGCAACATCGTCATCTCCGGCGGTACCGGCTCCGGCAAGACCACGACGCTCAACGTCATCTCGTCGTTCATCCCCGAGGACGAGCGGATCGTCACCATCGAGGACGCCGCCGAGCTCCAGCTGCACCAGGAGCACGTGCTGCGGCTCGAGTCGCGCCCGGCGAACATCGAGGGTCGCGGCCAGATCGAGATCCGCGACCTGGTGAAGAACTCACTGCGTATGCGTCCCGACCGCATCGTCGTCGGTGAGGTTCGTGACGGCGCCGCGCTCGACATGCTCCAGGCCATGAACACCGGCCACGACGGGTCGATCACCACCGTGCACGCCAACACCCCGCGTGACTCGCTGTCCCGCCTCGAGACCATGGTGCTCATGGGTGGTGTCGACCTGCCGGTTCGCGCCATCCGCGAGCAGGTGGCCGGCGCGCTCGACGTGATCATCCAGCAGGCCCGCCTCAAGGACGGGTCGCGACGGATCACCGCGATCTCCGAGGTGGTCGGCATGGAGGGTGACGTCATCACCCTCCAGGACCTCTTCACCTTCGACTTCGCGGCCGGTCGCGACGACGCCGGCCGGTTCCGGGGCACGCTCACGGCCACCGGCCTGCGCCCCAAGTTCGCGCAGGACCTGGCCGACCTCGGGGTCGACCTGCCCACCACCCTGTTCCTGAACGGCTCTCGATGATGGCTCGCTCCTCCCACGCCGACCGGACGGGCCTTCGCCGGCTCGGCCGGCTGGTGACCGCTGCCCTCGTGGCGGTCGCCGGGGTCGGCGTCGTGTCACCGATGGCGATGGCCGCCGAACCGGTGCCCGCCACGCTCAGTGACCTGCGCACGACGACCGAGGCGCTCTCGAGCACCCTCGTCCTGCGTGGTGCCGAGGCGCTCGCCGTCGACCCGACCACCGTCAAGGTGACCGTCGGCGGCAAGCCGGCAACCGTCAAGGTGTCGCCCGCCGCGCAGCAGCCGCGGTCGACGATGCTCGTGATCGACACGAGCGGGTCGATGGGTGCGGCCGGCATGGGCACCGTGCGGTCCGCCGTGCAAGGACTTCCTGGCTGCCGTCCCCGATGACGTGAAGGTCGGCGTGGTGTCGTTCGCCTCGACCTCCGGTGTCGACGTGGCACCGACCACCAACCGCGAGAAGGTTCGCCGTGAGGTCGCCAGCCTCGTGTCCAAGGGCGAGACGTCCCTGTACGCGGGGATCCAGGATGCGGTCGACGCCCTGGGCACCAAGGGTGAGCGCAGCATCGTCCTGCTCAGCGACGGTGGCGACACCGTGGCCGAGATCGAGGGCGGCGCAGCCGGGGCCGCAAGTGAGAAGCAGAAGGCCCTCGACGCGCTGAAGAAGGCCAAGGTCCGGGCCGAGGTCGTGGCGTTCAAGAGCCCCGAGAGCAACAGCGGCGTCCTCGGCGAGTTCGCCAAGGCCGGGGGCGGCTCGGTGGCCAACGCGGGCGACCGTGCGGCGGCGTCAGGTGCCTTCGCGGCTGCCGCGCGTGCCCTCACGTCCCAGGCGGTGCTCGAGATCGAGCGACCCGCCGGTGTCGCCGGCACGCAGGACGTGGTGGTGACCGGAACCGCGGGTGGCCAGCCGTTCGAGGCCCGCTCGGCGGTCGACCTCGGCGACACCGCTCCCGTGGTGGTGCCGACGACCCAGGCGCCCACGCTCTCCGCCTCGCCGCCGCTCAGGGACACCAGCCCGTTCTCGGCGTTGTCCCCGATGGTGCTCTACCCCTCCATCGCGGTCCTGGTGCTCGGCCTGTTCTTCCTCGTCACCGCCTTCATGGGTGACGCCTTCAAGTCGTCGAAGAAGGAGCGGCTCACCTCGATCGAGGCCTACGGCTTCGGCCGGGCGCCTGCTCCGGCTCGTCAGTCCGCGACCCCGACGGCCATCTCGGCCCAGCTCGTCAGCATGGGCGACAAGGTGATGTCGGGTCGTGAGTCGACGACCCGCACGATGGAGCTCATGGACCGCGCCGACCTGCCGTGGCGCGCGGGCGAGTGGTTCGTGCTGCGCATCCTCGCGGTGGTCATCGCGGCGATCGGCGGCTTCGTCCTGTTCGGCTCGCACCAGATCATCGGGCTGATCCTCGGCCTCGTCGTCGGCTTCATCGTGCCGCCGGTGATCCTGCGCTACCTGGCCAGACGCCGCGCCCGCAAGTTCGAGGCCGCCCTTCCCGACGTCCTGATGCTGGTGGCCACCTCCCTCGCCTCCGGCTTCAGCCTGCTGCAGGCGCTGGACTCGGTGGCGAAGGACGCCCCCGAGCCGGCCGCCAAGGAGTTCTCCCGAGCCCTGGCCGAGGCGCGGATCGGGTCCGACGTCAGTGACGCCCTCGACCACATGGGTGCCCGGATGGACAGCCAGAACATGCGCTGGACCACCATGGCGATCCGCATCCAGCGCGAGGTCGGTGGCAACCTGGCCGAGACCCTGCGCACCACGGCCGCCACGCTGCGCGAGCGCGAGATGCTCAAGCGCCAGGTGAAGACGCTGTCGGCCGAGGGCAAGCTCTCGGCGCTACATCCTCATCGCCCTGCCCATCGGCGTGCTGTTCGTTCAGCATGATGACCAACTACGCCTACGTCAGCCTCCTCTGGACGACCCTCATGGGGATCGTCATGTCCGTCGCAGGTCTCATCTCCATGGCCATCGGCGTCTGGTGGATGTCCAAGGTAGTAAAGATCGAGGTGTGACATGGGACTGCTCCTGTTCGGAACCCTGCTCTTCGTCCTGGCCGTCGTCGTGGTCGTCGTGGCCTCGCTCATGGGGTCGACCCAGTCGACCGGTGTGGCGCGCTCGCTCGAGCTGCTGAACCAGACCGCCACCACGCGCGAGGTCTCCAAGAACGAGCTCGGCCTCCAGGACCGCGTCCTCGGGCCGATGCTCAACCGGCTGCGCGGGCTCGCCGTGCGGGTCTCCCCGGCGGGCACCGGCAGCCGGATGGCCCGCAACCTCGACCGGGCCGGCAACCCGGTCAGCTGGTCGGTGGAGCGGATCATGGGTGCCAAGGGCCTCGGCCTGGTCATCGGCACGATCCTGGCCCTGCTGATCGTGGGCTTCAGCGTCAAGGGGCTGATCATCGCCGCCGCGGCCGGTGCCGTGGGCTTCTTCCTGCCCGACCTGCTGCTCTACAACGCCGGCATGAAGCGGCAGCAGGAGCTGCAGAAGGGGCTCGCCGACGCGCTGGACATGCTCACCGTCTGCGTCGAGGCGGGTCAGGGCTTCGACGCCGCGATCCTCCAGGTGGCGCGTACCGTCACCGGACCCATCGGCGGTGAGTTCGCCCGAGTGCTCTCCGAGATCCAGATCGGCAAGTCCCGCGCCGACGCGTTCGCCTCGCTCGGCGAGCGCACCACGGCTCCCGAGCTGAAGACCTTCGTCAGCACCCTGGTCCAGGCCGACCGCCTCGGTCTGCCCGTGGGCTCGGTGCTGCGTGAGCAGACCAAGGAGATGCGCGTCATCCGGCGTCAGCGGGCCGAGGAGAAGGCGCAGAAGGTCACCGTCAAGATCCTGTTCCCGCTGCTGCTGTGCATCTTCCCGGCCCTGTTCATCGTCATCATCGGGCCCGGCGCGATCACGATGGTCAAGGCCTTCTCCGGCGGCGCGCTCTGAGCCGCTCCGCCTGAGCGGAACGGGTCGTGAGTGGGACGACGGCGCGGGCTGACGCCGGTCGCTGACTAGCGGTCGACGTCGGCCACGAGGCCCAGGCGCACGGCGGCGATCACGGCGCTGGCGCGGTTGTGCGCGCCGAGCTTGTCGTAGATCTTGCCGATGTGGGTCTTGACCGTCGACGGGCTCATGAAGAGCTGACGGCCGACCTGCGCCACCGACGAGCCCTCGACGAGCAGCCGGAGCACCTCGGTCTCGCGCGTGGTGAGGGTGGTCTGCGGGGTCTCGCTCTGGCGGCGCATCGCCTCGGCGAGGCCGCTGGCGCTGAACTCGCCCGGCATCTCCGCAGCGCGGCGCACGGCCGAGATGACCTGCTCCGACGGGGCGCTCTTGCGCACCAGCGCCGACGCACCGGCATCGAGGGCCTCGAGCAGGGTGGAGTCGTCGTTGAGCATGGTGAGCACGACGAGGCCGATGTCCTTGTTGCGCTCGCGGGCGGACGCGCACGAGGGACAGGCCGCTGCCGTCGGGCATGGTGACGTCGATGACGGCGACGAGGCTGCCGGGTGGGGGAGCGGCGAACAGGCGGTCGAGGAGGGCCTGGCCGTCGGACAGCGAGCCGGCCTGGCCGACCACGGTGATGTCCCCCTGGGCCACGAGCATGCCGGCCACTGCCTCGCGCACGACCGCGTGGTCGTCGACGAGAGCGACGCTGATACCCATGGTTCCTCCTTGCGTCATCGCATGTCCCGGAAGGCGCCGACGGGCGTCGGCTCCTCAACCGTCAGGTTAACGGTGGTGCGCCCGTTGGTCTCGGTGCGCACGAAGAGTGTCGCGTCGAGTCCCTCGAGGGCGGGGTCCTTGAAGCTGCGCCGTGAGGTGCTCGGGTCGCCGTCGTGGGAGACGTCGACCATGGCCGGGCCGGCCACCGACGTCGTGAGGCTGACCCAGGCGTTGCGGGCCCCGCACGCCTGTGCGTCGGCGAGGACGTCCATGACCAGCCGGTGGATGAGGATCTCGACCCGCGGGTCCATCCGCCGCTGGCCCTCGCTCACCGTGACCGTCGTGCGCACGCCGGTGACGCTGCCGAAGCTCTGCACGGCCGCGCCCAGCACCGCACCCAGGCCGGTGCCGGGGCGCTCCGCGACCCGCAGGTCGGTGATGTGCATGCGCAGGTCGGCCATCGCCTCGCTGAGCTGCTCGCGCAGCCCGTCGAGGCCGTCCCTCATCGGGATGCCGGGCGGGCCGGCCTGGGCCCGCAGCGCGTCGACCTGGTAGCCCAGGGCCGCGAGCTCCTGGGCGATGCCGTCGTGGATGTCGCGGGCGATCCGGTTGCGCTCCTCCAGGCTGGCGAACTGGCGCAGCGTGCCGAAGAGCAGACCGGCCTGCAGTGTCGGGGCGATGCGACGGGTCACGTCGCGGGCGATCTGCCGCTCGGCGTCGCTGAAGGGCTTGCCGTCCGGCCGCTCCGCCACGACCACGGTCGTCGAGCCGTTGCCCAGGGCGAAGGGGACGACGAGGGCCCGGCGGCGGCCGAGCTCGTCGGTGAACGAGACCTCGGTCGGCACCCAGCTCGCGGGGTTGGTGCGCAGCAGGTCGGCCACGTGGTCGGCGATGTGCCACGGCGCCCGGGTCGAGCCGCGCAGCGCCACCGGCACCAGGTGCTCGGCGTCGTGGGTGACGAGCACGGCACTGCGGGTCGACGACACCTCCGCCGACAGCAGGTCCAGGGCCAGCGACGCGCTGGCCGGCGCGTCGAGCCCGGTCGACATCTGGCCGGACAGGTCCTGCAGGCGCTGGATCAGCTCGATCGCCTCGCGCGCGGCGGGGTCGACGTCCGTCTCCTGCTCGTCGGTCAGCCGCTTGTTCCACGCCCCGAGCACGCCCAGGAGTGATGCGCGGCGCCGATCCAGGCGATCAGCCCGACCCGGAGGCTGTCGTTCTGGGTGTACAGCAGAGCCGACACCAGGAAGGCGATGCTGGCGACCACACAGGTCAGCAGGAAGCCGAACCGGCCGTACTTCGAGCCCGCGTGGTACGCCGGGATGAGGACCAGCAGGGCGGTCGCCGCGCTCGCGCCCGTGGCCGTGTCGGTGAGTGCGTATCCGGCGCCGGCTGCCGCAGCAGACGCACAGAGCAGGGTGAGGAGCACCGTGTTCGTGATGCCGCGTCGGTAGACCAGGGCCCCCTCGAGCACGACGACCACGAGGTCCAGCACCACGACGAGCAGCAACCAGGGCAGGACCTCGGGAACGGTCCCGGTGCGGATCGCGACGAAGCCGCTCAGCACCCCGAATGCGAGCCGGATCTTCGCCGAGGCGTCGAAGCCGGGAAAGCGGGGGGTGGGGGTCACCCGCTGAGCGTAGTTGGCGTGGGGGGTCGGCCCCTACCGTTTGCAGGGTCTTCCCAGACTGCTGTGGGAGCATGGTGGTCACTTGTGGCACTGCCAGGGAAAGGAACGGGGCCGACGTGAAGGGTCGCGTACTGGTGGTCGATGACGACCTGGCGCTGGCGGAGATGCTCGGCATCGTGCTGCGCAACGAGGGTCTCGAGGTCGACCACGTCGCCGACGGCTCCGCCGCCATCGGCGTGTTCCGCGAGTACCGCCCCGACCTCGTGCTCCTCGACGTCATGCTCCCGGGCCTCGACGGCCTCGAGGTGTGTCGCCAGATCCGCGCCGAGTCGGGCGTGCCGATCGTGATGCTCACGGCCAAGACCGACACCATCGACGTCGTCGTGGGCCTCGAGTCCGGCGCCGACGACTACGTGGTCAAGCCGTTCAAGCCCCAGGAGCTGATCGCCCGGGTGCGTGCCCGGCTGCGCCGCGGCGACGAGCCCGAGCCCGAGCGCCTCTCCATCGGCGACCTCGCCATCGACGTCGCCGGCCACTCGGTCACCCGCGACGGCGCCCAGGTGAGCCTCACGCCGCTGGAGTTCGACCTCCTCGTGGCGCTCGCCCGCAAGCCCTGGCAGGTCTTCACCCGTGAGGTGCTCCTCGAGCAGGTCTGGGGCTACCGGCACGCGGGCGACACCCGGCTGGTCAACGTGCACGTGCAGCGGCTGCGCTCGAAGATCGAGCACGACCCCGAGCACCCCGAGATCGTGGTCACCGTGCGGGGCGTCGGGTACAAGGCAGGTCGGGCCTGAGCGTGTCCGGTTCCGCCGATCTCGGTGTGCGAACGGCGCTGGCATCCGGAGGGGCGCGAGGTCGCCGGGGCCTCGGCGACCTCACCCGCTCGGTGCGCGGCACCGTCTCCTACGTCGCCCGCCGGTGGCGGCAGTCGCTCCAGCTGCGCGTCGTCACCACCACGATGCTGCTCGGCCTGTTCGTGGTGTCGCTGCTCGGCGGCGTGCTCCACGAGCAGATCGCCGGCGGGCTCGAGAGCGACCGGGTGAACACGGCCGAGTACGAGTCGCTCAACCTCACCAGCCAGGCCCAGAACCGCTGGGACAACTCCACGTCGACGTCGGTCGACGACCTCGACCAGGCGGCCCAGGAGATCATGTCGCGCATCCTGGCCGAGCCGGGTCCGCAGCCCAGCCGCTACGTCGTCATGAACCGCTCCGAGGGCAACGACAGCGACATCGTGCTCGCCAACCTGACGAGCGGTGCCCTCGACATCGAGTCGGTGAGCCCCGAGCTGCGGGCGGCCGTGGCGGCATCCCCGGACCGCCAGCAGACGCAGATGACCGAGGTGACCCTCGGCGGAGAGACGCTTCCGGCCGTCGTCGTCGGCAGCGTCGTCGAGGTGCCCAACGCCGGGGCCTACGACCTCTACTTCATCTACCCGATGGAGCAGGAGGTCGCGACGATGGGCCTCATCGGCAGCTCGTTCGTCATCGCCGGCATCATCCTCACCCTGCTCGTCGGAGCAGTCGCGTGGGTCGTCACCCGCCAGGTCGTGAAGCCCGTGCGTCGCGCCGGCGAGGTGGCCCAGCGGCTTGTCCGCGGGCAAGCTCAACGAGCGGATGCCGACCCGCGGCGAGGACGACCTCGCCCTCCTGGCCACGTCGTTCAACGGGATGGCCGACAGCCTCCAGTCGCAGATCCGCCAGCTCGAGGGGCTGAGCGCCGTGCAGCAGCGGTTCGTCTCCGACGTCTCGCACGAGCTGCGCACCCCCCTCACGACGATCCGGATGGCCGTCGACCTGATCCACGAGTCGCGTGAGGACTTCGAGCCGACGGTGGGCCGGTCGGCCGAGCTGCTCGCGGGCGAGCTCGACCGCTTCGAGGACCTCCTCTCCGACCTGCTCGAGATCAGCCGGTTCGACGCCGGCGCAGCCGATCTCGACGTCGATCCCGTCGACCTGCGCGGCACCCTCGCCAAGGTGGTGGAGGCGGCCCGGCCGCTCGCGGAGCGCCGGGGCAGCACGGTCACCGTGCACGCCCCCGAGGACCCGGCCGAGGCCGAGGTCGACGAGCGCCGGGTCGAGCGGATCATGCGCAACCTGCTCGTCAACGCCATCGAGCACGGCGAGGGCCGTCCGGTCGACGTCTTCGTGGAGGTCGGTGACGACGCCGTCGCGGTCGTGGTCGAGGACCACGGCGTCGGCCTGCGCCCCGGTGAGGCGGCCAACGTCTTCACCCGCTTCTGGCGTGCCGACCCGGCCCGGGCCCGCACCACCGGCGGAACCGGTCTGGGACTGTCGATCTCGCTCGAGGACGCCCGGCTGCACAACGGCTGGCTGCAGGCCTGGGGCGAGCGCGGCGTCGGCTCTCGGTTCCGGCTGACCCTCCCGCAGCGCGCCGGCGACACCCTCCACGGGTCGCCGTTGCCGCTCAGCCCGACGGAGGACCCGTGAGCGGCCGGCGGGCCCGGGCGGCGCTCGGCGCGCTCGCCGTGCTCCTGCTGGCCGGGTGCGGAGGCCTCTCGCACGACGGCCCGGTCGAGCCGGGGCTCGAGGTCGGCAGCGGCAACTCCCCGGTGCTGCGCGCCCTGCCGCCGGGTCCGGCGCCGGGTGTCGGGCAGGACCAGATCGTGCGCGGCTTCGTGCGCGCCGCGCAGGCGAGCGACGCCCAGTACGACAACGCCAAGGCCTTCCTCACGGCCCAGATGAGCGAGCAGTGGAAGCCCGACACCACCCTCGTGCTCCTGGCCGACGACGTGGCACCCAAGGCGACGCTGCTCGACCCCGCGACGGTGCGCATCACCGCGAACGCCGCCGGGACGATCGACGAGCAGGGCCGCTACACGGCGGCCCGTCCGGGCAGCACCGTCACGGCGACCTTCGGCCTGACCACGGTGGGCGGTGAGTGGCGGATCAATGAGATGCCCAAGGGCTTCGGACGGTGGATCGCCCGTTCGCAGGCGTCGAGCCTCGTGCAGCCCTACGACGTGCACTACGTGTCGACCAGCCAGCGCGGGCTCGTGTCGGACACCCGGTGGTTCCCGGTCGACAAGCTCGCGACCCGGCTGGCCCGGGCCCAGCTCGCACCCGTGCCGCCGCACCTCGTCGACGCCGCCGTCACCTCCGTCCCGGCCGGCGCCCGCCTGCTGGGCGAGGCCGTGTCGATCGAGAACGGCATCGCGACCGTCAACCTGATCTCGGGCCAGCTGAGCGGCGGCGAGAGCACGCGGCAGAACCTGTGGGCGCAGTTCGTGAGCACCCTGACCCAGGACACCGGGGTCTCCGGCGTCGAGCTGTCGGTCGACGGCGTGCCGGTCAACATCACGGGCCTCGACGGCCCCGCCGCGACGCTGGCCGAGGTCGGCTTCACGACCCCGGCCACCCCCACCCTCGCCCGTCCGGTCGTGCGTCGGGGCGACGACGTGGGGGTCTTCGACCCCAACACCCTCGGCGACCAGGAGCCCCGACAGCCGGTGGTGTCGAGCACCTACCCGCAGGTGCTGCACACCTTCCACCGGCTCGCTCTGTCGGCCGACGGCACCGAGCTGGCCGGCGTCGACCCCGACGGCAACGGCATCTCGCGCTGGCGCGGCACCAACCGCTACGAGGTCCCGCTCGACGCGACCGACGTCGGCAACCCGTCGTACGACCAGCGCGGCTACCTGTGGATGGGTGGGGTCGGCACCAAGGACGCCAAGGCCCCGCGGCTCTGGGTCGTCGACCAGACGGTCAACCCTGCCGAGCCGGGTGCCGCCGCCACCCCGGTCACCGCGGCGTGGCTCGAGGGACGGCGAGTCCTCGAGTCGCGGGTGGCTCCCGACGGCGACCGGCTCGCCGTGCTCTCGACCAAGCTCGACGGGTCCGACACGAGGATCGACCTCGCCGGCATCATCCGAACACGCAGCGGCCTGCCGCAGCGTCTCGCGCAGCCCCTGCGCGTCGGTGCCTCGGTGACCAAGGCGACCAGCCTGGCCTGGCTCGACGACCGGACCCTCGCCGCGATCGGGTCGCTCGACGGCAAGACGGTGCGCCCGGTGGTGCTCTCGGTGGGGGGCGACGTGCGCGCGCTGACTCCCGTGCCCGACGCCGCGAGCATCGCGTCGACCGGTGGCGAGCGCGACCTGTGGGTCGTCTCCTCCACGGGCCGGCTGCACCGGCGGGCCGGCTCGCAGTGGCTCGACAGCGGCCCCGCCACCGACCTCGCCGTCGCTGCCGGCTGACCGCTCGTCGTCCACAGGCACCTCGCGGGTAGCCGGTCGTCCACAGGCTCAGCGGCGGGGCGGCATCCACGCGTCGCGGCGCGCAGGCTGGGGCCATGGCGTTCGTACGGGGATGGCTGGTGGTGTGGGCAGTGGTGGGCGGTGGCCTGCGGGCCGCGGCCGACCTGGTGCTGCCGTCGCGCTGCGCCGCGTGCCACGGGGTCGGCGGGCCGCTGTGCGGCCCGTGCACCGAGGCCGTCCGCTCGGCGGCTCGGGGCGGCGCAGCGGGCCGGGTCGATCCGCGGCCGCCGCCTGCGGGGATGCCGGTGTGCCGGGCGGGCGCGCGCTTCGAGGGGGCGCTGCGGCTGGCCGTGACGGCGTACAAGGACGAGGGTCGCCGCGACCTGCGCGACGACCTCGCGCGCCTGCTGGCAGGTGCCCTCTCGGCTGCCACCCACGACCCGGGCGTGCGTCGGCGGATCGCGCTGGGGGAGGAGGTGCTCGTCGTGCCCGTGCCGACCTCACGCGGGTCACGTCGTCGGCGCGGCGACGACCCGGTCGGTGACCTGGCCGTCGCTGCGGTCGCAGCCGTCAACGGCGTCGGGCCGTCGGCGTCGGGTCGCCCACCGCCGGGCGGCGCGGCGTCGGGGCGCGCAGCCCGCCTGGTCGTGGTCCATGCCCTCGTGCACACCAGGCGGGTCGCCGACCAGGCGCACCTCGACCGCCGGGCCCGGGCCGACAACCTTGCCGGTGCCATGGCGGTGTCCGCGCCGTGGCGCGCGGTCGTCGCGGGGGCCACGTGCGTGGTCGTCGACGACGTCGTCACGACCGGCGCGACGCTCGCCGAGGCGGCCCGTGCGCTGCTCGACGCGGGTGCCCAGCACGTGGTCGCGGCGACGTGTGCCAGCACACCTCGCCACGCCCTGACCCCGCCCTTGTGGCCCACTGGACCTCCGACTAGCGTCGGTGCATGAGCCCCGATCCTCCGGAGGTGGTGCCCCTGACGACCGGCCGTTGCTGAGCGCAGACACCCCACAGCACGAGGAGGATCACGTGGACATAGTCGTCACCGGACGGCACCTGACCGTCTCCGACCGTTTCCGGGCGCACATCGAGGAGAAGCTCGAGAAGATCACCCAGCTCGAGCCCCGCACCCGCCGGGTCGAGGTCCTGGTCAGTCACGAGCCCAACCGTCGCCAGGCCAAGGTCTGTGACAAGGTCGAGATCACCTGCTACGCCAAGGGGCCCGTGGTGCGGGCCGAGGCGTGTGTCGAGGACAAGTACGCCGCCCTCGACCTGGCCATCGACAAGCTGATGGAGCGGCTGAGGCGCCAGAACGACCGGCGACAGGTCCACCGTGGACGTCGTACCCCCGAGTCCGTCGCGAGCGCGACCGCGCGCATCGTCGCGCCGTCCGAGGCAGCCCTGGCCGCGTTGGGGTCCGACGACACCGACCAGTTCGACGACTCCCCGGTCGAGGTCCGCGAGAAGGTGCACCGTTCCACCCCGATGACGCTCTCCGACGCCCTGCGCGAGATGGAGCTCGTCGGCCACGACTTCTACCTCTTCCACGACGTCGAGACCGACCGCGCGAGCGTCGTCTACCGGCGACACGGCTGGAGCTATGGCGTGCTGCACCTCGACCTCGACGGGTCGATGGCCGACATCCCGGAGCGCGGCGAGACGGTGGATGTCGAGGCGGCGGCTTCCTGAGAGTTTCTTGGGGGGTAGGTATGGGCGGTTCTGCCCGGACCTGCGACGATGAGGCCGTGCACGGTGACGATGTGACTGGTGAGGTGGTCGGCGCTGCTTCGCCGACCCCGATCCGGGTCATGATCGCCGACGACCACGACCTCTACCGGCGCGGGATGCAGGTGGTCGTCGAGCTCGACGGCACGGCGCAGGTCGTCGGCGAGGCCTCGAACGGCGCCGAGGCCGTCGAGGTGTGCCAGCGGGTCAACCCCGAGGTCGTGCTCATGGACGTCCGGATGCCCGGCGTCGGCGGCATCGAGGCGTGCCGCCTCATCCGCGAGGCCGTGCCCTCGGCCCGCATCCTCATGCTGACCATGTCCGACGACGAGTCCGACCTGTTCGAGGCGATCAAGGCCGGTGCCAGCGGCTACCTGCTCAAGGACCTGCCCGGGGAGGAGGTGGCCGACGCGATCCGCCGGGTGTACGACGGCCAGGCGATCATCCCTCCCGGGATGGCGGCCACCCTGCTCACCGAGTTCACCCGGCTCAGCCAGGAGCCCGAGCCCATCTCGGGCAGCGCACCGCTGCTCACCGACCGCGAGGTCGAGGTGCTGCGGCTCGTGGCCCGCGGTCGCGCCAACCGCGAGATCGCCGACGAGCTGGTCATCTCCGAGAACACCGTCAAGAACCACGTCCGCAACATCCTCGAGAAGCTCCACCTGCACTCGCGGGTCGAGGCCGCGGTCTACGCGCACCGGCAGCACCTGCTCCCCACGGATGAGTGACCCGCCGCTCGGCGTGCACCTCTCCACCCGGGCCGCCCGGCGCATCGCGCTCGCGGCCCAGGGCTTCGCGCGGCCGCGCCCGCTGCTGCCCGGCACCCGCGACCTGCAACGGGTCGTCGACACGGTCGGGGTCGTGCAGATCGACAGCGTCAACGTCGTCGTGCGCAGCCAGTACCTGCCGTTCTTCTCCCGTCTCGGCCCCTACGACCGTGCGCCTGCTCGACCGGGCCCGCGACGTCGCACCGCGGCGGGTCGTCGAGTACTGGGCCCACGAGGCGTCGCTCGTGCCCCCGTCGACCTGGCCGCTCCTCGACTTCCGGATGCGCCGCGCCGGCTCCGACGCCTGGGGCGGCATGCGCGGGGTCGCCCACGAGCACCCCGAGCTGGTCGCCGGCGTGCTCGCCGAGGTCGCTCGACGTGGCCCGCTGACCAGCCGGGAGGTCGAGGTCGCCCTCGCGCACGACCTGCCCCGCGAGCGCGAGCAGTGGGGGTGGAACTGGTCGCTGGTCAAGAACGCCCTGGAGCACCTGTTCTGGGCCGGCGAGGTGTCCAGCGCGGGCCGCACCACCTCGTTCGAGCGTCGCTACGCGCTGCCGAGCCGGGTGCTGCCGCCGGCACTTCGGGCACCCGCCCTGGACCCCAGCACCCGGCCCAGCGAGGACGAGGCCTTCCGCCGGCTGGTCGAGATCTCGGCCCGCGCGCACGGGGTCGGCTCGGAGCAGTGCCTGCGCGACTACTTCCGGCTCTCGCCCGAGCAGGCCCGGCCGGCGATCGCGGCTCTCGTCGCCGACGGCACCCTGCTACCCGCCACCGTGCAGGGCTGGCACCGGCCGGTCTACCTGCACCGCGACGCCCGTCGGCCACGGCGGGTCGCCGCGAGGGCGCTCCTGTCGCCGTTCGACTCCCTGGTCTGGCAGCGCGACCGCACCCGGGCGATCTTCGGCTTCGACTTCCGGCTCGAGATCTACGTGCCCGAGGAGCAGCGCGTGCACGGCTACTACGTGCTGCCCTTCCTGCTCGGCGAGGACCTCGTGGCGCGGGTCGACCTCAAGTCGGACCGCGCCGCCGGGGTGCTGCGCGTGCGCCGGTGCACGTGGGAGCCGGGGCGGGGTGGTCCCGAGGACCGCGCCGAGCTCGACGCCGAGCTCGCCCTGCTCGCGGGGTGGCTCGCTCTTCCGGCCGTCGACTGGGCGGCGACCGGCCCGTCGTGACTCCTGTGGCACCGCGGATCCCCTGTGACGAGAACGTCCTCGTGGGGTAGGACATCTCGACCGTTCGGTGGATAAGAAAGTTCTCAGGAACTGTCAAACTCGTGTGCAGGACCCCGGACGACCGGGGTCCTCGTCAACGATCGGCAGGGATCGCGTGAACATTCGTCGCTCAGGGCGTCGGCGTCCGGAACGGGGCGCTTCGGCGGTCGAGTTCGCCCTGGTGCTGCCGGTGCTCATCCTGATCATCGGCGCGATCATCGACTTCGGGTTCATCTTCGCCCAGCAGATCGCCTACAACACCGCAGCCCGCGATGCCGCCCGGGCCGGAGTCCTGCCGAGCGTCGCCGGCGCCAAGCTGACCTGTGGCCAGGTGGCCAGCAAGGCCCGCGTCGGTGCGTCCTCCGGTGCGGTCGGCGCCACGCCACTCAGCATCGGGGTGACCGTGACCGGCGCGGGCGGCACCTGCTCGCTCCCCGCCGGCTCGGCCTCCGCCACCGGTGCCAGCTCGTCCTTCCCCTGTACGGGCTCGTCCGGGCCCAGCGCGACCGTGAGCGACCTCGCGGTGCAGCTCAGCTACACGTCGTCTCCGCCGTTCCCCGTGCCCTTCATGAGCTCGGTGAACCTGGGATCGAAGGGGAACTTCCAGTGCGAGTACACCTCATGAACCGGTCCGGCCGAAGGGTCGCGCAGCGCGACGAGCGCGGGGGAGTGGCCATGCTCGTCGGCCTCCTCCTGGTGCCGATGATGATTCTCCTGGCCTTCACCCTCGACCTCGGCATCGCCTACGCGCAGGCCCAGGCGTTCGCCGCCGGTGCCGACAGCGGCGCCCTGGCCATCGCCGGCGCCAAGCGAACCGGCCTCTCCAGCAACGCCGCCGTCGCTCCGACCTGCGCGTCGATCCTCTCGAACGACGCCGGCCAGGCCCTCGCGATCGCGAAGAAGCAGGCCGACGCCAACCGGCCCTACGACCTGAAGTCCTCCACCGGCCAGGTCGACGTGCAGACCTCACTGACCTGCGATGCCGCGGGCATCCTGCGCGTGAAGGTCACCGTGCAGCGCGACGTGCCGACCACCCTCGGCAGGCTCGCCGGCATCAGCTCGATCAAGGCCACCCGCCAGGCGAGCGCCGGACTCAGTGTCGTCGGGAGCATGAACGGTGGGGCCTTCCCGCTCGCCATCTGTGACGACGAGGCCAGGGCGATCATGTCCCGGGCCACCTCGAGTCCCTACCCGATCGAGGTCATCGACGTGGACAAGGTCTGGAAGGCCGACTGCACGGGCAAGGGCGGCGGCTCGGGCAACTGGGGATGGCTGGACTGCGGCGGCAACGGCACGCCGACGCTGGCCGATGCCATCGTCAACGGGTGCGACATCGACCTCACCATCACCGGCACCCCGCCGACGATCACCGTTGACGGGACACCCGGCAACAAGATCAACGCCGGTCCGGTGCGCAGCGCTCTCGACACGGTCAAGGGCCAGACCTTCGCCTTCCCGGTGTACGACAAGGTCACCGGGAACGGCTCGAACACGCAGTACCGGGTGGTCGGCTTCATCAACCTGAAGTTCCTCGACTACGACAAGGACGGGAACATCACCGTCCAGTACGACAGCTACAGCCCGGTCGGCTCGCTCAGCACCACGTGCGGCATCGGCGGCACCTGTGCGTCGTTCGGGTCCTACGCCATCGGCCTCACCGGCTGACGCGTCGGCGAGGGTCAGTCGCGCAGCAGCTCCCAGTGCAGGGCGTCGACCGCCCGGCCGTCGGGCAGCACGTCGGCGGCGCTCTCGCGCCCCCAGATCGTGAACCCGAGCCGGTCGAGCACGGCGTTGCTCGCGGCGTTGTCGTCGGCCGTCTGCGCGACCAGGCGGCGCATGCCGAGCCCACCGGTGGCGCGGGACGCGAAGGCGTGGGCGACCAGCGTGCGCGCCCCGTTGCTCGCGACGCCGCGGCCGCGGGCGCTCGGCACGACCTGGTAGCCGAGCTCGGCGGTGTCGTCGTCGAGGGTGCCCTCGGTGACGAACACGAGCACCTCGCCCAGCGCGGCATCCGTCGTGGTGTCGGCGGCGCACCAGCTGAGCACGCGACCGAGCGACATCTGCTCGCGCCGGATCATCAGCCACTCGGGGAAGGTGTCGGCGTCGAGCACCCCGCGGGCGGGCATGTAGTGCTCGGGCTGGTCGCGCGGCTCGAGCGCGGTCACGTCGGCGTCGCGCCAGGGGCGCAGCCGGATGCCGTGGGCCTCCTCCGCCTCGAGCACCGGCACGTCCTCCCACGGCGTGCGGGGCTCCATGACGTCGTCGGCACCCAGGCTGGCGCGCCACACGTCGAGTGCCGGGGCGCTCGGGTCGTCGGGGTCTGGGTGCGACTGGGGGATCGTGCCGTGGTGGCTGAAGCCGCACGACCAGGCCACGCGCCACGAGGCGAAGTTGCCCCGCACGGCGAGCCAGTGCACGCGGGTGCCGCCCTCGCCGAACCACCAGCGGGACGCCAGCCGCAGCGCCCCGGCCATGAACCCGGACCCGCGGCCCTCGGGGTGCAGGCCGAAGCCGACCTCGGCGGCCCCGCCCCCGCCCGGCCGCAGGTCGATGGTGCCGAGGTAGCGGCCGTCGGGGTCGGTCGCGTCGGTGACCGCCCAGCGCCGCACGCCGCGGGGTGCGGTCCAGTCCCGCTCGATCTCGGCGAGGAAGGCGTGCGCGTCATCCAGCCCGTAGGGACGCGGCACCGTCGTCCAGCGCATCGACTCCGGGTCGGTGGACTGCTCCACGACCCGCTCGGCGTCCTGCGGGCGGTGGGCCCGCAGCCGCACCACCCCGTCGGTGAGCTCGGGCACGCAGCCCGGGTACGGGATACCGGTCACTCCTCCACCCAACCACCTGCGGGGGCAGGGGGGAACTCACGCCGCGGTGCGCCGCGTTGCCCCTTGAGGGTGCCCGCCGCCGGGTCGGTGGGGCGCTTCGGGCTCGACTACCCTAGGCAGGTCCGGTCGAGCGACCGTCATGTTGTCACGCCAAGGGAGTTCCACTCGTGAAGATCGTCGAGAAGCTGTTGCGCGCCGGTGAGGGGCGCATCCTCAAGAAGCTCGACAACATCGCGGCGCAGGTCAATGCCATCGAGGAGGACTTCGAGAAGCTCACCGACGCCGAGCTGCGCGCCGAGACCGACGTCTTCCGCAAGCGCCTCGCCGACGGCGAGACGCTCGACGACATCCTGCCCGAGGCGTTCGCCGCCGTCCGTGAGGCGAGCAAGCGCACCCTGGGCAAGCGTCACTTCGACGTGCAGATCATGGGTGGGGCCGCGCTGCACCTGGGCAACGTCGCCGAGATGAAGACCGGTGAGGGCAAGACCCTCGTCGCGACCCTGCCGAGCTACCTCAACGCGCTCTCCGGCAAGGGCGTGCACGTCGTCACGGTCAACGACTACCTCGCCGAGTACCAGTCCGAGCTGATGGGTCGCGTGCACCGCTTCCTCGGCCTCGAGACCGGGTGCATCCTGTCGGCGATGACGCCGGAGGAGCGCCGCGCGGAGTACGCCAAGGACATCACCTACGGCACCAACAACGAGTTCGGCTTCGACTACCTGCGCGACAACATGGCGTGGTCGACCGAGGAGCTCGTACAGCGCGAGTACAACTTCGCCATCGTCGACGAGGTCGACTCGATCCTCATCGACGAGGCCCGCACGCCGCTCATCATCTCCGGCCCGGCCGACCAGCCGACCAAGTGGTACAGCGAGTTCGCCAAGATGGTCGCCCGCCTCGAGCGCGGCGAGCTCGAGAGCGGCCGGGGCGACTACGAGGTCGACGAGAAGAAGCGCACCGTCGGGGTGCTCGAGAGCGGCATCGAGAAGGTCGAGGACCACCTCGGCATCGAGAACCTCTACGAGTCGGCCAACACCCCGCTCATCGGCTACCTCAACAACGCCATCAAGGCCAAGGAGCTGTTCCAGCGCGACAAGGACTACGTCGTGATGAACGGCGAGGTGCTGATCGTCGACGAGCACACCGGGCGCATGCTCGCCGGACGTCGCTACAACGAGGGCATGCACCAGGCCATCGAGGCCAAGGAGGGGGTGCAGATCCAGAACGAGAACCAGACCCTCGCGACCATCACCCTGCAGAACTTCTTCCGCATGTACGACAAGCTCGCCGGCATGACCGGCACGGCCATGACCGAGGCCTCCGAGCTGAACTCGATCTACAAGCTCGGCGTCGTGCCGATCCCGACCAACCGCGAGATGGTGCGCATCGACCAGGCCGACCTCGTCTACCGCACCGAGGAGTCGAAGTACAAGGCGGTCGTCGCCGACCTCGTCGAGCGCCACGAGAAGGGCCAGCCGGTGCTCGTCGGCACCGTCTCGGTCGAGAAGTCGGAGTACCTCTCCGACCAGCTGCGCCGCCACGGTGTCCCCCACGAGGTGCTCAACGCCAAGCACCACGAGCGCGAGGCGAGCATCGTCGCGGATGCCGGCCGCAAGGGTGCCGTCACCGTCGCCACCAACATGGCCGGCCGAGGCACCGACATCATGCTCGGCGGCAACCCCGAGTTCCGTGCCGTCGCCGCCCTCAAGGAGCGCGGCCTCGACCCGCACGAGACGCCGGAGGAGTACGAGGCGGCCTGGGACGAGGCCCTCGCGGCCGCCGAGGCGGTCGTCGCCGCCGAGCACGAGGAGGTCACCGAGCTCGGTGGTCTCTACGTGCTGGGCACCGAGCGGCACGAGTCGCGCCGCATCGACAACCAGCTGCGTGGCCGCTCCGGCCGTCAGGGTGACCCGGGCGAGTCGCGGTTCTACCTCTCGCTCGAGGACCACCTCATGCGCCTGTTCAACGCGGGCCTGGTCGACCGGGTCATGACGACGGCCAAGCTCGAGGACGACCAGCCGATCGAGAGCAAGCTGGTCTCGCGCTCGATCCAGTCGGCGCAGGCGCAGGTCGAGGCGCAGAACTTCGAGATCCGCAAGAACGTCCTCAAGTACGACGACGTGCTCAACCGCCAGCGCACGGTCATCTACGAGGAGCGCCGCCGCGTGCTCGAGGGCGAGGACCTGCACGAGCAGCTGCGCTTCTTCGTCAACGACGTCATCGAGGGCTACGTCGACGCCGAGACCTCCGACGGCTTCCCCGAGGACTGGAACCTCGAGCGGCTGTGGACCGCCCTGCGCGGGCTCTACCCGGTCTCCCTCGACGCCGAGCAGGTCGTCGACGCGGCCGGTGGGCGCAGCGCGCTGACCAACGCGAAGCTCAAGGAGGAGATCCTCTCCGACGCGCACCACGCCTACGACCAGCGCGAGGAGGCCCTCGGCGAGGAGGTCATGCGCGAGGTGGAGCGGCGGGTGATGCTCTCCGTGCTCGACCGCAAGTGGCGCGAGCACCTCTACGAGATGGACTACCTGCAGGAGGGCATCGGCCTGCGCGCGATGGCGCAGCGCGACCCCCTGGTCGAGTACCAGCGCGAGGGCTTCGCGCTCTGGACCACGATGAACGAGGCCGTGCGCGAGGAGTCCGTCGGGCTGCTCTTCCACGTCGACGTCTCCGTCGACCAGCCGACCGAGGCGCCGCCGGCCGTCGAGCCGGTGCACGTCTCGCAGATGCTGGGTGCGCTGTCCGGCGGGTCGACCACGACCGCCGACGACGAGGCCCCGGCCTCCGAGGGCGAGCCCGCCGTCGTGGGTGCCGGGTCCGGCTCCTTCGGCGACGGTGCCCGCAAGGTCGCCGTCTCGGGTGTCGGCGTCGGCCGGCCGCGCACCGGGCAGCTGCACTACACCGCGCCGAGTGAGACCGGCGGGGTCGACGAGCGCGACGAGGGTGCCCCGGCATCCAGTGACGACCTCACCGAGGACCAGCTGGCCAACACCCCGAAGAACGCCCCGTGCCCGTGCGGCTCCGGGAAGAAGTTCAAGATGTGCCACGGGCGGCGCTGACCCCGCTCGCCCCCCTCGCAGGACCTCGTGAGCAGCCTGTGGGTTCGCTCCGGTGACGCGGGAGCCGCGAAGGACGCGATGGCCGTGCTGAGCCGGCTCGCCACCGAGCGGATCACGAGGCAGATCCGCTGAGCCCCCAGGTGCTCACCCCTGCCGGGTGACCCGTGGTGCGTTTCCCGGCAGCCCCTGACGGGCCGGGCCGCGGGCGGGTACCGTGCGATCTGATGCCTCCGAGAGACGGGTACGCGCGGTGTCCAAGGAGCTGACGACCTCAGGACGGCCGGTCGCGGTGCCCCACCTGGGGCCCGAGGCGCGGCTGGTGCTCGACGTCGCCCTCGGTGTGGCCGGCGCCACCGCCGGGGCCGCCATCGTCGCGGTGCGCACCGTGCACCACCTGACCGCACCCGTGACGCGGATGTTGTGGCGACCGCCGTTGCTGCCCAGGCGCTACCACCCCGCGACGCTCGTCGGGGACCTGGCCCGCACCGGGGGTGCCGACCGTGAGGAGCTGACCCGCCAGGTCGAGTCGCTGCTCGACGTGTGGATGCCCGCCATCGTCGCGACGGTCGTCGAGCGGCTCGACCTCACCCGGCTGGTCGAGGACAACGTCGACCTCGACCGGATCGTCTCGACCGTCGACCTCGACGCCGCGGTGGCACGCGTCGACCTGGATGCCGCGGTCCGGCGGGTCGACCTGGACGCGATCGTGGCGACGGTCGACCTGGATGCCGCGGTCCGGCGGGTCGACCTGGACGCGATCGTGGCGACGGTCGACCTGGATGCCGCGGTCCGGCGGGTCGACCTGGACGCGATCGTGGCGACGGTCGACCTCGACGCCGCGGTCGAGCGGGTCGACCTCGAGGCCGTCATCGCCCGGATCGACCTGATCGGGATCGTCGAGGAGGTGCTCGACGTCATCGACCTGCCCGCGATCATCCGCGACTCGACCGGGTCGATGGCCTCGGAGACGGTGCGCGGCGCGCGGATGACGAGCATGGGCGCCGACGACGCGATCAGCCGGGCGGTCGACCGGGCGCTGTTCCGTCGGCGTCGTGCCGGCGTCGGCCCGGACCAGGGGAGCACCTCGTGACGGGGCGGGAGATCTCCGCGATCCCCCGTGAGGCGCGTCCGTACCAGGGGCACGCCGCCGGGGTCGTCACCCGGGTCGTCGCCAACACGATCGACGCCGCCATCGTCGCAGTCATGGTCGGGTCGATCTACCTCGGACTCGTGGTCTTCACCTTCCTCCTCGACCCGCGGACCTTCGTGTGGCCGAGCGGGCACCTGCTGGCGAGCCTCACCACCGCGCTGGTCCTCGCCGTCCTCTACCTCTTCGTGTCCTGGTGGTTGTTCGGGCGCAGCTACGGCGACCAGGTCATGGGGCTGCGCGTGGTGGGCCGGCGGGGCCGCCGTCTCGGCCCGCTGCGCTCCCTGCTGCGCGCGGCGCTTCTGCGTGGTCTTCCCGATCGGCTTGTTCTGGTGCGTCATCAGCCCGGAGCGGCGCTCGGTGCAGGACCTCGTGCTCTGGACCCGGGTCGTCTACGACTGGATGCCGCGCCCGACCGCGAGCCAGGACACCACCCTCGTCGACCCCGAGGATGTGGACGGGCCACCCGTGCCGGGTGAGCCGGGGGAGAAGGCGGTCGGTCCAGACTCGACGTCCGTGCCCCGCCGCTTCCGCAAGGCGGACCCGTCAGACCACTCGACCTCCTGAGGCCCCCTGCATGAGCACCGACACCGCCACCCGCACCGCGGGGGCCACCGTCCTCACCACCCTGGCTGCGGCGCAGTTCCTGATGACGCTCGACAGCTCGGTCATGAACGTCTCGATCGCGACGGTGGCGGAGGACGTCGGCACGGACGTGACCGGCATCCAGACCGCGATCACGCTCTACACCCTGGTGATGGCGTCGCTGATGATCACCGGCGGGAAGATCGGCGGCATCCTCGGCCGCAAGCGGGCCTTCGCGATCGGCTGCGTCATCTACGGCGCCGGGTCGCTGACGACGGCGCTGGCACCCAGCCTGCCGGTGCTGATCCTGGGCTGGTCGCTGCTCGAGGGCATGGGTGCGGCCCTGATCATGCCGGCGATCGTGGCGCTCGTCGCGACCAACTTCGGTGCGACGGAACGTCCGCGGGCCTACGGCCTGGTTGCTGCCTCGGGTGCCATCGCGGTGGCCGCCGGTCCGCTCATCGGTGGCGTCCTGACCACCTACGCCTCGTGGCGCTGGGTGTTCGCGGGCGAGGTCGTCATCGTCGCCGTGATCCTCGTGCTCGCGCGCCGGATGGCCGATGCCGAGCCAGATCCGGACGCGGCGCTGGACCTGGTCGGCACGGGGTTGTCGGCGCTGGGACTGGGGCTCGTGGTGTTCGGCATCCTGCGGGCCGGGGCATGGGGGTTCGTCAACCCCAAGCCCAACGCGCCGGTCTGGGCGGGGCTGTCACCCGTGGTGTGGCTGGTGGCGGCGGGGATCGTCGTCATCTGGGCCTTCCTCGTGTGGGAGAGGCGACGGTTGCTGCTGGGGCGCTCGGCCCTGATCGACCCGGCCATGCTTCGCATCCCGGGGTTGCAGAAGGGGTTGTCGGCCTTCTTCTTCCAGTTCCTGATCCAGGCCGGGCTGTTCTTCTGCGTGCCGCTCTACCTCTCGGTGGCCCTCGGGCTCAGTGCGATCGACACCGGGCTGCGGATCATGCCGCTCTCGGTGACCCTGCTGCTCGCGGCGATCGGTGTGCCCCGGGTCTTCCCGAACGCCTCCCCGAGGCGCGTCGTGCGGATCGGCTTCCTCGCCCTGCTGGCCGGGATCCTCTCGTTGCTGGGGGCCCTCGACCTGGGCACGGGCCCGGAGGTCGTCACCGGCCCGCTGCTCCTGGCCGGCCTGGGGATCGGAGCCCTCTCGTCGCAGCTGGGTGCCGTGACCGTCTCGGCGGTGCCGGACGAGCAGAGCGGTGAGGTGGGCGGCATCCAGAACACCTTCACGAACCTCGGGGCGTCGATCGGGACGGCCCTCGCCGGAGCGGTGTTGATCTCGGCGCTGAGCTCGTCGTTCTTCAACGGCATCGCAGCGAACGAGGCGGTGCCGGCGTCAGTGAGCTCGCAGGCGCAGGTCGAGCTGGCCAGCGGGATCCCCTTCGTCTCGGACGCCCAGCTCGAGACCGGACTGGCCGAGGCCGGCGTCGACGAGGCGGTGGCGACGGCCATCGTGGAGGAGAACACCCAGGCTCGACTGGACGGTCTGCGCAGCGCCCTGACCGTGCTCGCGCTGCTGGCCGCCATCGCGTTCTTCGCGACCGGTGGCCTGCCCACCCGTCAGCCGGGCAGCCCCGATCCGGAAGCCGAACCCGAGGCCGAGCTCACGGTCATCCCACCTGCAGAGCGCTGACCCGCCACTTGCCGTCCTGGCCGACCAGCCGCACGGCAACCGCACGAACCCTCGGCCCGTCGCTGACGACGACCGCAGCCTCGGCGACGCCGTCGGACGGCTCGCACACCCGAACCCGCAGCACCCGCAGGCGGGGGCGGGCGCGCGGAGCGTGGCCCTCGGCGACGCGCCGGGCCACCAGCGCGCTGCGCCGGGCGACCACCGCGTAGACCTCCGGGCTGGTCCAGCGCAGCACCTGGGGCGCCGGACGGACACCGGTCATGACCTCGAGGATCGCCAGGGTGATGCGCGCGGCCCAGGCGGTGGGGTCGGGCAGCTCCGCGCGCAGGGTGCGCTGTGGGCCGAAGAACTGCTCGTCGGAGGCCGCGGCGAAGTCGACGGCCAAGGTGCCCTGCACGTAGCCGTTGCGACCCTCGCGCGCCTCGATCGCGAGGCGGGAGCGGCGCAGGGCCTCGTCGAGCGAGATCGGCGGCGGCAGCGGGCGCACCGGCGGAGCGACGTGCAGGGCGCTGACACTCACGACCGTGCCTCCTCGGGCGGACGCAGCACCTGACCCGGACGCAGCACGTCGGGGTCGTCGCCGATCACCTGCCGGTTGGCCTCGTACCACGCCGGCCAGGCTCGTGCGATCTCCGCGTCGGACGCATCGCGTCCGAGGTGCCGGGCCGCGATGGCCCACAAGGAGTCGCCCCGGTGCACGACCACCTGGGCGGGCCGTTCGTGGTCGAGGCCGGGACGCGGGGCGGGGCTGAGCACGCGCAGGTCGGGTTGCGCCCGCACGACCGGCGGGCTCGGCACCCAGCCTGCGCCGAGCGCCGCGTTCGCGTGGGGTAGGTCCGGACCGGCCTCCTGGGTGGCGCCCTGCGCCGGCATCCAGCCCGGATCGGGCAGCGGGGCGGTGGCGGCGGGCGCCGGGGCGAACCCGGGGTCGGGCAGCGCGGAGCCGGCGGCCACCGTGGTGGCCGGAGCCGCGACGGCCGCACCGGGAGCGAGGCCGGCCACGAGGCCGACGCCGAGCAGGGCCCCGGCCGCCCGCCGTACCAAGCCGGGCGTGACGACGTCGGCGACCCGAGCGGCGGCCCGGCCCACGACCCCCGGCACGAGCGACCCGAGCTCGAGCAGGATGCCGAGCGCCAGCCAGGTCGTGCCCGCCAGGGCGGCTGTGGCCACCACTGCGGCCAGGGCCTCGTCGGGTCGCAGCGGCACACCGCCCGCGGACGCGTGGCCGGCAGCGGCCAGGACGGACCAGAGCCACGCCGCCAGCAGCGCTGCGGCCGCCAACGCCAGAGCCCCTCTGAGCGCGGTTGAAAGATGTTTGATGCCGTTTGATGATGTTTGCATGCAAAAGACCGTAAACGCTCCCACCGACACCCACAACCCGGGCGACCTAGGCTGTGGACATGAGGTGGGAGGGGCTCTTCGCTGACCTCGAGGGGCAGCTGGCCGCCGAGGAGCGGCGCGAGCGCGACGACGAGGTGGCCGAGCGCACGCGCCGTGAACGCGCCCTCGTGACCCTGCCCGGCCGGCTCGGGGCCACCGTCGGTGCGCCCGTGCGGCTCGGCCTGGTCGGCGGGCGGCAGGTCGACGGTCACCTGCACGACCTCGGCGACGACTGGCTGCTCACCCGCACCGCCGACGGGCGCGAGCTGCTGGTGGCAACCAGTGCAGTGCTCACCCTGCGGGCGTTGGGGCCGCAGTCGACCTCGTCGCGCACGGCCCGCCGGTTCGGCCTCGGCTACGCCCTGCGGGCCCTGTCGCGGGACCGCGCCACCGTGGCCGTGTCGCTCGTCGGAGGCGGGCCACCCCTGCTCGGGACGATCGACGCGGTGGGCGCCGACCACCTCGACCTCGCCGAGCACGACGAAGGGGTGCCGCGCCGCCGTGAGAACGTCAGGGCCGTGGCCACCGTGCCGTTCGTCGCGCTCGTGGCCGTCGAGTCGCGGCGCTGACAGCGTGCGCCCGGGGCGTGCGCACGGTTGCCGTCAGGCGTTCGGGGCGGAACCCTCGTCGTCGGCCTGACCCTCGGACCGGGTCGTGACGAGGTCGCGCGTCTCGGCGTACATGCGCTGGATGTAGGCCTCGAGCTCGACGGTCTCGACGCGCCACTGGCCACGCCCACCCACCTTGATCGCCGGCAGGTCGCCGCTGCGCACGAGTGCGTAGGCCTGGGCCGCTGAGACGTCGAGGATCTCGGACACCTCGGTCAGGGGGATGAAGCGGCGGGCCACGTCGTCAGTGTGCCATCCACAGGAGACCCCTTCGCGGGGGTTGTCCACAGGCAGAGCCGCTCCGGTGGCGAAGTCGGCGATCGTCGACGACGATCGAGCGCCATGAGTGACCTGCCCACCCCGACCGCGTCACGGCTGCGCTCCCCGTCGTGGCGCGACTCCCGGCTGCTCGTCGGCGTTCTCCTCGTACTCGTGTCCACCGTGCTCGGCTCGGTCGTCGTCGCGCGCGCCGACGACCGGGTGCCGGTCTACGCGGCCAGGGGTGACGTCGTGCCCGGTCAGCGTCTCACCGACGCCGACGTCGTCCGGGTCGACGTCCTGCTCGGCGACGGAGCGGCCGGCTACCTGCCCGCGGACCGGCCGCTCACGGCCGACACCTGGTCGCTGCGGGCGCTGCGCCCGGGCGAGCTCATCCCGGCCTCGGGGGTCGGCTCGGGCGCCGCCGTCGACGTGCAGCAGGTGGCCCTGCTCGTCGACGCCACGTCGGCCTCGGCGCTCACGGCGGGGTCGGTCGTCGACGTCTACGTGAACCGGCCGAAGGAGGCCAGCACGGTCGGGCTGCCCACCTACGCCGGGCCCGAGCGAGTGCTCGAGTCGGTGTCGGTGGCGCGCGTCGCGGGAGAGGACGGCGTGCTCGGCACCTCCGCCGAGACCAGGGCCGTGCACGTCATGGTGCCGCGGCAGGCCGTGCGTGACGTCGTCGCCGACGTCGACCTCGGCTCCCGCATCACCCTGGTGCCGGTGCCCGGCGGTGCGTCGGCGGCCGCGCCGTGACGAGCGTCCTCACCGCGGTCACCCACCGCCTCGAGGCCGAGTTCGTCCAGGTGCTCGAGGCGGCACCCGACCTCACCCTGGTGCGGCGCTGCGCCGACGTCGCCGAGCTGCTGTCGGCCGGCGCGGCAGGAGTCGCGCGGGTGGCCGTCGTGTCGCCCGACCTGCGGGGTCTCGACCGCGATGCCCTGCGCCACCTCGCCGGGCACGGCCTGCGGGTCGCGGGCCTGGTCGCCCCCGACGACGACGAGGGCGAGCGACGGCTGCGCCAGCTGGGTGTCGCCACGATCCTGCGTCCGTCCGACCCGGCGCCGCACGTGTCGAGCGCGCTGGTGGCCCTCGCCGCGGCCACCACGTCCGGCGCGCCCGCCGGCCACCCGTCCCCCTGGGGCCGAGCGCCGTGGGATGCCGACGCGCCCGGTCCGGCGGGCGACCTCACCAGCACCCCAACCCCCGACGCGGACGGCGTCGGCCCACCGCCGAAGACCCCCGTCACCGTGGTGTGGGGACCCACCGGCGCCCCGGGCCGTACGACGGTCGCCGTCACCCTCGCCGCCCAGCTCGCAGCGGCCGGCGTGCGCACCCTGCTCGTCGACCTCGACACCTGGGGAGCCAGCGTGGCCCAGGTGCTGGGCCTGGTCGACGAGGCTCCCGGTGTCGCGGCGGCGGCCCGAGCCTCCGAGCAGGGCACGCTCGACGTGCCCGGTCTGGCCCGGCTCGCCCCCGAGGTCGTGCCCGGGCTGCGGGTGCTCACCGGCCTGCCCAGGGCCGACCGCTGGCCCGAGCTGCGGGCCGCGGCGGTCGACGACGTGCTGCGCCTGGCCCGTGGCGTCGTCGAGCACGTCGTGGTCGACGTCGGCTTCGCGGTCGAGGACGACGAGGAGCTCAGCTACGACACCGCCGCGCCTCGCCGCAACGCCGCCACCCTCACGGCCCTCGAGGCGGCCGACCAGCTCGTCGCCGTCGGCGCGGCCGACCCGGTCGGGCTCCAGCGGCTGGTCCGGGCGGTTCAGGACGTCGCCGTGCTTCCGTCGCCCGCGCCCACCGTCGTGGTCACCAAGGTGCGCGCATCGGTCGCCGGGCGACGACCCGAACGCGCCATCGCCGACGTCCTCGGGCGCTTCGCCGGCATGGATGCCGTGCGCTTCCTCCCGTGGGCCCCCGACGAGTGCGACGCCGCCCTGCTCGCCGGCCGCTCGCTCGTCGAGGTCGCCCCACGCGCCGAGCTCACCGTGGCCGTGGGTGAGCTCGCCGCGGTCCTCGACCCCCGCGCGGCCGCGGCCGGAAGCGCGCGCCGGCGCACGGCATCCCGCGCGGGTCGTCGGGAGCGCGGCGAGGCGAGGCGACGGCCCGGTCACACCGTGCCTCTGACCCGACCCACGGTCTGACACGATGGGGCCGTGGCAGACCGGCTCAGCTCCCTCGACACCTCGTTCTTGCACCTCGAGGACGCGGCGACGCCGATGCACGTGGGCTCGGTGATGGTCTTCGACGCTCCGATCGGCGGGTTCGACTACGAGAGCCTGGTCACCCTGATCAGCCAGCGCATCGCGCACGTGCCGCGCTACCGGCAGCGGATCAAGACGGTGCCCGGCGCCCTGGCCAACCCGGTGTGGGTCGACGACACGAACTTCGACATGAGCTACCACGTGCGCCGCAGTGCCCTCCCGCGACCGGGCTCCGACGAGCAGCTCGAGGAGCTCGTCGCCCGCATCCAGCCCCGCCCGCTCGACCGCAGCCGCCCGATGTGGGAGGTCTACCTCGTCGAGGGCCTGGCCGAGGACCGCTTCGCGATCATCACCAAGACGCACCACAGCCTGGTCGACGGCATCAGCGCGGTCGACATCGGAAACGTCCTCGTCGACGGCAACCCCACGGCGAGCGAGGGCGTGCTCACCACGTGGCGGGCCCGACCCGAGCCCAGCGGCCTGGAGCTCGTCGTCTCGGCGCTGAGCGAGGCCGCGCGCACGCCGAGCCAGGTCGTCGAGACGGTGCAGCACGGCGTCTCCGACGTCACGCGCGCCGTCGGCAAGGTGGCCTCCGTGGCCGGCGACGTCATCTCGACCCTCGCCCGCGTCTCGGCCCGACCCGCCCCCGAGTCACCGCTCAACGCCACGGTGGGCCGAGCCCGTCGCTACGTCATGATCGGCACCGACCTCGAGGACTACCGCAAGGTGCGCTCGCGGCTGGGCACCGGCTCGTTCGCCGAGGAGGTGACGGTCAACGACGTCATCCTCGCGACGATCGCCGGCGCCTTCCGGTCGTGGCTGCTCACGCGCGGCGAGTCGGTCTACCCGGGGACCACGATCCGGGCCATGGTGCCGGTCTCGGTGCACGCCGGCGACGACGCCCCCACCGGTGCCCAGGTCACGGCCTGCTTCGTCGACCTGCCCGTGGGGGAGCCCGGGCCGTCGATGCGCCTGCACCAGATCGCCTTCTCGATGCGCCAGCAGATGGAGGGCGGCTCGCGGCGGGCGGTGTCGGCCGACACGCTCTCCGGCCTGGGTGGGTTCGCGCCTCCCACCATGCACGCCCTGGGCGCCCGGCTCGGCGGCATGGTCTCGCGTCGCCTCTACAACGTCGTCATCACCAACGTTCCCGGCCCGCAGACGCCGCTGTACGCCGCCGGCGCGCGGATGGTCTCGACCTACCCGGTCACCCCGCTGGGCCGCGAGCAGGCCCTGTCGATCGGGCTGACCTCCTACGACGGCGGGGTCTACTACGGGCTCTACGCCGACCGCGACGCCATGCCCGACGCCGACGTGCTCGGCCGCGGTGTCGTCGACGCCCTCCACGAGCTGCTCGAGGCCCCGCGCGTCGGGGCCCGCTGACGACACTGAACGGAGCCGCTGTGCCGCTGACCCGGGTCTACCTCCCGCTCACCGCTGCCGACCTCACCGCGCTGGCCGAGGGCCGGGCGATCGGGCCGGCCCCCCGGCCCGCCCACGCGGTGACCCCGGCCCTCGGGAAGCCCGGCCTGGTGACCGACGAGGAGGAGCTCGAGCACACCGCCTGGGCGGCGGCCGCGCACGAGGCCATCGGCATCGCGGGCACCCCGCCGCGCCGCCGGGTCGTCGCGGCGGCCGACGTCGACGCCGCGGTCGTGGTGCACCCGACCGCGCCCGACGTCCCCTCGCGGGTCGAGGTGTCCGCCCCCGTCGAGCGGCGCCGCATCGTGTCGTTCCACGTCGACGAGGAGCCCGGGATGACCGAGCCCACCGACCTGCTCTGGTACGACGTCACCGAGCTCGCCGACGTGCGCAGCCTGGTCGACCGGCCCTGACCCCCCACACCAGGGGCGACCCGCGGCCGGCTTGCATCCCGTGAAGCCGGGGCGCGAGAGTGGGGGTTGATCCGACGTCGCGACCCGAAACGAGGAGCCCACCGCATGGACGCTGTGACCCACGTCCCCACTCCCACCAACGAGACCGTCCTCGACTACGCCCCCGGGAGCCCCGAGCGGGCCTCGATCGAGGTGGCCCTCGTCGAGCTCGCCGCGACGCGTCACGAGCTGCCGCACACCATCGGCGGGACCCGAGTCATGGGCAAGGGGGCGCGGATCGAGGTCCGGCAACCGCACGCCCACCGCAAGGTGCTCGGCGTGACGCGCGGTGCCACCAAGGCGGATGCCGGTGCAGCCGTCGACGCCGCCATGGCCGCCGCCCCCGCCTGGCGCGACCTCTCCTTCGACGACCGCGCGGCGATCCTGCTCAAGGCCGCCGACCTGCTGGCCGGCCCCTGGCGGGCGCGGATCAACGCCGCGACGATGCTGGGCCAGAGCAAGACGGCCTACCAGGCCGAGATCGACGCCGCGTGCGAGCTCATCGACTTCTGGCGCTTCAACGTGCACTTCGCCCGCCAGATCATGGAGGAGCAGCCGCCGGCCAACTCCCGCGGCCTGTGGAACCGCAGCGACTACCGCTCGCTCGAGGGCTTCGTCTACGCCGTGACGCCGTTCAACTTCACCGCGATCGCCGGCAACCTGCCGACCGCGCCCGCGCTCATGGGCAACACCGTGGTGTGGAAGCCGTCGCACTCGCAGCAGCTCGCCGCGCAGCTGACCATGGAGCTGCTCGAGGAGGCCGGGATGCCGCCCGGCGTCATCAACCTGGTCACCGGGCACGGGCGCGAGGTCTCCGACGTGGCGCTCAGCCACCCGGAGTTCGCCGGGCTGCACTTCACCGGCTCGACCGCGGTGTTCCAGGGTCTGTGGCGCACGATCGGCGAGAACCTCACGTCCTACCGGCACTACCCGCGGATCGTCGGCGAGACCGGAGGCAAGGACTTCATCCTCGCCCACCCGAGCGCCGACCCCGACGTGCTGCGCACCGCGATGCTGCGTGGGGCGTTCGAGTACCAGGGCCAGAAGTGCTCCGCCGCCTCGCGTGCCTACGTGCCGCGGTCGGTGTGGCGCGCCATCAAGAACGACCTGGCCGACCTCACCAACGGGCTGGCGATGGGCGACGTCACCGACCTGTCCAACTTCATGGGCGCCGTCATCGACGAGCGTGCGTTCGCGAAGCACAAGGCCGCCATCGACCGGGCGCACGCGACCAGCCACCTCGACGTCGTGGCCGGCGGCACCTACGACGACTCGGTCGGCTACTTCGTCCGCCCGACCGTCGTCGAGAGCAGCGACCCGACCGACGAGATGTTCAGCACCGAGTACTTCGGCCCGATCCTCGCGGTCCACGTCTACCCCGACCGGCAGTACTCGAAGGTGCTCGACCAGCTGGAGTCGTTCGCTCCGTACGCGCTCACCGGCGCGATCATCGCCCAGGACCGCGCCGTCATCGCCGACGCGACGCAGCGGCTGCGGTTCGCCGCGGGCAACTTCTACGTCAACGACAAGCCGACCGGTGCCGTCGTGGGCCAGCAGCCGTTCGGTGGCGGGCGCGCCTCGGGCACCAACGACAAGGCCGGCTCGGCCGCCAACCTGATGCGGTGGACCTCGGTGCGCTCGATCAAGGAGAACTTCGTGCCGCCGACCAGCCACGGCTACCCCCACATGGGCTGACCGTCCCCCGACTATTGCGAAATACCCACCTCTGAGCGGCCGGACCGGCCTCTGGGGTGGGTATTTCGCAATAAGTCGCGAAGAGGGGAAGCGCGGGTCAGCGGGCGAGCCACTCCCGGAGCAGCTCGATCTCGATCTCGATGGCCGCGTTGATCGGGTCGGCCGCGGCCCGCTCGAGCTTGCCCCCGATGAGCGGCACGTTGGCCTTGAGCTCGGCGTCGATGACCTCGACGGTGCGCGCTCCGTTCGGCTCGAGCCGGATCGTGCCCTTGACCGTGAGCGGGGCGCCCTTGATGTGGATGTCGACCGCCGAGGACCGCGAACCGTCGGCAGCCGGCCCGACCCAGTCGAGCACCTCGATGATCGTCAGGTGGTCACCGACGAACGAGCGTGCCATGTCGGGAAGACCGTCGGACGGCAGCTGCCGCTCCGTGCGCACCCGCTGCCCGTCGGCGCCTCCGCCGACGTCGACGGTGTAGATCCCGTTGTTCGTCGTGGCGGCGCACTTGGCCTCCTGGAAGGCCGGGTCGGTGAGCAGGGCGTGCACCTGGTCCACGGTGCCGTCCAGCTCCTCACGCGTCGTCAGTCGCACCGTGGGGTCCTCTCGGTCGTCGGTCCGGCGATCCTCTCACCCGCTGCGCAGCCGGTGCGAAAGATGCGACAGCGCACTCGTCGAGTCGCGCAGGACCCCGAGGACCCAGTCCCGCCGGCGCCGGTGCTGGGCGAGCACGAGGTCGAGCTCGGCCTGCAGCTCCTCTCGGACCTCGTCCCTGGCGAGGTCCGACCGCGCGTCGGCGGTGCCGGTGACCCCCCAGCCGACCTCGACCCTTCCGTCGCGCACGTCGAGGCCGGCCGCCCGGGCGCGCTCCTCGACCGACCGGGCCCGTGCCACGAGGTCGGCGAGGTCGGTGGCGTGGTCCTGCAGCACCCGGCCCAGGGTGTCGAGCTGCGCGCCGCAGGCGTCGGTGGCATCGGCCAGGGCGGCTGCGCGACGGCGGGTGGCCGCCGAGGTGCGGCCGGTCCACCCCTCGCCCAGCAGCCCGGATGCCGTGCGCACTCCCGTCGCGCGACCCCCCAGCTGCTCGGCGACCGAGCGCGCCACGGCCCCGCAGGCCGACAGGGACGCCGGGTCGCCCGGTACCACGCTCACCGGGCGTCCTCCGCCTCGAGCGGCACCTGACGGTCCAGCCCGACCGACGGGCCGTGCCGAAGGCGTACCCGGCGCCTCGGGCGCCGCGGCAAACCTGGCGATCGCGGGGGAGAGGGCGGCCGCCTGCCTCGCCGAGGGCGCGCAGGGTTTCGGCCACCTGGTCGAGCCAGTCGTCGAGCACCCGCTGGGGCCGCGGCTCACCGGTGACGACGAGGCAGGCGAGCACGTCGTCCTCCGCAGAGGACACCGTGGCACGCAGGGCGTCGAGCTGCTCGAGGGCCGCGCGGGCGCGCTCCGGGTCTGGTCCGAGGGGCACCCGACCACTGTAGGCAGATCGCCCGACCCGGCCGCCGAGTTACCCACAGGAGGCAGTTCTCGGAGTTGGGTGCTCAGGTGGTTGCCCCGGCAGCCACCTGAGCACCCAACTCGAGATGGCTCGGCGTAGGGTCTCGGCGTGGCCACCGACGACCGCTCCGATGCCGCGCTGGGCGACGAGACGCCGCCGTCGCGCTGACGGCCGAGCTGGTCGGCATCGACTCGGTGAACCCGGGCCTTGCCCCCGGGGCCGCGGGAGAGACCGCCGTGGTCGAGCACCTGCGGGACCGACTGGAGCGCAACGGCTTCGAGACCCACGTCGTCATCCCGCAGGGCCGGCCCGACCGCCCGAGCCTGGTCGCGGCCGGCCCGGACGCGGGCGCGGGACCCACGGTGCTGCTCACCGGTCACCTCGACACCGTGGGCGTCGAGGGCATGGACGAGCCGTTCGCCGCCACGGTCGACGGCGACCGGCTCTCGGGGCGGGGCTCGAGCGACATGAAGGCCGGCGTCGCGGCCATGGTCGTGGCGGCCGAGGAGCTGATGCGGCGCCCGCTGCGGGGCCGGGTCGTGCTCGCCCTCGTCGCCGACGAGGAGGACGCGAGCCTGGGCGCCGAGGCCGTGCTCGCCGCGCTGCCCGCGCTCGGCATCCGGCCCGACGTCGCCGTCGTCGGTGAGCCGACCTGGCTGGCCGTGGCCGAGAGCCTGCGTGGCTACGCCCTCGTCGAGGTCACCTTCACCGGTCGGGCAGCCCACTCCTCGCAACCCGACGAGGGCGTCAACGCAGTCGCCCACCTCGGCCGGCTCCTCGCCGCCGTCGAGGCGCGCGGCGCGACCCTCGCCGACCACGGCGCCTCCCTCATGGTCACGGTCGCCTCCGGTGGCGACTCGCCCTTCGTGCTGGCGCGCGCGGCGCGCGCCCTGGTCGAGCGCCGCACGGTGCCGGGCGAGAGCTCCGACGCAGCGCTGGTGGAGGTCGACGAGCTGCTCGACGCCCTGCGGGCCGACGACCCCGACGTCGACGCCACGGCTCGGCTGGTCGTCGGTCGTGAGGCGTGGCGTCTCGACCATGACGGGCCGGCCGCCACCCTGGCTGACGCCCTCGAGGCCTCCCTCGCCGACACCGCCCCCGACAACGCTGTGCCGCAACGGTTCCACGCGCCCTACTGGATGGAGGCGCCGCTCTGGCAGGCCGCCGGCATCCCCACCCTCGTCTGCGGGCCGGCGGGTGGCGGGCTGCACGCGGCCGACGAGTGGGTCGACCTCGGCCAGGTGCGCCGGTACGCCGTCGCCCTCACCAGGGCGGTCGAGCGGTGGGCCGCCGAGAAGCCGGTCGAGCATGCCCACTGACCCCCGGCGGCTGCGCGGCGACGCGCCGCTGCTCGATGCCTGGTTGCGCTTCCAGGAGGACGCCCCGACGCCGTTCACCATCCCCGGCCACAAGCAGCGCCACGACCTCGTCGGCGACGTCGTAGCCGGGGACGTGCCCCTCTATGCCGGGCTCGACACGATGAAGCTCTCCCGTGGAGTGGTCGCCGAGGCCGAGGCGCGAGCCGCCCGGCTCTGGGGCGCCGACCTGTGCCGCTTCTCGGTCGGTGGGTCGACGCACGGCAACCAGGCCCTCGCGCTCGCCGTGGGCCGGCCCGGCGACCGGGTCGTCGTGGCCCGCACCCTGCACCGCTCGATGCTCCTCGGCCTCGTGCTCGCCGGGCTCGACCCGGTCTGGGTGCGTCCCGAGGTCGACCCGACCCACGGACTGCCCACGGGTGTCACGGCTGCAGCCCTCGAGGCCGCACTCGCCGGTGCACCCGACGCCCGCGCCGTGTTCGTCGGCGACCCGTCCTACGTCGGCACGGTGGGTGAGGTGGGCGCGCTGGCCACGGTCGCCCACGGGCACGGCATCCCCCTCGTCGTGGATGCCGCGTGGGGCGCCCACCTCGGGTTCCACCCGGCCCTGCCGCCGCACGCCCTCGCGGCCGGCGCCGACGCCCTCGTCACCAGCGCCCACAAGGCCCTGCCGGCCTGGTCGCAGGGCGCCCTCGTGCTCGCCCAGAGCCGCCGGATCGGCCGGGCCCGGTTCGACGCCGCCGTCGAGGCGACCGCCACGACCAGCCCGTCGGGCGCCATCCTGGCGAGCACCGACGCCGCCCGGGCCCTCCTCGAGCGCGACGGCGCAGGCCCTGCTCGGCCCGGTGATCGAGGCGGTGGCACGGGTTCGCGAGCGCCTCGCCCGCGTGGCCGGTCTCGTCGTGCTCGACGGCCCCGGAGTCGACCCGATGCGGCTGACCCTCGTGCTCCCCGGCACGGGGGCCGACGGCAACGCCGTCGAGTCCGACCTGCTCGCCCGTGGGATGCCGGTCGAGATGGCCGACCGCGACACGGTCGTCGCGATGGTGACGCTCGCCGACACCGCCGAGGGGCTGGTCGACCTCGCCGTCGCCCTGGCCGAGTCGGTCGACCGGCACCGTGGGCGTCCGCGTCAGGTCGTCACCTCGGGCGTGTGGGCCGTCGACCCGGTCACCGTCACCAGCCCACGGGAGGCGTTCTTCGCCGCTCGCGAGAGTGTCGCCATCGACCAGGCGGTCGGTCGGGTCAGTGCCGAGCTGGTCGCGCCGTACCCGCCCGGCATCCCGGTGCTCGCGCCCGGCGAGGAGGTCACCCTCGACGCCGTCGAGGCACTGCGGGCCGCCCGCGCGGCCGGAAGCCGGATCGCCTACGCGGCGGACCCCACGGTGCACACCCTCGACGTCATCGCCGAGTAGCAGGCGTCGGGCGTCAGACGTCGGCGCGGAAGTCGCGTGCCACCTCGGCGAGCAGCCGTGCCCCGAACCCGGTCGCGCCCTTGGAGCGCCAGGCCTCGTCGGCGTCGACCTGCATGGTGCCGGCGATGTCGACGTGCGCCCACGGAGTGTCGCCGACGAACTCGTTGAGGAACAGCGCGGCCGTGGTCGACCCGGCAAAGGGCCCTCCGAGGTTGGAGATGTCGGCGACCTCGGAGTCGAGCTGCTTGCGGTACTTCTTCTCCAGCGGCAGCTGCCAGACCGGCTCGTCGGTGGTCTGGGCCGCTTCCTTGACGCGCCCGAGCAGCTCGCGGTGGTTGCCGAACAGCCCGGCGGTCGACTGCCCCAGTGCCACGAGCACCGCCCCGGTCAGCGTGGCGATGTCGATGATCGCGTCGACGCCCTCCTCGACCGCCAGCACGAGCGCGTCCATCATCGCCAGGCGCCCCTCGGCGTCGGTGTTCTTGATCTCGACCGTGCGCCCGCCCCGAGCGGTGAGCACGTCGCCGAGCTTGTAGGCCGAGCCCGACGGCATGTTGTCGGTGCACATCAGCCAGCCGGTGACCGCGTTCGTCGTCCCGAGGTCGCGCAGCGCGGTGAACGCCCCGAGCACGGCCGCGGCACCGCCCATGTCCATCTTCATGAGCAGGTGCATGGGGTCCGAGGGCTTGATGCTGATGCCGCCGGAGTCGTACATGATCCCCTTGCCGACCAGCCCGAGGTGCCCGGTCGGCTCTGCCGTCGGGCGAGTAGCGCAGCTTGACCATGCGCGGCTCCTCGGTGCTGCCGGCGTTCACGCCGAGGATGCCGCCGCAGCCGAGCTCGATGAGCTGGGCCTTGTCGAACGACTCGACCTCGAAGCCGTACCGCGCACCCAGCTCGGCCGCGACGTCCGCCATGGCGGATGCCGTGAGGTGGGCGGGTGGGCCGTTGGCCAGGTCGCGCGCGATGGCTGCCGCCCGGCTGGTCACCACGCCGGTGGCGACCCCGCGCGCGACCGCGTCGGGGTCGGCTCCGTCGAGGGCCAGCACGAGCTGGGTCAGCGGCTTCTCGGGGTGCTCCGCACGCAGGGCGGTGAAGCGGTAGCGCGCGAGGAGCGCGCCCTCGGTGGCGACCTGCCCGGCGTCCGCCGCGGGGAGGTCGGTCGACGGCACCCGGATGCCGAGCCGCCCGCCCGCGCGCGACGTCGCCCGGGCGGCGGCGGCCGCGGCATCGCGCAGGGCCGACCTGTCGAGACCGCCGGCTGGTCCGGCACCGACGAGCACGAGCAGCGGCTCACCACCGCGCGGCACGACGAGGGACGACCCGGGGGAGGCGTCGAAACCGGCTGCGGTGAGCGCCGCGCGGTCGAGGTCGGTGCCGAGGTCGCTGGGCAGGTCCCCGTCGGCGTGAACGAGCACGGCGACGGCATCGACCCCGGACGTGTCGAGCGCGGCGACCGCCGACACCTCGACGGACGTGCTCTCGGACGGCACGGGGCTGTAGTCGGCGGGGATCAGCGAACTGGGGTTGCGGGACATCTGTGGCTCCAAGGGTCGACTGACCCGACCCTAGCCCCGAGACGGATGCCGGTCACGAGGGCGCCGGACGCCCTGCGCCCAGCGGGTCTAGAGTCGCGCGCATGAGCCCGGTGGCGACGACGTTGGTCATCCTCGCGCTGGCCGTCGTCGCGTTCATGTCCAACCGGATCCCGCTGGGCATCGTCGCGATCGGCGTCTCGGTCTCGTTGTGGCTCACCGGCATCCTCGACCTCGGACAGGCTCTCGCCGGCTTCGGCGACCCGACGGTCATCTTCATCGCGACGCTGTTCGTCGTCGGTGAGGCGCTGGACTCCACCGGGGTCACGGCCTGGGCCGGGCAGCAGCTCATCGCCCGGGGTGGCACCGACCGTGGGCGGCTGCTCACCGTCGTCTGCCTGCTCGTCGCGGTGCTCACCGCGCTGATCAGCGTCAACGGGGCCGTCGCCGCGCTCATCCCGGTGGTGGTCGTGGTCGCCGCGCGGGCGGCACTGTCGCCGTCGCAGCTGCTGATGCCGCTCGCCTTCAGCGCGCACGCCGGGTCGATGCTCGCCCTCACCGGGACGCCGGTGAACATCATCGTCAGCGACGCCGCGGCGGATGCCGGAGGCCGCCACTTCGGCTACTTCGAGTTCGCGCTCGCCGGCATCCCACTGCTCGTGGGGACCGTGCTCCTCATCGTGCTGCTCGGCCGCAGGCTGCTGCCCGAGCGCACACCGGCCGCGCTGCCACCGGACCTCGGCGACCTCACCGACGCGCTGCGGGCGCAGTACGAGCTGCCCGAGGGTGAGCTGGTCAGCACCCGGCGGGGCGTGAGCGAGGTGCTCGTGGCGCCCCGGTCGCCCCTCATCGGCCAGCACCTCTTCCCCGGAATGGCCACCCCGAGCGGCGACCTCGTCGTGCTCGCCGTGCACCGCGCCGGCGACCCCCTCGACGGCCCCGACGAGACCCTGCGGGCCGGCGACACCCTCCTGCTCGGCGGCACCTGGGACAAGCTGCAGGAACACACCTCGGGCAGCGGCGAGGTGCTCGTCGTCGACGACCCGACCAGGCTGCGGCGAGGCGTGCCGCTCGGCCGTGGCGCGGGCCGGGCCATCGCCATCCTGGTCGCGATGGTCGTGCTGCTGGCCACGGGGCTGGTGCCGGCGGCGATCGCCGGCCTCCTCGCGGCGAGCGCCGTCGTGCTCAGCGGGGTGCTCACCTCGGCCCAGGCCTACCGGTCGGTCTCGTGGACCACGGTCGTGCTCGTCGGCGGGATGATCCCGCTCTCGACGGCCTTCGTGTCGACGGGCACCGCCGAGGCCATCGCGAGCCGCCTGCTCGACCTGGTCGGGTCGGCCTCGCCGCGGCTGGCCCTGCTCGCGGTCTGCGTGCTCACCATGCTGCTCGGCCAGCTGATCAGCAACACCGCCACCGTGCTGATCATGGTGCCGATCGCGGCCGTCGTCGCCGCCGACCTCGGCGCCTCCCCGCTGCCGTTCATGATGGCGCTGGGCGTCGCGGGCGCGGCCTCGTTCCTCACGCCCGTCGCCACCCCCGCGAACACCATGGTGCTCGAGCCCGGCGGCTACCGGTTCGACGACTACTGGAAGCTCGGCCTGCCGCTGCTGCTGTTCTTCCTCGCCGTGGCGGTGTTCTGGGTGCCCGTCGTGTGGCGGTTCTAGTGGCGCGCCCGGGTCCGGTGGGCCCTGCCCCACGCAGCGCGAACGTGGTTGGATCGCAGGAACGACACCTCAGGAGGTCAGCATGAGCTCGACGAACCCGGTGGTGGCCTTCGTCGTCGTCATGGCCGTCTGGACGGTCAGCGAGTACGTGGCGAGGAAGACCAAGTCGCTGCTGTCGTCGCTGTTCGTGGCCTCGCTGATCTTCCTCGTCGGCTTCCTCACCGGCATCTTCCCGGACGACCTGCTGGCGAGCTCCTCGCTCCTCGCGCTGGCCGGCGTCGTGGTCGGCTTCATCATCGTTCACCTCGGCACGATGATCAGCCTCGACGACTTCAAGAAGCAGTGGCGCACCTTCCTCATCGGGGCCTCCACCGTGCTCGGCATCGGGCTCGCACTCTGGCTCGCGGCCCTGGTGTTCGGCCACCACATCAGCGGCAGCGCGGCCGACGGCTACGCGCAGGCCGGCGACTTCGTCGTCGCCGGGACCGGCGCGCTGAGCGGCGGCACCATCTCGGTGATCATCGTCCAGGAGGCCGCACTCGGTGTGGGTCTCACCGCGATCGCGGTCTTCCCGGTGCTCATCGCGGCCCTCCAGGGACTGATCGGCTTCCCGCTGACCTCGATCATCCTGCGCCGGGAGGCCGCCCGGCTCAAGGGCGAGTACCGTGCCGGCAACCTGGCGGCGGCCGAGGTCGCCGAGGAGGGCGCGGCCGAGAAGTCGTTGCTCCCCTCCTTCCTCCGCAACACCCCCGGCACGCTCTTCGTCGTCGGCATCGTCGTGCTCGTCTCGCTCGGCCTGAACAACCTCACCGACGGCATCCTCAACACCTTCGTCGTGGCGCTGATCTTCGGCATCCTGCTGCGCACCTTCGGTGTCTTCAAGCCCTCGGTGCTCGCGGGGATCGACTCGCTCGGCCTGATGATGCTCGCGATCATGATCCTGGTCTTCGGGCCGCTGGCCACCGTCCAGGTCGCCGACCTCAAGGCGCTCGCCTTCCCGCTCGTTCTGGTCTTCGTCTTCGGCGTGCTCGGCATCGCCGGCTTCTCGGCCCTGGTCGGCAAGCTGCTCGGCTACAGCATCCCGATGTCGGTGGCGATCGGGCTCACGTCGCTCTACGGCTTCCCGGGCACGATGATCCTGTCGCAGGAGGCCGCCAAGGGCGCGGGGGAGAGCCCGGAGGAGATCGCCGCCATCGAGCACGAGATCCTGCCGAAGATGATCATCGCCGGGTTCTCGACGGTGACGATCACCTCGGTCATCGTCACGAGCATCATCGCCGGCCGGATCGGCGGGGGCTAGGCGCGGGGCGACGCGCGCCCCGGCATCCGGATGCCGGGTCCTCCGGAACTGTCCCGCCCGTGAGACAGGGCGGGGTCGACATCCGGCCGGAGCACCCAGCCGGAGTGGATAGGCTCGGGCCCGGACACGAGGGCGTGTCCCGCCGTCCCCGGTGAGTACCGACGAAGGAAGTGCTTGCGCACCATGTCGACCCTCCAGGCCCGCACCCGCGAGGACGTCCTCGCGCCGATCGCAGCGGCGTTCGACGAGGCCGCGCCGGACGGTGGGGGAGCCGACTTCGTCGCCCGCTACTTCCGGCACGTGCCGCTCGACGAGCTCACCTCGCGAGGCCCCGACATCTACTCCGGTGCCGCCGCCAGCCACCTCGAGCTCGCGCGCCACCGGATGCCGGGGGTCGCCAACGTGCGGGTCTACAACCCCACCACCGAGACCGACGGCTGGTCCAACGCGCGCACGATCGTCCAGATCGTCACCGACGACATGCCCTTCCTCGTCGACTCGGTGACCGGTGCCCTCGTCAACGCGGGCATCGACATCCACCTCATCGTGCACCCGCAGCTCGTCGTGAGCCGCGACGCCGCAGGCGACCTCGAGAAGGTCGTCCCCCGTGACGTGACCGGCAAGAAGGCGAAGGTCGCCGTCGGCGAGCTCGCCGAGTCGTGGATGCTGCTGTCGATCGACCGCGAGAGCGACGAGGGGCGCCGCCGCGAGCTCGTGCAGACCGTGCGCCACGTGCTCGAGGACGTGCGGCAGGCGGTCGAGGACTGGCCCAAGATGCGCAGCAAGTGCCTCGTGCTCGCCGCCGAGCTCGAGGGGGCGCCGCCCGAGGCCGTCGACGCCGACGAGACCGCGCTCGCGATCCGCTTCCTGCGCTGGATGGCGGAGGACCACTTCACCTTCCTCGGCTACCGCGACTACAAGCTGCGACCCACCGGCGACGGCGAGGTCCTCGAGCCGATGACCGGGTCGGGGCTGGGCCTGCTGCGCTCCGACCCGCCGATCGGCCAGGACCCCGACGTGCTCAGCGCACAGGCCTCCGCCAAGGCGCACGAGCCGAACATCCTCGTGCTCACCAAGGCCAACACCCGCTCCACCGTGCACCGCATCGCGCACCTCGACTACGTCGGGGTCAAGCAGTACGACGACGGCGAGGTCATCGGCGAGCGACGGTTCCTCGGCCTCTACGCCTCCACCGCCTACACCGAGTCGGTGATGCGGGTGCCGCTGGTCGCCGAGAAGGTGCAGGCGGTGCTCGACCGCTCCGGGGTGGCACCGGACAGCCACACCGGCAAGGACCTCATCGAGGTGCTCGAGAGCTACCCGCGCGACGAGCTGTTCCAGGCGAGCACCGAGCAGCTCTACGAGACCGCGATGTCGGTGACCCAGCTGCAGGAGCGGCGCCGCACCAAGCTGTTCATCCGCGAGGACGACTTCGGCCGCTTCGTGTCCTGCCTGGTCTACATCCCGCGCGACCGCTACAACACCAACGTGCGGCTGCGGATGGCCGACATCCTCAAGGAGACCTTCGGCGGCGAGTCGGTCGAGTTCTCCGCCCGGGTGAGCGAGTCCGCCCTGTCGCGACTGCAGTTCGTCGTGCGGGTGCCCCGGGGCAAGCGGGTGCGCACCCTCAGCCGCGCCGACCAGGACACCCTCGAGCACCGCCTCGTCGAGGTCAGCCGCACCTGGAGCGACCGGCTCGGCGACGCGCTGCGCGCCGCGCACGGCGAGGAGGAGGGCGACCGCCTCATGGACCGGTTCGGGCGCGCCTTCCCGACGGTCTACGAGGAGACCTTCACGGTCAACCAGGGCGTGGCCGACCTCACCCACCTCGACCGGCTCGGCGACGGTGCCGGCACGAGCGTGGCGCTCTACCGCCCGGCCGACGCGCCCGACGACATCCGCCGGTTCAAGCTGTTCCGGGTCGACCCGCTCAGCCTCACCGACATCCTGCCGATCTTCAGCCACATGGGTGTCGAGGTCGTCGACGAGCAGCCGTTCGAGGTGACCCGCGCCGACGGCACCGACCTGCACGTCTACGACTTCGGCCTGCGCGTGCCCGACGCCGCCATCTGGGAGGAGTGCCCGCACGACAAGCTGCGCGACCTCTTCGAGGGCGCCGTCGCCGCGGTCTGGGACGGCCGCGCCGAGAGCGACGGCTTCAACCGGCTCGTGCTCGCGGCCCAGCTCACCTGGCGCCAGGTCGTGGTGCTGCGCGCCGTGGCGAAGTACCTGCGCCAGACGCGCGCCACCTACTCGCAGGACTACCTCGAGGACGCCCTCGTCTCGCACCCCGCCATCGCGCGCGACCTCGTCGACCTCTGGCAGACCCGGTTCGACCCGCAGCGCTACGGCGGCGACGCCTCCGACGAGCGCACCGCCGACGAGGAGGTCATCGCCGCCCGCGTCGTCGACGCCCTCGACGACGTGAGCTCGCTCGACCACGACCGGATCATCCGGGCCTTCCTCGGCGTCATCCAGGCCGGGCTGCGCACGAACTTCTACCAGCCGGGCGCCGACGGCGAGCCGAAGTCCTACGTCTCGCTCAAGCTCAACCCCAAGGCCGTCCCCGACCTGCCGGCCCCGCGGCCGCAGTTCGAGATCTGGGTCTACAGCCCGCGCGTCGAGGGCGTGCACCTGCGCTTCGGCCCGGTGGCCCGCGGCGGGCTGCGCTGGAGCGACCGGCGCGAGGACTTCCGCACCGAGATGCTCGGGCTGGTCAAGGCGCAGATGGTCAAGAACGCCGTCATCGTGCCGACCGGCTCCAAGGGCGGGTTCTACCCCAAGCAGCTGCCCGACCCTGCCGTCGACCGCGAGGCCTGGCTCGAGGAGGGCAAGGCGTCGCTACCGGATGTTCATCTCCGGGCCTGCTCGACGTCACCGACAACCGGGTGTCCGGCGCCGCCGTGCCGCCCGAGCACGTGGTGCGCCACGACGGTGACGACGTCTACCTCGTCGTCGCCGCCGACAAGGGCACGGCCACGTTCTCCGACATCGCCAACGGCGTGGCGCAGTCCTACGGCTTCTGGCTCGACGACGCGTTCGCCTCCGGTGGCTCGGCCGGCTACGACCACAAGGCCATGGGCATCACCGCCCGCGGTGCGTGGGAGTCGGTCAAGCGGCACTTCCGCGAGATGGGCGTCGACACCCAGACCCAGGACTTCACCGTCGTCGGCGTCGGCGACATGAGCGGTGACGTCTTCGGCAACGGGATGCTGCTCTCCGAGCACATCCGCCTGGTCGCCGCGTTCGACCACCGGCACGTCTTCATCGACCCCACCCCGGATGCCGCGTCCTCCTTCGCCGAGCGGCGTCGCCTGTTCGACCTGCCGCGCTCCTCGTGGGACGACTACGACAAGTCGCTGATCTCCGCCGGCGGCGGGGTCTTCCCGCGGTCAGCCTGAAGTCGATCCCGGTGACCCCGGAGATGGCCGAGGCGCTCGGCCTCAAGGGCGTCGAGAAGATGACGCCGGCCGAGCTGATCCACGCGATCCTGCTCGCCCCGGTCGACCTGCTCTGGAACGGCGGCATCGGCACCTACGTCAAGGCCTCGACCGAGGACCACCTCTCGGTCGGCGACCGCGCCAACGACGCCATCCGGGTCGACGGCAAGCAGCTGCGGGCCAAGGTCGTCGGCGAGGGCGGCAACCTCGGGCTCTCGCAGCTCGGGCGCATCGAGGCGGCCTTCTGCGGCGTGCGGGTCAACACCGACGCCATCGACAACTCCGCCGGCGTCGACACCTCCGACCACGAGGTCAACATCAAGATCCTGCTCGGCGAGGTGGTCCGCCAGGGCCACCTCACCACCGAGCAGCGCAACGAGGTGCTCGCGTCGATGACCGACGACGTCGCCGAGCACGTGCTGCGCGACAACTACGAGCAGAACGTGCTGCTCGGCAACGCCCGCGCGCAGGAGCACTCGATGGTGACCGTGCACGAGCGGCTGATCCACTGGCTCGAGCAGCGCGGCGACCTCGACCGTTCGCTGGAGTTCCTCCCGACCGACGCCGAGCTCGAGAAGCGGGCGCACGACGGGCTGGGCCTGAAGTCACCGGAGTTCTCGGTGCTCGTCGCCTACGCGAAGCTCGCGCTCAAGGAGGACATCCTCGCGAGCTCGCATCCCCGACGACCCCTACTTCGAGCGCACCCTGGCGGCCTACTTCCCGCCGCAGATCCGGGAGAAGTACGCCGGCGAGCTCGGGAACCACCCGCTGCGCCGCGAGATCGTCACCAACTCGGTGGTCAACTCGATGGTCAACCGGGGCGGCATCACCTTCGCGTTCCGGGCCGGGGAGGAGGCGGGCGCCACCCCCGAGCAGGTCACCCGCGCGTTCGTGGTCTGCCGCGAGGTCTTCGGGCTGGCCGACTACGTGCGTGAGGTCGAGGCCCTCGACAACGTCGTGCCGACGGCGGCGCAGACCGCGCTCTACCTCGAGTTCCGCCGGCTGCTCGACCGCTCGGTGCGCTGGTTCCTCACCGCCCGGCCGTCCACGCTCGACATCGGTGCCGAGATCGAGCGGTTCTCGGACATCGTCCGCGACCTGCGCACCCAGGTGCCGAGCCTGCTGCGCGGCGAGGAGAAGCGCCGCCTCGACCGCAAGGCCGCCGAGCTGGTCAAGGCGGGGGTGCCCGACGAGCTCGCCGTGCGCGCGGCATCGCTGCTCGACTGGTACTCGCTGCTCGACATCGTCGACATCGCCACCGACACCGGCCGCGACCCGAGCGACGTCGCCCCGCTGTACTACCTGGTCTCGGAGCGGTTCGGCATCGACGCGATGCTCAGCAAGGTGACCGGCCTGCCGCGCGACGACCGCTGGGACGCCCTGGCCCGTGGCGCGCTGCGCGACGACCTGTACTCCGTGCTCGAGTCGCTGACCCGCTCGGTCATCGAGGTGGGCGACGCCGGTGCCGAGCCGGCCGCGCAGTGGGAGGCCTGGGAGAAGGCCAACAAGGAGTCGGTGCAGCGCAGCAAGACCGCGCTGTCGGCGATCCGGCGGCTCGACCACCCCAACATCGCCGCCCTGTCGGTGGCGCTGCGCACGCTGCGCTCGGTCATCCGGGTCGGCGCCTCGAGCTGACCCGCGCTCGCCCCACGAGTCCCAACTTTCCCGCCCGATCCCGGAACCTTCACCTTCGCACCGGAACCGTTCCCCCGCGAAGGTGAAGGTTCCGGTGTCGAGCGGCCCTGGCCGTGGCTGCGGCCGTGGTCGGGGCCGGTGGCCGGGCGGCCGGTGGCGCTCATCGGGGGGTGACCTAGGCTTCGGCGCGTGAGCACCCTGGCCGAGATGCTGCGCGACACCACGACGCTCGAGCCCGCCGAGTCGGAGTGGCTGCACCTGCTCGCCGGCGACTGGCAGCTCGTCGCCGACCTGTCGTTCGCCGACCTGGTCCTGTGGGTGCGCGGCGGTCTCGACGGATGGCGGGCCGTCGCCCACGTGCGGCCCAACACCGGTCCGATGGTCTTCTACGACGACATCGTCGGCAGCTCGTCGAGCCGCTCGAGGGCGTCGATGCTCGACGAGGCCGCCCGTTCGCAGCGCCTCGTGGCCAAGCCGGTCCCGACCGTGCGTGACGACATGTCGATCCGCGAGGATGCCGTGCCGGTCGTCCACGGTGGCCGCACCATCGCGGTGGTCACCCGCCACGCCAACCTGACCGGGGGACGGACCCCCAGCCGGCTCGAGCTGACCTACCGCGACCTCGCCGACTCGATCATGCGGATGGTCGCCGCGGGCGAGTTCCCGTCGACGTCGTCCCCGACCGGGATGCGGCGCGGGGCACCGCGGGTCGGCGACGGCGTCATCCACCTCGACGCCGAGGGCCTGGTCCGCTACGCGAGCCCGAACGCCGTCTCGGCCGTGCACCGGATGGGCCACATGGGTGACGTCATCGGCGAGGTGCTGGCCCAGGTGGTCACCGACCTGGTCTCCCGCAGCGGGGCGAACGTCGACGAGTCGCTGGCGGTGGTCGCCACGGGCCGGGCGGCCTGGCGCTCCGAGGTCGAGACCACGAGTGCGACGATCACGATGCGCGCCATCCCGCTCACCCTCGGCGGGGTGCGCACCGGGGCGATGGTGCTCGTGCGCGACGTCTCCGAGCTGCGCCGGCGCGAGCAGGAGCTGCTCACCAAGGACGCGACGATCCGCGAGATCCACCACCGGGTGAAGAACAACCTGCAGACCGTCGCGGCCCTGCTGCGGCTGCAGGCCCGGCGGGTCACCGACGACGCGGCGCGGGCCTCCCTCGAGGAGGCCGTGCGGCGGGTCGGCACGATCGCGCTGGTGCACGAGACCCTCAGCCAAGGATTCGACGAGACGGTCAACTTCGACGAGATCGCGGTGCGCGGGCTGCGGGCCGTGGTCGAGGTGGCGACCCGGGAGCACCGGGTGGAGCCGGTCTTCACCGGCAGCTTCGGGCGGATGCGCGCCGAGGACGCCACCGCGCTCGCGATGATCGTCTCCGAGCTCGTGCAGAACGCCGTCGAGCACGGCCTGGCCGACCGCGACGGCCGGGTCGAGGTGGACGTGACGCGCCAGACGCTCGACGACGGCGAGGAGCAGCTGACCGTCGTGATCACCGACGACGGCGTGGGCCTGCCCGCCGGCTTCCGCCCGTCGCTCGCCGGACTCGGGACGCGGATCGTCACCTCGCTCGCGAGCGACATGAAGGGCCGGATCCGCTGGGAGAACCGCGCACCGCACGGCACCCGGGTCGAGTTCGTGGCGCGGCTGCGGCCGCTCGGCCGCTAGCGACGAGCCGGCGGGAAGGGTTCAGGTCAGCCGGCGCGACGGGCGCCGAGGTGATGGTGACGCGCGCGCGATTCAGCCGGCGCGACGGGCGCGGGCGTTCCGACGCTTGAGGGCGCGGCGCTCGTCCTCGGACATGCCGCCCCACACCCCGGCATCCTGGCCGGACTCGATGGCCCACTTCAGGCAGGTGTCGACCACCTCGCACCGGCGGCAGACAGCCTTGGCCTCCTCGATCTGAGCGATCGCCGGGCCGGTGTTCCCAATCGGGAAGAACAGCTCGGGATCCTCGTCGAGGCAGGCAGCGCGGTCGCGCCAGTCCATGAAGGGTGCTCCTTGTCGCGGGGGTATGCGGTCGGTCGAGCGCCTGCGGAGGGTGGTGCAGACGCGCGTGGATGCGTCGTTGCAGCCGGAACGGACGTCCACGTGCACAGACGTCCGTGAGGCAACACTACCGGGGCGGTCCCAATCCGTGAAGAACCGACCCTGTGATTGTCCCGACAAATGCACGCGATCTCGCTCGTACCCCCGCACAACGGACACGGGGGGTGCGCGTGTTCCCCGACCCTGCTCACTAGGGTGGATGCCGTGCCGGACCCCTCCTCACGCGGCCCCCGCCGCCTCGCCGCGCTGCTCACCGGGCTCCAGGCGTTGGCCCTCGCCGGCTTCGCCGTCTACTACGTGGTGGAGCTCGTGCTGGGGGAGGGCAGCGACACCATGCGGGTGCTCATGTCGGCCCTCCTGATCCTCCTCGGCGGTGTCGGGCTCGGGCTGCTGGCTCGCGGCTGGCTCGGCTCGGCGCAGTGGCCCCGCACCCCGACCCTGGTGTGGAACGTCATCCTGCTGCCCGTCGGCGTGAGCCTCGTTCAGGGCAACCGGGTGGCGATCGGAGGGGTCGTCATCGTGGTGGCGCTGGTTGTGATCGTCGCGGCCTGGGTCGCCCGCGACCCGGACGCCGAGGTGCTGCCCGGCGGCGACGCTCCCGACCGCGTCGCCTGACGGGTCGGCCAGGAGCACCTGGACCTCGCGACCCTCGCCCTGGGCGACGAACAGTGCGCGACCGGGGAGCCGTGGGATGCCCTCGGCCCGATGGCCGACAAGCAGGTCGTGCGGCTGACCCGCAGGGTCGAGCAGCAACCGGCACCCGTACCTGGCCACCTCGACGTCGAGACCGCGGAACCGTCCAGCAAGGGCTGCTGACGTCGTCGTGACCACGACCAGCCCGTCGTCACGGTCGACGAGGCCGGTGAGCTCGCGCAGCGGCGGCAGCAACGAGCTGTCGTCGAGAAGGTCCGAGTCGTCGACCAGGACGGCGAGGTCGGGACGGGCCCGGCGCAGCCGCACGAGGAGGTCGGCTTGGTCGGAGCCGACGAGGACCGCGTCAGGAGGCCACGGCATCCGTCCCGAGACGTCCGGGCGTGCCGTGACGACGGCCACGGGACGCCCTGCCGTGCACAGCGCTTCGGCGACGACATGCAGCGTGTTGGTGCGCCCGGAGCGTGGGGGACCTGCGACGAGCAGGCGCCGGCCGTCCTGCTCGGGGCGCCAGCACCAAGGGATGCCCTGCGCGTCGAGCCCCATCACCATGGATAGGCCGCTGGCGGACGACCCGGTCCCCGGTGGGGGGCGACCCACGTCGAGCTCGTGCCGGCGGATGACGGGCGGGAGCGTGAGCCATCTCCAGGGTCCGCCTCCCTCGGGCCGGGGCGCTGCAGCGGCGGCCACGGCGGCACTGTCGGCCGGTGTGACTGAGCCGAACTGCACCTCACGCCTGTCGTGCACGCGCACCGCCCGACCGGGCGGGGGCTCGCGCGGGGCGTCCGAAGCGCGCAGCCCGGCGAGTGCTGCATCGAGCGGGTCGATCGTGCCGAGCAGGAAGGTGCTGGCCGCGACCCCGGCCCATCTCGGGTGCAGGAGGGCCCGGCCTCCCGCGACGGCGCCCACGAGCCCGACCGAGTGCCCGTCGCGCAGAAGGCGGACGAGCTGAGCACTGAGGTCGTCGGCGGACCGGGTGGGCTGGGCCTCCCCGAGCTGCTCCCAACCGTCGACGAGCACAAGGATCGTGGGCCACTCGTCCGCACAGGTCGTCAGGCCGCCGGGAGCCGCGACGCCGAGCCGACGGTCGACCTCGACGCGCAGGTGCCTCAGGAGGGCCGCGCAGCCCCGGGGGTCGTCGGACCCGACCCGCGTGCCGACATGGGGGAGCGCGTCGAGGTCGGCCAGCGACCCGTGCGTGTCGATTCCGTGCAGGTGCAGGGTGGTCGGCGCACGACTTGCCGCGGCGGCCAGCCCCAGCCCGCGCAGGGCGGTGGTGCGACCCGTGCCGGAACCGCCCACGACGAGCCACGACCCGTGCGGCGCGGACCAGGTGAGCGGGCTGATGCGCTGCAGGTCGGGCTCGTCGACCAGCCCCACCACAACGGAATCGTCCCGAGCGGCGCCGGCGGGCAGGACCGGTCGCACCTGTGCCGGCAACGGGGCCAGCCACGGTGCGCGAAGGGGGCTGCCACCCATCTGCCGGTGAGCCGCTTGTACCGCCGCGACGAGCACGGATGCCGCCTCGACGTGGGCGTCGCCACTCTCTGTCACTGCCGAGCTCGTCTCCGCACCGACCGCCGACAAGGCCCGAACGCGCAGTCCCGTGTCGGTCCCAGTGGGCATCGAGGCGACCGTCGCCGCCTGGAACGGCGCCAGGGTGCCGTCGGCCCCGCGGGACAGGGCGCGACCCGGCGTGCCCGGGGAGATCGAGGCAGCGGACCCGTCGTCGAGGACGTCGACCGAGTCGGCCCTGTCCCGAACCCGGAACGCGATGCGCAGCGACACGTTGGCCTGGATCTCGGCGCTGACCGCGCCGGATGGGCGCTGCGTCGCCAGCACCAGGTGCACCCCGAGGGAGCGCCCCAGGGCCGCCAGCCGCACGAGCCCTGTCACGAAGTCAGGAAGCTCGCCGACCAGGGCCCGCAGCTCGTCGACGACGACCACGAGTCTCGGGACGGGCTCGTCGTCAGCCCCACGCAGCCGTCGGTAGGCCTCCAGGTCAGTTGGCGCCCACGCCGGCGAAGAGCCGCTCGCGACGCCGCAGCTCAGCGCGCAGCGATGACAAGGCCCGGTTGACGAGGTGGTCGTCGAGGTCGGTGACGAGGCCGACGACGTGGGGCAGGCCCGCACAGGCGCCGAAGGCGGCGCCGCCCTTGAAGTCGACGAGCACGAAGGTGAGCTCCTCCGGGGGCGTGGAGATCGCCAGCGAGGTCACGAGCGTGCGCAGGAACTCGGACTTGCCCGACCCGGTCGTGCCACCGACGAGGACGTGGGGGCCGTCGCGGCACAGGTCGATGACGTGCGGCCCTGCAGGTCCCATCCCGACGACCGCGCAGGGCGTGGTGCTCGGAGCCGATCCTGCGCCACACCGCCCCGTACGCCAGCGATCGGCGACCCACGTGTCGGTGACCTCGGTACGGCCGAGCAGCTCGGCCAGGGTGACCCGCGGTGGGAGCCCACCACGCGCCACGCCGTCGGTGCAGCGCACCGGTGCCAGGGCGCGCGAGAGCCGGTCGGTCCACCACTCCCGGACCAGGTCGGGGACGAACGCCACCGACCCGCCGGTGCCGTCGAACACCCAGGCGCCGTCGACCTGCTCGGCCACGGCACGGCATCCGGTGGGGAGCTGGGTGCGGGTTGACGCACCCACGACGACGAGAGCTCCGTCGGCGCGAGCCGCGCTGACCGTCGAGGAGATGTCGGGACCCGCGCGGGGCACGACCAGGAGACGTCGTCGGACCGACCCCGCACCACCTCGGCGGTCGCCAACCTGGTCACCAACGCGGGGTGGCTCGCTCCCGTCGACCACGGCGGCGACCGGCCCGTCGACGGCGTGCGGCAGCCGTGCCGCCCACGACCAGGAGGGATGGGGCGAAGCCACCGAGACGGTGAGCTGGTGCGGGGGATGCGCCACGCACAGCTGACCGACGAGCCCGGACAGCAGCCCCGCGACCGCCTCCGCCGGGCCGACGACGCCGAGGCAGCCCACCTCGTCGAGGTCGACGACCAGCGGCGCCCCACGGACGAGAGGGTGGCTGCGCGAGGTCCCTTCGACCCAGGCGATGCGTGTGGCGAGCTCCCCTCGGCCCAGCCGGACGCACGCCGACGAGCCGCCCCACAGCCCGGCCCCACGCCGTTCGGCCGTCGAGAGCACCCGGGCGGGGTCGGGGTGGGCCCGGTCGAGTCGCTCACCCTCGGCACGCAGTGCATCGACCAGGCGTCCGCGGGCCAGCTCGACCTCCCGCTCGTGAGCAGCCAGTGCGTGACGGTGCTGGCGCCTGGAACCGACGCGGTCACCTACCGCGCCGGCGAGCAGTGAGACGGGGCCGAGTGCCGCGAAGAGCAGGAGCTGCGGCCCGAGGAAGAAGGCCAGAGCGACGGCCACGGGCACGGGAGCCAGGGCAGCGACCCATGGGACTCGCGCCCTGTGCCGCTCGGGTGGCACTGCGGGACAGTCGATCTCGAGCTGGTCGGTGAGGACCGGTGGCGACGCCGTGGGGGTGATGAGTACAGTGCCGTCGCCGGGGCAGGCGACCGGTGGACCCGCACCGGCGGCGCGACGCAGGCGCAGCGTCGTCGACCCCACCACGACCGTGGACTGGACGTCGATGGCGGTGACGCCTGCGACCCGGACACCGTCGACGACGACCCCGTTGGTCGACCCGCAGTCCTCGACCGTGACCCCGTGCGACCCGACGGCCACGCTGACGTGCAGCCGGCTGAGCGCATCGTCGTGGACGTGCAGGCCGGCTCCCGGCGCGCGCCCCATGGTCACGCCCGGCGGCAGGAGCGGAAGGCTGCGCCCGGCATCCGGCCCGCCCACCACAGCCAGGTCGAGGACACCGGGGGCCGCAAGTCGGAGGGGTGCCACGGCCGTCCCCGGGTGCGGAGCCACCGTCACCGACGCGCCGTGGAGGAGAGGCGGCATCCCGACCTCGGCGCCCGGCGGGACCGGACGCCCGCTCGCGCTCAGAGACGGCACCGGCTCGCCGAGATGGACGGCCAGCGCGTCGCACAGCTCGGCGGCGGTCGCGCGGCCGGACCACTCGACGACGACGTCGACCGGGTGGGGTCGCCGTCGCGGCAGGTGCACCGTCAGGGTCATTTCCATGCCGGCAACCGTAGGAACACGCACCGACGAGGCGAGGAAGTTATCCACAGGCATGGGCGCTCGAGATGCGGATCTGCCCGCTGTCGGGTTCTCTATGCGGTGAGGTCGCTGGTCGGCGGAGGGGTCCGGCCGGGGAGGAGGGGCCGTGGATGCCGTCCGCACGCTCGAGGGCGAGGTACGAGAGCTGATCCGTCGATCGGGTCTGGACCCGGCGCGCAACGAGACCGAGGTGCGTCGCCTGGTGCACGACGCCGTGGCCGACTACGACGAGCGCTCGCTGCTGGGCGGGATGCCGGTGCTCACCGACGTCGACGCGGCCTCGAGAGCGGTGTGGGACACCGTGGCCGGCTACGGCCCGCTGCAGCAGTACTTCGACGACCCGTCGGTGGAGGAGATCTGGGTCAACGAACCGTCGCGCGTGTTCGTGGCCCGCAACGGCGTCGCTGAGCTCACCACCACCTTGCTGGCGCACGACCAGGTGCGCGACCTCGTCGAGCGCATGCTCAAGTCGTCGGGGCGACGGGTCGACCTCAGCTCGCCCTTCGTCGATGCCGTTCTCCCGGACGGCAGCCGGTTGCACGTCGTCATCCCCGACATCACCCGCGACCACTGGTACGTCAACGTGCGCAAGTTCGTGGTCAAGGCCGACTCGATGGACGACCTCGTCCGGCTGGGCACCCTCACCCGGCAGGCGGCGCGCTTCCTCGAGGCTGCCGTGGCGTCGGGGCTCAACGTCCTCGTGGCCGGCGGCACCCAGGCAGGGAAGACGACCCTCCTCAATTGTCTCGCGTCCGCCGTGCCCGCCCGCGAGCGCATCGTCACCTGCGAGGAGGTCTTCGAGCTGCGCATCCCCCATCGGGACGTCGCGTCGATGCAGTGCCGGCAGCCCTCCCTCGAGGGAACCGGCGAGATCCCGCTGCGCCGCCTCGTGAAGGAGGCCCTGCGGATGCGGCCCTCGCGCATCGTCGTGGGGGAGGTGCGCCAGGCCGAGAGCCTCGACCTGCTCATCGCGCTGAACTCCGGTCTCCCGGGGATGTGCACCATCCACGCGAACAGCGCGCGCGAGGCCGTGACGAAGATGTGCACCCTGCCGCTCCTCGCCGGCGAGAACGTGTCAGCCCGCTTCGTGGTGCCGACCGTGGCGGCGTCGATCGACCTCGTCGTGCACGCAGCCCTCGAGCGCGACGGCCGGCGCACCGTGCGCGAGATCGCGGCCGTTCCGGGCCGGGTCGAGGGCGATGTGGTCGAGATCGCCGACCTGTTCGTCCGCCGCGGCGCCGGCGGAGAGCTGGTGCGGGCCGACGGTTTCCCACCACACGCCGACCGCTTCGAGCGTGCTGGCTACGACCTGTCGGCCCTGCTCGCCCAGGGGGTGACGTGACCGGTCTGCTGCTCGGGCTGGGTCTCGGACTCGGCCTGTTCCTGGTGTGGTGGAGCTGCTGGGTGCCACCGGAGCCTTCGGTGCCTCGCCGTCGCCGGGCCGGCCCGCTCGACCGACTCTCCGACGAGATCGTGCAAGCGGGGTTCGCGGGGTTGTCGGTGCGCACCCTGCTCGCGGCCTGTGTCATCGCCATGCTCCTCGTGCTCGCGCTGGTGCAGGCCACCGTGGGCGTCCTGCCGATCGCCGTGTGCTTCGCGGCGATGGCGGCCTACCTGCCGCTGGCCGTGGTCCGCACTCGCGCGCGTCGTCGCCGTGCCCGGTTGCGCGACCTCTGGCCGGATGCCGTCGACAACATCACCTCCGGAGTTCGCGCCGGCATGGCCCTCCCTGAGGCACTCTCGCAGCTGGGTGACCGCGGGCCCGAGGAGCTGCGCGAGCCGTTCCGAGCGTTCGCCGACGACTACCGTCTCACCGGTCGCTTCCACGACTGCCTCGACCGGCTCAAGGACCGGCTCAGCGACCCCGTCGGGGACCGGCTCGTCGAGAGCCTGCGGATCGCGCGAGAAGTGGGCGGGACCGACCTCGGCCACCTCCTGCGCACCTTGTCCGGGTTCCTGCGTGAGGACGCCCGCACCCGCGCCGAGCTCGAGACCCGGCAGTCCTGGACGGTCAACGCGGCCCGACTTGCGGTGGCCGCCCCCTGGGCGGTGCTCGCGATGCTGTCGACCAACTCCGAGTCGGTGGCGGCCTACTCGAGCGCGACCGGCGTCGCAGTCCTGGCCGTGGGCGGCGCGCTGACCGCCGTCGCCTACTGGGCGATGCTGCGCATCGGCAGGCTGCCCGAGGACGAGCGGGTGCTGCGGTGAGCGGGCTGGCACGTGGCGGTGCGGCTCTCGGCTTCGTCCTCGGCCTGGGGCTCGCGATGCTCTGGCTGGGCCTGCCGCGACACCGCCGCCCGGGGCTGGCCGGCCGCGTCCTGCCCTACCTGCGCGACACACCCGCTCCGTCCCGGCTGCTCGACGACGGTCGTCCTGTCGCGGGCTCCCTCGGGGCCGTCGCGACTCCGGTGCTTCGCGACCTCGGCAGGGTGGTCGACCGCGTCATGGGGGGTGCCGAGTCGGTGCGCCGGCGACAGCTGCGTGCCGGAGTGGCCGCCGACGTCGACCGGTTCCGAGCCGAACAGGTCCTCTGGGGAGCCCTGGGGTCCCTCGTCGGAGGCTTCCTGGGTGTGCTCGCTCTGGCCACCCGGGATGCCGGCGTCGTCACGGTCCTGCTGTTCACCACCGTCGGGCTCGGCCTGGGCCTGACCGGCGCCGACTACCTCCTGTCGAGGAGGGCCGCGCGGCGCGAGGCACGGATGCTCGCCGAGTTCCCCACCGTCGCCGAGCTCCTCGCGCTCGCCGTGGGTGCTGGTGAGGGAGCGGTCGGTGCCCTCGACCGGGTCTGCCGGCTCTCGCACGGTGAGCTCGCCGGAGAGCTGCGTCGCGCCCTCGCCGATGCCCGCGCGGGCGCCAACCTCCCCACCGCACTCCAGGGCCTCGCAGACCGCACCGGCCTTGCGAGCCTGCGCAGGTTCGTCGACGGCGTCGTCATCGCGGTCCAGCGCGGCACCCCGTTGGCCGACGTCCTGCGGGCCCAGGCGCAGGACGTTCGTGAGGAGGGCCGGCGGGCGCTCATGGAGGCGGGCGGCCGCAAGGAGATCGCGATGATGGTCCCGGTCGTCTTCCTGATCCTCCCGGTCACGGTGCTCTTCGCCGTGTTCCCAGGGTTCACCTTCTTCCGATTCACCCTCTGACAGGAAGGACCGACCATGTCGATCATCCGCACCATGCCCGCGCGACCCCAGCTCGTCGCCCAACGCCTGCTCGAGCGGGGGCTGCGCAGGGCCGAGCGCGGGGACGTGCCCGGCTGGGTCCTCATCACGTTGATGACGGCCGGCCTCGTGACGGCACTGTGGGTCGTCGCCAAGGACCAGCTCGTCGACATGTTCCAGAGCGCGATGTCATCGGTGAAGGGCTGACCGAGACCGATGCGCGACCCGCGCGAGGAGCGAGGCGCTGCGATCGCGGACTTCGCGATGGTGTCGGTGCTCGTCGTCGTGCTCTTCCTCGCCGTTGTCCAGCTCGGACTCGCCCTGCACACCCGCAACATGCTGATCTCGTGCGCCTCCGAGGGGGCCCGCCTGGGAGCCAGGGCGGACGCCGTCGACGGAGAAGGAGTCGCGCGCACGCAGTCGCTCATCAGTGCGTCACTGTCCTCGCGCTACGCGCGGCACGTCACCAGCCACGAGACGGTGGTCGACGGCGTGCGGGTGGTCGAGGTCCGCGTCGTGGCACCCGTCCCGGTGCTCGGGCTGCTGGGACCCGACGACCGGCTCGACGTGGTGGGCCGGGCGTTCATGGAGTCCCAGTGAGGGCGAGCAGCTACCGTGCGCGCATCCGCGGCACCAGCGGCATCCTGCGCGAGGAGCGAGGCACCGCGGTCGTCGAGTTCGTCGTGCTCGCGGTGCTCATGCTGATCCCGTTGGTCTACCTCGTGATGATGCTCGCCCGGGTTCAGGCGGGTTCGTATGCCGTGAGCCAGGCAGCGCGCGAGGCGGGCCGGGCCTACGTCACCGCCGACGGCGGCGAGCAGGCCGGAGCACGTGCCGAGGCGGCGGCCCGGATCGCCTTCCTCGACCACTCCTTCGAGACGTCCGGTCGACTCACGATCGTGTGCGACGGCAGTCCGTGCCTGCGCCCGGACGGTCAGGTACAGACCACGGCGACGGTCCGGGTGCCGCTCCCGCTCGTGCCGTCGTTCGTCCGCGACGTCGTCCCGCTCTCGGTGCCGGTGACCGCCACCCACCTCTCGACCGTCGACCGGTTCCGGGGGCTGCCGTGACCGGGCACGGTCGCCGTGGAGGCGACCAATGCCGGCGCCGAGAGGAGGGGTCGATCAGCCTGTTCATCCTCGGGCTGTCCGTCATCGCGATGCTCCTGATCGCCGGCACCGTGGCGGTCACCTCGGCGCACCTCACCCGGATGCGGCTGCTCGACCTCGCCGACGGCGCGGCACTGAGCGCCGCGAACGCCCTCGACGAGTCGGCGTACGAGCAGGGAGTGGGGCAGTCGGTGCCGCTGAGCAACAGGTCGGTGCAGGAGCGCGCCGCCGACTATCTCGGCAGGCGCCCACGCCCGGCCTCGGTCAGCGACTGGCGCCTGGCGGCGGGGACCGGCTCTCCCGACGGGCGCACCGCGGTGGTCGTCGTCGTCGGCGACGCCAGGCTCCCGATGATCGGGCCCGTCCTGCGCGACCTCGGGGTGTCCGTCACCATCCGGGTGGAGTCGCGCGCCCGCTCCGACGTCCTGCCCTGACCCGCCCAAGTTGCGAGCGCGTCGATGGGGACGCCGCAGCCCTGGCGCCACTAGCCTTCGACCCGGATCGATGAACGTGTGGCTGACAGGGGAAATCTGATGGCTTCGTCGGGCGACGGCGACCGCGAGCTGAACGGTCGCCGGGCCGCGCACGCCGACACCCGACGGTTGGGTGCCGAACGGATCGCCGCCCTCCTGACGGTGGCCGATGCCGCCAGCATGGCCCTCCTCGTCGTGCAGGAGGCCGCCGCCGCGGCACGCGAGGACCTCGACGCGGTGCTCCGCTCGGTCCGGGCCGTCGACCTGCAGAAACGGGCCGCCCACGACGCCGCCAAGGCCCTCGACGACGCCGGTGCCCGCGCGGCGAAGCACCTGCGAGCGGTTGACCGGCTCACCGAGGCCGCCAGCCGCTCGGTCGGGGCGGCCCTCGCCGCGAGCGGATCGAACACCAGCGAGACCGTCCTGGAGGAGCTCGACTCGTGGGCGGACCTGAGCCGTCTCGAGTCCGAGGGACTGGAGCAGTACCTGCAGCGCCGGTGGGGCCTGGCCGAGGCGCTGGACTCCCTGACCGACCTGGGCGAGGAAGAGGCCAGGCGGCTCCAGCAGGTCATCGAGCGGCGCGCCGGGCTGATGACCGTCCTCACCGAGCTGCTCACCAAGCAGGCCGAGGCAGCACGTTCGATCACGGACGCCGCGAGGTAGCGAGGACGTCCGCCCGGTGGCTCAGCCCGCGCCGAAGCAGACGAACCCGGTGCCGGCGCCGGCGCTCGCCAGAGCCTCGGCCGGTCGCTGCCCCGTTGCCGAGCTCGTCGTGCAGCGACGCCATCACGGCCGGAGCACCGGCATCCGCGACCCTGGTGACGCTGGCGACGACGCTCCCGGCGCCGGCACCGAGGAAGGCGCTGGCGACGCCGAGCGACTCGTCGCCGGGCCGCACGTCGTGGCGCCCGACGTCGCACGCCGAGAGCACGACGAGGCGTGGCACCCGGGCGAGCGTCTGCACCTCGTAGCCGTGCAGCCGGCCGTCGGCCAGCTCGAGCGCGCTGAACAGGGCGTTGTCGGGCACGTGGTGGCCGTGCGTCGCCAGGTGCGCGACATCGACCCGGGGCAGGAGCGCGAGCGTCGACTCCACGGTCGCTGCGGCACTGGTGAGCGCCGTCGGGTGCGGCATACCCGGGGCCAGGGCCTCGACCTCGGCGACGGCATGCGACAGCCGCGGACCGGCCACGAGCAGGGACCGGGACCGACCCGCGTCGACGGTCCCCACCGCCTGCCGGGCAGCGACCCAGCCGGTGGCCGACGGGGCGACGGTGACCGGCCGTCCCCGGGTGGTCGGCAGCACCCCCCACGGCACCGCGAACAGCATCCCGGTGGGCACGACGACCAACGGCCGGTCCCCGAGGTGGCCCAGCACCGGACCCAGCAGCAGTCGGTCCAGGACCGCGGCGTCGCGGGCGGTGGAGGCGGCCACCGCATCAGCCAGTCGGGCCGGCAGGGTGCGACCCGTGGCGGCGTCGAGGTCGGCGAGCAGCCGCCGCAGCGCCGTGACCACCGGCTGCTGGCGTCCGAGGTCGACCACCAGGGCGGCCCCGGAGTCCACCACGAGCGCGCAGAGCCGCCGGCCGACCGGCACCAGCGCGAGCAGCACGGCATCGCCGAGCACGGCCCGCACCTGGCCCAGCCGGGCCCGAGGCGCGGTGGTGGCCACGCCGCTCACCGACCAGGCGTGCTCGCGCAGCCGGCGGTGCAGGTCGTCGCGCCGCCCGGGCAGGTCCTCGAGCGGAGCACCCTCGTCACGACGCGCGGCGAGCGACACGTCGACCGCGCGCAGCTCGGTGAGCCAGTCGGCCACCCGTGGGTCGTGCGGTGGCAGCACCGGGGGGAGGAGCAACGCCTGGGCCCTGGCCCGCTCGCTCCACGCCAGCACCCCGGCCGCGCGGCCGTCCGCGACGGCCCGCTCCACCCCGAGGCGGCCGAGGTCGCGGCCGTGCACCGACACACCTCCGCGCAGCTCGGGTGCCCCCAGCCGGGACCTGGCCTCGTGCAGGTCGTCGAGGCCCCGTGCCGCGTGGCGACGGGCACCCGCCGAGTCGCCCTCGGCGACCGCCAGCTCCGCCCCGGCCAACCGCCACGCCAGTCGCGTGTCGAGCTGGTCGCCAGCGCGGGGACGGTTCTGCGACAACAGGTCTCGCACGAGCAGCCGCTCATGGTCCCCTAACCCGTCCGCCAACGTCGCCCGGGCCGCCAGCACCCCAGCCATCCGGGCCTGCTCGCCCAGCCCGAAGAGGTCGAGCTCCTCGCGCAGCGCCAGCGCGGCCCCGGGCACGGAACGAGCAGCCGCGCCACCCCTCGCCAGGTCGGCCCGCAGCGCGACCAGCCGGGCCCGCGCGGCCCACCGTGGGTTCCCGCGCCGCGCGAGGATGCCGCTCGCGCGCCGGGCGTGGGCCGCCGCCGGTCCTGGCCGGCGGGCGACGAGGGCCGCCACGGCCCGTTCGAGGTGGGCCTCGGCCAGGTCCTGGCCCACCCGCTGCGCCCCGAGCCGCCGCACGGCAGCCGCCAGGGTCCGGTCGGCCTCGGTGACCAGCCCGGCCGACAGCAGCACCCTGGCCCGGTCGAGCGCGAGCACCGGCAGCATCCCCGGCGCCTCCACCTCGTACGCCTCGGCCACCTCGCGGAAGGTCCCCAGGGCGGCCGGCAGGTCACCGGCGAGGTGGTCGAGGATGCCGAGGTTGTGCTGCGCCTTGGCCGCGAGCCGGTTCAGGCCGTGGTCGTGCGCCAGGTCGAGGCAGGTACCCAGGTCGGCGCGTGCGGCCGCCGGGTGGGCGCCCGCCATGTGCAGCACCGCCCGGTTGAGGTGCACCCGCGCGACCTCCTCCGGGTGGGTGGTCGGGTCGAGCAGCTGGAGGGCGCGGTCGTAGGCCTCGAGGGCCAGGTCGTCGTGTCCGGTGCGCCGCAGCAGGATGCCGCGCTGACCGTGCAGGGTGCCGCGCTCGGCACGGGGGAGGAGCGGCTCGGCACGCTCGAGCAGGGCCAGGCCGGTGGCGACCTCGCCGCGCTCGCTCTCGGCCAGGGCCGCGGTGACGAGCACCCGACCGCGCAGCCGCTCTGCCTCCGGCGTGCTCTGGCCGTCGAGCGCCGCGAGGGCCCGACCGAGGTGACGCAGCGCCACGAGCGGGCGCATCTGGGCGTTGGCCTCGACCCCGGCCGCGTGCAGCGCCGTGGCGCGCGCGAGCGGAGCCGAGCCGGTCACGGCTCGAAGGTCGGTGTGACGACCGGCACGGCATCCGGCCCGCGCCGCACCACGATCTGCACCGGACGCCCACGGGGCAGGCCGTCGACGACGAACCGGCCGTCGTCGTCGGTGCGCACCTCACGGTCGGCGCCGGCTCCGGGGGTACGGAGCCCGACCTCGGCCCGCTGGGCCGGAGCGATCCAGCCGTCGAGCCGCACCCGGTCGTCACCGGCGTCCGCGATGCGCACCAGCACGCTGAGGCTGTCGGCCTCGAAGGTCAGGGTGCGGGCGAGCTCCTCGTCGGCGCGTGCCGCGAGCGCCCCCTCCTCGAGCCGGGCGAGCTCGACGTCCAGTCCGTGCGCGGCGACCGCGAACACCATCAGGTCGGTGAATCCCGGTGGCGGACCGTCGAGCTCGTCGTGCAGGGCGTCGAGCCGCTCGAGGATCTCGGTGTCGAGGGCGTCGAGCGGTCGTCGAGCGGACCGGTGCCGTCCACCGGGCCGGTGCCGTCGGGTCCGGACGGGGTGCTCACGACGCCTGCCAGGACGCGTCGGCGAGCAGCAGCGCCCGCAGCTTGGCCAGGCAACGGCCGCGGGTGGGGCCGATGCTGCCGTGCGGCATCCCGAGCGCTTCACTGACCACCGCGTAGTCGGGTCGCTCGACCATCGCCACCACCCGGAGCAGCTCGCGGCACCGGTCGGACAGCTGCTGGAACGCGGTCCACAGCACCCGGTCGCGCTCGTTCTCGATCAGCCCGGATGCCGGGTCGGGCAGGTCCGCCTCGACGTCGACCATGGTCGTCGGGTCGATCGGGGTCTGCCGGCGCCGGTTGAGCCGCCACGCCTCGCGCTTGGTCGTCGTGACCAGCCACGCGGTGAGCGCGGACGGGCTGCGGATGCCGTCGAGCCGCGACACCAGCTCGAGCCAGGAGTGCTGCACCACGTCGGCGACCTCGGCCCGGTCGACACCCTGCGACCGGGCCACGTGCCACAGCAGCGGGCTCAGCTCGCGCACGATGTCGTCGAGCCCGCTGGTGTCACCCGCCCGGGCCCGCTCGAGCGCCTCGGCGAGCCGCTCGGTGCGGGTGGCGGTGTCGCGCTCAGCCGGCGGCACGCTTCGCCTGCCAATCGGCCACGTCGTCCTTGGCGGCCAGGAGTGCCGCCGCCGCACGAACGTGAGCTGCGGGCGAGGACACGTCGTGCAGGTCCGCCGCCGTGCTCAGGTGCCTGGCGATGGTCGCGGTCAGCCAGCCGGCGGCGAACGACGTTCCGGCCCATCGCCCGAAGCCGCTGGCCTGGAGGTTGGGGTCCTCACCGACGTCCTTGCCGGCGTGCGCCTTGTCCGGGAACTCGACCCGGCTGAAGTCCGGCAGGGTGCTCACCAGAGCGGTGCCCGGCGCACTGCGCCCGGACCCAGGCGCCGGTGTTCGAGTACCTGGCCGGCTGCCCGTTCGGGTCCAGGGCTCCGACGGCGACGAGCGCCGTGTGCGCGCCAGGCTGGTCCTCGTCGTCGAGGGCCCACGCGGCGGGCACCACCGGGTCGTCCGTGGCGCGGTTACCGGCCGAGGTGACGACCCGCACGCCGTGATCGCCCAGGGCCCGGATGTTGTCGAGCAAGGGGTCGTCCTGGGGGATCGGCTTGGGTCCTCGCAGGTACTGGCCGAACGACAGGTTGACGACGTCGACGGCCAGCTCGGGGCGGCCGTCCTGGGCACGTGTGCAGCGGTCGACCAGCCAGGCGAGCGCGCTGTGGACGAGCTGGTCGTCGACGACGCCCGTCTTGCGCATCACCGGGACGCTGAGCACGCGGGCCTCCGGCGCGATCTGACGAACCAGCCCGGCGAGGAAGGTGCCGTGCCCGGCGTGCGTCGCCCAGGCGTCGTCCTGGCCCATCGCCGCGAAGCCGAACTCCAGAGCGGGGTCGAGGTCACCGAAGGGGTCCCACGCGTCAGGGCCGACGCGGGCGTCGGTCCAGAAGGGGTCCCCCTCGGACCCGTCGCCGAGCCAGTCGTGCTCGAGCACCGGGCTGTCGACCAGCACGACGACCGGACGACGGCTGGGGGCGGCAGCAGCTTCGCGCGGCGGCGGCACGATCGTGTCGACGAGGGCGACGCCCTCGCGACCGATGCCGTGGCCCTCCTTCGCGGCCAGCGCGACGAAGCCCGAGATGTTCGGGTCCGGTGGGCGGGTGAGGTCCATCGGGGCGTCGACGACATAGGCCTGGGCGGTCACCTTCGCCAGGTCGTCGCTGGTGAGCTGGCTGTCCTTACCGGTGTCGTTCACCGCCACGTCGGCCCGGACGGCATAGGGCCGCCCGTCGACGATGTCGGCGACGAAGCCGGGTGTGTGGTTGTCGAAAGGGTCCATCGCGCTGCACCTTCCTGGAGTCCGTTGCTGACACCAGTCGAGGGGGGTTCCGGCAGCGAGAGATACGTCGTCACCCCTGTGTTCCGGTCATCGTCCCAGAACGCCTCCGACCTGCCCAGACCCGAGAGAGCGCGACCCGGGTCCGGTATCTGCCGCCGTTCTGGCCCCTCCCTCACAGCATGGACTCCCAGCTGCTGCCCTTCCTGGCCGTGACCTCCGTCGTCATGCTCGTGCCCGGGCCGTCGGTGCTCTACGCCGTCACGCAGCGGCTGCGCTCCGGCCCTGCCGCTGGTGCCCTCGCCGTGCTGGGCCTGGAGTCCGGGTTCGCCATCCACGTCGGTGCCGCCTGCCTGGGTGTCTCGAGCCTCATCGCCGCCTCCGAGGACCTCCTGCGCGTGCTGCAGGTCGGGGGAGCGGCCTACCTGGCGTACCTCGGCATCCAGCTGCTGCGACGAGGTGACGCCGAGGCCGGCCGGCCACAGCCGCCCACACCGCCACGCGGCCTGGCGCGCGTGTACCTCTCGGGCCTGCTCGTCGACCTGCTCAACCCCAAGACGGTGCTGTTCTTCGTCGCGGTCCTGCCCCAGTTCGTCCACGCCGATGCCGGGTCGGTCAGAGGCCAGTCCCTCGTCCTCGGAGGGTGCGCGGTCGCCATGGCCCTGTGCGTCGACGGCGGGTACGCCGTCCTGGCCGCTCGCGCCGTGAGCCGCGGCATCCCGGCGTCGGCCGCACGGTGGGGACGGCGCGCCTCGGGCGTCGCGTTCTGCGGCCTCGCCGCGCTGACCCTCCTCGGGTGAGAGGCACGGGCGCGGTGTATCTGGCGTCGCCGCACCCTCCCTCAACCAGCGTGGGCATCCCGCCCACCTGACCCGAAAGGAGCACCGTCATGGCGCGACCGCTCAAGCCCCTGGAGATCCTCAAGACCTTCGAACGGTGGGGCGTGCCCCACGACCAGGTTCCGGGCTGGAAGACCCGGTCCAACACCAACGGGTGGTCACCCACCGGGGTGTCCGGATGCATGCACCACCACACCGGCGACGACGGCCCGGACGGGGCCGACCGCGCCGTGCTCGTGAAGGGCCGCCCCGGACTGCGCGGGCCGCTGGCCAACTTCGGGGTCACCGATCGCGGGCGGGTCGAGATCATCTCCGCCGGCGCGGCCAACCACGCGGGCATGGGCGACCCTCGGGTCCTCAAGGCCGTGCGGCACGAGTCGTACGACAAGTTCCCGCCGGCAAGACTCACATGCACCAGGGCAGCCCCGGCGCCGTCGGCGGCAACGGCAAGTTCTACGGCTGGGAGACCTACTACGGTGCGGGCGACGACCCGACCATCAACGCGCTGCAGTACCGGTCGCTCATCCTCTCCACCGCAGCCGTCATCAGCGCCCTCGACGCGATCGACGGGCCTGCCGTCCGGTGGACCGGACGGTCGTGCATCGGCCACAAGGAGTGGACCGACCACAAGCATCGACCCACGCAAGATCGACATGAGTGTCGACCGTGCTGACATCCCTGGTGCCTCGACCACGGGCCCGCCGCGGCCCGGCACTGGTACGAGACCGGCGAGCGCAAGGCCGCCGCCGTCGCGCTGCACGCGTGATCCGCCCAGACCGGCCCGGATCGCCGACCGTCCTGCCGCCCGCCCGCCCGCCACGTCCCCCGGCGGGCGGGCGGTCGGCATCCGTGACTGCCGTAGGCTTGACCCTCGTGGCTGTCGACTTCTCCCAGGAGATCAAGGACCTCCGCACGACGATGTCGTCCGTGCGTGAGGTGACCGACCTGACCAAGCTCGAGGCGACCATCGCCGACTTCGAGCGGCAGGCGTCCGACCCCAACCTCTGGGACGACCAGGAGAAGGCCCAGGTCGTCACCTCCGGGCTGTCCCGCGCCAAGGCCGAGCACGACCGGGTCACCGGCATGGACGCCCGCATCGACGACCTGCAGGCCCTGGTCGAGATGGGCCAGGAGGAGAACGACGCCGAGACCCTGCTCGAGGCCGAGCGCGAGCTCGTGGTCGTGCGCAAGGCGGTCGGCGAGCTCGAGGTGCGCACCCTCCTCGCCGGTGAGTACGACGAGCGGGCCGCGGTCGTCACGATCAGGGCCGGCGCCGGTGGCGTCGACGCCGCCGACTTCGCCGAGATGCTGATGCGCATGTACCTGCGCTGGGCCGAGCGGCACCACTACCCGGTCAAGGTGCTCGACACCTCGTACGCCGAGGAGGCCGGCCTGAAGTCGGCCACCTTCGAGGTCGACGTGCCCTACGCCTACGGCAACCTCAGCGTCGAGGGCGGCACCCACCGCCTGGTGCGGATCAGCCCGTTCGACAACCAGGGTCGCCGCCAGACCAGCTTCGCCGCGGTCGAGGTCGTGCCGCTCATCGAGCAGACCGACACCATCGAGATCCCCGAGAACGACCTCAAGATCGACGTGTTCCGCTCGAGCGGCCCGGGTGGCCAGTCGGTCAACACCACCGACTCGGCGGTGCGGATGACGCACCTGCCCACCGGCACCGTCGTGTCGATGCAGAACGAGAAGAGCCAGATCCAGAACCGTGCCGCGGCCCTGCGGGTCATGCAGTCGCGGCTCCTGCTGCTCAAGAAGGCCGAGGAGGCCGCCGAGCGCAAGGAGCTCGCCGGTGACGTCAAGGCCAGCTGGGGCGAGCAGATGCGCTCGTACGTGCTGCACCCGTACCAGATGGTCAAGGACCTGCGCACCGAGCACGAGGTCGGCAACACCTCCGGCGTCTTCGACGGCGACATCGACGGTTTCATCGAGGCGGGCATCCGCTGGCGGATCGGCCAGGAGAAGGCCGCCGCCGCGCAGGGCTGAGCCATGAGCGAGCGTGCCGAGACGGCCGACCAGCAGCCGGATGACGTCGCCTGGGCGGCGTGGACCGCTGACCTCGTCGAGGTGCTCACCGGGCTCGCCGACCGCGCGTCGGTCACGGTGACCGGCCCCGAGGGGAGCGCCCGCCCGGTGCGGCTGCGCAAGGCCAGGCTGAGGGGCTTCGTCCCGGCCAAGCACGAGATCGCCACCCCGTGGGTGCGCCTGGCGCGGGTCGAGGACTTCCTGCGCGGCCACTGCGTCGGCGCCGAGCTGATCGGGGCGCACTTCCCGATGTCGCCCGACGAGGATGCCGCGCTGGTCGCCCTGGGCTGGCACCGCCCGACGCCCGGCGACGGCGAGGACTACCTGCGGTTCTGGCCCGACGACGTGCCGCAGGGCCCGTACCTGCCGCGCGAGGAGGCCGAGCGGGCCGCGGCCATGGTGGCGGCCAGCTTCCGCGAGGTGCTGGCGCTGGACGCTCCCGGCCTCCCCGCCATCGGCCCCGGCTGAGAGCCCTCACAGGGGGTGACCCGCCGAGGGGTGGCGGCTGACCGGCATCCACGGGTTGTCGACCTATCCTCGAAACGAGCCGCCCCCTTCGGGGACCGGTGCGCCGTCCGCCCCCGAAGTCCCGTGAGGCCATCCCCCCGCATGATCCGTTTCGAGAACGTCACCAAGATCTACCCGCGGTCGACCCGGCCCGCCCTCGACGACGTGACCGTCGGCATCGAGCGCGGCGAGTTCGTCTTCGTCGTGGGCCCCTCGGGGTCCGGAAAGTCGACGATGCTGCGGCTCGCCCTGCGCGAGGAGGCCGCCACCGAGGGCATCGTGCTCGTCGCCGGGCACGACCTCGGCACGATGGCGGGCCGTCAGGTGCCGCGCCTGCGGCGCGAGATGGGTGCCGTGTTCCAGGACTTCCGCCTGCTGCCGAACAAGACCGTGCACGAGAACGTCGCCTACGCCCTGCAGGTGATCGGCAAGCCGGGCCACGTGATCCGCCAGCTCGTCCCCGAGACGCTCGAGATGGTCGGCCTCGAGGGCAAGGAGAAGCGCTTTCCGCACCAGCTCTCCGGCGGTGAGCAGCAGCGCGTCGCCATCGCCCGCGCCGTGGTCAACCGGCCGCAGATCCTGCTGTGCGACGAGCCGACCGGAAACCTCGACCGGGCGATCAGCCTCGACATCGTGCGCCTGCTCGACCGGATCAACCGCACCGGCACCACGATCGTGATGGCCACCCACGACCACGACATCGTCAACGACCTGCGCCGCCGCGTCATCCAGCTCGAGGACGGGCTCGTCGTGCGCGACGAGCAGGACGCCACCTACAACCCGGTCGCGGAGGTCTGACCCGTGCAGGCACGATTCCTGTTCTCCGAGGTCGGCTCCGGGCTGCGCCGCAACGTCTCGATGGCCGTGTCGGTGGTCCTCGTGACGATGGTCTCGATGTTCCTGCTCGGGCTCGGCCTGCTCGCCCAGCGCCAGGCCGACACCATGAAGGGGTACTGGTACGACCGGATCCAGGTGTCGATCTACCTCTGCACGGCCGACTCGCGCCAGCCCAACTGCGAGAACGCCGCCGTCACCGACGCGCAGAAGGCCGCCATCCAGCGCCAGCTCGAGGCGCTGCCGGAGGTCAAGCAGGTCTTCTTCGAGTCGGAGCAGGAGGCCTACGACCGGTTCAAGCAGCAGTTCCGCAACAGCCCGATCGCCGGCAACGTGCAGGTCGGCGACATCCCGCAGAGCCTGCGGGTGCAGCTCAACGACCCGACGAAGTACCGCGTGGTCAGCGAGCAGTTCGAAGGTGCCCCGGGGGTGGCCACCGTCCAGGACCAGGAGAAGGTCCTCAGCAAGTTCTTCACCATCATCAAGTGGATCACCGTCTTCGCGGTGGCGCTCGCCGCGCTGATGGCGGCCTGCGCCGCACTGCTCATGGCCACCACGATCCGGCAGGCGGCGTTCATCAGGCGGCGCGAGATCGGCATCATGCGGCTGGTCGGGGCCTCGAACTGGACGATCCGGATGCCGTTCCTCACCGAGATGGTCATCGTGTCCGGCGTCGGGGTGCTGCTCGCGGTCGGCCTGCTCGTGGCCCTCACCAAGTACGTGTTCGAGGAGGGCGTCATCCAGATCGCGCTGAGCCAGGCGTTCATCGGGGTCTCCGACGTGTGGATCCTCGCCCCCTGGATGCTGCTCGGCGTCACCCTGATCGCGGTGGTCACGAGCCTGGTCACGCTGCGCCGGTACCTGCGCGTCTGAGGCGAGCGCCGCTGGGTGATCGCTGAGAAACGCGGCGGGTTTTTCCGCCGCACCTGCTCACGAACGGGTGTGAAACATGTTACCAATGGTGATCATGGGACGACCTGACCGCGCTCCGGTGCGCACCACGCGCCGCGGGATCGCCTTCCTCACGGCCATCCTGTGCGCCGTCGCCCTCGCGACCACCTCGGCCGAGGCGGTGCCGACCGGATCCGACCCCGGCACCCAGAAGCGCAAGGTCGACGCCCAGGTCGACAAGCTCAAGGAGCAGCTCGACGAGACGAGCTCGGACCTCTCGGCCGCCTACACCGCGCTGCAGAACACCCAGAACAAGCTGCCGGCCGCCCGCACCGTGCTCGAGCGCGCGCAGAACGCCGCCGCGGCCGCCGACCGGGCCAACGCCGTCGCCGCCCAGGAGCTCGAGGCGGCGCAGGCCAGCGAGAAGAAGGCCGAGGGCAAGCTGGCGAAGTCGACCAAGGAGGTCGCGTCCAGCCGCACCCGGGTCGCCCAGTTCGCCGCCCAGATCTACCAGGAGCAGGGCTTCGGCCAGCTCGACATGGCGCTCTCGAGCACCGACCCCCAGCAGTTCGCCGACCGGATCGCCCTCGTCGACACGGTGATGGACGTGCAGAGCCAGACGATGGACCGCCTGTCCACCGAGAAGGCCAGCCTCACGGCGCTCGAGGACCACCTCTCCGCCCTGCGCGCCGACTCCGCCGACAAGAAGAAGCAGGCCGAGGCCGCGCTGGCGCGGGCCCAGAGCGCCCGCGACGCCGCGGCGAAGGCCAAGGCCGACCTCGACGCCCTCGCCGCGACCCAGACCACGCAGGCCAAGACCGTCGCCGGCAAGCTCGCCGCCGAGAAGGCCCGCCTCGCCTCGATGACGGCCGAGCAGAACAGGCTGCACAAGATCCTGGTCCAGCGCGCGGCCGCGGCCCGCCGGGCCGAGGCCGCCCGTCGGGCCGCTGCCCGCAAGAAGCACCAGAGCAGCGGCGGCGGCGGTGGTGGTGGCGGCGGCAGCACCAGCAGCCACGGCTACCTCAGCCGCCCGGTGAAGACGGGTTGGGTCAGCTCGGAGTTCGGGATGCGCTTCCACCCGATCCTGCACTACTGGCGGCTGCACTCCGGACGCGACTTCGCGGTGCCCTGCGGCACCCCGGTGTACGCCGCTGCCCGCGGAACGATCATCAGCGCGGGCTGGGGCGGTGGCTACGGCAACCGGGTGGTCATCGACCACGGCTACGTCTCGGGTGTGGGCCTGGCCACCACCTACAACCACCTGACCCGCTTCGTGCGCACCGGCGGCCACGTCAGCGTGGCCAGCTGATCGCCTACAGCGGCACCACCGGCACCTCGACCGGCTGCCACCTGCACTTCGAGACGCTGGAGAACGGCAACTTCGTCGACCCCCGCAAGTGGCTCTGACGCCCGACCTGCCGTGCAACTCGGTAGGGCGGGCTGCTCCGGCCGGGTAACCTCGCCTCGTGGCCAAGGAGACCGGACGAAAGCTCGTCGCGAGCAACCGCAAGGCCCGTCACGACTACCTCATCGAGGACACGTACGAGGCGGGCCTGGTCCTCATGGGCACCGAGGTCAAGGCGCTGCGCATGGGACGGGCCTCGCTCGTCGACGGCTGGGCCGGTTTCGACCGTGACGACGAGCTCTGGCTCGAGGGCGTGCACATCCCCGAGTACTCCAACGGCACGTGGAACAACCACACCCCGCGGCGCCGTCGCAAGCTGCTGCTCCACCGGCGCGAGCTCGACAAGATCCTGCACGCCACCCGCGAGACCGGCCACACCGTCGTGCCGCTCTCGCTCTACTTCAAGGACGGCCGCGCCAAGGTCGAGCTCGCCATCGCCAAGGGCAAGAAGAACTACGACAAGCGCCACGCCCTGCGTGAGCGCCAGGACAACCGCGAGGCCGACCGCGCCATCGCCGCCCGTCGCCGCGGCGAGGACTGAGTGACCGGCGAGCGGGCCCGCAGCCACCCCTGGCTGCGCCTGCTGTGGTGCCTCGGCGTCGCGGCCGTCGTGCTGTTCCTGGCGCCCCTCGCCCTCGCGGCACCGGCTCCCGCCGGTGCTGTCGCCCAGCCCGTCCCCGCCGCGCCGGCCGCGCAGGTCGCCCCGGCCGTGCAGGGGTGGCCGGCCGCGCCGGCCCTGCTGCCCGCCGAGGAGCAGGCCGACAAGCTGCTCACCGAGTTCTCGCTCGAGACCGACGGGTCCGTGGTGGTCACCGAGACCATCACCTGGCGCTTCCCCGAGGGGGAGGAGCGGCACGGCATCGTGCGCAACGTGAAGGTGCGGGCGGGCTACCAGGACAGCGACACCCAGTACCGCTACTACGAGCTCACGGGCGTCTCGGTGACCTCACCGTCGGGGGCACCCACCGACATCTCGATCTCCGACTTCGGGGCCTACCGGCAGATCCGCATCGGCAGCCCGTCGCAGACCATCTCCGGAACCGCCGACTACGTGGTGCGCTACCGGCTCGCCCACGTCGTCAACGACATCGGCGACGGCACGGCGGAGTTCTACTACAACGTCGTCGACCCCTCCAACGGCTTCCCCCAGCGCAACGTCTCGGCCACCGTCACCGGGCCGGTGGCGGCCACCCGTGCGGCCTGCTTCTACGGCGACCTCGGCTCGACCACCCAGTGCGAGGCGGTCGCCGGCACCACCAGCACCTTCACCGTGCCCGACCTCGAGGCCGAGCAGGGCGCCAGCGTGCTCACCTCCTACCCCCGCAACGCCTTCGGCGACCTCACGCCCGACCTGCGCGAGGGTTCCTCCGACGCCGGCTCGGGCGCCGTCGTCAGTCCGGGCCTGGCTCGCGCGCTCGGCTGGCTGACCATCGGCCTCGCCGTGCTGGTGCCGCTGCTCGCCGGTGCCCTGATGGGCCTGCTCGTCTGGAGCCGCGGCCGCGACGAGCAGTACGCGGGCCTCACCCCGGGCCTGACGCCCGGTGTCGACCAGCAGGTGCCGGTCGTGGTGGGTGGACCCACCCCCACGGTCGCCGTGCAGTTCACCCCGCCGCCCGGCGTCCAGCCCGGCATGGTCGGCACGATCCTCGACGAGGAGGTCAACCTCGTCGACATCACCTCGACCATCGTCGACCTCGCCGTGCGCGGGCACCTGCAGATCGCCCGCGACGACCAGGGGGTGTTCCGGGCCGACGACTGGGTGCTCACCCGCACCGCGCCGCCGGCCACCGCGACCGCGCTGGCGCCCTACGAGCAGCTGCTCGTCGACGCGATCTTCTCGGGTGGCGACCGCATCGCGCTCTCCCAGCTGAAGAACCACTTCAAGCCCACGCTGGATGCCGTGGAGCGGCTCATGTACGACGAGGTCGTCCAGCGTGGGTGGTTCCGCCGCAGTCCGGAGCGACAGCGGTCGGGCTGGGTCGGCTTCGGCACCTTCGTGCTCGCCGGCTCGCTGCTGTTCGCGTTCTTCGGCGCCGGTCCGCTGTCCGCGGTCTACCAGGACGCCGGGTTCCCGTTCAACCCGGCCTGGCTGCTCGTGGCCGGCGGGGTGGTCGCCGGTCTGCTGGTCCGTTTCCTCGGCAAGCGGATGGCGGCGCGCACCGCCCAGGGGTCGGCGATCCTGGCGCAGTCCCGCGGCTTCCAGCAGTACATCGCCACCGCCGAGGCCAACCAGATCCGCTGGGAGGAGGCCCAGGACCTCTTCAGCCGGTTCCTGCCCTACGCCATCGTCTTCGGCCTGGCCGACCGCTGGGCCGGGGTGTTCGAGGAGGTGGCTGCGGCCGCCGCCGCGGCCGGGCACTCGTTCGCGAGCCCGACCTGGTACGTCGGCAGCTGGTCGTCCGGCGGCTTCCACGAGGTCGCGTCGAGCATGGACTCCTTCTCCACCGTGGCGGCCGGAACCTTCGTGTCGACGCCGGGCTCGTCCGGCTCGAGCGGGTTCAGCGGCGGTGGTGGCTTCTCAGGCGGTGGTGGCGGCGGCTCGTCGGGCGGCAGCTGGTAGCACCGACGACGAAGGGCCACCCCCGCACGTGCGGGAGCGGCCCCTCGTGGTTCGGTGTCAGTTCTTGAAGGCGTCCTTGACCTTCTCGCCGGCCTGCTTCATGTCGGCTTCGGACTGGTCGACACGGCCCTCGGCCTCGAGGCGCTCGTTGTCGGTCGCCTTGCCCGCGGCCTCCTTGCCCTTGCCGGCCAGGTCGTCCTTCATGTTCTCCATCTTGTCCCCAACGCCCATGTCGCTCTCCATTCACTCGTGAAATCGGAGCACCGAGCCGCTTCTTGACCGATGCAGGTCCTTCCACCGTACGAGTGCACGCGGGCCGGCGGGGCTTTCGCGCCCGGGCGGCCGAATTCAGGCCTGGGTGATGACGAGGAGGAGGTCGCCGCCCTCGACCTGCTGGTGGCCACCTATCGCGAGCCGCTCGACGGTGCCACTGACCGGGCTGGTGATGTTGGCCTCCATCTTCATCGCCTCGATCGTCGCGACGACGCCGCCGGCCTCGACGGTGTCGCCCTCGGCGACCGCCGGGGTGACCACGCCGGAGAAGGGAGCGGGCACGTGACCGGCCCGCGACGGGTCGGCCTTCTCGACGGCCTTGATGTCGGCCGTCACCGAGCGGTCGCGCACCTGGATCGGCCGGAACTGGCCGTTGAGCGTGCACATCACGGTGCGCATGCCCTGCCGGTCGGCGTCACCGACCGAGCTGATGCCGAGCAGCAGCCGCTTGCCGGCCTCGATCTCGGCCTCGTACTCGCTGCCCTGCTCCAGGCCGTGCAGGAACTCGATGGTGCCCAGCACCGAGAGGTTGCCGAAGCGCTCACGGCTGTCCTCGAACTCCTTGGTGGGTCCGGGGAACAGCAGCTGGTTCAGGGTGCGGCGCGGCTCGACGCCGAGCGCCGCCTCCTGCTCGTCGGTGAGCTCGGTGACCCGCGGCTTGGCGTGCCGGCCCTGCAGGGCCTTGGTGCGGAAGGGCTCGGGCCAGCCGCCGGGCGGGTCACCCAGCTCGCCCTCGAGGAAGCCGATCACCGAGTCGGGGATGTCGTACTTCGTCGGGTTCTCCTCGAAGTCGGCCGGGTCGGCGCCGGCGCCGACGAGGGCCAGGGCGAGGTCGCCGACCACCTTGGACGACGGCGTCACCTTGACCAGGTTGCCCAGGATGCGGTTGGCCGCGGCGTACATGTCCTCGATGTCCTCGAACCGGTCACCGAGCCCCAGCGCGATCGCCTGCTGGCGCAGGTTCGACAGCTGGCCACCGGGGATCTCGTGGAAGTACACGCGACCCGTGGGGGAGGGCAGTCCCGACTCGAAGGGCGCGTAGAGCTGGCGCACGGCCTCCCAGTACGGCTCCATCGAGAACACCTTGTCGATGTCCAGGCCGGTGGGGCGGTCGGTGCCGTCGGTGGCGGCGACCAGGGCCGACAGGCTCGGCTGGCTCGTGGTGCCCGACATCGAGGAGCAGGCGGCGTCGACGGCATCGACACCCGCGTCGATCGCGGCCAGCAGCGTGCCGATCTGGCCACCGGCGGTGTCGTGGGTGTGCAGGTGCACCGGCAGGTCGAAGTTCGCCCGCAGCGCCGTGACCAGCCTGGTCGCAGCCGGCGCACGGAGCAGCCCGGCCATGTCCTTGATGGCGAGCACGTGGGCGCCGGTGTCGACGATCTGCTCGGCGAGGCGCAGGTAGTAGTCGAGGGTGTAGAGCTCCTCGCGCGGGTCGAGCAGGTTGCCGGTGTAGCACAGGGCCACCTCGGCGACGGCGGTGCCGGTGTCGAGCACCGCCTCGACCGCCGGGCGCATCTGGGACACGTCGTTGAGCGAGTCGAAGATCCGGAAGATGTCGAGCCCGGTGCGCGCGGCCTCGTGCACGAACGCATCGGTGACCTTGGTGGGGTAGGGCGTGTAGCCCACCGTGTTGCGGCCGCGCAGCAGCATCTGCAGCGGGATGTTGGGCATCGCCTCGCGCAGCAGGGCCAGCCGCTCCCACGGGTCCTCGGAGAGGAAGCGGAGCGCGACGTCGTAGGTCGCCCCGCCCCACGCCTCCATCGACAGCAGCTCGGGGGTGAGCCGCGAGACGTGCCCGGCCACGTGGAGCAGGTCGCGCGTGCGCATCCGGGTGGCCAGCAGGCTCTGGTGGGCGTCGCGGAAGGTGGTGTCGGTGACCGGCACGTCGGTGCGCTCGCGCAGCTGCCGGGCGAACTCGGCCGGGCCCACGCGCACCAGCAGGTCTCGCGAGCCCGGGGGCACGGGTGCCTCGCGGTCGAGCGCCGGCAGCTTGGTGCGTGGCTTGAGGTAGGTGGTGGCCGGGCCGTGCGGCTGGTTGACCGTGACGTCGGCGAGGTAGGTGAGCAGCTTGGTGCCGCGGTCGCCGCCCATCTTGGCCACGAGCAGCTCGGGTCGCTCGTCGATGAAGCTGGTCGTCGCCTCGCCGCGCTGGAACACCGGGTCGGCGAGGACCGCCTCGAGGAACGGGATGTTGGTCGAGACGCCGCGGATGCGGAACTCCGCCAACGCTCTTCGCGCGCGACGCACCGCCATCGGGAAGGAGCTGCCGCGGCAGGTGAGCTTGACGAGCATCGAGTCGAAGTGCGGGCTGACCTGGGCCCCGACGAACACCGTGCCACCGTCGAGCCGCACCCCGCCGCCCCCGGCCGAGCGGTAGACGGTGATCTGCCCGGCATCCGGGCGGAACCCGTTGGCGGGGTCCTCGGTGGTGATGCGGCACTGCAGTGCGGCCCCTCGCACGTAGATGTCCTCCTGGCGCATGTCGAGGTCGTCGAAGGTCTCGCCCGACGCGATGCGCATCTGGGCCACGACGAGGTCGACGTCGGTGACCTCCTCGGTGACGGTGTGCTCGACCTGGATGCGGGGGTTCATCTCGATGAAGACGTAGCGCCCGTCCTCACCGAGGAGGAACTCGACCGTGCCCGCGTTGAGGTAGCCGATCGACTCGGCGAAGCGCACCGCATCGGCACACATCTGCGCCCGGGTGTCGGGGTCGAGGTTGGGCGCCGGCGCGATCTCGACGACCTTCTGGTGGCGGCGCTGCACCGAGCAGTCGCGCTCGAAGAGGTGCAGCACGGTGCCGGTGGAGTCGGCGAGCACCTGCACCTCGATGTGCCGCGGGTTGACCACCGCCTGCTCGAGGTAGAGCGTCGGGTCGCCGAACGCGGCATCCGCCTCGCGCTGGGCCGCCTCGAGCGACTCGCGCAGCGTCGAGGGGTCGTCGACCCGCCGCATGCCGCGCCCACCGCCGCCGGAGACCGCCTTGACGAACACCGGGAAGCCGATGCCCTCGGCCGCCGCGGCCAGGGTGTCGAGGTCGTCGGTCGGCTCGGCGCTCTCGAGGGTGGGCAGGCCGGCGGCACGGGCCGCCGTGATGGCGCGCGACTTGTTGCCCGCCAGGTGCAGCGCGGCTGCCGGCGGCCCGATGAAGGTGATTCCGTTGGCCTCGCAGGCCTCGGCCAGCAGGGGGTTCTCGGAGAGGAAGCCGTAGCCCGGGTAGATCGCGTCGGCACCGCACTCGACGGCGACCCGCACGATGTTCTCGTGGTCGAGGTAGGCGCGGACCGGGTGGCCCTCCTCGCCGATCTGGTAGGACTCGTCGGCCTTGAGCCGGTGCTCGGACCTGCGGTCCTCGTGCGGGAAGACGGCGACCGTCCTCGCACCGAGCTCGGTGGCCGCCCGGAACGCCCGGACGGCGATCTCACCACGGTTGGCGACGAGGATCTTGGCGAACACGGTGGGGACCTCCCGGTCGGGGTGGGCACGTCACCCGGCGGCGGAGCCGGTTGCGTGCAGCCTAGTGACGCGGACACCTCCCGGCCCGGGCTGTCCTGCCTGCGGAATCCGTAGGCGGACGGCGCCACGCCCGGGCGGCGATAAATGGCCCTAACCCATACCAATTGCGCGCGGTTGCCCCTAGCATCGCCCTCGTCGCACCACTATGACGCCGGTCACGTCCGGGCCGGCCGGACGCATGGGAGCAACCGTGGCAGTGCACCTGAACGACGACGAGCAGATGCTCGCCGACCTCGGCTACAAGCAGGAGCTCAACCGGACGCTGGTCCGGATTCTCGAACTTCGCGATCTCGTTCTCGATCATCTCGATCCTCGCCGGCTGCTTCACGACCTTCGCGGTCGGCTGGAACAACGGCGGGCCCGCGGCGATCGCCTGGGGATGGCCGATCGTCTCGGCCTTCATCCTCCTCATCGGCTTCTGCATGTCCGAGCTGGTCTCGGCCTACCCGACGTCGGGAGGCATCTACTGGTGGGCGAGCAAGCTCGGCGGCGCCAAGGCCGGGTACTACACCGGCTGGCTCAACCTCATCGGCCTGCTCGCGATCGACGCGTCGGTGGCCTACGGCACCGCCACGTTCCTCGACCTCACGCTGGGCGCCTTGACGCGAGCTACACCTCCGGTGACCTCAACCGGGTGTTCATCTACTTCGTCGTCATCCTGGTGCTCGTTGCGCTCGTCAACATCTTCAGCAGCAGGCTGCTCGCCCGGATCAACAACATCTCGGTCTGGTGGCACGTGTTCGGCGCGGCGATCATCATCGGCATCCTCTGCCTGATCCCCGACAACCACGTGAGCGTCGGCGACGTCTTCGGCCGGGTGGTCAACAACACCGGGTTCTTCGGCGGCGAGACGAGCGGAGGCCGGCTTCCTCCTCTACGTGCTACCGATCTCCGCCATCCTCACCCAGTACACGATCACCGGCTACGACGCCTCCGCCCACCTGTCCGAGGAGACCCAGGGCGCGGCCAACTCGGCCGCGAAGGGCATCTGGCGCTCGATCTTCTACTCGGCCATCGGCGGCTGGATCCTCCTGCTCACCTTCCTGTTCGCCGTGCAGGACGCCGACGGCGTGAGCGCGGGCGGCGGCGCGGTCGTGACGATCTTCGACCAGGCGCTGCCCACCGGGAAGTGGGCGGCGATCATCCTGTTCATCTCCACCGTCGGCCAGTTCTTCTGCACCACCGCGTGCATGACGTCCACGTCGCGGATGCTGTTCGCCTTCAGCCGCGACGGCGCGGTGCCCGGGGCCCGAGCACTGGTCCAAGCTGTCGAAGACCCGGGTGCCGGTGAACGGCGTCATCCTCTCGGCGGTCGTCGCGATCGCTGCTCACCCTCCCCGCCCTGTTCAAGGTGAACATCGGCACCGACGACGCGCCGGTCTTCCTGCCGATCGCCTTCTTCGCCGTCGTCTCCATCGGCGTCGTCGGCCTCTACGTCGCGTTCGCCATCCCGATCTTCCTGCGCTGGCGCGCCGGTTCCGCCTTCAAGCAGGGCAAGTGGAACCTCGGCACCAAGTGGAAGTGGATGGCGCCGCTCGCCATCGCCGAGATCGCCATCACCTCGGTCGTGGCCCTCCTCCCGACGCCCCGGCGGCGCAACCCGTTCGATGACGACTTCGCCTGGAAGTCCGTCAACTACACGCCGATCGTCGTGATCGGCGCGCTCCTCGCGCTGTGGATCGGCTGGCACCTCTCCGCGAAGAAGTGGTTCACCGGCCCGAAGACCACGATCGACCTGCCCGAGGGGGTCACCGCCGCGGACGAGATCGCGATGGAGCACCACGGCAAGTCGGCGCACGGCGGCGAGGCGCACGACGGAGGACCGGGGACCCGCTGCCCTGACGAGATCGCCACGGTGAGCGACCTCGACCAGCTGCTCGACGGCATACCCGTCCTCACCGGGCAGGGGCGTCACGTGACGCCCCTGCCCGGTGGCCTGACCAACACCAACTACCGGGTGCGCACCGACACCGGGCTCGACGTCGTGGTGCGGGTCTCCGCCCCCGAGACCGGGCTGCTCGGTGTCGACCGGCACTGCGAGCACGTCAACACCCTCGCGGCCGCCGCCGCCGGGGTCGGGGCGCCGGTCGTCGACTACCTCGAGGGCCGCGGGGTCATGGTCGTGGGGTTCCTGCCCGGCCGCACCTGGGTCGACGCCGACGTCGCCGCCAACCTCGCTCGGCTCGCAGCGGCGGTGCACCGGCTGCACGCCGGTCCGCCCTTCGTCGGGCGGTTCGACATGTTCGCCCTGCGCCGCAGCTACCTCACCATCGTGCGCGAACGCGGGTTCCGGATGCCGCCGGGCTACCTCGAGCTCGAGCCGTTCGCCGAGCGGGTCGAGCAGGTGTTCACCCTCGCGCCCGAGACGCTCGTGCCCTGCCACAACGACCTGCTCGCGGCGAACGTCATCGACGACGGCGGTGACCTGCGGATCATCGACTACGAGTACTCCGGCATGAACGAGCCCTCGTTCGAGCTGGGCGACATCGTGGCGGAGGCCGCTCTCGGCGATGACGCCCTGGTGGAGCTGTGTGCGGCCTACTACGGCGGCCACCACGAGGCCCTCGTCGCGCGGGCCGAGCTCTGGGGGTGGATGGCGCGCTACGGGTGGACGCTGTGGGGGATGATCCAGGACGGCACCAGCCCACTCGACTACGACTTCTGGGAGTGGTCGATGGACAAGCTCGAGCCGGCGCGGGCCCTGGCCGGCAGCCCACGGTTCGACGACCTGCTCGCTCGGGCCGCGGCCCGATGAGTGCGTCGACGACCGCGCCGCCGCTGCCCACCCGGGCCCGGGTGGTCGTCGTCGGGGGCGGCATCGTCGGCGCCTCGACGGCCTACCACCTGGCCCATCTCGGCGAGACCGACGTGCTGCTGCTCGAGCAGGGCACCCTGTCGTGCGGCACGACGTGGCACGCGGCCGGGCTGGTCGGGCTGCTGCGGGCCAGCGAGAGCGGCACCCGCCTCGTGCAGTACTCCGCGGAGCTCTACCAGCGGCTCGAGGCGGAGACCGGCCTGGGCACCGGCTACAAGCAGTGCGGTGGCCTGATCGTCGCCCGGACCGACGACCGGATGACGGCGCTGCGACGCACGGCCGCGACCGCCGCCGCCTACGACCTGGAGTGCGAGCTGCTCACCGCGGCGCAGGCGGGAGAGCGGTACCCGCTGCTGCGCACCGACGACCTCGCCGGTGCGATCTGGCTGCCCGGCGACGGCACGGCGAACCCGACCGACACCACCCAGGCGCTCGCGAGGGGCGCCCGCCAGCTCGGTGTCGGCGTGCGGGAACGGGTGCGGGTCACCGGGTTCGACGTGGTTGCCGATCCGGCCGCACCGGGTGGTCGACGGGTGCGCGGCGTGCGCACCGACCACGGTGACGTGGAGTGCGAGGTCGTCGTGAACTGTGCCGGCCAGTGGGCCAAGGCGGTGGGCGCGATGGCCGGCGTCGGGGTGCCCCTGCACTCGGCAGAGCACTTCTACGTCGTGACCGACCAGGTCGAGGGGGTCCACCGCGACCTGCCGATCCTGCGCGACCCGGACGGCTGGACCTACGTCAAGGAGGAGGTCGGCGGCCTCGTCGTGGGTGGGTTCGAACCAGAGGCGAAGCCCTGGGTCTCGCCCGAGGAGATCCCCCACCCGTTCGAGTTCCAGCTGCTCGACGAGGACTGGGAGCACTTCTCGGTGCTCATGGAGAGCGCCGTGCACCGCCTGCCCGTCCTGGAGCGAACCGGCATCCGCAAGTTCTACAACGGCCCCGAGAGCTTCACGCCCGACAACCAGTTCATCCTGGGCGAGTCGCCCGACGTCGCCGGCTTCTTCGTGGGGGCGGGGTTCAACTCGGTCGGCATCGCGTCGGCGGGTGGCGCCGGCCGAGCGCTCGCGCAGTGGGTGGTGGCGGGCGAGCCGCAGGAGGACCTGGCGCTGGTCGACGTGCGCCGGTTCGCGCCCTTCCACTCGAGCACCCCCTGGCTGCGCGAACGGGTCAGCGAGGTGCTCGGCCTGCACTACGCGGTGCCCTGGCCGAACCGTGAGCTGACCTCGGCCCGGCCCTTCCGCTGCTCTCCCGTGCACGACCGGCTCGAGGCCGCAGGTGCGTGGTTCGGCTCGAAGATGGGGTGGGAGCGCCCCAACCACGTCGCTCCCCAGGGCGTCTCACGTCCCGACCGGGCGGCGACGTACGGCTGGGGGCGCCAACAGTGGCACGACTGGGTGGATGACGAGCAGCGCGCCACCCGCGGCGCCGTCGCCCTGTTCGACCAGACGTCGTTCGGCAAGCTGCGGGTGCACGGGCCCGACGCCCTCGCCCTGCTGCACCTCGTGTGCACCGCCGACGTCGACCGGCCGGTCGGTTCCGCCGTCTACACCGGGGTGCTCAACGCGCGCGGGGGCTACGAGGCCGACGTCACGGCGACCCGGGTGGCGGACGACGAGTGGCTGTGGGTGACCAGTGCCGCCTCACCGGTGCGCGACGCCGACTGGCTGCGGCGCCACGTGGCTGCGGGCTGGCGGGTGGTCATCGAGGACGTCACGACGGCGCACGCCGTGTTCGGCGTGATGGGCCCGCACTCGCGCGAGCTGCTCGGGCGGCTCACCAGCGCCGACCTGCGGACCGACGCCTTCCCCTTCGCGACCAGCCGGCTCCTCGACCTGGGCCCGGCCACGGTGCGTGCCACGCGGATGACCTACGTGGGGGAGCTGGGCTGGGAGCTGACCGTGCCGAGCGAGCTGGCCACCGGAGTGTGGGACCGCCTCGTCGAGGCCGGCCCCGACCTGGGCCTGCGCCTTGCCGGCTACTCCGCGATCAACGCGCTGCGCCTCGACAAGGGCTACCGCGCCTTCGGCCCCGAGCTCGGCCCGGACCGGACCCCCGTCGAGGTGGGCCTGACCTTCACCTGCGACCTGGCCGGGGACCGGGCGTTCGTCGGCCGCGACGTGGTGGAGCGGCAGCGGGCCGAGGGTCCGCCGCGGCGGCTCGCCTCGTTCGTCGTCGACGACCCGCGCACCGTCCTGTGGGGTGGCGAGCTGCTGCTGCGCGACGGCCGACCGGTCGGTCAGGTGACCAGCGCCGCCCCGAGCGCGACCCTGGGGGCCACGGTCGGGCTCACCTGGGTGTGGGATCCAGATGGTGGACCCGTTCCGCGCAGCGACCTGACCGCCGCAGGATATGCGGTCGACGTCGGCGGGACGCGTCATTCGGTGCGCCTGCACACCCGTGCGCCACACGACCCGGAGAACGTGCACACGCGCCGCTGAGGCCCGCCGTTCCCCGGGTCTAGGCTTGTCGCCATGGCAGCAGGGGCCGCCCGGCATGGTGCCCGGAAACCGGTGCGGGGAGGTGCAGCGAACATCCTGCAGGCGCTCGGCGTCGCAGGGTGTGGGCTCTTCGCTGTCACCGTGATGACCTTCGTGGCCGGTGGGCCGGCCGAGCTCGACACCGACGACACCGACCCGTCAGGGGTGTCGACGAGCGTGACCGAGGGCGGGTCCTCTGGCTTCCGGGGCTCGACCGTGGGGACCACGACGGTCCATGGCGGCGCCACGGCATCGATCTGGTCCACGGACCAACCCGACGGCCTGCCACCGATCGGGCCCACCGCCCCGCCGATGACGATCATGCCGACGCCGACCCCGACTCCCACCTCGACCCCCACGCCCACGCCGCGCCCGAGCGAGTCGTCCACGCCGCCGCCGAGCACGCCGACGCCCACCCCGGAGCCGACCACGCCCACCCCGACCCCGACGGATCCGCCACCGAGCCCCACCCCGTCGAGCACCCCGGAACCGGACGGCGCCCCGCCCGACGGCGCGTCCCCCGAGAGCAGGCCGCGCGGCACCCCGAAGGTGGCGACGAAGCCGGTGACCGGTCGGTCCACGCGGGGCCCGGCTCGCTGAGCGGTCGGCACGGTCGGGGGAATCCGTTAGGGCGGCGGGCCGTTGGACGGCATACTGGCAACGAACCGGTCGACGCCTCGGCGGCGACCGGACACAACTGCACAGCGTGGGAGTGAGCCCCCTCAGGGGGGTGATCGGTTTCGACATTGGTCGGTAGGCCATGGGGAAGCGGGTCGAGGACGCACGGTTATCTCGTAAACGATCCGTGCAAACCAACAGGTGCCGATTCCAAGCGCACCGACTTCGCCCTCGCCGCCTGAGGCGGGCCTCGAAGTCCGTTGGCCTGAGTTCGATCTCGACTCAGTAACCAGCGTCATCTAGAGATCTTGCTGCGTCGTCATGTCGGGGGACGGCGCGGGACTCTTACTCGACTGGGCCTGTCAGCGGACGTGTGCGCGCGAGCGCTGGGGCCGAGAAAATCCTTAGCGCACTGCACCCGGAGAAGCCCTGGTGTTCCGTCAGTGGACGCGGGTTCGATTCCCGCCACCTCCACCACGGACTCGCTCCCACGACTCCAGCGACCGGCCCGGTCCCGCCTCGGCGGGACCGGGCCGTCGTCGTGGCTGCCGCGATGCGCGGTCGCGCTCACCCGGGCCGAGCGCCAGGGTCAGTCGCCGGAGGAGGCCGCAGCCAGCACGGCCCGGCCTGCCTCGAGCCGCGCCACCGGCACCCGGAACGGCGAGCACGACACGTAGTCGAGGCCGCGTTCCTCGAAGTAGTGCACCGACTCGGGGTCGCCCCCGTGCTCGCCGCAGACGCCGACCTTGAGGCCGGGCTTGCGGGCGCGCCCCTCGTCGGTGCCGATCCGCACCAGGCGCCCGACCCCCTGCCGGTCGATGGTCTCGAAGGGCGACACCCCGAGGATGCCGGCCTCCATGTACCGAGAGAAGAAGCTGGACTCGACGTCGTCACGCGAGAAGCCCCAGGTCGTCTGGGTCAGGTCGTTGGTGCCGAACGAGAAGAAGTCCGCCACCTGCGCGATGTCACCCGCGGTCAGGGCGGCACGAGGCAGCTCGATCATGGTGCCGACGAGGTGGTCGAGGTGCACCGAGTGCTTCTCGCGCGCCCGGTGGGCGGCGTCGTCGATCTCGGCGCGGATGTTGCGCAGCTCCTCGACCGCCCCGACGAGCGGGACCATGATCTCGGGCAGTGGGTGGCCGCCCCCCTCGGCCACGATGGCCGCGGCCTCGAGGATCGCCTGGGACTGCATCTCGAACAGGCCGGGGATGGCGATGCCGAGGCGCACCCCGCGCAGGCCGAGCATCGGGTTCTCCTCGTGCAGCCGGTGCACGGCGAGCAGCAGCAGCGAGTCGGTGTCGTGCGGCTGCCCCGTGGCCTCGGCCACGGCGACCTTGACCGACAGCTCGGTGAAGTCGGGGAGGAACTCGTGCAGGGGCGGGTCGAGCAGGCGCACCGTGACGGGCAGTCCGTCCATGGCCTCGAAGATCTCGATGAAGTCCGCGCGCTGCAACGGGAGCAGCTCGTCGAACACGACCTGGCGGTCCTCGACACCCTCGGCCAGGATCAACCGCTCGACGAGCTCACGGCGCGCACCGAGGAACATGTGCTCGGTACGGCACAGGCCGATGCCCTCGGCGCCGAACCGCCGGGCCCGCGCGGCGTCCGGCGCGTTGTCGGCGTTGGCGCGCACCTGCATCCGCCGGTGCTTGTCGGCGACTGCCATGAGCCGGTCGACGGCGGCGACCACCGGGCCACCCTCGCCGACCGACATGGTGCCCTCGAAGTAGCGCACCACCGGGGAGGGACGCACGGCGACCTCGCCGAGGAAGACCTCGCCGGTCGAGCCGTCGATCGACAGGGTGTCGCCCTCGCGCACCACGCTGCCGTCAGGGGTGCTGAACTGCTTGCCCTTCGTGTCGACCTCGAGGGTCTCGGCGCCGCAGACGCAGGTGCGACCCATGCCGCGCGCCACGACGGCCGCGTGCGAGGTCTTGCCTCCGCGGCTGGTGAGGATGCCGGCCGCCGCGACCATGCCGTGCAGGTCGTCGGGGTTGGTCTCACGGCGCACGAGGATCACGGGCGTGCCCTCGGCGGCGATCCGCACGGCGGCATCCGAGTCGAAGACCGCCACTCCCACGGCCGCGCCCGGTGAGGCGCTCATCCCCGTGGCGAGCAGCGACCGGGCGCCCTCGGGGTCGAAGCGGGGGAACATCAGCTGGGCGAGCTGGTCACCGGTGACCCGCATCAGGGCCTCCTCCTCGGTGATGACGCCCTCGTCGACCAGGTCGACGGCGATGCGGAACGCCGCGGCAGCGGTGCGCTTGCCGACCCGGGTCTGCAGCATCCACAGGTGGCCCTGCTCGATGGTGAACTCGATGTCGCACATGTCGCGGTAGTGCTCCTCGAGCCGGCGCATGATCGCGAGCAGCTCGTCGTAGCTGTTCTTGTCGATCGACTCCAGGTCGGCCAGCGGCAGGGTGTTGCGGATGCCGGCCACGACGTCCTCGCCCTGGGCGTCCTGCAGGTAGTCGCCGTAGACGCCCACCGCGCCCGTGGACGGGTCGCGGGTGAAGGCGACGCCCGACCCGGACGAGGCCCCGCGGTTGCCGAAGGCCATGGCCTGGACGTTGACCGCCGTGCCGAGGTCGGTGGGGATGCGCTCGCGACGGCGGTAGAGGACCGCGCGGTCGGAGTTCCACGAGTCGAAGACGGCCAGCACGGCGCCGCGCAGCTGCTCGCGCGGGTCCTGCGGGAAGGGCGACCGGGCGTCCTCGGCGACGATCTGCTTGAAGGAGGCCACGAGGGCACGCAGGTCGTCGGCGTCGAGGTCGACGTCGGAGGAGACGCCCTTGGCGGCCTTCGCCGCGTCGATGGCGTCCTCGAACCGGTCGCCGTCGAGGCCCAGCACGGTCTTGCCGTACATCTGCACCAGGCGCCGGTAGGAGTCCCAGGCGAAGCGGGGGTTGCCGGTCTGCCGGGACAGCCCCTCGACCGACGCGTCGCCGAGGCCGATGTCGAGGACGGTCTCCATCATCCCGGGCATCGAGAACTTCGCGCCCGAGCGCACCGACACCAGCAGCGGGTCCTCGCCGTCACCCAGCGTGCGACCGATCCGGGCCTCGAGCCGCTCGAGGTGGTCGTCGACCTCCGCGAAGAGCTCGGCCGGCGCCGTGCCGGACGCGAGGTAGGCGCGGCAGGCGTCGGTCGTGATCGTGAACCCCGGTGGCACCGGGATGCCGAGTCGGGTCATCTCGGCGAGGTTGGCGCCCTTGCCCCCCAACAGGTCCTTCTGGCCCATGCTGCCGGCCTCGAAGTCGTGGACGAGCTGGGCCATGGCTGCCGCCTCCTCGCGGTTCGTACTACGTCACGTAGTAACAACGTGAGTCTAGTACCGCGGCGCTGCTCCATCGACCACGGTGTCACCGTGCGCGAGCCCGTGCGCGCGCTCAGGCCAGGTCGAGGCGGTAGCGGTCGTCGTGCCGTGCGAAGCCCACCCGCTCGTAGTACGGGGCGACCATCCCTGGCGGGGTGAGCACCTGCGTGAAGCCGCGGTCGCGGAACAGCCCGGAGCGCCGGAACACGAACTCGCCGGGGCTGAAGTCACGGAACCGCGGTGTCACGTAGTCGAGCTCGACCTGGGCCACGCCGTCGCCCTCGTCGCGCACCACGATGACACCGGCCGTCTCGTCACCGTGCTGCACGAGGTAGGTCGAGCGCCCGGTGTCGCTGCCGGCCGAGAAGTCGTGGAAGAAGGTGTCGATGTCGGCGCGGTGCACCCCGAGGAAGTGCGTGAGGTAGGCGTCGTGCTCGTGCACCGGGAGCACGGCATAGGCCTGGTCGTCGTCGCGCTCGCGCAGCATCCGCACGATGAAGACAATGTTGATTCCCGCCAGCACGACGTTCATGGCCACCATCGGCCAGACCCCGACCAGGGCGTTGAACACGATGAGGATGACGCAGGCCACCGTGTTGAGCACCCGCAGCCGCAGGATCCGGGCCTGGAGCAGGGAGTAGATGAGCAGGGCGGAGCCCAGCCACCCCAGGGCGTCGACCCAGCTCACGGCTCAGCCCAGCCCGAAGCGGACGGTGACCGTGGCGCTGACGGTCGACTCGCCGGCCTCGACGGGCATTGCGCCGCCGACGTCCATGGCGGCCTTCGCGGCGAACCGGGGGACCGGCATCCCGCGGTCGGGCTCCTCGACCACCCGCAGCACCGGGCCGAGGCGACGGCCGGCGAGCGCGGCGTACTGCTCTGCCTTGGCGCGGGCGTCCTCGAAGGCCGCGGTGCGCGCCCGCTCGAGCAACGGCGCCGGATCGGCCACCTCGAGGGTGACCCCGTCGAGCCCGAAGGCGTCGCCCGCGGCGCCGGCCAGGGTCTGGATGAGGTCGCCGACGCGGTCGCGGTCGCGGACGAGGAGGCGGAGGGTCTGGTGGGCGGTGTAGCCCACGACCTTCTGGCCCTCGCGGTCCCAGCGGGTGGAGACGCCGATGCCGGTCGTGCGCCGGTCGGCAGGGGCGACCCCGTGGTCGGCCACGGCCTGCAGCGCCGTGGTCACCCGTGCGGTCGTGGCGCCCAGGGCGCCGGCGACGTCGGGCGCCTCGCACTGCACCCGTGCGTCGAGAACGACGACGTCCGGCACCGCGCTCGCGCTGCCGCTACCGAGGACTTCCACGTGGTCGGACATGCGCGTCACTGTAGGGGCGCGCGGGTGCGCGCGGGCAGCCGTTTCCTCCTACCTGCGGGTAGCGGGTTGAATCCTTCGTATGCCCTCCGCCCCGTCGATCGCCAACTCCGTCACCGTCCGCCTCGTCCTGCCCGCGCGCGCGACGGCCGTCAGTGAGATGACCGGTGTCATCGAGGCGGCTGGGGGAGTGGTCACCGGCCTCGACGTCACGGCATCCGGGGCGAGCCTGATCCGGATCGACCTGACCATGCTCACCCACGACCCGGAGCACGCCGACGCCATCGTCGCGCGGATGCGTGAGGTGGAGGGCGTCGAGATCGGCCGGGTCTCGGACCGCACCTTCCTGCTGCACCTCGGGGGCAAGCTGTCGGTGGAGTCGAAGGTGCCGATCCGCTCGCGCGACGACCTGTCGATGATCTACACGCCGGGGGTGGCGCGGGTCTGCCTGGCCATCGCCGAGAACCCGGCGGACGCTCGCCGGCTCACCATCAAGCGCAACACCGTCGCAGTGGTCACCGACGGCACGGCGGTGCTCGGCCTGGGCGACATCGGCCCGCTCGCGGCCCTGCCGGTGATGGAGGGCAAGGCGGCGCTCTTCAAGCGGTTCGCCGACATCGACGCCTTCCCGATCTGCCTCGACACCACCGACACCGAGGAGATCATCAGCATCGTCAAGGCGATCTCGCCGGTGTTCGCGGGGATCAACCTCGAGGACATCTCGGCGCCGCGCTGCTTCGAGATCGAGGCCCGCCTGCGCGCGGAGCTCGACATCCCGGTGTTCCACGACGACCAGCACGGCACCGCGATCGTGGCGCTCGCCGCCCTGCGCAACGCCCTGCGCGTGGTCGGGAAGCGGCTCGAGGACGTGCGCCTGGTGATGAGCGGCGCGGGCGCGGCCGGCACGGCCATCCTCAAGCTCTTCCTGCACGCGGGTGCCCGGCACGTGGTCGTCGCCGACGTCGACGGGGTGGTGCACCGCGGCCGGGCCGACGTGCTGTCGGGCGAGCACCCGAACCACACCTGGATCGCCGAGCACACCAACCCCGACAACGTCACCGGGTCGCTGTCCGACGCGATGCGGGGGGCCGACGTCTTCCTCGGCGTCTCGGCGCCGAACATCGTCACCGAGGCCGACGTCGCGTCGATGGCACCGGGCAGCGTGGTCTTCGCGATGGCCAACCCGATGCCCGAGATCGACCCCGACCTCGCCGCGCGGCACGCCGCGGTCGTCGCGACCGGGCGCTCCGACTTCGCGAACCAGATCAACAACGTGCTGGTCTTCCCGGGGGTGTTCCGCGGCCTGATCGACTCCGGGGTCTCGCACGTCGACATCGACGTGCTGCTCGCCGCCGCCGACGCCCTGGCCGACGTCGTGCTCGAGGACGAGCTCAACGCGACCTACATCATCCCCAGCGTCTTCCACCCCGACGTCAGCAACGTCGTCGCGGAGGCCGTGCGCGCGGCCGTGGCCAGGCGCGAGAAGGCGTGAGCGGCGTTCCGCCGGGCGAGGCCACGGCGGACCCGACCACGGTCGCGGGCAACGCAACCCGTCGGCGCGGCGGGGCCGGCCTGCTCGTCGCGCTCGGTCTGGCCGTGGCCGTCCAGCTCGTCGTGCTCTACGCACCGGAGGGCGTGGGGCCGCCGCCGTTCCCGCAGGGCGACAAGCTCGCGCACCTCACGATCTTCCTCGTACCGGTGGCCCTGGCCGTGGTCGCCGGCTTCCGTCGCGGGGTGGTCGCGGCCGTCTTCGCGGTGCACGCCGTGCTCAGCGAGGTCGTCCAGACGGTGTTCCTCCCGCACCGCTCCGGCGACCCCTGGGATGCCGTCGCCGACCTCGCCGGGGTCGCGCTCGGCGTCGTCGTCGGCGGGTACGTGCTGCGCGTGCTGGCCCGCCGGGAACCGCCGCCCGGGTGACCTTGTGGCCCGGGTCACGGCACCCGACGGTGGTCAGGACGACCCTGCGCCGCTGGTAGACTGGGTGGTCCACCGAGGTGCTCGGACGCATGGCCGCGTCCGCCGGGGTCGCAGAGCGTGACCCCGCCCCATCCCGCCCGGTGCGCCGGTGACACCAACGCGTCGAACCGGCCCCACGGACCACGGTTCCCCGAACCACCGCGTCCGAGGCTCGTCTTGTTCCGCCGCTTTCGCCATCGGCTCGAAGACGTGTCTGTCCACGTCCGACCCGATGACGAAACACAGGTGAACATCCCCATGCCCAACAAGGCATCCGGGCCCAAGAAGGCCCGTTGGACCTCTGCCCAGAAGTCCGACGCCCGCAAGGCCCCCAAGAAGGCCCACCACCGCGGCCAGCCCGACGGACCCAAGAGCGCGCCCAAGCGCTCGGCCCGTCCGGAGTCGGCCGACGGCTACGGCAAGCGACCCCGTGCCGAGCGCTCGCCGCGCTGGGACCGGGAGGACCCGCGCCGCCAGGCCGGCTCCGGCCGCCCGTCGCGCGACGACTCGCGCAGTGACTCCCGCGGGTCGAGGTACTCGGCCGGTCCGTCCGACCGCCCCACCTCGAACCGCACCACCAACCCCTCGACCCGGGACGCCCGGGACGACCGACCGAAGCGCTGGGTCTCGGACTCGCGCGAGGAGCGACACGTGCACCGACCCCATGACGAGCGTCCCCGCCTCGAGCGCGGTGAGCGCCCCGTGCGCGACCGCGCCCCGAGGGTGGCCGACCCCGCCCGCCGCGACCGCCACGAGGGCCGGCGCGCCGACCGCACCGGTGACCGCGGTGGCTACCAGGGCCGCGACGACCGTGGCACCTCGGGTGGCTACCAGGGCCGTGACGACCGTGGCGGTTACCAGAAGCGTGACGACCGCGGCACGTCCGGCGGTTACCAGGGTCGCAACGACCGTGGCACCTCGGGTGGTTACCAGGGCCAGAACCACGACGGCCGCGGCACCTCCGGTGGCTACCAGGGCCAGAAGCGCGATGACCGTGGCACCTCGGGCGGTTACCAGGGTCGCGATGACCGTGGCGGCTACCAGAAGCGTGACGACCGCGGCACCTCGGGTGGTTACCAGGGCCAGAAGCGTGACGACCGCGGCACCTCCGGTGGTTACCAGGGTCGCAACGACCGCGGCACCTCCGGTGGTTACCAGGGTCGCAACGACCGTGGCACCTCCGGTGGTTACCAGGGTCGCAACGACCGTGGCACCTCGGGTGGTTACCAGGGTCGCAACGACCGTGGCACCTCGGGTGGTTACCAGGGTCGCAACGACGACCGCGGCGGCTACCGCGGCAACGTCCCTGCCGGCGACGGCCCGGTGAGCTTCGAGGAGGCCGAGGCGCAGCGCGCCGAGGCCGACACCTGGACGCACTACTCCTCGCACGCCGGCGCGGCCAAGGAGGTGACCGAGGACAACGGCTTCGCCGCCCTCGGTGTGCCCGAGCGCCTCGTCGAGCGGCTGGCCCGTGACGGCATCACCGAGCCGTTCCCCATCCAGGCCGCCACGATCCCCGACGCCATCGCCGGTCGTGACGTGCTCGGCCGCGGCCGCACCGGCTCGGGCAAGACCCTGGCCTTCGGCCTGGCGATGATCGCCCGGCTCGCCGACGGCACCCGCCCCGAGAGCAAGCGCCCGCGCTCGCTCATCCTGGTGCCCACCCGTGAGCTCGCCATGCAGGTGAGCGACGCGCTCGAGCCCTTCGTGCACGTCACCGGCCTGCGCCACAAGCTGGTCGCCGGCGGCCTGTCCTACGAGCCGCAGATCAAGGCGCTCAACAAGGGCATCGACATCCTCGTGGCCACCCCCGGCCGGCTCGCCGACCTGATGGACCGCGGCGCGGTCGAGCTCGGTGGCGTGCAGATCGCCGTGCTCGACGAGGCCGACCACATGGCCGACATGGGCTTCATGCCCGAGGTCACCGCGATCCTCGACGAGGTGCCCCCGGGCGGCCAGCGGCTGCTCTTCTCGGCGACCCTCGACAAGGGCATCGACACCCTCGTCGAGCGCTACCTGGTCGACCCGGTGCAGCACTCGACCGACGAGGCCCAGGCCTCGGTGACGACGATGAGCCACCACGTGCTGCTCATCGACCCGCAGGACAAGAAGGCGCTCACCGCTGAGCTCGCCGGCCGCGGCGGCCGCGTCATCGTCTTCGCCCGCACCCAGCTCGGCTCGGACCGGATCGCCGGCGAGCTGCGCGACCGTGGCGTGCTCGCCGCGGCGCTGCACGGCGGCCTCTCCCAGGCCGTGCGCAACCGGGTGCTCGGCGCGTTCCGCGACGGCTCGATGAACGTGCTCGTGGCGACCGACGTCGCCGCGCGCGGCATCCACGTCGACGACGTCGGCATGGTCGTGCAGGTCGACCCGCCGACCGACCACAAGGACTACCTCCACCGCGCCGGTCGCACCGCGCGCGCCGGTGAGGAGGGTGCGGTCGTCATGATCGCGCTGCCGCACCAGCGCAAGATGGTGACCCGCATCGTCGAGGGCGCCGGGGCCGAGGCGATCACCGCCAAGGTCACCCCCGGTGACTCGGTGATGCAGGCGCTCGGTGGCCGCACCCCGACCGGCGTGCCGGTGCCGGATGCCGTGTGGCGCCCCATCCTCGAGGGCGGCAAGAACGGCGGTCGCCGTGGTGGCCGCCCGGGCGGTCGTCCCGCGAACCGCGGCCACGGCTCCTTCGGCGGTGGACGTCCTCGTCAGAGCTCCGGGCGACCTGGTGGTCACCGGGGCAGAATGGACGGGTGAGCCTCACCCACACGACCGGGCAGCTCCTCGTCGCGACCCCGCAGATCGAGGAGGGCGTCTTCCGGCGCAGTGTGGTGCTGGTGCTCCACCACGACGACGACGGCGCGCAGGGGCTGGTGCTCAACCGGCCCATCGACGCCGACGTCGACGCGGTGCTGCCCGGCTGGGAGGAGCACGCGACCCGGCCCGCGAAGGTCTTCCAGGGCGGCCCGGTGCAGCTCGACTCGGCGCTCGGCCTGGTGGCCGTGCCCGGTGACTCACCGCGAGCCGACCGGGGTGCGCCGCCTCTTCGGGGCGGTGGCCCTGGTCGACCTCGACACCCCGCCGACGCTCGTCGTGCCCGAGGTGGCCGGGCTGCGGATCTTCGCCGGGTACGCCGGGTGGTCCGCCGGCCAGCTCGAGGACGAGGTCACGACCGGTTCCTGGTTCGTCGTCGGCAGCGAGAGCGGCGACGTCTTCACCGCCGAGCCCGACGACCTCTGGCGCCGCGTGCTGCGCCGCCAGCCCGAGCCGCTGCGCTGGGTGGCGTGGTTCCCCAGCGACCCGTCCCTGAACTGAGCGACCCTCGTCCCTGCCGCGGGGCCGCCTAGACTCGGGGGATGAGCGAGACGACGCCGCCGCTGGAGGACCCGAACGCCCCCGAGCCCCAGCGCCAGACCCGCACGGCCGTGCTCGAGCGCACCGAGACCGTCCCCGAGGTCGCCGAACCCGGTGACCACGACCGGTTCGCGCACTACGTGCGCAAGGAGAAGATCCTCGAGAGCGCCCTCTCGGGTGAGCCGGTCACCGCGCTGTGCGGCAAGGTCTGGGTGCCCGGTCGCGACCCCGACCGGTTCCCGGTGTGCCCCACGTGCAAGGAGATCTACGAGGGGCTTCGCGCACCCCAGGACGGCGGCGAGTAGCCGGGCGGCAACCGCGAGAACCCGGGCGGGACGCCGCGTCCGGGGTCTTACCGAGCCTTTGCCCGGGCATGACCTCCTCCATGCCGCGGCGGGCCTAGATTTCCCCCAGCCGCGCCAGCGGGGGGCGGCTTCCCCGACCGGAAGAGACCGCCCATGCCCTCACGTCCCATGACCGTCCTCGCCACGCTCGCCCTCGGCGCAGCCGGCCTCGCCCTACCCGTCACCACTGCCTCGGCCCAGCCCATGGCCGGGGAGTCCACCGTCGCGGCGGAGTGCATCTCCCGCGCCCCCGACGCGCGGGCCGCACGTGGCGCGAAGGACGCCAACGAGCTCACCTCGGCGCAGGTCGCGCGCCAACGAGGCGGCCCTCGCGCATGCCCTGGCCGCCAAGGGCCTGACCAAGAACGCGAAGGGCCAGGCCGTGCCCCAGGGGAGCACGACGCTCGCGGCGGCCGGGGGCACCATCCCGGTCTACTTCCACGTCATCACCGACGGCACCAAGGGCAAGGTCACCGCGAGCCAGATCAGCCAGCAGGTGACCGTGCTCAACAACGCGTACGCCAGCTCGGGGTTCTCCTTCTCCCTCGCCGGCACCGACACCACGGTGAACTCGCGCTGGTACACCGGCCTGCGGAGCGGGTCGAAGGCCGAGAAGGACATGAAGAAGGCCCTGCGCAAGGGCGACATGGGTGACCTGAACATCTACACCGCCAACCTCGGCGGCAGCCTGCTCGGCTGGGCCACCTTCCCGAAGGCGACGTACGACACCTACGACGGGGTCGTCATCCTCGACCAGTCGCTCCCGGGCGGCACGGCCGCGCCGTACAACCTCGGGGACACCGCGACGCACGAGATCGGCCACTGGATGAACCTCTACCACACGTTCCAGGGCGGTTGCACGGGCTCCGGGGACGCCGTCTCCGACACCCCGGCGGAGGCCTCGGCGGCGTTCGGCTGCCCGACCGGTCGCGACACCTGCACGGCCCCCGGCACCGACCCGATCAAGAACTTCATGGACTACACCGACGACTCGTGCATGAACACCTTCAGTGCCGGGCAGGCCACCCGGATGCAGAACGCGTACGTCGCCTACCGTCAGTGAGATCGCCTGTGCGGCAACCCAAGTGAGTCGCGCATAGCACACCCGAGGTCCCCGCCACGACAGGCGGGGACCTCGGTGTGTCACCCCGCCGGTGGCGGTTATGGTTGCCCCTCGCCCATGAGTACCTCTGCCGCCGGACACCTGTCACCCGCCTTCCCCGAGCGGGCGGCGTGGGGTACCGCCGCGAAGCTGCGCGCGTGGCAGGAGGTGGCCCTGGAGGCCTACCTGGGCAGCGAGCGGCGCGACTTCCTCGCGGTGGCCACACCGGGCGCCGGCAAGACCACCTACGCCCTGCGGATCGCCACCGAGCTGCTCGACCGGGGTGTGGTCCGCGCGGTCACCGTCGTGGCTCCCACCGAGCACCTCAAGACCCAGTGGGCCGACGCGGCCGGTCGGGTCGGGCATCCAGCTCAACCCGCGTTCTCCAACTCCAGCGCCCTGCAGTCGCACGAGTACGACGGCGTCGCCCTGACCTACGCGCAGGTCGCCTCGAAGCCGCAGCTGCACCGACGCCGCACCGACGAGGTGCCCACCCTCGTCATCCTCGACGAGATCCACCACGGCGGTGACGCGCGGTCGTGGGGCGACGGCATCCGCGAGGCGTTCGAGGGCGCGACCCGGCGGCTCTCGCTCACCGGCACGCCGTTCCGCTCCGACACCAACCCGATCCCCTTCGTGCGCTACGAGATGGGCGCGGACGGCGTCCTGCGCTCGGCCTCGGACTTCAGCTACGGGTACGCCGCGGCGCTGCGCGACGGCGTCGTGCGCCCGGTGCTCTTCCTCGCCTACGGCGGCGCGATGCGGTGGCGCACCAAGGCCGGTGACGAGGTGGCCGCCCGGCTCGGCGAGCCGCTCACCAAGGACCATGACCGCCCAGGCCTGGCGCACCGCGCTCGACCCGAAGGGGGAGTGGGTGCCCTCGGTGCTCGCCGCCGCCGACAAGCGGCTGAGCGAGGTGCGCCGCCACGTGCCGGATGCCGGTGGGCTGGTCATCGCCTCGAACCAGACCTCGGCGCGGGCCTACGCCCGCATCCTGCGCGGCATCACCGGTGAGGACCCCACGGTCGTGCTGTCCGACGACGCCGGGGCGACGTGCCGGCATCGAGTCGTTCGCGTCGGGCACCTCGCGGTGGATGGTCGCCGTGCGGATGGTGTCGGAGGGCGTCGACGTGCCGCGGCTGTGCGTCGGCGTCTACGCGACGTCGACCTCGACCCCGCTGTTCTTCGCCCAGGCGGTCGGCCGGTTCGTGCGGGCCCGGCGGCGGGGCGAGACCGCGTCGGTGTTCCTGCCGTCGGTGCCGGTGATCCTCAGCCACGCCGCCACGATGGAGGAGGAGCGCGACCACGCGCTCAACCGACCGTCCTCCGACGAGGCCGAGGCCTCGCTGTGGGCCGAGGAGGAGGGCCTGCTGGCCGCGGCCAACCGCACCGAGACGGCACTCGGCGCGGAGGAGACCGGCTTCGAGGCACTGGAGTCGGACGCGCACTTCGACCACGTGCTCTTCGACGCCCAGCAGTTCGGCCTGCACGCCGCCGTGGGGTCCGACGAGGAGCAGGACTACCTCGGCCTGCCGGGCCTGCTCGAGCCCGAGCAGGTGGCCACCCTGCTCCACGAGCGGCAGGCGAAGCAGACCAGGGCGGCGGGCGTGCGCGGAGCGGCGGCGACCACATCCGGGCCCTCGCCGGTGTCTGCGCACCGCGCCCTCGCCGCGCAGCGCAAGGAGCTCAACAAGCTCGTCGCGGCGTACTCGTCGAAGACCGGCGCGGCGCACGCGAGCATCCACCTCGACCTGCGCCGCGCGTGCGGCGGGCCCGAGCTCGCGGCCGCCACGAGCGAGCAGGTGCTCGAGCGGGTGGCCCGGATCCGGCGCTGGTTCGTCGGCCGCCGCTGACCGCGACGCGGCACCGACCCGACGTTCACCGATTCGTCGGTCTCTCGACGCGCGCCGGGCGTGATGCCGGGCTAGGGTCCCCGATCGTGACTCCTACAGACATCACCGACGCCTCCCGCCGACAGCTGCTCACCATGGCCGTGGTCGGCGGCGCAGGGCTCTTCGCCGCCACCGACGCCCAGGCCGCACCCGCCGGCTCCTCACCCGGGAACGGCGGCAAGCCGTTCCGGATCACCGTGCTCGGCACCACCGACCTGCACGGCAACGTCTACAACTGGGACTACTTCCGCAACGCGACCTACACCGACAGCAAGGCCAACAACATCGGCGTCGCCAAGGCCGCCACGCTGATCAAGGCGGTGCGAGCCGAGCGCGGCGACGACCGCTGCATCACGCTCGACGCCGGGGACACCATCCAGGGCACCCCGCTGGCCTACTACTTCGCCAAGATCGAGCCGATCACGCAGGGCGCCAAGCACCCGATGGCCACCGCGATGAACGCGCTGGGCTACGACGCGGCCGCGCTCGGCAACCACGAGTACAACTACGGCCTGGACACGCTGCGCGCCTTCGAGGACCAGTGCGACCACCCGTTGCTCTCGGCGAACTCGGTCGACTGGAACACGGGCGAGCCGATCTTCACGCCCTACGTCATGAAGTCCATCGACCTGCCCGGGGGGCCGGTCACGGTCGGCATCCTCGGCCTGGTCACACCGGGTGTGGCGATCTGGGACGCCGCGAACGTCGAGGGCAAGGTGCGCTTCCCCGGCATCGTCGAGCAGGCGAAGGTCATGGTGCCCCGGATGAAGGCCGCAGGCGCCGACATCGTCATCGTCGTCGTGCCACTCCGGCGCCACCACGTCGTCGAGCTACGGCGACGCCCTGCCCTACCCGGAGAACGCGAGCCGGCTCCTCGCGGAGCAGGTGCCCGACATCGACGCGATCCTCGTCGGCCACGCGCACGTCGAGGTGCCCGAGCTCAGGGTGACCAACACCGTCACCGGCCGGGAGGTGCTGCTCAGCGAGCCGCTCTACTGGGGCATGCGCGTCACGGTGATGGACCTGGACCTGGTCCGCGCCGGCCGCGGCTGGCGGGTCAAGCGCTCGGCGTCGACGCTGCTCAACGCCAACACGGTGCCCGAGGACCCCGAGATCGCGGCCCTGGTGCGCCCGGCGCACGAGAAGGTGCTCACCTACGTCAACAGCGTCATCGGCACCTGCACCGAGGCGATGTCCGCCTCGACCTCGCGCTACCAGGACACCGCGGCGATGGACTTCATCAACCTGGTCCAGGCGCAGACGGTGAAGGCCGCTCTGGCGGGCACCCCGCAGGAGGGCCTGCCGGTGCTGTCGATCGCCGCGCCGTTCAACAAGGACGCCGCCATCCCGGCGGGCGACGTGACCGTGCGCGACGTGGCGGGTCTGTACATCTACGACAACACGCTGCTCGGCATCACGCTGACCGGCGCGCAGGTCAAGGACTACCTCGAGACGTCGGCGGCCTACTTCAAGCAGGTCAGCGGCACCGGGCCGTTCCCGGCCTCCGCCGTGACCAACGCGGTGACGCCGACGGCGCCGAACGGCACCCCCGACTACAACTACGACATCATGGGCGGCCTCGACGCCGACCTGACCTACGACATCGACATCTCGGTGGCGGCCGGTGCACGCATCACGAACCTCTCCTACGCCGGTGCGCCCATCGACCCCTCCGCGACCTTCGTGGTCGCCATCAACAACTACCGGCAGAGCGGCGGCGGCAACTTCCCGCACGTCAAGGCCGCACCGGTGGTCTACAACCGCACGGTCGAGATCCGCCAGCTGCTGATCGACTGGGTCACCACCAACAAGGTCGTCGACCCGCCGGCGTTCTTCTCGGTCGACTGGCGGCTGACCAGCGCGGGGACGCCGGTCACGATCACCGGCTGACCCGGGGCGGCGTCATCCGTCGAGAGTGGAGAACACGCCGTGCCGGCCTCGAGCCGCACGGCGTGTTCTCTACTCTCGACCGTCGGCCTCGGCCTCCGCGGATCCGCGGGTGGCCGCCGCCTCGACGAGCGGGCTCGTGCGGTGGTCGAGGTGGGTGACCAGGCAGATCGCCGTGTTGGCACGCAGCACGTGGGTGTCGTCGATGATCTCGTCGATGACCCGCCCGAGGTCGGCGTTGTCGCGGGCCACGATGCGCACGACGAGGTCGCCGACGCCGGTGATCGAGTGGATCTCGAGCACCTCCGGGATGGCCGACAGGTGCGCCACCACCGGGGCGTGGCCCTGGCGCTGGCGGATCTCCAGGGTGCAGAAGGCGGTGACCGGGTAGCCCAGCGCCCCGGGGTCGACCTGCGGCGCGAAGCTCTTGACCACCCCCCGCTCCTGGAGCCGGTCGAGCCGGGCCTGCACGGTGCCGCGGGCGATGCCGAGCGACCGCGACGCCCCCAGCACCCCCACGTGCGGGTCGTCGGTGAACAGGGCGATCAGTCGGGCGTCGAGGGGGTCCACCCCGGTCTGGCGTGCCATGGTCACATTGTCCGGGTCGTACCCCCTCACGGGCAACACCGTGCGCAGCCTGACCAGCCGTGCGGGCAACTGTTGCACACCGTGCTCGGATCCCGCACAGTGGCCGGATGACTGACACGACCACGACGCCGGCCAGCCACCTCGACCTCACCGAGCAGGAGCGCCAGGCGGGCCTGGACCTGCAGCAGCTCAAGCAGCTCGTCGGCCTCGTCGAGTACGACGAGAACCAGGACCCCTTCCCGGTCACCGGCTGGGACGCCCTCGTCCTCGTCGTCGGCAACGCCACCCAGGCCGCGCACTACTACCAGAGCGCCTGGGGCATGGAGCTCGTCGCCTACGCCGGGCCCGAGAACGGCACCCGCGACCACAAGGCGTTCGTGCTGAAGTCCGGCTCGATCCGGTTCGTGCTCAAGGGCGCGGTCAGCCCCGACAGCCCGCTCATCGCCCACCACGCGAAGCACGGCGACGGCGTCGTCGACATCTCGCTCGAGGTCCCCGACGTCGACCGCTGCATCGAGCAGGCCCGGCGCGCCGGGCGCCACCGTGCTCCAGGAGCCCGAGACGGTCGGCGACGAGCACGGCAAGGTGCGCATCGCCGCCATCGCCACCTACGGCGAGACCCGTCACACCCTGGTGCAGCGCGAGGTCGACGGCGTCACCTACGCCGGCCCCTACCTCCCGGGCTACGAGACCGCCGCCTCGACCTACGTCAAGCGCGACGGTGCCCCCAAGCGGCTCTTCCAGGCCCTCGACCACGTCGTCGGCAACGTCGAGCTCGGCAAGATGGACGAGTGGGTCGGCTTCTACAACAAGGTCATGGGCTTCGTGAACATGGCCGAGTTCATCGGTGACGACATCGCCACCGACTACTCCGCGCTGATGAGCAAGGTCGTCGCCAACGGCAACCACCGCGTGAAGTTCCCCCTCAACGAGCCGGCCATCGCGGCCCGCAAGAGCCAGATCGACGAGTACCTCGAGTTCTACGCCGGCCCCGGTGCGCAGCACCTCGCCCTCGCGACGAACGACATCCTGCGCACCGTCGACGAGCTGCGCAAGGAGGGTGTGGAGTTCCTCGACACCCCCGACGCCTACTACGACGACCCCGAGCTGCGGGCGCGCATCGGCGAGGTGCGCGTGCCGGTCGAGGAGCTCAAGTCGCGCAAGATCCTCGTCGACCGCGACGAGGACGGCTACCTGCTGCAGATCTTCACCAAGCCGCTCGGCGACCGCCCCACGGTGTTCTTCGAGATCATCGAGCGGCACGGCTCGCTCGGCTTCGGCAAGGGCAACTTCAAGGCGCTCTTCGAGTCCATCGAGCGCGAGCAGGACCTCCGCGGCAACCTGTGAGCACGATGGGCCGGTGAGCTCCGCCGTCCTCCTCCCGAGCCCGCTGCTGCCGGCTCGCGCCTACGCCCCGCTCGTCGACGCCCTCCGGCGCCGCGGGTGGGGCGTCGCCGTCGCTGCCGTGCCGGAGGCCCCGGCAGCGCCGGAGCCCGTCGCGGCCGCGTTCCGGGCGGCCGTGACGGCGCACGGCGCCGACCTCGTGCTCGCCCACAGCAACGCCGGCCGCTACGCCGTGGCCGCCGCCGGTGACGTCCCCGTCGTCCACGTCGACGCCGCCCTGCCACCCGAGCACGGCGACGCGACCCTGGCCCCGGAGGGCCTGCTCGACCACCTCGCCGGGATGGCCGACGACGACGGGCTGCTGCCCCCGTGGACCCGCTGGTGGCCCGACGACGACATCGCGACGGTGGTCCCCGACGCGCAGGTGCTCGCCGACATCCGCGCCGACGAGCAGCGGATGCCGTTGGCCTACTTCCGCTCCCGGCTCGGCGCCCCGGAGGGCTGGCAGGACCACCCCCAGGCCTACCTCGCGCTCGGGCAGCACCTACGCCGAGGAGACCGCCCTCGCGCGGCGGCTCGGCTGGCCCACGACGGTGCTCGACGGCGCCCTGCACCTGCACCACCTCGTCGACCCGGATGCCGTGGCCGCCGAGCTGCTCGACCTTGCGGGACGCCTCCTCGCGCGCTGAGCCGCCACGCCCCTTCCCTGGGTCGGGCGCCCCTGCCATCCTGAGCGGATGCGGCTCGGCACGCTCATCCTGCAGTCGGACCCCTGGGCCACCGGGGTTCACCACTGGACGCGAGCCGAGGAGCTGGGCGTCTCGACCGCCTACACCGCGGACCACGTGACCCACCGCACCGTCGCCGGCACCTGGTGGGCCGACGGGTACACCACCCTCGCGGCAGCCGCCGGAGCCACATCCACCATCGGGCTCGGCACGCTCGTCGCGTCCGCCGCGGTGCGGTCGCCCGCGTGGCTGGCGCGGGTGTCGGCGACCCTGCAGGACCTCAGCGGCGGCCGCTTCGTGCTCGGCCTCGGTGCCGGCACGGCCGACGACGCCGAAGCCGACACGGGCACGAGACCCACGGCGGCGCAGCTGGGCCGGCGCTTCCGTGAGGTGGTGCCCGCCGTGCGGGCGCTGTGGGACGGCGAGACCGGGTACCGCGGAGAGCACCTGGGCTTCGACGGCGTCCTGCCCGCGCCACTCGCACCCGGCTCGGGCCGGCCGCGGCTGGTCGTCGCGGCCCACGGTGCCCGGGGGATCGACGTGGCCGCGCGCCATGCCGACGGCTGGACCACGTACGGAGTGGCCGGCGCCGATCGGGCGACCTTCTGGGCGGGTGTGCAGGACCAGGGGCGGGTGCTCGATGCGGCTTGCGACCGGTTGGGGCGCGACCGCCACGCCGTCAGCCGGTGCGTGCTCATCGGTTACGCGGGGTACCGGCCGTTCGAGAGCGTGGAGTCCTTCGTCGACGACGTCGAGCGAGCCGAGGCCGCGGGCATCGACGAGGTCGCCTTCTACTGGCCGACCGGAGGACCGGGCAGCGCGTTCTCGGGCGACCCCGGCGTCGTCGAGGCTGCCGTGGCCGCCGTGCTCGGCCCCGACCCGCTCAGGCCAGCTCGGGGCGGGACGACCACGGGGTGACCGGCCGGGGCACGGCCTCGCCGTCGAGCTCGAGGTCGGTGCGCTCGGACCAGAAGCAGAACATGCCCTTGACGGCATCCACCTCGTGCAGCGGGTGCGGGTAGGTCCAGCCGATGTCGTGACCCTCGGCGCCGATGCCGGGCACCGCGTCCGGGCCGAGCGAGACATAGGCCGCGTGGCCCTTGTAGGCGCACGTCGACGTGGTGGTGCTGCCGACGAACAGGTCGGTGACGACGTCGTCGTGGGGGACGTACCAACGGGTCGGGAGGAACGTCTCGCACAGGGCGACCGCCCGGTGCGTGTCGGCGAGCACCACCCCGCCGAGGCGCACGACCACGTGCCGCTCGCTGGGCAGGAGGTCGATCCGCTTGAACGGGTCGTGCGGGTGGCCCACGACGGGCAGCGCCTCCTCCATCCAGTCGAAGGGGGCCCACTCGACGACCACCCGGCCGCCGAGGTCAGGGTCGTCAGGGGCGAACCCCGCGGCCGCGACGGTGTGGTCACCGACGACCAGGTCGTAGGACTGCCCGGCGCCGTGGTGCCACTCGAAGTGAAGGGGGCCGAGCACCGGGGGAGCCTGTCGGGCACCGTGACCCTGGGCCGGGGCACGAGGGTGGCGGCGAGGTCTTCGGGCGGCGCGGCGTACATCGGCACGAGCCGGCGCGGCTCCCAGACGACGGCGGCGTCGGTCGTGTCGAGCACCGGCGCACCGTGCAGCGAGGCCCGGACCCGCCGGGCCACCGGCTCGTAGCGCAGCTCGCCGGTGAGGCTCATCAGGTGGGTGCCCATGCGGATCGCCATCCACCGATGCTGCGCCCGCGGTGGGCCGGGGTCAACCGGGTGGCCGCGACGGGGCTCTCGGGTCGACGTGAGACCCTGTCGCCATGACCCAGCCCCCGATGACCCCGCCCGGCCCCGGCTGGTACGAGGACCAGCAGGACCCCACCCTGTTGCGCTACTTCGACGGCGTGATCTGGACGGCCAACACCACCCCGCGGCGCTCACCGACCGCCGACGCGTCGGTCATCGGGCGAGCGACTCCCGGCGTGATCCCCGGCACCGCGGCCGGCCACGGTCACCCGGGCTCGCAGGGCCCGGGCGAGTGGCAGGGCGGTGGCGTGCCGCCCGCCGGGTACAACCCCTACACCCAGGGCTGGACGGCGCCCCGCCGCGACGTGCTGCCCGACGGAGCCGTGCTCGCCGAGTGGTGGCGGCGCCTGGTGGGCCGGATCATCGACGGCTTCATCGTCGCCGTGATCACGCTGGTCATCGCGTTCCCGTTCGTGAGCCAGGCCATGTCGACCATGTCGGACTTCTTCGACAAGACCCTCCGGGCGGCCGAGACCGGTGTCGCCCCGCCGAGCCAGACGGCGTTCGCGGCGGACTTCGCCGAGGTCATCCTCCCGATCACCCTGATCGGCATCGCGGTGTCGCTCGTCTACGAGACGATGTTCCTCGTCACCAGGGGTGCCACCCCCGGGAAGATGATGCTCGGCACGGTCGTCCGCCGGGTCGGTGGACCCGGCCCGCTCGGCGTGGTCACGGCGCTGAAGCGCCAGGTCATCACCGTCGGCACCTCGCTGCTCAGCCTGGTGCCCCTCCTGTCGCTGTTCGCGTCGGGGCTCAGCCTGCTCGACCCCGCGTGGCTGCTCTGGGACGCGAAACGGCAGGCCCTGCACGACAAGGTCGCCGACACCGTCGTCGTGCTGCGCCACCCCCGGGCCTGACGCCGCGCGGGCTCGCTCAGCGCTCGGGCGCTCGGGGCCGGTGGATCAGCGCGCGGGCAGCACCGTCCCGACGCACTCACCCAGGCCGAGGACGCTGCCGTCGGGTCCGGGCGCGGTCGCGCGGAGCGTGATCGTGTCGCCGTCCTCGAGGAAGGTGCGCTGCGACCCGTCGTCGAGGGTGAGCGGCTCGGTGCCGCTCCAGGTCAGCTCGAGGAAGCACCCGCGGGTGCCCTTCTCGGCACCGGAGATGGTGCCCGACCCGAACAGGTCGCCATCGCGCAGGGTCGCGCCGTTGACCGTCATGTGCGCCACCATCTGGGCCGGTGACCAGTACATGTCGCGGAACTCGGGGCGCGAGACGACCGTGCCGTTCCAGTCGACCTCCACGTGCACGTCGAGCCCGTAGGCCGTGCCCGCGCCGTCGTCCGCCGGCCCACCGCGCAGGTAGGGGAGCGGCTCGGGGTCCTGGCCGGGCAGCGGGACGCGAGCGGCGCGCAGCGCCTCGGTGGTGACCACCCACGGAGAGATCGACGTCGCGAACGACTTGCCGAGGAAGGGCCCGAGCGGCACGTACTCCCAGGCCTGCAGGTCGCGGGCCGACCAGTCGTTGAGGAGGACGACGCCGAAGAGGTGCTCGTCGGCATCCTCGAGGTGCACGGGCTCACCGAGCACGGTGCCGCCGCCGACGACGAAACCGAGCTCGGCCTCGATGTCGAGCCGCACCGACGGCCCGAACACCGGCGCCGGTTCGGTCGGGGGCTTGCGCTGTCCCGAGGGACGCACGACGTCCGTGCCCGAGACGACGATGGTGCCCGAGCGGCCGTGGTAGCCGATCGGAAGGTGCTTCCAGTTGGGGGTGAGCGGCTCGGAGTCGGGCCGGAAGATGCGGCCGACGTTGGTCGCGTGGTGCTCGCTGGCGTAGAAGTCGACGTAGTCGGCGACCACCACCGGCAGGTGCATCGTGACGTCGCCGACGGGCACGAGGTGGGCCTCGACGCCGTCGCGGTGCGCCTCGTTGGTGAGCTGCTCGGTGAGCCACTGCCGCGCCGCCCGCCACGCCTGGGCGCCCTCGGCGAGGAACGGGTTGAGGCTGGGGGCGAGCCACACGGCCCCCGACTCCATGCCGGCCTGCTCCGCGCACGCCCCGGCGTCGAGCACGTGGTCGCCGACCCGCACACCCACCCGAGGCTGCGTCCCCGGCGTCGAGAAGACGCCGTAGGGCAGGTTGTGGATGCCGTAGGGGTGGTCGGCGGGCAGGTCGAGCCAGGTCATGGCGGTCCTTCGGGTCGATCGGTCGGTCGGGTCGGTGCGCTTCAGGGCTGCGGGAGCAGGCCGAGGTCGGTGAGCTCGCCCAGCGGGTCGGTGACGGTGCAGCAGCCGTAGGCCGTGAAGGCCGCGCGCACCGCGGCTGCGGTGGAGTCGGGCCAGGCGGCGACGAGGTCGGCCAGGGCGACGGCGTCGCGGAGGCCGAGCAGCGCGGTGACCTCGTCGGGGCCGGCCCCGTCGAGCGCCGCCGACGTGGCGAGCAGCACGTTGAGCACGCCGTGGTTCTCCTCGGGCACGCCGGCGACGTCGTAGCTGCCACGCACCGCGTGGTGCAGCCCGCCGGTGAGCTTGAAGGGCACCTCGGGAGCGGCGAGCCGGAGGAACGCGGCGAGCTCGGCCTCGTCGGGCCAGGGCCAGGTCGGGGTGGGGCCGGTACGGAGCTTCAGCACGACGGGGAGCCCCTCACGGTGCGCGGTGCGGACCTCGGCGAAGGCCCGGTCGGCGTCCGGGCCCCGCGGCGTCTCCACGGCGAGCGGGAGGAGCCCGGCCAGCGCCTCGTACCAGCCGTCGTACCAGCCGAGCTCGGCGCCGACGACGCGCACCCGGGCGTCGCCGCCCAACGCGTCGACGGCGGCGGTCACCGTGGCGGGGTCGGCACCCGGCCGGGCGACGAGCACGAGCTCGAGGGGGGCGCCGGTCGGGACGGCAGCGCCGGCATCCTGCTCGTCGAGCACGCGCACGAGGTCGGCCACCGACGCGGCCGGGACCAGCAGCGGGCCGACGCACCCGGCATACGGGGCGCTGCGGTGCACGGCGTGCCCGGTGACCGCGTCGGCCAGGGCCGCGTTGCCGGGCGGGAACACCGCCGCGTCGTCGACCAGGGCACGCAGGAGCACCGGTGTCGTCGTCGGCATGCGCGACAACCTATCGCGAGGTGCGCAGACGCCAGGGCTCAGGGATCAGCGCGCGGAGTCGTCGGGGAGGGGCGTGCGCGCGGCGTCCTCGACGCGGGAGTTCTCGCGGGTGCCGCGGCGCTGGGCGTCACGGACCAGGGCCCGGGCGAGCCGCACGGTGGATGACGGGAGCCTCAGGATCCCCTCGGGATGCGACGTCGCAGTCATCGGTCATCCTCCTCGTCGACACGTCCATTGTCCCCCGGCAGCAGGGCGAGGTCCACTGGTTGTACGCCGGGCTTCGCGGCCCCCAGCTGCTCCCCGAGCCGGATGCGCGCGATCCGGCGTGCCAGACCCCGGTCCTCCTCGCTCCCGAGGTCGGACTCGATGAGATCGGCGAGCAGCTCGTCGCCGATCTGCTGCTCCACCTGGCTCGGCGCCGTGACGAGGTCGATGGCCCGGTCCAGCCTCAGTCGCCATTCGCCGCGGGCGTCCTGGTGCTGGCCGCGCAGCGCCACCCACGCCGCGGCGCCCGCGCCGGCGAGAGCGCCGAGGAAGGACAGCACCGGCACCCACCACGTCATGGCGACGATTCTGGCGGCTCGGCAGGACGCTGTCGCGGTGAGCAGGTTGCCGGGCCGGTGTAGCCGGCATCCACACCAGAACTGACTCGACGGACGGACAAACGCTCCCCATGGGCCCGCTGCTGAGGTTGGAGGCGGCCGTAGGGGGTCGGTTGTCCGTCGGTCGGCGCACCACCTTCGGGACGCAGGGATGCCGGTGACGGGCCTCCCGGCATACGCTGCTCGGACAGCCCCCGGGGGCGACCCCGACCCGACCACGACGAGGTGGACAGCAGCAGTGGCGCACTACCAGGCGATGGGCAGCATCCCCCCCAAGCGGCACACCCAGCACCGGCGACCGGCCGGGCGGGGAAAGGTCGGCGAGCTCTACTACGAGGAGCTGATGGGCGAGGAGGGCTTCAGCAGCGACTCGAGCCTGCTCTACCACCGCAACATCCCCTCGACGGTGGCCGAGTACCGCGAGTGGACCGTCGGCGACCTGGGCACCACCGCCAACCACCCGCTGCTCCCGCGCCACCTCAAGCCGCACGACCTCTTCCCCGCGAAGGTGGTCAAGGACACCGACGTGGTCACCGGACGCCGGCTGCTGCTGGGCAACGGCGACGTGCGCCTGTCCTACGCCGTGGCAGGCGCCACGAGCCCCTGGTACCGCAACGGCATCGGCGACGAGTGCGTCTACGTCGAGCGGGGCCGGGCCCGGGTCGAGACCGTCTTCGGCGCGTTCGAGGTCGCTGAGGGCGACTACGTCATCATCCCGCGGGCCACCACGCACCGCTGGGTCCCGAAGCGGTCGGGCAAGGACCCGCTGCGCACCATCTGCATCGAGGGCAACAGCCACATCTCGCCGCCGAAGCGCTACCTCAGCAAGTACGGCCAGCTGCTCGAGCACAGCCCCTACTGCGAGCGCGACCTGCGCCTGCCGCAGGGCCCGCTGCTCGCCGAGGACGTCGGCGCGAAGGCCGGCGACGAGACCGAGGTCTACATCAAGCACCGCGGCGGCGGCCCGGCGAGCAGCGGCGGCATCGTCGGCACGGTTCACGTGCTGCCCTTCCACCCCCTCGACGTCGTCGGCTGGGACGGCTGCCTCTACCCCTACGTGTTCAACGTGAGCGACTACGAGCCGATCACCGGCCGCATCCACCAGCCGCCGCCGGCCCACCAGGTGTTCGAGGGCTGGAACTTCGTGGTGTGCAACTTCGTGCCGCGCAAGGTCGACTACCACCCGCTGTCGATCCCGGTGCCCTACTACCACTCCAACGTCGACTCCGACGAGGTCATGTTCTACGTCGACGGCGACTACGAGGCCCGCAAGGGCAGCGGCATCGGCGTGGGCTCGATCTCGTTGCACCCGGGCGGTCACGCCCACGGCCCGCAGCCCGGCGCCGCGGAGGCCTCGATCGGCAAGCACTACTTCGACGAGCTCGCCGTCATGGTCGACACCTTCCGCCCGCTCGAGCTCGGTGAGGCAGGCCGGGCGTGCGACGACGGGAAGTACGCCGGTACCTGGAACGCCGCCCGGGGGTGAGCGCAGGGGGGTGAGCGGTCGGGCGGGGCCCGTGGCGCGCCTATCCTTGCTCCGTGTCGCTCGCGCCCGTGAAGGAGGAGGTCACCGCCACCGGCGGTGACGTCGCGCCCGACACCCCGTGGATCACGATCGTCTGGAACGACCCGGTCAACCTGATGTCGTACGTGACCTGGGTGCTGCAGAACCACTTCGGCTACGGCCGGGCCAAGGCCGAGAAGCTGATGATGGACGTGCACACCCAGGGCCGCGCGGTCGTCGCCAACGGCACCCGCGAGGCGATGGAGGCCGACACCGAGGCCCTGCACGGCTACGGCCTGTGGGCCACCTTCCAGAAGGACGACTGATGGCGCGGGGGTTCCGGCGCAAGGGCTCAGGTGCCCGCACCCGGTACGCGGCGCAGCTCGACCCGCTCGAGCGCGCCACCGTGGCGGGCCTCATGGAGCAGGTGCACGACCTCCTCGACCCGCCGGCCCCGGCGCCCGAGGGTGGCGACGACTTCGCCTCGATCGTGGCCGGCCTGGGGATGGGCGTGACGGTCGCCGCCGAGGACCAGGCAGACCTCGACCCCGACGACGCCGAGCGCGACCCTGCCCTCGACCGGCTGCTGCCGACCGCGAACCGCCAGGACGACGAGGTGGCGGCCGAGTTCCGCCGGCTCACCGAGACCGGGCTGCGCCAGCGCAAGGCGGCGGCCCTCGAGAGCTCGGCCGGCCTGCTGCGCGGCGACGACAAGCTGCGTCTCGACGAGGGCGAGGCCCAGGCGTTCCTCAAGGCGCTCACCGACGTGCGCCTGGTGCTGGGGGAGCGGATGGGTCTGCGCACCGACGACGACGTCGACGTGCTCGAGGCGGCCGCCGAGTCGCTCGACCCCGACGACCCGCTCGGCTACGCGCTGGCCGTCTACGACTTCCTCACCTGGCTGCAGGAGACGCTCGCATCCTCGATGCTGGACCGCTGAGCGTGGGCCGACGGCGGGCGGGGCGGGTCCTCGGCATCGCCGCGGCCTGCGCCGGGTTCGCCGTGCTCTTCCTCTGGCCGGGCGCGGGACCCGTCGAGTGGGTCGTCGACGCCCTCTACGACTTCCTCCTCGCGCACGGTGTCTCGTCGCACGTGCTGCCCGACGACTACGGGGCGGCGCTGAACGTGGTGGCCTTCGTGCCGCTGGGTTGGCTGGGCGTGTCCAGGCTGCGCTGGCACCCCGCCCTGGTCGTGCTCGGCCTCGTCGCGCTGAGCGTGGGGATCGAGGCCGTGCAGGAGCTGCCGTGGCTGGAACGCACCTCGAGCGTGCAGGACGTCGCGTGCAACACCCTGGGGGCCGTCATCGGCGTGGCCCTGGGCTCGCTGGCGCTCGCGAGGTCGCGTCGCACGGCACGCCGGCGAGACGCCGAGGTCAGGCGGGCAGCGCAGCGAGGATGAGGCGCAGCCGCTCGCGCGCGACGTCGGGCGAGAGCTCGACCTCCCAGCGGTCGCGCTGCTCCCGGCCCAGTGCGACCAGCAGGTCCGGCGGCGCCGCGGCCCAGGCGGCCACGGCCGCGCCGAGGGCCGACGCGTCACCGGCCGGCACGACCCAGGGATGGTCCGGTCCGACCACCTCGGGGAGGGCGCCGGCGTCGCTGACGATGCACGGCACCCCGGCCGCCATCGCCTCGGCGGCGGCCAGCCCGAAGGACTCGGGCACCACCGACGGCACGACGAGGCCGTCGACGTCGCGCAGGAGCGCGACGGGGTCGACCCAGCCGACCTGCTCGGCACCACCACCGAGCCGCTCCATGGCCTCGGCGACCCGTCGCGCCCCGGCCTCGTCGGTGAACCGCGGCTCGCCCGCGAGCACCAGCTGGACCGGGGTGCCGGCATCCAGCGCGGTCAGCGCCTCGGCGAGGACGACCAGTCCCTTGTCGACGGCGTGCCGGCCGAGGTAGCCCAGGCGGCGTGGCCCACCGGGGGTTCGTGGTGCGTAACCGAGGTCGGGAGTCCAGTTCGGGAGCACCCTCGCGCTGGGGACCCGGGTGGCCATCCACCGCGACGGCACCAGGGTCAGCCACGACCGGGACCGTGCGGTGAGGTAGCCGGCGTGCTGGGCCCTGGTCGGCAGCTTGTGCAGGTGCACGACCCGGCGCGGGCGCCCGGCGGTGGCGAACGCCGGCACCAGGCCGTGGCACCAGAGGAGGTCACGCCGGCCACCGTGCCAGTCACGCAGCTCGTGGAGGTAGCGACGCCGGTCGACCGAGAGCCGGTGCACCGGGTAGCCCTCGGCCTCCGCGAGGTCGAGCACCCCCTCGCGGCCCTCGGGCGCGTTCGGTCCGACGACCTCGACCTCGTGGCCGAGGTCGGTCAGCAGCCGAGCCGTCGCGAGCAGCATCACCTCGCCCCCACCGACCTCGCCGTTGTTGGCGGCCAGCGCGATGCCCGTCACGAGGCCGCCCGAGAAGCGCGGCGTCTGCGAGTGACCGTCATCCGGCCATCATCCCTGCACGACCTGTGCGGCACTGCCCGGACGGAGATTTCGGCGCCGCAGGCGAGCAGCGTCACCTGGTGAGCCCGCGCCGCTCGAGCTCGCCGAGGGCGTCGTCCCAGGCGCTCGCCGGAGCGCCCGGGCGGTCCCACGAGGCGCGCACGAAGTCGTCGACGGCCTGCGCGGTGGAGTGCACCGGCAGGGGCGCGCCCGTCTCGGAGAACCGGCGCAGGTCGGCACAGGCGTGCTCGACGTCCCCGGCCCGTCGCACACCGAGCAGCACGGTTCCGGCACCGGGCACCGGGGCGGCGTCGGTGGCCAGCCGGGCCAGCTCGACGAGCGAGGTGCGCACGCCCGTGCCCGCGTTGAGCACGAGCGGGTGGCCGGGCTCGGGGGGAGCCGCGACGAGGTGGCCGAGCAGGGCGGCGACGTCGTCGACGTGCACGAGGTCGCGAGTCTGGTGGCCGTCGCCGTGGAGCGCGATGGGTCGCTGTTCACGCAGCATGGCGAGGAACGCGGCGAGGACCCCGGTGTGCGGGTCGTGCAGCGCCTGCCCGGGGCCGGTCACGGACTGGGGCCGCACGACGGTCAGCGGCACCCGGTCGCCGCACAGCGCCGTGGCGACCGACTCGGCGAGCGACTTGGTCTCGCCGAGGACCGACACCGGATGGTGCGGGTCGTCCTCGCGTGACGGGGCGGGGCGCGCCGCCGGGCAGCACGGACGGCCGAAGGTGGGCCGGTGGTCGCGGCACTCGTGGCGGCCCTCGCCGTAGACGGCACCCGAGCTGACGAGGAGCAGCGGGATGCCGTGCCCCACCGCGAACTCCGCGGCCCGCCGGGTGCCGTCGACGTTGACCCGGTGGTAGCGGTCGACCTCGTACATCGACTGGGCGGTGCCGGTCTCGGCGGCGAGGTGCACGAGGGCCTCGACCCGACGCACCCGAGACGTGGCGTCGGTCCAGGCCCGCCGGTCGGCCACGTCGCCCACGACGACCGTGCCCGGGAAGGCTGCGCACGCCGCCTCGGGGTCGGCGTGCGCCTGGGGACGAAGGAGGTCCAGGGCCGCGACCTCGAGGCGGAGGTCGACCAGCCGCCGCGCGAGGTGCTGGCCGATGAAGCCGGCACCGCCGCTGAGCAGCACGGTCACGCCGGCTCCCGGGTCACGGTCACGCCCTCAGGCTAGCCGCGCCCCCTGGAGCGTCCTCGAGCCATGGGGTTCCCCGGACGGCAGCAGTGTGACGCGCCCGACTCCCGGTCGTGGGCGTCCGCGTCGGTGTCGGCCCCTACCCTTGTGCGGTGGCTGACTTCCCGATCGGGGTCTTCGACTCCGGCTACGGCGGGCTGACCGTCATGCGGGCGGTCCTCGACCAGCTGCCGCACGAGTCGGTCGCCTACTTCGGCGACACCGCGCGCGCCCCCTACGGCCCGCGACCCATCGCCCAGACCCGCGAGCTGGCCCTCGAGTGCCTCGACCGGCTCGTCGACCACGGGGTGAAGATCCTCGTCATCGCGTGCAACACCGCCAGCGCCGCCGTGCTGCACGACGCCCGCGAGCGCTACGACGTGCCCGTGGTCGAGGTCATCCGCCCCGCGGTGCGCCGTGCTGCGGCCGCCACGCGCTCCGGGCGGATCGGCGTCATCTCCACCGTCGGCACCCACCAGTCGGGGGCCTACCTCGACGCCTTCGCCGCCGCCCCGCACCTCGACGTCGTGAGCACCCCGTGCCCGCGATTCGTCGAGTTCGTCGAGCGGGGCGTCACGGGCGGCCCCGAGCTGGTCGGTGTGGCGCACGACTACCTCGACCCGCTGCGCGAGAGCGGCGTCGACACCCTGGTGCTCGGCTGCACCCACTACCCGCTGCTCACCGCGGTCATCTCCTACGTCATGGGCGACGACGTCACGCTGGTGTCCTCCGCCGAGGAGACCGCCAAGGACGTCTACCGGGTGCTCGCCGACGCCGACCTGCTGCGTTCCGACGACCTGCCGCCGCCCGACCACGGCTTCACCACCACGGGCGACCCCGAGGAGTTCCGCCGCCTCGCCAGCCGGTTCCTCGGCGTCGGCTCCCGGCTCGGTCCGGTCTTCACGTCGCCGCCGCACCCGGTGACGGCGGCCCTGACGTGAGGCTCACGGTCGTCGGCTGCTCCGGCTCGTTCGCCGGCCCCGAGTCGCCCGCCTCGAGCTACCTGGTGCAGCACGAGGCCGACGGTCGCACCTGGAACCTCCTGCTCGACCTCGGCAGCGGTGCCCTCGGCGCGCTGCAGCGGCACGTGTCGCCCGACGACCTCGACGCCGTCGTGCTCACCCACCTGCACCCCGACCACTGCGTCGACGTGTGCGGTCTCTACGTGACGCGCCGCTACCGGCCCGGCGGCCCGCTGCCGGCCCGGCTCCCCGTCCACGGCCCGACCGGCACCGCCCAGCGGGTCTCGCTGATGTACCACGGCCTCGAGCCCGGCGGCATGGAGGCCGAGTTCGACTTCCGCACCGTCGCGGATGCCGTGCCCTTCTCCGTGGGCCCGTTCACGGTCACCCCGTACGCCGTGAACCACCCGGTCGAGGCCTACGGCTACCGGGTCGAGGCCGGTGGGTCGGTGCTCGCGTTCACCGGTGACACCGACGCCTGCGACAACCTCGCGCCGCTGCTCCGCGGTGTCGACCTGGCCCTGCTCGACTCGGCGTTCGTCGACGGTCGCGACCGGGTGCCCGGCATCCACCTGTCCGGCTCGCGGGCCGCGACCGCGGCCGTGCGGGCCGGGGGAGTGGGCCGGTTCGTGCTCACCCACCTGCCCGCCTGGAACGACCCCGAGGTGTGCCGGGCCCAGGCGGCCGCGGTGTGGCCCGGCGAGGTCGAGCTGGCCCACGCCGACGCCGTCTACGACCTCTGAGCCCCGGCCCGGTCGGCGACGTCGCCGCGCCGGGCTAGCCTTGCGGCCATGCCTGACCAGACCCCCCGCCATGACGGCCGCAGCCCCGACCAGCTCCGCGAGGTGCGGATCACCCGCAACTGGCTCGACCACGCCGAGGGCAGCGTCCTCGTCGAGTTCGGCCGTACCCGCGTGCTGTGCGCCGCCTCCTTCACCAGCGGTGTGCCGCGCTGGCTCAAGGGCCGCGGGTCGGGCTGGGTCACCGCCGAGTACGAGATGCTGCCCCGCTCCACCAACACCCGCAGCGACCGCGAGTCACGCCGGGGCAAGGTGGGGGGCCGCACCCACGAGATCAGCCGGCTCGTCGGACGCAGCCTGCGCGCCGTCATCGACACCAACGCCCTGGGCGAGAACACGATCGTGCTCGACTGCGACGTGCTCCAGGCCGACGGTGGCACTCGCACCGCGGCCATCACCGGGGCCTGGGTGGCGCTGGCGGATGCCGTGGCCGACGCCCGAGCCAAGGGCCTGGTCGCCGCGGGCGCCGAGCCGCTCACCGGGTCCATCGCCGCGGTCAGCGTCGGGCTCGTGGCCGGCCGGCCGGTGCTCGACCTCGACTACCCCGAGGACTCCACGGCCCAGACCGACATGAACGTCGTGATGACCGGTGACGGGCGCTTCGTCGAGGTGCAGGGCACGGCCGAGGGCGCGGGGGCCGCGTTCGACCGCACCGTGCTCGGCGACCTGCTCGACCTCGCGACCGCGGGCTGCGCCGAGCTGACCCTCGCGCAGCAGGCCGCCCTCGCCGCCCCGGCCCGGGAGCGGCTCGCGTGACCCGGCGGCTCGTCCTCGCCACCCGCAACGAGCACAAGGTGCACGAGCTTCGGCAGATCCTCGCGGGGCTCGTCGACGAGCTCGGGCTCGAGGTCGTCGGCGCCGGCGACGTCGAGGGGGCCCCCGACGTGGCCGAGACCGAGGTGACCTTCCTCGGCAACGCCCGGCTCAAGGCCGTGGCGCTCGCCGAGGCCACCGGGCTGCCGTCGGTCGCCGACGACTCCGGGCTCGCCGTCGACGTGCTCGGCGGGTCGCCCGGCGTGTTCTCCGCCCGCTGGTCCGGCTCGACCGCCGGGCCCGATGCCGGGCGGGCCGAGCGCGACCGCGCCAACCTGGACCTCCTCCTCGAGCAGATCGGCGACGTCCCCGACGAGCACCGGGCGGCCGCCTTCGTGTGCGCCGCCGTCGTCGCCCTGCCCGACGGTCGGGTCGAGGGCGTCGAGGGCCGGGTCACCGGCACCCTGGTGCGGGAACCGCGTGGCAGCAACGGGTTCGGCTACGACCCGGTCTTCGTGCCCGACGGCGACACCCGCACCCTCGCCGAGTACACCGACGTCGAGAAGAACGCGATCTCGCACCGGGGCAACGCCTTCCGTGCCCTCGTGCCGCGCCTGACCGAGCTGCTCGCGGCCACCTGACCGGGGTGGCGGCCCGCGGCCCCACACTCTCGCGTGGTCGACGTCCTAGGCTGGGCTCGCGCGCAAGTGGCGGAACTGGCAGACGCGCCAGGTTTAGGTCCTGGTGCCTTCGGGTGTGCGGGTTCGAGTCCCGCCTTGCGCACGACGGCGGCCGGGGGTGGTGCGACGCACCACCCCCGGATCGGACGAGCGAGGTCGGGGTAGGTTGAGTGCCAGCACCGACCACACGACGAGGAGGCCCGACGTGGGTGAACGGCTCAGCCCCGGCGACACCGCTCCCGACTTCACGCTGCCCGACGACACCGGCTCACCGGTGACGCTCGGTGACCTGCGCGGCGGCAAGGTGATCGTCTACTTCTACCCGGCGGCGATGACCCCGGGGTGCACGACCCAGGCCTGCGACTTCAGCGACTCGCTGGAGTCGCTCAAGGCCGACGGCTACACGGTGCTCGGCATCTCGCCCGACACCCCGGCCAAGCTCGCGAAGTTCCGCGACAAGGAAGGGCTCACCGTCACGCTGCTCTCCGACGCCGACCGCGCGGTGATGAACGCGTGGGGCGCCTTCGGTGAGAAGAAGCTCTACGGCAAGACCGTCGAGGGCGTCATCCGCAGCACCGTGGTCCTCGACGAGGACGGCACGGTCTCGAACGCCTGGTACAACGTCAAGGCCACCGGCCACGTCGCCAAGCTCCGCCGCGACCTCGGACTCGAGTGAGGACACCATGAGCGCCACCCAACCCGCCGCCGCCGCCGCTGACGGCGCCACCGCCACCGCTGCCGCCACCCCCGCCGCCGCGGGGGCAGCACCCGCACCGGCCCCGCCCGTCTCGATCCCGGCCCTCGAGGCCGAGATCACGGCCCGTCGCGACCGCCTGGCCAAGACCATCGACGAGCTCACCCAGCGGGTCAGCCCGAAGTCGATCCTCCATCGCCAGAGCGAGGCCGCCAAGGCCCGCTTCGCCGACGTCGCCACGACACCCGAGGGCGAGCTGCGTGTCGAGCGGATCGCCGCCGTGGTCGCCGTCGTCGCGGTGGTGGGCGGTTGGCTCGTCTACCGCCGCATGCACCGCAGCTGACCGGACGCCGCCCGCCCGAGGGCGGAGCGAGGGCCGGGCAACGACGAGAGGCTCCCCCAACCCGGGGGAGCCTCTCGTCGTGTGCTGGTGCGCCATCAGGGACTCGAACCCCGAACCCGCTGATTAAGAGTCAGCTGCTCTGCCAATTGAGCTAATGGCGCGCGACGCAGAGATTATCAGCCGCCCGGCGTCGGGACGAAATCGGTCAGGGCGTGGGGCGCTGGTCGATGCCGTCGCCCGCGGGGTCCCTCTCGGCGCCGGTCCTCCGGCTGCCGATGGTGCGCCATGCCGCACCGAGGCCGAGGGCGGCCAGCAGCGCCACGACGGCCACGAGCAGCCACGGGGTCGAGTCGCCGTCGGAGCTCTCGGACGTGGGTGCCGTGGAGACCGTCGGCGTCGGCGAGGCCACCGAGGAGGCGCTCGGCGAGGGAGCCGGCGTCGTGGGGGTGGGCGACGGTGACGCGGATGCCGGTGCCTGCGTGCTCGTGAACGTCACCGAGCCGGACACCGGGTGGCCGTCGGTGCTGACCACGCGATACGTGACGACGTGCTCACCGACAGGGAGGTCGGCGGCCAGGGCCTGGGTCACCTCGCGGTCCGACACCGTGGGCTTGCCCTCCGCCTCCGAACCCTCGGGCCCCTTGACGCTCACCCTGACGAACGTGGGGTCGACGTCCTCGTTGAAGGTCAGCACGACCTGCTGCGCGGTGGCGACGGTGCTGCCGTCCTTCGGGCTCGAGCCGAGCAGCTGCGCGTGCAGGGCCAGCCCCGACGGGGTCGCGGCGAAGGCCGGCGCGACCGCCACCACGACGAACGCGACGATGATGACGAGGGTGACGACGACGGCGAAGCGGCGGGACTGCATGCCCCCATCCTCGCAAGGCGCACCCGCTCGCCGGGCCATGGCCCCCTCGTGACGCGCGAACCCCCGACCCGCGGTGCGGATCGGGGGTTCGACGGCGTGGGGTGAGTAACGGGACTTGAACCCGCGGCCCCCTGGACCACAACCAGGTGCTCTACCAGCTGAGCTATACCCACCACGGCGGGCGCCCGACATCCGAGGATGCCGTTGCGCCCGCAGCGCGAACCATCGTACCGGTTACTCGGGGGTGCTCCCGACCACGGGGTGGTCGGCGGAGTCGTCGGCGTGGCCGGCGCGGTGGTCGACGACGTGGCGGGCGGCGAGCACTCGGGCCTGCTCGGTCGTCGGGCCGGGCGGCGGCACGAACACCGCCTCGCGGTAGTAGCGCAGCTCGGCGATCGACTCGCGGATGTCGGCCAGCGCCCGGTGCCCCCCGGACTTGGTCGGGGCCGCGAAGTAGGCCCGCGGGAACCACCGTCGGGAGAGCTCCTTGATCGAGGACACGTCGATGATCCGGTAGTGCAGGTGGGCCTCGAGCTCGGCCATGTCTCGGGCCAGGAAGGCCCGGTCGGTGCCGACGGTGTTGCCGCCGAGGGGTGCCCTGCGCGGCTCGGGCACGAACTCCTTGACGTAGTCGAGGACCATCGTCTGGGCCGCCTCGAGGGTGGTCCCCTCGGCGAGCTGGTCGAGCAGGCCGGAGCCGGTGTGCATCTCGCGCACGAAGTCGCCCATCTGGGCGAGCGCGGCATCCGGCGGCCGGATGACGACGTCGACGCCCTCGCCCAGCACGGTCAGCTCGTAGTCGGTGACCAGGGCCGCGACCTCGACGAGGGCGTCGGTCTCCAGCGAGAGCCCGGTCATCTCGCAGTCGATCCAGACGATGCGGTCGGTGTGGGCGCGATCGGTCCCCGGGGTGGTCATGGGGGCCATGCTAGGCCGCGGCGGTGCGCAGCCTCCTGCCGTTGGGCCGCACTGCACTAGGGTCGCGTGCCATGAGTGGGGACCTCGCGCCGGCGGTGACGACCCTCCCGGCGCGGCGCGACCCCACCACCCGGCGGGCCCTGCGCGGCTGGCTGGTCGTCGGGGTGGCCGTCGTCGGCTTCCTCCTCGCCGCCCTCGTCGTGTCGTCCTACCTCGGTGCGGCGTTCGGGGTGCAGACCGCGCTGCTGGCGCTCGCGGTGGCGCTCGTGCCGCTCGGCATCGTCATCCCGACCTTCCTGTGGCTCGACCGCTTCGAGTCCGAGCCGACCCGCTACCTGATCGCGGCCTTCCTCTGGGGGGCGCTGGTCGCGGCCGTCGTGGCGGCCCTGTTCAACACCGGGGCTGTGGCCGTGCTCGAGGCGACGACCGACCCGCAGGCGGCCCTGGAGACGACGGCGGTGCTCGTGGCGCCGTTCGTCGAGGAGGGCGCCAAGGGAGCCCTGGTGCTCCTCGTCTGGCTGCTCGTGCGGCGCGAGTTCGACGGCGTCACCGACGGCATGGTCTATGCGGGCATCTGCGCGGCGGGGTTCGCGTTCACCGAGAACATCCAGTACCTCGCGCAGGCCTACACGCAGGGCGGCGGCGAGGCGCTCACCGGCACGTTCGTGGCCCGCTGCCTGCTCTCGCCGTTCGCGCACCCGATGTTCACCGTCCTCTTCGGCATCGGCGTCGGCGTGGCCGCGACCAGCCGCACCTGGCTACCGCGCATCCTCGCGCCCTTGATCGGCTACCTGCTGGCGGTGCTGAGCCACGCCCTGTGGAACCTCGCGGCGGTGTCCGGTGGCCGGGGCGTGGTCGTGGTCTACGTGCTCATCGAGGTGCCGATCTTCCTGGCGTTCCTCGGCTTCGTCGTCTGGGTCCGACGCCGCGAGGGGCGCCTCATCGGGCAGTTCCTGCGGCCCTACGCCGACGCGGGGTGGCTCTCGCCGGCCGAGGTCGCCATGCTCGCGTCGATGCCGAAGCGCCGCGAGGCCCGCGCCTGGGCCCGGGCCAACACCGGCCGCCAGGGGCTGGCGGCGATGCGGGGGTTCCAGGACGCCGCCAGCGAGCTTGCCCTGCTGCGCCGCCGGATGTACCACTCGGCCGCCGACGAGCACGCCCTCGCCCACGAGCGCGAGCTGCTCGAGGCGCTCACCGCCCGGCGCGCCGAGTTCGTCGGGATGCCGGTCACCTGACCCGAGCCCGCGCCATCCGCCGGGCGACGGCATACCCTCGCACTCGACCGTCCAGACCCCTTCCCCACGAGGTGACCCGCCGTGCCCGACGTCCTCGAAACCCCTGACGCAGCCGATGCAGCCGGCGCCCCCCGTGCGCTCGCCGTCTCTCGCCGGATCGGGCCCGAGCTGGTCGAGCTGCGCCGCCGGCTGCACCGCATCCCCGAGCTGGGGCTGCACCTGCCCGACACCCAGGCGGTGGTGCTCGAGTCGCTCGCCGGGCTCGACGTCGAGGTCACCCTGGGCGAGTCGCTCAGCTCGGTGGTGGCGGTGCTGCGGGGGCGCGCCCCGGTGTCGGGGGAGCGGCCGGTGGTGCTGCTGCGTGGTGACATGGACGCCCTGCCGGTCACCGAGGAGGTCGACGTCGACTACGTGTCGCAGCGGCCGGGGCTGATGCACGCGTGCGGGCACGACCTGCACGTGGCAGGGCTGGTCGGTGCGGCGCGGATCCTGCACGAGCTGCGCGACGAGCTGGTCGGCGACGTCGTGCTGATGTTCCAGCCCGCAGAGGAGGGCCCCGGCGGGGCGGAGCCGATGATCCGCGAAGGACTGCTCGACGCGGCCGGCCGGCGGGTCGACGCGGCGTATGCCGTGCACGTCTACGCCGCCGACCACCCGTTCGGGACGTGGTTCGGGCGCCCCGGCACGCTGATGGCGGCCGCCGACGAGGTCATCATCCGGGTGCACGGCATGGGCGGACACGGTGCGGCTCCCGAGCGGACCCGCGACCCGGTGCCGGTGGCCTGCGAGATCGTGCTGGCGTTCCAGACGGCGGTGACCCGGCAGTTCAGCGTGTGGGACCCGGTGGTGCTGACCGTGGGCAGGATCGCCGCGGGCACGGTGAACAACGTCATCCCCGACGACGCCTTCATCGAGGCGTCGCTGCGCACGTTCTCGCCCGAGCACCGCGCCACGGCGCACGAGGTCGTGACCCGGGTGGCTGAGGGGGTGGCCGCCGCCCACGGGCTCACCGCCGAGGTGAGCATCGGCAACGGCTACCCGGTCACCGTCAACGACGTCGACGAGCAGGCGTTCGCCCAGGGGGTCGTCGTCGACCTCTTCGGCGCCGAGCGGTGGACCGACATGGCCGACCCCGAGGCCGGGTCGGAGGACATGTCCTTCGTGCTCGAGGAGGTGCCGGGGGCCTACCTCAACGTGTCGGCCTGCGTGCACGCCGACCACCGTGACGCCGAGGACAACCACTCGCCCCGGGCGGCGTTCGACGACGCGATCGTGCCCGACGTCGCCGCGGCCCTGGCCGAGATGGCGCTGCGCCGCACCCGGGAGCTCGCCCGCACGGACTGACCGGCCGGCGAACCCGGGCGCCTGCTGGCGAGTGGAGTCGCGAGAGGTGGCCAGCGGCCCGTCCCGACGGCGCTGGATGGGCAACAAGCCACCCCTCGCCGTGCCGTGGGCACGCGATGCGCGCGCCCCAGGGCCCTTGCACAGGCTGAGAACCCGGGTGGACCATGGCTCGATCTGGCCATTGCCTGCCAGGAGGTGCGGTGAAGCCGTCCGAGGAGGGCGTGCAGCAGCGGCCGCCGCCGAGCAGGCACAAGGGTCGATCCACCATGTACCCATCGGAGGAACCGAATGCCCGACAGTCAGCCGCAGGACCCGACCGCAGGCGTGCGAGACGCCGAGGACATCACCGATGAAGTCGAGGATCTCGGTGAGGACCTGTTCGATCTCAGCGGTGACGAGATCCCGGACGAGCTCGACGTCGGTGATCTCGACGACCTCGTGAACGCCACGCCGGACGAGCCCGACTACGACTCCTTCGAGGAGCCCGAGGACGACGCGGAGGACCAGAAATGACTGTCCTGACCCAGGCTCAGGCCACCACGATCCTGCGCAACCTCGGCTGGCGGGTCCGCACCACGAGCGAGTACCACACCGTCGTCAAGCACTTCCAGCGCGGATGGAATCTCGGCCCGGCCCTCGAGGTCGACGGGGTCGTCGGTCCAGGTCCAGACACCTCCGCCGCCCTGCTGCTCAGCGAGTCCCGCCGACGCGCCGGCAAGAAGACGGCCTCAGCGCACTTCTCCTTCAGCGAGGTCGCCTGCCACTGTGACGGCAAGTACGACAGCTGCCCACGGATCTGGCAGAAGCGCAGCGCCTTCAGGATGATGGAGCGCTACCGCTCCAAGAGTGGTGAGTCTCTCGACGTCGTCTCTGCGTGCCGCTGCCCAAGCCGCAACGCAGCAATCGGTGGCTCCCCGACCTCCCGTCACCTCACCGGACGTGCGTGTGACGTCGCGCCGCACTTCTCCGTCGCGACGGTGAAGAGCTGGGGCGTGGCAACGCACCTCGGCTACGGGTCCTCCAGCCTGAAGGTCAAGCACATCGACAACGGCCCTCGCGCAACCGTCCACAGTCCGCTCGTCTACACCAACGGAAGCTGATCAGCGGACGCGGGAGCTCGCCGGAGGCGCGTGCGCCACGGGGCCGTTGCGATGCAGGGGGCGCGACATGCTGCGCCTCGTGCATCGCGTTGGCTCATGCGCCCGTCGTCGCTGCGCCCCGTCGTCGCTCTCACGCCGACGCAGCGGGAACGGGAAGAGTCGGCGGCTTCTCGCGTGGTTCGCTCCTCGCGCCTCGCCCGGGAGGTCTTAGTCCGCCTTCGCAGCCGGCGGAGCCGCGGCGAGCTCGACAGCGAGGTGTGGGACGACGTCACGGCAATGCTCGACCACTTCACGCCAGGCTACGCGCCGAGGGCCACGCCCGCGCCCACTGCCCCAGCCACGCCGAAGCCAGCATCCGCGGTCACGTTGCCCGAACTCATCCAAGCCCTCGACCGTCTCTCAGCCGGCCTCGAAACCGGACGGATCTACGACCGCGACATTGCCACTCTGAGTCCGGCTCTCAACCGGCTCGGCGACGCCTGGATCCGCCGCACCTCCCGCTGACGCGCTCAAGGGCTCGGCTGGGCCTTTCGGGTGGGTAGCGGAAGCTTCCGGAACTGCCGATGAGCGGATGTCCGCGTTCAGGCGGTAGGGAGTCGAACCCGTCTGCGACGATGAGGCCGTGACCGACCGAGAGCACCTGGCGCGTTCTGAGGGTTCATCGCCAGAGCCCGGGACGCACACCGTCCTGAGCAAGGGAAGGAGGCACCCGTGATCAAGCACCCCGTGTGGCGTGCGCTCTTCGCGGTGGCGGTGACCCTCGTGGCCATTCTGCTGCTCGGCCGTGTGCTGCTGAGCGTGCACTGGCTGACCACGCCCGGCTGGCTGCTCGCCTGGGCAGTCGCGATCGCGCTTGGCGTCGCGGTCTTCGTCGGTCTGGGCCGGTCCTTCGTGAAGGTGAAAGCCGATGACCCTCCCACCGCGGAGAGCGATCAGGCCACGGGAATCGTGGGCTGACCACCACCCGGAAACCCCTTACGTCGACGCAGGGGGGCTTCCTCTTCCTCCAGCCAGCGCAGGAACGCCTCAGCGAGGCAGACCGACCACCGCGGTACTCCCAGGTGCGACCGATATCCCGGACCGCGCGAAGCCCCCCCGGGGCGACGAACGCGTGGCCGGCTCCCTTGGCGGAACAGCTGACAGCCAGCACCACGAGTGCCAGCACGGCAGCCCAGCGCAGAAGTCTCCCCAAAGGTCGATCATGCTGCACCGATTTCCCCGCGGCGCGACAAGTGCACTCAACTGCCGTGTGACGGGACTACTGCACAGGGTCGGTCGACGCGCGTGCAGGATCCTGGAAGTAGCTGGGTGCTCCCACGGCGACGCCTTCGACGACTAACCGCTCGTCATCTGGGTCGTACGAACCCCCAGTGAGGTCAGCCGTGCTCAGGGAGCTCATCGACCACACGCTGAAGCCCTCGTCGAAGTCGAAGCCGATGTCCATGCGTCGGGCGTGCATCCCGGCCGCCTCGAGGTCGGCCACGACGTCGTCCATCAGCCGGAAGGTCAGCTGCACCCCGCCCAAGGTGACCTGCTCCTGGTCGCCTTGCGAGTAGTACGCCTCGACGAGCTCGACCACCCCGTCGCGGTCGAAGTGGGCGACGAAGGCGGGTACGTGGCGGTGCCAGTACGCACGGTCAGGGTCGGCCTGAATGTCGTCGGCCAGGCCCACGACCGCCTCGATGTCGGTCAGAGTCTGTCCGACCTGCGCGACCGGCAGCCCAGTACCGGGAATGATCTCCACGCTGCGGGTCCTCACTCTCGTCAAGTCGGTCAGACCGACTGGTGCTGAGGACCACCGTGCCACGCATGCAGCGATTCCTCCCGCGGACGGGGACGGCGATCATCGGGGCAAGTCCGATGGGCAGCGCGCGGCAGCAGATGGGCCCGCCCATCACCGGACGCCTTACCGGATTTGCCGCGGATCGTGTGCTTTGCAGACTTGCCGATGGACGGACATGACGGCTGGTGTCTGAAAGTATCCTCGCGTGCCTGAGACAGATGAACTGTGGGGTGGGAGCCTCACCTCGGTCCTTTTCGATCCGGTGGCGTGGACCCTCCAGTTCGGTGTGGAGGTCGTCGAGGACACGGAGTCCCGTCGGTAGGACCTCACGCTCGACGGCGTAACCGAGTGGTCCGTTTCACGCGACGTCGCCTTGCCATGGACGTACGCCGAGTTGACCGAGGTGCGGGTCACCGAACTCGATGTGGACGAAGTGTTCGTCGAGATGGTGCTGTGGAGCGACGGCACCTCACTGACGGCTCGTTGCGCCCGGGTTCGAATGAGCCGGCTGGCCTAGCAGGCCCATCCGCCCATGCCGCGATGGGGTGACTGGACAAAGGTGCGCGCGTAGTGGTCAAACACTGGGCGCTCGGTCGGTTGTTGTGGCTGACGCACCGGTCACCGCTAGCCGAAGAATGCCTGCTCTGCGAAATCTGCGAGTTCCTCGCCGCCATCGCGCGCCCAGTCGGTACGGACGAACACTCCTGTCCAATCGTCCTCACCGGGGAGTCTCAGCTCGTTCTGGAGCATGCCGACGAGCATCTTCGCGTTCATGTCGTCTCGACCGGCGAAGCGAGACACCAGGCGGCCGGCGACCACAGGGAAGTTGGGGATTAGCCGCACGCCCGGCGGCCAGGTGACGCCCTCGAAGTTGCAGCCGCGAAAGTCCACGTCCTGGAACTGGGTCTCCGAGAAGTCCACGTTCGCCAGCGGGGACGGGTCCGGACGATGACCCGTCAGCCGCCGACCGTCGAAGAGGACTTGCTTCATCGGACCGCTGAAGACGCACCCCCGCAGGGCGATCTGGAGAAACTCGACGTCACGCAGGCTGGTGCGCCGAAATGAGCATCCCTCCACGGTCCCGCCCAGGAAGAGACTCGAGCTGAGGTTCGCGCGGTCGAAGTCCACCCGCGTCCAGGTGTTCAAGTGCGGTCCGGTGTCGGTGCCCAGGGCGGACTGGCGCAGGTCCGCGCCCACAAAAGAGCAGTCGACGAACTCCGCACCCCACAGACGCCAATCAGGCGCCTGCACCTGGTTAAAGAGGCAGTCCTCGCACAAGAAGTCCCAGAACCGCAGGGAGCGCAACGCTGCCCCGCTGAGGTCAACCGAGGACCAGCGCCGCCCCTCGGCCTTACTGAGCCCATTGAGCACTCGTACAACTGAATCGCCCATCGGCTCACTGCGCGTCACCGACGGCGCGGGGGCAGGCAGCCCTCGAAGGTCCAAGCGCCCTTCATGACGGCCAACCTCTGGCGCCGGCCCATCGCCGAACAGCCACGCCAAGGACGCAGCCGCCAACCGCGCACCTTCTACGCCCTGCCATCGCGCCCGCAGAGCCGACATCGTCATGAGTGCAGTATCCCGACTCCGGGCCAGGTGCTTGCGGAGGTGCGCCCATGCGCGTCCCCAGCTGCAGCAGCTTTCAACACCCCAGTGATGGACGCACTCATCTGCCGCGGGTGGTGAACTCGGAGCAACGCTGGAAGGCTGCGCAGATGACCTGGCCTGGAGTGGAGTCCCAAGAGAGCCGCGAAGCCCTACTGCAAGACTTGGCGGCGAGCGCGGAGTACTGGGCTGCCGCCGTTGGGGGAGCCCTTCGAGGGGACCTGAAAGGTGAACCGGAGCTGGTTGCCGCGATCAGCCAGGTGGGGCTCACCGAGATTGACATCGTCAAGATCGTTGACGTCGTTCGATGGGCCCTGAGTGGCATGACGCACAGTGCACTGGTCACCCTGGACGGCGGATCTTCGCGGTGCCCGACATTGGACCTGCGCGACCCTCAGGGGCGAGCACTGGGCGACGCCCTCCATGAGGAGTGGCCCTACTTCGACCCCTTTGAACGCCTTTGACAGACGCTCCTCAACGTCCCCACCTGCCGCGAGTGGTGCAAGCGATCCTCATCCGGCTTAAGGTCTCGACATGGGTGGCCTCGTGCGAGTCAGTGAGTTGATCCACGGCGCCGTCAGAGCCCCAGAGGAGGTACTCGAGGGAGCCTCGCCCGGGCAGTTGGCGCGCCTCGAGAAGCGCCTCGGGCGGCCCTTGCCCGAAGAGCTGGCCGCGTTGCTGACGATCTGTAACGGCGGTGCTATCGGACCTGGTGGCATATACGGGCAACGCCCTGAGAACACCTTCCTCGACCTTCCGAGCATTTTGGCGATGTTCCCTGAGTGGGCTGAGCCCGGTTGGCTGCCGGTCGCCGGAGACGGCTGCGGCAACTACTGGGTGTTGCTCGGTGATGGTCGTGTCGGCTTCGTCGACACGATGAGCGACCTCGGAGCTTTGGACAGAATCTCCGACCCCGACCTGTTCTCCTTCGTCGAGCGGGTCCTCGTTGATGACCAGGTCGCCGGGTAGTGATCCCTGCCTTCGTCAGCGGCCATTCCATCGTCCGCACATGCCGCGGATAGTGAGTTAGCGCGGACGTCGTCGCATCCTCACGCTATGGACTCGAAGTGCAGCCGTAGGCCGAGGGCCCGGGACACCTTGAGCACGGTGGCGAAGCTGGGGTTGCCGTCAGCGGACAGAGCCTTGTAAAGACCCTCGCGGCTCATCCCCGCTCGGCGCGCGAGTTCGCTGACGTTGCCGGAGCGCGCGATGGCACCCAGTGCCTGGGCGATCAGGGCGGGGTCGTCGTCGCCTTCGTCGATCACGGCCTCGAGGTAGGCCGCGACGTCGTCGAAGCTGGAGAGGTAGTCGGCAGCGTCGAAGGGGGAGAAGGTCTCACTCTTGTCGCTCATCGGTCTCCTCCTTGTTTCGCTCGCCACTGTTGGGCGATGTCTTGCGCGGCCGCGATGTCAGCGCTCTGGGTCGACTTATCCCCGCCACAGAGCAACAGGATCAGCCGGTCGCCCTCGCGCAGGTAGTAGACCCGGTAGCCCGGTCCGTAGTCGATGCGGAGCTCGGAGAGGCCGCCTCCGACTGGTTTGACGTCGCCAGGGTTGCCCGCGGCGAGCCGGTCAATACGGATCAGGACCCGTGCGGCAGCCCGGCGATCCTTCAGTTTGCGTAACCACCGATCGAACGTCGAGGACGTGATGACGTCGACCATGTGTCAACTGTAGTTAACAGTTGCTGCTTGGGCAAGGGGCACGAGGAGCCAGGCGTTAGTGCACGCTTAGGGCACGCTTCGGAATCCGATCTGGTGTTCGTGCAGGTCAAGCCGTGTTTTCAACTGCGCCCCCGGCAGGACTCGAACCTGCGACCTCGAGATTAGAAGGCTCTTGCTCTATCCGCTGAGCTACGGGGGCCATGGCACCCGGGCCGGATGCCGCCGCCAGTGTAGGTGCGCGGCCTCACTCGCCGAGGGCGAGCCGCGCGAGCACCTCGTGCCGTGGGCGGTGGCCCCGTTCGCGCGGCAGGTGCGACGCGACGACGGCGACCTCCGACGCCATCCACGGCGGGCCGGCACACGCCTCCAGGACCCGCACCCACCGGGTGGCGTCCTGGGCCTGCGGGAACCGGCCCAGGGTCAGGTGCGGGACGAACGGCCCACCGGCGGGCGCTGCCCCCGCCACCGAGCAGGCTGACCGCACCCCGCGCGCCAGCCGCGACAGGGCGGCCAGCGCCTCCGCCGACCCGTCGACGCCCGCCCAGAGCACCTTCGCCCGGGTCACGTCGGGGAAGCAACCGCCGCCGGCCACCGACAGCTCGAGCCGAGGGGTGCGCGCGGCCACCGCGGCGACTGCGTCGACGACGTCCTCGACCACCCGCTCCGGCGCCGACCCCATGAACGCCAGGGTCAGGTGCCACTGGTCCGGGTCCGACCACCTCACCTCGGGCCCCGATCCGCGTCGCACGGCGAGGTACTCGTCGAGGTGCTCGACGGCATCCTGAGGGGGCTCGACGCACACGAACAGTCGCATGACGGACATCATCCGCCGCGCCCCGGCAATGGCGGGCCCACCTGCGCGGGGTCGTTAGGCTTGCGCCGTGACGGTGGACGGAGACGTGGAGGCACTGGTCTCCGCAGTCGAGGGTCTGCGCGATGCCGTCGAGGGGGCCAGGCTGCCGCTCGACGTCACGAGCCGCGCGCCGGCCGAGGCCTCCCGCCGCCAGCTGCTCCAGCAGCTCGACGACTACGTGCTGCCGCGCCTGCGCGCCATCGACGCCCCGCTGCTCGCGGTCGTCGGCGGCTCCACCGGTGCGGGCAAGTCGACCCTGGTCAACTCGGTCGTCGGCGCCGAGGTCAGCCGCTCGGGAGTGCTGCGCCCCACCACGACCTCACCCGTGCTGGTGCACCACCCCGACGACCGCCACTGGTTCGCCGACGCGCGCATCCTCCCCGGGCTCGCGCGGGTCACCGGCCAGGAGACCGGCGAGGCGCAGCCAGGGACCGTGCGGCTGGTCGAGTCCACCGCGCTGCCCGCCGGCATGGCCCTGCTCGACGCCCCCGACATCGACTCGGTCGTCTCGGCCAACCGAGCGATCGCCACCCAGCTGCTCTCCGCCGCCGACCTGTGGCTCTTCGTCACCACCGCGGCGCGCTACGCCGATGCCGTGCCGTGGGACCTGCTGCGGACCGCCGCCGACCGTGGTACCTCCGTGGCCATCGTGCTCGACCGGATCCCGCCGGATGCCGTCGCCGAGATCCGTCCCCACCTCGCCTCGATGCTGCGGGAGCAGGGCCTGCCGACGGCCCCGATCTTCACCGTCCCCGAGACCACCCTCGACGCCGCCGGACGGCTCCCCCCGGATGCCGTGGAGCGGCTCCGCTCGTGGCTCCAGGCGCTGGCCAGCGACGCCCGGGCGCGTTCGATCGTCGTCGGGCAGACCCTGCGCGGCGCGGTCGACTCCCTCTCGGGGCGCACCGCCGAGCTCGTCGTGGCGAGCCGTGACCAGAACGACGCCGCTGTGTCGCTGCGCAAGGCGGTCGACGAGTCGTTCGACGAGGCCCACCGCCGCGTCGACCACGGCATGACCGACGGCACCCTGCTGCGCGGCGAGGTGCTCGCCCGGTGGCAGGAGTTCGTGGGCACTGGTGAGTTCTTCCGACAGGTGGAGTCGACCATCTCGAAGTGGCGCGACAAGCTCACCGCGGCCATCAAGGGCAACCCGCCGCCCGCCGACGGCCTCGGGGAGGCCCTGCAGACGGGGGTCGCCGCGCTCCTGCTCTCCAACGCCGAGACCGCCGCCTCCGAGACGGCTCGTACCTGGCGCCGGCTGCCCGGCGGCGGCCAGCTGCTGGCCGCGCACCCCGACCTCGCCAAACCGGCCCCGGGACTCGGCCCCGACATCGCCCGGCTCGTGCGCGACTGGCAGGGCGAGGTGCTCGAGCTGGTGAGCACCGAGGGGCAGGGGCGGCGCACCAACGCCCGCATCGCGGCCTATGGGCTCAACGCCATCGGGCTGTTCCTCATGCTCGTCGCCTTCGGCAGCACAGCGGGGCTCACCGGAGCCGAGATCGGCATCGCCGGCGGCACGGCGCTGCTCGCCCAGCGCGTGCTCGAGGCGATCTTCGGCGACCAGGCGGTTCGTGAGATGGCGGCCAAGGCACGACACAGCCTCCTCGAGCGCGCCGACGCCCTGTACTCCGCCGAGCGGCAGCGCTACGCCGCGGCCCTCGACGAGCTCGCGGCCCCCGCCGACCAGGCGCAGCGCCTGTCGGCCGTCGCGGCCCAGCTGCGGGCGGTGGTGCGGTGAGCCCCCTGCGGATGGGCTCCTCGCGGGGTGCCGTGGTATCGGCCGAGCAGCTGTCGGCGGCCGCGACCGCGCTCGCCGCTGCAGTCGAGGCCGGCGGTGCGCAGCTGCCGGCGCCGGAGCGCGAGCGTGCCGACGCCGTCGTCGCGAAGGTCTCCGAGCGCACCGCCCTCGTCGGCGGCCACACCGTCGTCGCGCTGGCCGGGGCCACGGGGAGCGGCAAGTCCTCGCTGTTCAACGTGCTCGTCGGCGCTCCCGTGGCGACGGTCGGCGTGCGACGGCCCACCACATCGACCCCGACGGCCGCCATCTGGGGCGAGGAGCCGGTCGGTGACCTGCTCGACTGGCTCGGCGTGGGCACCCGTCACCTCGTCCCGGCCGAGCCGGCCGATGGGAACGGTGGGGGCCGGCGCGGGGGTCCGGTCGGCTCGCTCGACGGGTTGGTGCTGCTCGACCTGCCCGACTTCGACTCGCGCGAGCTCGGCAACCGCACGGAGGCCGAGCGGGTGCTCGAGCTCGTCGACCTGTTCGTGTGGGTCACCGACCCGCAGAAGTACGCCGACGCCCGGCTGCACGACGACTACGTCGCCGCCCTGGCGACGCACGAGGCCGTGACGATGGTGGTGCTCAACCAGGCCGACCGGCTCACCGAGGCCGAGGTCGCGCAGTGCCGCGCCGACCTGGTGCGCCTGATGGAGCGCGACGGCGTGCCGCGCGCCACCGTGCTCGCCACCTCGGTGACCACCGGCGACGGTCTCGATGAGCTGCACCAGCGGCTGGCCAACGCCGTGGCCGGCCGCACCATGTCGCGGGCCCGGCTCGCCGGCGACGTGCGGGCGGCTGCCGGGGCGCTCACCGCCCACGTCGCCGAGGGCGAGCCGGTCGTCGACGCCGCCGCACGGGCCGAGCTGCTCGACGCGCTGGCCCGCAGCGCCGGGGTGCCGACTGTCGTCGAGGCCGTCGAGCGCGACTACCGGATGGAGGCCGCGGCCAGCACCGGCTGGCCGTTCACCCGCTGGGTGCAGCGGCTGCGTCCGCGCCCGCTGCGCCGGCTGCGGCTCGACGGCCGCGACATCCGGGTCACCGACGCCGACGTGCGCTCGGTGCTCGGCCGCTCGTCGCTGCCGCCACCGAGCCCCGCCGCGCGCGCGGCGGTCGACCTCGCCACCCGCCGGCTCGCCGACCGTGCCAGCGCCGAGCTGCCGCACCCGTGGGCGGATGCCGTGGAGCGCGCCGCCGACCCACCCGGTCCCGCGCTCGGGGACGCCCTCGACCGCGCCGTCGTGGGGACCTCGTTGCTCGCCCGGGTGCCGATCTGGTGGCGCGTGGTGGGCCTGGCCCAGGTCGTGCTGGCCGTGGCGGCCGTCGTCGGGTTCCTGTGGCTCGCCCTCTACGTCGTGGTCGGCTGGGCCCAGCTCGACCAGGTCATCGGCGACCCGCCGACCATCGGCGTCGTACCGGTGCCCCTCGTGCTCTTCGTGCTCGGCCTGCTCGGCGGGCTGCTGCTCGCCCTCGTCTCGCGCTGGCTGGCGCGCGTGGGTGCCCGCCGCCGCGGCCGGGTCATGGACGGACGGCTGCGGGCCTCGATCGACGAAGTGGCCGAGTCGGAGATCGTGCAGCCGGTGGAGCGGGTGCTCGAGCGGCACGCGGCCACCCGCGTGGCGCTGCAGCGGGCGGCCGACGTCTGAGCCGACGTCGGGCGACGCCTTGGTGTCGGCGTTGGTCTCGTCCACAGGCGGCTCTGCGGGTGGCCGTTGTCCACAGGGTCGGGGTTGTCCGTTGTGTGGGTCGGCGCGGGCGCCGAAGGTGGGTCCAGCGGCCCCGAGGGACGAGGCCGGGGGAGGAGCACCATGAACGAGACCTACGTGACCATCCGGGGCCGGCTCACCGCCGACCCCAGCGCGCGCACCACCCGCACCGGGGCGCCGATGACCAAGTTCCGCCTGGCCACCTCGGCCCGGCGTCCGGTGCCGGGACAGCCTGGGCAGTGGGAGGACGGCGAGACGAGCTACTACGACGTGCTGTCCTACCGCTCGCTCGCCGCCAACATCGCCGTGTCGCTCCGCCGCGGCCAGCCCGTCACGGTGCACGGCAAGCAGCGCATCGTGTCCTGGCAGCGCGAGGACGGCACCACCTGGTACGGAGTCGAGGTCGAGGCGGATGCCGTGGGGCATGACCTCACCTACGGCACCACCGCGTTCGCGCGGGTCGGCATGGGACGACCCGCCGAGCCGCACGGTCCGTCCGGCGACGGGCTTCCCGGTGACGGGCTGCCCGGCGACCCGGAGCGTGACCCCTACGTCGTCGAGCCGGGTCCGGGTCGAGGGCTGGGCGAGGTCGACCTCGCCCCCGATGCGCCCGCCGACGACGGCCAGGGTCCGGCCGGTGCCGCGGTCCCTGACGAGCTGGTCGGCGACAGTGGCCCGCTGGTCCGGCCGGAGAAGGAGGCCGCCGCCTGAGCAACAGCCCGACCCGGTGCCCAGCCGGCGGCTGGTGGCGCCCGAGCCAGCGGCTGGGCGCGCCCTGAGCCGACGGCTGGTCGCGCCCGAGCCGGCGACCGGTCGCGCGGGTGCGGATTCGGGCCGGGGCCGTGCTGGTCGTTAGCCTTGCCCCATGCCCGAGTTCATCTACGTCATGTCCCGTGCCCGCAAGGCGTACGGCGACAAGGTCATCCTCGACGACGTCACCCTGTCCTTCCTCCCCGGCGCCAAGATCGGCGTCGTCGGCCCGAACGGTGCCGGGAAGTCCTCGGTCCTGAAGATCATGGCCGGCCTCGACCGGCCGTCCAACGGGGAGGCACGGCTCACGCCGGGCTTCTCGGTCGGCATCCTCATGCAGGAGCCCGAGCTCAACGAGGAGAAGACGGTGCTCGGCAACGTCGAGGAGGGCGCCGGCGAGATCAAGGCCAAGGTCGACCGCTACAACGAGATCTCCGCCCTGATGGCCGACCCCGACGCCGACTTCGACGCGCTGATGACCGAGATGGGCCAGCTCCAGGAGGCCATCGACGCCGCCGACGCGTGGGACCTCGACTCCCAGCTCGAGCAGGCCATGGACGCCCTGCGCTGCCCGCCGCCGGACGCCGACGTCACGGTGCTCTCCGGCGGTGAGCGCCGCCGCGTCGCCCTGTGCAAGCTGCTGCTGCAGAAGCCCGACCTGCTGCTGCTTGACGAGCCGACCAACCACCTCGACGCCGAGTCGGTGCTCTGGCTCGAGCAGCACCTCGCGGCCTACCACGGCGCCGTCGTCGCGGTGACGCACGACCGCTACTTCATGGACAACGTCGCCGAGTGGATCCTCGAGCTCGACCGCGGCCGGGCCTACCCCTACGAGGGCAACTACTCGACCTACCTCGAGAAGAAGCACGCCCGCCTCACCGTGCAGGGCAAGAAGGACGCCAAGCTGGCCAAGCGCCTCGCCGAGGAGCTCGAGTGGGTGCGCAGCAACGCCAAGGCCAAGCAGACCAAGTCCAAGGCGCGGCTGGCCCGCTACGAGGAGATGGCCGCTGAGGCCGACCGCACCCGCAAGCTCGACTTCGAGGAGATCCAGATCCCGCCGGGCCCGCGCCTGGGCAGCAAGGTGATCGAGGTCAAGGACCTGCGCAAGGGCTTCGGTGACCGGGTGCTCATCGAGGGCCTGTCGTTCACGCTGCCGCGCAACGGCATCGTCGGCGTCATCGGGCCGAACGGCGTCGGCAAGACCACGCTGTTCAAGACGATCGTGGGCCTCGAGGACGTCGACGCCGGTGTCGTCGACGTCGGCGACACCGTGAAGATCTCCTACGTCGACCAGAGCCGTGGCGGCCTGGACCCCAACAAGAACCTCTGGGAGACCGTCTCGGGCGGCCACGACTACATCAACGTCGGGCACGTCGAGATCCCCTCGCGCGCCTACGTCAGCCAGTTCGGCTTCAAGGGACCCGACCAGCAGAAGAAGGCGGGCGTGCTCTCCGGTGGCGAGCGCAACCGGCTCAACCTCGCGCTGACCCTCAAGGAGGGCGGCAACCTGCTGCTCCTCGACGAGCCGACCAACGACCTCGACGTCGAGACCCTCGGCTCGCTCGAGAACGCCCTGCTCGACTTCCCCGGCTGCGCCGTGGTCATCAGCCACGACCGGTGGTTCCTCGACCGGGTCGCGACGCACATCCTCTCCTACGAGGGCGACGACGAGAACCCGGCCAAGTGGTACTGGTTCGAGGGCAACTTCGAGGCGTACGAGGCCAACAAGATCGAGCGCCTCGGCGAGGAGGCGGCCCGTCCGCACCGCGTCACCTACCGCAAGCTGACCCGCGACTGACCGCTCCCAAGCCGCCGTCGCCGTGACCCGCGAACCCGACCCCGACCGCACCGACGGGGGCACGCGCCCCGACCTCGGGGTCAGGGCGCTGACGCCCTCGCGCTTCGACGACGTGGTCGACCTGTTCGGCACGCGAGGCGACCCGTCGTGGTGCTGGTGCCAGTTCTTCCTCACGACGGGAGGCTCCTACACCACCTCCGCGGCCGAGAACCGCGACGCACTCCGGGTGCAGGCGGCCCGTCGCCCGCGACCGGGCCTGCTCGCCTACGACGAGGGCGCGCCAGTGGGCTGGGTGCAGGTCGGGCCGCGCCCGGGCTATCCCCGTATCACCGGCAACCGGGCCCTGAACGCGGTGAGCGGCAGCGACATCGACGACGCGGGCGTCTGGGCCGTCACCTGCTTCGTGACCAAGGTCGGCCACCGCCGCCGTGGCGTCGGAGCCGTCCTGCTCGACGCCGCCGTCGCCCACGCACGGTCCGCGGGGGCGCACACGCTCGAGGGACATCCCGTCGACGTGTCCGCCCGCACCGGCCGACCGTCCGGCGCCGAGCTCTACCACGGCGTGCTCTCCACCTTCCTCGCCGCCGGTTTCACGGAGGTCGGCCGCACCGGCCCCACTCGGCCCGTCGTGCGGCTCGCCCTCGGGTAGGTCCGGCGCGTGCTGCCACCACGGCTAGGGTGTGCCGCGTGGAGACGGAGACCTCGGCGCCCGCGCCGCACCTGGTCTCGGTCGTCATCCCCGTCTACCAGGGCGAGCGCACCCTCGGTGCGGTCGTCGACGAGCTCGCGGCCTCGGTCACCGACCGCACCAGCCCGCAGGGTCGCCACTACCGCGTCACCGAGGTCGTGCTCGTGCACGACTGCGGACCCGACGCCTCCGACGACACCGTGCGCACCCTCGCGAAGGCCCACGACTGGGTGCGCGCCGTCTGGCTGAGCCGCAACTTCGGCCAGCACGCCGCGACCCTCGCCGGCATCGCGGCCTCCGGCGGCGAGTGGGTCGTCACCATGGACGAGGACGGCCAGCACGACCCCGAGGCGATCGGCTCCCTGCTCGACACCGCGATGAGCGAGCAGGCCGACGTGGTCTACGCCCGCCCGACCAACGAGCCGCCGCACGGTGCCGTGCGCAACGCGTCGTCGCGCGGCGCGAAGTGGCTGGTCGAGCGGGTGGCCAAGGGCGCCGACGCCAGCGCGTTCTCGAGCTTCCGGCTGGTCCTCGGTGAGGTCGCCCGCTCGGTGGCCGCCTACGCCGGCCCGGGCATCTACCTCGACGTCGCGATCTCGTGGGTCGCCAACCGCACCGCGACCTGCCCGGTCGAGATGCGTGGCGAGGGCGACCGGCCCTCCGGCTACACCCCGCGCCGGCTGCTGAGCCACTTCTGGCGGCTCGTGCTCTCCAGCGGCACCCGCCCGCTGCGCTGGGTCAGCGCCCTCGGCGCCGCCGCGGTGCTCCTGGCCCCGGTCGTGGCCCTCGTGCTCGTCATCGGCCGGGCCACCCAGCAGTGGGAGGCGCCCGGCTGGACCTCGACGATGATCCTGCTGATGATCGCCAGCGGCATCATCCTGTTCAGCCTCGGTGTCATCGCCGAGTACGTCGGCCTGGCCGTCAACATGGCCATGGGCAAGCCCCTCTACCTCCCCGTGCGCGACCGGCGCGAGGGGCCGCTGGGCCGGGACCGCGCGTGACCGCGACCGGCTCGCGACCCCTCACCTGGGTCGTCGGGTCCGGGGGCCTGGTCGGCCGCCACGTCGTCGCCGAGCTCATCTCCGCCGGGCACGAGGTGCTCACCACCGCCGTTCCGTGGGCTGCCGAGGAGGCCAGCGTGCGCACCCTCACCGCGGAGGTCGAGCGCTTCGCCCGGGCCCGCGCCGGCCGGCCGTGGGCGCTCGCCTGGTGCGCCGGTGCCGGGGTCGTCGCCACAGGGGAGGAGGCGCTGGCCACCGAGGTGCGGGTCTTCGAGCGCGTGACCGCCGCGCTGGCGGCATCCGTGACACCGGATGACGCGGGGGTCGTCTTCCTCGCGTCGTCGGCCGGCGGCCTGTACGCCGGGTCGGCGCCCGCGCCCTTCGACGAGCGCACCGCGCCGAGGCCCCTCGTCGCCTACGGTCGCGCCAAGCTCGCGATGGAGTCGGCCGTCGAACGGCTCGCTGCCGACACGGGCGTGCGCGCGGTGCTGGGCAGGCTCTCCAACGTCTACGGCCCCGGGCAGACCCTCGGCAAGCCGCAGGGCCTCCTCTCACAGCTGTGCCTCGCCGACGCGACCGGCCGCCCCTTGCCGGTGTTCGTCTCGATGGACACCATCCGCGACTACCTGTACGCCGGTGACGCGGCCCGGATGGTCGTGCGCAGCATCACGCTGGCCAGGGACGAAGCGCCCGGCACGGTCGTGACCAAGGTGCTCGCCAGCGGGCGTCCGGTGACGGTCGGGTACCTCGTCGCCGAGGCCAGACGGGTGTTCCACCGGCCGCTGCGCACCATCCCCGTGGGCGGCAGCGGCGCGGGCCAGGTGCTCGACCTGCGGCTGGAGTCCCGCGTCTGGCCCGAGGTCGACGCGCTCGCGGCAACGCCCCTGGCGGCGGGGCTGGCCAGCACGTCCGCCGACGTGCGCGCCCGGGTCGTGTCGGGCGGCCCGCTCGACCGCTGAGAGCCTCGCGTGCTCAGCCGGCGCGGGTGGCGGCGAGGAACACCGACGACCCGAACGGCAGGTCCCGCTTCGCGAGCACCGCGCGGTCGACCCGCGACAGGCCCAGCAGCGCCCGGTTGAGCGGGGCGGGCAGCTGGGGGAGCGCGACGATGTCGACGGGGCCGCTCGAGCGCCGGCGCGACGCCTTGCGGGCCAGCCGCTCGGCCACGAACATCGGGAAGACCGTGGCGAAGCCGTAGGTGGCCCGCTGCACCGTGAAGCCGGCAGCCTCGACCGCCCGCACGGCCCGGCCCGTCGTGTACCGCCGGTGGTGGCCGTTGGCGACGTCGAAGTCGCTCCAGGCCCACTGGTAGGCCGGCACGGACATGACGAACCGCCCGCCGGGCCGCAGCACCCGCCGCACCTCGGCCAGGGCGGTGGCCTCGGGCTCGCAGTGCTCGATGACGTCGAAGGCCGACACCGCGTCGAAGGCCCCGTCGCCGAACGGCAGGGCCAGCGCCGAGCCGCACACGCCGTCGGCCCCCAGCCCGCGAGGGTCGATGTCGAGCGACACCGTGCGCTGCGCGGACTCGCGGAACCAGGCAGCGCTCGGCCCGTCGGCGCTTCCGAGGTCGAGGGCCAGCGCGGCACCCTCGACGTGGGGCCGCAGGGCGGCCTCCAGCAGGTCGGCCCGGGCGACGTACCACCAGTAGTCGGGGATCGCGATCGAGGCGGAGCCCCCGTGTCCCTCGGCCGTGTTCACCGCGTCACTGTACCGACGCGGCAACCTGCCTCCGTGCACGCCTCAGGACGACGCGCGCACGAGCCGCACGGCGAGGTCGCCGTAGGAGGTCTCGATCGCGGCGGGGGTGCGCCGCACGTCGGGGGCGTACCAGCGGGCGACGTCGATGGCCATCGACAACAGCGCCAGCGCCGTGACGGGCACGTCGTCGACCTCGAACTCGCCGGTCGCGAGGCCGTCGCGCAGCACCCCGGCGACCACCGCGTCGATGTCCTTGCGCAGGCCGAGGACCGCCTCGCGGTGCTCGGGGCTGAGGTGCCGGAACTCGAACTGCACGATCCGGCCCAGCTCGTAGTGCTCGGCGTGCCAGCGCGAGAACCCCCCGATGATGGCGCGCAGCGCCTCGGTCGGGTTGGGCGCCGCGTCGGCGGCCGCGACGAGCAGGTCGCGGGCCCGGGCGTGCCCGCGGCGGCTCAGCTCGAAGAGCAGCACCTCCTTGGAGGCGAAGTGCACGTAGACCCCGGCGGGGGACAGACCGGCCCGGGACGCGATGTCGCGGGTGGTCGTGGCGTGGAAGCCGCGCTCGGCGAAGGCGTCGGCCGCGGCCAGCATGATCCGCACCGCGGTGTCCGTGACGTCGCCGACGGCCTCCTGGCGACCGCCCTCGGGCGCGAGGGCAGCGACGATCGCCGTCTCGCTCAGCGGTGTGGGGCTCGGCACGGTTGACAGCATGCCGCACCCCAGCGAAACTAAGCAAGCGCTTAGTCAACTCGGCGCGCCATCCCGAGTCGTCCCGGAGGAGATCCATGCCCCGCAACATCTACGGTCCCGAGCACGAGGACTTCCGCGCGTCCGTGACGGAGTTCGTCGAGCGCACCCTCAAGCCGCGTGCCGAGCAGATGCTCGAGGTGAAGGCGATCGACCGCGACATCTGGAAGGAGGCCGGCTCCCAGGGGCTGTTCGGCCTCGACATCCCCGAGGAGTTCGGGGGCATGGGCGCCGACGACTACCGCTTCAACGCGGTCGCCGCAGAGGTGATGAACGGCTTCAACGCCGCCGTCGGCTCCTGCTTCGGCATCCACAGCGACGTCTGCCCGCCCTACATCGTCGACCTCGGCACCCAGGAGCAGAAGGAGCGCTGGCTTCCCCCGATGGCGGCCGGAGAGAAGATCTGCGCCATCGCGATGACCGAGCCCGGCGGTGGGTCCGACCTCGCGGCGCTGAAGACCACGGCCGTGCGCGACGGCGACGCCTGGGTGGTCAACGGCAGCAAGACCTTCATCACCAACGGCTACCAGGCCGACCTGGTCATCGTCGCCACCCGCACCGACCCCAGCAAGGGCGCCAAGGGCATCACCTTGTTCATGGTCGAGGACGGCATGGAGGGCTTCTCCCGCGGGCGCAAGCTCGACAAGGTCGGCCAGGAGGAGAGCGACACCGCCGAGCTGTTCTTCCAGGACGTGCGCGTGCCCGACACCAACCGGATCGGCGACGAGGGCATGGGCTTCATCGCCATGATGCAGCGCCTGCCGCAGGAGCGGGTCGGGGCGGCCTGCGCCAACGTCGCCCACGCCAAGCAGATCCTGCTCGAGACGATCGAGTACGCCAAGGAGCGCAAGGCGTTCGGGCAGTCGATCGGCTCGTTCCAGCACAACAAGTTCAAGATCGCCGAGCTGGTCACCTCCATCGAGGTCGCCGAGGCCTACGTCGACGACTGCATCGAGGCGCACGCCGAGGGGCGGCTGTCGGCGGTCGACGCCGCCAAGGCCAAGTGGTGGAGCGCCCAGGTGCAGAACGACGTGCTCGACGAGTGCGTGCAGCTGCACGGCGGCTACGGGTTCATGAACGAGTACCGCGTGGCCCGCGCCTGGCGCGACGCCCGGGTCACCAAGATCTGGGCCGGCTCCAACGAGATCATGAAGGAGCTCATCGGCCGCGACCTCGGCCTCTGAGTCCCACGCACCACCCCGGATGCCGTCCGCTCACCGAGCGCGGACGGCATCCGGCGTCGTGGGGACGGTGTGCGTGGTGGTGTCCTCACGCAGGACCCCGGCGACGATGAGCACCTGGGCGGCGACGTAGGTGGCCATGACCCAGAACCCCTGGGCGGGCAGGCCGAACCCGGGGACGAACGCGTCGAGCGCGATCAGCCCGTCGGACACCAGGAACACGGCACCGCCGATCGCCGTGAGCCGGTTGACGCCGGTTGCGAGCACGGCCATGGTTCCCAGGCAGGCTCCGTAGACAAGCACGGGCACCAGCATCTCGGCGGCACCGGCGGCGCACACCGCGACGAGTGCGACGACCACGACCAGGTAGCCCAGCAGGCGGAGCCGGTGCACGTGCACCACGCTGCGCTCGCGGAACGGCCAGAACGCCGCGATGTAGGCGACCTGGGCGAGCAGGAAGAAGCCGACCATGACGAGGAACGAGGCGTCCCCGCTGGTCAGCCTCGGAGCGGTGTCACCGAGCCAGGACAGGCCCAGTGCGACCAGGGTCAGGGTCACCAGCCGCCCCCGAGCCGGCGCGGTCTCGCACCACAGCGCGCCGGCCAGGAGCGGCATGAGCAGCACCTGGGTCGCGTCCGCGAGGGTGTCCCCACCGGCGAGCTGGGCCACCAGGTGCACGACCGTGACGGCCGCGAGCGCGCCGAGGAACAGGCGGGCGGTGCGGTGGCGGGGGAGCATGGCGCGAGCGTACCGAGGCTGCGGACCCGGCGTGAGTCAGTCGGGAACCGGGACGGTGGTGGTCAGCACCGTCTCGTCGGCCGGGGTGACGAGCTCGTCGAGCAGCACCACCGGGCCAGCTTTGCGGTCTCGTCGCCGGATGACGGCAACGCCGCCCGGCCGCCGTTCGAGGCCGGCCACGGAGCCCCGCGAGAGCACGACGAGCTCGGTGCCCGCGAGCACGAAGCGCCCCTGCCGGTCGTAGCCGCTCGTGCGGGCGGAGCCGGGCGTGACCGACCTCTCGATGGCGCGGCGACGCAGCACGAAGAGCCCGGCGGCCAGGGCGATGAGCACCACGGCGGCGAGGACACCGACGACAGGCGACCAGGTCATGGCGAGCAGCACCCCGAGGACCACGGACACGACGAGCCGCCCGAGGAGGGGCCGGTACTCGGTGGCCCGGATCCCCTCGGCGGTCAGCGCCCCGACCTGGGCGTCGGTGAGCACGACGGTGAGCGGTGGGCGTGGCGCATCGGCCCACCCACCGTCGGGCACCGCGGTCTCAGTCAAGGGGTCCCCCGGCGACGTAGATCACCTGGCCGGAGACGAAGCCGGCCTCCTCGGACACCAGGAAGGCGATGGTGGCGGCGATGTCGTCGGGCTGGCCGATCCGCCCGACCGGGATCTGCTGCGCCGTGTGGGCGATGAAGTCCTCGAACGGGACGCCGATCCGGGCCGCGGTGGCCGCGGTCATGTCGGTCTGGATGAAGCCCGGCGCGACGGCGTTGGCCGTGACCCCGAACTTGCCGAGCTCGATGGCCAGCGTCTTGGTGAAGCCCTGCAGGCCGGCCTTGGCCGCCGAGTAGTTGGCCTGGCCGCGGTTGCCCTGAGCCGAGGACGACGAGAGGTTGACGACGCGGCCGTACCGCTCGGCGGTCATGTGCGCCTGGCAGGCCCTCGTCATGAGGAACGCGCCCTTGAGGTGCACACCGAGCACGGCGTCCCAGTCGTCCTCGGTCATCTTGAAGATCAGGTTGTCGCGGATGATGCCGGCGTTGTTCACGAGCACCACCGGCGGGCCGAGCTCGTCGGCCACGCGGGCCACGCCCGCCTCGACCTGTGTGGCATCGGTGACGTCGACCCCGACGCCGAGCGCGTGGCCACCGGCGTCACGGATGCGGCCGGCGACCTCCTCGCACGCGGCCTCGTCGAGGTCGAGCACGGCCACCGCGAAGCCGTCGCGGGCGAGCCACTGGGCGGTGGCGGCCCCGATGCCTCGGGCCGCTCCGGTGACGATGGCGACGCGCTGGCTGGACAAATGAGGCTCCTCGGGTCGTGGTGGCCCCGCATCGGGGCACGGTGGGACCGTCCCGACCCTACCGAGCCGGGCGGTCGAACCCCTGACCCGAAGGACGCAGCGATTTTTCATGAGTCCGCCGCGCGAGGGTAGGTTGCATGCACTGCGGTGGGCCCGATGGGCCGACCGCTGCCCAGCAGCGTCGCTGGTCCTTTGACGACACACGGAAGGCAACCAGTGGAGATCTGGCCCGGAACGGCGTACCCGCTCGGCGCCACCTACGACGGCAGCGGCGTGAACTTCGCCCTGTTCAGCGAGGTGGCCGAGCGGGTCGAGCTGTGCCTCATCGACGACGACGGGTGCCGAGACCCGACTCGACCTGCCCGAGGTCGACGGCTTCGTGTGGCACGCCTACGTGCCCGGCCTCCAGCCGGGGCAGCGCTACGGGTTCCGGGTGCACGGCCCCTACGACCCCGAGCACGGCCACCGCTGCGACCCGAGCAAGCTGCTGCTCGACCCGTACGCCAAGGCGATCGAGGGGCAGGTCACCAACGACCAGTCGCTGTTCTCCTACGACTTCAAGAACCCGAAGAAGCGCAACACCGACGACAACCTGGGCAAGACGATGCTGTCGGTCGTCATCAACCCCTACTTCGACTGGGGCCACGACCGGCCGCCGCGGCACGAGTACCACGAGACGGTCATCTACGAGGCCCACGTCAAGGGCATGACGATGACCCACCCCGAGGTGCCCGAGGAGATCCGCGGCACCTACGCCGCCATCGCGCACCCGGCGATCATCGACCACCTCACGACGCTGGGCATCACCGCCCTCGAGCTGATGCCGGTGCACCAGTTCGTGCAGGACACCTCGCTGCAGGACCGCGGCCTCACGAACTACTGGGGCTACAACACGATCGGCTTCCTCGCGCCGCACAACGGCTACTCGCGGGGCCGGCGCGGCGAGCAGGTCACCGAGTTCAAGGCGATGGTCAAGGCCCTGCACGAGGCCAACATCGAGGTCATCCTCGACGTCGTCTACAACCACACCGCCGAGGGCAACGAGTACGGCCCCACCCTGTGCTTCAAGGGCATCGACAACGCCGCCTACTACCGGCTCGTCGACGACAACAAGAGCCACTACTACGACACGACCGGCACGGGCAACAGCCTCCTCATGCGGCACCCCCACGTGCTGCAGCTGATCATGGACTCGCTGCGCTACTGGGTCACCGAGATGCACGTCGACGGCTTCCGCTTCGACCTCGCGGCCACCCTGGCCCGTCAGTTCCACGAGGTCGACAAGCTGTCGGCCTTCTTCGACCTGATCCAGCAGGACCCGGTCATCTCGCAGGTCAAGCTGATCGCCGAGCCGTGGGACGTCGGCGACGGCGGCTACCAGGTCGGCAACTTCCCGCCGCTGTGGACCGAGTGGAACGGCAAGTACCGCGACACAGTTCGCGACTTCTGGCGGGGCGAGCCCCGCACGCTCGGCGAGTTCGCCTCGCGGCTCACCGGGTCGAGCGACCTCTACGAGCACAGCAGCCGCAAGCCGTTCGCGTCGATCAACTTCGTCACCGCGCACGACGGCTTCACGCTGCGGGACCTGGTGTCCTACAACGAGAAGCACAACGAGGCCAACGGCGAGGACGGCCGCGACGGCGAGAGCCACAACCGGTCGTGGAACTGCGGCGAGGAGGGCCCGACCGACGACCCCGAGGTGAGCGCCCTGCGCCTGCGCCAGCAGCGCAACTTCCTCACCACGCTCCTGCTCAGCCAGGGTGTGCCGATGATCGCCCACGGCGACGAGATCGGCCGCAGCCAGCAGGGCAACAACAACGTCTACTGCCAGGACAACGAGCTGTCCTGGGTCGACTGGGACCTCGGCGACGACGAGAAGCGCCTCTACGCGTTCACCGCGGCCGTCTCCAGGTTGCGCCGTGAGCACGCCGTCTTCCGCCGGCGGCGCTTCTTCGCCGGCAGCGCCGACCACGGCGGCCAGTCCGAGCTGGGCGACATCGCCTGGTTCCAGCCGTCCGGCGAGCCGATGGGCGAGTCGGCGTGGTCCGACGGCGAGGCGAAGACCGTCATGGTCTTCCTCAACGGCCAGGCCATCCCGACGCCCGACTCGCGGGGACGGCGGGTGCTCGACGACGACTTCCTCGTCATCTTCAACGCCGACCACGGCGAGGACTCCTTCACCCTCCCCGGTGAGGAGTGGGGCGAGCACTGGGTTGCCGAGATCGACACCGGCGCCGACGTCGTCGACACCGAGTGGCACGTGGCCGGCAGCAAGCTCAAGGTCCAGCCGCGCTCGGTCATCGTGCTCCGCAGCCCCCGCGAGACACCGCCCCAGCCCTCCGGAGCCGCGACGACCACCAAGGTGTGACGATGCCCAGCGCCCACCGACCCGACCCCGGCCGCACCGTCCCGACGGCGACCTACCGCCTGCAGGTGCACGCCGGGTTCGGCTTCGACGCGGCGGCCGAGCACACGGCGTACCTGGCCTCGCTGGGGGTCTCGCACCTCTACCTCTCGCCGGTGCTCCAGGCGGCGCCGGGGTCGACCCACGGCTACGACGTGCTCGACCACACCCGCATCTCGGAGGAGGCCGGTGGGCGCGAGGCGTTCCAGCGGCTCGTGACCGCCTGCCGCGAGGCCGGGCTCGGCATCATCGTCGACGTGGTGCCCAACCACATGACGGTGCCCGAGCCGACCCACCTCAACGCACCGTTCTGGTCGCTGCTGCGCGACGGGCGTCGCTCGCCCTACGCCGGGTGGTTCGACGTCGACTGGGTGGCCGAGGAGGACCGCATCCTGATGCCGGTGCTGGGTGGCACGGTCGAGCAGGCGCTCGAACGCGGCGACGTCACCCTCGCCGACGACGGTGGGCCCACCGGGCACGAGTGGGTCCTGCGGCACTACGGTGACGAGCTCCCGGTGGCGCCGGGCACCGAGACGCTTCCGCTGCGCGAGCTCGTCGAGGCGCAGGCCTACCGGCTCTCGAGCTGGCGAGAGGCCGGGGAGGCCCTGAACTACCGGCGGTTCTTCGACGTCACCTCGCTCGTCGCGGTGCGGGTCGAGGACCCCGTCGTCTTCATGGCCACCCACGCCCTGCTGCTGGCGCTGCACGGCCACGGCGAGGTCGACGGGTTCCGGATCGACCACCCCGATGGCCTGGCCGACCCCGCCGGCTACCTCGAGCGGCTGGCCGACGCCACCGGCGACGCCTGGGTGGTCGTCGAGAAGATCCTCGAGGGCGAGGAGCGGCTGCCCGACGACTGGCGCTGCGCCGGCACCACCGGCTACGACGCGCTGCTTCGGGTGCAGCAGGTGCTCACCTCGACCGCCGGGGTCGACGCGCTCGACCGGCTCTGGGCCGATGCCGCGCCCGACCGGGTCGCGCTCGACGACGTCGTCGCCGAGGCCAAGCGGCTCGTCGTCGACGACGTCCAGGCGGCCGAGGTCGACCGCCTGATGCGGCTCGTGCGGCGAGTCCTGGTCGGCGAGGACCTCGGCTGCGCTCCGTCGCGCGCTGGAGGCGCTGCTCATCTCGATGGACCGGTACCGGGCGTACGTCGTGCCCGGTCGCGGGGTCGACCCCGAGCAGGCCGCGGTCGTCGAGGATGCCGCCGCGCGTGCCCGGGGCCTGCTCGCCCCGAGCGACCACGACGCCCTCACGGTCGTCGTTGCCCTGGTGCTCGGCACCCGTCTGCCGCAGGCCCTGGTCGACAGCGGCCCCGCCGCCGACGAGTTCCGGGTCCGCTTCCAGCAGACCTGCGGACCCGTGATGGCCAAGGGCATCGAGGACACCGCCTACTACCGGTGGTTCCGACTGGCCGGCGCCAACGAGGTGGGCGGCCACCCCGACCACCTGTCGATCCCGGTCGACGAGTTCCACGCGTGGTGCGAGCAGCTCGCCACGACCTGGCCGACGTCGATGACGACGCTCACCACCCACGACACCAAGCGCTCCGAGGACGTGCGGGCGCGGCTCATGGTGCTCGCGGAGGACGGTGAGGGCTGGGCCACCTGGCTGCAGACCGCGCGCACCCTGGCCGAGGGCCACCGCACCGAGCGGCTCGACGGTCCGACGGAGTACCTCCTGTGGCAGACCCTGGTCGGCACCTGGCCGATCACCGGGGCCCGGCTCGAGGAGTACGTCATCAAGGCGGTGCGAGAGGCGAAGGTGCACACGGCCTGGGTCGACGGGGACGCCGCGTACGAGGACGCCGTGGTGGGCTACGCCAAGGCGCTGTTCCGCGACCCCGCCCTGCAGCGCCACCTCGACGACTGGACCACGGCCCACGAGCCCTCGGTGCGAGCGAACGTGTTGTCGCAGAAGCTGGTCCAGCTGACCATGCCGGGGGTCCCTGACGTCTACCAGGGCTGCGAGATCGTGATGCTCTCGCTCGTCGACCCCGACAACCGCCGACCGGTCGACTGGACCGACCGCGGCGAGCGGCTCGAGCGGGTGCTCTCCGACGAGCCGGCCTTCGACCTCGACGACGAGAAGCTGCGGGTCACCGCCCGCGCGCTCGGGGTGCGGCGCGACCTGCCGGGGGTCTTCGTCGGCGACCGCACGACGTATGCCGGGCTGCCCACCACGAGCGAGCACGCGCTGGCCTTCGGGCGCGGGGATGCCGACGGCGTGCGCGTCGTGACGGTGGCCACCCGCGCCGCGGGTCTGCTCGCGCAGACAGGCGGCTTCGGCGATGCCACGGTCACGCTCCCGGTCGGCACGTGGCACGACGTGCTCTCCGACGACGAGACGGTGGTCGACGGTGGCGACGTGCGGCTGGCCACGCTGCTGGCGCACCGCCCGGTCGCGCTGCTGGTGAGGCAGACGTGACCGCACCCGACCTCTCGGTCTGGGCACCCCTCGCGGAGTCCGTCGAGGTCGAGTGGAGCGCCGTCCCCGAGTCCGCCGACGGCTCGGCCGAGGCACAGCCCCGGCGCGACCCGATGACGCCGGCCGGCGACGGCTGGTGGCACTGGCACCGCGGCGGTGCGGCATCCGAGGGGGCTGTCGTCGACTACGCGTTCGTGCTCGACGGTGCCGAGGGCGCCCTGCCCGACCCGCGCAGCGCGTGGCAACCGCGGGGTGTCCACGGACCGAGTCGCACGTTCGACGCGAGCAGCTTCGACTGGACCGACGACGGCTGGCGCGGACCCCGATCGGGCACTGGGGTGCTGGGCGCGGTCGTCTACGAGCTGCACGTGGGCACCTTCACGCCGGAGGGCACCCTCGACGCCGCCGTCGCCCGGCTCGACCACCTCGCCACGCTCGGCGTCGACGTCGTGCAGCTGATGCCGGTGACGGCCTTCCCGGGCCGATGGGGCTGGGGCTACGACGGCGTCGACCTCTGGGCCGTGCACGACGGCTACGGCGGCCCGGTCGCACTGCAGCGGTTCGTCGACGCCTGTCACGCGCGGGGCCTCGGCGTCGCCCTCGACGTGGTGCACAACCACCTGGGCGCCAGCGGGAACTACCTCTCGCGGTTCGGCCCCTACTTCACCGAGGGGCACCACACCCCCTGGGGCCCGGCGGTCAACCTCGACCACGCCGGGTCGCCCGAGGTGCGACGGTTCCTCGTCGAGAGCGTGCTGCGCTGGTTCCGCGACTTCCACGTCGACGCACTGCGCCTCGACGCCGTGCACGAGCTCAAGGACGACTCGCAGCCGCACTACCTCGCCGAGCTGTCCGACACCGTGGCCACCCTGTCGACCGTGCTCGGGCGACCGCTCGACCTGGTCGCCGAGAGCGACCTCAACGACACCTCGATGGTCACCCCGACGTCGGAGGGCGGTCGGGGGATGACGGCCCAGTGGGACGACGACGTGCACCATGCCCTGCACGTGGCACTCACCGGCGAGGCGCACGGCTACTACGCCGACTTCGTCGGCGGCGGGGCGCGCGACGAGGCGGGGCCGCTCGCGGTGCTCGCCAAGGTGCTCACCCGCGGGTTCCTCCACGACGGCACCATGTCGACCTTCCGTGGTCGGCCGTGGGGCAGCCCGGTCGACGTCGAGCACCTCGACGCGCGTCGCCTCCTGGGCTACCTGCAGACCCACGACCAGGTCGGTAACCGGATGAGGGGCGACCGCATCTCGGCAGCGGTCGCGCCGGGGGTGCAGGCGGCCGGTGCCGCGCTCTACCTGCTGGCGCCGACGACCCCGATGGTCTTCATGGGGGAGGAGTGGGCCGCCTCGACGCCCTGGCAGTTCTTCACGAGCTTCGACGACGACGTCCTGGCCGACGCCGTGCGCCGCGGGCGGCGGGCCGAGTTCGGGGCCCATGGCTGGTCGGAGGACGCCGTGCCCGACCCGCAGGACCCCGCGACCCGCGACGCCTCGGTCCTCGACTGGGCCGAGGGTGACGGGCCCGAGCACGCGCGGGTGCTGCGCTGGTACACCGACTGCATCGCCCTGCGCCGCGAGCTGCTCGGCGACGCACCCACCCGGTTCGCCGACGTGTCGGTCGCGTTCGACGACGAGGCACGCTGGGTCGTCGTGACGCACGCGCCGGCCGGCCGGCCGGCATCCTCGGTGGTCGTCAACCTCTCGGGCGCACCGCGGGACGTGCCGCTGGCCGGCCGCCCTGCAGAGCTGCTCCTCGCCTGGGACGTCGCCGGTACCCAGCTGGTCGGCGACGCGGTGCGGGTGCCGGCCGGCTCGGTCGCGGTCGTCCGCCTCACCTGAGCCGTCGCCGCGACTCGGCGCTCAGGCGTCCGGGATGCGGAGCATGCCCTCCTGCGCGACCGTGGCCACGAGCGTGCCGTCGGCGGTGAACATCCGGCCGATGCCGAGGCCCCGGCCGGATTGGGCCGACGGGGAGTGCTGTGCGTAGAGCAGCCACTGGTCGGCCCGGGCCGGGCGGTGGAACCACATCGCGTGGTCGAGACTCGCCGCGCGCAAGCCCGTTGTGCGCCAGCCCTTTCCGTGGCGACGCAGGATCGACTCGAGCAGGCTGTAGTCGGAGGCGTAGGCGAGCACGGCCTCGTGCACGAGTGGGTCGTCGGGCAGCTCGCCGATGGCCCGCATCCACACCCGCTGGTCCGCGACCTGCTCGGTGGCCGGGGTGACGAAGAGGTTGCCCTCCACGTGCCTCAGGTCGATGGCGCGCTGCGTCGCGAGGTGCCGGGCACCGGGGTGGTCGACGCCGGCGAACACGTCGACGAGCGACGGCACGGTCATCGGGTCGGGCGCGTCCGGCATCGGGTCCTGGTGGTCCATGCCCTGGTCGGGCGTCTGGAACGACGCGCTCATCGACAGGATCGGCTTGCCGTGCTGGATGGCGTGCACCCGCCGGGTCGAGAAGGACCGGCCGTCGCGCATCCGCTCGACGCTGAAGGTGATCGGCTGGGTGTCGTCCCCGGGGCGCATGAAGTAGGCGTGGATGGAGTGCAGCCGCCGGTCGCCGCCACCCTCGACGGCGCGCACGGTACGACCGCACGCGACCACGCCCTGGGCGAGCACCTGGCCGCCGAACACCCGTCCGTGCGGCTGCTTCTGGCTCTGGCCGCGAAAGAGGGTGATGTCCTCGGCGAAGGTCTCGGGCAACGGCTCGGGTGCCCGGCCGGCGAGCGCACCGGCCGTCGACAGGGGCTGCACGCTCACCTGCGCCGAGCCGAGCTCCTCGAGGTCGAGGGTCGCCAGGAGGTCGAGCAGGGGAGCCGGCTGGTCGGTGGTCACCGGGGCAACGATAGTCAGGCCACGAGCGGCCGCGACGTCCTTCCCAGGCCGGGTCGCGTGGCCCTGCTCCCGCTGTCCTGCGAGCCGGCACCGCCGGACCGCACCCTGTCGACGGCGCGGCCCAGTCGCTCGACGGCCTCGACCATGACCTCGGGCGCGAGCACGTAGGGCACCCGCACCCACCGGTCGAGCCCACCCGTCACCGCGAAGCGGGGACCAGCGGCGACGAGCAGGCCCTCGTGCTCCGCGGCCAGCGCCACCCCGGTCGCGTCGACGCCGTCGGGCAGCTCGCACCAGAGGAACAGCCCGCCGCGTGGCACCCGGAAGTGCAGCTCGGGCAGGCGGACCCCGAGTGCGGCCACCAGGGCGTCGCGTGCCTCGCGCAGGTCGTCGCGTCGCTGCGTGGTGAGCCCGGGGGAGATCTTCATCAGCTCGAGCAGCACCAGCTGCTCGAGCACCGGCGCCCCGAGGTCGGCCGTGACCCGGGCGTCCACGAGGGCGGGTAGCAGGGCCCGCGGAGCGCGGATCCAGCCGGTGCGCAGGCCGCCCCAGTGCGACTTCGACGAGCTGCCCACGCTGACCGTGCGCGGGTCGTGCGCGGCGAACGGCCGCGGCATCGGGCCGCCCTCGAGGTCGACCTCGGCGATCGTCTCGTCGACGACCGGCACGGTGCGCGAGTGCCGCAGGGCCCTGGCCAGCACGGCCCGGTCCTCGTCGCCCATGAGCGCGCCGGTCGGGTTGTGGAAGTCGGGGATCAACAGCGCCGCCTTCGCCCCGGCGGAGCGCACCGTGCGGGCCGACTCGGTGACGTCCCAGCCGTCGGGGTCCATCGCCAGCGGCACCAGCCGGGCGCCGCCGCGGCGCAGCGCGTCGACGGTGTTGGGGTAGGTCGGGGTCTCGACGACGACCCGGTCGCCGTGGCCGAGCAGGGCCCGCAGCACCACGCCGATGCCGGCCACCGCACCCGACGTCACGAGCACGTCGTCGGCGCTGGTCGGCAGGCCGCGGGCGGTGTAGCGGTCGGCGATCACCTCGCGCAGCTCGGGCACCCCGAGGGTGAGGTAGCCGGCGCCGGCGAGGTAGCGGGGGAGCTGGCCGAGCGCCCGTTCGTAGGCCTCGATGATGCCGGCCGGTGCGCGGCTCGCGGCACAGGTGAGGTCGATGACGCCCTCGTCGACGTCGGCCGGGAAGAGCGACCCGCCCGCCGCCCGGCGGCGACCCGCCGCGGGGAGGGTGGCGACCGACCCTGACCCCCGGCGGGAGGTGAGGTAGCCGCTGTCGCGCAGCACGGCATACGCGCGGGTCACGGTGGTGCGGCTGACGTCGAGGGCGGCGGTGAGCTCGCGCTCGCTCGGCAGCCGGGTGCCGGCGGGGATCCGCCCGTCGGCGACCGCGAGGCGCAGCGCGTCGGCGAGGGCACGGTACGCCGGACGCCCGGCTCCCAATGCGCCGACGAGGCGTGCGGTGCGGGTGGCGGAGACTGTCGCGGTGGGCATGGTGGCCACTGTTGCAGGATTGGCCATCGAAACCAAGGCCACTTCGGGGCAGGATGGAGCCATGACCCCGATCCAGGCGCTGCGCCGTGGCGCGGCCCGCCGCGTCGAGCTGGTGCCGATGACGCCGCTGGAGCAGCTGCGGGCCGGGCGACTGGTGCACCGGATCAGCCAGCTGCTCGTCGGCCTGGTGCTCTTCGGCATCTCCATGGCACTGCTGCTCCGGGCCGACCTCGGCCTCGAGCCGTGGGGCGTGCTGCAGTACGGCCTGATCCAGCACATCCCGATCTCCTACGGCGCGATGAGCATCGTGGTGTCGTTCGTGGTGCTGCTGCTGTGGATCCCCTTGCGGCAGTGGCCCGGGCTCGGCACGGTGCTCAACGCCGTGGTGATCGGGGTGGTCATCGACGCGACGCTCGCCGTCGTCCCGACCATCGAGGGACTCGGCTGGCGGGTCGCGGTGATGCTGCTGGCCATCGTCGGCAACGGGGTGGCGGGCGCGATGTACATCGGGAGCCAGCTCGGCCCCGGTGCCCGCGACGGGCTGATGACCGGGCTGGCTCGCCGCACCGGCCGCTCGATCCGGTTGGTGCGCACGTCGATCGAGGTGACCGTCGTGGTGCTCGGGTTTGCGCTCGGCGGCATCGTGGGGATCGGCACCGTGCTCTACGCGCTGCTCATCGGCCACGTCGTACAGCTCTTCCTGCCGAGGCTGACCGTGCGGGTCGAGCGCCCGGCGCCACGGGGGAGAGCAGCCGCAGCTGCAGCCGTGACGTCAGCCGTCGACGGCGAGCGCGAAGGGCAGGACGCCCCGGGCGCCGGCCTGGCGTAGCGCCCGGCCCGCGACCGTGAGGGTCCATCGCGACGACACCAGGTCGTCGACGAGCAGGACGGGTCCGTCGACCTCGGCCAGTCGCGCAGCGAGCTCGGGGCCGACGACGAGGCGCTCCCACACCCCGGCGAGGCGGAACGCGCTGTTGCCGCCCGGCTCGCCCGTGGGCCCGCCATGGGCGAGGTCGAGCGACCCGAGGAGGGGGAGCCGCCCCATCTCGGCGAGCCCCGCGGCCACCGAGGCGACCAGCGAAGGCCGCGAGCGTGACGGCACGGCGACCACGCCGACCGGGCGCTGCGCCCAGCCCCACTCGGCGAGGACGGGCACGCAGGCGCGCAGCAGGTCGGGGTGGGCGGGCGCGTCGTCGCGCAGCACGTCGCGCAGCCGCTGCCCCCATCCCAGGTCGGACATCCGCGCCAGCGCCCGCCCGGGCAGCAGCGCCTCGTCGGGGCCGATCTTGCCCTTGACCGGCACACCGAGCCGGTCCATGCCGGTGGGCCACTGCACGCGTGGGTCGAGGTCGACCCCGGCGCGGGCCAGCCGCTCGCGCGCTGCTCCGACCACGCGCTCGGGCACGTCGGTGGGGTACCAGGGTCCGGCGCAACCGTCGCACCGCCCGCACGGCACCGCGGTCTCGTCGTCGAGGCACTCCTGGAGGAAGGCCATGCGGCACGCGTCGCTGTGCTCGTAGTCGACCATCAGCTGCTGCTCGGTCTGCCGGGCGGCCGCGACCCGCTCGTAGCGCTCGGCGTCGTAGGTCCAGGGGACCCCGGTGGCGACCCAGCCGCCCGACACCCGCTGCACGGCGCCGTCGACGTCGAGCACCTTGAGCAGCAGCTCGAGCCGGGTGCGCCGCACGTCGACCGCCGTCTCGAGCGCGGCCGTCGACAGCGCGCGCCCCGACTCGGCGAGGGTGCGCAGCACGGCCTCCGCCTGCTCCTCGCGGGGCATCGACACGGAGGCGAAGTAGGCCCAGATGTCCTTGTCCTCGGGCCCGGGCAGCAGCACCACGTCGGCGCGCTCGGTGGCGCGGCCGGCGCGACCGACCTGCTGGTAGTAGGCCACCGGGGAGTTGGGAGCACCCAGGTGCACGACGAACCCCAGGTCGGGCTTGTCGAACCCCATGCCGAGCGCCGAGGTGGCCACGAGCGCCTTGACCTCGTTGCGCCGCAACGCACCCTCGAGGCGCTCGCGGTCGGCCGGGTCGGTGCGCCCGGTGTAGGACGCGACCGGCAGCCCGGCATCGGACAGGGCTGCGGCGACGTCCTCGGCCGCGGACACGGTGAGCGTGTAGACGATGCCGCTGCCGGGCAGCTCGTCGAGGTGGGCGACCAGCCAGCCGAGCCGCTGCTCGGGCGACATCGAGCGCAGCACGCCGAGCCGCAGCGAGTCGCGGGCCAGCCCGCCGCGCACCGTGAGCACCGACCGGCCGCCCACCTCGAGCTGCTCGACGACGTCGGTGACCACCCGCGCGTTGGCCGTGGCGGTGGTGGCGAGCACCGGCGTGTCGGCGGGCAGCCCGGCCAGCAGGTCGCGGATGCGCCGGTAGTCGGGCCGGAAGTCGTGACCCCAGTCGCTGACGCAGTGCGCCTCGTCGACGACGAGCAGCCCGCAGCGTCGGGCGAGGTCGGGCAGCTGTTCGTCGCGGAAGCGCGGGTTGTTGAGTCGCTCGGGGCTGACGAGCAGCACGTCGACGGCGTCGGTCGCCAGCGCCTCGCGCACGGTGTCCCAGTCCTGGGCGTTGGCGGAGTTCATCGTCACCGCCCGGATGCCGGCCCGCTCGGCCGCCGCGATCTGGTCACGCATCAGGGCCAGGAGGGGGCTGATGATGACGGTGGGACCGGCACCCTGCGCCCGCCGCAGCGCGGTGGCGACGAAGTAGACGGCCGACTTGCCCCAGCCGGTGCGCTGCACGACGAGCACGCGGGCCCGGTCCTCGACCAGCGCCGAGACCGCTTCGAGCTGCCCGTCGCGGAAGTCGGCGTCGTCGCGCCCCACGAGCCTGCGCAGCGCAGTGCGCGCCTCGGTGGTGAGGGCAGGGGTGGGAGCGGAGGGAGCAGCAGGAGCGGGAGGGGCCGTCACGGCATCCGTCGGGTTCGTCATGGTCACCCCACCGTATGCCGGGCGGCCGACACCACCGCCCGCACCGTCCACAGGCGGTCGAGGGAGGAGTATCGGGGGATGAACATGAGGGATCAGGAGTAGTCGGCCCAGACCCGTCGCGTGGCGCCGTCGACGGTGACCTCTCCGCCGTAGGGGAGGATCCACTGAGGCCGCGTGTGGCCGAAGGGCACGCCGACGCAGACCACGGCATCGGGGTTGTAGCGCCCCACCACCTCGATCGCGGCATCCCGCTGCGCCGCTCGGTGCGCTGCCCGTTCCTCGAAGGAGCCGCGGTGCTCGAAGTTCGACGCAGCAGGCCTGCCGACGAGCACGGCGTCCGCGGCAGCCAGCAGCCCCCGCTCGCCGAGGCTGCGCACCACGTCCCGGAACTCGGTGCTCGGGATGACGTTCTCGCTGGTCTCGAGGAGGAGCACCCCGCCCTCGAGCACCGCGGGGTCGCCGGGGAAGCGGCCGGCGGTGAGCAGCCACTGGAGCACCTCGACGCACCCGCCCCACGTACGGCCGGTGACGCTGCGTGCGGGGCCGGCCCACGCCCACGGCTCGGTGGGTTCGCGCTCGCCGAACTCGGTCAGTGAGCGCGGGTCGGCCCAGTCGACGCCGAAGTCCTCCGACTCACCGGGCTCGAGCACCTCGAGGCGCCCACCGGTGAGCAGCGCGGCCCGCAGCGACGCGAGGTGGCACGGGTCGACACCCGGTCCGGCGCCGAGCTGCACCTGGGTCGACCCGCCGTAGAACCCCGCCACGCCCTGGGTCCACAGCCAGCTCAGGAGGTTGGTGTTGTCGCTGTAGCCGAGGAAGGGCTTGGGGTCGGCGCGCACCAGGTCGGCGTCGAGGTGGGGAATGACGGTGATCTGGTCCTCGCCCCCGATGGTCGCCAGCACCGCCCGGATGTCGGGGTCGCCGAACGCCGCGTTGAGGTCGTCGGCCCTCGCCCTCGCGTCGGCTCCGACCTGCCGGGTCGTCGGGTACTCGACCGGCACCAGCCCGGTCAGCTCCTCGAGGCGTCGCAGCGCCTGCTCGTGCACGGCCGGCGCGACCCCCGGGGCGGCGAACGACGGTGACAGCACGGCCACGCGCTCACCGGCCCGCGCCTTCGCGGGTCTGAGCAGCTCGGCAACCATGGCACCAGCAGATCACCGGCATACTTCTCGTGTCGAGAGAGAGGGTCGCTGCCATGTCCGATGCAGAGGTCGACGACTACCTTGCCGCGGTGCCGGAGCCGCAGCGCTCGACGCTCGAGCGCCTGAGGGCCGTGCTCGCGGCCCTCCTGCCCGACGCGGAGCAGGGGATCGCCTACGGCGTGCCGTGCTTCAAGGTCGGCGGCAAGGGGGTGGCGGGGTTCGCCTCCTACAAGGACCACTGCACCTACCTGCCGATGAGCGGGTCCATCACGGCCGAGCTGGCCGACGAGCTGACGGACTACGTCACGGCGAAGGGCTCGGTCCAGTTCGCGATCGACGAGCCACTGCCGGCCGAGCTCGTCGAGCACCTGGTGGATGCGCGGCGTCGCGAGATCGCCCGTTCCACCACCTGGCCGACGGCCCAGTGACTCGGCGGCCCTAGAGCCAGCCCATCCGGCGGGCCTGTAGTGCGGCCTCGACCTTGTTGCGGGTGCCGGTCTTGCCGATCGCACTCGACAGGTAGTTGCGCACGGTGCTCACCGACAGGTGCAGGCGGGCCGCGATGTCGGCGATCGTCGCCCCACCCTCCGCCTCGACGAGCACCGCACGTTCGCGGTCGGTGAGCGGGGATGCCGCGTCGCGCAGCGCGCTGCGCGCCAGCACCGGGTCGACGACGGTGCCGCCGGCGGCGACCCGCCGCACGGCGTCGGCGAGCTCCTCGGCCGGGCGGTCCTTGACGAGGAAGCCGCGCGCCCCAGCCGCCATCGCCCGCTGCACGTAGCCGGGCCGCGCGAACGTCGTGACCATGACCACCGCGCAGCCGGGCAGCGCGCGTACGAGGTCCGCTGCCGCATCGAGGCCGCTGCGTCCGGGGAGCTCGATGTCGAGGAGGGCGACGTCGGGGTGTGTCTCGAGCGCCATCGGCAGGATGGCAGTGCCCGTCGACACCTCGGCGACGACCTCGATGTCGGGCTCGAGCCCGAGCAGCACCGCCAGTGCGCCACGCATCATCGCCTGGTCCTCGGCCAGCAGCACCCTGATCACATCGACCCCGTCCCGTCCGGCACCCAGGCGGTGAGGGTGAAGCCGTCGCCCCCGCGGGCGACGTCGAGGCCGCCGCGGGCGGCGGACAGCCGATCGGCCAGCCCGTCCAGCCCACCCCGCCTCCCGCCGGGACCGGCATCCTCGACCAGGCCGTCGGAGGCCGAGGGCACGCCGACCCCGTCGTCGGTGATCGTGAGCCGCACCCGACCGCCCTCGCGGGTCACGTCGACCCGGCACTCGCTGGCGCCCGAGTGGCGCAGCACGTTCGTCACGCCCTCGCGCACCGCCCAGGCCAGCGGCGCTGCGACCGCCCCGGGCACCGACTGTGCTGACCGCACCGTGGCCCGGATCCCGGCCGCGGTCAGCGACGTCTGCGCCTCTCGGAGCTCGTCGGCCAGGATCGGCACGACGGCCCCGTCGACCGTGTCGCGCAGCTGTGCCATCGCCTGGCGACCGACCTCCTCGATGTCGGCGGCGTGCTCGGCCGCCGCCACCGGGTCGGTGGGCACGAGGCGGCGCACGACGGCCGCCTTGACGACCATCACCGACAGGGTGTGGCCGAGGGTGTCGTGCAGGTCGCGCGAGAAGCGCTCGCGCTCGCGCGCCACCGCGGCCTCGGCGAGCTCCTCCCGGGTGCTGCGCAGCTCGTCGGCCGTCGACACGAGCCGCGCGAACGCGGCGGCGGCCGCCCCGGCCAGGAGCACGACGAACGCCTGCGCCAGCAGCTCGTCGCGGGTCGCTCCCCAGCGAGAGAGCGTCCACGCCGAGGCGACGGCGGAGGCCGGCACGGCCACCACGGCGACAGGCGTCGGGAGGGCCACCGCTGCCGACATCGCCACGAGCAGCCACGCGGGCGCCCACGCCGACCAGGCCAGCGAGCCGGCCGTCACGGCGACCGCGAGCACGGCAACGGCGACGCACGAGCGACGGGACGGCCGCGGCCAGCTGGTGAGCACGGCCACCACGCAGGCGACCGCCCCGGTCGCCACCAGCGCGAGGTCGGCGGCGACCGCGGGTGCACCGTCGGGCAGCTCGAGCAGCACCCCACCGAGGATCACCGGCACCCAGACCAGGACGGCGCCGTGCCGCTGCACGACGTGCGCGTCGGGGCGGGTCACCTGGGTTGCCGGCACGGCGCCGACGCTACCGCCGGCGGCAGGCGAAGGGCGGTCGGACGAGTCATCGGCAGGACGTGTGCCCGGCGGCCAGCACCACCGCGACGACGACGGAGTGCAGCGTGACCAGGGCCAGGGCAGCACTCGTCGTGACTGCGGCGAGCGGGCCGAACAGGGACACGATCGCCACGAGCAGGACCAGGGCGGTCCACACCCCGAGCGCCCGGTGGGTGATGCGCGCCAGCACCCGCAGGGCCACCATCCCCGCCAAGGCGGCGACCGCGGCCGTCACGGCGACGGCGACCCCGCCGATGCTCCGCAGCCCAGCACTGGTGCGCACGACGAGCTCGACACCCGGCAGCACGGCGACGAAGAACCAGGTGACCACGGCACAGATGGCCGCCGCACCGGCGGTCGCGACGTCGACGCGGAGTGGCACGCGACGGGTCCGGGGTGTCTGGTCGAGAAGGTCGGTGGTGGTCATGGGCTCCTCCTGGTGGTGCGGATCTGGTCCTTCGACGCTATGGGCGCCGACCGCCCTGGCCACAGGGGAGGAGGTCCCGACCACGGCGGGACTTTCGTCCTACTGGTGTCGAAATGAGTTGCCGCCGAGGCCGGAACGCGACACGGTGACCCGGTGACCGACCCCCAGGCGCTCCTGTCCGTGTACGACGAGCAGCTGCGCACCGACGCCGAGACCCCGAGCGCGCTCTCGGTCACCATCCACGGGCCGCTTCGGCTGGTGACCTTCGCGGGCGGCCGCGGCTTCGTGACCTACCGCGACCTCGACGGGGCCGACGAGGCCGGCATCCGCGACCTCGTCGCCTCGACCGTCACCCACTTCGGTGCCGACCCGGACATCACGCAGGTCGAGTGGAAGAGCCGCGGACACGACCACGCGCCCGGGCTCCACGAAGCCCTGGTGGACGCCGGCTTCGCCCCGGAGGACCCCGAGTCGATCATGATGGGCGAGGCGCGCCTGCTCGCGGTCGACGTGGCCCTGCCCGAGGGCGTCCGCATGCGCGTCGTCACCGACGAGGCCGACGTGCGGGCCATGAGCGCGATGGCCGACGAGGCGTTCGGGGACCCGGTCTCGGACGACCGGGCCGAGAGCCTGCTGCGCCGCCTCGCCCTGCGCGACGGCATGGAGCTCTGGGTCGCCGAGGCCGATGGCGTCATGGTGAGCGCCGGACGCCTCGAGCCGGTCGAGAACAGTGTCGTGGCGGGCATCTGGGGTGGGTCGACCCTCGTGCCGTGGCGCGGCAAGGGCATCTACCGAGCCCTCACGGCGGCACGCGCGAGGTCGGCGCTGCGGCTCGGGAGGACCGTCATCCACAGCGACTCCACGGAGTTCTCCCGCCCCATCCTCGAGCGGTCGGGGCTGGTCAAGGTGTCGACGACGACGCCCTACACCTGGAAGCCGTAGCGGTCTACGGTGGCCCGATGGACAGGGACGCGGCCCAGGCCTGGCTCGACCGGTACGTCGCGGCGTGGAAGTCCTACGAGCCCGACGCCATCGCCGCCCTGTTCAGCGCCGACGTCGCCTACCGCTACCACCCGTACGACGAGCCGGTGTCCGGCCGCGACGCCGTGGTGTCCTCCTGGCTGGGGGAGGGCGACGGCTCGCCCGACGCCTCGACCCGCGACACCCCCGGCACCTACGACGCCGACTACGCACCGGTCGCCGTCGACGGCGACACGGTGGTCGCGACCGGGAGGTCGACGTACACCGACACCCCGGGCGGGCAGGTCGTGCAGGTCTACGACAACTGCTTCGTGATGCGGTTCGACGCCGAGGGCCGGTGCCGCGAGTTCACCGAGTACTTCATCGAGGAGCCCTGAGGGCCGGGACGGAAGGAACCCACGCATGGAGACGGAGACCCGCACCCTGGGGACCCCCGACGTCGACCTCGTCTACGAGGTGCGCCCGCCCACCACCGCGGATGCGGGCCGGCCCATCCTGCTGCTGGCGGGCCACCCCATGGACCCGCGGGGCTTCGACACCCTCGCGTCGTACTTCCCCGAGCGCACCGTGGTCGCGTACGACCCGCGCGGCATCGGCCGCAGCGTGCGCAAGGACGGCAGCGACCAGCGCACGCCCGAGATGCACGCCACCGACCTGCACGCCCTCATCGGGGCGCTCGACACAGGCGCCGGCCCGGTCGACCTCTTCGCCAGCAGCGGGGGCGCGGTCAACGCCCTGGCCCTCGTGGCGGCACACCCTCATGACGTCGGCATCCTCGTCGCCCACGAGCCGCCCCTGCTGGCCTCCCTCCCGGACGCCGAGGGCGCGTTCGCGGCCGAGCGCTCCGTGCAGGCGGCCTACCACGAGAGGGGCTTCGGGGCCGGCATGGCCGGCTTCATCGCGTTGACGTCGTGGGCCGGTGAGTTCACGGACGCGTACGCCGCACAGCCGCTGCCCGACCCCGCTCAGTTCGGCATGCCCACCGAGGACGACGGGCGCCGTGACGACCCGTTGCTCTCCGGCACCGCGAACGCGATCACCGCCTACCGGCCGGACGTGAGGGCCCTGCAGGCGGCAGCGACCCGAATCGTGGTGGCCGCCGGCGTCGAGTCACGCGACGTGCTGACCGGTCGCGCGACCGCTGCCTTCGCGGCGGCCCTCGGGGTGCCCGTCACCGAGTTCCCCAGCCACCACGGCGGGTTCATGGGCGGCGAGTTCGGCTACGCGGGCCAGCCCGAGGCCTTCGCCGCCCGGCTGCACGAGGTGCTCGACGAGGGCGCCGTCTAGGGCCTCACGAACGTGCGTCAGGTCCAGCCGTGCTCGTCGACCCCGCCGGGCACGTCGGCCTGCGGGTCGTAGGGCGTGCGGGTGAACCGGAACGACGCGAGGTCGAGGTGCGACACCGACCCGTCGCCGCGGCGCACCACCCGCAGCGGCTCACCCGCGTAGTAGCTGTCCAGCCCCAGCCACTCGTCGGTCGCCACCGACCGGAACCGGGCACCCCGACCGGCACCCGGCTCGCCGAGCACGAGGTGCTCGCCGGCCACCCTGGCGGTCACGGTCGCGGGTCCCCAGTGCCAGGTGCCCACGAGCTCGAGCAGGGCGGGGTCGCCGCCGGCCGACCACGGCTCGACCGGGGCCGGCTCGTGGCGGGCGAGCCCGTCGAGCAGCTCGTCGACCACCGACCGCGTCGCCGTGGACGCCGTGGTGTTGGTGAAGAGCACCACCCCGTCGCCCGCCGCGGCGCTGACCGGGCCGGATGCCGTGGCGCCGCTCCCGCTCGCCGCCTGGTGCCGAGCTCCCAACCCCCACACCCGCATCCAGCCTGACCCGCAACCCGGCGAGGAATCCGGGCATCGACCCGCCGTGACCGGCGAACCGCGCGCCGTCGACGTTCCACACCTGGAAACCGAGACCGTGCGCGGCCACCCAGGGCTGTCCGGGGTCGTCGACGACGTGGTGCGGCTCGACCATCTCGGCGAGCGTGTCGGCCGACAGCAGGTCGGCCGTGTCGCCGCCGAGGAAGGTCGCCCAGCGGGCCAGGTCGGTGACCGTGGTCCACAGCTGGCCGGCGGGCGCCATCGCCCCGGCGTCGTGCTCGGGCTCGGGCAGCAGCACGTCGGCGAAGGGGTGCACGGCGAGCCCCAGGGCCGCCGACCCCGAGGGACGCGTGGTCGTGCGGGTCATCCCCAGCGGCTCGAGCAGCTCGTCGCGCACGACCTCCGCCCAGCCGCGTCCGTGCGCCACCTCGAGCAGCCGTCCGAGCGCGGCGTAACCGACGTTGGAGTAGTGGAACCGGCGCCCGGCGCGGAACCGCTGCCCGACCGGCGAGGCCACCAGGGCGTCCCAGTCGCCGCCGGGCGTCCGCTCCCACCACGGCCCCGGCGTCTCGGCCTGGGTGCCGGCGGCGTGGGTGAGCAGCTGCTCGACCGTGACGTCGTCGAGGGCGGAGCCGGGGACGTGGGTACCGAAGCGGTCGGTGAGGTCGAGCCGGCCGGCATCGCGCAGGCGCAGCACGCAGACCGCGACGAAGGTCTTGGTGATCGAGCCCATCCGGTACTGCGTGTCGGCATCCGCCTGCCGTCCGTCGGCCCGGCCGTCGATGCTGCCGGCGGCTCCGCTCCACACGAGCTCGCCCCCGCGCACCAGTCCGGCTGCCACCGAGGGCAGCCGGCCGTCGCGCTGCGCCACGGCGAGGACGTGGTCGAGGTGGTCGACGGTCGTGGGCTTCAGCGGCATCCGACCACCCTAGGACGCCGTGGGCGCCGGTGTCCCCCGGCCGACCGCCGTGCTGGGAGGATGGGACGCATGCCCGGACCTGACGACCCCCAGACCTACCGCGTCGAGGTGCCGCTGCGGTGGTCCGACATGGATGCCTACGGCCACGTCAACAACGTCCAGTACCTGCGCCTCCTCGAGGACGCCCGCGTCATCGGCTTCCGCGAGTGGTTCCCCGACCGGCCGACGATGCTCGACGAGGGCATCGTGGTGTCGCGCCACGTCATCGAGTACCGCGCCCCACTGACCTACCGCCCCGAGCCGGTCGAGGCCGACATGTGGGTCACCCGGGTGCACGGTGCGGGGTTCGACCTCGGCTACACCGTGCGCGACCCCGCGTCCTTCGGTGACCAGGTGTACGCCGTCGCCGAGACCGGGCTGGTGCTCTACGACTTCGCCAACGCCCGCCCGCGCCGCCTCTCGCCCGAGGCTCGCGCCCAGCTCGCGGTGCACCTCGGCGAGCCGGTGGGCTTCCGCTGGGCCGGCAGGTGACCGCGCTGCGGCTCACCGACGCGGAGTCCTTGGCCGACCTCGGCCGGTTCGCCGCGCGAGCCCGCAGCGTCGACGACGAGGGCGCGATCCGGCTCCAGGCCTCCGGCGCCGTGCTGGCCGCCTGGGTCGGCGTGCTCCCGGGGTCCGGCATCCTCGCCGAGGGGACCGTGCTGGGGCTGCGCACCTTCGCCCTGGCCGAGCCGGCCGAGCTCGACGTGCTCGTGCCGCTGGGGGCGGTCACCGACCGCACCGCGCGGGAGCCCGGTTCCGACCTGCAGGTGCCGCCGACGCGAGCCCTCGCGTCGTGGTCGGCCGTCACGCCGCCGCGAGGCCCGTGGGAGCCGGTGGGCACCCTGCCGGGAGACCTCCTCGCCGCGGTCGCCCGCGACGGGCTCGCCGAGGTGTCGGATGCCGTGCGCGAGCGGGGTGCGGCCGCCGGGTTCGTGCGTGACCGGGTCTGGGCGCGTGACGTCCGCGAGGCGGCCGGGCCGCACCCCGACCTGCTCGACGCCGACGGTGCGGTGGCCGGCGGGGGAGCGGCCGTGCGCGCCGGAGGGGCGTTCGCGGCCTGGGCGCTCGGCTTCCTCGCCCCGGGGCAGCCCGTGCAGGTGCTCCGGTCGAACCGGTGGACCCGGCTCACCGCGCCGGGTGGTCACGTCCTGATCCGCTGAACCGCACCTCCGCGGCGAGGGGGGTCACCGGGCGATGCGCTGCCCGGCCGGCACGGCCAGCGCCGCCACGAGCGCCAGCCCCAGGAAGATCGCGCCGAACAGCGCCTCGTCCTGGCCGGGGGCGTGCCGGGCGGAGAAGACGGCCGTCGCGGCCGCGATGCCGATGACGCTGCCGAGCACGTCGGCCAGCTGCAGCGACGACGACGCCTCGCCGTGCTCCTCGACCGGGCTCAGCTCGAGAGCCAGCACCGTCGTCGTCGTGACGCCCAGGCCCATGGCCACCCCGGTGAGCACGAGCGCCATCGGCACGAGCCACCACGGCAGGTCCAGCCACGCCACCGCGGAGAGCACCGCCAGGCCGCACGCCAGCAGGCCCCCGCCCAGCTCGACGAACCAGCACCGGTCCAGGTGCAGGTGGTCGTGACCCTGGTACCACGCGCCGGCGGCCCAGCCGATCGCACCCACGGCCAGCGACAGCCCGGCCACCTGCAGGCTGAGGCCGCGCTGTCCCACGAGGTACAGGGGCACGTAGGTGATGCCGGCGTAGAACGCACCGATGAACAGCGCCCGCGCCAGCATCACGCTCGGCAGGCCGCGCGCCATCCGCCAGGTGCCCCGGGGCACGAGCATCGGCGCGAACACGACGACCCCGAGCAGGCCCGCCACGGCGACGGCGGTGCGCGGGGACACCCGCAGCACGAGCTCGTAGGTGCCGAGCTGAAGGGCGCCGGCCGACAGCGCGAGGCCCAGCCCGGCCCACGCCGCCTTGACGTGCGCGGAGTGGTCACGGTTGCTCACGACGGCCGAGAGGGTGGAGTCGTCGATCCGCCGTCGCGCGTGGGCGAGCGCCGCCATGGTGAGCAGCACCGGGGGCACGACCCCCCAGAACACCCAGCGCCACGACAGGTTCGTCGTCAGCCAGGCCGAGATGGGGGCGCCGAGCAGCGAGGGCAGCACCCACGCGGCCGAGACGTAGGTGAACAACCGCGGGCGGATGGCCTCGGGGTAGACCCGTCCGGCGATGACGTAGAGCATGACGACGAGCAGGCCGCCGCCGAGTCCGGTGAGCGCCCGGCCGGCGAGGAAGAGCGGGAGGTTGGCGGCGGAGCCGCACATGGCCGCGCCGAGCGCGAGCAGGGCCTGGCCGGTGACCGCGCCGGCCATCGGGCCGGACCGGTCGGACCACACCCCGGCGAGCACGATGCCGAGCAGCTGCGCGGTGAGCATGACGGAGAAGGCGAACCCGTAGGACCGCACGGCGTCGAGCTCACGGGCCACCGTGGGCATCGCGGTGGAGACGGCCATGGCCTCGAACGCGACGATCGTGACCAGGGCCAGGACGGCCAGGGTGACCTCGAGGTAGGTCCTGCCGAGTGGCCCGTCGACCGGTGCTTTCGTCGTCGCACGCATCGCTCGCCACCCTAGTCCTGGCAGGTCAACCGGGTGGGGTGAGTGGATGACCTCGTTCCGCCAGCACGTCGCGCAGCACGTCGATGTGGTCGGTGACGATGCCGTCGGCGCCCAGGTCGAGCAGTCGGTGCATCTCGGTCGCGTCCTCGCGAGACCAGGCGTGGAACCACACGTGCACGTGCTTGCCGAGGTCGTGGGCGCGGTGCACCAGCCCCGGGGTGACCAGGGTGACCGTGCGGCCGCGCAGCCGGTGCAGTGCGGGCAGCTGGAGCACCGGGGCCGGGGTGTGCAGCATCCGGCTCAGCGCGGCGGGGCTGAAGCGCAGCAGCGCGGTGCCCACCTGGCCGGCCGCGGTCGCGACCTGCGGTCCGAGGGCGGCGCGGGCCGCGCGGAGCCGTCGCTCACTGAACGACCCGATGCACACCCGCTCGGTTGCGTTGTGGCGCAACACCTCTCGCACCGTCGGGACGAGCGCGTCGTCGGCCTTGATGTCGATGTTGATGCGGGTGTCCGGGAACTCCTCGAACAGGTGGGACAGCAGCGGGATCGGCTCGGCGCCGCCGATCCGGGCCTCGCTCACCGCCTCGTAGGGCAGCGCCGCGATGGCTCCCCGGCCGTCGGACACCCGGTCGAGCACGGTGTCGTGGAAGGCGACCACCTGGCCGTCGCGGGTCGCGTGCACGTCGGTCTCGAGGTAGCGGTAGCCCATCGACACGGCCCGACGGAACGCCGCGAGGGTGTTCTCGAGGCCGACGTTCGGCCCGTAGCCGGCGCCGCCGCGGTGCGCGAGCCCGACCGGGGTCGGCTCGTCGAGGTAGGGGAAGTCGCTCGCGCGCACGTCAGGCCGCCGGCAGCAGGAGCCAGACCGTGGTGTCGGTCGGCACGGCCCCGTCGTCGGTCAGTGGCCCCGAGGCGACGAGCACCTCGCCGGCCGGCAGCTCCACGGACGACGCGCCGAGGTTGGTCACGACCAGCAGGGTGCGCTCGCCGTCGCCGGAGGTGTTGCGCAGGGCGATGACCGTGTCGGACGTCAGCGCGTCCCAGGTGAGGCTCCCGTGCCCGGCGCGGTGCCGGCGGCGGTGGTCGAGCAGCGAGCGGTAGAGCTCGAGGGTCGAGCCCGCCACGCCCTCCTGCTGGTCGACCGCGAGGTCGGCGTACGCGTCGGGCTGGGGGAGCCACGGCTGGTCTCCCGGGCCGAACCCGTTGCTCGGTGCGCCCTTGACCCAGGGCATCGGCACCCGGCACCCGTCACGGCCGGTGACCCTCCCGTGGGTGCGGTGGAACGTCGGGTCCTGGCGGACCGAGTCGGGCAGCTCGGTGTGCTCGGGCAGCCCGAGCTCCTCGCCCTGGTAGACGTAGGCACCGCCGGGCAGCGCCAGCATGAGGGCCGTGGCAGCACGCGCCCGACGCAGGCCGAGCACGGCATCCGGCTGTGGGTCGGTGGCGCGGATGCCGTTGGGGCGCGGCAGCGTCTGGTCGAGCCCGAGGCGCGACGCGTGCCGCACGACGTCGTGGTTCGACAGCACCCACGTGGTGGGGGCGCCGACACCGTCGTTGGACCGCAGGCTGGCCTCGATGACGGTGCTCAGTGCGGACGCGTCCCAGTGGGCGTCGAGGAAGTCGAAGTTGAACGCCTGGTGCATCTCGTCGGGACGCACGTAGCGGGCCAGCCGATGGGCAGGCGACACCCAGGCCTCGGCGCAGAGGATGCGGTCCGGCTCGCCGTAGGCGTCGAGCACGGCGCGCCACCCGCGGTAGATCTCGTGCACGCCGTCCTGGTCCCACATCGGCGCGGCACCGGTGGCCGTGTGGTCGAGCACCTCGCCCTCGGAAGAGGAGTGCACCTGCTCGGCGTCCCGGCCCTCGCCGGTGGGCCCGGTGTCGGCGTCGACCTCGTCGTAGAGGCCGACCTTGCCGTGCCAGTCGGGCAGACCCTCGCGCTTGACGAGGCCGTGGGCGACGTCGACGCGGAACCCGTCGACCCCCCGGTCGGCCCAGAACCGCAGGATGTCGTGGAACTCGGCGACCACCTCGGGGTGCTTCCAGTTCAGGTCGGGCTGGGTGACGTCGAAGATGTGCAGGTACCACTGGCCCGGCGTGCCGTCGGCCTCGGTGACCCGTGTCCAGCCGCGGCCGCCGAACACCGAGGGCCAGTTGTTGGGCGGCTCCTCGCCGTCGGGGCCGCGGCCGTCACGGAAGATGTAGCGCTCGCGCTCGGCGCTGCCGGGGCCGGCGGCCAGGGCCGCCCGGAACCAGGCGTGCTCGCTGCTCGTGTGGTTCGGCACGAGGTCGACGAGCACCTTCAGGCCCAGCTCGTGCGCGCTGGTGACCATCGCGTCGGCGTCGGCGAGCGCACCGAAGCGCGGGTCGATGTCGCGGTAGTCGGCGACGTCGTAGCCGGCGTCGTTCATCGGCGAGACGTAGAAGGGGCTGAGCCACACGGCATCCACACCGAGGTCGCGCAGGTAGGGCAGGCGGGCGGTGATGCCCGGCAGGTCACCGATGCCGTCGCCGTCGGCGTCGGCCCACGAGCGCGGGTAGACCTGGTAGATGACGGCGTCGCGCCACCACGGGGCGTCGGTGGCGTCGGCCACGTGCACGACCTCCCCCGGGGCGGTCAGGTGGTGGACGTCGGACTCGGTGGTCAGCTGGGTCACCCGGCCCATGCTTCCGTATGCCGCGCCCGTCACGAAACGCGCTCACGACCGCGGTGGCGCGGGTCAGCTCCCGGGGAGGGGGTGCAGCGTGGAGGCCGGCGGGGAGTCGTCGGTGTTGACCAGCATGTGCGCCGCCCGCAGGAAGTAGTCGCGCATCTGCTCGGCCTGCTCCTCGGGCAGCTCGAGGGTGTCGAGCGCGGCGAGCATGTGCCGCATCCAGCGGTCGCGCATGTCGATGGTCACGGGATAGGGGGCGTGCCGCATCCGCAGCCGGGGGTGGCCGCGCTCCTCGCTGTAGGTGGTCGGGCCGCCGAAGTACTGGGTGAGGAACATCCGCAGCCGGCGCTCCGCGGGGGCGAGGTCGGCCTCGGGGTAGAGCGCCCGCAGCGGCGGGTCGTCCGCGACGCCCTCGTAGAAGGCGTGCACCAGGGCCTCGAACGTCGGTGCGCCGCCGACCTCGTCGTAGAGGCTCATGCCGGCCCCGCCACGGGTCCGCCGAAGGGGCCGAGCGGGGGCGCCTTGACGTCGGCGGCGTCGAGCGCCGCCTTGAGCCGCTCGCGCATCTCGCGCTGCACGGGGAACTGCTCACCCGGCACGCACTGGGCAACGGTGCGGATCGTCATCGTCATCCCGACGATCGACTCCACCCCGAGCACCTTCGGCTCCTCGACGAACTTGTCGGCCCACTCGGGGTCGGCCCCCATGGCGCTGGCGGTCTCGCGGATGACCCCGACCACGCGCTCGACGCTCTCGGAGTAGGACACCGGCATGTCGACGATCGCCGTCGCGAACCCCTGCGACCGGTTGCCGATCCGGATGATCTCGCCGTTGCGCACGTACCAGGTGACCCCGTTGGCGTCGCGCAACCGGGTGATCCGCAGGGTCACCTCCTCGACCGTGCCGATCGCCTCACCGGTGTCGATCACGTCGCCGACGCCGTACTGGTCCTCCATGATCATGAACACCCCCGCGAGGAAGTCCTTGACCAGGCTCTGCGCGCCGAAGCCCAGCGCCACACCGGCGACACCGGCCGACGCGAGCAGCGGAGCGAGCGGGATGCCGAGCAGGGCCATGATCGTCAGCACCGCGAGGGTGACGACGACGAAGGTGACGATGCTGCGCAGCAGCGACCCGACCGTCTCGACCCGCTGGCGCTGGCGCTCGTTGTCGAACCCGGCGGCGTTGGCGAGGACGCGCCCGGCCCGCCCGGACTCGGCCAGGCGCTGGGCGGACTTCGAGGTCATCGTGACGACGACCCGGTTGATCAGCCGGCGGAGCAGCCAGAGGCTGATCGCCGCGAGGACGATGGTCGCGAGGATCCGCAGCCCGACCGTGGCCAGCCAGACCTGCGTCTTCTCCCAGGTCAGGCTGATGCCGTCGAGGCTCAGGTCGGGCGCCTGCAGGAGTGCGGTGACGGACTCAGTCACGCGCGTCCCGCTCCTGGGCGGCGAGCGCGCGCACCACCGGGTCGCGGTTCTCGACGACGAGGCGGCGCAGCGCGGCGTGGGCGTGGGGGGAGGCGTCGAGCCAGGCCTGGGTGCGCTCCAGGAGCTGGCGGTCGGCGATCGGCCGGGGGTAGAACCCGCCGACGATGGCCTCGACCATGGCGTGCGAGCCGCGCTCCTCGACCGTGTCGAGCAGGGCGTGGTAGCGCTCGACGAACGGGCGCAGCAGCTCAGCCGGGGTGCCGGGGCGGGTGAAACCCAGGGCCAGGGCGTCGACGACGGCGTTGGGCAGGCCGCCCCCGACGGCCGCGGCCCATGCCTTCTCCTTGGCCTCGCTGGTCGGCAGCGCGGCGCGGGCGCGGGCGGCCCGCTCCCGCCCGGTCGCGGTGTCCTCGCGGGCCCGCTCGGCGTCGATCTCGTCGGCGTCGGCGTCACCGGCCGCGACGAGCGCGGTGAGCAGCGTCCAGCGCATCTCGAAGTCGACACTGAGGCCCTCGAGGGTCTCGGTGCCGTCGAGCAGCGCCCGCAGCCGGGCCGTGTCGTCGCCCGACGTGGTGAGGGCTGCGGTGGCGCTGACGAGCTGCAGCTGGGCGTCGCTGCCCGGCTCGGCGGCCACGGCGATCGTCCAGAGCCGGTCGCGGGTGGCCGTGCGGACCACCGCGCGGTGCTCGGGGGCCGTGTAGGAGTTCACGGCCGTCAGCAGCTGGGTGACCAGGGTGCGGAGCAGCGTCGAGTCGGTCTCACCCGGCAGGGTCTCGAGCACGACGTCGACGAAGTGGCGGGCGCCCATCTCGGCGTCGCGGGTCATGTCCCACAGCGACGCCAGCACCAGGGAGCGCGGCAGGGAGCTCGTGAAGCCGCGGGGGTACGCCAGGGCCGTGGCCAGCGAGCGCTCGTCGAGCCGGATCTTGGCGTAGGCGAGGTCGTCGTCGTTGACGAGCAGCAGGTCGGGCTGCTCGCGGCCGACCAGCTGGGGGACCGGCGTGCGCGCCCCCTCGACGTCGAGCTCGAGGTGGTCGGTGCGGTGCAGCGCCCCGTCGCGCACGGCGTACACGCCGATGACGAGGGTGTGCGGGCGCAGCGTCTCCAGGCCCGGGGCGCAGGTCTGCTCGATGGCGGCCGACGTGATGTGGCCGCGGTCGTCGACCTCGATGAGGGGGCGCAGCGTGCTGACTCCGGCGGTCTCGAGCCACTGGCGCGACCAGGTGCGCAGGTCGCGGCCGGAGGTGGCCTCGAGCTCGCTGAGCAGGTCGTCGAGCGTGGTGTTGCCCCACGCGTGCTTGGCGAAGTACGAGCGGATGCCGTCGCGGAACGGCTCCCGCCCGACGTGGGCCACCAGCTGCTTGAGCACCGAGGCGCCCTTGGCGTAGGTGATGCCGTCGAAGTTGACCTCGACGTCCTCGAGGTCGTGGATCTCGGCGACGATCGGGTGGGTCGTGCTGAGCTGGTCCTGACGGTAGGCCCAGTCCTTCTCGTGGGTGCCGAAGGTCGTCCAGGCGTCGGTCCAGTGGGTGGCCTCGGACTGGCAGGTCGTGGAGGCCCACTCGGCGAACGACTCGTTGAGCCACAGGTCGTTCCACCAGCGCATCGTCACGAGGTTGCCGAACCACATGTGGGCCAGCTCGTGCAGCACGGTGAGGGCGCGCCGCTCGACCAGGGACTCGGTGACCTTGGAGCGGAAGACGTACATCTCGTTGATCGTCACGGCCGCGGCGTTCTCCATGGCGCCCGCGTTGTACTCCGGCGTGAAGATCTGGTCGTACTTCTCGAACGGGTAGGCGTGGTCGAACTCGTCCTCGAAGAACGCGAAGCCGCGCTTGGTCAGGTCGAACAGGTTGTCGGCGTCGAGGTACGGGGTCAGCGAGCGGCGGCAGAAGATGCCGAGCGGCACCTCGCCGCGGCGGCTCGTGACGGTGTCGCGGACGACGTCGTAGGGGCCGGCCACGAGGGCGGTGATGTAGCTGGAGATCGGACCGGTGGGGGCGAAGTGCCAGGTGGCGAGGCCCTCTCCGGCCGGCTCCGGCTGCGGCGTGGGTGAGTTCGACACGACCTGCCAGTGAGCCGGCGCCGTGACGGTGAAGGCGAACCGGGCCTTGAGGTCGGGCTGCTCGAACACCGGGTACATCCGGCGGCTGTCGGGCACCTCGAACTGGCTGTAGAGGTAGACCTCGTCGTCGACCGGGTCGACGAAGCGGTGCAGGCCCTCGCCGGTGTTGGTGTAGCGCCCGGTGGCGCCCACGACCACGACGTTGTCCTCGGCGAGGCCGGGCAGGCGCACCCGGCTGTCGGAGTAGAGCCCGGCGGGGTCGAGGTCGGTGCCGTTGACCGTGACCGACTCGATGGTGCCCCCGACGAAGTCGAGGAAGGTCTCGGCGCCGGGCTCGCTGCAGGTGAACCGGATGGTGCTGCGCGTGGCGAAGGTCTCCGGGCCGGTGGTGACGTCGAGCTCGACGTCGTGCTGGTCGACCGTGACGAGGGCCGCGCGGGCGGCGGCCTCCTCACGGGTGAGGTTCGTGCCGGGCACGGGGTCTCCTTGCGGGGCGGGTACTGGTCGGGACGCCGGTCGGGCGTCGCTCGGGCGTCGGACCATCCTGTCATGGGCGCGAGTCGGTCACAGCCGCAGTGGGGTGGCAGGATGGAGGCGTGTCTGTTCACACCGAAAACCTGTCCGCGAACCCCGATGCCCCCGTCTCCGAGGCCGAGTTCTGGTTCGACCCCATGTGCCCCTGGGCCTGGATGTCGTCGCGCTGGATGACCGAGGTCGAGAAGGTCCGTGACGTCGACGTCACCTGGTCGGTCATGAGCCTGTCCGTCCTCAACGAGGGCCGTGACCTGCCGGACGACTACCGGGCGCTGATGGACCGCGCCTGGGGTCCGGTGCGCGTCGTCATCGCTGCCCAGGAGGAGCACGGCGACGAGGTCGTCAAGCCGCTCTACGACGCCCTGGGCGAGCGGATCCACCACCGCGGCGAGAAGGACCTCGACGTCGTCATTGCCGAGGCGCTCGAGGAGGTCGGGCTCCCGGCCGAGCTGGCCGCCGCCGCAGGGACCGGCGACCACGACGAGCAGCTCCGCGCCAGCCACCAGCGGGCCATCGACCTGGTGGGCGACGACGTCGGCACCCCGGTGATCTCGGTCGAGGACGCCGCCTTCTTCGGCCCGGTCGTCACCCCCGCCCCCAAGGGCGAGGCGGCCGGCCGGCTCTGGGACGGCTGCGTGCTCGTCGCCCGCACCGAGGGCTTCTACGAGCTCAAGCGCTCCCGCACCAACGGGCCGATCTTCGACTCGGTGGCCTGAGGTGCGCGTCCACGTCGGCGGCGACCACGCGGCCTACGAGCTGCTCACCGACCTCGTCGGATTCCTCGAGGAGAAGGGCCACGAGGTGACCAACCACGGACCCCACTCCTACGACGCCGTCGACGACTACCCCGTCTTCGTGCTGCGAGCGGCCGAGGCCGTCGCGGCCGACCCCGGCTCGCGCGGCATCGTGCTCGGGGGGTCGGGCAACGGCGAGCAGATGGCCGCGAACAAGGTGGCCGGCATCCGGGCCGCTCTCTGTCACGACGACGAGCTGGCGCGGCTCGCCCGCGAGCACAACGACGCCCAGATCATCTCGGTCGGCGCGCGGATGACCACGGTCGAGCAGGCGCGGTCCATGGTCGAGGTCTTCCTCGGCACCGACTTCAGCGGCGACCCCCGGCACGTGCGGCGCATCGACATGGTCACGGCCTACGAGAGCGAGGGCGTCCTGCCGTCGCTGCCGGTCTGAGCCGCACCAGTGCGGCGGCACCTCGGTTTCGCCGATCAGGAACGACACCATTCGTGACCTGCGAACATCTGGCAGGGGAACCCCGGTGCGCACTAGTCTGACGCCGCGGCAGCCGACCGAGGTGGAGGGAACGAGCATGCCCAACGAGGTGCTGCAGCGCTCCGGGGCCCAGAACGGGCACGGCCCGGGTCTCCCGCGCGGGCTCACCCGGTGGTTCGGACCCGACCGCGCCCCCCGGGCCGACCGGTTCTACAGCGTCGTGTTCGTGCTTGCCGTGCTGGCCGCCGGCACTGCCGCCTTCCTGTGGCCCGCCGGGGTGCCGAGCGCGCTGCTCTTCCCGATCATCGTCGCCGCGGGCATCCTCATCTCGGGCCGCGCCCTGCTCGTCGTGTTCGGGCTGACCCTGGCCTTCCTCCTGTTCTGGGCACCGCGCAGCGAGCTCACGCCACCGCGCGCCGTGCTGGTCGTGTTCTCCTTCCTCTCGGTCATGGTGCTGATGTACTACGCGGCGCGCTCGCGCTCGCTCGTCGGGACCCGCGGCTTCGGCGCCGACCGGATGTTCGCCGAGCTGCGCGACCGCATCGCCCTGGTGGGGCGGGTGCCGGGGCTTCCCGACGGCTGGAAGGCCTGGGCCTGCATCCTCTCCGCGCACGGCGACCGGTTCTCGGGCGACTTCGTGGTGGCCCACCTGTCGGCGTCGGGCCACCGGCTCGAGATCGTGCTCGTCGACGTCAGCGGCAAGGGCACGCGCGCCGGGACGCGGTCGCTGCTGCTCTCCGGAGCGCTCGGCGGCCTGCTCGGGTCGATCCCGTCGGGCGACTTCCTGCGCGCCGCGAACGAGTACCTCGTGCGGCAGGGCTGGGAGGAGGGGTTCGCCACCGCGGTGCACCTCGACCTCGACCTGCGCACCGGCGAGTACTCCATCGCCAACGCCGGCCACCCCTCGCCGGCGCGCTACACCTCCGGTCGGGCGCGGTGGACCGTGCTCGACGGCGCCCGCGGCCCGCTGCTCGGGGTCGTGCCGGGCGCGTCGTTCCCGCGGCAGAGCGGGCGGCTCGACCGCGGCGACGCACTGCTCTTCTACTCCGACGGCGTCATCGAGGCCCGCGGCCGCGACCTCACCGACGGCATCGACCGGATGCTCGGCGTCGCCGCCATGTCGGTGCTCGGCGACGCCGACGTCGCCCGCGATGTGTGCGAGTCGGCCCGTTCGGGGGAGGATGACGACCGGGCGGCGCTCGCCGTCCGACGACTCTGACCCCTGCCGAGAGGGCCATGACCGTGGCGTCCGACCCGGTGCTCGACCACGCTCCCCGTGAGGGCGTGCGCACCTTCACCCCCCGCTGGCGCAACAGCCCGCTGACCGACGAGCGGATGGCGACGCTCCTTCCGGCGCGCTCGCTGCCTGAGGGCCCCTTGGAGCCCGAGGTGGCGTTCGGGCGGGTGGGGCCGGTCGTGGTCGAGATCGGCTCGGGGCACGGCGCGGCCGCGATCGCCTACTGCGAGACCCACCCGTCGGCCGACCTGGTCGCCGTCGAGGTGCACGTGCCCGGGGTGGCCCGGATGCTCGCCGCCGCCGATGCCGCCGGTGTCACCAACCTGTGGGTGCACCCCGGCGACGCGCTGCCCTTCCTCACCGACCGGGTCGCCCCGTCGTCGCTCGCGGCCGTGCACCTGTTCTTCCCCGACCCGTGGCCGAAGAACAAGCACGCCAAGCGGCGGTTCGTGCAGCAGCACACCCTCGACCTCGTCGCCTCGCGGCTGGAGCCCGGCGGGGTGCTGCGCATCGCCACCGACATCAGCGCGTATGCCGCCCACGCCCGCACCCAGCTGGCCCACCACGGCCGCTGGGACGTCGTCGAGGGCGAGCGCCCCGACTGGCGCCCGGATGACGGGTTCGAGGCCAAGGGTGTGCGGGCCGGACGCACGGTCACCGAGCTCACCTGCACCCTGCGCCCCGCCTGACCTTCGAGGCACGGACCGCGATGCACAGTGCGCGCTATGCCGCGCCCTCTGCATCGCGCTCGCGGCGCCGGTCGGCGAGGAGACCGTGTGCCCGCACCACCTGCGCCATGAAGGCGGCCGGGCCGAGGCGCAGCCCGAGCACGGGAACGGAGCACGACGTCTCCGCCCAGGCTGACCTCGTTCTGGCGCAGCGCGTCGTCGACGGGGTTCAGCGCCAGGGCGTGGTGCCCACCGTCGACCTCGACAACGAGCCCGATGTCCTCCCAGGCGACGTCGAGGTAGATCCGCCCGCCGGGAGCAGTCCGCACCACCTGGCGGCTCGGGCTGGCGTCGAGCACGCGCCGTCGCCGGCTGCGACCAACCTGATGCCAGGCCGCGAGGACACGATCGGGCCGGGTCAGGCGCTGCTGCAGGGTCAAGCACAGGATCAGGGCGGCCGCCCGGTGGCTCCTGGCCTCGTCGGCCGCCCGGAGAGCCGCGAACTCCGGCTTGACCCGGGGGATGCCAGCGCCGGCCAAGGGACCGATGGTGCGCCTGCGGGTGGCCCTCACCCCGGGACAGGTCCTTCGCCGGCAGCTCATCGGCAGGCTGACCTCGACGACCGTGCTCGTGAATCCGGTCAGCCCCGCGGCGTGCAGGGCGCTCAGGCCGTCGAGCACGGCACCGGACCCGGCCTCCCACACCGCCCGCCAACGAGCACCATCAGCGGAGATCGGGCCGGTGCCGATGACGACGGTGTGGATGCCGGCGAGCTCCCCACCGACCCGCCGTCACCTCGGAGCGGACGTCGCGCGGGTGACGCCTCGGGCCCGGAGGTCACGGCGATGAGCGACGCCACCGTGGTCGGCCGCCACAGCCGCTGCCGCCGCCGCCGCCCGTTGCTCACGGGAGAGCTCCTTGATCCCGTCCGTTTGTCGGGGTAGCCGGAGCCGCCGTCGCGCGGCCCGCTCCTTCGTCGCACGCTGCGCTCCACCTCCCGTCATCCGCCTCACCGACCAGGAACGGCCCGCAGCGCGAGCGCTGCGGGCCATTCCTGGTCGGGGTAGCCGGATTCGAACCGGCGGCCTTCCGCTCCCAAAGCGGACGCGCTACCAAGCTGCGCCATACCCCGCGGCCCACAGGCAGCCGTCATCCGTCATCGACGTAGTCGAGAGAAGGATTTCGGATCCCGCGAGCGCGGCCACTAGGCTAGCGCTGCCCTCGGGGTGCGAGCTCACGAGGTGCGCGGGCGTAGCTCAATGGTAGAGCCCCAGTCTTCCAAACTGGCTACGCGAGTTCGATTCTCGTCGCCCGCTCCGTCACGAAACCCGATCACGGACCCGGCCCCCGCCTCAGTGCGGGGGCCGTCCCATCATGGTGCGTCCCCCGATCACGGTGCGCCGGCGTGCGGGCACCCGCCCCCAGACCCGCTGCTGCAGCGCCAGGGTGGCCCATCCGGCCAGGGACATCGCGACGAGGTTGAGACCCAGCTGCGCCGCGCTGCCCCACACCTCGTGCCACGCGCCGAAGGCCAGCCCCAGCGCGATGTTGCCCGCGGCCGGCACGGTGGTCACCGAGATGAACACGCCCGACAGCCCGCCGGTGCGTGCCGACGTGAGCGACAGCACGCCCGCCGCGGCCGCGATCACGGCGACGACGAGGGTCCACCGGTTCGGCTCATAGATGAACGCCGTCTGGGGCCGTGGCCCGGCGACGTCCTCGTAGGTCACCCAGCCCAGGGCCCGGCCGAGCAACCCGGCGAGGAACGTCGCGAGGATGCCGCCCGCGAACCCGAGCAGTAGCGTCCGGGCCGCCACCACCAGCAGGTGGGAGCGCTGGAGCACCAAGGCCACGCCGATGGCCGCGATCGGGCCGAACTCCGGCCCGAGCACCATCGCCCCGATGACGAGGATCGAGGAGTCCACGATGATCGCCACGCCGGCGATGAGCGTCGCGAGCACCATGAACGACAGGTAGGTCCAGTTGAGCTCGGAGTCCTCGTACGCCCGGCTCCCCACCTGGGTCCAGACCACCGCGTCGGCGCTGGCCCCCGGCGCCTCCCTCTCGGCCTCGAACGCGGCGTGCGACAGCCAGGTGTCGACCGGGTCGATGCGCACCGTCCCCTCCTCGTGCACCCCGAGGTCGCGCAGGGCGTCGATGACCTGGTTCGACCCCTCCCGGGCCACGTCGGCCGTGACCACGTCACCCGGCGGGATCAGTGACGCCCCGCGCAGCACGCTCAGCCCGGTGACCGCCTGCGACCCGCGCAGCACGTCCACCACGGCGTCGGTCAGGGCCTCCGGCACCGAGATCCGCAGCGAGAGCACGCGCCCAGTGTGCCGCCGGCGGGGCCGCAGACGCCGGATGCCGGCCGCGACAGTCCGCGACCGGCATCCGGTGTGGTGGGTGTGGGGGAGTGGTCAGGCCTTGGCCGCCGCGCGGAAGTCGATCCACGCGTCGTTCATCCGCTCGACCTGGCCGGGCGTGAACTCGTTCATGCACGAGTCCTGCGTGTAGTCCATGAAGTTGTGGATGGGGTCGAGCCCGGGGGCGCTGCAGGTGTCGGCGCCGATCGGGCAGTCGAACTGCGGCTGCGCCTCCTTGGGGGTGTCGGTCACGTAGTCGCCCGACGCGCTGCAGCCGTGGTTGAAGGTGTGCTCGAGCATCAGCCAGTGGCCGACCTCGTGGGTCAGGGTGTCGCCCTCGGAGTACTTGCCGGCGGTGCCGCCGGGCATCGACTCGTCGAGCATGACCACGCCGTCGATGTAGTCGCGCCCGTGGTTGTAGCCCTTGGGGAAGTAGGACCAGCCGAGCAGGCCGCCGCCGATGTTGGCGACGTAGACGTTGAGCACGGTGGCGTCGCCCTCGTAGAGCGCCTTCTTCATGTCGCGCTCGTTCTTGCCGGGCACGACGGTGTACCAGGCCGGGTTGACGGTGTACGTGGTCTTCGTGAGGTCGAACCGGAACGGGCTGTCCGCAGCGGTCGGCGACGTCAGGCCGCCGTAGGAGTCGTTGAGCACCCTGATCTGGGCGCCGATCATGGTCTGCATCCGGGTGTGCTCGGCCGTGGTCAGGTCGTGGTCCGAGACCACGTGGAAGACGGTGCGGATGTGCACCGAGCCGTCCGGCATCCGCGGCTGGTCCTTGATGACGCCGTAGGCCTTGGCCTGGTTGTCGGGGTAGAGCTTGGGCTCCTGCGCGGTGGCGCCCTTGGCCATCCGGGCAGCGCTCGGCGCGAGACCGGCGGCCGCGCAGTCCAGCGCGGACGTCGAGCTCGAGGAGACGGTGGTGGGGGCGGCTCCGGCGGTGGCGACGCCGGCCCCGGTGCCCAGGGCGGCGGTGGCGAACGCGCCGGCCACGAGCGCACCAGCACCGGCGAGGCGGCGGGTGCGGGACGAGATGCGGATCATGTGTGGAGTCCTTCTCGGTCGAGAGCCCCGGTCCGGGGCGTGCCCGGCGGACGTTACTCGGGCGGTGCCCCCGGTGGGGAGATCCTGCCGATTGGGTGGCCCCGTGCCCGGCCGCTAGCATGGTCCCTTGGTGCCGATCCGGTGTGCCGCGTGCTCGCGAGCCGCTGGAAGGCGCCGGCCCGCTGGGGCCGGCCCGCCCGTCACCCACCAGAAGTTCCCCCCGATTCCCCCATGGTTGTGGAGTGCCTGAAGTGAAGAGTGCCGTCGAGACCATCAGCCCGACCCGGGTCAAGCTCGTCGTGGAGGTCCCGTTCGCGGAGCTGAAGCCGATGCTCGACCAGGCGTACAAGACGATCGGCGCCCAGGTGCAGATCCCGGGCTTCCGCAAGGGAAAGGTCCCGAGCCGGATCATCGACCAGCGCGTCGGCCGTGGGGCCGTGGTGCAGGAGGCCGTCAACGAGGCCCTCCCGGTCTTCTTCGCCCAGGCCGCCGAGGCCGAGAACGTCCGCGCCATCGGCCAGCCCGAGGTCGACGTCACCGCCGTGCCGCTCGAGGACGGCCAGGACTTCGAGTTCACCGTCGAGACCGACGTGCGCCCCCAGATCGAGCTTCCCGACCTCGAGGGCATCGCGGTCGAGGTCGACGAGGTCAAGGCCTCCGACGACGACGTCGAGGAGCGCCTCACCGCGCTGCGCGAGCGCTTCGGCAGCCTCGTGGGCGTCGAGCGCGCGGTCGAGGACGGCGACTTCGTCTCCATCGACCTGGCCGCCGCGATCGCCGACGAGGAGATCGACTCCGTCACCGACGTCTCCTACGAGGTCGGCAGCAAGAACATGCTCGAGGGTCTCGACGAGGCGCTGATCGGCCTCGCCGCGGGCGACACCAAGAACTTCACCGCCCCGCTCGCCGGCGGCGACCACGAGGGTGACGACGCCGAGTGCACCGTCACGGTCAAGTCGGTCAAGGTCCGTGAGCTGCCCGAGCTCGACGACGACTTCGCCCAGCTCGCCTCGGAGTTCGACACCCTCGACGACCTGCGCGCCGACGTCACCAAGCAGGCCGAGCAGGCCAAGAAGTACGAGCAGGGCATCCAGGCCCGCGACAAGGTGCTCGAGCACCTCCTCGACACCGTCGACGTGCCCGTGCCCGACGGCGTCGTGCTCGCCGAGGTCAACCAGCACCTCGAGGGCGAGAACCGCATCGACGACGACGTGCACCGCGCCGAGGTCGACGAGAGCACCCGCAAGGCCCTGCGCGCGCAGTTCCTCCTCGACGCCATCGCGGAGCAGCTCGAGGTGCGGGTCGAGCAGCCCGAGCTCATCGAGTACCTCGTCATGAGCGCCCAGCAGTACGGCATGGACCCGAACGAGTTCGCCCAGAGCATCGACCAGCAGGGCCAGATCCCCTCGATCGTGCAGGAGGTCGCCCGCCGCAAGGCGCTCGCCGCCGTGCTCGACAAGGCGACGGTCACCGACACCGCCGGGGCCACCATCGACCTCGACGACCTCGTCCCCGAGGCCGACGGCCACGAGGGTCACGACCACGACCACGAGGGCCACGACCACGACCACGAGGGCCACGACCACGAGGCGTCGGACGACGCCGAGGTCGCGGCCGACGAGGCCACCGACGAGGCCCCGGCCAAGGCCTGACCCCACCTCGGTCTCCGAACGCGAGAACCCGCACCCGACGGCGTCGGTTGCGGGTCTCGCGTTGCGGAGGTGTGATGCGTTCGCCGGCCGCCACGCACCGGTGAGGTGTGGTTCCTCAGCGATGCCGCGGCGGCTCGGGCGGTTTGCCGGGCGCCCGGCCGCGGACTGACCTATCGTGAGCGCGTCGCCCGATCGCGACACCCCCTGCACCAGGAGAACCATCATGCGCCGTCGCGCCATCGTGTCCGTTGTCGGAGCCACCGCGCTGCTCGCCGCGTCGGTTGCGGGGGCGTCGTCCGCCGCCGCCCTCGTGTCGGGTGCCTCGGCACCGGCGAGCCAGTCCTTCGGCAGCGTCCCGGTCTACGGCAGCGTCACGAAGACCATCACGGTGTCGGTCACCGGCTCGCCCGTCACCTTCGGCACGCCCAGCATCGAGCCGGTCGGGGGGGCCACCGACCAGGCCGACGACTACTCGGTCGGGACCCAGACCTGCGCGGGCGCCACGATCGCCGCGGGCAGCACCTGCACGGTGGCCGTCAGCTTCAACCCGTTCGCCGCGGGCGTGCGCCAGGCGGCTCTCGACGTGCCGACGACGTCACCCGCGGGCCTGCTGACGGTCGCCCTGAGCGGCACGGCCGTTCCGAACGCCACGGGCACCTACTACCCGCTCGGCACGCCCCAGCGCGCCATCGACACCCGCACGAGCGGCACCAAGCTGCCCCTCGCGGCGGGCTCGACCACCGCGGTCCAGATCACCAACCGCTTCGGCATCCCGGCCACCGGTGTCTCTGCCGCGGTCCTGAACGTCACCGCGGTCAACACGACCAACCAGGGCTACTTCAAGGTCTACCCGAGCGACAAGTCGCGCCCGGACGCGTCGTCGATCAACTTCCCGACGGGCTGGACCGGCGCCAACATGGTCACCGTCCCGGTCGGGGCCGACGGCAAGGTCAAGGTCTACAACTACGGCGGCAAGGCCCACCTCATCATCGACGTCCTCGGCTGGTACGCGAAGGACGACACCGTGCGCGCCGCCAAGGGGATGGGTTCGCAGTTCCTCGCCGACCGGCACGGGTGACCCCGAGCGCCTCTACGACAGCCGCAGCGAGCTGCCGTTCCTCAACGGCGAGTACATCGACTTCCAGGACGTCTGGGACACCGAGGCCAAGGCCCGGGCGGTCAAGGCCTATGCCGTCAGCATCACGGCGGTCAACCCACGGCCCCCGGCGTGCTCACCGCGTGGTCGGGCTCCGGCGCCAAGCCCACGGCGTCGACGGTCAACTACCTCAAGGGGGTCATCGCCCCGAACATGGCCGTGGTGACCTCGCGCTACTACACGACCGTCAACCCGGTCACCCACGAGACCGAGCAGAGCAGCGGCTTCCGGGTCCAGAACACCGGCAGCGGGCAGGTCGACCTGGTCGTCGACCTCACCGGCTACTACGTCACCGACGACCTGGCCGGCATGCGCTTCGTGCCCCTGACCGGGAGCCCGTCGCCGCGTCGCATCCTCGACACCCGTACGGGCGTCGGCCTCTCGGGGTCGTTCGGGTCGAAGCAGACTCGCACCGCACCGGCCACCAGCGTGGCCAGCTCGGACTCGATCTACGTCGTCGGCAACCTCACCGGTGACAAGCCGACGGCCCGCACCTACCTCACGGTCTGGGGCGAGGGCAGCAAGCCGCTCGCGAGCAACCTCAACGTCAACGCCGGTGCGACCCGCGCCGTGTCGGCCTACGCACCGTTGGCCTACAACGACGCCACCAAGGCGCTCACCTACAAGATCTACAACGACGCCGGCTCGATGCGGGTCATCTTCGACGCCGCGGGCACGCTCGACCTCTACCCGAGCCAGGCCGCCCTGCCGGCGTCCCGGCCGGCGCTGCGGCCAAGAACGCCCCGGCGGGTGCCGATGGCCGTACGGCCGACCGCGTCCTGGGCGGCCGTACGATCCCGGGCGCCACGACCTTCGTCGAGGGGCTGGACGCCAGCACGCACCGCCGCGGCTGAGCCGCAGCGCGGGCCCCGCGAGACGGGCTCAGCCGGTGAGCGAGGGTGGGGACGTGGTCGTCCCCACCCTCAGCCGTACCGGGAACGGCTGGTCGGTGATCGACCGCCCGTCGAGCGCCTGGCGCACGAGCCGTCCCATGGCCCGGCCCTTGTCCGCCCCGGGCTGCTCGACGGTCGTGAGCACGTGGTCGAGCCAAGGGAGCTCGACGCCGTCGAACCCGGTGACGCTGAGGTCGGTCGGGACGCGCAGCCCGAGCGACTCCGCCGCGCGCACTGCTCCCGCGGCGAGCAGGTCGGCCTGGGCGACGATGGCGGTCGGGCGCCGGTCGGCGGGCACGTCGAGCAGCAGGCGGGCGGCGGCCTCGCCGGCCTCGACCGTCAGGTCGTGGGCCTGGACGACGGGGGCGTCGGCACCGGCGACCGAGCGGAACCCCGCGAGCCGGCCCGCGGCATCCGGGTAGGACGCGCCGGCCACCTCGTGCTCGGTGACCACGCTCGTCGGCGACCCGGGCCGCAGGGCCATCGACAGGTGGGCGACCCGGGTGTGGCCGAGGTCGAGCACGTGGCGGGTGACCAGCGCCATCGCGGCCGCCTCGTCGGTCAGCACGTGTACCACCCGCGGGTGCACCGGCGCGCCCGCCCCGACCAGGGGGATGCCGCGCGCCAGCAGGTGGTCGACCACCGGGTTGTCACGCTCCCCGCACAGGGGGAACACGGCCGCGTCGACGGCCTGGGTCGCGAGCTGGGCGAGGGCCCGCTCGGGGTCCTCGACCGGCTGGGCCACGAGCAGCATCGATCGCCCGGCGGCGTCGAGCTCCTCGGCGAGGCCGTCGAGCACGGCGAGGGCGAAGGGGTCGTGGAAGGCGTAGCGCAGCGGCCCCTCGACGACGACCGCGACGGTGCCCACGCGCCCCTGGCGCAGCGAGGAGGCGAGGGGGTCGGGACCGGCGTACGACAGGTCGGATGCCGCGGTGCGCACCCGCTGCTGGGTCGCCGTCGCGACCGGCCCCTTGCCGCTGAACACCAGGGATGCCGTCGACGTCGACACCCCGGCCCGGCGCGCCACGTCACGCAGCGTCGGCCGGCGGGCCGGCGGGGTTTGACGAGTGGGGGTCATGGGAGGAACAATATCGAATCGATTCGATCGAATCGATTCGACCTCGCGTTCGTGGTCGAGGAACCGCCCCCAGCCCGACCCCGATCCCCGCCGAGGAACCCCCGTTGTCCGCCACGCCCGCCCTGACCTCCACGCCGACCATCCCGCGCGAGCGGGTCACCCGGGCGCGTACCGCGGTCTTCCTCACCTTCACCCTCGCCGGGCTGGTCTTCGCCTCCTGGGCCTCGCGGATCGCCGACGCCAAGGAGTCCCTGGGCCTCACCGCCGGGCAGCTCGGGCTCACCCTCGTCGCCGCGAGCCTGGGCTCGGTCACGGGTCTGCCGCTGGCCGGCCGCATCTCCGACCGGATCGGGGCGACCCGCGCCGTGGGGCTCGGCATGGCCGTCGGGCTCGCCGGCCTGCTCACGGTCGGGGTCGTCGTCGACGCCCACGGACCGCGCTGGGGCGTCGCCGCGGGGCTGTTCCTCATCGGTCTCGGCATCGGGGTCTGGGACGTCTCGATGAACCTCGAGGGCGCCGACGTCGAGCGTCACCTCGGCACCTCGGTGATGCCGCACTTCCACGCCGCGTTCAGCGGCGGCACGGTCGTGTCGGCCCTGGTCGGCGCGGGGATGTCGCGCGCCGGCGTGCCGCTCACCGTGCACTTCGCCGGCGCCGCGGTCGTCACCGTGGTGCTGGCCTGGTGGGCGCTGCCGCACTTCCTGCCGCGCTCGACCGAGCAGCCCGCCGCTGCGCGCGCCGCCCGGCAGCGCCACCGCTCGGCGTGGCTCGAGCCGCGCACGCTGCTCATCGGCGTCGTCGTCTTCGCGGCCGCCTTCACCGAGGGCACCGCCAACGACTGGCTCGCCGTCGCGTTCGTCGAGGGGCACCACCGCGAGAAGTGGGTGGGCGTGCTCGCCTTCGCGACCTTCCTCACCTTCATGACCCTCGGCCGGATCGCCGGGACCGGCCTGCTCGACCGCTACGGCCGGGTGCCGGTGCTCCGGGTCAGCTTCGGCCTCGCCGCGCTCGGCGCCGCCATGGTCATCTACGGGCCCCCGTGGGTCGCCTTCGCAGGCACCGCCGTCTGGGGTGTCGGCGCCGCACTCGGCTTCCCCGTGGGCCTGAGCGCCTCCGCCGACGACGCCGAGCGCGCCGCGGCCCGGATGTCGGTCGTCGCCACGATCGGTTACGCCGCCTTCCTCGCCGGCCCGCCGGTGCTCGGGCTGCTCGGCGACCGGGTCGGGGTGCTGCACTCGCTGCTCGTCGTGGGCGCCCTCGCCATCCTCGCCCTGGCGGTCGTCCCCGCCGTGCGCAAGCCCACCGAGGCGTGAGCCCCGCCCTCACCCCTCGTAGGTGATGTGGCGGCCTCGCCACCGGGTGACTATTGCGGCGCAGGGGCCCTGATCGGCAGCGCCCTCGGTGCGGAAGAAGGCAGGACAGCATGCTCGGCCACGACAGGCGAGAGGGTCGCCGTGAGGAGCGCGAGACGTTCGGGCGGGGCGGCAACGCCGTCCGGTACCAGATGCGCGAGAAGCTCCTCTCGATCGGTGACGACAGCTGGATCGAGGACGAGTCGGGTCGCCGGGCGTTCAAGGTCAACGGCAAGGCGCTGCGGGTGCGCAAGACCCTCGTCCTCGAGGACCCGCAGGGCAACGAGCTGGCCAAGATCCAGGACCGTCCGGTCCACGTCCGCGACGTCATGGAGATCGAGGGGCCCGACGGCGCGTCCCTCGCCAAGGTCAAGAAGGCGATGATCACCCCGCTGCGAGACCGATTCTCGATCGACCTGGCCGGAGGCGCCGAGCTGTCGGCGCACGGCAACATCGTCGACCACGAGTTCGAGATCGAGGCCGACGGCACGAAGGTTGCCGAGGTCTCCAAGAAGTGGTTCCGCGTGCGCGAGACCTACGGGGTCGAAGTGGCACCCGGGCAGAACGACGCCCTGATCCTGGCCATCACGGTCTGCATCGACAACCTGGCCAGGGGCTGACGCAACGCAGTCCCCACCGGTGCGCCTCCTGCACCCCCAGCACCACCAGCCGTACCATCACCACAACACCACCACCTGAAAGGTGACTCACAACGATGGGTACCAACAACATCAACAGCTTCGGCGAGGTTCTGCTCTGGAGCTTCTGGATCTTCATCTGGATCGCCGCGATCATGATCTGGTTCCGCTGCGTCTTCGACATGTTCAGCGACCGCACGCTGAGCGGCTGGGGCAAGGCCGGCTGGGCGATCGTGCTGATCTTCGTGCCGTGGCTCGGCGCCCTGATCTACCTCATCGCGCGTGGCAAGAGCATGGGCGAGCGCCAGATGGCGGCCGTCGCTGACGCCCAGGCGCAGCAGGAGAAGTACATCAAGTCGGTCGCGGCGGCCTCGACCAGCCCGGCGGAGCAGATCACCCACGCCAAGGGCCTGCTCGACTCCGGCGCCATCACGCAGGAGGAGTTCGACTCCCTCAAGGCCAAGGCCCTCGCCTGACCTGACGCACCCCACCAGCGGGGGCGGAGCCACACGGCTCCGCCCCCGCCGGCGTGTCCGGCCCCGCCGACCGGCCCGGGAAGGGTTGCGCCCACGGCGAACATCGCACCGGGCGGGGAGTGGAGCACCGGAACCGCGCGTTAGGGTCACTGACAAAGCAGCACCCGATCTGACGAGGAGCGACTCCAGCGTGACCAGCACCGAGATCGTCGCCGCCGGCCCGGGCCCCCAGGCCGGTCTGGACGACCACATCTACAACCGTCTCCTCAAGGAGCGGATCATCTTCCTCGGGTCCGACGTGCGCGACGACAACGCGAACGCGATCTGTGCCCAGATGCTCCTGCTCGCCGCCGAGGACCCCACCAAGGACATCTGGCTCTACATCAACTCCCCGGGTGGCTCGGTCACCGCGGGGATGGCCATCTTCGACGTCATGCAGTGGATCCCCAACGACGTCGCCACGGTCGCCATGGGCATGGCCGCCTCGATGGGGCAGTTCCTGCTCTCCGCCGGCGAGCCGGGCAAGCGCTACGCCACCCCGCACGCGCGGGTCATGATGCACCAGCCCTCGGGCGGCATCGGCGGCACGGCGTCCGACATCAAGATCCAGGCCGAGCAGCTGCTGCACATCAAGAAGCAGATGGCGCAGCTCATCGCGCAGCACACCGGCCAGAGCGTCGACCAGATCGAGATGGACTCCGACCGCGACCGGTGGTTCACCGCCGAGGAGGCCAAGGAGTACGGCTTCGTCGACCAGGTCATCACCAAGGCGACGATGGCGGGTCCCGGGGTCGACAACCCGGTGACCTCCTGACCACGGCCGAGACGACCCGAGAGATGAACATGAACTCAGACCTGACCAGCCGCCTGCACGTGCCCGGCCCGTCCAGCCGCTACATCCTGCCCCAGTTCGAGGAGCGCACCTCGTACGGCATGAAGCGCCTCGACCCCTACACCAAGCTCTTCGAGGACCGCATCATCTTCCTCGGGGTGCAGGTCGACGACGCCTCCGCCGACGACGTCATCGCCCAGCTCATCGTCCTGGAGTCGCAGGACCCCGACCGCGACATCCTGATGTACATCAACAGCCCCGGTGGCTCGTTCACGGCGATGACGGCGATCTACGACACGATGCAGTACATCCGCCCCGACGTGCAGACCTTCGTCATCGGGCAGGCGGCCTCGGCCGCGGCCGTGCTGCTCGGTGCCGGCGCCAAGGGAAAGCGGTTCGCCCTGCCGAACAGCCGCGTGCTCATCCACCAGCCGGCGATCGAGGGCACCGGCGGCATGGCCTCCGACCTCGAGATCCACGCCAACGAGATCATCCGGATGCGCGGGTGGCTCGAGGACACCATCGCGCACCACTCGGGGCGCGACGTCGAGCTGGTCCGCAAGGACATCGAGCGCGACAAGATCCTGTCCGCCGCGGCGGCCAAGGAGTACGGCCTGATCGACGAGGTCCTCGCCTCGCGCAAGAACACCGTCTGAGGGTCCCTCCCGACGACGCACCGGATGCCGCCCGCTCACCGAGAGCGGGCGGCATCCGTCGTGGGGTGGGCGAGTCAGCCGATCAGGTCGCTCGCGACCTGGCAGAACAGGGCATCGTCCAGCAGGGGGTGTGGGCCGCTCACGCTGACGATGTGCGACTCCACCTCGGTCCCTCCCGGGACGTCGTCCCCGCCGGTGTCGAAGGTGATCGACGACCGGATCGAGCCGTGGTCGGCCACGACCTTGTGGCCGGAGGAGTCCCAGATCGTGATGGGGGTGCCGTTCTCGCGGATCGTGTAGGTGTAGACGCCGGGGGCGACCTGCGTGACGGGGCCACCCTCCTTGGTGATCTCGTTGGAGGTGACCCGGAACCACTTGCCGTTCTCCGGGTTGGTGAGGACCTCTTCGGAGTGGAAGGTGACCGAGGCGAAGAACAGCGTCTGGGTGTCCTTGACGGTGCGGGTCACGGTGTTGCCCGAGCCGGTCTGGTCGTCGACGATCGGGAACCCGCAGTCGTCGAACGTCTCCTGCTGGGTGAAGGAGAACCTGAAGTGGTCGAAGACCACGGCGTTGGCGGACGGTGCGGCGAGGGCGACGGCGGCCACCCCGGCGACGGTGGTTGCTGCGAGCCGTGTTGACAGGCGTGTCATGCGTTGGTCTCCTCCCGGTGGCGCCGGCCGGGTGACCGGCAGCATCTTTCATGGTGACCCCCGGCCGTGCCCGACCGGAACCACCCGATCTGACCATTCACCCCCAGGCCCGAGGCGTTGCGCTCTGAGCGGAACGAGGCGACGCGCCCGGCGCCCTGGCGCTTCAATGGGTGCGGTGACCCGTGCCTGCAGGTAGCGTCGGGCACGTTGTCGTCAGCCGAGGGAAGGTGCATCCGTGGCACGCGTGGGAGAGACCAGCGACCTGCTGAAGTGCTCCTTCTGTGGCAAGTCACAGAAGCAGGTCAAGAAGCTCATCGCCGGCCCGGGCGTCTACATCTGTGACGAGTGCATCGACCTGTGCAACGAGATCATCGAGGAGGAGCTGGCCGAGTCCAGCGAGCTGGGCCTCGACGAGCTGCCCAAGCCCCGCGAGATCTTCGACTTCCTCGAGCAGTACGTCATCGGCCAGGACGTCGCCAAGAAGGCGCTCGCCGTCGCCGTCTACAACCACTACAAGCGGATCCAGGCGGGGGAGTCGGCGCTCGGCAAGAAGGACCCCGACCACGTCGACATCTCCAAGTCCAACATCCTGCTCATCGGGCCCACCGGCTGCGGCAAGACCTACCTCGCGCAGACCCTGGCCAAGATGCTCAACGTGCCGTTCGCCATCGCCGACGCCACGGCCCTGACCGAGGCCGGCTACGTCGGCGAGGACGTCGAGAACATCCTCCTCAAGCTCATCCAGGCCGCCGACTACGACGTCAAGAAGGCCGAGACCGGCATCATCTACATCGACGAGGTCGACAAGATCGCCCGCAAGAGCGAGAACCCGTCGATCACCCGCGACGTCTCCGGTGAGGGCGTGCAGCAGGCGCTGCTGAAGATCCTCGAGGGCACCACGGCCTCCGTGCCGCCGCAGGGTGGCCGCAAGCACCCGCACCAGGAGTTCATCCAGATCGACACGACCAACGTGCTCTTCATCGTCGGCGGCGCGTTCGCCGGCCTCGAGAAGCTGATCGAGTCGCGCAACGGCAAGAAGGGCCTGGGCTTCGGCTCCGAGCTGCACACCCCGAAGGACCTCGCCGAGAGCATCCACGAGGTCATGCCCGAGGACCTGATGAAGTTCGGCCTGATCCCCGAGTTCATCGGACGGCTGCCGGTCATCACCACCGTCGCACCGCTCGACACGGCATCCCTCGTGCGCATCCTCACCGAGCCGCGCAACGCGCTGGTCAAGCAGTACCAGAAGATGTTCGAGATCGACGGTGTCGCACTGGAGTTCACCGACGACGCCGTCGAGGCGCTCGCCGACCAGGCCCTGGCCCGCGGCACCGGCGCCCGCGGTCTGCGAGCGATCATGGAGGAGGTCCTCCTCCCGGTCATGTTCGACGTGCCGAGCGACGACGAGATCGCCAAGGTCGTCATCACCGGCGAGGTCGTCTACAAGAACGTCAACCCGACGATCGTGCGGCACGACGACGTCGAGACCGGTCGCAAGCGCACTCCGCGCAAGCGCTCCGCCTGAGACCTAGCTCCTGCGGGTGTTGGCCCGCACCTGCCAGATCGTCCCCGCCATCAGGCCCAGCGCGACCGCGCCCAGCCAGGGGGCCCAGCCCAACGGCGTGCCGCTGGCCAGCGCCCCGAGCAGGGCGGCCCCGATGGCCGTCCACACCAGGGCGGCGGCCTGTGCACCCCAGCGCAACGCCGAGGCCCGGGGCAGGTCGGCCCGGGCCGGCCACGACGCCAGGAGGGTGAGCGCGAGGTGGCTCAGGATGACGGCCGACCCGGCCGCCGCGGCCATCGCCCAGTCGGTGAGCGAGGTGGGCACCCCGCCGGGAACGGCCACCGTGAGCACCTGGATCACGATCAGGGCGAAGGGACCCCAGCCACCGGGCCGGGCCAGCGCCCACAGCGTGCCGACGAGCAGCGCACCGACGGCGAACGGCACGAAGCCGGGCAGGTGCGCACCGGCCACGAGCACCAGCACGAGGTCGGCGCCGAGCACGGTCGCGACGAGGGCTCGACGCCAGGTGCGGTTGCGGATCACCGGGCACCCACCCGGGGAGCACGCGAGCGGCGGGAGGCCTGTCGCAGCACGGTGTCGAGCGACCCGGGGCCGCGCCAGGCGATGACCGGCACCCCGGCCTCGGCGCACCGGCGGGCCTCGCGCTCGCGGTCGAGCAGCCGAAGCCGCCAGACGAGCCGGGCCAGGCGGGCGTCCTCGATGCCCGTGACCGACTGCATCGCGTCGTCGCTCGCCTCGGCGGCACGCAGCTCCGCCGGGAGGGTGTCGACGACGACGACAGCGTGACCGCTGCGGGCCAGCCGCACGGCGTGGGCGAGCGGCTCGGCCGAGACCAGCGCCGACAGCAGCACGACGAAGGCGCCCGGCGGGATGCTGCGCCGCAGCTGGGCCCGCAGCGCGCGCTCCTCACCGACCGTTCCCCGGCTCGGCTCGGCACGACCGAGCCCGAGCAGGAGCCGGGCCAGCTGGTGGTGGCCGCCGACGGCGGGGACCTCGACCATGCCGGCCCCGCCGAGCACCGACAGGCCGACCCGGTCGCCGGTGGTGAGGTAGTGCGCCGCCACGGCACCGGCGGCCTCGACGGCCACGTCGAGGCTGGATCGGCGGCCCACCGACAGGTCACGCTCGCCGAGGTCGCGGATCGCGTCGACGACGAGGCGCACCTCGGCATCCTGGTCGGCGTAGGTCGTGGTCACGTGCAGCGTCCCGGTGCGCAGCGACACGGGCCAGTGGATGCGGCGCAGCCGGTCACCCGTGCGGAACTGCCGCACCTCGGCGAGCTCGGTGCCCCCGCCGACCCGCGAGCTGCGGTGCTGGCCGACCAGGCCCACGGGGTGGGGCAGCGCGGCGCGGGACGTGAACAGACCCGGTGTGGGGATGGTCGCGACGCTCTGGGTCCGCTGCACCGGCCAGGTCCACGCGAAGGCGGCGAAGTCACCGAACGCGCCCACCTGAGCTGGACCGAGTCGCCGCACACCCCAGCGGTCAGTGCGCGCCTGCACCGCCAGCGGCACGGTGAGGGCGCCGGCAGGCCCTGACGCGGCAGCCGCGACGTGGCCGTGCGCAGGGGTCGTCGTGGTCCACCGGTCCCCGGGCAGGTGGCCGACGACGTCGCGCAGGCCGGGCACGCGCCCCACGTCCACCCGCCAGGTCAGCGTGTCGCCCTCGTTGGCCACCTCGGCGCTGACCCGGCTCGACACGGCCGGGGCGGCCACCGGACGGGTGACGAGCGCCCACACGACGAGGGCCACGAGCGGGACGCCGAGCACGGCGAGGTCACCGCGGCCACCCACCGCGGCCGCGATCAGCATCACGACCCCGACCGCCGTGGCGCGCCCGAGGGCCCGGGTGGGTCGCCAGGCGGTGGTCACGACGGGCGCGTCCCGGTGCGCGGCGTCGGCACGGTGCGAAGCAGGTCGGCGACGATGCTGCGCGACGAGATCTCGCTCATCCACAGCTCGGGTCGTACGACCACCCGGTGCTCGAGCACGGCGGGTGCGATCGCCTTGACGTCGTCGGGGGTCACGTAGTCACGACCGCGGATGACGGCATACGCGCGGCCGACCAGCATCAGGGCCAGCGAGCCACGCGGCGAGGCCCCCATCAGCGAGTGCTCGTGGTCGCGCGTGGCCCGGGTCAGTGCCACGCAGTAGCGGCCGACCTCGGGTGAGACGGTGACGTCCTCCATCGTGGCCTGCAGGTCGAGCAGCTCGTCGGCGTCGACGACCCGGCGCACCTGCTGGTCCTCCTGGCGCCGCGCCATCCGGCGGCTGAGCACCTCCCACTCGCCCGCGGCGTCGGGGTAGCCGAACGCCACCCGCACGAGGAAGCGGTCGAGCTGGGCCTCCGGCAGCGGGTAGGTGCCCTCGTACTCCACCGGGTTGGCGGTCGCGAGCACGTGGAAGGGCTGGGGGAGCGGGAAGGTCTGGCCCTCGACGGTGACCTGGTGCTCCTGCATCGCCTCGAGCAGGGCCGCCTGGGTCTTCGGCGGGGTGCGGTTGATCTCGTCGGCGAGGAGGAAGCCGGTGAACACCGGGCCCTTGCGGAACTCGAACTCGCCACGGCCCTGGTCGTAGACGAAGGACCCGGTGAGGTCGGCCGGCAGCAGGTCGGGGGTGAACTGGGCCCGGGTGAAGTCCAGCCCGAGGGCCTGGGCGAAGGTGCGCGCGGCGAGGGTCTTGCCGAGCCCCGGGAAGTCCTCCATGAGCACGTGGCCCCCGGCCAGCACGCCGGCGAGCACGACCTCGGTGGCGGCTCGCTTGCCGACGATGACCGTGTCGACCTCGTCGAGCACGGCCGTGGCGCGGCGGTGGGCGTTGGGGATGTCGGTCACGGCGTCTCCTGGATCGGTAGGGCTTCGAGCTCTGCGATGAGGGTCTCGGCCTCGGCGAGGTCGAGGGTGCGGGGTGGACGTTCGAGGTAGGTCGCGAGCCGCCCGCCGCCGTAGCCGCCGTGCCCCGCGCGGTCGTCGGCGATGGCGCGCACCAGCTGCTGCAGCCGCTCGGGTGCGGCGGTGTCACCCGAGGACGGGGCCAGCAGGCGCTGCAGGTTGGCGATCCCGGGCTCAGGCGGCACGTCGGCGGCCTGGCCGGGCAGCCAGTCCCAGTCGATGCCGTCGTGCTTGAGCAGGGGAGGGATGGCGAGCACGACGCCGGCCAGCACGGCCACCGAGGCCGCTGCCAGCAGGGCGACCGGGCCGCGGGCCAGCGACAGCAGCACGAGCACGACGAGGCCCCCGCCGGCGAGGAACAGGGGCCAGGTGGCTCGTCGTTGGGCCTCAGCCACGGGGCCTCCGGCCGGACTGCGGAGCGCCGGCGTGCATCGCCGTGTCGAGCGCGCGGTAGGAGGCGAACGCCCGGTCGCGGTCGTCCTCGGTCAGGGCGTGCCGGGACCAGCGTGCCTCGCGGTAGAGGTCGGCCAGGGTCTGCAGGGCGGCCTGGTCGACGGAGTAGCGGCGCAGCACGTCGAGGCTGACCTCGGTCGAGGTCCGCGACACGGGCAGCGACACCCCGGCGGCGTACAGCGTCGCCTCGAGCCGGGTCCACGCGGCGATGATGCCCTCGGCCGGCGTGCCGGCCGACAGGGCGTCGAGGCGTCCCGGTGCGTCGGCGCTCACGGCCGCGGCGAGCGCCTCGAGGTCGAGGTCGGCGGCGTCGTCGACCTGCGGCTGGCGCGACTCGCGACCGGCCAGCCACGCCCGAACCATCACGAAGAGGCAGAAGGCGGCGCCGAGCACGAGCACGCCGATCGTGGCCCAGCCGAGCACCAGGGCCACGCCGTCGCTGACCTGCTCCCACGGGCCGGGCACCCGGTGCACCGGCACCTCGGGGAAGTAGACCTGGAACCCGTCGGCCGGGGCCTGCTGCTCGAGGATCTCGTCGCTGTGCAGCCCCGGGATGACCTTGGGCGGTCGTGGGGCCGCCGCGGCCCAGACGATGGCGAGCAGGGTGAGCACGCCGAGGGCGGCCACGTAGGGTGGTCGGCCCAGGGCGTTGGCGACGGACGGTCGGCTGGCCACGGGACTCACCCAACCAGACCGGTGGTGGCGCCGGGAGGGTTCAGGCGGTAACGATTGGGGCGTGATGGCGTACCGACTCCGTGCCGGCGACACCGGTCCGGTGCAGCAGTCTCCGGTGACCTGCGGTTCTGCGTGCCTGACCGTGGCCCGGATGCTCGTCGACCCGCTCTTCGCGTCGTGGGTGCGCACGGGCCTGCCGAACCCGCCGGGCTCCCCACGGGGGGCCACCGAGGCCGAGCGGTTCGCCGCCTACGAGCGGGTCGTGATGGTCCGCACCAACAGCCTGTTCGGCGGCGGCCACCGCCCCAACCTGCCCTGGCCGCGCCGGCTCGGCACGCCGCCGTGGGGTGCCCTGCACGAGCTCGAGTACGGCGCGGCCCGGATCGGGACGCTGTACACGCTCGACGTGCTGCGTGGCGACGGCGAGGCCGACCTCGTGGCCTCGTTCGACACCCTCGTCGACGTCGTCGCCGAGGGTGAGCCGGCCCTGCTCTACGTCGGCAACGCCCTCAGCCCCCGGCACGTGGTGCTCGTGCTTCCGGGCGACGGCGACCGGATGCTCGACGTCTACGACCCCGCGACCGGCCGCGTCGACCACCTGCGCCGCGACACCGTCGTCGAGCGCCGGCTCGGCCTCAGTGGCTGGGACGTGCCGTGGGTTGCCGTGCGTCCCACCGGGTTGCGCACGGTGCGCTCTCGCGCCTACGCCCCCGACCTCGGCGCCGCGCCGGCCTGACCCGCTCGTGCCTCTGGGGCGGGTCGGCCTCAGGCGGTGGGTTTGGCCACCGGCACCAGCTCGATGTCGCGGGCGGCGACCTCGTCGCCCTCCGCCAGGTCGAGGATGCCGGTCAGCTTGCCCGCCGCGCGCAGGTCGGCCTCGGCCGCGCGCACGTGGTCGAGGGAGGCCCGGGGCCCGACGAGGGTCATCGAGGGCACCTCGGCGCGCATGCCGACCTTGGCCTCGGACTTGGCCTTGCGCACGACGGCCAGCGCGGCACCCACGGCGGTGAGCAGCTCGGCGTCACCCCCGGACGGCACCTCGTCGGACGTCGGCCACGAGGTGCGGTGCACCGAGCCGTCGTGGGTCCACGACCAGACCTCCTCGGTGACGTAGGGCAGCACCGGGGCCAGCAGGCGGAGCACGACGTCGAGCGAGATCCGCAGCGTCGCACGGGCACTGGCGGCTGCGGCATCCCCCTGGGCGCCGTAGGCGCGGTCCTTGACCAGCTCGAGGTAGTCGTCGCAGAACGCCCAGAACCACTGCTCGGTGACCTCGAGCGAGCGGGTGAAGTCCCAGGCCTCGAAGCCGGCGGTGGCGCGGGCCACGACGTCGCGCAGCCCGGCGAGCAGCGACAGGTCGATCGGCTCGCTCACCTGCGCCGCGAGGTCGCCCTCCACGTCACCGAAGGAGAGCGCGAACTTGCTCGCGTTGAGCACCTTGATCGCCAGCCGACGGCCGACCTTGATCTGCCCGGTGTCGTAGGCGGCGTCGGTGCCCAGGCGACCGCTGGCGGCCCAGTAGCGCACGGCATCGGCGCTGTGCTCCATGAGCAGCGCCTCCGGCGTGACGACGTTGCCACGCGACTTGCTCATCTTCTTGCGGTCGGGGTCGAGGATCCAGCCGCTGATCGCGGCGTTGGCCCACGGCACGGTGCCGTGCTCGAAGTGCGCGCGCACCACGGTCGAGAACAGCCAGGTGCGGATGATGTCGTGCCCCTGGTGGCGCGCATCCATCGGAAAGACCTTCTCGAACAACGGGTCCGGCTCGGGGCCGTCGGTGCCGCGCCACCCACCGGCGATCTGCGGGGTCAGCGAGGAGGTGGCCCAGGTGTCGAAGATGTCGGGGTCGCCGACGAAGCCACCGGGCTCGCCGCGCTGGCCCTCGGTGTAGCCGGCCGGGGGGTTGGCCGCCGGGTCGACGGGCAGCTCGGCCTCCGTGGGCACGATCGGGTGGTCGTGGTCGGTCTCGCCGTCGGCGTCGACGGGGTACCAGACCGGGATCGGCACGCCGAAGAAGCGCTGGCGCGAGACCAGCCAGTCGCCGTTGAGGCCACCGACCCAGTTCGCGTAGCGCGAGCGCATGAACGAGGGGTGGAAGTCGATCTCGGTGCCCCGCTCGACCAGGGCGGCGTTGAGCTCGGGGTCACGGCCGCCGTTGCGGATGTACCACTGCCGCGAGGTGACGATCTCGAGTGGCTTCTCGCCGCGCTCGTAGAAGTTGGCCATCCGCTTGGTGGGCGTCGGCTCGCCCTCGAGGTCGCCGCTCTCGCGCAGCGCCGTGACGACCGCCTCGCGCGCACCGAACGCGGTCTTGCCGGCCAGCCCCTCGGCATACAGGGCCTCGCCGGGGGTGCCGGCCAGCCACTCAGGCACCTCGGCCTGCAGGCGCCCGCTCCTGGTGATGACGGAGCGGGTCGGCAGGCGCAGCTCGCGCCACCACAGCACGTCGGTGAGATCACCGAAGGTGCAGCACATGGCGATGCCGGCGCCCTTGTCGATCTCGGCGGCGGGGTGGGCCAGCACGGGCACCTCGACACCGAACAGCGGTGTGGTGACGGTGTGTCCGAACAGGCCCTGGTAGCGCTCGTCGTCGGGGTGGGCGATCAGCGCCACGCAGCTCGGGATCAGCTCGGGCCGCGTCGTCTCGATGTGCACCGGGCCGTTCGGGCCGTGGAAGGCGACCCGGTGGTAGTGACCCGGGTAGTCGCGGGCCTCGAGCTCGGCCTGTGCCACCGCGGTCTGGAAGGTGACGTCCCACAGGCCCGGTGCCTCGGCCTGGTAGGCCTCGCCGCGGGCCAGGTTGCGCAGGAAGGCCTGCTGGGCCGTGGCGCGCGAGTGGTCGTCGATGGTGCGGTACGAGATCGACCAGTCGTAGCTGTGCCCGATCCGGCGGAAGAGCGACTCGAAGGCCTCCTCGTCCTTGACGGTGAGCTCGTCGCACAGCTCGATGAAGTTCTGCCGCGAGATCGGGGTCTCGTCGGCCGCCTTGGTGCTGCGGGCGTCACCGCGGGACGGCGGCTCGAACCCGGGGTCGTAGGGCAGGGTCGCGTCGCCGCGCACGCCGTAGTAGTTCTGGACCCGCTTCTCGGTGGGCAGGCCGTTGTCGTCCCAGCCGATCGGGTAGAAGACGTTGAACCCCGCCATCCGCTTGTAGCGCGCGATGCAGTCGGTGTGCGTGTAGCTGAAGACGTGGCCCATGTGCAGCGACCCGGAGGCCGTCGGCGGTGGGGTGTCGATCGAGAAGACGGCCTCGCGCGGACCGGCGAGCGCGGCCTCGCGGTCGAACGCGTAGGTGTTCTCCTCCTGCCATACCGCGGCCCACTTGTCCTCGAGGCCGTCGAGTGACGGCCGGTCCGGAACGGAGGCAGCGCGAAGGGAGGAGAGGTGCTCGGTCATGGGGGACATCCTCCCAGACGGATGACGCGCGGCTCACCCGGGTTCAGGCGGTGGGGCGGCGCCGCACGAGACGCAGGAGGGCCAGGCCCAGCACCGCGGCACCCACGGCGATGCCGACCCAGAGCACCTGCCGCCGGTCGCCGACCAGCGGGTCGGCGACCGACCCCACCTCGACCATGGCCGCACCCGCAGCGGCCTCGGTCCGGGGGCGCCCACCGGGCGCGAGCGGGCCGGCGATGCCGTCGTCGAGCACGGCGGTCAGGGCCTCGACGGGCTGCACGACACCCCAACCGGTGACGTCGTCGCGGGCGTCGCGACGCTCTCGGGCCGCCGTCGCCTCGAGCCGCTGCTTCCACCCGGCGGGTCCGTCGTCCGGGAAGCGCTGCGCGACCAGGGCGGCCGCAGCACTCACGTAGGCCGTTGCGTAGCTGGTCGACTCGCCGTCCTGGCTGAGGTAGCAGTCGCCCCACGCCCCCCAGGACGTGAGCACGTCGCGACCGGGGGCGGCGAGGTCGACGTGGGCGCCGTGCACCGAGTCGTCGGTGACCCTGTCGTCGGCGTCTGTGGCGGCCACCGCGACCACGTCGGGGTAGGCGGCGGGGTAGCGGGGTCCGTCGGTGGCGTCCTCGGCGGTGCGCCGGTTACCCGCCGACGCCACGACGAGTGCCCCCTGGTCCGTCGCGTAGCGCACTGCCGCGCGTAGCCGGGGGTCGTCACTCGTCGTGCTGAGCGAGACGTTGACGACGTCGGCACCCGAGCGCGCGGCATACCGGATGCCGTCCGCCAGCGCCCCGACACCCACCTCACCGTCGTCGGTGCCCTGTTCGTCGGGTACCACCTTGACCGGCAGGATCCGAGCCTGCGGTGCGAGGCCCTCGACCCCGGAGCGGTCGCCCAGAGCCCGGGCGGCGATGATCCCGGCCACTGCTGTGCCGTGGGCGCGAGGGTCCTCGTGGGGTGAGCCTCCCGCGAACGACCGACCCGGCAGCAGCACGCCGTCGGGGAAGTGGGCATTGGCGTCGGCCACGCCGGTGTCGACGACGGCGACGACGACTCCGCGGCCGGTCGCCAGCCCCCAGGCCTTGTGGGCGCCGAGCCGCACGAGCGCCGCCGGCGTGTCCTCGACGTAGCGCGTGCGACCCTCCTCGCAGGCCTGGGCGGCCGTGGGCGGTCCGGGAGCCGCGACGGCCGGGGAGGGCGCCGCGACGGGCACGGCGATGGCACCGGCCACGAGCGCCGCGGCGACGAGGTGTCGGGCCGGGGTCATGACCCGCCGGAGACCACGGTCTGCGCGGCGGTGGCGCCGAGCGCCGGCCCCGAGCGCAGCAGCTCGGTCCACGACTGCGGCACCGGCGCGACGTCGGCCGGCGTGTAGCCCAGGCGCGCGAGCAGCTCGGTGTCTGCGTCCTGCAGGGCGTAGGCCGTGGCGGTCTGGTCGACGGCGAGCACCGGCCCCTTGCTGAGCACCTGCCCCGACACCGCCCGCACCAGGGCGCCCGAGCCGGTGTCGACGACCGTGCGTCCGACCGCATCCGGCGCCGGCGTGGCGGTGGTGGACCCGAGCGTCACCTCCGGAGGAGCGCCCGCCGATGCCGTGAGGGTCGCGCAGGGGGTGTCGGTGATGGCGGTGGGGTAGCCCGCCGGCCACTCCGGTGGCGCGAACCGCTGCGGACGCACCTGCAGCTGGGCGATCTGCGAGGCCTGCACGGGGATCTCGCGTCCCGAGGCGCCGGACCCGAGGCGGTACATCTCGTTGGCGACCTCGGGCAGCGGCTCGAGGTCGCCGCTGGGCAGCACGACGTAGCGGCGGCCGTCACCGTCGAGGGTGAGCACCGAGCCCACGGTCGCACCGGCCGGCAGGCCGGGCAGGGGTGTGCCCAGGCCGTCGAGGGTGAGCGGTGCCAGTGCGGGGCCCTCGGGGAACAGGTTGAGCCAGGCGGCCGGGGCCGAGACCGCGGGGCGGCCGTCGAGGCGCAGGGCCACCGTCACGGCGGAGACGTCCCGGTCGGCGACCGGGTAGCGACGCCCGTCGGCGACGACGAAGGTCTGGTCGTCGCTGCGCACCACCAGCGCGCCGCGCTCGACCGGTGTGGCACGCACCGACGATCCGATCGTGGTCGACACCTGGTCGCTGGAGGTCAGGCAGGACACCCATCCGGTGTTGACCAGCCGGTCGGGCGGGGTGAGGGAGTCCGGCGCGCCGGCGATGCCCAGGGTCGGGCCCCGGTCGATCGAGGCGAGCTCGTCGTCGGGCACCGCGAGCACCCGGAACTCGTTCGCCGGGATCAGCAGCCGTGCGCTGGTGGTGTTGACGACGGGGTGCAGCACGCCCTTGACCGAGACGTAGCGGGCACCGCTGTCCTCGGCGATGATCAGCCGGTTGTTCTCCCAGTCGGCCGGCAGCGACGAGCGCAGCCAGCCGAACGCCATGCTGCCGAGCACGAGCACCGCGGTGAGCGCCAGGCCGCCCGCGACGGCCCGCAGGGGGCGGTGCGGCTCGACCTCGCGGCCACCGGGGGCGCCGCTGACGAACGCGGTCGTGAGCCTCCGGCGGCTGAACGACTGCGCCTCGACGAGGTCCTTCTTCGTGGCCATCTGCTCAGAGCACCCCGATGGTGGCGGCGGCGAGTGGCAGCAGGGCGACGAGCACGATGCCGTCGGCCGCGTCGGCCAGCCGGCCCAGGCCAACGCGGGTGCGCGGTGCCAGCACGGCGAGCGAGACGACCAGGGCGGCGCCGCCGCCGAGCAGCACCGCGAGGGCGGGGCGCCAGGTCGGGTGCAGCTGCGCCGCCGTGACGGCGGTGAGTGCCAGGCCGAGGATGCCGGTCGCCATCGCGAGCAGCACGGAGGTGCGGGTGCGGCTGTGCCGGGTGCGCAGCAGGGTGGCGACGTGGCCAGCGACGGCGAGGAGGGTGCCGGCCACCCCCGCGGCCACGAGCTGCGGCGTGGTGAGCAGGGCGATCCCGCCGGTCGCCAGTGCGACGGCGACCATGACGTCGTGGCCGCGGGCGACCTGGGTGCGCACCTGGCCACGGTCCACCTCGGGGGCGTCGGCGCCGATCTCGGCCTCGGTGCGCGGTGCGTGGGAGGACAGCCGGCTCGACGAGATGCCCACCCACGGAAGCACGTTGCCCAGCACGACGGCGACGACGAAGACGACCGCGCAGGCCGTCGTCATCGACACCCGGCCGGGGCCTGAGGCCACGCCGAGCACGACCATCGCGGCACCGACCACGGCACCGGCCGCGAGCACCAGGCGGTGCCGGGGGAGTGCGGCCGCGGCGAGGAGGCCGACGACGGCGACCGCGGCCCCGGCATACAGCAGCCCTTCGCCCCACAGCGGTGCCGACGGCTGCACGGCGAACCCGGCGACCGCGGCGTAGACGAGCGACACGGCCGCGAGCGCGACCGCACCGACGGCCTGGGTGCGGGACTCGAGCACGGCGGCGGTGCCGACGAGGAGCAGCGAGACGGCGCCGGCCACGGCGGTGACGACCAGCCCCGCATCCCGTGCCGTGAACAGGGCCCACGCCGCACAGAGCAGGAAGACGGTGGCCGCCCCGATGGCCGTGCCGGCGCTGTGCCGGGCCGTCCACGGGGCGAACTGGGTCTCGACGACGTCGGCGACGGCCTCGACGACGTCGTCGTAGACCTTCTCGGTCGTGGCGTCGACCGTCTCGAGCGAGAGCACGGCGCCGTCGGTGATGCCCTGCGCGGCAAGGCTCCGGTCGGGATCGACGAGCAGGCCGCCCCCGGCGATGAGGCGGAAGCCGTGCGAGGCGTTGCCGGCGTCGAGCACGCCCAGCTCACGGGCGAGCTCGGGCACCAGCTCGACGACCGGGATGCCGCCCGGCACACCGAGATCCGCGCGCCGGGTGCCCGACGACACGGACACCCGCACCAGGGATGCGGCAGCGCTGGCCTGGCTCACGTGATCGACTCCCCTCCGACGGGCCGGGGGCGTTCCCACGGCGTTGGCCCCGGCAGGCGTCCGAGCATAGACCGGCGACCTCGGCGTGGAAGCCGTGCGGCCGGGGTCGGGGAGTTCTCCCCATTGGACCGCTTGCGATGTCGCCGTAGGGTCTGTTTCGCGAGACCACGGGAAGGCCGGGCCGGGGTCGGGAGAGGGACCACCGGTCAGGGGACAGACAGCGCGACGCAGTCGCACGACGGAAGGACAACTCATGGCTGACTCGTACCGGGCCGGCGAAGGCGTCGTCAGGAAGAGCGCCGACATCGTCAGCACCGCCCGGGGGGACCTGCGCACGCAGATCAGCTCCCTCCGCGGGCAGATGGAGGCCGTCAAGGCCCACTGGGAGGGCCACGGCGCCCGCAGCTTCGACCAGGTCAGCGAGGCCTGGAAGGTCCAGACGCAGGACATCGTCGACGTGCTCGACACCTTCGAGGCCAACCTGACCGGCGCCCAGCGCCAGTACGACGCGGACGACGCGTCGGCCTCGTCGAACCTGGCGAAGTACAACAGCATGCTCGGCAAGTGAGCGGGAGGGACATCATCATGGCTGGAGACGGGATCAAGGTCGGCGGCGCGGGCATCGACGCGCTCGTGGGCGACATGAAGTCAGGGCTGGCGAAGCTGGAGCAGCGCCTCGAGACGATGAAGAGCGAGCTGCGCCCCTACGTCGAGCAGTGGGACGGCTCGGCGCGTCAGGCCTACTCGCAGGCCCAGCTCGACTGGGACAAGCAGATCGAGGAGTGCCGTCAGCTGCTCGAGGACGTGCGCCAGGCGGTGATCACCTCCAAGGAGGACTACCTCGCCGGCGAGCTGCGCAACACCAACATGTGGGCCTGACCCCGGTCGGCACCGCAGCACCCGCGCGCGAGCGCGAGCACCGCACCACCGCAGCGCCGCGTGCCGGCACCCGTGCACCGGGTGCCGGCACGAACGGCGTTGCACCGCACCCAGCACGTGGGAGGAGACATCGTGGGACTGCCCTGGGAGGACCAGCCGGTCAGGTACCCGCCGGTTCTGGCGACCCTCGCCAAGGACCACGAGTCCAACTGGCGCGAGGCCGCGCACGCCGAGGTGGTGCGCGCCCGCGACGGGCTCGCCGACCGCTCGACGTTCGGGGGCGCCCCCGCGGCGCGGGCCTTCGCCAGCGTCTACGCGGCGGCCGTGGCGGAGTACACCGAGACGCTGCGCGGCATCCAGGACGACCTCGTGACCGCCGCCCAGAACCTTGCCCTCGCGGCCGCCGAGATGCGCAGCCGCGACGAGAACGCCGGTGACGCCTTCGTCGCCCTGCTCGCCCGCTGGACCGACCCGGCCGGGTTCGAGAGCGTGCGGCGGCAGGAGGAGGCCAAGGACACCGACGAGGTCGCGCAGGGCAGCGCCACCGTCACGGCCCTCGACACCCAGCTGCGGCACGACGGCACCCCGCTCACCCAGACCGGTGAGCCCACCGACGGCCAGGAGGGCTGATGCGTCCCGACGACGGCGGCTCGAGCCGACCCCCGCTGCCCGCCGAGGCGGGCCCGAACGAGCGAACCCTCTACGAGGTCTACGACTTCCAGACCGGGATCGTCGACCTCACCGCGAGCGACTGGGCCACGAGTGCCGAGTCGGTTCGCGGGCTGTCGGCCGACGTGCGCGGCATCGTCAGCGCGCTGCGCGGTGCCCCCGACGCCTGGAGCGGCCCCGCGGCCGAGGCGGCGTACCAGACCCTCGGCAAGCTCGCCGACAACCTCGACGGGCACGCCGAGGAGATCGACCGGATCGAGGCGGGGCTCACCGGAGCCACCGACTCCGCGACCGCGGCCCGCACCGCCTACGTCACCAAGGTCCGCTCGGTCTCGCTCGACGTCGACCCGGCCGACTACCAGCACACCCCCGTCACGCAGCCGACCCAGGTGTCGGCCGACCTGCCGACGGTGCTCGACCAGCAGAAGTACGACCAGGCCGTCGCCGGCGCGAGGGCGGCCCGGGAGCAGCAGGCGGCCGCGGTGCTCGCCACGTTCACCGACTCGATGACCACGGCCACCAAGAAGCTGCCGGTCGAGCCGTCCGACCCGGCCTCCGTGCCGTCGGGAACCGGCACGTCGGGAGGCTCGGGGAGACCCGCGAGCGGGGGTCGGTCGACCCCGTCAGGTTCGTCGCACCTGCCACCCGGCGGCACCGGCGACCCCGGTCCCGGGGACTGGACCCCCACCGACATCACCGGCGGGGACGACCTGCCGGCGGACGACGACACCGGCGGTACCGACACCGGCGGTACCGACACCGGCGGTACCGACACCGACACCGGCGGCGGGGGTGGCAACCCGTGGCCGCCCGTGGGCGACCCACCGCCCCCGGTGCTCGACGGCCCGGTCGACGGCACGACGTCGCCCGGCGGCGGCAGTGGCACGGTCGGCCCGCTGCCCGGCTCGACCACCCCGGGCGGGTCCGCCGGTCAGGTCGGTCCGGCGGGTGCGGCCGCCGGGATGGGCGGCATGCTCGCCGGCGGTGGTGCCGCTGCCGTGCTCGGCCGCAGTGGGATGCCGGGGGGCGCCGCGGCAGGGCGGATGCCGGGCTCGGTGGTCTCCGCCTCGAGCAGCGGCGTGGCCGGGCGTACCGGCAGCGCGGGCGCGTCGGCCGGCGCGGGCCGCTCGTCGGTGCTCGCCGGTGGCGGCCAGGGCGGCGCAGCGGGCCGCGGAGGTGCCGCCGGTCGAGGGACGGGCGTGCGCACCGGCCGCTACGGCGTGCCCAAGCTCGGCGAAGGGACCGGCGGCCGCGGCACGGTGGGCGCGGCCGGTGGTGCGGGCAGCCGCGGCGGCACGACCGAGCGTGACGACGCCACCGAGGTCGACCACCTCACCCGTGAGGACGAGGAGACCTGGTTCGAGGGCGCCGAGGACGCCACGCCGCCGGTGTGGCAGTGACCCGCCGGCTCAGCCCGACGTGAGCCGGCGCAGGGCCTCGACGCCGCCGGCGGCCACCACCGCGAGCGGCAGCACGAGCACCACCGCCGTCGACTCGACCCGGTCGGCCAGGCGCGACAGCCGGGTCGAGTGGTAGCCACCGGTCAGGGCCACCGCCCCCACGACGGTGCCCCCGGCGGCCACCACCGCGACGGCCACGACGCCGGGCACCCACGACGGGTGCTCGGCGAGCAGCGCGAAGGCAGCAGCCATGACGAGCGCCGCGGCGCCGGTGAGCATGGCGAACCTGGCCACCCGGTCGCGCACGCTGCGCGCCTGGTAGCCCAGCGCCACCGCGGCGAAAGCGGGAAGCACCCAGCGGGACCACGGCGCCAGGTCGGACTGGGCGGGAGCCAGGGCGACCACCCATCCGCCGACCGCCGCCACCAGCGCGAGGTAGGCCGTGCCGACCGACACCACGTCGCGGGCCTGCGCGACCCGCACGCCCACGTCCGCGGCGGCCACCCGTCGGCGTCGGCCCGCGTGCCGCTCGCGCACCGCCCAGATCGTGCTCGACAGGCGGTCGGTGTCGACCAGCTGGGTGGGGTCGACGACCAGGCTCGCGCTCGGGAGGGCGCGCACCACGACCGGAGCCAACCCGGCGAGCAGGGCCGCCGACGCGACGGGCGACCAGCCGAACAGCACCCCGGCTGCGAGCACCGCGCCCGCTCCACCGAGGCAGGCCATCGCGGTGCGCTCGGCACGGTCGGTGCCGGCGGCGTCGACCGACCCGAGGGCCAGCACGACGACGGCCAGGGCGGCCGCGAGCACTCCCTGGACGGCCACCCGCTCGGGCGACGCCACGAGCGGAACCGTGAGCCCGGCCGCGACGGCGAGGGCCGGAGCGCCGGCCAGCCGCAGCACGGCGGCGCCCACGCGTTCGCGGGGCACGGTGAGGATGACGACCACGGCGCTCGCGAGCAGCAGACCGGCGGCCACCCAGCGCGCCGCGGGTGCGGTGACCCAGCTTCGGGTCGACGCGGTGGCAACGGCGGGGGCGAGGACCGCCACCACGACGCAGAGCAGCCCCATCCCGACCACGAGGGCAGGCACCACCTCGGGGGCGCGGGGGGCACGTCGCGACGGCATCCGGCCTGCCCCACCGGGTCCGCGCAGGGCCGCGCGGCTCACCGTGGCGTCGGGGTCGAGGTCGTCGCGGCGGCGGGTGGAGTCGTCGATGAGCGCCGGCCCGTCGCTCTCGGTGACCACGGCACGACCGCCCCCGGCCGTGGCCGGGGAGGGTGCTGCGGCGGGGGAGCGCGACCCGGGGGCCGCCGAGGAGCGGTCGATGCTGACCACGCCGCGGTGCAGGGCGTGGGTCGTCGTGCGCACGACCGTGAGCACCGACCCTGCGGGCAGGTCCGCACCGAGGCGGTCGTGGGGACCGTAGACCTGCCCGGATGCCGTGGCGACCGAGCTGGGGGCGGCGCTGGACGAGATGCCGAGCACCGAGAGCACGTCGGTGACCCGGGTGCCGACGGGCACGACGAGGTCGTACCGCCGTTCGTCGGCGACGAGCGTGAGCTGGTGCGTCGGTGCCGCCACGGGTCCTCCCCCCAGGTGCGCGTCGAGCCGCCTCCGGCGGTGTCCGACAGAAACAATAGCCACGGGTACGGTGGTCCGGATCGCTGCGAGGGACACGGGGAGGGAGCGCGATGACGGTGGTGGCACGGCGTGGTGCCCGTGAGCAGGCACCCCAGGTGCCCTCCGGGCGGATCGTGCTGCAGCCACCGCCCGAGATCACCCCGTCCGACGGCGCGAGCGGGCTGCTGCTCCAGGCCGTGCCGATGGTGGGCTCGCTCGGCACGATCGGCTTCGTCGCGATGTCGCAGAGCGGGCCGCGGGCCTGGTTCACCGCCGGCATGTTCCTGCTCGCCTCGGTCGGCTTCGTGCTGGCCAGCGGGGTGCGCCAGCGCCAGCAGCACACCGCGGGGGTGCTCGCCGCGCGCCGCGAGTACCTCGCCTACCTCGCCGAGGTCCGGGGCACCATCCGCGACGCCGCGGGTCGCCAGCGCGAGGCGGCGCTCTGGGACTACCCCGACCCGGCGGCCCTGCCCGCGATCGCCGCCGAGGGGACCCGGGTGTGGGAGCGCACCGTCTCCGACGGCGACTTCCTCCAGGTCCGGATGGGGACGACCTCCCAGCCGCTCTGCCTCACCCTCGAGCCGCCCGAGACCCCGCCGCTGGCCCAGCTCGACCCGGTCGCGGCGTCGGCCCTGCACCGCCTGCTCTCCACCCACCGCGTGCAGCCGGGGCTGCCCGCATCCGCCGCGCTGCGGGCGTGGGCGCACGTCGAGGTCACCGGCGACGCCGACCCGGCCCGGGCGCTGGCCCGCTCGGTGGTGCTGTCGGCGGCGATGCAGCACGCGCCCGAGGACCTCGTCGTCGCGGCCATCGTGTCGCGCGAGGCCCGCTCCGAGTGGGAGTGGCTGAAGTGGCTCCCGCACGCGCTGAGCCCGCGCGAGCGCGACGCGGTGGGGCCGGTGCGCCTGGTGGGGGAGTCGGTGCACGACCTCCTGCCGCTGCTGCCCCAGGAGATCGTCGAGCGGCCCCGTTTCGGGCCGAGTGACCAGGCGTCGTTGCCGCACGTGCTCCTCGTCGTCGACGGCGGTGACGTGCCGCCGGGCAACCCGGTGGTCACGCCCGACGGCGTGCTCGGTGTGACCGTGCTCGACCTGCCCGAGCAGTGGGGCGAGCTGACCTCGGCCTCGACCCTTCGCCTCGCGGTGGGACAGCCCGTGGCGCGCGGGCCTCGGGCGGGCGCCCTCCCGCTCGAGATCATCAGCCTGGCCCGGGGCACCGCCCACGGCGTCGCCGACCAGCTGTCGACGGTGCGCGCCGAGGCCGCCGCCCGACGGCTGGCGCCCAGGTATGCCGGTGACGAGCCGGAGGCGCGCGACGTGCTCAGCGCCTCGACGGAGCTGGTCGACCTGCTCGGCCAGGGCGACGTCCGCGACCTCGACCCCGAGGTGGCCTGGCGGCCGCGGCTGCAGCGTGACCGGCTGCGGGTGCCGATCGGTGTCGACGAGTCCGGCGCGGTCGTGGCGCTCGACATCAAGGAGTCGGCGCAGCAGGGCATGGGTCCGCACGGCCTGGTCATCGGCGCCACCGGCTCGGGCAAGTCCGAGCTGCTGCGCACCCTGGTGCTGGCCCTGTCGATGACCCACTCGCCCGAGGCACTGAACTTCGTGCTCGTCGACTTCAAGGGCGGCGCGACCTTCGCCGGCATGGCCGACCTGCCCCACGTGTCGGCCGTGATCACCAACCTCGGCCAGGAGATCACCCTCGTCGAGCGCATGCAGGACGCCCTGCAGGGAGAGATGACCCGTCGGCAGGAGCTGCTGCGCTCGGCCGGCAACTTCGCCAACGTCACCGACTACGAGCGGGCCCGGGCCCAGGGAGCCCCGCTCGAACCGCTGCCGGCCCTGCTCATCGTGGCCGACGAGTTCTCCGAGCTGCTCTCCGCCAAGCCGGAGTTCGCCGACCTGTTCGTCGCGATCGGCCGGCTCGGGCGCTCGCTGTCGATGCACCTCCTGCTCTCGTCGCAGCGCCTGGAGGAGGGCCGCCTGCGCGGGCTGGAGTCGCACCTGTCCTATCGCATCGGCCTGCGCACCTTCTCGGCCGGCGAGTCTCGCACCGTGATCGGGGTGCCCGACGCCTACGAGCTGCCGCCGGTGCCGGGCCTGGGCTACCTCAAGCCCGACCAGACCACGCTGACCAAGTTCAAGGCCGCCTACGTGTCCGGTCCGCCCAAGGGGCGCCGGCGCCGGGCCGCCGACACCGACGGGTCGGCGGCGCCGGCCGAGATCCTCCCCTACACCCTGGCGCCGGTCGCCGCCGGTCGCCGCGGCACCGAGCTGCCGGTGTCCGCGGCGGGCACCTCGGGCGCGGGGGAGCCGGCGGAGACGCGGGCGGTGTTCGACATCGCGGTGGCGCGGATGAAGGGTCACGGCCGGCCCGCGCACCAGGTGTGGCTGCCCCCGCTCGACGTGCCGAGCTCGATGGACCAGCTGCTCGGCGACCTCGTGCCTCATCCGGACCTGGGCCTGGTGAGCACCCGGTGGCGCGAGCGGGGCTCCTACGTGCTTCCGGTCGGCATCGTCGACCGCCCGCTCGAACAGCGCCGCGAGCTCTTCGTGCTGCGGCTCGGCGGGGCGTCGGGCCACGTCGCCGTCGTGGGCGGGCCGCGCTCCGGGCGCTCGACGATGGCCCGCACCATCGTCAGCGCCATCGCGCTCACCACCACCCCGCTCGAGAGCCAGGTCTACGTGCTCGACTTCGGCGGAGGCACCTTCACACCCCTGGCCAAGCTCGCGCACGTCGCCGGGGTGGCCAACCGCAGCGAGCCCGAGGTGGTGCGCCGACTCGTGGCCGAGGTGCGCGGCATCGTCGACGCTCGTGAGCGGTACTTCCGCGCGCACGGCATCGACTCGATCGAGACCTACCGGAGCAGGCGCGCGGAGGGACGGGTCGACGACGGCTACGGCGACGTGTTCCTCGTCGTCGACGGCTGGCCGACGGTGCGGGCCGAGTTCGACGAGCTCGAGACCCAGATCCACGAGCTCGCCGGGCGCGGGCTCACCTTCGGCGTGCACGTCATCGTCACGAGCTCGCGCTGGATGGACTTCCGCAACCAGATCCGCGACGTCCTCGGCACCCGCATCGAGATGCGGCTCGGTGACCCCAGCGACTCCGAGGTCGACCGCCGGGTCGCCGCGAACGTGCCCAAGGGCCGCCCGGGCCGCGGCCTGACGACCGCCAAGCACCACTTCCTCGGGGCCGTCCCACGGGTCGACGACCGGGGCACCGTCGACGACCTCGGGGAGGGCGTCGAGGACCTCGTGACCCGGGTCAACGCGGCATGGACCGGGCCGCGTGGGCCGAAGCTGCGCCTGCTGCCCGGCACGGTGACCCTCGAGCGGGTGCGCGAGCTCGCCGGGCCCGACGACCGCCGGATGCTGCTCGGCCTCGACGAGGGGGACCTCGCCCCGATCGGCCTCGACCTCGCCGAGGAGCCGCACGTCTACCTCTTCGGCGACAGCGACAGCGGCAAGTCGGCGTTCCTGCGCTCCTACGCCCAGGAGGTGGCCAGGCTGCACACCCCCGACGAGGCCAGGCTCTTCGTCGTCGACTACCGGCGGGCCCTGCTCGGCGAGCTGCCCGAGAGCCACCTCGGTGAGTACCTCACCACCGAGGACCAGACCGCCGCGGCCGTCGAGGGCATCACCGAGTTCCTGCGCACCCGGCTGCCCGGTCCCGACGTCACGCCCGAGCAGCTGCGGGCCCGCTCGTGGTGGCAGGGCGCCGAGGTCTACTTCCTCGTCGACGACTACGACCTCGTGGTCACCTCCGCGGGCAGCCCGCTGCGCCCGCTCGTGCCGCTGCTCGCCCAGGCCGGTGACGTGGGCCTGCACCTCGCGCTGACCCGCCGCAGCGGCGGCGCCTCGCGGGCCATGTTCGAGCCGGTGCTGCAGGCCGTGCGCGACCTGGGCTCGCCCGGCATCCTGCTCTCGGGCAGCCCCGACGAGGGCGCGCTCATCGGGCGGACCAAGGCGTCACCCCAGCCGCCCGGACGCGGGCGGATCGTGTCGCGCGAGCTCGGTGAGCAGGTGCTGCAGCTCGCGTGGCAGCCGCCCCGGCTGGTCTGAGACCGCGGCGACCGGCGGCCGGCGGGTGCCCGTCGCTGGCCTAGTCTGAGCACCATGAACGACCCCGTGTACCGGCCCGTGATCTACGCGGCCAAGACGCTCTTCTTCGTCCAGGGCACCCGCTTCACGATCCTGGGTGCGGAGCACGTGCCGCAGACCGGCGGGGCGGTCATGGCGATCAACCACACCTCCTACCTCGACTTCACGTATGCCGGGCTGCCGGCCTGGCCGCACCGGCGCTACGTGCGCTTCATGGCCAAGAAGTCGATCTTCGGCCACCGGGTCGCGGGGCCGCTGATGCGCGGGATGCGGCACATCCCGGTCGACCGGCACAAGGGCGGTGAGGCGTTCGCGACCGCCATCCGGGCGCTGCGGGCCGGCGAGATCGTCGGGGTGTTCCCCGAGGCGACGATGTCGCGCTCCTTCGAGCTCAAGGAGTTCAAGCCCGGTGCGGTGAAGATGGCGCAGGTGGCCGGAGTGCCGGTGCTGCCGACGACGATCTGGGGCGCCCAGCGGGTGTGGACCAAGAACCTGCCCAAGCACATGCGCCCGGTGTCACGGATCCCGGTGAGCATCATGGTGGGCGAGCCTCTCGAGATCGGCCGGCGCGACGACGTCACCGCGGCGACCGAGCGGCTCAAGGTCGCGATGCAGGCCCAGCTCGAGCAGCAGCAGGCCGCCTACCCGGTGCTCGACGGCGAGGACCTGCGCTACGTGCCGGCCCGGCTCGGCGGGACGGCCCCCACCCCCGAGGCGGCGCACGCGGCCGACCTGCACGACATGACCCGCACGGAGGACAAGTTCAACACCTGAGGCCGGCGGGTCAGCTCGTCGGGAGCTCGTCCCCCAGCATGCGACGGGCCAGCTCCGCGACCTCCTCGTCGGACACCTCGCGGGTCGCCACGTCGGCGAGCATGGCGGTGTACGCCTCGGTCGGCGCCTGGAGCTCGAGCGCGATGCCGTCCGGGTCGCGGAAGTTGAGGTGGTACCCCAGCGGCATGTCCCGGATCGGGGTGTACTCGACCCCGGCCTCACGCAGCCGCGCCTCCCACTCGACGAGCTCGTCGCGGTCGGCGGCGGCGAAGCCGAGGTGGTCCAGCCCGGTGGTCAGCTCGGAGAACCGGCCGCCGAACTCCGTCGGGGTGCCGCAGCAGGGCCAGGACGAAGCCTGTCCTCTGGTGCATGCACAGCCGGCCGTAGCCGAGGTCGAGCACCCGGCGGAACCCCAGCACCTCGGTGTAGAAGCGCTCGCTGACGTCGAGGTCCGTGACGGTCAGTGCGACGTGGTTCACCCCGGCGAAGGTCGGCATGCCCCAACTGTGCTGACCGGGGTCCGCCCGGTCAAGGCGATACTCGTCGCCGTGAGCGGAGTCAGACGGGGTGGCCGAGGTGGGCGAGCGCCTGGCGCAGCAGCACCCCGTGGCCCCGCTCCATCTCGGCCTGCACCAGCGGGTCGAGGGCCTGCTCGGGGGTGAGCCAGGTGAGGTCGAGCGAGTCGTTCTGGGGAGCGCAGTCGCCGGCCACCGGCACCACGAACGCCAGCGACACGGCGTGCTGGCGCGGGTCGTGGAACGGGGTCACGCCCGGCGTGGGGAAGTACTCGGCGACGGTGAACGGCTGCGGGCTGGCCGGCACCCGCGGCAGGGCCATCGGGCCGAGGTCCTTCTCGATGTGGCGGAGCAGGGCGTCGCGCACCCTCTCGTGGTGCAGCACCCGGCCGGAGACCAGCTCGCGGCACACGCTGCCGTCCTCGCCGAGCCGCAGCAGCACCCCGACAGCGACCACGGCACCGCGGTCGTCGACCCGCACGGGCACCGCGTCGACGTAGAGGATCGGCAGCTTCTCACGGGCGAACTCGAGCTCTTCGCGGCTCAGCCAACCGGTGCTGCGGCCCAGCTCGAGGTTGCTCATGGGCTCGATCGTGCCACGTCGGCGCCGAGGTCCTGCACCGGACCCGATGCCTCAACCGCGGGCAGCCCGAAGGTCACCGGCTCCTCGAAGGCAGCCCTGCGGGCGGCCCGGCGCAGCGCACCGAGCACCGCGCGGCCGGTCACGAGCACGAGGACGGCGGTGGTGATCGCGCGTCCGATGTCCCACCCGAGGCTGGTCGCGAGCGTGAAGACGAGGAAGCGGTGCAGGTTCTCGAGCACCGGTGCGCCCGCGACGAAGGACAGCTCACCGCTCAGGCCGGTCGTGAACGGCCAGAACGACAGGTTCAGCAGCAGGCCGTAGAGCAGGCCGGCGACGGCGCCGTAGGCCGCGAGCATGAGGACCTCGGCCCGGCCGCGGAGCGGGGGGAGCAGGCCGGCTCCCCAGCCGACCCATGCCGCGCCGAGCATCTGGAACGGCAGCCAGGGGCCGACCCCTCCGGTGACCAGCGCGGACGCGAACAGGGTGGTCGCGCCCAGCACGAACCCGAAGGCGGCACCGAACACCCGCCCCCCGAGCACCAGCAGGAAGAACACCGTCTCGAGGCCGGCCGTACCGGCGCCGAGCGGCCGCAGGGCGGCACCGATGGCGGCGAGCACCCCGAGCATCGCCACGGCCTTGACGTCGAGGCCGCCCTCGCTCATCTCGGCGAGCACGACGGCGAGCAGCAGGGGCAGCACGAGGGCGAAGACGAGCGGCGCGTCGGTGCCGTGCGCCAGGCCCGAGTCGGGTGAGACGAGCAGGGGCCAGCAGAACGCGACCAGCCCGGCGACCGACACCAGCGCCACCGCCGCGAAGGAGCGCGGCCGCAGGCGCAGGGCGCGGGTCCGGGCCCTCACGCCCGCACCGCCGTCAGTGCCTCGCGCACGTCGTCGACGGTGAGCCACGGGCCGGGTGCGGTCACCTTCGACACCTGCGGGGCGAAGGCCGGCGACGACACGACGACCTCGGTGGTGGGCCCGTCGGCCACCACCTCCCCGGCCGCCATGACCACGACCCGGTCGGCGCTCTCGGCGACGAACTCCACGTCGTGCGTCGACACCACGACCGAACGCCCGCGGGCCGCGAGGCCTCGCAGGACGCCGCTCAGGGCGGCCTTGGCCGTGGGGTCGAGGCCCCGGGTCGGCTCGTCGAGCAGCAGGACGGGCGGGTCTGCGGTGAGCTGCACGGCCAGCACGAGCGCCAGCTTCTGCCCCTCCGACAGGTCGCGCGGGTGCTGCTCGGGCGGGATGCCGGGGGCCACCTTCTCGAGCAGGGCCGCGCAGGTGCCGCCGGGCACGCCGCTCTCGCGGTCGGCCTGGTCGCACTCGGCGCCGACGGTGTCGAGGTAGAGCAGGTCGGCCGCGGTCTGCGGCACGAGACCGACGAGCGAACGTCGTTCTCCCGCAGCCAGAGTGCTCGGCTCGACGAGGCCGGCCCGCACGGTGCCCGAGGTGAGCGTCCCGCTGCCCTGGAGGGCCCACAGCAGTGAGGACTTGCCGCAGCCGTTGCGGCCCATGACGGCCGTGACCTGGCCTGCGTGCAGGTCGAGGTCGACCCCCGCCACGGCGACCACGTCGCCGGGGTACCGCACCACGACGCCCCGCGCCGACAGGACGGCGGCCTCGGCGCTGGTCGCAGTCGTGGGCCGCCCGTCCACCGGGGGCAGGGTCGCCTGGAGCCTCGCGCGCAGTCCCACGGCCGCCCGCCGAGCGTCACGCACCGAGAGGGGCAGCGGCGACCACCCGGCGTACCGGCCCAGCTCGACCACGGGAGGCGCGATGTCGCTGTCGACCATGAGGGCCGACGGGAGCCCCGAGCGCACCTCGCCCGACGGCGAGACGTGCACGACGGTGTCGGCGTAGTGCAGCACGCGCTCGACCCGGTGCTCGGCGACGACCACGGTGACGGCGAGGTCGTGCACGAGGCGGGTGATGGTGGCGAGCACCTCCTCGGCACCGGTGGGGTCCAGCGCCGACGTCGGCTCGTCGAGCAGGATGACGCGTGGGTGAGCCGTGAGCACCGAGCCGATGGCGACCCGCTGCTGCTGCCCGCCGGACAGCTCACGCAGCGGCACGTCGCGCAGCTCGGCGATGCCGAGCAGGTCGAGCGTCTCCTCCACCCGCCGGCGCATCGTCGCCGGGGCCAGGCCGAGCTGCTCCATGCCGTAGGCGAGCTCCTCCTCGACGGTGTCGGTGACGAACCCGGCGAGGGGGTCCTGCCCCACGACCCCGACGAGGTCGGCGAGGTCGCGCGGGCGGTGGTCGCGGGTGTCGCGCCCGTGCAGGCGGACGTGGCCGGTGAGCGTGCCGCCGGTGAAGTGGGGGACCCGGCCGCACATGGCGCCCAGGAGGGTCGACTTCCCCGATCCGGTGCGCCCGACCACGAGGGCCAGCTCGCCCTCGCCGACGTCCAGGTCGACCTCGCGCAGCACCGGCCGGTCGGAGCCGGGCGGCGTCACGGACACGCGGGTCAGTGAGATCGCGGAGTCAGCCACGCGCGCTCACCTCCTCGCGAGCGCCACGCTGGGGGACCCGGGACGCCGGACGCGGCGGCTCGGGAGTCAGGTAGGCGGGAAGCGCGCCGACCAGCAGGCCGAGCACGGCCGGCAGTGGCAGCGGTGGGAAGGACAGGGGGGACAGCGGCATCGCGAGGCCCTCGGGGTCGGTGCGCGAGACGGTGACCAGCACCGCGGCGGCCACGACGCCGCAGGCCAGGGTCAGCCACTCCGCCCCGCGCCACGGGTCGGGCCGGTAGGTGCTGCGCTCGACGTGCCGCCCGCCCAGCCAGAGCCCGAGCCCCGAGAGCGCGAGCCCCACCAGCAGCAGCGGGGTGCCCATGACGGCCGGGGTCGACGTGTCGAGCACGCCGTAGAGGCCGACCGCGCTCGCGAGGAGGCCGGCGAGGGTGACCGCGCCGGTCAGCATCCGGTGCGACGTCGGCGCGGCCCCGGCCCGTCCGTAGCCGCGCGAGTCCATCGCGGCGGCAAGGAGCAGCGAGCGCTCGAGGGTGTCCTCCAGCACCGGGAGTGCCACCGACGGCACCGAGCGGATGCCGCGAGTGCTGTCGCCGCGCAGCTGACGGGCCCGGCGCACCCGCTGCACGCTCTCGGCGAGCTGTGGCGCCACCGACACCGAGACGACCACGGCGGACCCGATCTCGTGCAGGGCGGACGGCAGCGAGCGCAGCAGCCGCTTCGGGTTGGCCAGTGCGTTGGCCGCGCCGATGCAGGCGATGATCACCGCGAGCCGCAGGCCGAGCACGGCAGCCCCGATGACGCCCTCGAGGTAGACGGTGCCACCGAGCTGGATGCCGGCCGCCCACGAGGGCAGGGTCACCTCGGGCAGGTGGAACAGCACGATCTCGCCGAACTTGAGCCCGACGAGCACGTGCAGCACGACCCGCACGACGATGATGAACAGCCCCAGCCACAGGTAGAGCCGGAAGGCGCGCGCCCACGGCGAGGTGCCGCGACGGTTCGCCACGACGAGCGCGACGACGGCGAGGGCGAGCAGCAGCAGGAGCGGGTTGTTGGTCGTGCTCACCGCCACCGCCATGCCGACGGCCCACCCCCACCACGCGGCGGGGTGCACCGCGCGGGGGAGGGTGGTGCTCATCGGACCATCATCGCCTCAGGCGCGTCGCTTCCGGGCGGCGTAGGCGGCGCCGCCGGCCACGAGCAGCACCAGCGCCGCCCCCACGATGAGCGTGCCGGGCCCGTTGCCGCCGTCGGCGTCGCCCGACGTCGGCGCCGCGGCCAGGTCGGATGCCGTCGCGCTCGGGACTCGCCGACACGTCATCCGTCGCGCTCGGCGAAGGGGTCGCCGACTCGGGTGCCGTGGCGCTCGCCGACGCCGTGGCGCTGGGCCGGGTCGACGCCGAGCCCCCCACGGTCCCCGGCGTCGACCCGGTGCTCGAGGTGGCTTTGCCCGATGTCGGCGTCGCCTTGGGAGTCGTGGGCTTGGGGGCCGACGTGGTCTTCGTCGGCTTCGGCGTCGGCTTCTTGGTGGGCACCGGTGTGCTGGTCCTCGTCGGGGCCGGCGGAGCCACCCGTGGCTGCTTCCCCGACCCGTAGCGGAAACCCACCACCGTGCCCGGAGCGGGGTCGTAGCTGGCGACACCGCTCGAGCTGTAGACCCAGCTGCCACCGCGCTTGGCGTGGAAGAAGGCCCAGTAGGCGTCGCCGGGCGGCATCCGCACGCACGGGTCAGAGGAGGGGTAGCCGTTGATCCGGCAGACCACCGACCCGGGGTACTGCTGGGGGTAGGTGACCGAGAACCCTGCCGCGGTCAGCGCCTTGAGCGCCGACGAGGGGTCGCCCGAGGCGCACTTCGTGCTGACCGAGCTGCCGGTGTCGACGACGACGGTGACCCCCGACGTTCCCGAGCAGGCGGCGGCGCTCGCCGGGGCCGCCACCACGACGAGGCCGGCAAGAGCCAGACCCGTGGTGGCGACGGCGCCGGCGAGGCGCCGGAGCGGACGGGGCGCGGGGCGGCGCATCAGGCGTGTGCCCCCCGACGTCGGGTCGAGGCGAACACGGCCACGCCACCGATGACGACGAGCGCCAGGCCGAGCAGGGCCGGGAGCAGCAGGTCGGAGCCGGTCTGGGCGAGAGCGCCGGGGCTCGACGCCTCGACGGTGCTCGAGGGGTCGGACCCGCCGGCAGCCTCGGTCGGCGCGCTGGTGGAGTCGCTCGCGGGTGGGCGTCGGGTGGGCGACGCCCGTTGCCGTGGCGCAGGGCAGGGCCTCGTTCCGCTCGAGGAGCCCTCGGCCGTCACGCTGACGCAGCGACTCTCCCGACAGGCCCAGGGTGGCCTGCGGGGTGGCCCGCAGGTCGGTGTCCCGAGACGGCGTGGAGCCGGACCGGTCGTCCGCCGAGAACGCGATGCCGCCGCGCAGGGCCGACGGGGCGGTGCAGTCGTACTGGAGCGAGACGAGGACGCCTGGGCGTCGGCGAGCCGGTGTTGCGACCGCCGGCGGCGAAGGCCTGCGCGGCCACGCCCGTGGTGTTCGCGTTCAGCGCGCCGTCGGCGCTGGCGAAGCCGCCGCTGGCGACGTCCTGCGCGTCGGCGAGCCAGTCGAGCCCGTCGGCCGCCGCGGCAGCCGAGCCGGCGGCGATCAGGGCCTGGGCGGCGAACGCGGTGGCGTCGGCCTCGCTGGTGCACGCCTGGCCGTCCATCGAGATCCCGGAAACCGCCGTCACCGCACTGCTGGGCGAGGAGGAAGCTCCACGGACGTGGACGTAGACGTCCCTCACCGGCGCGCAGCAGCGCGATGATCGCCAGGGACTGGCCGATGGTGTTCGAGTAGTCGCACGGGTCGAACCCGCAGTCGACCGGGAGGTCGGAGAACCGACCGGGCTCGACGGCGCCCTCGGCGGCCTGCAGCTCCTCGACCAGGTCGTGGCCGCCGAAGTCGGTCGGGTCGCCGCCGTGGGCGACGACGGCGAGCAGGGTCTTCGCGATGGATCCCGCGTAGAGCGAGCCGAAGTCGGTGCCGATGTAGCTCGCCGAGGTTGTCCTCGAGGTAGGCGAACGAGGCATCTGCCTGGTCCTCGCCGGAACCGACCCCGCTCGAGCGCGAGGACTGCGTCGATGGTGTTGCCGCCGTCGAAGAAGGTCGAGTTGGGGTAGACGTAGTGGTCGTCACCGGCGGCGAGCGTGCGCGCGATGAAGTCGGCGGCATAGGCGCCCTGCGGGGCGGCCGCGGCGGCGGCATCGGCGAGCTGCTGGGCGGAGAGACCCGCGACGCGCTGGTCGGCCGGTGTCGGGGTGGTCGTCGGCGCGGTGCCGCGCGTGGTGCTGGTCGACGGCGCCGGAGCGCTCGGCGACGGGGCCGGGCTGGTGGGGGTCGGCGACGTGGTGTCCGACGGGCTGGCGGTGGGGCTCGCCTCGGCCGACGGGCTCGCATCGGGCGTGGCCGTCACCGAGACGGATGGCGTGGGGCTCGCCTCCGCGGTCGGGCCGGCCGTGGGGTCGGCCAGGGCGGCGCTCGCGGGGGCACCGATGAGCACGGCGGCGACGAGCAGGGTCCCGGCACGGCGCAGCAGCGCGCCCCGGGCGGTGGTGGGGGTGGACATCGGTGCCTTCCTTGAGCGTTCCCGGACGTGATGCCCGAACGCCGGAAAGACCCGGTCACTCGGGCTCCGTCCCGTGATCCTCGACGGGTGTGGTGGAGCCGCTCGCACCTGCCGGGCATTCCGACTTGTCGCGACGTGACGTCGCGACCCACGGCTGCGGGACAGTGCCGGACTCGAACCGGCTTCCCCCATACAGGTGCGTGTGGGTGTCGCCACGAGGACGACGGCCAGACTCTACCCCCTGGGAGACGTGCCGGCGCCGGCGCTCGTGACCGCGCCAGTACTCCTGACCGCGCCAGTGCTCAGAACGGTGGAGGATCGTGGTCGTGGTGTCGCCGGGTACTTCCGGCTCGCCAATGGGGCCAGTCGCTGGTGACCTCGACCAGAGCAGCTGCGGTCGAGGGGACGAGCTCGACCCGGTGGCGGCGACCGAGGTCGTCTGGCCAGTCGTGGCGCCCTCCGGCGCGTCGTCGGCTCGGGTCCGGTGTCGGAGCAAGGCGGTGCTCGAGGCGGAACTCGAGGTCGCTGTGTGGTCGGTCGGGAGCATGGGTGCGGGTGGAGCTGGGTTCGGTTGCGGTGGCCGACCGGGTCGCGTCGCCGGTCCGGGCGGTCGTGCCTAGCGCGTCACCGGTCAGGAGAGTGGTGCTTAGGGCGTCGGCGGGGTGGGTGGTGCGGGTTCGGCCGGTGGGGTCGGTCCAGGTGGCGATGCCGTCGGTGGCGAGCACGCGTGCCAGCCGGGTCGTTGTTTGACCCGGTGGTGGCGTCGGCACAGGCAGATCAGGTTGGTGTCGTTGGTGGGTCCGGCCGGCCAGGGCCGGACGTGGTCGAGGTCGCAGAACACGGCGGCGACGTGCAGCCGGGGAAGCGGCAGCGCCGGTCCCGGGCCCGCACCAGGTTCGCAATGCGTGTCGACGGCCGGTACGTGGGGGCTCCGGAGCCGGGGTCCTGCAGGGCGCCGGTGTCGGGGTGGCAGGGCGCCACCTCCACCCTTGTGGCGCCCGATCCGGCGCCAGAGCTGGCACCGGCCAACTCGGTGACCCAGGAGCGGGAGACGAGCACCGGCTGGTTCCCCGCAGGACCGCGAACCTCGACCAGGCCAGCGTCGGCTGCACCGACAGCACCATCACCGGGCGCACCCGAGTCCGCACTTCGGCCAGGGCCGGTGACAACGGTGGCGGGTCGGCCGGGGTCCAGCTTCTGGATGCCGCCGGGGACGACAGTGGCCGGGACGGTCAGGGTCAGCACGGTGTCGATGGTGGCGTTGCCGGCGACCAGGTCGGTCAGCGCCTTGCCGCGGGCGCCCTCGATGCCCGAGCAGACACCGTCGGCGACGTAGCGGCGCGCCAGGGCGTCGATCGCCGCCCACGCCCGGGCGGCGTCCTCGGAGGGGAAGGTGCCCTCCCACCGGTCCACCCCCGGCTCCTCGACCCAGCGCCGCAACCCGCACGACGCCCGAGCCCGCAGCGCCCGCTGGCGCAGCAGGTCCGGGCTGATCCGGGCCAACGCCCGCCGACACCGCCGCCGCAGGTGCGCGGCATCCTCGACCTCGAAGTGCCGCTGGAGCAGAGCCACCACGCTCGCACGCACCTGCGGCGGTGCCGCCTCCAGCTCCTGCGCGATGACACCGGCCCGGTAGGCGTCGAGCCGGCCCGACCCCATCGCCGCGTGCAACCCACCCAGCCCCGACTCGCCCGCGCTGCCCGGCGGCCCGTCGGCCGCCAACGCACCGCCGAAGCCACCCGGTGCTCGGCGTGCACCGCGGAGACCGCAAGCACCCCCGACAGGATCGCCGGCGCGTCCAACGCCACGTGCCCCAACCCCCGGTGGCACTCCACCTCGGTGCCGTCCTCCAGGTACTCCGCCTCGATCGCCGCCAACCGCACGATCGCGGCATCCTGCACCGCCGACGCCACGTCGATCACCCGCTGCAACGACCCCACCACACCCGCCCACTGTGAGCGCGACCCGGCCACCCCCGACGGCACCACCACCGCAGTCAACGCGGCCACCGCCGCATCAGCGCCCGCCACCACCTGCTCCGGACCCACCGCCAGTCACCCCCTGATCTGCTACCTCGAACACTAGACGGCAGCACCGACAGACCCCTCCGGCGGCACCAACCAGCCTGTCCAGCACCGACTTACCGTGGTGCGGCGGGAGCCGGTCAGCTCCGACACATCGTTCGCGGGGCAGAACGCACGGACACTGCGGGGCCTGGCGACAGCATCCAGCGTGGGAGGCGGGGGAAAGCCCGGCGCGCGCATCCTCGAACCGCCGGTAGACTCCCCACCACAGGCGTTCGAGCCGTCATCAGCGGCGAGCCTCCGGAAGAACGGGACCCCACGGCATCCGCCCAAGGTCCTCACTAGAACCGGACGTCCGGGTCACGTCACGACCTGGCACAAGAGCGGTCACCGCCCCGGCGGTGGCAAGCGAGGTGGTACCGCGGAGGTGCGCGGAACCGGCATCCGCCGGGCCGTCACCCTTCGTCCTCGTCCCGAGCACGACGAGTCGACGACCGCAGGAGCAACACCCATGACGTACCCCAAGGTCTCCACCACCGGTGAGCACACCGGCGCCGCGTTCGGCGTGCCCGCGAGCCCCCGGTTCCCGCAGATCGAGGATGCCGTGCTCGCGCGCTGGGCGGCCGACGACACCTTCGCGGCGTCGGTGGCCAACCGCCCGACCGGAGAGGACGGCGCGAACGAGTTCGTCTTCTACGACGGCCCGCCCTTCGCCAACGGGCTGCCCCACTACGGCCACCTGCTCACCGGCTACGTCAAGGACATCGTCCCCCGCTACGAGACGATGCGCGGCCGCCGCGTCGAGCGCCGGTTCGGCTGGGACACCCACGGGCTGCCCGCCGAGCTCGAGGCGATGAGCCAGCTCGGCATCAAGACCAAGGAGGAGATCCTCGAGCTGGGGATCGAGACCTTCAACGCCAAGTGCCGCGAGTCGGTGATGAAGTACACCGGCGAGTGGCGCGACTACGTCACCCGCCAGGCTCGCTGGGTCGACTTCGACAACGACTACAAGACGCTCAACCCCACCTTCATGGAGTCGGTGCTCTGGGCGTTCAAGACGCTCTACGACAAGGGCCTGGTCTACGAGGGCTTCCGCTGCCTGCCCTACTGCTGGAACGACCAGACGCCCCTGAGCAACCACGAGCTGCGGATGGACGAGGAGGTCTACAAGAACCGCCAGGACCCCGCGGTCACCGTCGGCTACCGCCTCGAGACGGGTGAGCTGGCGCTGATCTGGACCACCACGCCGTGGACGCTGCCGAGCAACCTCGCGATGGCCGTGCGCCCCGACATCGACTACGTCGTCGTCGAGTCGGACTTCACGGGGCGCACCGAGCGCTACCTGCTCGCCGAGGCGCGCCTGTCCGCCTACAGCCGTGAGCTCGGCGACGACGCCGCCGAGCGGGTCGTCGAGCGGCTCAAGGGCAGCGACCTCGTCGGGCGTGCCTACACCCCGCCGTTCTCCTACTACCTGGGCCACGCCAGGTCGCACGTCGTCCTCGCCGCCGACTACGTCACGACGGATGACGGCACCGGCATCGTGCACATCGCGCCCGCCTTCGGTGAGGAGGACAAGCAGCTCACCGACCAGCACGGCATCGCGCCGGTCGTGCCCGTCGGCCCCGACGGCAGGTTCACCTTCCCGGTCGCCGACTACGAGGGCCTGCACGTCTTCGACGCCAACGCCATGGTCATCGAGCACCTCAAGGCGGCGACGGCCGGGCAGGGCGACCACGGCTCGGTCACCGCCGGAACCGTGCTGCTGCGCCGCGAGACCTACGACCACAGCTACCCGCACTGCTGGCGCTGCCGCGAGCCCCTCATCTACATGGCGGTCTCGTCGTGGTTCGTCGAGGTGACCAAGTTCAAGGACCGCATGGTCGAGCTCAACCAGCAGATCACCTGGGCGCCCGAGCACGTCAAGGACGGCCAGTTCGGCAAGTGGCTCGAGAACGCCCGCGACTGGTCGATCTCACGGAACCGGTTCTGGGGCAGCCCGATCCCGGTGTGGCGCTCCGACAACCCCGCCTACCCGCGGATCGACGTGTACGGCTCCTTCGAGGAGCTGGAGCGCGACTTCGGCCGGATGCCCCTCAACGAGCACGGCGAGCCCGACCTGCACCGGCCGTTCATCGACCACCTGACCCGGCCCAACCCCGACGACCCGACCGGCAACTCCACGATGCGGCGCGTCGAGGACGTCCTCGACGTGTGGTTCGACTCCGGCTCGATGTCGTTCGCGCAGGTGCACTACCCGTTCGAGAACGCCGAGTGGTTCGAGCACCACTTCCCGGGTGACTTCATCGTCGAGTACATCGGGCAGACCCGCGGCTGGTTCTACACGCTGCACGTGCTGGCCACCGCGCTCTTCGACCGGCCGGCGTTCTCGTCGTGCGTCAGCCACGGCATCGTGCTCGGCAGCGACGGGCAGAAGATGAGCAAGTCGCTGAAGAACTACCCGGACGTGTCCGAGGTGTTCAACCGCGACGGCGCCGACGCCATGCGCTGGTTCCTCATGTCGAGCGGCATCCTGCGCGGCAGCAACCTGATCGTCACCGAGGAGGGCATCCGCGAGGGCGTCCGCCAGGTCCTCATCCCGCTGTGGAACAGCTGGTACTTCTTCAGCCTCTATGCCAACGCCGCCAACGGCGGGCAGGGGTATGTCGCCAAGCGCTCCACCGCGTCGACCGACCCACTCGACCGCTACCTCCTCGCGAAGCTGGGCGACCTGGTCGAGACGGTGCAGGGCCAGATGGACACCTACGACATCCCGGGCGCCTGCGAGTCGGTGCGCCAGTTCGTCGACGGGATGACGAACTGGTACATCCGCCGCTCCCGGGAACGGTTCTGGGACACCGGGTCCGGGGAGACGGCAGCCACCGAGGCCGCCTTCGACACGCTCTACACCACGCTCGAGGTGCTCACCCGGGTCTGTGCCCCGCTGCTGCCCCTGGTCACCGAGGAGATCTGGCGCGGCCTCACCGGCGGCCGGTCGGTGCACCTCGAGGACTGGCCGTCCGCGGCGGACCTGCCGCGCGACGACGGACTCGTCGCGGCCATGGACCAGGTGCGGGCCGTCTGCTCCACCGGCTCCTCGCTGCGCAAGGCGGAGAAGCTGCGGGTGCGCCTGCCGCTGCCCCGGCTCACCGTCGTCACGAACGACCCCGAGGGTCTGCGACCGTTCGCGGGCATCGTCGCCGACGAGCTCAACGTCAAGGACGTCACCGTCCTCGACGTCGCCGAGGCGCACGGGTCCGACTTCGGCATCAGCCAGCGGCTCGTCGTCAACGCGCGGGCCGCAGGCCCGCGGCTGGGCCGCGAGGTGCAGACGGCCATCCGGGGCAGCAAGACCGGCGACTGGTCGGTGGCCGACGACGGCACGGTCACCTCGGGCGGGCTCGCCCTGGTCGAGGGTGAGTACGTCGTCGAGACGGTCGTCGACGCCGAGCAGGCCGGCACGCACGTGACCGCGATGCTGCCCGGTGGTGGGTTCGTCGTGCTCGACACCGACGTCAGCCCCGAGCTCGAGGTCGAGGGTGCCGCGCGGGACCTGGTGCGCGCGGTGCAGCAGGCCCGGCGCGACGCCGGGTTCGACGTGTCGGACCGGATCACCCTGGAGGTCGCCGGCGCCGAGTTCGTCTACCGCGCCGCCGTCGGACACCGTGAGCTCGTCGCGGGTGAGACCCTCGCCGCCGAGCTCACGGCGACCGCCGACCTCGACGCGCTCGACCGCGACGCCGCCGACGTCACCGAGGTCGTCGTCGGCGAGCGCTACCCGGCCCGCATCCGGGTCACGAGGCGCTGACCCGGGCGGCCGACGGGGGAGCGACCCCGTCGGCCACCCAGGCGGCGTACCCACCGACGACATCGGTCGCGCGGCGAACGCCGACGTCCTGGAGCGCGGCGGCCGCCAGGCTCGAGGTGTAGCCCTCCTGGCAGATGACCACCACCTGCAGGTCGTCGTCGGCGATGCGAAGCGCTGCCTCGCTCGTGGGGTCGAAGCGCCACTCGAGCACGTTGCGCTCGATGACGAGCGCACCGGGGAGGTCGCCGTGCTCGGCACGCTGGGCGGCCGGTCGGATGTCGACGACCACGGCCCCGGCCTCCACGGCGTGGAGCGCCTCGGTGGGCGAGAGCCGGTGCAGGCGCGCGCGGGCGGCCGAGAGCAGCAGGTCGACGCGGCTGGTCACCAGTCCGCCCCCGCCGCCCGGGTGCGCAGCAGGCGCAGGATGCCGTCGTCGGCCACGTAGTCGCGCTGGGTCGTCAGCCGGGGCGCGTAGACGTGGAGGGAGACGGCGGGGTCCGGTCCCTCGTTCGTCACCCGGTGAACGTACTGCGGGCCGAACTCGTCGCCGCCCCCCGGTCGGTGCACCCGGCGCAGACCGCGCACGACGCCGTGCCGCGCGGTGCGCTCGACGAGCGAACCCTGCACGACGACGAACGCGCCGGCGCTGCCGCCGTGGTCGTGCCAGTCGGTGCCCTGGCCGGGCAGCCAGCTGAGCAGCCACGCCTCGTGGTGCTCGTCGGCGAGCAGCCGGCGGTAGTAGCGGCGCTCGGGGTCGAAGTCGAGGGCCGGGCGCCACAGGGCGTCGTCGGCGGCCAGGCGCAGGGCGGTGGCCAGGGGAGATGCGGGCCGGTGGTCGAGCGGCCGGGCGGTCGGGCGGGAGCGGTGGGGGCGGGCGATGACGGTCATGAGAGGTCTCCGAGAGTGCTCGGCGGGCGCGACGGTGCGGCGGCCCGCGACTGAGGTGGGGAGGGACGGCGCCGGTGGCGCGGCATCCCGAACGCCGTTCAACGGCGGTGGAGCGGTGGTGGAGCGGTGGTGGAGCTGAGGTCAGGCGGCGTGGTGGCGGCGACAACGACAGCGCGTCGACGGCGTGGCCGGACGCTGCTGCGGCATTCGCTGCTGGCTCATGACTCCACCGTAAACGCGTTCATCACGTTATGCAAGTCATAACGCGTCGTTACTCACGGATGGGTCAGCATTCGGACCGGTCGGTATCAGCGGCGACGGTCTGCGCCTCCTGCCGGGTGTGGCCGCACGACCACCCGGGACCGAGGAGACGCCATGACCACGTCCGACGAGGGAATCCGACCCACCGAAACCCGCCGGAGGTTCCCGATCGACGGGCCGCTGACGCCGCGCGACCCCAAGGACCCCAGGGACCCCGACGGCCAGGACCCCCGCGGGGACCGGTGCGGCACGATGGAGGAGCACCGGCGGCTGGTCCGCCTGGACCCCGAGTACCGCTGGCGCAGGCGCCAGATCGAGCAGGACGTCCAGGGCTGGATCAGGGCCTTCGGCGACGAGGGCTCGCGCACCGGCCTGATCCGGATCCCCGTGGTGGTCCACGTGGTGTGGCACACGGCCACCGAGAACATCTCCGACGCCCAGATCCACTCGCAGATCGACGTGCTCAACGCCGACTACCGCCGACTCAACGCGGATGCCGGGCTGGTGCCGTCCGCGTTCTCCGGCGTGGCCGCCGACGCGCGGATCGAGTTCGCCCTCGCGGTGCGCGGCCCGGGATGCGCCTCCACCGACGGGATCACCCGCACCAACACCTCGGTCGCCGGCTGGACGCGCAACCAGACCGGGATGCTGTCCGCCGCCGGCGGCGGTCACGACCCGTGGGACGAGACGAAGTACCTGAACATCTGGGTCGCCAACTACACCGACGGGCTGCTCGGAAAGGGCAGCTTCCCGGGGATGCCGAACCAGGGCGTGCGCTGCCACTACCGGGCCTTCGGGTCGACCGGCACCCTCGACGCCCCCTACGACCTCGGCCGCACGCTGACCCACGAGATCGGCCACTACCTGAACCTCAACCACATCTGGGGCGACGAGCCCGCCTGTGTCGGCTCCGACAACGTGGCGGACACCCCGAACCAGGGCGACAAGCACTTCGGCAAGCCGGCCTACCCGCAGGTGTCGTGCAGCAACGGCCCCAACGGGGACATGTTCATGAACTACATGGACTACACCGACGACGACTCGATGTTCATGTTCACCGCCGGGCAGAGCGAACGGATGGACGCGACCCTGCACACGGTGCGGGCCGCACTGCTGGCCTCGGACGGCCTGGTGCCGACGAGCGGGGCGGTCAACGACCTGTGGGCCAAGGACGTCTCCGACGACATGGGAGCCGAGCCGGATCCCTCGACGCAGCCGATGTGGGTCAGCGACGACATCTGGGTTCGCAACGACAACAACGGCATCGCGAACCAGGACCACCAGAACCCCGAGTACGGCTCGAGCACGACCGCCGTCTACGTGCGGGTCCGCAACCGGGGCTGCACCGGGTCGGCCTCAGGCACGGTGCGGCTGTACTGGGCCAAGGCGTCCACGGGGCTGTCCTGGCCGGCGCCGTGGGACGGCAGCGTCACCGCGCCCGCGCTGATGGGCGGCTCGATCGGGTCGCAGCCGGTCTCGGTGAGTGCCGGCGACGACGAGATCCTGTCCTTCCCCTGGGCGCCGCCGAACCCCGCGGACTACGCCTCGTTCGGTGCCGACCAGGGCCACTTCTGCCTGCTCGCCCGGATCGAGACCGGGCCCGCGCCCTCCTACGGGATGACCTCGCCCGAGACCGGGAACCTCTACGCGAACGTGCAGAACAACAACAACATCGTCTGGAAGAACATCACCGTGGTCGACGACGTCGGTGACGGTCGGCAGAGTGCCGCCATCGTCGCGAACTTCGGGCGCGAGGACCGCAAGGTCCGCCTGGTCTTCGCCGATGCCGCCGGCGAGCGTTCGATGTTCGACTGGGGCCAGGTCTGGATGGAGCCGACCCCCGAGCTGCTCGAGCTCTGGAAGGCTTCCGGCGCCGACGCCAAGGGCATCGAGCCGATCGGCGGCGACCGGTTCCTCGTCGCCGGCGACGGGGCGTACCTCGGGCCGATCGCCCTCGCACCGGGCCAGCTCGCGGCCCTCGGGCTGCGCTTCGTGCCCGCCGCGAAGACGCCGCAGGGCGTCGGCATCGTCGCCCTCGACGTGTGGCAGGTCGATGCCGGCGACGACGGCGAGCCGATCGGTGGCCAGCGCTTCGTGGCCAAGCTGCGGGCCGACGCCCGTGGCCTGGTGCAGGACGCGCCCACCCGGAACTACGACGGCGTCGGCTGGATCGCACCGAAGGGTGGCTGCACCGGCTGCGGGTGAGCCGACGGCGTCCCGGAACGGTGGACAATGGGCGGGTGAGCCCCGCCCCCGATGCCGCCCAGCGCGATGCCGCGCACCTGCTCCAGCTCGACCGCCGGATGCGCGAGGTCGAGGCGTCGATCCTCTCCCGCGCGCCCGAGCACGACCTCGAGCCGTCCCTCGACCGGATCCGTGCGGTCATGGAGCTGCTCGGCGACCCGCAGCGCACCTTCCCGGTCATCCACGTCACCGGGACCAACGGCAAGACGAGCACGGCGCGGATCATCGAGGCGATCCTTCGCGAGCTGGGCCTGAAGACGGGTCGGTTCACCTCACCGCACCTGCACTCCATGCTGGAGCGGGTGGCCGTGGGTGGTCGTCCCGTCGACGCCGAGCGCTTCCTCGCCGCGTACGACGAGGTGATCCCCTTCGTCGAGATGGTCGACGCCCGCTCGATCATCGACGGCGGCCCGGCCATGACCTACTTCGAGGTGCTCGTGGCCGTGGCCTACGCCGCCTTCGCGGACCTGCCGGTCGACGTCGCCGTCGTCGAGGTCGGCATGGGCGGCTCGTGGGACGCGACGAACGTCGTCGAGGCGCCGGTCTCGGTCGTCACCCCGATCGACCTCGACCACCGCCACTTCCTCGGCGACACGGTCGAGGAGATCGCGAGCGAGAAGGCCGGCATCATCAAGGCCGACGCCATCACGGTGGTCGGGCTGCAGGAGACCCCCGAGGCGGTGGAGGTGCTCGTCGAGCGCGCGACCGAGGTGGGTGCGCAGGACCGTGTTCGAGGGCAACGACTTCGGCGTCATCGCGCGTGACGTGGCCGTGGGTGGTCAGCAGATCTCGCTGCGCGGACTGGCGGGGGAGTACCCCGACCTCTTCCTGCCGCTGCACGGCACGCACCAGGCGCAGAACGCCGCGGTGGCCGTCGCGGCCGTCGAGGCCTTCCTCGGGGGTGGCGAGCAGGCGCTCGACGTCGACGTGCTGCGGGCCGGGCTCGCGACGGTCGACTCTCCCGGGCGGCTCGAGGTCGTCCGCCGCAGCCCCACCGTGCTCGTCGACGCGGCGCACAACCCGGCGGGGGCCCGGGCACTGCGCGACGCCATCCAGGACTCGTTCACCTTCGCCCGCCTGATCGGGGTGGTCGCGGTGATGAAGGACAAGGAGGCCTCCGAGATGCTCGAGGTGCTCGAGACCGTGCTCGACGAGGTGGTCGTCACGCGCACCACGTCGCCGCGGGCGATGTCGCCGCGTCAGCTGGGCGAGATCGCGAGCGAGATCTTCGGGGACAACCGGGTCACCGTCGTCGACGACCTGCCCGAGGCGCTCGACACGGCGGCCGGCATGGCCGACGCCGGCGGCGGGGTCAGCGGTGGAGTGCTGGCCACCGGGTCGGTCGTCACGGCCGCCGAGGTGCGGATGCTGCTCGGCACCACGTCGGTCTGACGGCGACGCCGCGCCGTCCCGGCCGCTCAGTCGTCGAGGTCCTCGCCGGCCAGCGCCCGCGCGGCCAGCCGCTCCTCACCCGCCAGCCGCCACACCTCCAGCGCGGCGGTGGCGTTGACCAGCACGATGACGAGCCCGAGCACGATGTCGGGCCAGCCGGACGCGGTCCACGCGGTGAGGACGGCCATCGCCAGGATCGCCACGTCGACTGCCACGTCGTTGCGGGCCGAGAGGTAGGCGGCCCCGCTCAGCGACCCGCCGTGGTGTCGCACGCGCACCAGCAGCAGAGCACAGACACCGTTGACCACCGCGGCGGCGCCGGCTGTGAACACCAGCGCCCGCACGTCGGGAGCCACCGGGTCGAACGCCTTCTGCATCGCCTGCCAGGCGGCCACGACGGCCGGCACGAGGATGACGAGCGCCATCGCGTGCCCGGCCAGGGCGCGGCGACGCAGCGGCCACCCCAGCGCCAGCGCGACGAGCAGGTTGATCGCGGTGTCCTCCAGGAAGTCGACCGAGTCCGCGAGGAGCGACACCGAGCCGATGGCCAGCGCCACCGACACCTCGACCACGAAGTAGCCGAGGTTCAGGCCGGCGACCGTGAGCACCACACGGCGCAGCCGCGCAGGCTGGAGCACCGCTGCGCCATCCATGGGCTCATCCCACCAGATCGTGTGGAGGAACCGGCGCCGGCGCCCTCCCGCTTAGGCTGGTGGCATGAGTCCGCTGTTCAAGCTGGTCCTCCTCGTGGCCGTCGTCGCGGCCGTGTGGTGGGTCGTCACGTCGGTGCGCGCGAGCCGCGGCTCGACGACCACCACGTTCACCCCCGTCGAGGACCTCGCCCCCGAGGTGCAGCAGACCATCGACGCGGCCCTGGCCCGTGGTGAGCTCATCGGCGCGATCAAGCACTACCGGGCCGCGACCGGCGCCGGGCTGGCGCAGTCCAAGGCGGCCGTCGAGACCAGGCGCTGGAAGCGCGACACATGAGGCGCCTGCCCCTCTACGGCACCCAGGGCAAGTTCACCTACCGCCTGCTCGCGATGGCCCTGTTCGGTCAGGCCGTCATCCTCTCCTTCTTCGCCCTCGTCGCCCGCGGCAACGCCATCGCCGACGGCCGCCCGGACGACGGGCAGCAGCTGCTCTGGGTCGGGCTCGGCCTGTCCCTGCTGTCACTTCTCGCCTCGGGCCTGATGCGCCGCCCCTGGGGCGTCACCCTGGGCTGGGCGGTGCAGGCCCTCACCTGGGCCAGCGCGGTGCTGGTGCCGGCCATGATCGGTGTGGGCCTGGTCTTCACCGGGCTGTGGGTGCTCCTGCTGTTGCAGGGGGGCAAGCTCGACCGGCTCGTGGCGGAGCGCGAGGCCGCCGACGCAGCAGGCGCCTCCGGGGCGTCAGGGGCCCCCGGGGCCGCGGCGGGGGCCACCTCGGCCGGTGACTAGGCTGGGTGGGTGACCACCGAACGCTCACTCGTCCTCGTCAAGCCCGACGGTTTCGCCCGCGGCCTCACCGGGGAGGTGCTGCGTCGGATCGAGGCGAAGGGCTACCGCCTCGTCGCGCTCCAGGTGCTCACGCCCGACGTCGAGCGGCTGCACTCGCACTACGCCGAGCACGAGGGCAAGCCCTTCTTCGAGCCGCTCGTCGAGTTCATGTCGTCGGGTCAGGTCGCCGCCGTCGTCATCGAGGGTGAGCGCTGCATCGAGGGCTTCCGGGCCCTGGCCGGCGCCACCGACCCCACCGTGGCCCTGCCCGGCACCATCCGTGGCGACCTCGGCCGCGACTGGGGCACGAAGGTGCAGCAGAACATCGTGCACGGGTCCGACTCGCCGGAGTCCGCGGCCCGCGAGCTGGGCATCTGGTTCCCCGGGCTCTGAGCCCGCTCAGCCGCGCGCCAGCAGCTCGTCGAGGATCTCGCGCTCGAGGTGGTACGCCGTGAGGTGACCCGCCCGGGTCCACTCCACGAAACGTCCCTCCGGCAGCTCGGCCACCAGCCGCCGGGCCGCCTCCACGGGACAGTTGCGGTCCTCGACCGCGTGGTACCAGGTCACCGACGTCGGCACCGATGCCGGGTCGACGTCCCAGATGTTGTCCATCGCCATCGCCTCGTCGACCCAGCCGTCGAGGCCCGCACCCAGTGACTCGAGCAGGGCCCGCGCGAAGCCCGCCTGCCACCCCGGGTCCGCCATCACCTCGAGGTCCTCGGCGGGCGCGGTGTCCATGATGCTGTGGAACGCGCCCAGCGGGTCGGCGAGCATGGCGTCGCGGTGCGGTGCCATCACCGCGGCGACCTCGTCGCGTCGGCCCACCCGCGCCAGCCGTGCCACCTGCGCGTTGATCGGGATCATCGTGTCGATCTCGTCGTCGCGGAACGGCGCGATGCCGGCGACGACGGTGGCCGCGCGCACCCGGTCGGGGTGGTACTGGCACAGGGCCAGCTCGTGCGGAGCGGCACCACTGCCACCCGTGAGGTGCACCCGGTCCAGCCCGAGGTGGTCGAGCACCTCGGCGAGGTCGTCGGCGTGCTCACGGAAACGCCTCCCCGGCAGCCGGCTCGACGCGCCGAACCCCGGGCGCTCGGTCGTCACGACCCGCAACCCCCGCTCGGCCCACGGGGTGCGGTCGACCCGCACCGACCAGCGGCACCCGGGCGTGCCCGGCACCCGCAGCACCGGGATGCCGTCCGCGTCGCCCCAGTCGGTCCAGGCCACGGTGCGGCCGTCGCGAACCGTCATCGAGGCGTCCCTGGGCTCCCTCTCAGCATCCATCGGCCCACGATCCCAGAGCGCGTCCGCCCCGACCACCCCACCCGAGCCCCGTCATCCGGGCCGACCTCGGCGCGGCACCCCGACCACGCGGACCCACCGACCTAGCCTGCTGACATGAGCGGCTGGGCGTCCGGGTGGGTGCGGGGCAGGGACCTCGCGATCGACCTCGGCACGGCCAACACGGTCATCTACGAGCGCGGCCGCGGCGTCGTGCTCGACGAGCCGTCGGTCGTCGCGGTGCGCACGGGGACCAGCCAGCTCCTGGCCGCCGGGCACCGGGCCAAGGAGATGCTCGGCCGCACCCCCGAGTCGGTCACCGCCGTGCGTCCGCTGCGCGACGGGGTCATCTCCGACGCCGACGTCACCGAGCGGATGATCCGCTGGTTCGTCGAGCAGGTCGCGCCGTCGCGGCTGGTCCGGCCGCGCGTCGTCGTCTGCGTGCCGAGCGACATCACCGGGGTGGAGCGGCGGGCCCTCGAGGACGCCACCCTGCGCTCGGGCGCCCGGCGGGTCTACGTCATCGAGGAGACCATGGCGGCCGCGATCGGCGCCGGGCTGCCGGTCGAGGAGACCCGCGCGTCGATGGTCGTCGACGTCGGCGGCGGCACCACCGACGTCGCCATCCTCAGCCTCGGCGGCATCGTCACCTCGCGCACCGTGCGGATCGGCGGCGACGAGATCGACGACGCCCTCGTGGCCCACGTCAAGAGCGAGTACTCCCTGCTCCTGGGGGAGCGCAGCGCCGAGGACCTGAAGATCGGGGCCGGCTCCGCGTTCCCGCTGCGCGAGGAGCTCACCGAGCGGGTGCGCGGCCGCGACCTCGTGACCGGTCTGCCGAAGACCGTGTCGATCGGCTCCGCGGAGGTGCGACGGGCGATCGAGACCCCGCTGGTGCAGATCGTCGAGCTGGTGCGCACCGTGCTCGACGTGTGCCCGCCCGAGCTGGCCGGGGACGTCGTCGACCGCGGCATCGCCCTCACGGGTGGGGGCGCCCTGATCCGCGGGCTCGACGAGAGGCTCAGCCACGAGCTGGGCGTGCCCGTGCACGCCGCCGACGACCCCCTGCACGCGGTCGCGCGCGGCGCCGGCCGGTGCGTCGAGGAGTTCAGCACCCTCGAGCGCGTCCTCGTCGACAACCGGCGCCACTGACCATGCACGTCAAGCGCACACCACCCGGCCGAGGACCCACCACGGCCGGGCGGGTGGCCTCGACGCGCTCGCGCCGCCTGCTCACGGTGGCCCTCGTGCTCACCGGCCTCGTCGTGGCCGTCGGGGCGTCGGGCGCCGCCGGGCTCGAGCCGGTGCGCACCGCCGCCGCCGCCGCGCTCGGACCGCTCGAACGCCTCGTCGGACCGGGCGACGACGAGGTCTCGACCACTCGGGCCGAGCAGACCGCCCTGGCCACCCGCCTGGCCGCGGCGCAACGTGAGGTGGCGGCCCTGCACGGCACGGCCGGCATCCTCGAACAGCCGGCACTTGCGGGAGCCCGTCTGGTCCCGGCGCGGGTCGTGGCGGTCGGCGCCTCGGGCCCGGGCGGTCCGGAGCGGGTCACCATCGACGTGGGGTCGCGCGACGGCGTCGAGGTCGACCGCACCGTGGTCGCCGCGCAGGGCCTGGTCGGCCGAGTCGTGTCGGTCGCCCCGTGGACCGCCGACGTGCTGCTGCTCGGCAGCGCCGACCTCACCGTGGGCGTACGGGTCGGCCCCCGCGGTGTGCTCGGTGAGGCCTCGGGTGCCGCGGTGTCGGGCGGCGCCCGCCCGGCGCCGGGAATGCTCTCGTTCGCGCTGGTCGAGCGCGGTGCCGCCACCACGGGTGACGTCGTCACCACCCTCGGCAGCGTCGGCGGACGCCCGTTCGTGCCCGGCCTCCCGGTCGGCACGGTGACCTCCGTGCACCTCGGTGTCGGGCAGCTGGCGCCCACCGGCACGGTGACCCCCGCCGTCGACACGACCTCGCTCGACGTCGTGGCGGTGGTGCTCACCTCGGGCCGCACCGCACCCCGACCGGTTGCGACGGGCACCGGGTGAGCGCCCCGGTGGCCGGCCTGCTCCGGGGCCTGACGGTGCTGGCGGCGGTGCTGCTGGTCGTGACCCTGGGGGCGCGTCACGTCGCGGTCGTGCCGGACCTCGTGCTCGTGCTCGTCGTGGCCTGGGCGCTGCTGCGCGGCCCCGTGGCGGGGGCAGCCGTCGGCCTGGCCGCCGGCTGGCTGCTCGACCTCGTCCCGCCCGGGTCGACCCACCTCGGCGTCCAGGCCCTCACCTACGCCGTCGCCGGCGCGCTCGCGGGCCGTGCGCGCCTCGAGGGTCCGGTCGCCGCGCCACGCGTCGCCGTCGTCGCCCTGGGTGCCTCGGCGGTGGTCGAGGGCATGGGGGTGCTGGCCGCACTGGCCGTGGGCGCCCCTGTCGACCTCGTGGCGTCCGCCGTGCAGTGCCTGCTCACCGCCACCGTGGCTGCCGTCGTGGTGCCGCTCGTCGTCGCGGGGGAGCGCGGCCTCGCGCGCCGGAGGTACGGATGAGGCGGCGGGCGGGTACCTCGCGGGTGGGGGGCCGCAGGACCAGCCCGCACCAGGGTCGCTTCCTCGCCGTCGTCCTCCTCGTCGCGGTGGGGTTCGCCGCCCTGGTCGGCCGCCTGGGCCAGGTGCAGCTCGTCGGGCACGACGACTTCCGAGCAGCGGCATCGGCCCTCGACACCCGCACCCTCGTCGTTCCGGCGCTCCGGGGGCGCATCCTCGACCGCGAGGGCCGGGTGCTCGCCGACAACCGTGCCAGCACCGTGGTGACCATCGAGCGCCGGGTCATCGCCGACCGGCCCGACCGCGGCGCCTCCGAGGTGCGCGACGTCGCCTCCGTCCTGGGCCTGCCCGCCGCCGATCTGCTCGGCCGCACCTGGCTCTGCGGCGAGAGGGGTGCGCCGGCCGCGCCGGCCTGCTGGGCCGGCTCGCCGCAGGTGCCGGTCCCGCTCGCGGAGGACGTCGACCCGACCCGGGCACTCTCCCTCGTCGAGCAGCCGACCCGGTTCCCGGGGGTGGCCGTCGAGTCGCAGCCGGTGCGCGTCTACCCGCGGCCACTCGGCGTCAGCGCGGCCCAGGCACTGGGCTACCTGGGTCAGGTGCGCTCCGACGAGGTGGGCGGCGACCGAGCCCTGGTGGCCGACGACCTCGTCGGCCGGTCGGGCCTGGAGCAGCAGTACGACGCCGTGCTGCGCGGGGTGCCGGGTCGAACCGTCGTCGCCGTCGACGCCCGCGGGCTCGTGACCGGTGTCGTCTCGCGCACCGCGCCGGTCCCGGGGCGCGACCTGGTCACCTCGCTCGACGTGCGCGTCCAGGCCGCCGCCGAGCGGGCCCTGGCGACCCAGATGGCCAAGGCACGCAAGCGCGGCTGGCCCGCCGACTCGGGGGCCGTCGTCGTGCTCGACCCGCGCTCGGGGGCCGTCGCCGCGCTCGCCAGCGCGCCGTCATACGACCCGAACATCTGGACCGGGGGCATCTCGCAGGCCGACTACGCCGCTCTCACCGCGACCACGGCCGGCACCCCGCTGCTGTCCCGCGCGATCGGGGTCGAGCTGGCCCCCGCGAGCACGATGAAGCCGGCGTCGGTGGCCGCCGCCGTGCGGGCCGGCAACCCCCTCGACGGCAGCTACGACTGCCCGACGGCCTACCGCATCGGCGACCGCGTCTTCCACAACCACGAGACCCGCGGTCGGGGGCTGATCAGCTTCCGCAAGGCCATCCAGATCTCGTGCGACACCGTCTTCTACGCGGTGGCCTACCGGTCGTGGCAGGCGCAGGGCGGGTTCTCCGCCACCAGCGACGCGCGCGACCCGTTCGTCGCCGTCTCCACCGGGCTCGGCCTCGGGTCGCGAACCGGCATCGACCTGCCCGGCGAGGCGGCGGGACGCATCCCCGACCGAGCCTGGAAGAAGGCGTCGTGGGAGGCCACGAAGGCCGAGTCGTGCCGCCGAGCCCGCACGGGCTACCCCGAGGTCGGCGACCGGAAGCAGGGCGCCTACCTCAAGGAGATCGCGGTCGAGAACTGCGACAGCGGCTACCTCCTGCGCCCCGGCGACGCCGCGAACTTCTCGATCGGCCAGGGCGACGTCGGCGTCACACCGCTGCAGGTCGCCGTCATGTATGCCGCGATCGCCAACGGCGGCACGGTCGTCACCCCGCGCGTCGGGTCCACGGTCGTCGACCCGGCGACCGGCGAGGGCGAGGCCGTCGAGGCGGGCCGCAGGCGCAGGGCCCCCCTCGGCGCGCGCGTCGACTCCTACCTGCAGGCCGCGCTGCGGGATGCCGTGACCCAGGGCAGCGTGCGCAGCCAGTTCCGCTCCATGCCGGGCTGGCCGGTCGCGGGCAAGACGGGCACCGGCGAGGTGGTCGGCAAGCGCGACACCTCGTGGTTCGTGTCGTACGCCCCGGCGAACGCGCCGAAGTGGGTCGTCTCGGTCGTCGTGGCCCAGGGCGGGCCGGGTGCGCGCACTGCCGCACCGGTCGCCCGGGCGGTGCACGAGACGCTGCGCGGCCTCCGGTGAGGAGGCCTCACGCCGCCGGATAGGCTGGCGCCATGGCTGACTTCGACGTCGTGGTGCTCGGTGCTGGTCCCGGTGGTTACGTCGCGGCGATCCGCGCGTCGCAGCTGGGCAAGAAGGTCGCGGTCGTCGAGAAGAAGTACTGGGGAGGCGTCTGCCTCAACGTCGGGTGCATCCCGAGCAAGGCCCTGATCAAGAACGCCGAGCTCGCCCACCTGCTCCAGCACGACAAGGCCAAGTTCGGCATCGAGGGCGACGCCACGATGTCCTACGGGCCCACCCACAAGCGCTCCCGCCAGGTCTCCGACGGCATCGTGCGCGGCGTGCACTTCCTGATGAAGAAGAACAAGGTCCAGGAGATCGACGGCTGGGGCACGCTCACGTCGCCGACCTCGATGGACGTGGCCCTCAACGACGGGTCGACCCGGCAGCTCACCTTCGACCACCTGATCATCGCCGCCGGCGCCACCACCCGGATGCTGCCCGGGGTCACCGTCTCGCAGAACGTCGTCACCTACGAGGAGCAGATCCTCGACGAGAACCTCCCGGGCTCGATCGTCATCGCCGGGTCGGGCGCGATCGGGGTCGAGTTCGCCTACGTCATGAAGAACTTCGGCGTCGACGTCACCATCGTCGAGTTCCTCGACCGGATGGTGCCCACCGAGGACGCAGACATCTCCAAGGAGCTCGCCAAGCACTACAAGAAGCTCGGCGTGAAGGTGCTGCTCGGCACCAAGGTCGAGGGCGTCGAGGACACCGGGTCAGGGGTGAGGGTGACGGTCTCCCCGGCAGCCGGCGGTGACCAGCAGGTGCTCGAGGCGGACAAGTTCCTCTCGGCCATCGGCTTCGCCCCGCGCACCGAGGGCTACGGCCTCGAGGCCGCCGGGGTGGCCCTCACCGACCGCGGTGCGGTGGCGATCGACGAGTACTGCCGTACCAACGTGCCCAACGTCTACGCCATCGGCGACTGCACGGCCAAGCTGATGCTCGCCCACGTCGCCGAGGCGCAGGGCATCGTGGCCGCCGAGACGATCGCCGGCGCCGACACGATGCCGGTCGACTACGACTTCGTGCCCCGCGCCACCTACTGCCACCCGCAGATCGGCTCGTTCGGCTACTCCGAGGCGCAGGCCAAGGAGAGGGGCTACGACGTCAAGACCGCCACCTTCCCGTTCACCGCCAACGGCAAGGCGATGGGCCTCGGCGACGCCGTCGGCTTCGTCAAGGTCGTCGCCGACGCCACGCACAACGAGATCCTCGGCGCGCACATGATCGGCCCCGACGTCACCGAGCTGCTGCCGGTGCTCACCCTGGCCCAGAAGTGGGACCTCACCGCCGACGAGGTGGCGCGCAACGTGTTCGCCCACCCGACCCTGTCCGAGGCCGTCAAGGAGGCCGTCGAGGGCGTCGTCGGGCACATGATCAACTTCTGAGCCGACCGCACCACCCCACACGGGCTGGCGCACCGGGGCGTCCAGGGTGATCATGGGTCATGGCCGCCGTGTCCCCGCTCCCGATCCGTGGTGAGGTCGTCGTCGACGCCCGCGGCGGCGAGCGGGCGCTGCGCGTCTCGTGGCACCCGGAGCACGGCCTCGTCGTGCTGTCGATCTGGCGCGGCAACACCTGCGTGGGCACGGTGCAGGTCGACTCGACCGAGGTGCCGCACCTCGTCGACGTGCTCGTGCGCGGGCTGGCCGCCTCGTCCGATTCCGGCCACCCGCTGGAGGACGCCGGCTGAGCCGGCCGCCGGTCAGGCCCGCAACGGCTGCGGCAGCGGCTCGGCGTGCACGACGGTGAGCTCCGAGACCGCGCGGGTCAGCACGACGTAGAGCCGCCGCAGCCCGGTCCGCTCGTCCGGCTCCGCGGCCGCGATGGCGGCCGGCTCGACCACCACGACACGGTCGAACTCGAGGCCCTTGGCGATGCTCGCCGGTACGAGCTCCACCTGGCGGTCCTCGTCGTCGCCGTGGTCGGCGTCGAGCCGCCCGTGCGGCACCCCGGCGGCGGTCAGGGCCGCGCTGGTCGCGGCGGTGGCGGCATCCGGGATGATGACGCCGACCGAGCCGGGGACGCCGACCGCCGCGCGCACCGCATCCACGACGGCGGCGTCCCTTCCGTCCGCGCTGGTGGGCACGATGGTGAGCCGACCGGGGTTGTCGCGCACCGAGGTCGGAGCCCCGAGGCCGGGCGCCATGTGCGGCAGCAGGCGTGCGGCGAACTCGATGACCAGGCCCGGCACGCGGAAGCCGCGGTCGAGCACGACGAGCTCGTGCCCCGGGCGCCCGAGGTGGCCCATCGCGGTGTCCCAGGACGCGGTGGCCCACGGCGTCGTGCCCTGGGCGATGTCGCCGAGCACGGTGAGCGACCCGGTCGAGGCGCGACGACCGACGGCGCGCAGCTGCATGGGCGAGAGGTCCTGGGCCTCGTCGAGCACCACGTGCCCCAGGCTCGGGGTGCGGTCGAGCAGGTCGGCGGCCTCGTCGAGGAGCGCCATGTCGGCCCGCGTCCAGCGGGCGGCACCCTTCGTGCGCGGCGGGCTGTCCCACGAGAGCAGCCGTTGCTCGTCGTCGGTGAGGATGCCGTCCGCGGCGGCGGCGAGCGCCGCGGCGTCGCTCAGGAGGCGGAAGAGGACGCCGGCCGGGTCGAGCGCCGGCCACAGAGCGCGGACGTACGCGGTGACCGGCGCCGAGCGGGCGACGGTGTCCTGCACCCGGTCGTCGGGGGAGTCGCCGGAGCGCTCCATCTGCAGCAGCACCTGGTGGGCCAGCCGCTGGGGCAGCAGCTGCCGGGCGGCGGAGTAGCGCACCCCGCGGGCGACGAGCGCGTCGACGTCGTCGCGGACCTCGTGGGCGGGCACCCGCCAGCGACGCGAGCCGCGGGGGACGACGAGAGCCTCCTCGGCGCGGCCGACGTTCGCCCAGACCGCCCGGTGCAGCACCTCGGCCATCCGTGCGTCGCCCTTGAGCAGGGCGACGTCGGTGGGGTCCACGGCCCGGACCCGGCCGTGCTCGAGCAGGGTGTCGATGGTGGCGTGCCCGACGCGCACCTCGCCGAGGGAGGGCAGCACGGCGCCGATGTGGTCGAGGAAGGCCCGGTTGGGGCCGACGACGAGCACACCGGAGCGGTCGAGCTGGGCGCGGAAGGAGTAGAGCAGCCAGGCCGCGCGGTGCAGGCCGACCGCCGTCTTGCCCGTGCCGGGCGCACCCTGGACGCAGATGCTGGTGCCGATGTCGCTGCGCACGATCTCGTCCTGCTCCGGCTGGATGGTCGACACGATGTCGCGCATCGGGCCGGATCGGGGGCGCTCGATCTCCGCGGCGAGGATGGCGCTGTGGTCGGCGCCGTCGCCGCGGGTGAGGTGCTCGTCCTCGTAGGCCGTGAGCCGTCCGCGGTCCACGCCGAACCGCCGGCGCAGGTCGACCCCCATCGGCTCGGTGGGGGAGGCCCGGTAGAAGGCGGTGGAGATGGGTGCCCGCCAGTCGACGACCACCGGGTCGCCGCCGTCGTCGCTGACGTGGCGCCGCCCGATGTGGAAGGTCTCCTCGCCGTGCTCGGTGCGGGTGTCGATCCGACCGAAGAACAAGGTGGTGCGCGGGTCGTCCTGCAGCGAGGCGACCCGACGGGCCAGCACGCGCCCGAGCAGCTCGCTCGTCCAGGCGTCGGTGGCCTTGGCGGCGTCGAGCCGGTCGGTGGCCTCGCGCATCCGGCGCAGCTGGTCGCGGGCGTGCTCGAGGTGGGCCTGCTCGGCGGTGAGCACCGGGTCGACGCCGGGGCTGGTGGGGGTGGCGGTCGGCGTGGGCATGGCGGAGCCGCCTCTCTGGACTGGGTGGGTTCGCATACCGGCGAACCGACGATGGTAGCGGGGGGCCGGCCCCGTACGGAACTCCTTCGGTCGGGTGCTCGAGCCGGTGCCTGTCGGCGGCCCGCGGCAGACTGCCCGGATGGACCGATCCACAGCACCCATCCAGGTCGTCTTCGATGCCGCCGACCCCGGCGCGCTGGCGCAGTTCTGGGCGTCCGCGCTGGCCGAGCGCGGCTACGCCGTCCCGGCGCCCCCTGGCGACTTCGCCGACTGGCCCGCATTCCTGGCCGCCAACGACGTGCCCGAAGAGCGCTGGAACGACGCCTCGGCGATCGAGGCCGAGGGCCACCCGCGCATCTTCTTCCAGAAGGTGCCCGAACCGAAGACGGTCAAGAACCGCGTGCACGTCGACCTGCTCGCGGGGGGCGGGCCGTCCGTGCCGCTCGACGAGCAGCGCGAGCGGGTCGCGGCCGAGGTGGCCCGGCTCGAGGCACTCGGCGCGGCCCGGCTCACCGAGCACGCCGACCTGGGGGTGCACTGGGTGGTGATGCGCGACCCCGAGGGCAACGAGTTCTGCGTCTGAGCGCCGTGGCCTCGCCGCCCGCGTAGGCTGCGCCGCCAGAGGGGTGGTGGTCATGGGAGCTGGAGCGACCGGGTCGGCCCCGGGTGGCGGGCGGTCGCTGGCCGTGGCGCTGGCTGCCGTCGTCGTCACGGTCGCCGTGGCTCTCGTGGTGACGGTGGTGGTCCTCGTGCTGCTCGACGACGGGTGGAGCCGGGTGATCTGGGCGGTCATCGGGGTGCTCCTGCTCTGGCAGCTGGCGCCCCGTCCGGCGCGCCCGAGCCCCCACGTCGTCCCGCTGAGCGGCGATGACGCGCCGTCGCTCCACCGGCTGGTCGCCGAGGTGGCCGACACCACCTCGGCACGTCGTCCCGACTCGGTCGCCGTCGACACCACCTACTCCACGAGCCTGGTCCCGGTGGGCTACCTCGGGCGCACGACGCTCGTGGTGGGCCTGCCGCAGTGGACGGCCCTCGACGGCGACGAGCGCGTGGCCGTCCTGGCCCACGTGCTGGCCTGCGGGGACGGCCGCGGGGGCGCGGCCGGCATCCTGTTCCGGCTCGCCGACGACCTGCTGACCCGGCTGGTGCTGCTGCTCTCGCCGACGGGCATGGTCCAGCCGCACGAGACGGCCCGCGAGCAGTCGGACAGCGGCATGGGTGCGCTGGGTGCCGGCGACGAGCTGGCCGGTGAGCGGTTCCGCCGCGAGGTCGCCACCTCGGTCGGGGCCGCCGGGATGTCCGTGGTCGCGGCACCCGCCCGGGCCCTGCAGCGCCTCCTCCGGCGGGCCGCGCAGCCCCACAGCTCTCGGTCGTGCCTGGCTGCGGACCGCGGGGCGGCCGCCCTGGTGGGAACACCGGCCGTCGTCGGGCTGCTGCTCAGCACACTGCCGCCGCCGCGCGCCACCGTGGCGGCCGAGGTGGCGGCGCGACGGGGCACCGACCCGTTCGCGGCCATGTCCGACGCCGAGCGACCCGCGGCCGACGAGCTCGCGCGTCGACGGGCGGCGGCCTCGGGCAACGGCGAGCGGGTCGGCGCGGACCACGCCCCGACCGCGGCGCGGCTCGAGGCGCTGCGCGCGGGCGACGTCGTCGTGACCCGTGGAGTCGGCCCGGCGTCCGTTCGAGCCGCCGACACCGACCTCGAACCGTGCCGGCGACAGCTGGCCCGGCGGTTCGCCGAGGAGCTCGTGCACGGTCGCTCCTGAGAATGGGTAGGCACCCTGCGTGCTCTCGACGGATTTGGCCCCAGCGGCCCGTTTTGGCAACGTGGGTCGGATGACCCCGACCACCAGAAGGCCCGCGCTGCCCGCGCTCACCGGGCTGCGGGCGGTCGCGGCGCTGTGGGTCGTGCTGTTCCACTACCGCGACGACCTGCTCGCCCTGGTGCCCGCGATGGCTCCGCTCGACACCTTCATGCGGGCCGGCTACCTGGGTGTCGACCTCTTCTTCCCGCTGAGCGGGTTCCTGCTCGCGTACACGTACGCGGACCGGATGGGGAGGTTCTCCTGGCGGGGGAGTGCCGACTTCGTGCGCAACAGGTTCGCCCGGGTCTGGCCGGTGCACGTGCTGACCCTCAACCTTGACCTGGCCGTCGCCGCACTCGTCGGCACGCTCGGGGTGGGGGCCGACGGCCACCGCCGTACCCCGCAGGCCTACGCCGAGAACGTCGCCATGGTGCACACCTGGTTCAGCGATCGGCCCAGCTTCAATGCGCCCGCGTGGTCGATCAGCTCGGAGTGGTTCGCCTACCTCCTGGCTCCGCTGCTCTTCGTGCTCGTCGTGCGGGTGCGGCGAGCCGGCTCAGCGCTGGTGCTCGCGGCCGCCGCGTATGCCGTCATGCTGGCCGTGTTCGCGACGATGGCACTGCCCAACGGCAACCTCGAGCACATGTTCTACGTGCGGATCATGGGCGAGTTCGTCGGCGGGATGCTGCTCTGCCTCGCCTGGGTGCGGGGTGGGGCGAGGCTGGGACGCCTCGTCGTCGTGCTGCCCGCGACGCTGACTGCGCTGGCCCTCGTCCCCGCCGCATCGAACGGGCACTACTGGGCCGCACCGGCGCTCGGCCTGTCGGTGGCGGCCCTCGCCGGGTCGACCGGATGGGTGTCGTCAGCCTTCGCGTGGCCCGGCATCGTCGCGGCAGGGGAGGCGTCGTACGCGTTGTACCTGACCCACCTGCTCGTGCAGCCGTTCGTGCACTCGCTGCGCGGATGGGCGCAGGGCTCGGGCTGGGCGTCGGCAGCAGTCGTGTCCGGCCTCGTGGCAGTGCTGTTCGCCATGGCGTGGTCGGTGCACCGCTTCGTCGAGCGTCCCGCGCGCCGGCGGCTCCAGGCCCCGGTTCGCCGCCCGGCCGCCGACGAACGGATGAGGTCGAGCGACCTTTCGTACATATCCTGACGAAACGGAGGCGTTTTGCGTGCGAAGACGCCGCACGTCGGTTACGTTGAGCCTGCTTGATCCGGAACTGATGTCCCCCCCTGCAACATCAGTTCCGCCAGGCGCACACGGGCCCACGGGCCGGGAGTTCCTCCCGGAGACCGTGGGCCTCGTGCTGTGTTGGGGCTCAGGCGTTCTGGGTGTTGTTCGCCAGGAACCCGTCGATCTGGTTGATCGAGGTCCGGGCACCCTCCTCCATGCCCATGTCGAGCACCTTCTGCATCGCGTCCGCGGAGTCGTACCGGCTGGTGAACACGGCCCGGGTGCCACTGCCCTTCTCGCTGAAGGCGTACTCGTTCTGCGACTCCGGCAGCTCGGGGTTGGGCTGGAAGTCGTTGTCGGCGAAGCCGTCTCGGAAGGTGAAGAGGTCCGGCTCGTCGACCTCCTGGATGTCCCAGTAGCCGGCGAACTTCTCGCCCTCGGGGGAGGTCATGTAGTAGGTCATCCGGCCGCCCGGGCGCAGGTCGTGGTCGACGAAGGTCGCCGGGTACTCCGGTGGGCCCCAGACCTGCTCGAGCTGTCGCGGGTCGGCATACAGCGCCCAGACCCGCTCGACCGGGGCGGCGAACTCCGCCGTGATGGTCAGCGTGCGGGCGTCGATGTCCTTGGTGATGTCGGTGACGGGCATGTCAGTTCTCCTTCGTGAGTAGTTCGTCGATGCGGGCGACCCGCCCACGCCAGACGCTCTCGAGCTCGTCGAGCATCGAGGCGACGGACCGGACCGCCTCCACGTCACCGCTGGCCAGCTGCTCGCGACCACTGCGCCGCTTGTTCAGCAGGCCGGCCCGTTCCAGGACGGCGACGTGCTTCTGTACGGCGGCGAAGCTCATGTCGTACTCCGCCGCCAAGGTCGTGACCGAGTGCTCCCCGCCCAGCACGCGCCGCAGGATGTCGCGTCGCGTGCGGTCGGAGAGCGCGTGGAACAGGGCGTCCGCCCGGTCCTCGCTGCTCTTGTTCACTGGACCAACATACAACCAAGTGGTTGTACGTTGTCAAGAGCCGGGAACCGACGACGTCGCCTACGGTGGTCGGGTGGGCATCGCTACCGACCTCTCGTACTCCTTCAGGACGTCCAACGCGCTGCAGCGAACGGTGCAGGCCGTCGCGTCCAGCCGCCCCGGAGCGTGGACCCTCGCCCGCACGCTCCCCGCGCTCGACCGGGCCGTGACGCGGCTGACCCGCGGTCGCACCACGTTGGTCGAGCAGCTGGCGGGTCTGCCGGTGCTGGTCGTCACGACCACCGGCCGGCGCAGCGGCCGGCCCCGGCCGGCCCAGCTCATCGGCATCCCGGTGCACGACGACCTCGCCCTGATCGGCTCGAACTTCGGACAGCGCCACACGCCCACGTGGGTGCTCAACCTCGAGGCCGACCCCCGCGCCACGGTGGCCCACCGGGACGTCACCGTCGACGTCGTGGCCCGCCCGGCGGGCGACGAGGAGCGGTGCGGAGATCCTCGTCCTGGCAGGTCGCGTGTACCCCGGCTACCCCAAGTACTTCGACCGCGTGTCCGACCGGCAGGTGCGGGTCTTCGTGCTGGAGAAGCCCTCTCGCGACTAACCGCCCGAGGGCTCCTTCACCTCGGCACGGTCGACGTCGCCGTCGACGAGGTCCTCGGCGGCGCGCACGAGCAGCGGGTGCAGCGAGACGTCGCCCCAGCGGATCCGGGCGAGCAGCTCCTGGCGCATCCGCGGCTCCCAGAACTTGCGGATGTGGGTCGCGATCTCGACGGCGGCCTTGTCGGGCGGCAGCGCCTCGAAGTTGCGGACCAGGTCGTGCCCCAGCCGCACGACCGGCGGGATGTCGCCACGCAACGAGCCGGTCACCGCGTCACCACCTCTGCAGCACCCGCCTCGGCGCGCGCCGCCTCGGTGACCACCTCGACCTGCACGGCGGTCACCTTGTACTCGGGGCAGTTCGTGGCCCAGTCCGAGTTCTCGGTCGTCACGACGTTGGCCCCGGTCACGGGGTGGTGGAACGTCGTGTAGACCACGCCGGCCGGCATCCGCTCGGACACCAGCGCGGTGAGCCGGGTGGTTCCGACTCGCGACGACAGCTCGACGACGTCGCCCGAGGTGACCCCGCGCAGCTCGGCGTCGGACGGGTGGATCTCGAGGATGTCCTCGGGGTGCCAGGTGGAGTTGGGGGTGCGGCGGGTCTGGGCCCCCACGTTGTACTGCGACAGGATGCGGCCGGTGGTGAGCACCAGGGGGTAGCGGCGGTTGGCCCGCTCGGTCGTCGGCACGTAGACGGTCGTCGTGAGCTGGCCGAGCCCGCGCACGAACGACCCGACGTGCATCGTCGGGGTGCCGTGGGGGGCGGCCTCGGTCACCGGCCACTGCATCGAGCCCTCGGCGTCGAGCCGGTCGAACGACACCCCTGCGAACGTCGGTGTCGTGGCGGCGATCTCGTCCATGATCTCGCTCGGCGCGGCATACGACATCGGGTAGCCCATCGCCGTGGCGATGTCGCACACGACCTCCCACTCGTCCTTGCCCACGCGCGACGGCATGACCGGGCGGACCCGGTTGATCCGACGCTCGGCGTTGGTGAACGTGCCGTCCTTCTCGAGGAACGACGCCCCGGGCAGGAACACGTGCGCGAACCGTGCGGTCTCGTTGAGGAACAGGTCGTGCACGACGACGAGCTCCATCGAGCGCAGGGCCGCCTCGACGTGCTGGGTGTTGGGGTCGCTCTGCGCGATGTCCTCGCCCTGCACGTACAAGCCCTTGAACGACCCGCCGATCGCGGCGTCGAACATGTTGGGGATGCGTAGGCCCGGGTCGGCCTGGATCGTGACGCCCCAGAGCGACTCGTAGATCTCGCGCACCTCGGGCCTGGACACGTGGCGGTAGCCGGGCAGCTCGTGCGGGAAGGACCCCATGTCGCACGACCCCTGCACGTTGTTCTGGCCACGCAGCGGGTTGACCCCGACGCCCTCGCGACCGAGGTTGCCCGTGAGCATCGCGAGGTTGGCCATGCCCATGACCATGGTCGAGCCCTGGCTGTGCTCGGTGACCCCGAGTCCGTAGTAGATGGCCGAGTTGGGACCCGCCGCGTAGAGCCGTGCGGCAGAACGCAGGTCGGATGCCGGGATGCCCGTCTCGCCCTCCGTCGCCTCCGGAGAGTGCTCGGGTCGTGCGATGAACTCGAGGTAGGTGTCGGCGTCCTCGCACCGGGCCCGCACGAACTCGCGGTCCCAGAGCCCCTCGGCGACGATGACGTGGCACATCGCGTTGACGAACGCGACGTTGGTGCCCGGGCGCACCGGCAGGTGGAAGGCGGCCTCGACGTGGGGTGAACGCACGAGGTCGATCCGCCGTGGGTCGGCCACGATCACGCGTGCGCCCTCACGCATCCGCCGCTTCATCCGCGAGGCGAACACGGGGTGGGCGTCGGTGGGGTTGGCGCCGATGACCAGCATGACGTCGGCCTGGTCGACCGAGGCGAAGTCCTGGGTGCCCGCCGAGGTGCCGAACGCGTGGTTGAGGCCGTAGCCGGTGGGGGAGTGGCAGACCCGAGCGCAGGTGTCGATGTTGTTGTTGCCGAACGCCGCCCGCACCATCTTCTGGACGACGTACACCTCTTCGTTGGTGCACCGCGACGACGAGATGCCGCCGATCGCACCGACGCCGTACTTGTCCCGCAGCCGGATGAACCCGGACGCGATCCGCGCGATGGCCTCGTCCCACGAGACGACCTGCCACTCGTCGTCGATCGAGTCGCGCACCATGGGCGCCATCTGCCGGTCGCGGTGCGACGCGTAGCCGTAGGCGAAGCGCCCCTTGACGCACGAGTGCCCCTCGTTGGCGCCGCCGTCCTTCCACGGCACCATCCGGACGACGCGGGTCGCGTCGCCGGACCCTTGCACCTCGGCCTTGAACGAGCAGCCGACCCCGCAGTAGGCACAGGTGGTGACCACCGAGCGGGTCGGCATCCCGAGCGAGACGACCGACTTCTCGGTGAGGGCGTCGGTGGGGCAGGCCTGCACGCAGGCACCGCACGAGACGCACTCCGACGACAGGAAGTCGGTGCCGCCCGGGGTGATCCGCGAGTCGAAGCCGCGGCCCGACACGGTGAGCGCGAAGGTCCCCTGGGTCTCCGAGCAGGCCCGCACGCAGCGCGAGCAGACGATGCAGGCGGCCGGGTCGTAGGCGAAGTAGGGGTTGGACTCGTCGGCGGTCTCGGCCAGGTGCGAGGCGCCCCCCAGCCCGTAGCGCACCTCGGCGAGCCCGACGTCGTGTGCGAGCCGCTGCATGTCGCAGCTGCCGCGGGCGCACCCGTCGCAGTCGAGCGGGTGGTCGGAGAGGTAGAGCTCCATCACCCCACGGCGCAGCTGCTGCACCTGCTCGGTGCGGGTCGACACGACCATGCCGTCGGTGCACGGCGTGGTGCACGAGGCGGGTGTGCCCCTCATGCCCTCGACCTCGACGAGGCAGAGCCGGCACGACCCGAACGCCTTGAGCGAGTCGGTGGCGCAGAGCTTCGGCACGGTGACCCCCGCGAGGGACGCCGCGCGCATCACCGAGGTGCCGACCGGCACCAACACCTGGATGCCGTCGATCGTCACGTGCGCGGTGCTCTCGCCGCGCGACCGGCGGCGTGCCTCGGTCGGGGGTCTCGAGCAGCGGGTCGAGGAGGGTCATGGTCGGGCTCCGTCCGTTGCGTCCACGGGCACACCGAAGTCCTCGGGGAAGTGCTCGAGCGCGCTGCGCACCGGCATCGGCGTCAGCCCGCCCATCGCGCACAGCGACCCCTTGGTCATCGTGGTGCACAGGTCCTCGAGCAGCACGAGCTGGGTACGGCGCACGCCGTCGTCGGTGGCGCTCCGGATCCGGTCGATCACCTCGACGCCGCGCGTCGACCCGATGCGGCACGGCGTGCACTTGCCGCAGGACTCCTTGGCGCAGAACTCCATGGCGAACCGCGCCATCACCGACGCGTCCATCGTGTCGTCCCAGACGACGAGGCCGCCGTGCCCGACCATCGCCCCGGCATCCGCGAAGGCCTCGTAGTCCATCGGCAGGGAGAACTGTGTCGTCGGCAGGTACGCCCCGAGCGGACCGCCCACCTGCACCGCCTTCACCGGTCGCCCGGATGCCGTGCCACCGCCGAAGTCGTCGACGAGCTCGCCGAGCGAGATGCCGAAGTCGGCCTCGACGATGCCGCCACGCGCGACGTTGCCGGCGAGCTGGAACACCTGGGTGCCCCGGGACCGGCCGGTGCCCAGCGCGGCGTAGGCCTCGCCACCGTCGGCCAGCACCATCGGCACCGCACCGAGCGTGAGCACGTTGTTGACGACCGTCGGCCGGCCGAACAGCCCCTCCAGGGCCGGGATCGGCGGCTTCGCCCGCACCTCGCCGCGCTTGCCCTCGAGCGACTCGAGCATCGAGGTCTCCTCGCCGCAGATGTAGGCGCCGGCGCCCACCCGCACGTCGAGGTCGAACCGTCGACCGCTGCCGAGCACCGACTCACCGATGACCCCGTGCGCGTAGGCGATGTCGATGGCCCGGCGCAGGGTGCGCGCCGCGTGGGGGTACTCGCTGCGCAGGTAGACGTAGCCCTCGGTGGCGCCGACCGCGAGCGCCGCGATCGTCATCCCCTCGATGAGCGTGAACGGGTCGCCCTCGATGAGCATCCGGTCGGCGAAGGTGCCGCTGTCGCCCTCGTCGGCGTTGCAGCAGACGAACTTCACGTCGGCGGATGCCGTGCGCACCGTCTCCCACTTGATGCCGGCCGGGAAGCCCGCGCCACCACGCCCGCGCAGACCCGACGCCGTCACCTCGGCGACGACCTCCTCGGGTGCCAGCGCGACGGCCCGCTGGAGCCCCCGCAGCCCGCCGTGCTCCCGGTAGGCGGCCAGGTCGGTGGGCTCGACGCAGCCCGACCCGGGCGAACGACACCCGGTGCTGGCGGGTGAGCCAGTCGTGCTCGTCGACGACGCCGATGCAGCGGTCGGTGTCGTCGAGCGCGCCGTCGAGCAGGGGCCCGACCTCGGACTCGGTGATGTTGCCGTAGCCGACCCGGCCGCGCTCGGTCTCGACCTCGACGAGCGGCTCGAGCCACAGCATCCCTCGCGAGCCGTTGCGGCGCACGGTGACTCCCGGCGGCCGCGACGGCGTCGGCGACGTCATCGGCCCCGAGTGCCACGGCGGCGGCGTCGCACGGGACCCAGACGGTCGTCATCGGTCCCACCCCTGCGTCAGTGCGTCGAGCCGTTCGGGCGACAGGGCGGCGTGCAGGGTGCCGTCGACGATGCCGGACGGCCCGACGGCGCACAGCCCGAGGCAGAACACCTCGCCCACCTCGACAGCGGTCGACGCCGACCAGCGGTCGGCCGCCCGGTCGTGCAGTGGCCTCGCCGCCCCGCGCCTGGCAGGCCTCGCCGCGGCAGAGCTCGACCCGGTGTGCGACCGGGGGAGTGCGCCGCAGGTCGGAGTAGAAGGTGACCACCCCGTGGACGTCGGCGCGCGAGAGGTTGAGCACCTCGGCCACGACCATCACGTCGTCGTCGGCCACGTAGCCGTGGGTGGCGACGACCTCGTGCAGCACCGGGAGCAGCGGCCCGCGCAGGCCGCCCAGCTGCTCGGCGATGGCTCGCACCGACGCCGCCCGCTCGGGGTCCGCCGGGGCGGGTGCCGGTGCCGGGCCGGGGCCTCGCTGACGCACGTTCGTCGACTCCTCTGCGCTGAGTGTGACCTGGGTCGCAACTCTACGCGCGCAAGCCGGTCGGGCGGCTGCGACTCGGGACTCCCGTCGCGCCTACACGGGCAGTGGCGGCCCGACGACCTCGAGGCCGTAGCGCGGCCCGACCTGGTTCCAGCGGGCGATCTCGTCGGCCATCGACCGACCCTCGCCCTCGGTCGGGACGTGCATCCCGGCGGCGGGCACGCCCACCTCGTCGTACAGACCCATCAGCCCGCCGGGTGCGGTCAGGGCGACGAACCGCGCCGGGGACGTGCCCCGGATCCGGAACGCGTGCGGCACGTCGAGCGGCAGGTAGAGGAAGGAGCCCTCGGTGAGCTCGTAGGTCTCCTCGCCCGCCCGGTACTCGATGACGCCCTCGAGCACGAGCAGCGCCTCGGCCTCCCGCGTGTGCCGGTGCAGCGGTGTGGCGATGCCCGGCGGCTGCGTCACGAACGACATCCCGAAGGCGCCGCCGGTCTGCTCGGCCGAGACCAGGTGTTCGAAGAGGGACCCCATGGCCCAGGTACCGGGGCCGTCCCCGGCCTGGTGAACGACGACCTGACCGCTCATGGCGACCCTCCACACAATTGATCCGAAGGAAGTTCGGACGAATATTGCTACCGTAGGTCTCGTGCCCCGTCCCGTCAAGACCCGCGCCTACCGCTCGACCGTGCGCACCCAGCAGGCTGCCGCCACCCGGCGTGCGGTGCTGGACGCCGCTCGTGAGCTGTTCACCACCACGGGGTATGCCGGCACGACGGTCGCCGACGTCGCCCGCCTCGCCGGGGTGTCGGTCGACACCGTCTACACGAGCGTCGGGCGCAAGCCCGAGCTGCTGCTCGCGGTGCACGACATGGCCCTGGGGGGCGGCGACGAGCCGGTCGGGGCGGAGGGCCGCGACTACGTCGTCGCCATCCGGGCCGCCCACGGGGCTCGCGCGAAGCTCGAGGCGTACGCGCTCGCGCTGGGCGAGCGGTTTCCCTCGGTCGTGCCCCTGGGCGAGTCGCTGCAGGTGGCGGCCGAGCGCGACCCCGCCTGCCGCGCCGTGCTGGAGGGGCTCGACGCGCGCCGGGCCGCCAACATGCTCCGGATGGCCGCCGAGCTGCGCGCCACCGGCGAGGTGCGCCCGGAGCTGACCGACGAGCAGGTGGCGCACCTGCTGTGGACCACCAACAGCACCGCCTTCTACCGCCTCGCGACCAGCGGGGGCCGCGGCCCGGGCGACTACGCTGCGATGGTGCTCGACCTCTGGACGCGCACGCTCCTCGCCCGAGGCGCCGGCACCGGCTCCGATTAGGGGTGTCCTCGCGCCGCTGGTAGCCTTGAGCACTGCCGTGAGAACCGGCCGCGGATCCAGAGAGCCCCGGTGAACCAGCCCGGAAGCGCCGCGCAGCGAAACCACAGGAAGAGAGTCGTCGCCCCATGCCTCTGAGCACTGACGTCAAGAAGCAGATCATGACCGAGTACGCCACCACCGAGGGCGACACCGGCTCCCCCGAGGTTCAGGTCGCGCTGCTCACGCAGCGGATCAAGGACCTCACCGAGCACTCGCGCCAGCACAAGCACGACCACCACAGCCGGCGTGGCCTGCTGCTGCTGGTCGGCCAGCGCCGCCGCCTCCTGCGCTACCTGGAGAGCGTCGACGTCGAGCGCTACCGCTCGCTGATCAAGCGCCTCGGCCTGCGCCGATAAGGACTTCCGCGAGGGGCGGTCCTCACGTCAACCGTGAGGGCCGCCCTTTCGCGTGAGGGGCGGATGCCGTCCGCGGCACCCCCGCCCGTTGGACAAGCCCGTGCACAACGACGATGCACGTGAGCTTCACACAAGAGAAAAGGAGGACCCATGGAGGGTCCTGAGATCACTGTCGCCGAAGCCGTCATCGACAACGGCAAGTTCGGCACCCGCACCGTCCGGTTCGAGACCGGTCGGCTCGCGAAGCAGGCCGGCGGCTCCGTCGCGGCCTACCTGGACGAGGACACGATGCTCCTCTCCACCACCACGGCCGGGAAGAGCCCGCGCGAGGGGTTCGACTTCTTCCCCCTGACCGTCGACGTCGAGGAGCGGATGTACGCCGCGGGCAAGATCCCCGGCTCCTTCTTCCGCCGTGAGGGTCGCCCCTCCACCGACGCGATCCTCACCTGCCGCCTGATCGACCGCCCGCTGCGCCCGACCTTCACCAAGGGCCTGCGCAACGAGGTCCAGGTCGTCATCACGGTGCTGGCGCTCAACCCCGACCACCAGTACGACGTGCTCGCCATCAACGCGGCCAGCGCCTCCACCCAGATCTCCGGTCTGCCGTTCTCCGGCCCGATCGGCGGCGTCCGCGTCAGCCTGATCGACGACCAGTGGGTCGCGTTCCCGAACTTCAGCGACATCGAGCGCTCGACGTTCGACATGGTCGTCGCGGGTCGTGTGGCCGGTGACGACGTCGCGATCATGATGGTCGAGGCCGAGTCCACCGAGCAGACCTGGGACCTGGTCAAGACCGCGGGCAAGACCGCCCCCACCGAGGAGGTCGTGGCCCAGGGCCTCGAGGCCTCGAAGGTCTTCATCAAGGCCCTGTGCGACGCCCAGGCCGAGCTCGCCGCCACGGCCGCGAAGCCGGTTCAGGAGTTCCCGATCTTCCTCGACTACGAGGACGACGTGTACGCCGCGGTCGAGGCCGCCACGACCTCCGACCTGGCTGCCGCGCTGCAGATCGCGGGCAAGACCGAGCGCGAGGACCGCATCGACGAGATCAAGTCGGCGCTGCACCTGTCGCTGGTCGGCGACGCCGACGGCATCCACGAGGGTGGTGAGAAGGGCGAGTTCTTCGGCCGCCAGAAGGAGGTCTCGGCCGCCTACCGCGCCGTGCAGAAGAAGCTCATCCGCCAGCGCATCCTCAAGGACAAGGTCCGCATCGACGGCCGTGGCCTCGCGGACATCCGCGCCCTCTCGGCCGAGGTCGAGGTGCTCCCGCGGGTGCACGGCTCGGCGATCTTCGAGCGTGGCGAGACCCAGATCATGGGCGTGACGACGCTGAACATGCTCCGCATGGAGCAGCAGCTCGACACCCTGAGCCCGGTCACCCGCAAGCGCTACATGCACAACTACAACTTCCCGCCCTACTCGACCGGTGAGACCGGCCGCGTGGGTTCGCCGAAGCGTCGCGAGATCGGCCACGGTGCGCTCGCCGAGCGTGCCCTGATGCCGGTGCTCCCGACCCGCGAGGAGTTCCCCTACGCGATCCGCCAGGTGTCCGAGGCTCTGGGCTCCAACGGCTCGACGTCCATGGGCTCGGTGTGCGCTTCCACCCTGTCGATGCTCAACGCCGGTGTGCCGCTGCGCGCTCCGGTCGCCGGCATCGCGATGGGCCTGATCTCGGCCGAGGTCGACGGCACCACTGAGTACGCGGCGCTGACCGACATCCTCGGTGCCGAGGACGCGTTCGGCGACATGGACTTCAAGGTCGCCGGTACCCGCGAGTTCGTCACCGCCATCCAGCTCGACACCAAGCTCGACGGCATCCCCGCCGACGTGCTGGCCGGCGCACTGACCCAGGCCCGCGACGCGCGCCTGCACATCCTCGACGTCATGAACGAGGCCATCGACGCGCCCGACGAGATGAGCCCCTACGCTCCTCGCGTCATCTCGGTGCAGGTCCCCGTCGACAAGATCGGTGAGGTCATCGGCCCGAAGGGCAAGATGATCAACCAGATCCAGGACGAGACCGGTGCGCAGATCTCGATCGAGGACGACGGCACGGTCTACATCGGTGCGACCGACGGCCCGTCGGCCGAGGCGGCCCGTGCGATGGTCAACGCCATCGCCAACCCGCAGATGCCGGAGATCGGCGAGCGCTTCCTGGGGACCGTCGTCAAGACGACCACCTTCGGTGCGTTCATCTCGCTCCTGCCGGGCAAGGACGGCCTGCTGCACATCTCCGAGGTGCGCAAGCTCGTCGGTGGCAAGCGGATCGACAACGTCGACGACGTGCTGTCCGTGGGCCAGAAGGTGCAGGTCGAGCTCAAGGAGATCGACCCGCGCGGCAAGCTGTCCCTCGCGGCGGTCCTCGCCGAGGGCGAGACCGGTGACGAGCAGGCCCCCGCGGCCGACTCGGCCCCGGCCGCTCCGGCTGCGGACCTCGACAGCGACAGCGACGCCGACGCCGACTCCGAGGGCGACGCCCCGGCCGGCGACGGTGACCGCGAGGAGCGCGGCGAGCGTCGCCCGCGGAACCGCCGTCGTGGCGGCAACCGCGGTCGCGGCGACCGCTCGGAGTCCGAGGGCGCGACCACCGACGCCTGAGTGACACCTGCCTGACGACGAGGCCCGCACCCCGGAAGGGGTGCGGGCCTCGTCGTGTGCCGTCGGGCTCTCAGGCGGCGGGGCGCTTGCGCAGCGTGTGCGGGGCGCTCCAGCGCATCTCCATGCGCACCCGGCCGTCGTCGGTGGTGACGGGGACCCAGCGCATCGTGAGGCCGGTGCCGTTGGGGGTCGTCGAGACCTTCTTCATGGCCCCTCCTCTGAAGTCGTTCACCTGTTGTTCACCCAAGGATACCCCGGATTCGGCTCGAAGATGAACGGAAGGTGAACGAACGGCGCGTCTGCCGGCATCGGTGACCGGGCGCCGGGGGGAGTCCTCCCCATGGTTCGGTGCCGGGGCGGCGTGGTTGGCTGTGGCCTGCACCAGGAACACGACAGGCAACGGACGAGGCGCTGGGTGAGGCGCCGGAGGACACGACGGGGGAGAGCATGACCGACCCGATGGAACGACTGCTCGACGTGCGCGACGAGCTCGACCGGGCGACCCAGCAGTGCGAGCGGGCCGCCGCGGCGCGGACCAGCGCCGTGGGGTCCGACGAGTCCGGCAGCGTGTCGGTGACGGTGCGCGCGGACGGGCGGCTCGACGGCATCCGGGTCCGGGCCGACTGGGCCACCCGCATCGACGACCGCGAGCTGGGTGGCGCAGTGGTCGCAGCGGTCACCGACGCAGCCACCCGCTCCTCACTCGAGTGGGGCACCGCCCTCGCCGACGGGCTCGACGCCCCGGCCCCGCGAACCCGCCCGCTGCCCTCCACCGTCGGCAGCCTGGCCGCCGGGCTCGACGAGGTGGTGACGTCCCGCTCGCTGCTCGAGCACGACCGCGGCTCGCTCGAGGCCATGGTGCGGGATGCTCGAGCGGATGCTCGTCGAGGTCGACGAGGTGGCCGACGAGGTCGAGGCCGTCGGACGGCGCCGCGTCGTGGGGCGCGCGCCGGGAACCGACGTCACGGTGACGCTCACCGGAGCCGCCGCCGTCGTCGACGTCACGGTGGGCCCCGCCGCCACCCGGCACCACGCGGCCAACATCTCGCGCTTCCTGATGGACGCCTACGCCGACGCCCTGCGCCAGGTGGGTGACAACGGCGTCGCGGACGTCGTCGAGCGCTCGGTCTTCGGCGAGCTGCGCCGGATCAGCGACGACCCGAGGGCCGTCGCGCAACGGTTCCAGATCCTGTGACGACGAGGAGACGACGATGACGACCCTGAAGGTGGCCCTCGAGGCGCTCGCCGCGGATGCCGGGGTGTGGGACGACGTGTCGTCCACCCTGGGCAGTGCCCGCGACAGCGCTAACGGCCTGACCGTGACCGAGGGGGAGATGTCCTGGGCGGCCGACGTGACCGGCCTGCTCCAGACCTACGAGGCCATGCGCTCCAAGACCGAGCGCCTGCTCGGCGGCGGCGCCACGCAGACCTCGACCATCGCGCAGGGCCTGCGCACCGTGAAGACGACCTACGAGGGGTCCGACCAGGCCGCGGTGGAGCGGCTGTCATCGGCCTGGACCCCGAAGGACGAGTGAGGCGAGCACCATGGACGACCTGGTACAGCAGATCAACGAGCTCATCGAGAAGATCAAGGGCAAGCTCGACGACCTGCTCGGGAAGGTGAACGACTTCCTGAGCTGGGTGCCCTGGGGCCTGGGCTGGCTCGCCGACAAGATCAAGGACGCCTGGAACTGGCTGTGCGAGAAGTTCCAGGAGTTCTGGGACGGCGTCACGAAGATCACCACCAACATGGGTGACCGTGACGCGCTCAGCGCCACGGCCACGACCTGGTCGACCTCGGTCGGCGGGCCGGTGAGCGCGCAGAAGGATGCCGTCGACGCGTCGGCGGTGCTCAAGGCCGACGACACCTGGCAGGGTGACGCGGCCGTCGCGTACGCCGGGAAGGCCAAGCAGCACCAGACGGCGCTGGAGAAGGTGGTCACGACCTACGTCACGGCCATGAGCAGCGCCCTCGACACGGTGCGGGCGGGGCTGGTGAAGTTCTACATGGGCCTGATCACCGCGCTCGGTGCCCTCGTGGCCGGCATCATCGCGGCGCTCGCCTCCTCGGCCACGATCTTCGGCATCCCGGCCGGCATCATCATCGCGGCCGGTGCCGCACTCATCGCCGTCGGCGCCTTCTTCACCGGCGGTGAGCTGCTCAAGAGCGACTGCACCGCCGCCAACAACTCCCTGACCCAGAAGATGAACGACAACAACGGCTTCCCGCACGAGTCGTGGCCGAGCGGAGCAGTGGTGTGAGCGTGCCCGACTCGACCGTCTCCGGCTCCGCGCACTCCACCCGGCGCACCGAGCTGCTGCGCATCGCGGCCGCCCTCGTCCTCGCCGTGGTCGGTGGTGCCGTCGCGCTGATGGCGCCCGAGGCACTGACGCCGGGCAGCGACGACTCGGCGGCGGTGGTCTGGCGGGTCGGTGCCATCGGCGGCGTCGTGGCTCTCGGCCTCGTCGTCGGCGGCTCCGTGGCCCGGCTGGGCGGACGCCCCGCGGCGGGCTGGATGCGCGCGGCCGTCGTCACCGGCTGGCTCGTGGTGCTCTGGCTCGTGCTCGGCGGGCTCTACGCCGTGCTCCAGGACGTCCCGGCCGGCGACGCCGTGGGGCTGGGCTTCATCGTGGCCGTGCCCGCAGCCGGTGCGGTGGTCCTCGCCCTGATCGGCCGGAGCGGGAGCGCCGGGCCCGGGTAGCCGCACGCGGGGACGACCTCGGCGCTGGCTACAGTTCTGGCCATGAGCGCGACGAGGGTGGCCGTCATCGGCGCCGGTGGCCGGATGGGGGCGACCGTGTGCGGCGCCGTCGACGACGCCGACGACCTCGAGCTGGTCGGCCGCTTCGACGTCGGCGACGACCTCGGTGACCTCGGCGGTGCCGACGTCGTCGTCGAGTTCTCGGTGCCCGACGCGTCGCCGGCCAACGTCGCCCACTGCGTCGAGCAGGGCGTGAACGTGGTCGTGGGCACGACCGGCTGGTCGGACGAGCGGGTCGAGGCCCTGCGCGCGCAGGCCGCGGCCCGCCCCGAGGTCGGAGTGCTCATCGCCCCCAACTTCGCCCTCGGCGCGGTGCTCATGATGGCGTTCGCCGAGCGGGCCGCCCGGTTCTACGAGTCGGTCGAGGTCGTCGAGCTGCACCACCCCGACAAGGTCGACGCCCCCTCCGGCACGGCAGCGCGCACGGCCGACCTGATCGGTGCCGCCCGGGAGGACGCCGGCCTCGCGCCGGTGCCCGACGCGACCACCCACGACCCCGACGGCGCGCGCGGGGCGCGCGTGCACGGCATCCCGGTGCACTCGGTGCGGCTGCGCGGGCTGGTGGCGCACCAGGAGGTGCTGCTCGGCAACCCGGGCGAGATGCTCACCATCCGGCACGACTCCTTCGACCGGGTCTCGTTCATGCCGGGGGTGCTCGCGGCGGTGCGCGCGGTCGCTGACCACCCGGGCGTCACCGTGGGGCTCGAGCACTACCTCGGGCTGGCCTGACCTGCGATGACCTCGCTCATCGGGGTCGACCTGGTGGGGCGGCAGGTCGTCGTCGCCGGAGCCGGCTCCGTCGGCACCCGGCGCGCGCGCGGGCTGGCCGCCGAGGGTGCCCACGTCGTGCTCGTCGACCCGCATCCGTCGGACGCCGCGCGCGAGCTCGCGGCGTCTCCTCCCGGTGGGCGCGTCGACCTGCTCGAGCGCGCGGTCACCGAGGCCGACGTCGACGGCGCGTGGCTCGTCGTGGCGGCGACCGCGAACCGCGACGTCGACGCCGCGGTGTCCCGCTGGTGCGAGGAACGCCGCACCTGGTGCGTCCACGGCGCGACCGGGACCGCGCGCACCGCGGCGACCAGCCGCCACGACGACCTGGTCGTGGGGGTCGTGTCCGACGCCGAGCCCGACCCGCGGCGTGCAGCGTCGGTGCGCGATGCCGTTGCCCTGCTCCTGTCCTCGGGCCGGGTCGACCTGCGGCGACGGCGTGAGCGGTCCGGACGGGTGGTGCTGGTCGGCAGCGGTCCGGGGGACCCGCGGCTCGTGACCCTCGCCGGCCTGGAGGCCCTGGCGGCCGCCGACGTCGTCGTGACCGACCGGCTGGGGGCCACCGAGCTGCTCGACCGGCTGCCCGACGACGTCGAGGTCGTCGACGTCGGCAAGGACCCCCGGCACCACCCCGTGCCCCAGGCCGAGATCAACCACATCCTGGTGGACCGGGCCCGGCGCGGGCTCACCGTGGTGCGGCTCAAGGGTGGCGACCCGTTCGTCTACGGGCGCGGCGGCGAGGAGGTGCACGCGTGTCGCGAGGCGGGTGTCGACGTCACGGTGGTGCCGGGCGTCAGCTCGGCGCTCGCGGTGCCGCTGCTGGCGGGCATCCCGGTCACCCAGCGCGGAGTCGCGTCGTCGGTGCACGTGGCGTCGGGTCACTCCGGTGCCGACGCGGGCATGCTCGCGGCGCTCGCTGCCGGGAGCACGCTCGTGCTCCTGATGGCCGTGGGGTCCCTGGCGGAGATCTGCGAGGCCGCGGTCGGGTCGGGGGCCGACCCCGACCTCCCCGTCGCGGTCGTCGAGAACGGCTCGACGGCCCTGCAGCGGGTCACCCACGCGACCCTGGCGACGGCGGCCCGAGCGGTCGCCGACCGGGGCGTGCGGTCGCCGGCCGTGGTCGTGGTCGGGGCGGTGGCTGCGCCGGGTCTCCTCGACGACCCCGTCAGCGCGACCGAGGCCGGCGATGGCTGAGCCGCGCCGCCCGGCGCTCGTGCTGTGCGCCCACGGCACCCGCGACCCGCTGGGACGCGCGACCGTGCGGGAGGTGGTGGATGCCGTTGCCGACCGGCTCCCAGGGGTCGAGGTGCTCGAGGCCTTCGTCGACGTGCACGGGCCCGAGGTGGCCGCCGTCGTGGCGGGCTTGACGCGCGCGCCGGGAGACGAGGTCGCGGGGGTCGTCGTGCCGCTGCTGCTGGCCGCGGGCTACCACGTGCACGTCGACATCGCGCGGGCCGTGGCCGAACGCCCCGACGTGCGTACGGCCGGTGCCCTGGGGCCCGACGACCTGCTCGTCGACGTGCTCGTCGACCGGCTCGGGGCCGCCGGCGCGCAGCGGGGCTGCCCCGTGGTGCTGGCCCCGGCCGGGTCGAGCGACCCCCGGGCGCAGGCCGACAGCGCCGACATGGCCGAGCGCCTGGCCGCACGCTGGGGTGGACCGGTGAGCCTCGGGTACGCCGCGGGGCCGTCTCCCGCGGTCGCCGACGCCGTCACCAGCCGCCCGGGAGGCATCCGGCGGGATGCCGGTCGCGGTCGCGTCGTACCTGCTGGCTCCGGGGTTCTTCCAGGGCCGGGTCGAGGCGTCGGGTGCCGACGTCGTGACCGGGCCGGTCGCGCCGGACCCGAGGGTGGTCGAGATCGTCCTGTCCCGCTACCGGGCCGCGCTCGAGTCGTAGTCGCGCTCAGCCCCAGCCGAGCGCGCGCAACAGCGCGGCCGTGGCGCCGGCGGCCAGGACGATGACGAGGAAGTTGGCCCGCAGCATCAGCAGCACCACGGCCACGCCGACCGCCACGATGCGGGCGTCGAGCACGATGGACCCACCCGGCCCGACGACCGTCTGCACGACGACCAGGGCTGCGAGCAACGCCACCGGCAGCAGGGTGGTGACCCGCGAGGTGCGCTCGCCGTCGAGGAGCGTCTCGGGCACGAGGTAGCCAGCGAGCTTGATGAGCAGCGACGCGACCGAGGCGACGACGACGGCGACCCACAGCGTCATGGCGTGGGGTCCGATCCGGGCAGGACGCCGTCGGCGCCCTCGAGCGGCCCCTCGTGCCGGCCGGGGTGGCGCAGCCCGACGATGAGCGCGGCGGCGGCAGCGAGGATGACGGGCACCCCTGCCGGGAGGATCGGCGAGGTGAGCAGGGCGATGAAGACGGCGATCACCGCCGTGGCCGTGGCGTCGCGGCTGCGCAGCCGGGGCCAGAGGAGGGCGACGAAGGCGGCGGCAGCGGCGGCATCCAGACCGAGGGTGCGGGGGTCGCCGAACGCGTTGCCGAGCAGGGCGCCCGCGAGGGTGGAGAGGTTCCACAGCACGAACACCGCGAGACCCGTCTGCCAGAACCCGATTCGTTGGGCGCGCAGCTCGGGCTGGGCGATGCCGACGGCGGTCGACTCGTCGATGGTGAGCTGCGCGGCTGCGATGCGGCGCACGCCGCTGACGCCGAGGAAGCGCGAGGTCTGCAGCCCGTAGAGCCCGTTGCGGATGCCGAGCATGGAGGCGGTCGCGATCGCGGCGGGGGCCGCGCCGAGCCCGCCGGTGCCGATGATGCTGACGAAGGCGAACTGGGAGCCGCCGGTGAACATCAGCAGCGAGAGCACCTGGGCCTGCCAGAGGTCGAGCCCGGCGGCGACCGCGAGTGCGCCGAAGCTGATGCCGTAGGTGCCGCTGGCGATGCCGACGCTCCACGCCTGCCGGATCACCTCACGGCGGCGGACGTCGGGCAGGGCCGGTTCGCTCGCTGTGTCGCTCACTCCGGCGGGTCCTCCCCGATGTCGGCGGTGAGGCGCACCTCGCGCAGGGTGTCGCCGTCGGGCGAGACGACCCGGTCGCGGAAGGCGCCGTCGGGGGCGAAGCCGGAGGCCGCGAGGAACGCGCGGGTCGCCTCGTCGTCGGTGAGCAGCCACAGGGTGACCGACTCGGCACCGGCCTCCGCCAGCAGGTCGACGCTCGCGTTGAGCAGCCGCGAGCCGTGGCCCTGGCGGCGCGCGTCGGGGTGCACGCCGAGGACGGTCACCTCACCGGCGGCCGGCCCGGCATCCGGGTCCTGCGACGGGCCGATCGCGGCGAGCCCCACGACCTGGTCGCCGGCGCAGGCGACGAGGAGGCGGTGCACCCCCTCTGGCGGGGCTCCCAGGCTCTCGCGCCAACCCCGGGCGAAGGCGTCGGGCTCGAAGCGCGCCACGACGTCGTCCGGCAGCCGGCCCGCGTACGCCTCGCGGAACACGGTCGCCTGCACCAGCCCGACGGCGGGGGCGTCGTTGGGGCGGGCGCGGCGCACGCTGGCATCGGCGAGCGGACCGGGGTCGTGGGCGTGGTCGTGCCCGGAGTCGGGGGCGGGGTGGCTGGGCACCCCACGACAGTACCGAGCAGTCCCTCGGATGCTGGTCCCGGTCTGCCGCGGTCGTCGGCATCCGGTTCGACCTGTGGCACCGGGTTGTCACGAACGCCCGAGCCGGGTTGGCTGGGAGGCAGACTGCGAAGACCACCGACAAACGAGGAGAACAACTGATGGCGACCACTCGCACCGCTTCCGCCCACTGGGAGGGCTCGCTCATGGAGGGCGCCGGCCAGGTGTCCCTCGAGTCCAGCGGGGTCGGCACGTTCGACGTGTCCTGGCCGTCGCGCGCCGAGGCGGCCAACGGCAAGACCAGCCCGGAGGAGCTGATCGCGGCAGCTCACTCGACCTGCTACTCGATGGCCCTGTCGAACGGGCTGGCCAAGGCCGGCACACCGCCGACCACGATCGACACCACCGCCGAGGTCACCTTCCAGCCGGGTACGGGTATCACCGGCATCGTGCTCAAGGTGCTCGGCTCCGTGCCCGGGATCACCGCCGCGCAGTTCGAGGAGGCGGCCCAGGCGGCCAAGACCGGCTGCCCGGTCAGCCAGGCGCTGTCGGCCGTGCCGATCAGCCTCGAGGTCAGCTTCGCGGGCGAGGACCAGGCGTGACGACGAAGGCCGACTTCCCCGAGGAGGAGTGGACCCGGGTGCGGCGCGCGCCCCTCGTGGCGGGGCTGGCGATCTCGCTGGCCGACCCCGGTGGCCCGATCGAGACGGCCAAGGAGTCGATGGCGACGCTGAAGAACGCCACCAACCCGCCCAGCCGCGAGCAGCTGCTCAGCGAGGTGGCGCTCGACATCCAGAACATGGCGCAGTCGCACGAGAACCCGCTCAAGGGGTTCAAGCCGGCCGGTCCCAACCCGGGGGAGGGCGTCCTCGAAGAGCTGCGTGGCGTCGTCGCCATCGTGGGCGCCAAGGCGTCGGCCGAGGAGCGGACGGCGTTCGGGGTGTGGCTCGTTGCTGCCGCCCAGGCGGCCGCCGATGCCGCCAAGGACGGTGGCTTCATGGGCTTCCACGCGGTGCGGGTCAGCGACCGCGAGCAGGCGATGATCGACAAGGTGACGGAGGCCGTCTCCGGCTGACGGCCTGAGCCTCACCACCCACGCAGCGGCGGCACCCAGGTCGGCAACCCGACCCCGGTGCCGCCGCGTCGCGTCACGGCGAGACCTTGCTAGAACGGGGGAGGTGCCACCTCGGCGAGCTCGCGCTGGGCGCCGCCGGCCGACTGAGGCGGCGCGGGTGGTGGCAGGGCGGCGTGGTCGGGCTGGGTGATGCGCCTGGTGCCGCTGGGTGAGGTCCAGGTCGCGGTGCCGTCGGGGTCGAGGTGGTAGCTCCAGCGGCGCCGCTGCTTGAGTCGATGATGGCGGCGACAGAGTCCGCCGAGGTTGGTGGGGCTGGTCGGCCCGTTGGGCCACGGGCGGGCGTGGTCGATGTCGCAGCGGGCGGCGGGGCGAGGGCAGCCCCACATCCGGCAGGTCCCGTCGCGGGTGGTGACGAAGTCGGTGACGGATCTCGGTGGTCGGTAGGCGTCGGTGACGGACTCGACCAGCGTCCCGGTGCGGGTGTCGAGCAGGGCGCGGCCGATGTCGGTGGGGACCACGCTGAGCAGCGCCTCGACGGTCTCGGCGTCGATGAACCCGATGCCGGGGACCTCGCACCCGGAGAGCAGTGCGGCGGAGAGGGAGAAGGTCTCACCCAAGCCGAGGCCGCCGGTCGCGACTGCCGGCCGGTGGAACGCCGCTCGCGCCGTCGTGGTGGACGGAACCCATGCCGGTAGCGGCGTCTGCCCTCGTCGTCGGCGCCACCAGCGTCGCCGATGTGCTCCGCGATGGCGGCGTCGCGGGCCGCCTCTCCCTCGGGTCCCGTGATGACCGGGATGCCCAGGGTCACCTTTGCGGTGACCGTGACGTTGGTGAGCACCAGGTCGAGGAACGCGTCGGCCCTGGCCTGGTCGACGGTCAGCGACGGGTCCTTGGCGGCGTACTCGTCGCCGAGGGCCGTCACGGCCTCCCAGGCCGCGGCCGATCGCCCGGCGGGCAGCTGCGCCCACCAGTTGGTGGTGCCGTCGGGACCGGGCGAGACCTGGACGCACCGGTCCCTCTTGTTCCTGCCGGTGGCGGCGGCGACCTGGTCGGCGGCGACGCGGGTCGCGACCCGACGGGCGACGGTGGTGACCCGGGCTGGGTCCATCCCCACGAGCCGGTCGGCCAGCACGGACTCGACCGCGGCGCACGCCTGCTCGTCGAGCCCGTCGCAGACGCTGACGACCTTGTGGGCGTTGACGCCGGCCAGCTCACCGGCCATCACCTTGGCGAGCAGCCGCGGGAACCTCGAGGACAGCGCAGCGGCCAGGCCGACCTTGCGCCCGGCGGCCCACTGGCCGACCCCCGTTGCCAGCGACACCTCGGACGAGGTCATCTGGTCGATGAACCCGAGCTCGTGGTGCACCTCGACCGGCCCGCGCTCGGTGAGCCGGGTCTCGTGCGAGCCGGCGTGCGCGATGGCCACCAGCTGTGCCCCCTCGACGGCGTTGGCCGCGCCCTGCAGCTCGCCGGTGACCTCGAACAGCTCGTCGGGGCTCATCTCCGGCGCCTGCGCGGCGAGGCGCAGCACCGAACTCGGCGACCGCGGCACGCAAGGCCATGGCGTCGGCTCGGAGCTGGCTGCTGGACATACTTCATCATACTCGAACACACGTATGAATCAAAGAGTTATGCACACCCAATTCCGCTGCTGCTCAGGATATTTGGGTCTGTGAGTTGGCTGGCGGGCGGGTCGCCGGCGGGTCACGGGCGGTCGTGAGCGGATGGTGAGCCGAGCACGAGACCCGGCCACCCCTCATCCAAAGCGCCTTTGCAGACGGGACACGAGCGCAAGGCGAGCCGAGGCGCCGGCGGCGGCGACGATCCACCGGAGGCGACGACGGCAGCCCGCCGCTCGCCGAACTGTCGCCAACCGGACCGCAGCCCTACGGTGAGCCCATGCCCCTGCCGCTCACCGTCATCCCGATCCCCGGTCCCGGCGCCGAGGACGTGCTCGTCGCCCCGGACGGTCGGGTCTGGACCGGCACGGCCGACGGCGCCATCCACGTGCACGACCCCGTCACGCACGAGACGACCACCGTCACCGCCACGGGCGGGCGCCCGCTCGGCCTCGAGAACCTTCCCGACGGGCGCATCCTGGTCTGCGACGCACACCGCGGCCTGCTCGCGCTCGACCCCACCACCGGCGACCTCGAGACCCTGCTCACCGAGGTCGACGGCGAGCGGCTCCTGTTCTGCAACAACGCTGCCGTGACAGCCGACGGCACGATCTGGTTCTCCGACTCCAGCCGGGTCTGGCCGATCGAGGAGTGGAAGAACGACCTCATCGAGCACACCTGCACCGGCCGCCTGTTCCGCCGCACGCCCGACGGCCACGTCACCACCGTGCTCGACCGGCTCTGCTTCGCCAACGGCGTCGCCCTCACCGCCGAGGCGGATGCCGTGCTGGTCGCCGAGACCGGTACCCGCACCATCCGCCGCGTCCACGTCAACGCTGACGGCACTGCCGGCGCCAGCACCATCTGGGTCGACGACCTGCCCGGACACCCCGACAACATCGCCCTCGGCAGCGACGGCCTGGTCTGGGTCACGGCGGCCTCACCTCCAGACAAGGCGCTCGCGGTGCTGCAGAAGAGCCCGCGAACCGTCCGCGGCATGGTCCGCCGGCTACCCGACCGCCTCAAGCCCCAGCCCAAGGAGACCGCCCGCGTCATCGCGTTCGACTCCACCGGCCGCACCGTTCACGACCTCGAGTTCGACGCGACCCACTGGCACCTCGCGACCGGCGTGCGCGAGCACGACGGCAGGGTGTGGCTGGGGAGCCTGATGCAGCCCGCCATCGCGGTCGGCGACGTGCCCGGCTAGCCTCGCTCGCGCTCGCGCTCGTAGACCACGCGCGACCAGCCGTCGTGCGGCTCGCGCACCTCCTCGCGCCAGTCGGCGCGGGACCACGTGGGGAACCAGGTGTCTCCCTCGGGCTCGGCGTCGACCTCGGTGATCAGCAGGCGGTGGGCGTAGGGGAGGGCCTCGGCGTAGATCTGCGCACCCCCGGCGACGAACACCTCGTCGGCGGGACCGGCGATCGACACGGCATCCGGGAAGGAGTGCGCCGACTCGACCCCCGGGTGGTGCCACGACAGGTCACGGGTGACCACGATGGTGCGCCGCCCCGGCAGCACCCGCCCGATCGCCTCGAACGTCGTGCGGCCCATGATCAGGGCGTGCCCCATGGTGGTCGCCTTGAAGTGGGCGAGCTCGTCGGGCAGGTGCCACGGCATCCCGCCGTCGAGGCCGATGACGCCGTTGCGGGCGACGGCGGCGATGAGCGTGATGCGAGTCATCCGGACCAGCCTCCCTCAGACCGCGATCGGCGCCTTGATGGACGGGTGGAACTCGTAGCCCACGAGCTCGAAGTCGTCGAGGTCGTAGTCGTCGATGCCCGGCCGCGGCGTGATGCGCATCGTCGGCAGCGGGAAGGGTTCGCGGGTGAGCTGCAGGGCCGCCTGCTCCATGTGGTTGGAGTAGAGGTGGGCGTCGCCGAGCGTGTGCACGAAGTGGCCGGGCCGCAGGTCGGTGAGCTGGGCGACCATCATCGTGAGCAGGGCGTAGGAGGCGATGTTGAACGGCACGCCGAGGAAGATGTCGGCCGACCGCTGGTAGAGCTGGCAGTCCAGGTACGCCGGGCCACCGTCGTCGGAGGGCCGCACGTAGAACTGGAACATCGTGTGGCACGGCGGCAGCGCCATGTCGTCGACGTCGGCGACGTTCCAGGCCGACACGATGTGGCGCCTGGAGTCGGGGTTGGTGCGGATCGCCTCGACGACCCGGGCGATCTGGTCGACCTCGCGCCCGTCGGGCGTGGGCCACGAACGCCACTGGTGGCCGTAGACCGGGCCGAGGTCGCCGAGGTCGTCGGCCCACTCGTCCCAGATCGAGATGCCGCGCTCCTGCAGCCAGCGCACGTTGGTGTCGCCGCGCAGGAACCACAGCAGCTCGCCGATGATCGAGCGCAGGTGCAGCCGCTTGGTCGTGACGACCGGGAAGCCCTGCGCCAGGTCGAAGCGCATCTGGTAGCCGAACACGCTGCGGGTACCGGTGCCGGTGCGGTCGGACTTGTCGACACCGGTGGTCATGACGTGGTCGAGCAGGTCGAGGTACTGGCGCACGCCCGGAGCCTACTCGGGCCCGACGACGGCGGTCGGTCGCCACGAGGCATGCCCCGACGGCACTACCCTGTCGGCATGACGACGTCTCCCTTCGGCCGTGTCCTCACCGCGATGGTGACCCCCATGTCTCCTGGCGGCGAGGTCGACGAGAAGGGCACCGACGCGCTCGTCGACCACCTGCTGGATGCCGGCCACGACGGCATCGTCGTCAACGGCACCACGGGCGAGGCCTCCACGCTCACCGACGACGAGAGCATCGAGATGGTGACCCGCGTCAAGGAGCGCGCCGCCGGCCGGGCCACCGTGGTCGCCGGCGTGGGCTCCAACGACACCCGCCACGCCGTCGACATGGCCGGCCGGGCCGCGCGGGCCGGAGCCGAGGCGCTCCTGCTCGTGTCCCCCTACTACAACAAGCCCACGCAGGCCGGCCTGGTCGCGCACTGCCGGGCCGTCGCCGACGTCACCGACCTCCCGGTGATGCTCTACGACATCCCCGGGCGCACCGGCATCCAGTTCACCACCGAGACCCTGCTCACTCTCGCCGAGCACCCGAACATCGCGGCGGTCAAGGACGCCAAGGGCGACCTGTGGGCCTCCACCCACGTGATGGCCGCCACCGACCTGCTGTGGTTCAGCGGCGAGGACGCCCTCAACCTCCCGCTGCTCGCGATCGGCGCCACCGGCGTCGTCTCCGTGGTGGGCCACGTCGCCGGCGCGCAGTACGCCGCGATGGTGGCCGCCGTCGACCGCGGCGACCTCGCCGAGGCCCGCCGCATCCACGCCTCGCTCGTCCCGGTCGTCGACGCGCTGATGACGCCCTCGCAGGGGGCGATCATGGCCAAGGCCGCACTCGTCGAGCTCGGCGTCATCGAGTCGGCCGCGGTGCGGCTGCCACTGGTCGAGTCGCCACCGGAGCACCTCACCCGGCTGCGCTCCGCCCTTGCGACGCTGACCGACCGATGAGCCACCCCCACCCCGAGCTCGAGCTGCCCGGCCCCCTGGCCGACGGTGGCGTGCGCGTCGTCCCCCTGGGCGGTCTCGGCGAGGTCGGCCGCAACATGACCGTGGTCGAGCACCGCGGCCAGCTGCTGATCATCGACTGCGGTGTGCTCTTCCCCGACGACCACCACCCGGGCATCGACCTGATCCTCCCCGACTTCGAGTACATCAAGGACCGGCTCGACGACGTGCAGGCGGTCATCCTCACGCACGGCCACGAGGACCACATCGGGGCGGTCCCGTACCTGCTGCGACTCAAGCCCGACCTGCCGCTGGTCGGCTCCACGCTGACCCTCGCGCTCGTCGAGGCCAAGCTCAAGGAGCACCGCATCAGGCCCTACACGCTGGGGGTCCGCGAGGGTGACCGCGAGAAGCTCGGCGTCTTCGACTGCGAGTTCGTGGCGGTCAACCACTCGATCCCCGACGCGCTGGCCGTGGCGGTGCGCACCTCGGGCGGCACCCTCCTGCACACCGGCGACTTCAAGATGGACCAGCTGCCCCTCGACGGGCGGCTCACCGACCTGCGCGCCTTCGCCCGGCTGGGGGAGGAGGGGATCGACCTCTTCCTCACCGACTCCACCAACGCCGAGGTGCCCGGCTTCACCACGCCCGAGCGCGACATCTCCTCGGCGGTCGACAAGGTCTTCCGCCACGCGGAGCGCCGGATCATCGTGGCCTGCTTCTCCTCGCACGTGCACCGCGTGCAGCAGGTGCTCGACGCCGCCGAGCGGGCCGGTCGCAAGGTCGCGATGGTCGGCCGGTCGATGGTGCGCAACATGGGCATCGCCGCCGACCTCGGCTACCTGCACGTGCCCGACGGCGTGCTCGTCGACCTCAAGAAGCTCGACGACCTCGCCGACGACCAGATCGTGCTCGTCTGCACCGGCAGCCAGGGCGAGCCGATGGCCGCGCTGTCGCGGATGGCCAACCGCGACCACCGCATCGACGTCGGACCCGGCGACACCGTGCTGCTCGCGAGCTCGCTCATCCCCGGCAACGAGAACGCCGTCTACCGGGTGATCAACGGCCTGATGCGGCTCGGTGCCAACGTCGTGCACAAGGGCAACGCCCAGGTGCACGTCTCGGGCCACGCCAGCGCCGGCGAGCTCCTCTACTGCTACAACATCGTCAAGCCGCGCAACGTGATGCCGGTGCACGGCGAGTGGCGGCACCTCGTGGCCAACGCCGAGCTCGCCATCGCCACCGGCGTGCCGCGCGACCGGGTGGTCGTCGTGGAGGACGGCGTGGTGGTCGACCTGGTCGACGGTGTGGCCTCGGTCTCCGGCGCCGTGCCGTGCGGCTACGTCTACGTCGACGGCTCCTCGGTCGGCGAGGCCGACGAGACCCTGCTCAAGGACCGCAGGATCCTTCGTGACGAGGGGTTCATCTCGGTGATCGTCGTCGTCGACTCGATGACGGGCAAGGTGATCGCCGGACCGGAGATCACCGCGCGTGGTTTCGTCGAGGACGAGGTCATCTTCGACGACGTGATGCCGCAGCTCGTGAAGGCGCTCGACGAGGCCACCGCCAGCGGGGTCAGCGACTCCTACCAGCTCCAGCAGGTCATTCGTCGCTCCGTGGGCGGCTGGGTGGGACGCAAGATCCGGCGCCGCCCGATGATCATCCCGATGGTCGTCGAGGCCTGACGAGCGTGCGGATTCCGTCGCGGCCCCCGGAGCAGGCGCGGATGTGCCAGCGCAGGGTCGCCCGTCCCGTCACACCTGTCACAACAGCCCCCAATACCTCGCGGTAACGCACAGAATCAGTGGCGGATCCGCGCCAAGTTCACGGATTCAGCAGGGGACACGCCGGAAAAGAGATGAAAAAATGAGTGCAGAAATAGTAAAGACAAGGTAAAGTACGAGTCAGGAAACAGCCAAGAAGTGGTTTCCTGAAGTCCAGGACTCGACGCCGGTGCAGCTCATCCGGCGCCGTCGGCCATATCCGCCTTGCAGGGGGGCGGGTACGACCGGATCCGCGCCCGGACCGACGCCCACGGGCCTCGGTCCGGGCGCGGACCTCGTTCCGGGGCTTTTCGGTCACCGCCGTGCCGCGTGTGACACGTGAGTCCCGTGTGACTCTCGCGTAGCCTGCGCCCATGGCGACTCGCACGTCCTCCTCGGCGCGCGGCCGGAGCTCCACGACCCGGCCGGCGACCCGGCGCCCCGCCGCGCGCTCGCGCAAGGGGTCCAACCGCACCCGCTCCGGCGGCCTCCCGCTGCCGCTGCGGGCGGTTCAGAGCACCTGGATGGGCCTGGCCCACGCCACCGGCGCGGTGGCCCGCAAGGTCGGCGACACCGGGCGTGACCTCGAGCCCGAGCACCGCCGCGACGGCATCGGCCTGCTCCTCATCGCCCTCGCCGTCGTCGTGGCGGCCCGCGAGTGGTGGGACATGCCCGGCGCGGTGGGCACCGTGGTGCACGCCGTCGTGTCCGGAACCTTCGGCAAGGTCGGCTACGCCATCCCGCTCGTGCTGCTCGCGTTCGGCATCCGCATGCTGCGCGCCCCGCAGGAGGATGCCGCCACGTCCCGCGCCGCCGTCGGCACGACCGCGCTGGCCTTCGCCGCCTGCGGCCTCGCCCATGTCGCCGCCGACATCCCGACGCCGCCCGAGGGCGCCGAGGGCATGCGCGCCGCCGGGGGCATCCTCGGCTTCCTCGCCTCCAGCCCGCTCGAGGCCGCCGTGTCGGTCTACGGCACGGTGCCACTCCTGCTCCTGCTCGGCCTGTTCGGTCTGCTCGTCATCACCGCGACGCCGCTGCACCAGGTGCCCGACCGGCTCAAGGCCACCTTCGACCGGCTCACCGGGCACACCCCCGAGCAGCCCGCCGACGCGACCCCGGAGACGGCCGGTCGCCGTCGCGGCCGCCGCGGCACGGCGTCCGACGTCGACGGACCCCGCGTGGGCGACGAGGCGTTCGAGCAGGCAGCCGCCGTCGACCCGGTCACCGGCAAGCGCCTGCGCCCCGGCCAGAAGCGCTCGACGGTGCCCGCCACCGGCGCCGGAGCCGACGCCGCGGCCGTCCCCGCCGCCGCGGCGCTCGCGGTCCGGTCGCCGACAAGGCGCCCCTGGAGGCGCCGCCCACCGCCGCCATCCCGCAGCGGGTCGAGCAGCTCTCGCTCGCCGGCGACGTCACCTACACGCTTCCCGACGCCGCGATCCTCGAGCCGGGCAGCCCGCACCGCGCCCGCAGCGCCGCGAACGACCGGGTCGTCGAGTCGCTCACGATGGTGCTCGACCAGTTCGAGATCGACGCCCAGGTCACCGGTTTCAGCCGCGGTCCCACGGTCACCCGCTACGAGGTCGAGCTCGGCCCCGGCATCAAGGTGGAGCGGGTCACGGCCCTGTCGAAGAACATCGCGTATGCCGTCGCGTCCGCCGACGTGCGCATCCTCAGCCCGATCCCCGGCAAGTCCGCGATCGGCATCGAGATCCCCAACACCGACCGCGAGAAGGTCAGCCTCGGCGACGTGCTGCGCAGCCAGGTGGCCCGCGGCAACGACCACCCGATGGTCATGGGCGTCGGCAAGGACGTCGAGGGCGGCTACGTCATCGCCAACCTCGCCAAGATGCCGCACCTGCTGGTGGCCGGTGCCACGGGTGCGGGCAAGTCGAGCTTCGTCAACTCGTTGATCACGTCGATCCTGATGCGCGCCACGCCCGACGAGGTGCGAATGGTGCTCGTCGACCCCAAGCGGGTCGAGCTCACCGCCTACGAGGGCATCCCGCACCTGATCACCCCGATCATCACCAACCCCAAGAAGGCCGCCGAGGCCCTGCAGTGGGTCGTGCGCGAGATGGACACGCGCTACGACGACCTCGCCGCGTTCGGGTTCAAGCACGTCGACGAGTTCAACAAGGCCGTGCGCGCCGGCAAGATCAAGCCGCTGCCCGGGTCCGAGCGGGTCATCACGACCTACCCCTACCTGCTCGTCGTCGTCGACGAGCTCGCCGACCTGATGATGGTCGCCCCGCGTGACGTCGAGGAGTCGATCGTCCGGATCACCCAGCTCGCGCGCGCGGCCGGCATCCACCTGGTGCTGGCCACCCAGCGGCCGAGCGTCGACGTGGTGACCGGCCTGATCAAGGCCAACGTCCCGTCCCGGATGGCGTTCGCGACCTCGAGCGTCACGGACTCCCGGGTCGTGCTCGACCAGCCGGGCGCCGAGAAGCTGATCGGCCAGGGCGACGCGCTCTTCCTCCCCATGGGTGCCAGCAAGCCGATGCGCGTGCAGGGCGCCTGGGTCACCGAGTCCGAGATCCACGCGGTCGTCAAGCACGTCACCGACCAGCTCAAGCCGCGCTACCGCGACGACGTCACCGTCACGGCGCCGAAGAAGCAGGTCGAGGACGACATCGGCGACGACCTCGACCTCCTGCTCCAGGCCACCGAGCTCGTGGTGACCACGCAGTTCGGCTCGACGTCGATGCTGCAGCGCAAGCTGCGCGTGGGCTTCGCCAAGGCCGGCCGGCTCATGGACCTGCTCGAGTCACGTGGCGTCGTCGGCCCGTCGGAGGGGTCCAAGGCCCGCGACGTGCTCGTCAAGCCCGACGACCTGGCCACCACGCTCGCGCTGCTGCGCGGCGACGACGTCCCCGAGCTCTTCGACGCGGCCGCGCCCGTGCCGGGGCCTGTCACCGACGACTCCACCGACGACACCTCGGAGGTGCCGGTGCTCGGCTACGGCGGCGACGCCGTGGCAGCCGAGCTCGACTCCTACCCCGAGGCGGTCGACCACGGCGACGACGACGGCGGCGACGACGCCTGGGAGCTCACCGGGCGTCGCTGACCGGGTCCTCTTCGCGTAGGCGCTCGGTGAGCTCGGCCACGAACGCGGTGACGTCGTCCTCGCCCTGCACGGGACCGCCGGCCAGCATCCCGTCGGTGCCGAGGAGCACGGCCGACGGCGTCCCGACGCCGAACGCGGTGCGGGCGAGGGCGAACGGGTCGAAGTAGGCGTGACCCGCGAGGTAGGGCATGTCCGCGATGCTCTGGGGCTGGGCGGACACGACCGCCCGCACGCTGACCGGGTCGAGGTCGGCGCCCCACTGGCCGAGCTGGGGGCCGATCCGGCGGCACGGGCCGCACCCGGGGCTGAGGAACACCAGCAGGTGTGCGGCCGTGCGGCTCTGCTCCGACAGGAGCACGAGCCGGCCGTCCTCGGTCAGCACCTCGGCGCGCGGGGTGAGGCGGCGCTGGTAGCCGACGTCGGCGTCGGCGTCGGCGTCGGTGCCGCCCTCGAGCGAAGCCGCGGACCCGGCATCCGGCACCGGTGCGCGGTAGGTGACGAGCGCGGCGACGGCGGCGGTCAGCGCGGCCGAGGCGACCCACGGCAGGGCCGAGCCGTCGACCACGCCACCGATCACCCCCACGCCGCGAAGGCCGGCCACGACGCAGAGCACCGCCGACAGCACGAGAACAGCGTTGCGCCACACCGTCACCCGCGTCACGCGGGAGTCACCGAACGCTCCGAAGCAGCCGCAGTCGACCGGCTCCGGGCGGCGCACCGCACGCACGACCAGCACCAGGTAGGCGACGAAGAGGAGCAGCACCAGCACGGCCACGAGGACCAGGGCGGGGCCGGTGGCGAGCAGCAGCCACAGCCCCAGGGCCACCTCGACCCACGGCACCAGACGTCGCACGAATGCCGTGTCCAGCCGGCCCGGCACCTCGAGCGAGGTGAACCCGGAGTCGACCGAGTCGGGTGCGCGCAGCTTCCCGGCGCCGCTCACGACGAGCACGACGGCACAGGTGATCACGGGCAGGAGCAGGGCGCTCGGCATACCGGCATTGTGGTGCAGCCGCCCTTACAGTGTGGCCATGAGCACGACCTGGGAGGACCTGCGCGACACTCCGTCCCGGGGGGCAAGGTGGGCGGCCACCCTGCGCAAGCAGCCCTCCGCGTTCCTCCTCGGGGTGCAGATCCTCGTGATCCTGCTGCTCCCGGTGCTCGAGGACTCCGAGTGGGGCCGTGCGGTCATCTCCCTGCTCAGCCTGTCGGCCGTCATCACCGCGGTCTTCACCGTGCGCAGCACGCCGGCCCTCACCTGGCTCTCGGTGACGCTGGCGCTGCCCGCGGCGGTGTTCGAGGTCTGGAGCCTCTTCAGCGACCGTTCCGGCATCCTGGTGGCCGCGCACTGCGCCCTGGCGGTCTTCTACTTCTACACGGCGTACGCGCTGATCTCGTACATGTTCGAGGACGCCTGGGTCACCAAGGACGAGCTGTTCGCCGTGGGCGCCTGCTTCACGGTGCTCGTCTTCGGCTTCGCCTACATCTACCTGGCCATCCAGGAGATCTGGGCGGGCTCCTTCACGTCGTACGACGGGCCGGGGCAGCGCACCTTCCTCGAGCTGCTCTACTACTCCGGCGCCGTGCTCACGAGCGTGGGCCTGAGCGACGTGGGTCCGATCCTCCCCGAGGCGCGGGCCGTCGGCACCATCGAGCAGTTCGCCGGCGTCATGTACGTGGCGATGGTCATCTCGCGGCTGGTCGCGCTCACGGTGATCCGCGCCCGGCAGTGAGCCGCGGCTCCTACGCCGGTGCTCCGTCGAGGTCCTCGATCCGGGCCAGGCTCGGCCCACGCGTCAGTGCGATCTCGCGGGCCCGCTCCTCGGCCTCGCCGAGCACGCGCAGCACGTTTCCGCTGGTCAGGCCGGCGAGGTCGGCGTCGCTCCAGCCGCGGTCGGCCAGTGCCTCCAGCAGCCGGGGGTAGGCGCTGACGTCCTCGAGCCCGTCAGGGAGCGTGTCGACCCCGTCGTAGTCGCCCCCGAGCCCGATGTGCCGGGCGCCCGCCACCTCACGGACGTGCTCGCAGTGGGCCACGACGTCGTCGATGCCGGCCCGCGGCGCGGGACGGGTGAGCCTGCGCTCGGCGACGAAGGCGTCGTAGGCCGGGTCGTCGCCGATGTCGACACCGGCCAGCGCCGCCGCCTCCCGGGTCTCGAGGTCCCACTCCCGGACCCGCGGCGACACGAACTGCGGCACGAAGGTGACCATGCAGACCCCGCCGTTCGCCGCGAGTCGGGCCAGCACGTCGTCGGGGACGTTGCGCGGGTGGTCGCACACGGCTCGTGCCGAGGAGTGCGAGAACACGGCCGGGGCCTGCGCGACGTCGAGGGCGGCGCGCATCGTGTCGGCCGACACGTGCGAGAGGTCGACCAGCATGCCGAGCCGGTTCATCTCGCGCACCACCTCGCGCCCGAACGGCGAGAGCCCGCCGAGCACCGGCTCGTCGGTGGCCGAGTCGGCCCACGGCACGTTGTCGTTGTGGGTCAGGGTCAGGTACCGCACCCCGAGCGCGTGCAGCATCCGCAACGTGCCGAGCGAGGAGTCGATGCTGTGACCGCCCTCGGCCCCCATGAGCGAGGCGATCCGGCCCTGCGACCAGGCCCGCTCGACGTCGGCGCGGGTGGTCGCGAGGGCGAGGTCGTCGGCATACCGCGCGGTCATCGCGTGAACGGCGTCGACCTGCTCGAGCGTGGCGCTCACGGCCGCGTCGCCCTGCAGCGTGGCCGGGACGAAGACCGACCAGAACTGGGCACCGACCCCGCCCTCCCGCAGGCGCGGCAGGTCGGTGTGGGTGGGGCAGCCCGGCTTCGATATGTCGAGCCGGTCCCAGTCGTAGCCGGCCCGCTCCCGCGCCTCCCAGGGGAGGTCGTTGTGCCCGTCGACGACCGGGTGCCCGGCGAGGAGGTCGCGGATGCGGGCCGAGGTGTCCGAGGGCATGCGCTGGACCCTACTAGGGGTGCGCGGGAGCGGGCCGTGGCGCAACTAGAGTGGCGGCATGGCCTCTCCCTCGAGCCGCGGCAGCGTGGCGCTGGTCACCCTCGGGTGCACCCGGAACGAGGTCGACTCCGAGGAGCTGGCCGGGCGCCTGGCGGCCGAGGGGTGGACCCTCGTCGACGACGCGGCCGACGCCGACGTCGCGCTGGTCAACACCTGCGGCTTCGTCGAGCAGGCCAAGAAGGACTCGATCGACACGCTGCTCGAGGCCGCCGACCTCAAGGAGACCGGCCGCACCAAGGCCGTGGTCGCCGTGGGCTGCCTCGCCGAGCGCTACGGCCAGACCCTCGCCGACGAGCTCCCGGATGCCGACGCGGTGCTCGGCTTCGACTCCTACCGCGACATGTCGAGCCACCTCACCGCCATCCTCGGCGGAGCGCGTCCGAAGTCCCACGTGCCGTCCGACCGCCGGATGCTGCTGCCGCTCTCGCCGGTCGACCGCTCCGCGGCCGCCGCCGGCGTGGCCCTCCCCGGCCACGGGGCCGACGGCGAGGCCTTCGTGCGCTCGCGGCTCGACGCGCGCCCCTGGGCACCCCTGAAGATCGCCAGCGGCTGCGACCGGCGCTGCTCGTTCTGCGCCATCCCGATGTTCCGCGGGTCCTTCGTCTCGCGCCGGCCCACCGACGTCATCGCGGAGGCGCGCTGGCTGGGGGAGCGTGGTGTGCGTGAGCTGTTCCTCGTCAGCGAGAACTCCACGTCGTACGGCAAGGACCTCGGCGACATCGGGCTGCTCGAGAAGCTGCTGCCCGAGCTCACCGCCGTCGAGGGTGTCGACCGGGTGCGGGTGTCCTACCTTCAGCCGGCCGAGGTGCGACCCGGGCTGCTCGAGGCGATGGCCGAGACGCCCGGCGTCATGCCGTGGTACGACCTGTCCTTCCAGCACGCCTCGCCCACCGTGCTGCGCCGGATGCGCCGGTTCGGCGGCACCGAGCCCTTCCTCGGGCTGATCGAGAAGGTCCGGGCCCGCGAGCCGCTCGCCGGGGTGCGCAGCAACGTCATCGTCGGGTTCCCGGGCGAGACCGAGGACGACGTCGACGAGCTCGAGCGCTTCCTCACCGCCGCACGGCTCGACGTCGTCGGCGTCTTCGGCTACTCCGACGAGGACGGCACCGAGGCCGAGCACCTCGATGACAAGCTGCCCGACCGGGTCGTCGCGGAGCGGGTGGAGCGACTCACCGCCCTGGTCGAGGAGCTCACCGCGCAGCGGGCGCTCGACCGGGTGGGGGAGCGGGTCGTCGTGCTGGTGGAGGAGCACGACGACGACCCGACGGTTGCCGTGGGTCGCGCCGAGCACCAGGGTCCCGACGTCGACGGCGTCTGCCTCGTGCGCGCCGGCGCCGGCGGTGTGCTGCCGGTCGTGGGGTCCTTCGTCGAGGGCACCGTCGTCGACGCCGTGGGTGTCGACCTGGTCGTGGAGACCCGATGAGCGAGAAGCCGCTGCGCCCGGTGCGCCCCGGCCCGCTCGCCGAGGGCCGTGCCACCGACCCCTACCGGGTCGGCGTCGACCCGGCGAGCCCGGCCGTGCCCACCACGGGGCCGAGCGCCTGGAACATCGCGAACTACCTGACCATCCTGCGCCTGCTGCTCGTGCCGGTGTTCGGCTGGCTGCTGCTCGTCGACGACGGCACCGACGCCACCTACCGCTGGCTGGCGTTCGGGGTCTTCGCCGTCGCGATGATCACCGACCGGATCGACGGCGACCTGGCCCGCAGTCGTGGCCTCGTGACCAACTTCGGCAAGGTCGTCGACCCGATCGCCGACAAGGCCCTCGTCACGATGGCCCTGGTCGGGCTGTCGATCATCGGCGAGGTCTGGTGGTGGGTCACGATCGTCGTGCTCGTGCGCGAGTGGGGCATCACCGCCGTGCGGTTCTGGGTGATCCGGCACGGCGTCATGGCGGCCGGCCGCGGCGGCAAGGTCAAGACCCTGCTGCAGACCTTCGGCATCGGGCTGTTCGTCATCCCGCGCTGGACCCTGCCGCTGCCCGACCTGTGGGAGTGGGCCGCGTCGATCTGCCTGGGGGCGGCAGTCGTCGTCACCGTGGTCACGGGCATCGACTACCTCAACCAGGCGCTGCGCCTGCGCCAGACCAGCCCGCGTGCGGAGCGCAAGCGCGCCGAGCGGGCGGAGCGCGCCGCCGCGGCCCGCGAGCGTCGCAGCGGCTCGTGACCCCAGGGGCGGGTGCTGCCGGCGAGGCGCGAGCCCTCGCCGCCACGGTCATCGCTCGGCTGCGCGAGCTCGACCTGTCGGTCGGCACCGCCGAGTCGCTCACGGGGGGCCTGGTCTGCGGGGCTCTGACCACCGTGCCCGGCGCATCCGCCGTCGTGCGCGGTGGGGTGGTCGCCTACGCGAGCGAGGTCAAGGCCGACGTGCTCGGGGTCGACCGCGGGCTGCTCGCCCGTGAGGGCGCGGTCTGCGAGCCCGTCGCCGCCCAGCTCGCCGACGGCGTGCGGCAGGTGCTGGGGTGCGCGGTGGGCGTGTCGACGACCGGGGTGGCCGGCCCCGAACCGGCCGACGGCCGGCCCGTGGGCACGGTGTTCGTGGGTGCCAGCGGGCCTTGGGGAATCCAGGTCGAGGCGCTGGCGTTGACCGGCGACCGGGAGGAGATCCGTGCCGCCAGCGTTCTGGCGGTGCTCCGCCTCCTGGCACGGGCTCTCGAGAACCTCCGCGACGGCGTGGGTCCCTCGGGGTAACGTGGACCATGTGGGCCGGTCAGACGGTCCGCACCGACGAGCGAGAGGAGGCACCGTGATCCTGCTTCGGCACGAGCTCGGCGAGGTCCTGCGCGAGATCCGCCAGGACCAGGGCCGCACGCTACGCGACGTCGCGTCGACCTCCGCCGTCTCCCTCGGTTACCTCAGTGAGCTCGAGCGCGGCACCAAGGAGGCCTCCTCCGAGCTGCTCGCATCGGTCTGCACCGGTCTCGGCCTGACCCTGTCCGAGGTGCTCGAGCTCGTGCGAGAGCGCGTCGAGCGAGTCGAGACCCTCTCCGCGCCGGTGTCACTGCCCGTCGGGCAACAGATGTCCGACACCGTCTCGGCCTCCGCGGCCTAGGAGCCCTCCGCGGCCCAGGAGCGTCGCCTGCCGCTGCCCAGCGGCCGCTGTGGCCTCCCGTCGTCAGTGGGCGCCAGGCCGCCTTGGCAGGTCGGGCACGAGAACATCGTTCGCTGGCGGGGGGCCACGCCCGTCATCGCCACCCGCACCGTGTCGCCGCACCGACGGCACGGTCGGCCCGACCGTGCGTGCACGTAGGCCTCCTCACCCGTGCGCTGGATGCCGGTGCTGCCCTGCCAGCCGGTGCGGCGGGCGGTGTCCATCAGGCGGTGCAGCCGCTCGAGGAGGGCTCGGACCCGCTCGGGGTCGAGGTCGGCCGCCGGGGTCCAGGGCAGCACCCGCTCGATGAACAGGATCTCGCTGGCCCAGAAGGTGCCCACCCCGCACAGCACCCGCTGGTCGAGCAAGACGTCGCCGACGAAGCCCGTGGATGCCGTGACCCGCGCCGCCGCCACCGCGGCATCCCAGTCGGGGCCGAGCACGTCGGGCCCGAGGTGGCCGACGAGGTCGGACTCGCGGGCCGTGGGCACGAGGTCGAGCATGCCGAGGCGCAGGCCGAACGCCGACCACCGGGCGGTGAGCACGGCGGCCCGCAGGTCGTGGCGTCGCAGCACCTGCTCGGTGCGCGCGCCCGGGTGCTCGACCCGCCACTGCCCCTCCATCCGCAGGTGGGTGTGCAGCGTGGACCCCGTGTCGAACCGGTGCAGCAGGTGCTTGCCGCGGGCCACGACCTCGAGGGTGCGCGACCCGCTGAGGTCGACGTCGGGCACCGAGGGCCAGCGCAGCTCGGCCCGCTCGACCACCGTGTCGCGCAGTGCGGCATCGAGCCGGTCGGCGGTGCGGTGCACGGTGTCACCCTCGGGCACGAGCGATCACCTGCGCATCCGCAGCCCGCGCGGGGTGAGGTGGAATCCGGCCTCCTCGAGGGCCGTGACGACCGGGTGGCTCGACCCGAGGACCTGGCCGCCGTCGGCCTTCTCGACCGTGATGCGGCCCAGGCTGCCCTGCCGCACCGCGTCGGCGAGGGCGGCCGCCGCTGATCGGAGCCGGTCGGGGTCGTCGGAGTAGGTGAGCAGCGTCTTCCCGCCGCGCTCGACGTAGAGCACGAGGTCGCCGTCGACGAGCACGACGACGGCACCCGCCTTGCGGCCCGGCTGGTGCCGCCGCCGCTTGTCGGCGGGCTTGGCGTCGGGCGCGTCGTCGCCATCGCCGTCGGCTGCCGGGTCGACCGCGCGGTCGGGCCAGGAGAGCGCCCCGCCGTAGGGGTTGGCCGGGTCGCTGGCGGCGAGCACCACGGCGGTCGGCGACCCCTTGCCCCGGTCACCCGGGCCGGACGACCCCGAGCCGCCGCGCAGCCGGTCGACCGCACCGGTCGTGCCGAACTGTGAGGCACCAAGGCCCTCGACGAAGTAGCCGCGGCGCACCCGGCCGGCTTCCTCGGCCCGTCCCAGCACGCGGTAGATGGCGGCGAACCCGCCGGGGACGTCCTCGGCGGCCGTCGCCCCACGGGTGAGGATGCCGTGCCGGTCGAGCAGCAGCTCGGCCGTGGCGTAGGCGCGCAGCGTGGGGTCGAGGTCGACCGGCGGCAGCAGCGACCAGCGCCCGGTGACCTGCGGTGGGCCGGTGCGCGCCGGCAGCGTGGGGCGCGACGGAGCGGCACCCAGCCCGCCGAGCGGGCCGCGGCGGCCGGCATACCTGGTGCGCCGGGGTCCGCTGGGCATACGGCGGTGGGCCGTGCGCCCGCCGGACAGCAGCGCGCGCACCGGGGCGAACGTGTCGCCGGTGACCCGCCCCGACCAGACCAGGTCCCAGAGTGTCGTGGCGAGACCCTGGTCGTCGGTGGACGCCACCTGCTCGGCCAGGGTGCGGAAGAAGTGGGCCCCGCCACCGGCCAGGGCATCGAGCACCGCGAGGCCCTCGGGCGACGGCACCCGGTCGGGGTCTGGCCCGGGCAGGGTGACGTGCGCGGAGTCGGCGAGGTGCAGCGACATCCAGCCGTCGTCGCCGGGTAGCGAGCCGTGGCCGCACCAGAGCACCTCACCGGTGGCCATCAGCTCGTCGAGCAGGGCGGGGGAGTAGTCGGCGACGCGCGCGGGCAGGACGAGGGACTCGAGCGCGCTGGCCGGCAGCACGGCGCCGCTGAGCTGCTCGATGACGCGGAGCAGGCCGTCGCGCCCGCGCAACCGGCCACCGACTCCCTGCCAGTCCTGCAGGAACCGGGACAGCTCGACCGGGGTGACCGGCTCGACCTCGGCGCGCAGCGCCGCGAGCGAGCGGCGCCGCAGCAGGCGCAGCACCTCCGCGTCGCAGAACTCGGTGCCGCCACCACCGGTGGGCAGCAGCTCGCCCTCGACGACGCGCCCCGACGACACCAGCCGGGTCAGGGCCGCGTGCGCGACGGCGGGACCCAGCCCGTAGGCGCGGGCCACCTCGACCGCGTGGAACGGCACGTGGGTGCGGGCGTAGCGGGCGACGAGGTCGCCGAGCGGGTCGGCCACGGGCTCGAGGAAGGCCTGCGGCACGCCGGGGGGCAGCGAGACGCCGAGCGCGTCGCGCAGCCGGGAGGCGTCGTCGATGGCCGACCACCGGTCCTCGCCGGCGACCCGCACCGCGATGACCTGGCGGGCGTCGTGGAGCCCGGCGAGCCAGGCCTCGACGTCGTCGCCGCTGGTGCCCTCGCGGCAGCGGGCGAGGATGCCGTCGACCGGCAGCGGCCCCAGCGAGCGCAGCAGGTCGAGGACGTCGTCGGAGTCGCGAGCGGCCCGCTCGGGTGTGAGCCGCTGCAGCTCGGCCTCGGTGCGGGCGATCTGCTCGGCGTCGAGCAGGTCGCGCAGAGCCAGTCCCTCGCTCGTGCCGAGCAGCTCGGCGAGCAGGCTCGGGTCGAGCGCCAGGGCCGCGGCCCGGCGCTCGGCGAGCGGTGAGTCGCCCTCGTAGAGGAACTGCGCGACGTAGCCGAAGAGCAGCGACTTCGCGAACGGGCTCGGCGTGCTGCTCTCGACATCGACGACGGTGACCCGGCGCGAGCCGATGTCGCGCATCAGGTCGACCAGGCCGGGCACGTCGAAGACGTCCTGGACGCACTCGCGCACGGCCTCGAGCACGATCGGGAAGGTCGGGTACTGGCTCGCGACCTCGAGCAGCTGCGAGGCCCGCTGGCGCTGCTGCCACAGCGGCTGGCGCCGGTCGGGGCGGCGACGGGGGAGCAGCAGGGCGCGGGCCGCGCACTCACGGAACCGGGCGGCGAACAGCGCCGAGCCGCCGATCTCGTCGGTGACGATGCCGCGCACGTCATCGGGGTCGAGGGTGACCAGGTCGAGCAGCTCACGGCCGACCCCGCGCTCGCGCACGCCCTCGAGGTCGTCGAGCTCGAGGTCGGGCAGGCGCAGCACGATGCCGTCGTCGCCGTGCATCGCCTGCACGTCGACCCCGAACCGGTCGCGCATCCGGGCGCTCACGGCCAGGGCCCACGGGGCGTGCACCTGGGCGCCGAACGGCGACAGGATGGCGACCCGCCAGTCGCCGAGCTCGTCGCGGAACCGCTCGACGACGATGGCCCGGTCGTCGGGCACGTGCCCGGTGGCCTCACGCTGCTCGCGCAGGTAGCCGAGCAGGTTGTCGGCCGCCCACGAGTCGAGGCCGGCGGCCATCACCCGCTCGCGCGCGGCATCGGGGGTGAGCGCCTCGAGCTCGCGCACGAACGCGCCGACGGCTCGGCCCAGCTCCGCGGGGCGGCCCAGCGAGTCGCCCTTCCAGAACGGCAGCCGCCCGGGGAGACCGGGCGCCGGGGTGACCAGCACGCGGTCGTGGGTGATGTCCTCGATGCGCCAGGTGCTCGTGCCGAGGGTGAACAGGTCGCCGACCCGCGACTCGTAGACCATCTCCTCGTCGAGCTCGCCGACCCGCCGCCCGGGCCCCTCGCCGGTGGCGAGGAACACGGCATAGAGCCCACGGTCGGGGATGGTGCCCCCCGAGGTGACGGCGAGCCGCTGGGCGCCGCGGCGGCCGGTGAGGGTGTCGGAGAGGCGGTCCCAGGTGATGCGGGCGCGCAGCTCGGCGAACTCGTCGCTGGGGTAGCGCCCCGCGAGCATGTCGAGCACCGAGTCGAGGACGGGCCGGGTGAGCGTGGAGTAGGAGGCCGAGCGGCGCGCCAGGGCGAGGACGTCGTCGACGGTCCACTCGTCGAGGGCGCACATGGCCACCACCTGCTGGGCGAGCACGTCGAGGGGGGTGGCCGGCAGGTGCAGGGCCTCGATCTGCCCGGCCAGCATCCGCTCGACGACGACGGCCGTCTGCACGAGGTCGCCGCGGAACTTGGGGAAGAGCACCCCTCGGCTGACCGCCCCGACCTGGTGGCCGGCGCGCCCGACCCGCTGCAGCCCCGAGGCCACCGACGGCGGCGACTCGACCTGCACCACGAGGTCGACCGCCCCCATGTCGATGCCCAGCTCGAGGCTGCTCGTGGCGACGACGGCGGGGAGGCGCCCCGACTTCAGGTCCTCCTCGATGCTGGCGCGCTGCTCCTTGCTCACCGACCCGTGGTGGGCACGGGCGAGCACGGCGGGTGCGCCGCGCGAGGCCCCGGACTGCGCCATGACCTGCGCCGGGCTGTGGGCGAGCGTCGCGGCGCGCGGCGCGGCATCCGGGGCGGTGACGGTCTCGGCCCCCTCGGCCGCCTCGACCCGCTCCTCCCAGATCTCGTTGAGCCGGGTGGTGAGCCGCTCGGCGAGGCGGCGGCTGTTGGAGAAGACGAGGGTCGAGGTGTGCTCGGCGACGAGGTCGACGATGCGCTCCTCGACGTGCGGCCAGATCGAGGCCCGCTGCTCCGGCCCGGCCGCGGCCCCGCTGAGGTCGCCCGTGGGCTGCCCGAGCTCGGACATGTCGGGCACCGGGACGACGACCCGCAGGTCCCACTGCTTGGTCGACGGCGGCTGCACGACGTCGACCGGACGCCCGCCGGCGAGGTAGCGGGCGACCTCCTCGACGGGACGGACGGTGGCGGACAACCCGATCCGCTGGGCGGGCCGGGGCAGGAGCGCGTCGAGCCGCTCGAGGCTGAGGGCCAGGTGGGCCCCGCGCTTGGTGCCGGCGAGGGCGTGCACCTCGTCGACGATGACCGTCTCGACGCCGGCCAGGGCCTCACGTGCCGCGGAGGTGAGGATGAGGAACAGCGACTCGGGCGTGGTGATGAGCACGTCGGTGGGCGTGCGCGCGAAGGCACGGCGCTCGTCGGCCGGGGTGTCGCCCGAGCGCACCGCGACCGAGATGTCGGGCTCGGGCAGGCCGAGCCGGGTGGCGGCATGACGGATGCCGACCAGGGGGCTGCGCAGGTTGCGCTCGACGTCGACGGCGAGCGCCTTCATCGGCGAGACGTAGAGGACCCGGCACCGCTCCTTGCGCGCCTCCGGGACGGGTTGCGACGCGAGCCGGTCGAGTGCCCAGAGGAACGCGGACAGGGTCTTGCCGGAGCCGGTGGGCGCGACGACGAGGGCGTGGTGGCCGCTGCTGACCGCCTCCCACGCGCCTTCCTGGGCGGCGGTGGGCGCGCTGAAGCTGCTCCGGAACCACGCGGCGGTGGCGGGGGAGAAGCGGTCGAGGACGTCGCCGGACATGTGGGGGTCAGCCTCTCACCCGCCACCGACACGGCGGTGGCAGGATGCCAGGGCATGACGAGCTACACGGTCGAGGCCCTCACCCCGCAGACGTGGGACGCCTACGCGCGGCTCATGGAGCGGCACAACGGGGTGTTCGGCGGCTGCTGGTGCACGTACTTCCAGACGATGCACGACGACAAGACCTTCGACGCCGACGACAACCGCTCGCTCAAGCAGCGCCTGGTCGAGGAGGGCCGGGCGCACGCGGCGCTCGTGGTCGACGGCACGGAGGCCGTGGCCTGGGCGCAGTACGGCCCACCCGAGGAGCTGCCGAACATCTACCACCGCAAGCAGTACGACGAGACCCAGGACGTCGTCCCCGACTACCGGGTCACCTGCATCTTCGTCGACAAGAAGTACCGCCGGCAGGGCGTCACCGAGCTCGCCCTGCGCGGCGCCCTCGACCTCATCGCGCAGGCCGGAGGCGGTGTCGTCGAGGGCTACCCGCACGACACCACCGACGGCCGGAAGGTGTCGGTGCTCTACGACGGCACCCGGGCGCTCTACGAGCGAGTCGGGTTCGCCTACGTGCGACCCAAGGGCCTGCGCAACTGCGTCATGCGCACCACGGTCGCCGGCTGAGGCCGGCGACGAGCGGGCTCAGAGGCGGGGCTGCTGCTGGGTGATGCAGTGGATGCCGCCGCCGCGGTCGAAGAGCGGACGCGCGTCGACACCCACGACCCGGCGACCCTCGTACGCGCGCTCGAGCAGGGCGAGGGAGTCGTCGTCCTGGGGGTCGTCGAAGGTGCAGGCGACCACGCCGCCGTTGACGACGAGGTGGTTGATGTAGCTCCAGTCGACCGGCCCCTCGTCGTCCTCGAGGGTCTTGGGCGCCGGCACCCGCACGACCTCGAGCGGTTCGCCGCGGGCGTCGCGCGCCGACGACAGCAGCCCCTCGAGCTCGACCGAGACCTCGTGGTCGGGGTGGCCGGGGTCGCCCTGCCAGTGCAGCAGCACGACGCCGGGGGAGGCGAAGGTGGCGACGATGTCGACGTGCCCACGGGTCCCGAACTCGTCGTAGTCACGGGTCAGCCCTCGCGGCAGCCAGATGCAGGTCGTGGCGCCGATGGTCCGGGCCATCTCGGCCTCGACGTCGGCGCGGGTCAGCCCGGGGTTGCGTCCCGGGTCGAGCTGCACGGTCTCGGTGAGCAGCACGGTGCCCAGGCCGTCGACGTGGATGCCGCCTCCCTCGTTGACCAGGTCGGACAGGATCCGCGTGGCACCGGCCCGTGCCGCGACGAAGGACGCCACCCGGGTGTCCTCGTCCCAGGTCGCCCAGGGCTGGGCTCCCCAGCCGTTGAACACCCAGTCGACCGCGCCCAGCCTGCCGTCGGCCCCGACCACGAAGGTCGGCCCGATGTCGCGCATCCACGCGTCGTCGAGGGGCGTGGTCACGACCTCGATGCGCTCGCCGAGCGAGTCGCGCGCGAGCATCTCGTCGGCGCGCGCGGCCACGACGGTGACGGGCTCGAACCGGGCCACCGCCCGAGCGACCGCCGCCCACGTGCTGCGGGCCTCCTCGGCGTCCGCCTCGGTGTCACCCAGGGTGTAGCCGGCGGAGGGCCACGCCATCCAGGTGCGCTCGTGCGGGGCCCACTCGGCCGGCATCCGCCACTGGTTCGACGAGGTCGCCACGGTCAGACCTCCCGCTGGTGCTCGGGCCGGGTCGGGGCGGTGAGCGCGGCGTAGGAGTCGGGACGGCGCGTCGACAGGAACGGGAAGAGGTCGATCCAGTCGCGGCCCTGGGCGAGGTCGAGGTCGGCGACGAGCACGGCCGCCTCGTCCCTCGGTGCCTGCACGAGCACGCGACCGTACGGGTCGGCGATGAACGACGACCCGTAGAACGTGATGAGGCCCTCGGTGCCGTAGCGGTTGGGCACCACGACGAAGAGCCCGTTGGCGATGGCGTGCCCGACGATGGTGTGCTGCCACAGCGGCTGGGTGTCGAAGTCGGGGTGGTCGGGCTCGCTGCCGATGGCGGTCGGGTAGACGAGCACCTGGGCACCGGCCAGGCCGTAGGCGCGGGCGACCTCGGGGAACCACTCGTCCCAGCAGGTCGGCATCCCCAGGCGCAGTCCGGGGTCGGCGAGGTCGTAGACCGGGTAGGCGTCGTCGGGCGGGCCCTGACGGAAGTACTTGTCCTCGTAGTAGCCCGCGGTCACCGGGATGTGCGTCTTGCGGGTGCGCGCCACGACCTCGCCGCTCGGCGCGACGAGCACAGCGGTGTTGAAGCCCAGCCCGTCGTCGGTGCCGTCGGGGGCGGGAGCCCGCTCGTAGAGCGACGCGTGCACGAGGACCCCGGACGCCGCGGCGGCCTCGCGCGCGAAGGTCACCGTCGGCCCGTCCTCGAGCGACTCGGCCGTGGTGTCGGGCCGCCCGGACGGCAGCGCGTCGGCGGGGTAGCGCGAGAGGGTGAGCTCGGGGAGGAAGACGATGCGGGCGCCCTCGTCGGCCGCCGTGCGGATGCCGTCGAGGAGGGTCGCGCGCAACCGGTCGGCGTCGGCGTCCCAGGCGTGCTGGACGAGGCCGACCCGCACCGGGGGCGCGGTCGGCGCGTGGACGCGGGCAGGCGAGGCGGGCACCTCAGCGGCGGTGATCAGGCGCATCGGGCCAGTATGCCGGTGGCGGATGGGGGTGACGGCACGGCATACGATCCGGCCATGCGCGTCTCACGGTTCTGGGCCCTTGCCGAGGACGAGTTCGGTGCGGCGTACGCGCACTCGCTCGCCGGCTCCACCCACATGTCCGTGCTCGGGGGCCGCACCGCGGTGGAGGCGCTCGAGGCCGGGCTGCCGCCGCGCGACGTCTGGCTGGCGCTGTGCGACGCGATGGACGTGCCCGAGAACCGGCGGCACGGCCTCGACAAGCCACCGCGCGGCTGAGCAAACCCCGTGGAGCATGTCGGCGCCCTCGACTAGGGTCCGTGCGGTGGGCGACGACATCCTGGTGCGGGCGCGGGGGCTGACCAAGCGGTTCGGCGACTTCACGGCAGTCGACGGCATCGACGTCGACGTCCGCCGCGGCGAGGCCTTCGGCTTCCTCGGCCCCAACGGCGCCGGCAAGTCGAGCACCATGCGCATGGTCGGCTGCGTCTCGCCGGTCACCGGCGGCGAGCTGACCATCCTCGGGCTCGACCCGGCATCCGACGGCCCGGCGATCCGGGCCCGGCTGGGCGTGTGCCCGCAGAACGACATCCTCGACGAGGACCTCTCGGTCGAGGAGAACCTCTGGGTCTACGGCCGCTTCTTCGGGCTGAGCCGCCACGAGGTGCGCACGCGCGCCGACGAGCTGCTCGCGTTCGCACAGCTCACCGAGCGGCGCCACGACCGGGTCGAGCCGCTCAGCGGGGGGATGAAGCGCCGGCTCACCATCGCGCGCAGCCTGATGAACGACCCCGAGGTGCTCCTGCTCGACGAGCCCACGACCGGCCTCGACCCCCAGGCGCGGCACGTGTTGTGGGACAGGCTCTTCCGGCTCAAGCGCGAGGGCGTCACCCTCATCGTCACGACGCACTACATGGACGAGGCCGAGCAGCTGTGCGACCGGCTCGTCGTCATGGACCACGGCCGCATCGTCGCCGAGGGCAGCCCGCGCGCGCTCATCGAGGAGCACTCGACCCGTGAGGTGCTCGAGCTGCGCTTCGACCCCGACGAGCAGGAGCAGCACGTCGACGCGGTCACCGGGGTGGGGGAGCGGCTCGAGGTGCTGCCCGACCGGCTGCTCGTCTACGCCCACGACGGCGACACCGCGCTCGCCAGCGTGCACGCCCGCGGCGTCCAGCCGTTGTCGTCGCTCGTGCGTCGCTCGACGCTGGAGGACGTCTTCCTCCACCTCACCGGCCGCAGCCTGGTCGACTGATGAGCACGCAGACGCCCGAGCGGGTCTCCCCGCGCACGCCGAGCGGCCGCCTGGGCTTCGGGGCGCGCCGCCCCACGACCACGCCCGAGCGGCTGGGGTCGGTCATGGCCCACCACTTCCTCGTCTACCGACGCACCTGGCGCGGCTCGATCATCGGTCGCTTCCTGTCGCCGCTGTTCTTCCTGCTGTCGATGGGCCTGGGCCTGGGGGCGCTCGTCGACGAGAGCGCCGGAGGCGTCGACGGCCTGCCGTACCTGCAGTTCGTCGTGCCCGGCATCCTCGCGATGCAGGCGATGATGACCGCCTTCGGCGAGTCGACCTACGCGGTCATGGGCTACATCAAGTGGAACCAGATGTACGCCGCGATGCTCGCCACGCCGCTGCGGGTCGTCGAGGTGCTCGGTGGTCACCTCGCCGTCGTCGCGTTCCACCTCTTCACCGGGGCGCTGATCTTCGTGGTCGTCGCGGCACCGTTCGGCGCGTTCGCCTCGTGGTGGGTGGTGCTGGCCGTCCCGGTCGCCGTGCTCACCGGCCTCGCCTTCGCCGTGCCCACCTTCGCCCTCTCCGCCCGGCTCGACAACGACAACGGTTTCAGCATCCTGTTCCGGTTCGTCGTCACGCCCCTGATGCTGTTCTCCGGGACGTTCTTCCCCGTCGACCAGCTGCCCGTGTGGATGCAGCCGCTCGCCTGGGTGACCCCGCTGTGGCACGGCGTCGAGCTCTCCCGCGACGCCTCCACCGGCACCGCACCCGGATGGCTCGGTGTGGTGCACCTGGCTGTGCTCCTGCTCTACGTGGGGGTCGGCTGGGTGCTCGCCCGCCGCTCGTTCACCCGGAGGCTGGTCTCGTGAGCGCCGTGCAGACCGCCGCGCGCGCCTCGCGCTCGCTGCCGTTCCCCGCGGGGCTGGGGTTGGCCCGGCACGTGGTCGGGCGGAACATGACGGCCTTCCGCCGGGCCTGGCTGCTGCTGCTCAGCGGCTTCGTCGAGCCGGTGTTCTACCTGTTCTCCATCGGCGTCGGCCTCGGCACGCTCGTCGGCGACGTCACCACCGACGGCGGGAAGACGGTGCCCTACGCGGCCTTCGTCGCGCCGGCGCTGCTCGCCTCGTCGGCGATGAACGGGGCCATCGCCGACAGCACCTACAACGTGTTCTTCAAGCTGAAGTACCAGCGGCTCTACGACGCCCTGCTGGCGACGCCGATCGGCCCCCGCGACATCGCCGTCGGCGAGATCACCTGGTCACTGATGCGGGGCGCGCTCTACTCGGCGATGTTCCTCGTCGTCGCGCTCGTCGCCGGCCTGGTCCAGTCGTGGTGGGCGCTGCTCGCCGTGCCGGCCGCGGTCCTCATCGGGCTCGCCTTCGGCGCGATCGGCATGTTCGCCACCACGTACATGAAGAGCTGGCAGCACTTCGACTACGTCACCCTGGCGATCCAGCCGATGTTCCTCTTCTCCGCGACGTTCTTCCCGCTGTCGACCTACCCGCCCTCGCTGCAGTGGGTGGTCGGGGCCACGCCGCTCTACCAGGGCGTCGCTCTCGAACGGGCGCTGATGCTGGGCGAGGTGAGCTGGTCGCTGCTCGGCCACGTCGCCTACCTCGCGGTGCTCGGCGTCATCGGCATCGTCGGGGCGTCGCGGCGGATCGAGAAGCTGCTGCTGACCTGACCCTCGACAGGGGTCGACCTGGTCGCCGGCTCCACGGCAGACTTGCTCGATGAGCGATCGTGGGCGGCCGTCCTGGACACCGGACCCGGCCCTGCCGGGCTACGTCACCGACGGAGGGATCGAGACCGACCTGATCTTCCACCACGGCGTGGAGCTGGCCGAGTTCGCGGCCTTCCCGCTCCTCGTCGACCCCAAGGGGCGCGACCTGCTCGCGTCGTACTACGCCGCGTACGCCGGCATCGCCTCGGCGGCTGGTGCCGGGCTGTTCCTCGAGACGCCGACCTGGCGCGCCAACCACGACTGGGGCGCGAAGCTCGGGGTCGGGGCCGACGGTCTCGCCGAGGCAAACGCCGACGCCGTGCACTTCGTGGCGGCCCTCGCGGAGCAGTTCTCCGACGACGTGCCGGACGTCGTGGTGGCCGGCCTGGTCGGCCCGCGCGGTGACGGCTACGTCGCGGGCGACGCGGTCGACCCGTGGGAGGCCCGCGACTACCACCTCCCGCAGGTGCAGGTGTTCGCCGACGAGGGGGCCGACCTCGTCACCGCCCTCACCATCACCACGGTCAGCGAGGCGGTCGGCATCGTGCTGGCGGCCCGCGAGGCCGGGCTGCCGGTGTCGGTGGGGTTCACCGTCGAGACCGACGGGCGGCTGCCCGACGGCACCGCCCTGCGTGCCGCCGTCGAGGCGGTCGACGAGGCGGCTCCACCCGACTGGTTCGTGGTCAACTGCGCCCACCCCTCGCACGTGGCCGCCGGACTGGCGGATGCGGGTCCCTGGCTCGGGCGGATCGGTGGCACCCGGGTCAACGCGTCGGCCCTCAGCCACGCCGAGCTCGACGCCGCCGAGGAGCTCGACGAGGGCGACCCCGTGGCGCTCGCGCACGACCAGACCGGCCTCGCCGCACTGCTGCCCGACCTGCGTGTCGTCGGCGGCTGCTGCGGGACCGATGCCCGGCACGTCGCCGCGATGTGGGGGGTCGCGGTGCCCTCGGCGTAGGTCGTCGGCGTGCCGCGTGTCGCGCCGCCACGTCGAACACGTGTTCGGCTAGGGTCGTCCACAGGTGGCGCCCCCGACAGCACTCGTCCACAGGCCCACGGCAGCCCGTGACCGCTGTCGGTGCCGTCGCCTAGCGTCTGACCAGACCTCGCGACGAGACCGACGGCGAGAGCTGGTCGCCGGTGGGCGCGCTCGCTGCACGACACGAAGGAACAGGTGTGACATGGCTGGTAGTGCTCGCGGAAGCGTGATGCCCAACCCGGTGGCCGCTGCCCCCGGCAACGAGAAGGACAAGGCGCTGTCCTCGGTGATGGCCCAGATCGAGAAGCAGCACGGCAAGGGTGCCGTCATGCGCCTCGGCGACGACGTCCGCCCGCCCATCGAGGTCATCCCCACCGGGTCGATCGCCCTCGACCTCGCGCTCGGCATCGGCGGGCTGCCCCGCGGCCGGGTCGTCGAGATCTACGGCCCCGAGAGCTCGGGCAAGACCACCGTCGCGCTGCACGCGGTCGCCAACGCGCAGAAGGCCGGCGGCATCGCGGCGTTCATCGACGCCGAGCACGCGCTCGACCCCGAGTACGCCAAGGCCCTCGGTGTCGACACCGACGCCCTGCTCGTCTCCCAGCCCGACACCGGGGAGCAGGCCCTCGAGATCGCCGACATGCTGATCCGCTCCGGCGCCCTCGACATCATCGTCATCGACTCGGTCGCGGCGCTCGTGCCCCGCGCCGAGATCGAGGGCGAGATGGGCGACAGCCACGTGGGCCTGCAGGCCCGGCTGATGTCCCAGGCGCTGCGCAAGATCACCGGTGCCCTCAACACCACCGGCACCACGGCGATCTTCATCAACCAGCTGCGCGAGAAGATCGGCGTCATGTTCGGCTCGCCCGAGACCACCACCGGTGGCAAGGCGCTGAAGTTCTACGCCTCGGTCCGGCTCGACGTGCGGCGCATCGAGACCCTCAAGGACGGCACCGACGCGGTCGGCAACCGCACCCGCTGCAAGGTCGTCAAGAACAAGGTGAGCCCGCCGTTCAAGCAGGCCGAGTTCGACATCCTCTACGGCCAGGGCATCTCGCGCGAGGGCGGCCTGATCGACATGGGCGTCGAGCAGGGCTTCGTCCGCAAGGCCGGCGCCTGGTACACGATGGACGGCGACCAGCTGGGCCAGGGCAAGGAGAACGCCCGCGTCTTCCTCAAGGACAACCCCGACCTCGCCGACGAGCTCGAGAAGAAGATCAAGGACAAGCTGGGCATCGGTGTCCCCAAGCTCGACGCCGCCCTGGCCGCCGTCCCCGAGATCTCGGTCGAGTTCTGACCCCAGCCACACCACTCGGTATGCCGTTCGCCGACTCGACGACCCCTCCGCCCCCGTGGGCGGTGGGGTCGTCCGGCGTGGCCCCTCCTCCGCCGGACCCCGAGGCAGACCCCCGCACCCGGGGCAGCGAGCCCGACCCGCACGACTGGGCTCGCCAGATCGTGCTGCGCCAGCTCACCGCCACCCCCCGCAGCCGTGCCCAGCTCGAGCAGGCCCTGCGCCGCAAGGACTGCCCCGACGACGTCGCGGCCGCCGTGCTCGACCGGATGGAGGAGGTCGGGCTGGTCGACGACGTCGCCTACGCGGGCATGCTGGTCCGCTCGCAGCAGGCCGGGCGCGGCCTGGCCCGACGGGCGCTGGCGCACGAGCTGCGCCGCAAGGGCGTCGACGACGAGACCGCGCAGGCAGCGCTCGACGAGGTCGACCCGCACGACGAGGAGGACCGCGCCCGCGAGCTGGTCGCCAAGAAGCTGCGCTCGATGAGCGGGCTCGACCCGGTCGTTCAGACCCGCCGGCTCGCCGGGATGCTCGCCCGCAAGGGCTACGGCTCCGACGTCGCGATGCGGGTCGTGCGCGAGGCGGTCCGCGAGGCGCCCGAGCACCAGCGCGACTGAGCGGTCGCGACCGCCGCGCTCAGAGCGAGTGCGCCGGGCGCTGGTCGGGCGGGAGCGAGTCGGTGCGCACGATCTGCTTGCCGTAGGGCACCAGCGAGATCGGCACCATCTTCAGGTTGGCGATCGGCCAGCGGGATGCCGATGATCGTGATCGCCTGGACGACCGCGGTGACGACGTGGATCAGGGCGAGCCACCACCCGGCCAGGACGATCCACACGACGTTGAGCACCACCGCACCGGCTCCCGCGCCCTCCTTGGGCACCACGGCCCGCCCGAACGGCCACAGGGCGTAGTGCGCCATCCGGAACGACGCCACCCCGAGCGGGATGGTGAGGATCAGGATGCAGAAGACCACCCCGGCCAGGGCGTAGCCCAGGGCCAGCCACAGTCCGCCGAAGACGAACCAGATGATGTTGAGCAGCGTGCGCACGCAGGGTCCTCTCGCAGGGGTCGGCGCGGCCCATCGTGCCAGCCGCCCCTGAGGGGCCGCGGGCGGGTTGCTGCGAAACCTCCCGGTGACACGGGCGGAATGACAGGTTCACGTCGTGGCCATAGGTTCGTCACGTGAGCGAGCCGACGGGACCCGACGACGCCGGCGGCCTCTTCGACGACTACCGGCTCGGCGTCGCCTGGGACGAGATGCTGTCCGAGCCCGGATCCCCGCGCACGGCCTACAAGCCGGTGTTCCACACGCTGCGCGCGATGCGGGCCGGCACCCTCAAGGAGCGCGCCGACACCCTGGCACGCTCCTACCTCGACCAGGGCGTCACCTTCGACTACGCGGGCGAGGAGCGGCCGTTCCCCCTCGACGCCGTGCCGAGGGTGATCTCGGCGCACGAGTGGCAGGTCATCGACTCCGGCGTGGTGCAACGGGTCACCGCGCTGGAGTCCTTCCTCGACGACATCTACTCGCGCGAGGGCGAGATCCCGCGCGCCGTCCACGAGGGCGTCATCCCGTGGCGACTGATCGCGAGCTCGAAGCACTACCACCGGGCGGTCATGGGCATCCGGCCCAGCAACGGCGTCCGGGTGCACGTCGCCGGCGTCGACCTGGTGCGCGACGAGGAGGGCACCTTCCGGGTGCTCGAGGACAACGTGCGGGTGCCCTCGGGCGTCAGCTACGTCATCGCCAACCGGCGCGCGATGGCCAACGTCTTCCCCGAGGCCTTCGCGACGATGCGGATCCGCCCGGTGCACGACTACCCGCGGATGCTGCTCGCCGCGCTGCGGGCCTCGGCGCCCGACGGCGCCAGCGACCCGACGGTCGTCGTGCTCACCCCCGGCGTCTTCAACTCGGCCTACTTCGAGCACGCCCTGCTGGCCCGGATGATGGGCGTCGAGCTCGTCGAGGGACGCGACCTGGTCTGCGTCGGCGGCCAGGTGCGGATGCGCACGACCAAGGGTGACCGCCCGGTCGACGTCATCTACCGCCGGGTCGACGACGAGTTCCTGGACCCGGTGCACTTCCGGGGCGACTCGGTGCTCGGGGTCGCCGGCCTCGTGTCGGCGATGCGCAGCGGACGGGTCACCGTCGCCAACGCCATCGGCAACGGCGTCGCCGACGACAAGCTGATCTACTCCTACCTGCCCGAGCTGATCCGGTTCTACCTCGACGAGGACCCGATCCTGGGCAACGTCGACACCTTCCGCTGCGACGAGCCGGCGGCCCTGCAGCACGTGCTCGACCACCTCGAGGAGATGGTCGTCAAGCCGGTCGACGGCTCGGGCGGCAAGGGTCTGGTCGTCTGCCCGAAGGCCGACGCCGCCACCCTCGACAAGGTGCGCAAGCAGCTCAGGGCCGACCCGCGCGGCTGGATCGCGCAGCCGGTGGTGCAGCTCTCGACCGTGCCGACCTTCATCGACGGCAAGCTCGCCCCCCGCCACGTCGACCTGCGCCCGTTCGCGGTCAACGACGGCGAGCGGGTGCGGGTGCTCCCGGGCGGCCTGACCCGCGTGGCCCTCCCCGAGGGCGAGCTGGTCGTCAACTCCAGCCAGGGCGGCGGCTCCAAGGACACCTGGGTGCTCTCCGACCGGCGCCCCACGGGCAACGCCCCGAGCCGGCTCGCCGGACAACCGCGAGGTGGTCGTCATGAGCGCGCCCACGGCATCCCACGAGGACAGCATGCGTGAGCAGCAGCAACAGCAGCAGCAGTCCTCGGCCGCGCGGCGTCGGCGGAGCGAGCCGTGCTGAGCCGGATCGCCGAGTCGCTGTTCTGGATCGGCCGCTACACCGAGCGCGCCGACGGGACCGCCCGCATCGTCGACGTGCTGCGCCTGCAGCTGCTCGAGGACCCCGGCGCCGACGAGGCGGTCGCCGCGCGCACCGTGCTCGCCGTCATCATGGGTCTGCCGCTGGAGGGTGAGGTGGGTTTCGCCGACGTCAGCACCGCGCTCGTCTTCGACCGGTCCAACGCCAGCTCGATCACCGGGGCCCTGTTCGCCGCCCGCGAGAACGCCCGGCGGGCCCGCGAGACCCTCTCGACCGAGCTCTGGGAGGGAATCAACACCACGTGGCACCGGTGGCACGGCTTCGGCCGCACCGTCGCCACCGAGCGGCACCTGTCGTGGGTGCGCGAACGGGCTGCCCTGGTGTCGGGCATCGCCGACTCGACGATGTCGCACGACGAGGCCTGGGACTTCCTCGTGCTGGGCCGCAGCCTCGAGCGCGCCGACATGACCGCCCGGCTGGTCGCGACCGGTGGGCTGCCGCGTGGGGGAGCGCCGTGGTCGGTCGTGCTGTCGAGCTGCGGTGCGCAACAGGCGTTCATGCGCAGCCAGCGCGGCCTGCTCAGCGACGACCGTGCCGCCGCCTTCCTCGTGCTCGACCGCGAGTTCCCGCGCTCGGTGTTCTTCGCCCTCACCGAGGCCGAGCGCCGGCTCGACGCCCTCTCGCCCCCGGAGGACCGGATCGGCGTCTCCGACGAGGCCCGCCGGCAGCTCGGCCGGATCCGCACCTCGCTGGAGTTCCGGGCCACCTCCGACGTCATCGCCGACCTGCCCGCGCAGATGCAGCGGGTGCAGGGCGCCGTCATGGCCTCCTCGCACGCGATCGCCAAGCGCTACTTCCAGTCCGGCCCGCTGCAGACCTGGACCAAGGACGGGGTGTTCTGAGGTGCGGCGCTGGCGGATCGTGCACACGACCTCCCTCAGCTACGACGGCCGGGTCCGGGCGGCCCACAACGAGCTGCGGATGACGCCCGTCAACGAACCGGGCCAGACCACGCTCGAGAACCGGATCCGGATCCGGCCGATGACGTGGAGCAACGTCTACGTCGACCACTGGGGCACCCACGTCATGGCGATGGAGAGCCTGGCCGAGCACTCACGCCTCGACATCGAGGCCATCTCGACGGTCGAGCGCACCGAGGTCGCACGGCACGAGCCGAGCCTGGACTGGACGGCGGTGCGCGACCCGGCCGTGCAGGACCGCAGCTACGAGTGGCTGATGCTCTCGGCCCGCACCCGGCCCGGCTCGGGCATCGCCGAGCTGGCGGATGCCGTGCGCGGACTGCCGACGCCGCGCGCCGCCGCGGAGGAGCTCTGCGGCCTGGTGCGCACCCAGATGCAGTACCGGCCCGGGACCACCGGCGTGCAGAGCCGCGGCGAGGACGCGTGGGCCGAGCGCTCGGGGGTGTGCCAGGACTTCGCGCACATCACCGTCGGGGCGCTGCGCAGCCTGGGCGTGCCGGCCCGCTACGTGTCGGGGTACCTCGTGCCCAAGCGGGACTCGGCCGTCGGCGAGACGAGCAAGGGCGAGAGCCACGCCTGGGTCGAGTTCTGGGACGACGGGTGGATCGCGTGCGACCCCACCAACGGCACCGAGGTGGGTACCGACCACGTCGTCGTGGCCCGGGGCCGCGACTACGAGGACGTGCCACCGTTCAAGGGGATCTACTCGGGCCGGGCCGCAGCCACGCTCGAGGTCGTGGTGGCCATCACCCGGCTGGCCTGACGATTGCCCCGCCGGTGGGGGAGCGGCATACCCTTGTGCACGCCATGAGTGAACCGAAGACCTACGACGTCCGCACCCACGGGTGCCAGATGAACGTGCACGACTCCGAGCGCCTCGCGGGGCTGCTCGAGACCGCCGGCTACGTCGACCTCGCCAGCATCCCCACCGCACAGCGCCCCGACGTCGCCGACGTCGTCGTCTTCAACACCTGCGCCGTGCGTGAGAACGCCGACAACAAGCTCTACGGCAACCTCGGCCAGCTGCGACCGGCGAAGACCGCCAACCCCGACCTGCAGATCGCCGTCGGCGGGTGCATGGCGCAGAAGGACCGCGCAACGATCGTCAAGCGCGCCCCCTGGGTCGACGTCGTCTTCGGCACCCACAACATCGGCAGCCTCCCGGCCCTGCTCGACCGGGCCCGGCACAACAAGCGGGCCGAGGTCGAGATCCTCGAGTCGCTCGAGACCTTCCCGTCGACCCTGCCGACCCGGCGCGACTCGGCCTTCGCCGGCTGGGTGTCGATCTCGGTGGGCTGCAACAACACCTGCACGTTCTGCATCGTCCCGAGCCTGCGGGGCAAGGAGCAGGACCGTCGACCGGGCGAGATCCTCGCCGAGATCGAGGCCCTCGTGGCCCAGGGCGTCGTCGAGGTGACCCTGCTCGGCCAGAACGTCAACACCTACGGCGTCGAGTTCGGCGACCGGCTCGCGTTCGGCAAGCTGCTGCGGGCCTGCGGCGAGGTCGAGGGCCTGGAGCGGGTGCGCTTCACGAGCCCGCACCCGGCGGCGTTCACCGACGACGTCATCGCCGCGATGGCCGAGACCCCCAACGTGATGCCCAGCCTGCACATGCCCCTGCAGTCCGGTTCCGACCGCGTGCTCAAGGCGATGCGACGCTCCTACCGCAGCGAGAAGTTCCTCGGCATCATCGACTCGGTGCGCGGCGCCATCCCGGATGCCGCGATCACCACCGACCTCATCGTCGGGTTCCCGGGGGAGACCGAGGAGGACTTCGCCGAGACGCTGCGGGTCGTCGAGGCCTCACGCTTCTCGAGCGCCTTCACCTTCCAGTACTCGATCCGACCCGGCACCCCGGCCGCCACGATGGAGCACCAGGTGCCCAAGGCCGTCGTGCAGGAGCGCTTCGACCGGCTCATCGAGCTGCAGGAGCGGGTCAGCTGGGCCGAGAACCGCACCGTCGAGGGCCGTGAGGTCGAGGTGCTGGTCTCGCCCGGTGAGGGCCGCAAGGACGGTGCCACGGCGCGCCTGTCGGGGCGGGCCCGCGACAACCGGCTCGTGCACTTCGCGGTGCCGGAGGGTGCCGAGCGTCCTCGGCCCGGGGACGTGGTGACCGTGGGTGTCACCTACGGTGCGCCGCACCACCTGGTGGCCGACAGCGGGGTGCAGGGCGGCGCCTACGCCGTCCGCCGCACCTCCGGTGGGGACGCGTGGGCCGCGCTGCAGGACGCGGCGGTGCCGGGGAAGCCGGCGGTGTCGCTCGGGATGCCGTCGATCGGCCGTCCGGAGCAGGCCGCGGTGTCGGCGCCGGCCTGCTCCGTCTGAGCCGGTCAGCCCAGGAAGTAGGCCGCGCAGGCGCCGATGGCGATCACGAACGACAGTCCGGCGGCGATGCTCGTGATGACGGGGTGGCGCTTGGGCCCGTGGCCCGGCTGGTGCTTCTCGCGGCGTGGCGAACGGGCCGCGGCGTAGAGCGGGGTCGGGTCGAACGGTTCGAGGTTGAGTGGCGGGAGACCGCTTCGTGGCATGGGACACGAGATTCCCTTTCGGCAGGGGCGAGAGAGTTATTCGACCCTATGGAGCAGCGCGTCCCCGCGTCCGCGGAATGGGACAACGCTGGCCGAACGGCCGAGGCCCCCGACCGGATGGTCAGGGGCCTCGGTTGCGTCTGGAGAGGCTCAGGGCGTCGCCTACGGCCCCGTCGGCCTTCACCTGTGCCTGGTCGACCTGCTCTGCGTACTTGCCACCGGTTGCGCTGTCGACGGCGTCGCCGCCGCGCTCGATGGCCTGGTCGCTGAGCTGCTCGACCTGGTCGGGGTGGTCCTCGGCCAGCTGCTGAAGCTTCTCCTTGGCGCTGTCAAAGAAACTCACGTGGCCTCCTCTCGCTCGGGGACAGGGCTCCCCGTGGGGAGTCCCTCCAGTGAACGCCACGATCGGCGCGGGCGCCACCCCTTTGCCGTCCCGTGGACCCGCCTCAGCCGGCGGGCTCGAGCCACGTGTGCACGAGCGGGACGACCGAGGCGCCCTCGCCGCTGGCCGCGGCCACCCGCTTCATCGACCCGGCCCGGATGTCGCCGGCGGCGAAGACCCCCGGCACCGTGGTCTCGAGGTTGGCCGGGGGCAGGCCGTCGGCCCAGCAGCGGCTCGGGATGTCGCGGCCGGTCAGGACGAAGCCGCGGTCGTCGCGCTCCACCGACGCGGGGAGCCAGTCGCAGTGCGGCTCGGCGCCGAGGAGCATGAACAGTGCCGGGCAGTCGCGGGTCGTCTCCTGGCCGGTGCTGGTGTCGCGGATCCTGATCCACTCCAGGCGCCCCTCGCCGCCCCCGTCGACGACCTCCGAGCACGGCAGCACGCTGATCCGCGGGTTGTAGGCGATCTCGCCGATGAGGTAGCTCGACATGGTCGCCTCGAGCCCCTCCCGCCGCACCAGGATGGTCACCGAACGGGCGAACCTGGACAGGTGGATGGCGGCCTGACCGGCGGAGTTGCCGCCGCCGACGACGACCACGTCGTAGTTCTCCGTCTCGCGGGCGGCCGTCATCGCGCTGCCGTAGAAGACGCCGAGCCCCACGTGGGCGTCGACCGAGGCCACCCCGAGCTTGCGGTAGGTCACCCCGGTCGAGACCACGACCGACCGCGCGCGGATGTCGCCGCCGTCGGTGTGCAGCACGAACGGCTCGCCCTCGACGCCGGGCTCGAGCGCCGTGACCGACCACCCGGTGAAGAAGCGGGTGCCGAAGCGGATCGCCTGGTTGCGGGCCCGCTGCGCGAGGCGCATCCCGGAGATGCCGCGGGGGAAGCCGAGGTAGTTGCGGATCATCGACGACGTACCGGCCTGCCCGCCCACCGCCTCCGACTCCAGGACCACCGTCGACAGTCCCTCCGACGAGGCGTACACCGCCGCGGCGAGGCCGGCCGGGCCGGCGCCGACGACGGCGACGTCGACGACGTCCTCCAGGTCGATGTCGGTCGGCGTGCCGAAGGCGCGGATCGCGACGTCGCGCACGCTGGTGGGCGTGAAGATGAACCGGTCGACGGCCTCGACGAGCGGGTAGGCGGGCGTGCCCCCGGCCCGGGCGATGACGTCGCGGCCCTGCTCGCTGTCGGGCGCGTAGGTGCGGTTCGGCATCCCCATCCGGTCGAGGAAGTCGCGGATCCCGAGGGTCAGGGCATCGGGGGCCGGGGTGATGATCCGCACCGTCTCGACCTCCGGGGTCGCGACCGTCGACCCCCAGTCGGAGAGCATCTCGCAGATCGCGGTGTGGAACTCCTCGTCGCGCACGCCGCGCGGCATCAGGAGGAACGCGTCGTACTTGCCCTTGGCCAGCCCGCCACGCAGCGCGGGGGCGTCGGCCAGGAAGTGCGACCAGTGCGCGGCGACGAGGCGGCGCGCGGTAGGGACCACCGTGCGCCACCGTGCGAACGCCTCCAGCACGTGGTAGCCGGGCAGCTGTGACTCGGCGACGAACATCACGACCTGGCCGCCGCCGTCGACGACCCGGTGCGCGACGGCCTCGGCCTCCTCCACGGACGTGGTGGTGAGCACGTCGTAGTCCCGCGCGTACCGCCCGAACTCGTCGGTGAGGTCGGCGGCGTGCTCGGGAGCGACCAGGACGATGGAGGGGTTCATCGCAGCATCGTAGGAGGACCGGGCAGGTGGCGTCCCGGTCCGGTGCACGCCCGGCCCTCTGGAAGAATCGTCGGCATGGCCATCCGACCTGTCGTCATCACCGGCGAACCCGTCCTCCACCGCCGCGCCCAGCCCGTCGAGGTCATCGACGACGGCATCCGTGAGCTCGTCGCCGACATGTTCGACACCATGGATGCCGCCCGCGGCGTCGGCCTGGCCGCGCCCCAGGTGGGCGTGGGCCTGCGGATCTTCACCTGGCAGCTCACCAACGACGACGGCATCCCGCCTCGTGGCGTGGTCCTCAACCCCTACCTCACCTCGGCCAAGCCGGTCGTCGGCGAGCCCGACCCGCACGAGGAGGTCGAGGGGTGCCTGTCGGTCCCGGGCGAGTCCTACCCGCTGCGGCGCGGCGAGGCCGCGACCCTGACCGGGCTGGCCCTCGACGGCACCGAGATCCGCTACGAGGCGACCGGCTGGTTCGCCCGGATGCTGCAGCACGAGTACGACCACCTCAACGGGTTCCTCTACGTCGACCGGCTGTCGGGCAAGTGGGCCCGCAAGGCCCGCAAGGCGGTCAAGGCCGAGGGCTGGGGCGTGCCGGGCCTGTCGTGGATGCCGGGTGAGGACCGCGACCCGTTCGGTCACGACGACGAGACCCCCGAGGACGAGCTCTCCGACTGATGGACGGCATCGTCATCGGGGTGGTCGGCCCGACCGCCACCGGCAAGTCCGACCTCGCCATCGCGCTCGCCCGGCGGCTGCGGGGCGAGGTCGTGGGCGCCGACGCCTCCCAGCTCTACCGCGGGATGGACATCGGCACCGCCAAGGTCCTCCCGGAGGAGCGGCACGGCGTCGAGCACCACCAGCTCGACGTGCTCGACGTGACCCAGGAGGCCAGCGTCGCCGCGTACCAGCGGCACGCGCGGGCCGACATCGATGCCGTGCTGGGCCGCGGGGCGCTGCCCGTGGTGGCGGGCGGGTCCGGGCTCTACGTGCGCGCCGCCCTGGACCGGCTCGAGATCCCACCGACCGACCCGCACGTGCGGGCGGGCCTCGAGGCGCGGCTCGCGGACGAGGGTGTCGCACCCCTGCTCGCCGAGCTGCGTCGACTCGACCCCGCAGCAGCCGACGCGATCGAGCCGAACAACGGGCGGCGGGTCGTGCGGGCGCTCGAGGTGATCGCCCTGACCGGCCGCCCGTTCAGCGCGACGATGCCGACCCGCGAGTTCGTGAGGCCCACGGTGCTGGTCGGGCTCCGCGCGGACCGCGCCGCCCTGGACGCCCGTATCGACGACCGGGCGGCGCGGATGTTCGCCGCCGGGCTCGTCGACGAGACCCGCGGGCTGGTCGACCTCGGCCTGCGCGAGGGACGCACCGCGAGCCGGGCGGTCGGCTACGCCCAGGCCCTCGCGGTGATCGACGGCACGGCATCGGTCGAGGATGCCGTCGCCGACACCGCGCTGCGCACCCGCCGGCTCGTGCGTCGCCAGGAGTCGTGGTTCGGGGCCGACCCGAGGGTGCAGTGGTTCGACCCGCTCGAGGGACGCTGGGAGGACCTGGTCGACCGAGTGGTCCAGCGGGTCGAGGAGGCCGCGTCCGGGAGTGGCCCGGCGGGCAGCCACAATGGTGACCATGGCTGAGCGGCTCACCTTCACCAAGGGGCACGGCACCGAGAACGACTTCGTGCTCGTGCCCGACCTCGACGGAGCCCTCGCCCTCACCGCCGCCCAGGCCGCGGCACTGGCCGACCGCCGAGCCGGCATCGGCGGCGACGGCGTCATCCGGGTGCTGCCCACCGAGCTGTCCGACGACCCCGAGGTGCGCGCCCAGGCGGGCGAGGCCCGCTGGTTCATGGACTACCGCAACGCCGACGGCAGCCTGTCCGAGATGTGCGGCAACGGCACCCGGGTGTTCGCCGCCTACCTGCGCCGCGAGGGCCTCGAGCCCGGCGACCAGTTCGCGATCGCCACCCGCGCCGGCGTCAAGCAGGTGCGCCGTGACGGCGACGAGTTCGCGGTCGACCTCGGCCCCTGGCGGCTCACCGACCCCGCGACCGCCGAGCGCGACGGCTTCGACGCCCTGGTGCACCTCGACGACGACGGCGACCCGTGCTCGGCGCTGCGGGTCGACCTCGGCAACCCGCACACCGTCGTGGCGCTGCCCCCGAGTCTCGACCTCGACGACCTCGACCTGACCCGGGCGCCACGGGTGCGTCCCGAGCCCGAGCACGGCACCAACGTCGAGCTGGTGCGTCCGATCGGCCCGGGCCACATCGCGATGCGCGTGCACGAACGCGGGGTGGGCGAGACCCGCTCGTGCGGCACCGGGGCCTGTGCCGCCGCCATCGCCACGAGCTTCTGGGCCGGCGACCTCGACACCGGATCCACCTGGCTGGTGGACGTGCCCGGTGGGCGGCTCACCGTGCGGCTGCTGCCCGACCACGGCGTCGAGCTGGCCGGTCCCGCCGTGCTCGTCGCCGACGGCACCGTCGACCTGGCCCGGCTGCCCTCCACCTGACCCGGCGGGGACGGCGGGGTCAGCCGGCCAGCGCCGCCCTGACCTCGCGTCCGACGAACTCCACGAACTCGTCGACGTCGGGCTCGTCCTCCGGGGGCTGGAACACCACGGTCGTGACGCCGACCTCGACCAGGCCGCGCACGTCATCCGCGACGGCGCGGGCGTCGCGAGTGGTGACGAGCAGGTGGGTGACGACCGGCATCGTGGCGTCCGACGCCCAGCCGGCCCGTGCCGCGAGCACCGAGGCGGCCACGTCGGCCTCGGACAGCTCCGAGCCCAGCAGGATGCCGTCGCCGAGCTCCCCGGCGAGCCCCAGGGTGCGCGGGCCGGTGCCACCGATGAGCAGCGGGGTGCCGGGCTCGGGCGGCCAGTCCAGCCGCACCCGGTCGAGCTGCACGTAGCGACCGGAGACGCTGACCTCCTCGCCGTCGAGCAGGCGGCGCAGCGCCTCGGCGTGCTCGCGCAGCAGGGTCAGGGGCGAGGCCGGGCGGGCCCCGACCTGCGCCATCCAGTCCTGCACGCCGTGCCCGATGCCGGGCAGCAGGCGCCCGGGGAAGAGCCGGTGCAGGGTGGCGAGCTCCATGGCCAGCAGCGCGACGTTGCGCAGGGGGACCGGCGCCAGGCCGATGCCGACCCGCACCCGCTCGGTCCAGGCCAGGGCCGCGCCGGCGGCGGCGATCGAGCTCTCCTTGAAGCAGTCCTCCCAGAGCCACAGCTCGTCGAGGTGGCGGTCGGCGGCGAGGGCCAGGGGGCGAATCGCCTCCGGCGGGAGGGTGGGCACCAGCACGACACCCAGGGTCGGGATCGACGTCGTCACGCGGGCCGCACCTCCAGCACCCGGAAGCCCTTGCTCGTGGCCAGCCGGGTGCACGGCATCGCGAGCTCGGACTCGACCCAGCGCTGCAGCGAGTCGGACCCGAGGTTCTTCTGCACCACGAGGTGGGCGACGCCACCGGGTGCGAGGCGGGGGAGCCAGGTGCGCAGCAGGTCGTGCAGCACCGCCTTGCCCACCCGGATCGGCGGGTTGGACCAGACCAGGTCGAACCGCACGTCCTCCGGGATGCCGTCGGCCGTCGCAGCGTGCACGCCGTCGAGCCCCAGCGCGGCCGCGTTGCGCCGGGTGAGGTCGAGCGCGCGCTCGTTGACGTCGAGCGCCCACACGGTGGCCGCGGGGGAGCGCAGGCCGAGGGTGAGCGCGACCGGGCCCCACCCGCAGCCCAGGTCGAGGAAGGTCCCGTTGGGGGGCGGCGCGGGCACCTCGTCGAGGAGCACGGCGGTGCCCTTGTCGAGGCCACCCGGCGAGAAGATGCCGGGAGCCACCTCGACGTCGACCTCGCGGCCGGCGAGGCGCACGGTCGTGCGCCGCCGCTCGTCGGCGCTGGCCGGGGCGGCGGTGAAGTAGTGGTCGGTCTCGCTCATCGCAGCCCACGCTAGCGGCGCGCGGAAGAAACGGTTCGCCCCCGGCGTTGCGCGGTGAGACCCTAGGGAGAACATGACTGCCAAGAACATCCTCTCCGGGCGGGCCGAAGCGCTCGCCGCCGACACTTCTTTCGACGACTCCGGCTTCGTGCTGGACGGTGACGTCTCCTTCGACGGTGACCAGCTCGACCGCGAGGAGCGAGCTGCCCTGCGCCGCGTCTCCGGGCTCTCCACCGAGCTCGAGGACGTCACCGAGGTCGAGTACCGCCAGCTGCGCCTCGAGCGCGTGGTGCTGGCCGCCGTCTGGAGCGAGGGCACCGCCGACGACGCCGAGAACTCCATGCGCGAGCTCGCCGCGCTCGCCGAGACCGCCGGTTCCGAGGTGCTCGCCGGTGTCGTCCAGCGCCGGGCCAACCCCGACCCGGCCACCTACCTCGGCAAGGGCAAGGCGGTCGAGCTGCGCGACATCGTCATCGCCGAGGGCGCCGACACCGTCATCTGCGACACCGAGCTCGCCCCGAGCCAGCGGCGCGCCCTCGAGGACGTCGTCAAGGTCAAGGTCATCGACCGCACCGCCCTGATCCTGGACATCTTCGCCCAGCACGCGAAGAGCAAGGAGGGCAAGGCCCAGGTCGAGCTCGCCCAGCTGCAGTACCTCCTGCCGCGGCTGCGCGGCTGGGGCGAGTCGATGTCGCGCCAGGCCGGTGGCCAGGCCGCCGGCGGCCAGGGCATGGGCTCGCGCGGACCCGGTGAGACCAAGATCGAGCTCGACCGTCGCCGGATCAACACCCGCATCGCGAAGCTGCGGCGTGAGATCAAGGAGATGAAGACGGTCCGCGACACCAAGCGCGGCAGCCGCCGTGCGAATGCCGTGCCGAGCGTCGCGATCGCCGGTTACACCAACGCCGGAAAGTCCTCGATCCTCAACCGGCTCACCGGTGCGGGCGTGCTCGTCGAGAACCAGCTCTTCGCCACCCTCGACCCCACGGTCCGCCGGTCCGAGACCCCGGACGGTCGCCTCTACACGCTGGTCGACACGGTCGGGTTCGTGCGTGCGCTGCCGCACCAGCTCGTCGAGGCGTTCCGGTCCACGCTCGAGGAGGTGGCCGAGGCCGACCTGCTGCTGCACGTGGTCGACGGCTCGCACCCCGACCCCGAGGGCCAGATCTCCGCCGTGCGCACCGTGCTCGCCGACGTCGACGCCACCGACGTGCGCGAGGTCATCGTCATCAACAAGGCCGACCTGGCCGACCCCGAGGTCATCGACCGGCTCCGTCGGCACGAGAAGCACTCCCTCGTCGTGTCGGCCCGTACGGGCGCCGGACTCGACGAGCTGCGGGCACTCATCGCCGACGAGCTGCCCCAGCCCGACGTCGACGTCGACGTGCTCGTCCCCTACGAGCGCGGCGACCTGGTCAGCCGCATCCACGAGACCGGTGAGGTGCTCGCCAGCGAGCACGTCGCCGCCGGCACCCGGATGACCGCGCGGGTCACGCCGGACCTCGCCGGCGACCTCACGGCGTACGCCGTCTGAGGGCCGCCTCACCCGGCGTCAGACCGCTGGGCGGATGCCGTGTTCGTGACGGCCGCGCGGCACGTGCTCGCGGGTACCCTCGCGACCGTGCAGAAGGCGCCGCGTGAGCTCACCACGAGCCGACTCACCCTGCGTCCACCCGGCCGCGGGGACCGGTCGCTGTGGGTCGGGCTGCACCGCGACCCGGCGCTCTACGAGAACGCGGTCTTCGCGATGCCGGAGAGCGACGACGCGGCGGCTCACGAGTTCACCGACTGCCTGGACCGCTGGGAGAGCGCCGGTTTCGACTACGGGGTGGTCGAGGAGACCAACACCCGTCGAGGGATCGGGGTCGGGGGTCTCCGACGGCGCGGTGACGCGCACGGGGAACAGGTGCTCAACCTCTACTACCGCCTGGCGCACGAGGCGCACGGCCGGGGGTTCGCGAGGGAGGCGGCGCGAGCCTGGACCGCGCATGCGCTGGAGTGGCTGCCCGACCTGCCCGTCGTGGTGAGGAGCCGCGAGGCCAACCGCCCGTCCGTGCAGACCGCACTCGCCGCCGGGCTCGAGGCCGTGGGCGCCGACGACTTCGGGCCCCGGGGGTCGTCTCCCGTCACGGTGCTGCGGGCGCCGCGGGTCGAGGCGCACGACTGGTTCGACGAGCAGACCCGCGAGTCGCTGCTGGACCTGTGGTGCTCGGTGAACGACACCGGGGGAGCCGTGGGGTTCCTGCCCGGCGCCCCGCGCCACCAGGTCGCCGGTGCGCTGGCCGCGCACGAGGAGGGCATGGCCGACGGCGACACGACGGGCGTCATCCTGCGCGGGGTCGACCGGCGTGTGGTGGGGGCCGGGTTCTGGGTCGCCGACCGCAACCCGCTGCTCGGGCACAGCCGCACGGCCTACCGGATCATGACCGCCCCCGACCTGCGCGGGCGCAACCTGGGCCGGCTGCTCATGGCGGCGATGCACCGGGTCGCCCGCGACCAGGGCGTGGAGGTGGCCGTGCTCGACGTGCGCAGCGGCCTGGGGACGACCCGCTTCTACGAGGCGTGCGGCTACGTGGAGGTCGGGCGGGTGCCGGGCGTCATCCGGGTGGCCCCGGGTGACGACCGCGACAGCGTGGTCATGGCCCGCCGGCTCGACGGCCACCCGATGGTCGCCGACGGCCGCGCCTGAGCCGCGAGTCCGTACTCAGCTCAGGCCGATGACCCGGCCGTCGTCGTCGACGTCGATGCGATGGGCCGCGGGCACCCTGGGCAGGCCAGGCATCGTCATGATGTCGCCGGTGACGAGCACGACGAACCCGGCGCCGGCAGCCAACCGCACCTCCCGCACCGCGATGGTGTGGCCCGACGGTGCCCCGCGCTGGCTCGCGTCGGTGGAGAACGACGACTGGGTCTTGGCCATGCAGATCGGCAGGTGCCCGTGCCCGGCTGCCTCGATCTGGTCGAGGCGGCGGCGGGCCTTCGGCTCGAAGGTCACCTTCGCGGCCCCGTAGACCCGGGTGGCGATCGCCTCGGCCTTCTTCTCGAGGGACAGGTGGTCGTCGTAGACGAAGCGCAGGTCGCTCTTGCCCTCGCGGACCGCCTCGACGACGCCATGGGCCAGCGCCTCGGCACCCGCCCCGCCGTCGCGCACGTGGGTGGCCTCGTAGGCGCGCACACCCTCGTGCGAGCACATCCGCACGACGAGGTCGATCTCGGCGTCGGTGTCGCTGGGGAAGCGGTTGACCGCCACGACCGGCGTGAGCCCGTAGACGCCGCGGATGTTCTCGAGGTGCCGGCGCAGGTTGGTCATGCCCGACCCGACGGCCGGCAGGTCCTCGCGGTCGACGTCGGCGACGGCGACCCCGCCGTGGAACTTCAGGGCTCGAACGGTGACGACCACGACGGCCACCTCGGGCCGCAGCCCGGTGGCCCGGCACTTGATGTCGATGAACTTCTCCGCGCCCAGGTCGGCTCCGAAGCCGGCCTCGGTGACGACCCAGTCGCCGAGCTTGAGCGCCGCCCGGGTGGCCATCACCGAGTTGCAGCCGTGGGCGATGTTGGCGAACGGCCCGCCGTGGATGAAGGCCGGCGTGTGCTCGAGCGTCTGCACGAGGTTGGGGGCGACGGCGTCGCGGAGGAGCACGGCCATCGCGCCCTCGGCCTGCAGGTCACGGGCGGTGACCTCGCGCTTGTCGCGGGTGTAGCCGACGACGACGTCGCCGAGCCGCTTCTTGAGGTCGCCGAGCGAGTCGGCCAGGCAGAGGATCGCCATCACCTCGGACGCCACGACGATGTCGAAGCCGTCCTCGCGGGGCACGCCGTTGGGCACCCCGCCGAGGCCGATGACGATCTGCCGCAGGGCGCGGTCGTTCAGGTCGACGACCCGCTTCCAGGTGACCGTGCGCGGGTCGATGTCGAGGACGTTGCCCTGGTGCAGGTGGTTGTCGATCATCGCGGCGAGCAGGTTGTTGGCCGCGGCGATCGCCGAGAAGTCACCGGTGAAGGCGAGGTTGATGTCGACCATCGGCACGACCTGGCTGTAGCCGCCCCCGGCCGCACCGCCCTTCATGCCGAACACCGGGCCCATCGACGGCTCGCGCAGGGCGACGATGCTCTTCTCGCCGATCCGGCGCAGGCCGTCGGCGAGGCCGACCGAGGTCGTCGTCTTGCCCTCGCCGGCCGGTGTGGGGGACATCGCCGTGACGAGCACGAGGTGCCCGTCGGGCCGGTCCTCCAGCGAGCGGAGGTAGGGCAGCGAGACCTTGGCCTTGGTGTGGCCGTACGGGACGAGGGCCTCGGCGGGGATGCCGAGCACGTCACGTGCCAGGTCGACGACGGGCGTGATGTCGGCGGCCTCGGCGATCTCGATGTCGGACGGGAACGGGGTGGGTGCGTCGACGTCGATGCTCACACCCCCCATCGTGGCACCACGACGCCACCGCGACCGGCGATTTCGTCACGTGCCACCTGTGGAGGGCCGGCCGCGGGTGGCGGGGCCACGGCATACCCTGCTCTGGTGCCAACCCTCGACGAGCTCCTCCACGCCGCCGTCGGCGGGGTCGGCGGCACCGAGCGCCCCGGTCAGGTCGAGATGGCGCACGCCGTCGCCGACGCCATCGACGGCAAGGGCCACCTGCTCGTGCAGGCCGGCACGGGCACCGGGAAGTCGCTCGCCTACCTCGTGCCCGCGGTGCGGCACGCGATGGACACGGGCACCCCCACCGTCGTCGCCACCGCCACGCTGGCCCTGCAGGCCCAGATCGTCGACCGCGACATGCCGCGCCTGGCCGAGTCGCTCGAGCCGCTGCTCGGCCGGCGCCCGACCTACGCCCTGGTCAAGGGGCGGCGCAACTACCTGTGCGCGCACAAGCTCGAGGGCGGCTTCCCCGACGACGACGCCGACACCCTGATGTCGGTGGGGGCGGTCGACCAGCAGGCGTCCCGCCTCGGCGCCGAGGTGGTGCGGCTGCGCGAGTGGGCGGAGGTCACCGAGTCCGGCGACCGTGACGAGCTGGTGCCCGGCGTGTCCGAGCGGGCCTGGCGCCAGGTGTCGGTCAGCGCCGAGGAGTGCCTGGGCGGCCGCTGCCCGATGGTGTCGGAGTGCTTCGTCGAGCGCTCCCGCGAGGCGGCCCGCGACGTCGACGTCATCGTCACCAACCACTCGTTCATGGCGATCGACGCGTTCGAGGGGCGCCAGATGCTGCCCGAGCACGACGTGCTCGTCGTCGACGAGGGCCACGAGCTCGTCGACCGGGTCACGTCCACGATCACCGACGAGGTCACGCCGGGCATGGTGCGCGCCGCCGCGAAGCGGGCCGGGCGGCAGGCCGACTCGGGCCCGACCATGGACGAGGCCGCAGACCTGCTCGAGTCGGTGCTGGAGCCGGCCCCCGAGGGCCGGCTGACCGGCATCCCCGACTCGCTGGCGATGGCGCTGGGACGGGTGCGCGACACCGCGCGCGCCGTGCAGAGCGAGCTCAAGCCCCAGCCGGGCGAGGAGCCCGACGGCGGGCGACAGGTGGCCCGGGCCGCGGTCGACGAGGTCTTCGAGAACGCCTCGCGCATCCTCGAGGAGCGCGAGCTCGACGTCGTGTGGCTCAACCGCGACCCGAGGCGTGGGCCGGTGCTGCGCGTGGCGCCGATGAGCGTCGCGATGCTGGTGCGCGACAAGGTGTTCGAGGACCGCACCGTGGTGATGACCTCGGCCACGCTCGAGCTCGGCGGGTCGTTCGACGCGGTCGCGGGAACGATCGGGCTGCGCGGCGAGGGTGCTCCCACCTGGCGGGGGCTCGACGTCGGCAGCCCGTTCGCGTACCCCGAGCAGGGGATCGCCTACGTGGCGCGGCACCTGCCCGCGCCGGGACGTGACGGGCTCGCCACCGAGACGCTCGACGAGATCGAGGCGCTGGTGCGGGCCGCCGGCGGTCGCACGCTCGGGCTGTTCTCGTCGATGCGGGCGGCGAAGGAGGCCACCGAGGCGATGCGCGAGCGGTTCGCCGATCTCGAAGGCGACATCGCGTTCCTGTGCCAGGGCGAGGACCAGATCAGCACCCTGGTGCGGCAGTTCGCCCGTGACCCGCGCACCTGCCTGTTCGGCACGCTCTCCCTCTGGCAGGGGGTCGACGTACCCGGCTCGTCGTGCCAGCTGGTCATCATCGACCGCATCCCGTTCCCGCGGCCCGACGACCCGCTCGCGTCGGCGCGCTCGCAGGCCATCGCGCGGATGGGCGGCAACGGCTTCATGGCCGTCTCGGCCACCCACGCGGCGCTGCGGCTGGCGCAGGGCGCGGGACGCCTCATCCGGCGGTCCGACGACCGTGGCGTGGTGGCGTTCCTCGACAACCGGATGATGACCGCCCGCTATGCCGGCTTCCTGCAGCGCTCGCTCCCGCCGTTCTGGCCCACGGCCGACCGGGCGATGGTGCTCGCGGCGCTCGAGCGCCTCGACCAGACCGCCGAGCCGCCCCAGCCGGTCGCCGAGCCGGCCCTGCGCGGGCTGACCGGCGCCGTCGCGGCCCCGGTCGGCGACACCGACCGTGGCGCGGATGCCGCGGCACCGGTCCCGGTCGAGCGCCCGGTCGCCGAGGACCCGCCGCCGCCGGAGTCGTCGCGCACGGCCGTCACGCACGGTCACGCGTGGACCGAGCAGGAGGACGAGGAGCTGCGCGACGGCATCGAGCTCGGGCTCACCCTCGACGAGCTCGCCGAGTCGATGGAGCTGCCCGTCGAGGCCGTCTCGGCGCGGTTGGCCGGGCTCGGGCTCGAGGCGGGCAACGGCCCCACCCTCACCTTCGACTGACGGCGGGTGGTGGCAGAGTGACGGGCATGTCGGACGAGGTCGCGGTGCAGCACCGGGTGCCTCCGTACGTGCTCGTCTCCGGGCCCGAGTCGCTGCTGGCCGAGCGGGCCCTGGCCCAGACCATCGACGACCTCAAGGTCAGCGAGCCCGAGCTCGAGACGATCCGCCTCTACGCGGCGGCCTACACCGCGGGCGAGCTCACCCTGCACGCCAGCCCGTCGCTGTTCGGCGGGGCCAAGTGCATCGTCGTCAACGACCTCGACGAGGCCGACGACGAGCTGCAGGCCGACCTCCTCGCGGCGCTGTCGGGCGAGCCCGAGCCCGACCTCACCCTCGTCGTGCTCCACAAGGGCGGTGCCCGGGGCAAGAAGGTGCTCGACGCGCTCAAAGGATCCGGGGCCCGCGTCATCGACGCCCCGGCGATCAAGACCGACCGCGACAAGTCCGACTTCGCCGCCCACGAGTTCCGCCGGGCCCGTCGCAAGGCCACCGGCGAGGCCGTCCACGCGCTCGTCGAGGCCGTCGGCAAGGATGTCCGCGAGCTCGCGTCGGCCTGCCAGCAGCTCATCGACGACACCACCGGCGTCATCGACGAGCAGGTCGTGCTCACCTACCACGGCGGCAAGGTCGAGGCCACCGGCTTCCGGGTGGCCGACGCCGCGATGGCCGGCGACACCGGGGAGGCGCTGCGGCTGCTCCGCCACGCGATCGCCGTGGGGGTCGACCCGGTGCCGATCGTCGCCGTGCTCGCCCAGCAGGCGCGCCAGCTGATCAAGGTGGGCTCGGCCGGCCGCGGGCGCTCGGCCGACCTGGCCCGCGACCTCGGTATGGCGCCCTGGCAGGTCGACAAGGCCCGCCGTGCCCTGGGCGGCTGGACCGCCGACGCCCTGGCCACCTGCGTCACCGCCATCGCTGCCGCCGACTTCGAGGTCAAGGGTGGTGGTCGCGACCCGGTCTACGCCGTCGAGCGCTGCGTGCTCACCATCACCGGCCAGCACGCCCGCAACCGCGCCTGACTCTCACGGTGCTCGGCACAGCGCGGGCTACGGCGCAGTACTCGTCGTGATCACATCACTTACGGGGCGGTAGCCGGCGCTGACGAGCAACGGGGCTTGCTGCGGCATCCTCGTTGGGGTGGGTACGGCGCGGGCTACCGCGCAGTACTCGTCGTGATCACGTCACTTACGGGGCGGTAGCAGGCGCCGAGGGGGGAGGAGGGTCCACGGCATCCGACGTTTTGGCGGGTGGGGTGCCCCACTGGTAACTTTGACCCTTGCGTGCGCGCTTGAGGTCGTGCGCGCACTGCAGCACCACCCAGCACAGGTCAACCACGGATGTCCCCACGTCCGGTCCCGACCTGCGACTGCCGCCCTCTAACGGCATACCGACCCCAGAGAAAGCATTCACACGTGGCAAACATCAAGTCCCAGCTCAAGCGGATCAAGACGAACCGCCTGGCGACCGAGCGCAACAAGGCGATCAAGTCCGAGTTCAAGACGGCGATCCGCAAGTTCCGCGACGCCGCCGACGCCGGCAACGCCGACGAGGCGAACGCCGCTCTGGCCGTGGCATCGACCAAGCTCGACAAGGCCGTGAGCAAGGGCGTCATCCACAAGAACCAGGCTGCGAACAAGAAGTCGTCGATGGCCAAGAAGGCCGCCGCTCTCTGAGCGAGCACGACCCCGACGGGGCCCGTCACCGAGTTCGGTGAGGGCCCCGTCGTTCGTGTCCGGGCGGCGCTCGTCGTCAGCGGTGCAGGTCCGAGACGGCCGCCGCGACGTCGTCGAAGCGTGACCGGGCGAGCACCGCACCCTCGCGCCGCACCGCCTTCGGGTCGACCCGGATGACGCGGTCGACCCGCACCTCGCTGGGGCGGCGCTGGCGGTCCCATTCGCCGGACCCGATGTCGACCCAGCGGCGCCGGCCGCCGCGTGCCGGGTAGCGGTCGTGGTCCTTGCTCGTCAGCTGCAGCGCGAGCAGCCAGCGGCCGTCGCGTCCCACCACGAGCACGGGCCGGTCCTTGCCCTGGCTGTGGTCCTCCTCGAACGGGACCCAGGTCCAGACGATCTCCCCCGGGTCGGGGCGACCGTCGGGCTTGGGCGAGTACGAGGGGGCAAGCGGCCCGGTGAAGTCACCCGGGTAGCCGGAGGTCCGCGTCAGCCAGCGGCGCAGGCCGGAGGCGACCGAGCGCAGCACACCGGTCGACCTGGCGGGGGGAGTCGTGGCCACGGCAGGAGCCTAGGGGCCGGTCGACCGGTACAGGCCGACGAGCACCGAGACCGTGGGGTCGGTGGCGCGCCCCTGTGGGAGGTCGGCGACGAGCCGGTCGAGGTGGGCCTCCAGCGCCGCGGCCTGCTGCGGCGGCATCCGCACCCGCCGAAGGTGCAGGAGCGGCTCGCCGGGAGCGGCATCCATCTCGTCGGCGACCGTCTGGAGCATCGCCGCGGTGTGGCCGGATGCCGCGCCGCTCGTCGTGCGGACCCGCCGCGCCACCCGCTCGAAGTACTGCTCGGTGCCGCCACGCACCGTCCTGGTGCGCCCGCGACGCACCAGCCCGGCTCGCTCGAGCACGGCGAGGTGGTGCGCGACGTTGCCCTTGTTGGTCGCCAGCCGGGCCGACAGCTGGCTGACCGTGGCACCCTCGGCGCCGACGGAGAGGAGCAGCCGCATGCGCATCGGGTGGCCCAGCACGCGCAGCCGGTCGGGGTCGGTGACGTCGAGGAGGTCGTCGGTGGGGTCCACGAATCAAGCGTCAAGAGGCTTTGACGCTCTGTCAAGGGACTGGCCAGACTCGAGGACATGGAGACCGCCGAGACCACCGAGACCATTCCGCCGACGACCACCCAGGTCGTCGCCCGCTGCGCCGACCTCGTCGCCGAGCAGTTCGTGCTTCCCGACACGGGGGAGCGGGCCGCCGCCCTGCTGCGGTCGCGCTCCGCCGCCGGCGCCTACGACGACCTGGACCCCGCGTCCCTCGCCGAGGCCCTGAGCGCCGACCTGCACGACGTGGCGCACGACCTGCACCTGCGGGTCATCCACCACCCCGACGGCGTGCCGCCCACCGACGACCCCGAGGCGCTCGAGGCCTACTGGCACCGGATGGCCCGCTCCACGGCCGGCGGCATGCGCCGGGTCGAGCGGCTCCCCGGCAACGTCGCGCACGTCGTGATCGGCCCGGTCCTGACGCCGGCGACCCCCTCCTGGGATGCCGTGTGCGCCGCGATGGCGCTGGTGGCGGACGCCGACGCCCTCGTGCTCGACGTGCGCGAGTGCCGCGGGGGTGACCCCGACACGGTGCAGCTGCTGATGAGCCACGTCGTCGGCGACGAGCCGGTGCGGCTGGTCGACATGGAGTCACGTGCCGACGGCCTGCGCCAGCGCTGGACCCACCCGGTCGACCCGCACCGCTTCGGACCCGACAAGCCGCTCGTGGTGCTCACCTCGGGCACCACCTTCTCCGGTGGCGAGGAGGTCGCCTTCGACGTGCAGGACCTCGCGCGTGGCCGGGTGGTCGGCGAGCGCACCCGCGGCGGGGCCAACCCGCGCGAGGGGTTCGCGGTGCACCCCGAGCTCGAGCTCGCCGTGCCGGTGGCCCGGGCGTTCAGCGCCCGCACCGGGGCGTCGTGGGAGGGGGTCGGCGTCGCCCCCGACGTCGAGTGCCCTGCCGACGAGGCCCTCGACCGGGCCCTCGCCCTGCTCGGGGACGCGTGAACGGCATCCGCGAATCGTGGGAGACTTGGGCGCAGGACCCTGACCGCCTCGACGCAAGGAAACCACCCGCTCGTGTCCCCCCGTGCCCGCACCGCGCTGCAGCCGCACGCCACGCCGCCGGAGGCGATCCGCAACTTCTGCATCATCGCCCACATCGACCACGGCAAGTCGACGCTGGCCGACCGGATGCTGCAGATCACCGGCGTCGTCGACGACCGGTCGATGCGCGCGCAGTACCTCGACCGGATGGACATCGAGCGCGAGCGCGGCATCACGATCAAGAGCCAGGCCGTGCGGATGCCGTGGGACCTCGACGGCGACCAGCACATCCTCAACATGATCGACACCCCCGGCCACGTCGACTTCACCTACGAGGTCAGCCGCAGCCTCGCCGCGTGTGAGGGTGCCGTGCTGCTCGTCGACGCGGCCCAGGGCATCGAGGCGCAGACCCTCGCGAACCTCTACCTCGCGATGGAGAACGACCTCACGATCATCCCGGTGCTCAACAAGATCGACCTGCCGGCCGCCCAGCCCGAGAAGTACGCCGAGGAGCTCGCCCGGCTGATCGGCTGCGAGCCCGAGGACTGCTTCCACGTGTCCGGCAAGACCGGTTTCGGGGTCGAGCCGCTGCTCGACTCGATCGTGCGGCAGGTCCCGGCGCCGTCGGGCAATGCCGACGCCCCGGCCCGCGCGATGATCTTCGACTCGGTCTACGACACCTACCGCGGTGTGGTCACCTACGTGCGGGTCATCGACGGCAACCTCAACCCGCGCGAGCGCATCGTCATGATGTCGACCCGGGCCACCCACGAGCTGCTCGAGATCGGCGTCATCAGCCCGGAGCCGGTGCCCGGGAAGGGGCTGGGCGTCGGCGAGGTGGGCTACCTCATCACCGGGGTCAAGGACGTGCGCCAGAGCCGGGTCGGCGACACCGTCACCAACCTCGCCAAGCCCGCGAGCACCGCGCTCGGCGGCTACCGCGACCCCAAGCCGATGGTGTTCTCGGGGCTGTTCCCGCTCGACGGGTCCGACTACCCCGACCTGCGCGAGGCCCTCGACAAGCTCAAGCTCAACGACGCGGCGCTGGTCTACGAGCCCGAGACGTCGGTGGCGCTCGGCTTCGGCTTCCGCTGCGGCTTCCTGGGCCTGCTGCACCTCGAGATCGTGCGTGAGCGGCTCGAGCGCGAGTTCGACCTCGAGCTCATCTCGACCCAGCCCAACGTCGTCTACGAGGTGGCGATGGACGACGGCACCGAGATCGTCGTGACCAACCCGAGCGAGTTCCCCGGCGGCAAGATCGCCGAGGTCCGCGAGCCGAAGGTGCGCGCCACCATCCTTGCGCCGAGCGAGTTCATCGGCGCGATCATGGAGCTCTGCCAGGGCAAGCGCGGCACCCTCCTCGGGATGGACTACATCTCGGAGGAGCGGGTCGAGATGCGTTACACGCTGCCCCTCGCCGAGGTCGTCTTCGACTTCTTCGACCAGCTCAAGTCGCGCACCCGCGGCTACGCCAGCCTCGACTACGAGCCCGACGGCGACCAGGCGGCCGACCTGGTCAAGGTCGACATCCTGCTCCAGGGCGAGACCGTCGACGCCTTCTCGGCGATCGTCCACAAGGACAAGGCCTACGGCTACGGCGTCATGATGGCCGGCAAGCTCAAGGAGCTCATCCCGCGCCAGCAGTTCGAGGTGCCGATCCAGGCTGCGGTCGGCGCCCGGGTCATCGCCCGCGAGAACATCCGCGCCATCCGCAAGGACGTCCTCGCCAAGTGCTACGGCGGCGACATCTCGCGCAAGCGCAAGCTGCTCGAGAAGCAGAAGGCCGGCAAGAAGCGGATGAAGAACATCGGCTCGGTCGAGGTGCCGCCCGAGGCCTTCATCGCCGCGCTCACCTCCGACGGTGCCGGCGCCCAGGCGACCAAGAAGTAGTGGCACCCGCCGCGCCGGTGACGTCGAGCCGCGTGCTCGTTCCGGCCTCGGCCCTGCTCTGGGGACTGCAGTTCGCGTTCCTCAACCCGGCGATCGGCATCATCCTCGTCACGCTCTACGACGCCACCCCCGGCGAGGTCGGGCTGGCCCTGGCCGTCTACAACGTCAGCGGCTTCGTCTCCACGCTCGTCGTGCCGACCCGCGCCGACCGCTCGGGTGACTACCTGGTGCCGATGCTGTGGTGCGGTGGGTTCACCGTGGCCCTGACCTCGGCCCTGGCCCTTTCGACGACACTGCCGCCCGCCGTCCTCGCCCTCGTGGCGCTGGGTGGCCCGGCCGGGGTCGGCATCGGGCTGCTGTTCGCGCACCAGCGGTCCTCGGGTGCCGGGGTGCACGAGGTCATGCGCACGCGCGCGGTGTTCTCCTTCGCCTGGGTCGCAGGTCCACCACTCGCCGCCTTCCTGATGGGGCTGCTCGGCAACCGCTCGGTCCTCTGGGCGATCGCGGGGGTCGCCGTGCTCGGCATGGTGGTGACCAGCACGATGATCCGCGAGCGGAGCACGTCGCGCGCACGTCCTGCGGCCGCTGAGGCACCGGGTGACCGCATCGTCGACGCACTTCGCCGTCCGGGCGTCCCGCTGCTCATCGTGGCGCTCGTGCTGCTGATGGCCGCCAACACCGCCTCCGTGTCCGCCCTGCCGCTCCTGGTGACCCAGCAGCTCGGGCTCGACGTGATCTGGAGCGGTGTCGCCCTGGGCGTGGCGGCAGGCCTGGAGATCCCCGTGCTGCTCGTCCTCGGGCGGGTGGTGGGTCGGTACGGCCAGCGGCGGCTCATCGCCGCAGGCTGCCTCGCCGGTGTCGCCTACCTCCTCGCCATGTCACTGTGCACCGGCCCGGTCGTCCTCGTCGGCGCTCAGCCGCTGAACGCGGTGTTCGTGGCGACCGTCTCGGGCCTCGGGCTGACCCTGGTCCAGGACGTCGTGGGCCGCCCCGGTCTTGCATCGGCCCTGTTCATGAACACGACCCGCGTCGGCGCCATCATCGCCGGGCCGGTGCTCGCGGTCGGGGGCGTGCGGGGGCCGGGTTACAGCGGGGTGTTCGCGGTCTGCGCCGCCCTGGTCGTCGTGGGGCTGGGCATGCTGTTCCTCGAGCGTTCGCGCTCGCGGAGCCGCGTGCGAGCTCGGAGGTCCTAGCGGCCCTGTTCGGCGATGCCGCGCAGCTTCGCGACGTACGCCTGCCACCACGCGGCATCGACGTCCGGCATGTTGGTGACGCCCTCGCGCAGGCCGGTGGCGCCGTCGAGCTGCTCGCGCAGGATGTCGATCTGGCCCAGGTGCCGCGCCGTCTCGACCCCCATGTGCACGAGCAGCGTGTGCAGGTCGGTGTCGGGGGTGCGCCACCAGGGCACGGATGCGGGGGCGTCGAGCGCCAGCGGCTCGATCGTCTCGTCGGCGAACGCGATGACGCCGCGGTAGAGGTCGATGACCTCGGTCGGCGACTCGTCGGCGGTGGCCCACATGTCGGCGTTGGGCTCGGCGTCGTCGGCCCAGAACGCCATCGGCTCGGGCCACGGCCGGCCGAGGCAGACGCCGAAGTACTCCGCCTCGACGCCGGCGAGGTGCTTGACCAGGCCGAGCAGGTTGGTGCCGGTGGGGGTCAACGGCATCCGCAGGTCCCGCTCACCCAGACCGTCGACCTTCCAGAGCACCGCCTCGCGCTGGTTGCGCAGGTACCGCCACGCCGTCTCCTTCGGATCCATGAAGCCACCCTGTCACGTGGCAGGGACGCTCGACTCCTCGGTTTCGGGCGCCCGCACCGGTCCGTCGCGCCAGACGTCCGGCTGCGAGGCGAGGTCGAGGATCTCGAGGACGTCGGGCGGCCACACGTCATCGGTCGTGGTCGCGAGGTCGGCGAGCGTCCACCAGCGGATGTCGGCGACGGTGAGCAGCTCCTCCTCCGTGTGCCCGGCCGTGTCGACCTCGAAGGAGGCGACCCGCACGACGTAGAACACCTCCACCTGGTCGACGACCTTGTCGCTGTAGCCGTGCACCACGACCCGGGTCAGCAGCGGACCCACGAGGTCACCGGCATCCACGACGAGCCCGGTCTCCTCCTGCAGCTCGCGCACCCCGGCCTCGAGGTCGCTCTCGCCGGGGTCGACGCCGCCGCCCGGGGTGACCCACCAGTGGAGCACGGGGTCCAGGCCGAGGTCGGAGTCGAGGAACAGCAGCATCCGGTCGGCCTCGTCGAGCACGAGCACCCGCACCGCGCGACGGTCGTACCTCGGACGGTCCTGCGGGGCGGGCACCACGAAGCCGGGCTGGCCGGGGAGGGGCGGTGTCGCAGGAGTGTCGGGGGTGGCAGGGGTGGGCATCGCCACACGCTAACGCGGCCCGGCGTACCCAGCAGTAACCTCGGCGGGTGCCCGACACCTATGCCCTCTACCAGCGAGCCGCGGCCCGACCGTTCGGCAAGCGTGCCTTCTCGATGATGTTCGCGCGCAAGGCGCCCTACTTCCGCACGGTGCGGCCGCAGGTGCGCGACGTGCGTCCGCACCACGCCGAGCTGAGCATCCGCAAGCGCCACGCCGTGGAGAACCACCTCGGCACGGTCCACGCGATCGCGGTGTGCAACGGGCTGGAGGCCGCGATGGGCCTGCTCGCCGAGGCGACGACGCCGAAGGGCCGGCGCTGGATCCCCAAGGGGATGCAGGTGGCCTACCTCGCGAAGTCGACGACCGACCTGCTGTGCGTCGCCGAGACCGACCCCTCCGACTGGACCGAGGTGGGCGACGTGCCGGTGCGGGTGCGGGCGGTGCGCACCGACGGCACCGTGGTCGTCGAGGGAGTCATCACGATCTACGTCAGCGAGAAGCCGGCTCGGTGAGCCGGCGGCGGAGCCGCTCGACGTCGTCGTCGCTCCAGCCGTGGGCGACCAGCCAGCCGGCGGCACCCCCGTAGCCCTCGTCGACGGCCGTCAGGATCGCCTCGATCGACTCGGCCCTGGGCACCTGCTCGTCGATGGTCTGCTTCGCCAGCGCCTCGCCGTAGGAAGGACGCGGCATCAGCCGGCCGATGATCCGCTCGATCCGCTCGGCCGTCAGCACGTAGTCGGCGACGATGTCCTCGTGGGAGACGCCGGCGACGTCGAGGGCCATGGCCACGACCGTGCCGGTGCGGTCCTTCCCAGCGGCGCAGTGCACGACCGCGGCCCCCTCGGCATCGGCGACGACGTGCAGGGCGGCCGACACCGAGTCGGGGCGGGCCGACAGGTAGCCGAGGTAGTGGTCGGCCCAGAACCGGGCGTCACGCTTCCTCTGCTCGTCCTTCCAGGGCACCGCGAGCGCCTTGGCGGCCACGACGTCCGCGTCGTCGTCGCGCTTCTCGGCGATGAGCGAGTGGTGGTGGTGGGTCAGCGACTCGACCTCGACCAGCGGCCCCGGGCCCTCGGCGTGCAGCTCGGCGTCGGTGCGCAGGTCGACGATGTCGGTGACGCCGAGCTCGTCGACCAGGTGCTGCACGTCGGCCGTGGTCAGGTCCTGCAGGTTGTCCGAGCGGATCAGCCGCCCGGATGCCGTGTGCCCGCCGTCGCGGGTCGGCAGGCCGCCGAGGTCACGCATGTTGACGAGGCCATCGAGCTCGATCCACCGGTCCGTCACCGTGTCATCGTAGGTCGGACCCTCGGGGGAGAATGGGGCGGTGCCCCGACTGCCCGACGGCGACCCCGCGCCGGAGAACGGTGAGCTGCCGCCCGAGGCGCTCGCCACGCTGGGCGGCTCCCGGCTGGGGATCTACGTGCACGTGCCGTTCTGCGCGGTGCGCTGCGGCTACTGCGACTTCAACACCTACACGCTGACCGAGCTCGGCCCGGGTGCCTCGACGGCGACCTTCGTCGACTCCGCCCTCATCGAGCTCGACGTGGCCGCTCGGGTGCTCGGCCCCGGCGTCGGGCCGGTCGACACGGTCTTCGTCGGCGGGGGCACGCCCACGCTGCTGCCGGCGGCCGACCTCGTGCGGTGCGTGGCCGGCATCCGGGAGCGGTTCGGGTTGGCCCCGGACGCCGAGGTGACCACCGAGGCCAACCCCGACTCGGTGACGCCCGCCGACCTCGAGGTGCTCGCCGCCGGCGGTTTCACCCGGGTGTCGGTGGGGATGCAGTCGGTGGTGCCCCACGTGCTGGCCACGCTCGAGCGCACGCACGACCCCGCGCGGGTGGCGACGGCCGTCGCCGGCGCCAAGGCTGCCGGGCTCGCGACGAGCGTCGACCTGATCTACGGCACCCCGGGCGAGAGCCAGGACGACTGGCGGGCCAGCCTCGACGCCGCCGTGGCGCTCGAGCCCGACCACGTGTCCGCCTACGCACTCGTGGTCGAGGAGGGCACCAAGCTGGCAGCCCAGGTGCGGCGCGGTGAGGTGGCGATGCCCACGGGTGACGACGAGGCCGACAAGTACGAGCTGGCCGATGCCGTTCTCGCGCAAGCCGGTTACGGCTGGTACGAGGTCAGCAACTGGTCACGCGACCGCTCTGGCCGGTGCCGGCACAACGAGGGCTACTGGCGCGGGGACGCGTGGTGGGGTGTCGGGCCCGGCGCGCACAGCCACGTCGGCGGCGTGCGCTGGTGGAACGTGAAGCACCCGCGCACGTATGCCGCGCGGCTCGCTGCGGACGCGTCGCCGGCCGCTGGGCGCGAGACCCTGACCACCGAGCAGCGGCACGACGAGGAGGTGCTGCTCGGGGTGCGCCTGCGTGAGGGGCTCGACATCGGTGTGCTCGACGCAGTGGGCCGCAGGGCGGTGGCCGGGCTGGTCGCCGACGGGCTGGTCGACGGCCACGCCGCAGTGGGGGAGCGCCGGGTCGTGCTCACCCTGCGCGGCCGGCTGCTCGCCGACACGGTCGTGCGCCGCCTGCTGGGTGTCTGAGCACGGAGCAGGCGGCGCACGGGTCGGTCAGCGGGTGGGGCTCACTTGACGAACTGAGGCGTCATCGGCGGGTTGTACCACTCACCGTTGTTGGCCTTCACGCACCGATGATGTGCACGATGACGGCGAAGATCCACGCGGTCGGCGACCGATGACGAAACCGACCAGCACGAGCATCAGGGGCAGCGAGATGAGCATCACGATGCCGGCGATGATCTGGACGTTGAGCGCGTTCGCCGAGTGGTGTCGCACGAACGGGCCGCGGTCCGGAAGACCAGGTACATCACGAGCGCCGCGACGAACCCGAGGAAGCCGCCGGAGAGCACGGTCGCCGCGAGGGCCACGCCGTGGGCAGCCATGCCAGTGGTGCGCTCCTCCGTCGGCGACATCGGGTTCGGGCCGGCGACGGCCGTGCCGGGCGGCGGGTAGGCCGGGGGCAGCTGCTGGGTGTACCCCGGCTGGGCGTACTGGGGCTGTGCAGCCTGGGGCTGCGCATCCTGGGGCTGCGCGTAGGCCGGCGGCGGCGGCGTGACCGACTCCGGCGCGGTCGGGGGAGCAGTGGGATCGCCCGGCGTCTCGTCGGGGCGTGGGGTGGTGTCGCTCATCGGAACTCCTCGGTCTGTGGGTCTCCACCCATCAAACACCCGGTCCGGCGCGCGGCACCGGATCCGGGGTGCGGCCGGGGTCGCGCTCAGGGTCCGGTCAGGGCCGACCCCGAGGCGCGTGCGTCCGGATGTCGGTGGCGAGGGCCAGACTGGGGCCATGGAGCTCATCGAGCGGGTTCGCGCGCTGCTGCCCACCGCCGTCGAGAAGCGGATGTTCGGCGGCACCGGCTTCATGGTCGGACGGCGCGCTGGCCTGCTCGGTCAGCCCGCGCGGGCTCCTCGTGCGGGTGGGGCCCGACCAGCAGGCCGGCCTCCTGGCCGCCGAGGGCGTCGAGCCGATGGTCATGGGCGGTCGCACGAGCCGCGGCTGGGTGCACGTGTCGCCCGAGGTCGTCGACGGCGCCGCCGACCTGCGCACCTGGGTCGAGCGTGGCGTCGCGGCCGCCCGGGCCTCGGTCAGCCCGGGGCCGTGACGAAGTCGATGAGCTCCTCCACCCGCCCGAGCAGCTCGGGCTCGAGGTCGGCGTAGGAGCCGACCGACCCCAGGATCCGCCGCCACGCGAGGGCCAGGTCGGCCTGCGACGTGTGCGGCCAGCCGAGGTGGTCGGCGATCCCGACCTTCCACGAGGTACCTCGCGGGATGACCGGCCAGGCGTCCATGCCGAGCCGCTGCGGCTTCACCGACTGCCACACGTCGACGTAGGGGTGGCCGACGACGAGCAGGTGGGCGGCGTACGGCTGCACCCGCCGCGCCTCCTCGACGACCCGCCACTCCTTGGTGCCCGGCACGAGGTGGTCGACGAGCACGCCCATCCGGCGCCCGGGCCCGGGGGCGAAGTCGCGCACCGCCGCGGCCAGGTCGTCGACGCCGTCGAGCATCTCGACGACCACGCCCTCGACCCGCAGGTCGGCCCCCCACACCTTCTCGACGAGCTCGGCGTCGTGCTTTCCCTCGACGAAGATCCGCGACCCGCTCGCCACCCTGGCGCGCTGGCCGGTCACGGCTCGCGACCCGCTCGCCGTACGGGCGGATGCCGCGCGCGCCCGCTCCAGCTCGCCGTCCGCCTTCGCACGGGGTGCCGTGAGGGTCACCGGCGACCCGTCGACGAGGAAGCCGGGGCCGAGGCGGAAGCCCTTGGTGCGCCCGCGCCGGTCCTCGAGGTGCACCACGTGCACCCCGCCGGCCTTCTCGACGCGCACGACGGCGCCCACCCAGCCGGTCTCGACGTCCTCGACCACGGTTCCCGGCTCCGCGGGCAGCTCGACCGAGCGTCCTCGGGCCGGCCGTCGCCAGTCGCCCCCGAGCACGTCCCCGCCGTACCTGTCCGTCACGGCGGCGAGGCTACGCGACATCGCGCGACGTCCGGTGTGGTCACCGGCATTCGCGCGCGTCGGACCCAGCCCGTAGAATTGGCACTCCGAGCGCGAGAGTGCCAGCACCCGCGCCCTGCCGTCCGTTCCAGCCGTCCCGGAGGTGACCACGTGATGAGTGAGGACCGCCGGCTGCGCGTGCTGCGTGCCATCGTCCAGGACTACGTGCAGACCTCCGAGCCGGTCGGCTCCAAGGCGCTGCTCGAGCGCCACCACCTCGGCGTCTCCGCTGCCACCGTGCGCAACGACATGGCCGCGCTCGAGGAGGAGGGCCTGATCGCCGCGCCGCACACCAGCGCGGGCCGGGTGCCCACCGATGCCGGCTACCGCCTGTTCGTCGACCGGCTCTCGGCCGTGAAGCCGATGAGCGCCGCCGAGCAGCGCGCCATCGCCCACTTCCTCGAGGGCGCCGTCGACCTCGACGACGTCGTCGACCGCACCGTGCGCCTGCTCGCATCCCTCACCCGCCAGGTGGCCGTCGTCCAGTACCCCTCGCTGGCCCGCAGCTCGGTGCGGCACGTCGAGCTCGTGCCGATCGACGGCAGCCGGCTGCTCGTCGTGCTCATCACCACCACGGGCCGGGTCGAGCAGCGGATCATCGACGTCGGCACCGACCTGCTCACCGGCGACGGCGAGAGCACCCTGGCCACCGTGCGCACCGAGCTCAACCGCGCCACCAGTGGGCGCACGCTCGGTGAGGCGGCCGCCGAGCTCGCGGCCGTGCCCGAACGGCTCGACCCCGACCAGCGCGACCTCGTGCGCTCGATCAGCACCGCCCTCGAGGACTCCCTCGTCGAGGAGCGCGAGGAGCGCGTCGTGCTCGCCGGCACGGCCAACCTGGCCCGGGTCGGCCCCGACTTCACGATGAGCCTGGGGCCCGTGCTCGAGGCGCTCGAGGAGCACGTCGTCCTGCTCAAGCTGCTCGGCACCGTCGCCGAGGAGGGCGGCAGCATCGCCGTGCGGATCGGGCACGAGAACCCGTACGCCGGGCTGCAGACCACCTCGATGGTCACCTCGGGCTACGGCGCCGGCTCCGACCTCGTCGCGGGCCTGGGCGTCGTCGGCCCGACCCGGATGGACTACCCCACGACGATGGCGTCGGTGCGCGCCGTCGCGACCTACGTCTCGCGGATCCTCGCGGAGTAAAGGACCTGCCACCTGTGAACGACTACTACGCCGACCTCGGGGTCGCCCGCGACGCGACTGCGGAGGACATCAAGCGTGCCTACCGCAAGTCCGCCCGGCGCTACCACCCCGACGTCAACCCCGGCCCCGAGGCCGAGGAGCAGTTCAAGAAGCTCTCCCAGGCCTACGACGTGCTCAGCGACCCCGACAAGCGGCAGGCCTACGACCACGGGTCCGACCCCTACGGCTCGGGTGCCGCGGGCTTCGGGCAGGGCTTCTCGTTCAGCGACATCATGGACGCCTTCTTCGGTGGCCAGGCCGGCACGGCCGGTCGTGGCCCGCGCTCGCGCACCACGCGCGGCCAGGACGCGCTGGTGCGGCTCGACATCGACCTCGGCGACGCCGTGTTCGGTGCCCAGAAGGACCTCACCATCGACACCGCCGTGGCCTGCTCCACGTGCCGCGGCGCGGGGATGCAGCCCGGCACCTCCACGCGCACCTGCGACGTGTGCGCGGGGCGCGGCGAGATCCAGCAGGTGCAGCGCAGCTTCCTCGGCCAGGTGATGACCACCCGCCCGTGCATGACCTGCCAGGGCTTCGGCCAGATCATCACCGACCCCTGCTACGAGTGCTCCGGCGACGGCCGGGTGCGCACCCGACGCACCCTGACCCTCAAGGTCCCGGCCGGCGTCGACACCGGCACCCGCATCCAGCTCGCGGGCGAGGGCGAGGTCGGGCACGGTGCCGGGCCCGCGGGTGACCTCTACGTCGAGGTGGCCGTCAACCGGCACCCCGTGTTCCAGCGGCGGGGCGACGACCTGCACGCCACCGTCGAGGTGCCGATGACCGCGGCCGCCCTGGGCGCGACGCTGGCCATGGACACCTTCGACGGTGCCCGCGACCTCGACATCAGGCGCGGCACCCAGTCGGGCGACTCGGTCACGCTGCGCGGGCTCGGGGTCACCCACCTGCGCGGCAACGGCCGTGGCGACGTCGTCGTGCACGCCATGGTGCAGACCCCCACCAAGCTCGACGCCGAGCAGGAGGAGCTGCTCCGCCGGCTCGCCGCGTCGCGCGGCGAGGAGCGGCCCGAGGGCCGCGTCGCCAACCCGGCCGACGGGTCGATCTTCGGCAAGCTGCGCGACGCCTTCAAGACCCGCTGACCTGCGGCATCCGGCACCCACCATGACCCTGCCACTGCACCTGCTGCCGCCCGAGGCCCTGGCGGGCCGGGGCGTCGGCGACGTCGTGGTGGTCGACGGCGCCGAGGGCCGGCACGCCGCCACCGTGCGCCGCACCCGCGTGGGCGAGCACCTGCTGCTCACCGACGGTGCGGGCCTGCGGGTCGAGGGCGAGGTCGTGGCGGTCGGGGCCGGCACGGTCGACGTCCGGGTGCTCTCGGCGACCACCGACCCCGAGCCGAGCCCGCGCTTCGTGCTCGTGCAGGCCCTGGCCAAGAACGACCGCGACGACCAGGCGGTCGAGGCGGCCACCGAGTGCGGCGTCGACGAGGTGGTGCCGTGGCAGGCGTCCCGCAGCGTCGTCCAGTGGCGCGGGGAGCGCGGCGAGAAGGCCCGACGCAAGTGGGATGCCGTGCTCGTGGCGGCCACCAAGCAGTCCCGCCGCACCCGGCGTCCGATGCTCGCCCCCACGGCCACGACGGGTGACCTGGCCGAGCGGGTGCGTCGGTCCGCGGCAACCTACGTGCTGCACGAGGCCGCGAGCACCCCGCTGGCCGAGGTCGCGCTGCCCGCGACGGGTGACGTGCTCGTCGTGGTCGGCCCCGAGGGCGGGATCGCCCCCGACGAGCTCGAGGCCCTCTCGGCCGCCGGCGCCACGGCCGTGCGCCTGGGCAGCACGGTGCTGCGCTCGTCGAGCGCCGGGCCGGCGGCGCTGGCCGTGCTCAGTGCCGCGTCACGCTGGCGCTGAGCGCGCCTCGAGCACGGCCAGGTCGCGCAGCGCGAACCGCAGGTGCTCGGCGTGCTCGCCGACGACGACCCGCAGGCACTCGAACACGGGGAACGACTCCTCGCCCCAGTCGGGCGAGAGCACGGCGGTGCGCACCGTCGCCAGGTCGGCGTCGGTGACGCGCGCGAGCGTCTCGTCGAACCGCTCGCGTGCCTGCCGGTGAAGGACCTCGACCTCGGCGAACGACGGAGTGGCGTCGAGGGTCAGCCCCATCGCGGCGGCACCGTCATCGGTGGTGTCGGTGGGTGGCAGTCCCAGCGGGTGGAAGTCGCCGGGCTCGTCGCTCAGCATCCGGCCCACCCAGATGTCGCAGGCGAACACGAGGTGGCGCATCGTCTCGACGAACGACCACTCGCCCTGCACCCGCTCGTGGAGCAGCGGCTCGGGCAGCGTGGCGGCGTGGGCCAGCGCGTCGTCCCACTGCTGGCCGACCACCCCCCAGACCCGCGGACCTCCTCGACGGTGCGCATCTCGCGCACCAGCACCCGCTCGGGGTGGCGGCGGTCGAGCTCGGCGCGCACGAACTCGGTGACCTCGACGTCGTCGACGACGACCCGGCCCACCCCCTCGTGGCCGTCGATGACCACCTCGTCGACCATGGAGGCGACGATGCGCAGCCCACGGACGTCGGAGTCGCGGATCGTGACGTGCGAGAGGTCGACCTCGCGGAAGGACGCGCCGGCCAGGTCGACGCGCCGGAAGGTGGCCTCGCGGAAGGCGTCGGTGTCGTGGTGGTCGATCGTCATCCGGGCATCGTGGCAGAGACCACCGACGGCCGGTGCGTCTAGATTCGGGGGATGAGCACCACCAGCGAGGACTGCCTGTTCTGCCGCATCGTCTCGGGCGAGGTCCCGGGCGACGTCGTCGCCGAGACGGCGAGCTCGCTCGCCTTCCGTGACATCGAGCCGGCCGCGCCGACGCACGTGCTCGTCGTGCCCCGGCGGCACGTGCCCGACCTCGCCGGCCTGGCGGCGGCGTCGCCCGACGAGCTCGCCGACGTCGTGGGGTTGGCCGCGCGCGTGGCGAATGACGAGGGCCTGCCCGGTTACCGCCTCGTCGCCAACACGGGTGAGGCGGCCCAGCAGAGCGTCTTCCACGCCCACGTGCACGTGATCGGCGGGCGTGCCCTCAGCTGGCCGCCCGGGTGAGAACCGGATTCTCGTGCGCAGAGGGTCGGTGCGGCCTCGTAGACTTGCCCCACGATGACTGACGCCCACACCGCCCAGCCCGGAGCCGCCGACGCGGCTGCCGGGCAGACCCACCCCCACGTGCGCCGGCACACGGTCGTCGTCCCCGACGACGTCGAGATGGTGACCCTTCTCGGCCCGCGCGACGAGCTGCTGCGCACCATGGAGCGGCAGTTCCCGCAGGTCCAGCTGCACGTGCGGGGCAACGAGTTCCACGCCTCCGGCCCGAGCGCCGAGGTCGCGCTCGTCGAGCGGCTGATCGACGAGCTGCTCGACATCATCGAGGGCGGCCAGCCGCTCAACCGCGACGCCGTCGAGCGCTCGATCCAGATGCTGCGCGCCCAGACGGTCGAGCGGCCCGCCGACGTGCTCACGATGAACATCGTCAGCAACCGCGGGCGCACCATCCGCCCCAAGACGCTGGGCCAGAAGCGCTACGTCGACGCGATCGACGAGAACACCATCGTCTTCGGCATCGGCCCCGCCGGCACGGGCAAGACCTACCTCGCCATGGCCAAGGCCGTCGCCGCCCTGCAGGCCAAGCAGGTCAACCGGATCATCCTCACCCGCCCCGCCGTCGAGGCCGGGGAACGGCTCGGGTTCCTGCCGGGCACCCTCAACGACAAGATCGACCCCTACCTGCGCCCGCTCTACGACGCGCTGCACGACATGGTCGACCCCGAGTCGATCCCGAGGCTCCTGGCCGCCGGCACCATCGAGGTGGCGCCGCTGGCCTACATGCGGGGCCGGACCCTCAACAGCGCGTTCATCATCCTCGACGAGGCCCAGAACACCACGGCCGAGCAGATGAAGATGTTCCTCACCCGCCTCGGCTTCGGCTCGAAGATGGTGGTCACCGGCGACGTCACCCAGATCGACCTCCCGGGTGGCACGAGCGGACTGAAGGTCGTGCGCGACATCCTCACCGACCTCGACGACGTGCACTTCGCCGAGCTCACCGCCGTCGACGTCGTGCGCCACCGCCTGGTCGGCGCCATCGTCGACGCCTACGGCCGCTGGGACGAGAAACAGTCCACGGGTCCGCGCCGATGAGCATCGACGTGCTCAACGAGACCGAGTACAGCCTCGACGAGCTCGAGCTGGTCGCGTGTGCCCGCTACGTCATGAGCCAGATGAAGGTCCACCCCAAGGCCGACCTCTGCCTGCGCCTCGTCGACGAGCCGGCCATGGAGACCCTGCACGTGCAGTGGATGGACCTGCCCGGGCCCACCGACGTCATGAGCTTCCCGATGGACGAGCTGCGCCCCGGCCGCGAGGGCACCGACCCGCAGGAAGGGGTGCTCGGCGACATCGTGCTGTGCCCGAGCGTCGCCGAGCGCCAGGCCCGCGACGCGGGGCACGCGACCGAGGAGGAGCTGCTGCTGCTCACGACGCACGGCATCCTGCACCTGCTCGGCTACGACCACGCGGAGGCCGAGGAGGAGAAGGAGATGTTCGAGCTGCAGCGCCAGCTGCTGCTCACCTTCCTCGCCACCCGCGGCCGCCCGAGCGCCTGACGGCCCCGGCCCCACCATGACCGGACTCGTCACGGCGGCGGTGCTCGCCACCCTCGTCGCGTTCCTGATCTCCACCGCGGAGGCCGCCTTCTCGCGGATGTCGCGGGTGCGCGCCGAAGAGCTGCTCGACGAGGGTCGGCCGGGCGCCCAGGCCCTGGTCAAGGTCGTCGGCGACACCGCGGCCTACCTGTCGGTGCTCTCCTTCCTGCGGGTCATCGCCGAGTCGACGGTGGCGGTGATGGTCACCCTCGCCGTGGTCGACCGGATCGAGGGCACCTGGCAGCCGTTCCTGGTCGCCATCGCGATCATGGCCCTGATCTCGTTCGCCGTCGTCGGGGTGTCGCCGGGGACGCTCGGCGCCCAGCACAGCTCACGGGTCGCCCTCGCCGCCGCGCCCACCACCGTCTGGCTGCGCCGGGTGCTCGGCCCGTTCAGCCGCCTGCTCATCGCGCTCACCAACGCCGTGACGCCCGGAAAGGGCTTCCGCGACGGCCCGTTCGAGAGCGAGAGCGAGCTGCGCGACCTCGTCGACATGGCCCGCGACTCAGCGCTGATCGAGGCCGGCGAGCGCGAGATGATCCACTCCGTCTTCGAGCTCGGCGACACCCTGGCCCGCGAGGTGATGGTGCCGCGCACCGACATGGTCTCGATCGACGACGACCGGGTCTGCCGCCAGGCGATGACCCTGTTCCTGCGCTCCGGGTTCTCGCGGATCCCGGTGCTGGGCAAGGACGTCGACGACGTGGTGGGCCTGCTCTACCTCAAGGACGTCATCCGGCGCCTCAACGCCGACCCGGACGCCGGAGCGGTGCCGGTGGCCGAGCTGATGCGCCCGATGCCGTTCGTTCCCGAGAGCAAGCCGGTCGACGACCTGCTGCGCGAGATGCAGCGCGACCAGACCCACTTCGCCGTCGTCGTCGACGAGTACGGCGGCACCGCGGGGCTGGTGACCATCGAGGACATCCTCGAGGAGATCGTCGGCGAGATCACCGACGAGTACGACCGCGAGGCCCCCGAGGTGGAGGACCTCGGCGACGGCCGGCTGCGGGTGGCCGCCACCCTGCACGTCGACGACCTCGCCGAGCTGTTCGACGTGGCGCTCGAGGAGGACGAGGTCGACACCGTCGGCGGGCTGATCGGCAAGACCATCGGCCGGGTGCCGATCCTCGGCTCCACCTGCGAGGTGGCAGGGTTGCGCCTGACCGCCGAGCGGATGTCGGGTCGTCGGCACCGCATCGCGACCGTCGTCGTCGAGCGGGTCGAGCCGGCGCACAGCGTGCCGGAGATGGAGGAGCGGGCCGGATGAGCGAGCACGGGCAGCAGTACCTCGCGGGCTTCGCGTGCCTCATCGGCCGGCCGAACGCCGGCAAGTCGACCCTGACCAACGCCCTGGTCGGCAGCAAGGTCGCGATCACGTCGAGCAAGCCGCAGACCACCCGCCACACCATCCGCGGCATCGTCACCGGCGAGCGCAGCCAGCTGATCCTCGTCGACACCCCGGGCCTGCACAAGCCGCGGACCCTGCTCGGCGAGCGGCTCAACGACCTGGTGCGCGAGACCCTCCTGGAGGTCGACGTCATCGGCTTCTGCCTGCCGTCCGACCAGCGGATCGGGCCCGGTGACCAGTTCATCGCCCGTGAGCTGGCCGAGCTCAAGCGGGGCAAGAGCACGCCCGTGGTCGCGCTGGCCACCAAGTCCGACAAGGTCGACCGCCAGCGGCTCGCCGAGCACCTCATCGCCATCGACCAGCTCGGCGACTGGGCGGCCATCGTGCCGTGCTCCGCCACCCGGGGCGACCAGGTCGACGAGGTCGCGACGGTGCTCTCCGAGCTGCTGCCGACCTCGCCGGGGCCCCTCTACCCCGATGGTGTGCTCACCGACGAGCCCGAGCTGGTCATGATCGCCGAGCTGGTGCGCGAGGCCGCGCTCGAGGGGGTGCGCGACGAGCTGCCGCACAGCCTCGCGGTCGTCGTCGACGAGATCGTGCCGCGCGAGGGCCGCAGCGAGGCCAAGCCGCTGCTCGACGTGCGGGTCAACGTGTTCGTCGAGCGCGACTCGCAGAAGGCGATCGTCATCGGTCGTGGTGGGACCCGCCTGCGCGAGGTCGGCACCAACGCGCGCGCCGGCATCGAGGAGCTCCTCGGCCAGCGGGTGCACCTCGACCTGCACGTCAAGGTGGCCAAGGACTGGCAGCGCGACCCCAAGCAGCTCGGGCGCCTCGGCTTCTGAGCCTCCTGACGCCTTCGACCCGTCGTCACGTATCTGTGCAGGTCCCCGCGGCTCCTCATTGTTGTCGACGACCACGCAGTGGGTGAACCATGGGCTCACCTCTCGCCGCGAGGAGTGAGCCATGAGCGAACCGAGCGCCCGACCCGGGTTGCTGGAGCACGACCTCACCGGGGTTCCTCCCGAGGAGGTGCGCTTCGGCGTCGTGCTCAACGGCGGGGTCTCCCTGGCGGTCTGGATGGGTGGAGTCGCGCTCGAGCTCGACCGGCTCGTCAAGGCTCCCGGCAGGGGTGACGAGCCGTACGCCGCGATGCTGCGGCTCGCCGGGTGCACCGCCCGAGTCGACGTCGTCTCGGGCACCTCGGCCGGTGGGGTCAACGGCGCAGCGCTCGCGCTGTCCCAGGTCAACCGGCGCGCCGACATGGCCTCCCTGCGCGACGTCTGGGTGGAGCAGGGCCGGATCGAGGCGCTGCTGCGCCAGCCGTTCCGCGGCGCGCCCAGCTCGCTGCTCAAGGGCGACGAGCACTTCCTGCCGCAGCTCAACGCCGCGCTGACCTCCCTCGCCGTGCCCACCGACGTGGTGCCGCCCAGGGACGCCCCCATCGACCTCACGATGATGACGACGGTGCTCAACGGCAACCAGCAGGTCACCGTCGACGCGCTCGGCCAGCGGCTTCCCCAGTCGGTGCACAGCGCCCGGTTCCACTGGAAGCGGCCGGTGGACGTGGTGGACGAGGACGACCCGTTCGGCCTGGCGAAGATCCGGGACACCGCCGCCCAGATGGCGCTCGCGGCGCGCGGCTCGTCGAGCTTCCCGCTGGCGTTCGAGCCCGCGTTCGTGCCCGTGTCCCCGCTCGAGGGTGCTGTACCCGGCACCCCCTCGCAGACCTCCGACCTGCGTCCCGACATGGGCGACGTCGTCGAGGACTGGGGCGACGTCTTCCCGGCCCGCAACCGGTCGCGGTTCGTCGTCGACGGGGGCGCGCTCGCCAATACCCCCACCAAGGCTGCGGTCGAGGCCATCGAGCGGATGCCGGCCGACGGTCCGGTGCGCCGCGTCATGCTGCTCGTCTACCCGCACGCGCCGGAGCCCGGTCTCGACCCGGCCGACACGCTGGCCGACGCGCCGACGCTGACCGGGGCCCTGACCGGTGTGCTCGGTGCGCTCTCGGCCCAGGGCAGCCGCACCTTCGTCGACGAGCTGGAGGACCACAACATCCGCGCGGCGAGCCGTCGGGGAACGCGTGCCGACCTGCTCGGTGGCTTCGACGAGCCGATGGCCTCGGGCGAGATGCAGCGCCTCGAGGACCTCGGCCGCCAGCTGTTCCCGCACTACCGCCGGCTACGCATCTGGCACGCGGCCCGTGACCTCGCCCGACGGCAGGTGCGCCAGCGCCCACCGCAGTCCTGGCCCGAGCAGGGCGAGGTCTGGGACTACGAGCGCATCCGCCGGGCCGCGGAGCGGGCGCAGCAGGACGTCGAGGACGCTCGCCGCGGGGTCACCGTCGCGGGCGACCCCCCGCCGATCCGCTCCATCCCCTACGTGCCGGAGGACTACCCGACGCTCAGGACGCCCGACGACGGCGAGCTGTGGCACTGGGGCGTGACCGGAGCCATCTCGGTGGCCGAGGCCGCGAACGAGCTGCTCCGCGAGCTGGTCTGGGTGCTTCCGGCCGGCGACGACTGGGACGTCGCGCGCAAGGTGCGCGAGCAGGTCACCGAGCAGGTGCGTCACCTGCGCGAGAGCCGGACGCTCACCGATGGTCCCTGGGAGACCGACGAGGTGCTCACGGCCCTGCGTCCCGACCACCACTACTGGATGCTGCGGCTCGCCTCCTACGCCCGCCTGATGACCGGCGACGGCGACGGCCCGGTGCGCGCGGCGATCTCCGACGTCGTGCGCTCCGAGAACGAGCGCCGCTTCATGGTCGGGAGCGACAAGGGCGCGGCCGACGAGTGGTCGCGCGCCGTCGCGGAGTCCCTCCAACGGTGCCTGGTCGACGACCCGAAGGCCATCGCGGGCGATGCCGGTCGAGCTCTGCGCCACCACGTCGAGCGGGTCGTCGAGGTGCTGCAGGGCGCCCTACCCGTGCTCCAGCGCTACTGCGACGCGCACCCGGTCGGTGGCTCCGGCATCCAGTCCGCGGTCGGCGACGTCGGCTCGCTGCACCGCTGGCGAGCGGCGCTGTGTCCCGGCAACACGGTTGTGTCGCAGGCCGACCTGCTCACGACCCTGCTCCAGCTCGAGGTGGCGAGCACCACCATCGGTGACGAGGCGAGCACCGGGTCGACGATCCCCATCGAGGTCGTGCAGCTCTCGGCCCAGACCGACAACGCGTTCGCGCGCTACAGCATCACGGGTGACGACAAGCTCGGCGGCTGGTCGGTCAAGCGGTTCGGGGGCTTCCTCAAGCGCTCGTGGCGGGTGAACGACTGGACCTGGGGCCGGCTCGATGCCGCGACGGTGCTGTGCCGCACCGTCCTCCACCCTGCACGGGTGCGCCGGGCGGCGCAGCTGTCCGGCTACCTCGACACCGACCCCGACCCGCGGGCGCTCGCCCAGGCAACGGTCGACCACCTCGTGACGACCCTCCTGGGCGGCACGGGGCTCGAGCACGACGGACGGGTCTCGGCCCTGCGGGCCGACGCCTGCGCCGAGCTCACCGGTGCCTTCACCCGGTCCACCCCCACGACCCAGCTCCCCGCGATGATGCCGGCGCTCGCTCACCTGTTCGCCTGGGCGATCCACCTCGACGTGCTGCCCGTCGAGGTCGGGCGGCTGGCCGCCTCGATCCGCGAGGACCACACCGACGGCGCCAACCCGCGCTCGCGCGGTGAGCTCTTCCTCGCGGCCGAGGGGCCACTGCTGTCGCGGGTCGAGGCGGCCCGTCACGACGGCGTGCCGGTGACCGGCACCGACCGGGCGGCGCTGCTCGCGGCGTTCGACCGGGCCGGGGTCGGCCGCGAGCCGCTCGCCGACGAGACCTCGAGCGACCTGATGATCCGCAGCGCCTCCACCGCGGGTGCGGTGGGGGCGACGGTGCTGGACTCCCCGGCATCCGGGCTGGCGGCCGTGCGCCCGGTGACCAGGCTGGTGCGCGGCGCGATGCTCGTCCTGCACTGGACCATCGTCGGGCTGACGTCGCGCGGGGTGATCCCGCGGATGCTGGCGCTGCTGGGGTTGTCGGTCGGCGGCATCCTGCTCATCGCGTCGCTGTTCGGGGCGCTGCCCGACTCGTGGGCCGGCCCCGCGGCGCTGATCGGCTGGTCGAGCCTGCTCGCGGCCTTCGCGTTCGGAGCGCTGCGCACGGGCACGTTGCTGCACGGGCTCGTGCTGCTGAGCCCGATCGTCCCCCTGCTCACCTACGCCTTCACGGGGGCGGGGAACAGTGGTGCGACCAGTGCCACGAGCGCGATGCAGGGTGGGCTGACCCTGGTGGCGATGGTGGGAGTGGCGGTCGGGCTGCTCGTGCTGGGGAGCCTGCCGGCGGCGTACGGGAGCGTCTGGCTGGCGCTCGGGTCGCTGGCCGACCGGCGCGGGGTGGTGCACGAGGACACCCGTGGCAAGGGCCGGCTGACCCGCCTCACGACGGGGACCTCGCGCCGGGCGCGAGGGCTGCTGCGCTCGCTTCCCGAGGTGGTCAAGCCGTTGGTGATCGTGGCGCTCCCTGCGCTGCTCGCGTGGTGGATCGTGTCGGTCGGCGTGTCGACCGTGGCGGTCTGGATCGTCGACCAGCGGCTCTGGCTGCTCGCGGGCGCCGTGGTCTGCCTCGTGGTCGGAGCCGTGGCAGCGCTCTACCTCGGCGACCTGCTGCGGCCGGCGGTGCGGATCCGACGGGAGGGCGCCACCGACCTCGAGTGGGACTACGGGCCGCTGGTCGCCTCGGCCGGGGTGAACGCGTCGTGGGCCTGGCTGTACGGGGCGGGCTACTTCGTCATCGCGTTCGCCGTGACCTGGCTCGGGCTCGCGGGCGACTCGCAGCCGTGGCTGGTCGCCCTCGTGGTCACCGCCCTGGTGCTCGGCGTCGCGCTCACGCTGGGGATGCCGCTGCTCGCGCCGCCGCTCGCCATCCGCTCACTGGAGCGACGCGAGCACGTGCGGGACCTGGGCCGGTCGCGGTTCGCGGTGCTCGACCCGGTGGAGGCCGCTGAGGGGCAGGACGCCGAGAGGTCGAGCTGTGGACGGCGCGTCGGTCGTATGCCGTCGACCTCACCGAGCGCGGCGTGGGCTACCGCTGGCTGGTGTCGAAGGACGCGGGTCGCGACGCCGTCGCGCCGTCACTCAGCGGCCGCGGGGTCGAGCTGCTGCGGCGGCTCGACGAGGCTCGCACGGTGCCGCCCCCGTCGGGGTGGCGCTGGCGGCTGCGGCGCACCTTCTGGTGGAAGGGCTACCTGCGCCACCCGCGCACGCGCCCATGATGGTGAGATGACCAGGCACCGTCCGTCGTCCGACCCCGATACGGCGCTGCTGGCCGCGGCCGGGACGGGCGACGCGGATGGCGTCGCGCTCGCGCTGCGCGACGGTGCGCGGGTCGAGGCGCGCGACGGGTCGGGGCGGACGGCGCTGTTGCTCGCCGCGACCGGGGACCACGTCGAGGCGGCCCAGGTTCTGGTGGCCATGGGCGCCGACCCCGACGCCTTCGACGACCGGCACGACACCCCGTGGCTGGTGACCGGGGTGACGGGCAGCGTGGCGATGCTGGAGGCGCTGCTGCCGGCCGGTCCCGACCTCGCGCTCGTGAACCGGTTCGGCGGTGTCTCGGTGATCCCGGCGAGCGAGCGGGGCCACGTGGACTACGTGCGACGGGTGGTGTCGACCGGCATCGACGTCGACCACGTGAACTCCCTGGGGTGGACGGCGCTCTCGAGGCGGTTCTGCTCGGCGACGGGGGAGAGCGGCACCAGGAGATCGTGCGGATCCTGCTGGAGGCCGGTGCCGACCCGTCGATCGGGGACCACGACGGGGTCACGGCGCTGGAGCACGCGGAGCGGTTGGGGTTCGACGAGCTGGCGTCGATCCTGCGCTCGGGGGGCTGAGTTCAACCCGAACGCGGTTGTCCACAGCCGGCGTTCGCGGCGCCGGTTGTCCACAGGTCCTCTCCATCGCGGGGCGGGCGGACTGGACATGCGTACGATTAACGCATGGACAGGGAGCAGCGTCGGAACCGGGTCGTGGACTCGGGTGCGGTTGTGCTGCAACACGGTCCGGTGGCTGCGGTGCAGTCGTTTCGGACGTGGCTGGCCACGGTCGACGTGGGGGAGCTGTCGGACCGGGAGCGGGTCGATCTGGTCGCTGAGCTCGAGCGGGTCAAGGGGGGCGCGTCCGCGGCGCAGGCGCGGGCGACGGATGCGTTGCGGTGTTCGCAGGAGGTGGTGGCGCCGGTGGACGTGGCTCGTTCGGTGGGGTCGCAGGTTGCGTTGGCGCGCCGGGAGTCGCCGTCGTTGGGGGACCGGTTCGTCGGGTTGAGCCGGGCGCTGGTGCACGAGATGCCGCACACCATGGTCGCCTTGACCGGCGGTGAGGTGTCGGAGCGGGTGGCGGTCGCGGTCGTGCAGGCCACGGCTGTGCTGTCTCGGGAGGACCGCGGTGAGGTGGATCGTCGGTTGGGGCCGGTGATCGGCCGGTTGGGGGTCAAGCAGGCCGGGCGGGCGGCGACGAGGGTGGCGGCGGAGCTGGACGCGGCGTCGGTGGTGGCCCGGATGGAGGCTGCGGCCAGGTCGCGGCGGGTGACGGTGCGGCCGGCCCCGGACGGGATGGCGTACCTGAGCGTGCTGGGTCCGTTGCAGGACGTGGTCGGTGCCCACGCGGCGCTGCAGGCCCGCGCCCGGGGTGTGGTCGGTGGGCAGTGTGCCGAGGAAGCCCCGGAGGGTCGTGGGGTGGGTGCGGTCGCGGCCGACACCGCCTTGCGGTTGCTGTCCGGTCGCGGCGTGGGGGAGGTGACCCCGCTCGAGGTGCACCTGGTGATGACCGATCGGGCACTGCTCGGCACCGGTGACCCGCGACGGTCCGTGTGGGAACCAGTCCGCATCCCTGGGCACGGCAGTCTTCCGGCGCCGGTCGCTCGATGGTGGCTGCGTGACCACCTCGACGACGCCGATCCCGGTCGACGGGCCGCCGGGGTGTGGTTGAGGCGGCTCTACACCTCACCCGACGGTCGGGACCTCGTCTCGATGGACTCCCGCCGCCGCGTCTTCACCGGGCTGCTCCGCCGGATGCTCGTGCTGCGCGACGACGTGTGCACAACCTCGTGGTGCGAGCGCGCCGATCGTCCACGCCGACCACGCCACGCCCTTCCGCGACGGCGGCCGGACCAGCTACACGGACGGCAACGGCAAGTGCGCCCGGTGCAACCAGGTCAAGGAGGCTCCGGGCTGGGTCACCCGGGCGCGGCCATCCCCGCTTTCGAGGCTGACGACGGTCTCATCGCACGTCGCGCCCGAGCCGGAGATGCAGTCGACGGCGCCTGGTCCAGGTCCGGACGCCGCTGGGCGCGGACCTACGACTCGCACCGCGCCGCCGCTGCTCGGCTGGGGGAGCGAGCTCGCGCGCCCGACCGAGGCCGAACAGGAGCTCACGGGCGCCCGCGGACGACCGAATCGTGAGCCGGGCGACCGGCATCCGGACCGCTCTCTAGACTGGAGCCATGCGAATCGGAGTCTTCGGCGCCACCGGACAGGTCGGCAACGTCATGCGCACCCTTCTCGACGAGCGGGGCTTCCCGGTCGACGAGATCCGCTACTTCGCGTCGGCGCGGTCCGCCGGGACCACCCTCCCGTGGAAGAACGAGGAGATCGTGGTCGAGGACACCGCGACCGCCGACTTCGCCGGGCTCGACGTCGCGCTGTTCTCCAACGGCGGGTCGACGTCGAAGGTCTGGGCGCCGCGGGTGGCCGAGGCCGGAGCCATCGTGGTCGACAACTCCAGCGCCTGGCGCAAGGACCCCGAGGTCCCGCTGGTCGTCTCCGAGGTCAACCCCGAGGACCTCGATGACATCCCCAAGGGCATCGTCGCCAACCCCAACTGCACCACGATGGCCGCGATGCCGGTGCTCAAGCCACTGCACGACCTCGCCGGGCTGGTGCGGCTGCACGTCAGCAGCTACCAGGCGGTCTCGGGCTCCGGCGGCGTCGGCCTCACCGAGCTCGACGGTCAGCTGCGTGGCGGATACGCCGCCGGCGACCCGAAGGACCTCGCGCTCGACGGTTCCGCCCTCGCCCTGCCCGACCCGCAGATCTACGCCGTGCCGGTCGCCTTCAACGTCGTTCCGCTGGCCGGCTCCCTCGTCGACGACGGCTCGCTCGAGACCGACGAGGAGCAGAAGCTGCGCAACGAGTCGCGCAAGATCCTGCACATCCCGGGTCTGCGGGTGTCGGGCACCTGCGTGCGCGTGCCCGTCTTCTCGGGCCACAGCCTGGCCGTGCACGCGGAGTTCGACGGCGACATCAGCCCCGACGAGGCCCTCGCAGCACTGCGCAAGGCGCCCGGGGTCGTCGTCACCGACGTGCCCAACCCGCTCATGGCCACCGGACGCGACGACGTCTACGTCGGGCGGGTGCGGGCCGACCAGGCAGCCCCCGACGGCAAGGGGCTCGTCTTCTTCGTCGTCGGCGACAACCTGCGCAAGGGGGCCGCCCTCAACGCCGTCCAGATCGCGGAAGAGCTGCTCAAGCGCCGCTGACGCCGGCCGACGGGAAGCAGCCGGGTCAGCGCACCTCGCGCCAGACCGACTCCTGGGTGCTCGGACCCGGTTCCCACCGGGCGATCCACGGCCCGGTGCCCTCGCTCGGGTCGAGCACGCCCTCCTCGAGCCAGGTCATGTCGCCGGCGAGCACCGCCGAGGCCAGCTTGCGGTCGGTGTCGTCGGTGTTGCTCCACAGCTCGTCGAAGAGCACCTCGACCCGCTGGCGCGCCTGACCGCAGAAGGCATCGGCCAGCCGCTGCGCCGACCGGCCCCGCTCCGGGTCGTCGGCGAGCAGCATCTCGGCCCGGGCGCACGAGGCCGCCATCGCGAACAGCTCGGCGCCGATGTCGACGACCCGGCCGAGGAAGCGCTGGTGGTGCTCCATCTTCGCCTGCCACCGCGACATCCCGTAGAAGGTCTGCCGGGCCAGCCGCCGCGACGACCGCTCGACGAACCGCAGGTGTCGAGCCAGCGGCCCGAACTCCGTGTACGACGTCGGGCACCGCCCCCGGACCGGTCATCAGCTGCGGCAGCCACTTCGCGTAGAAGCCGCTCGCGCCGGCGGCCGCCCTCGCCTTCGTCGCCAGGTCGGCGTCCGGGGACGCCAGGTCACCGGCCGCCTTGAGGTGCTCGTCGACCGCCTCGCGGGCGATGAGCAGGTGCATGATCTCGCTCGAGCCCTCGAAGATCCGGTTGATCCGCACGTCCCGAAGCTGTTGCTCGGCGGGCACCGCCCGCTCACCGCGCGCCGCCAGGGACTCCGCGGTCTCGAAGCCACGGCCCCCGCGGATCTGCACCAGCTCGTCGGCGATGAGCCACGCCATCTCGCTGGCCCACAGCTTCGCCAGCGCCGCCTCGATCCGGATGTCGGTGTCGCCCGCGTCGGCCAGCGCGCAGGACAGCTCGACGACCGACTCCATCGCGTAGGCGGAGGCCGCGATGAACGCGATCTTGCCCGCCACGGCCTCGTGCTTCCCGACGGGGCGGCCCCACTGGACCCGCTCGGCCGACCACTCCCGCGCGATCTTCAGCGACCACTTCGCGCTCGCGGAGCACAGGGCCGGGATCGACAGCCGCCCCGCGTTGAGCGTGGTCAGGGCGATCTTGAGACCCTCGCCCTCCTTGCCGAGCCGGTCCTCGACCGGGACGCGCACCTGGTGCAGCCGGGTCAGCCCGTTCTCGATGCCGCGCAGCCCCATGAACGCGTTGCGCCGCTCCACGGTGATGCCGGGCGCGTTGCCCTCGACGACGAAGGCCGAGATGCCGCCCCGCCCGCCCGCGTGCGCCGGCACCCGGGCCATGACGACCAGGAGCTCTGCGACGACCCCGTTGGTGGTCCACAGCTTCACACCGTCGAGGAGGTAGGCCGTGCCGTCGTCGGTGAGCGTCGCGGTGCTCTCCATCCGCGCGGGGTCCGACCCGACGTCGGGCTCGGTCAGCAGGAACGCCGAGATCGCCCCCGCCGCGCAGCGCGGCAGGAACCGCTGCTTCTGCTCCGGCGTGCCCACGAGCTTGACCGGCTCGGGCACCCCGATGGACTGGTGGGCCGACAGCAGCGCACCGAACGAGGGGTGCGCCGACCCGACGAGCATCAGCGCCCGACCGTAGGAGCGCATGGTGAGTCCCAGGCCGCCGTACTCGGTGGGGATCTTCATCCCGAAGGCCCCGATCGCCGCCAGCGCCTTGATGTCCTCGTCGGGGATCCGGGCCTCGCGCTCGATCCGGGCGCCGTCGATGCCGGCGCACACCTCGCGCAGCCGCGCCAGGAAGGCCTCGCCGCGGGCCTCGTCGTCGGGGTCCGGGCGCGGATGGGGGTGCACCAGGTCGAGGTCGAACCGGCCGAGGTAGAGCTCCTTGGCGAAGCTCGGCTTGCTCCAGCCGCTCTCGCGCGCCTCCTCGGCGACCTCGCGGGCCTCGCGCTCGGAGACCCGCGGGGCACCCTTGCCCTCGTCGCCGGTCGGGTCGTCGGTGTGCGTGGTCCCCGTGCTCGCGCTCATCGTGGCTCCTTCGCCGTCGGTTCACCCACAGTCTCACGCCCACCCCTAGAGTGGCGCCATGGCCACCGAGGACGAGTTCCACGCCGCGGCCGAGGACGTCAAGGCCCTCGCGAGCGACCCCGGCAACGACACCAAGCTCAAGCTCTACGCGCTCTACAAGCAGGCGACCGAGGGTGACGTGCAGGGCAAGCGCCCGGGGTTCACCAACCCGGTCGGCCGCGCGAAGCACGATGCCTGGGCCACCGTCGCGGGCACCGGCGCCGATGACGCCCGCGACCAGTACGTCGCGCTGGTCCGCAGCCTCGGCGCCTGACGGCAGCCTCGGCCGCCTGACGGCCGCCGCGCGCCCTAGCGCGGCAGGTCGGTGACGAGGTGCGTCCAGACCTGGGTGACCTCCATGCCGAGCTTGAGGTAGAGGTCGAGCGCTCCGGTGCGCGAGTCGGTCGACAGCTCGCTGCGCGTCGCACCGTGCTCGCGGGCCCGACCGAACGCGTCGCTGAGCAACGCCTGGGCGAGTCCCTTCCCACGGTGCGACCGCTCGACGGCGAGCTGCTCCACGTACCCGACTCCCTGGCTGTCGAGGATCGTGAACGATGCCCCCACGACGTCCCCGTCGTGCTCGACGACCCGCAGCTGCCACGGCTGCGTCCCGGGGCGGCGCACGGTGATCGCCGCCCAGTCCTCGAAGGTCGCCCGCACGCGCCCCTCCCACTCGTCGAACGCGTCCTGGATGACGACGTAGGCGGCGCGCTCGCGCTCGGCCGTGTCCGCGGTGGCCAGGGTGTGGCCGACGGGGAGGAACCGCTGCGGGATCTCGCGACCCTCGGGCAGCTCGAGCACCCACGAGGTGTGTCCCAGGGTGTAGCCGCGCCCCCGCAGCAGGCGCTGGGGGAGCGATCCGTCCGGTGCCACCTGGCCGACCCGCGAGGACCCGAGCGAGGTCGCCCGCTCCTCGGTCCACGCCGCCAGCCACGACCCGATCCCGCGTCCTCGCTCGCCCGGCAGGACGGCGCCCTCGGCGCGCCGCCCACCCGTGGTCACCTCGGCGGCACCGACCAGCCGTTCGCCGTCGAACACCCCGATGCTGTCGGTCGCGAGGTCGAAGCTCGGCCGCGCCCAGTCGCCGGCGATGTCCTCGGGTTCGAGGGCGAGGTGCCCCGAGTCCTCGACCTCGGCACCGGAGTACACGGCGTACGCCACGTCGAGGTCGGCCGGGGTGAGGGGGCGGACGGTCAGGCCGGGGGGCAGGTCGGTGCTCACGAGACCCAAGACTGGCCGACGGACCCCCCCGACCGCACCCGGGTTGTCGGTGGTAGACCAGCACCATGCGTCTCCACGAGATCCCGCGGCACCGGCTGACCTTCGGGCCGAGCCCCCTCCAGCACCTACCCCGGCTCAGCGCGCACCTCGGCGGTGCCCAGGTGTGGGCCAAGCGCGAGGACGTCAACAGCGGCCTGGCGTTCGGCGGCAACAAGATCCGCAAGCTCGAGTACATCGTCCCCGACGTGCTCGCCAGCGGGGCCGACACGCTGGTCTCGATCGGTGGCTACCAGTCGAACCACACCCGCCAGGTCGCCGCCGTCGCCGCCCACCTGGGCCTGAAGTGCCGTCTCGTGCAGGAGAAGTGGGTGCCCTGGGACGACCCGGTCAACGACAAGGTGGGCAACATCCTGCTGTCGCGGATGATGGGTGCGGACGCACGCCTCGACCCGCACGGCTTCGACATCGGCATCCGGGACTCGTGGAAGGACGCCCTGCGCGAGGTCGAGGAGGGCGGCGGCACGCCCTACCCGATCCCCGCGGGCGCCAGCGAGCACCCCCTCGGGGGCGTCGGGTTCGCCAACTACGCGTTCGAGCTCGCCGAGCAGGAGAAGGCCCTGGGCGTGCACTTCGACACGATCGTGGTCTGCACGGTGACCTGCTCGACGCACGCGGGCATGGTCGCCGGGTTCGCGGCGCTCGAGGACCTCACCGGGGTGAAGCGGCGGGTCATCGGGATCGACGCCTCCGCCACGCTCGAGAAGACCCGCAACCAGCTCGAGCGGATCGCCCGGCACACGGCCGAGGTCATCGAGCTGGGTCGCGACCTGCGCGACGACGAGTTCACCCTGCTCGACGGCTGGGCCGGTGACCTCTACGGCGTGCCCGTGGACTCGACGATGGATGCCATGCGGCTCGGCGCCGAGCTCGAGGCGATGATCACCGACCCGGTCTACGAGGGGAAGTCCCTCGCCGGCCTGGTCGACCTCGTCCGCGACGGCGACATCCCCCGGGACTCGACGGTCCTCTACGCGCACCTCGGGGGTCAGCCGGCGCTCAACGCCTACCACTCGCTGTGGCCGGCGTCATGACCGGCGCGGATGGCGTGACGCCGCCGGTCGCGCTCGTGCGCCGCCCGGGCCCCCGCCTGGCCGAGGGCATCGTCACCCACATCGAGCGCACGCCGGTCGACGTCGACCTCGCCCGCGCGCAGTGGCAGGGGTACGTCGACGCGCTCACTGCCGCGGGCTGGCAGGTCGTTGAGGTGGAGCCCGCCGACGAGCACCCCGACGCCGTCTTCGTCGAGGACCCGGTGGTCGTGCACGGCGACCTGGCGGTGATCGGCCGGTCCGGCGCGCCCGAACGCCGCGGCGAGGCGGCCGGCGTCGAGCGGGCCGTGCGTGCCCTGGGCCTGCGAGTCGCGCACATCGAGGCACCCGGAACCCTCGACGGCGGCGACGTGCTGCGCACCGGCGGAACGGCCTACGTCGGTGTGGGTGGCCGCACCAACGGTGTCGGCATCCAGCAGCTCGCGAACCACCTGCGCGAGTTCGGTGTCCGCGTGCAGGCGGTGCCCGTGGAGCGGGCGCTGCACCTGAAGTCGGCGTGCACCGCCCTTCCCGACGGCACCGTGGTCGGCTGGGGGCCGGTCGTCGACGACAAGGACGCCTTCCCGGTGTACGAGGACGTGCCCGAGGAGGGTGGCGCCCACGTGGTGCACCTGGCCCCCGACCACCTGCTGATGGCGAGCAGCGCGCCGCTGACCGCGGCCTCCTACCGCGAGCGGGGCTACACGGTGACCGAGGTCGACATGTCGGAGTTCGAGAAGCTGGAGGGCTGCGTCACCTGCCTCTCGGTGCGGATCCGGGGCTGACGGTGGCGCACCCGCTCGACGACGTCGCCTGGCACGCCCTTGACGGCCCCCACGCCGACCTCGCCGTCACCTCCGGGGACGGCCTCGCCAAGCGGTACGCGGACGACATCGCGCCGTTCTGCGGCGTGCAGCACCTCGACGTCGACGGCTGGGCGGCCCTCGCCGAGCTCGTCGGCCGCGACGGCGTGGCGGTGTTCCTGCGCGGCGAGGTCGAGGCGGCCCCGGCCGGCTGGACCGAGCTGCTGCGTGAGCCCGGCGCCACGCAGTACGTCGCGGGCGACCTCGTCGCGCCACCGGCCGGGGCGAGCCGGGAGGTCACCGAGCTCAGGGCATCCGACGTGCCGGACATGGTGCGGCTGGCGGCGGCCACCGAACCGGGGCCGTTCGGCCCGAACAGCAACCGCACCGGGCGCTGGTTCGGCATCCGCCGCGAGGGCCGGCTGGTCGCCATGGCGGGAGAGCGGATGCGCGTCGAGGGGTACGGCGAGGTCTCCGGGGTCTGCGTCGACCCTTCCGTGCGTGGCGAGGGGCTCGGCGCGGTGGTCACGCTGGCGGCCGCGGACGGCATCCGGGACCGGGGGGACACCCCGATGCTGCACGTACGCGACGGCAACGACGGCGCGCACCGGCTCTACCGACGGATCGGCTTCGAGACCCGTCGGCTCGTCACCGTCGCGCTGCTGCGCTGGGACGGGTCGTGACGGCGCGTCCCGCATCGTGGCGCAAGGACGCGTCGGGGTTGGCTCGCCGCGGGGTCCGTGGGACGCTGGGTCCGTGCTCACTGGAAACCTCCTCCTTCGCTGCCGCGGCGGGGCCTGAATCGGCCGCCCCTCGTCGCGGAGCTTCTGCTGCACCGGCTGAACCCCGACGAAGCGTGAAGGAAGCAGAACAGTGATCCACCCCCAGCAGCCCTCGGGCATGCCGACCCAGAAGTACGTGCCGTTCCAGGAGCAGCTCGAGGTCCACGTCCCCGACCGCACCTGGCCCGACCAGGTGATGACCAAGGCCCCGCGCTGGTGCGCGGTCGACCTGCGTGACGGCAACCAGGCCCTCATCGACCCGATGGACGCCGAGCGCAAGATGCGCATGTTCAAGCTCCTCGTGAAGATGGGCTACAAGGAGATCGAGGTCGGCTTCCCGAGCGCCAGCCAGACCGACTTCGACTTCTGCCGAGAGCTCATCGACGGCGGCCACGTGCCCGACGACGTGACGATCCAGGTGCTCACCCAGTGCCGCGACCACCTCATCGAGCGCACCTTCGACGCCATCCGCGGTTCGAAGCAGGCCATCGTGCACTTCTACAACTCGACCTCGGTGCTGCAGCGCCGCGTCGTGTTCGGGATGAGCGAGGAGGGCATCATCGACATCGCCCTCCAGGGGGCCCGGCTGTGCCGCAAGCTCGAGGAGACCGTCCCCGAGACGACGGTCTACTACGAGTACTCCCCGGAGTCGTACACCGGCACCGAGCTGGAGTTCGCGGTGCGCATCTGCAACGAGGTGATCGCGGTCATCGACCCGACGCCCGACCACAAGATGATCGTCAACCTCCCCGCGACGGTCGAGATGGCGACACCCAACGTCTACGCCGACTCCATCGAGTGGATGGTGCGCCACCTCGACCGCCGCGAGTCGGTGGTCGTGAGCCTGCACCCGCACAACGACCGCGGCGAGGGCGTCGCCGCGGCCGAGCTCGGTCGCCTGGCCGGCGCCGACCGCATCGAGGGCTGCCTCTTCGGCAACGGCGAGCGCACCGGCAACGTGTGCCTGGTGACCCTGGGCATGAACCTGTTCAGCCAGGGCATCGACCCGCAGATCGACTTCTCGGACATGGCCGAGATCCGGCGCACCGTCGAGTACTGCAACCAGCTGCCCGTGCACGAGCGGCACCCCTGGGGCGGCGACCTCGTCTACACGGCCTTCTCCGGCAGCCACCAGGACGCCATCAAGAAGGGCCTGGAGGACATGGACCGGCGCACCACCGCCGCCGGCACCGACATCGACCACATCGACTGGGGCGTGCCCTACCTGCCGATCGACCCGCACGACATCGGCCGGTCCTACGAGGCCGTGGTCCGGGTCAACAGCCAGTCGGGCAAGGGCGGGGTCTCGTACCTGCTCAAGGCCGAGCACGGCCTCGACCTGCCGCGCCGCCTCCAGGTGGAGTTCAGCCACGTGGTGCAGCGCCGCACCGACTCCGAGGGCGGCGAGCTGGCCGCCGAGGAGATCTGGCAGATGTTCGCCGACGAGTACCTGCACGCCGACGAGCCCGACGAGCGCTGGGGCCGGTTCGCCCCGGTCCGCTCGTCATTGACCGGTGCCGACGACGGGATGGACCACATCGAGGCGGTGATCGCCGACGCCGGCAAGGAGGTCGAGATCTCGGGCACCGGCAACGGCCCGATCGCGGCGTTCATCCAGGCGCTCGCGCCGCTGGGGGTCGACGTGCGCGTGCTCGACTACGCCGAGCACGCCCTGTCGGCCGGTGGCGACGCGAGGGCCGCGGCCTACGTCGAGTGCGCCGTCGGTGAGCGGGTGCTGTGGGGCGTCGGCCTGCACGAGTCGATCGTCAAGGCCTCGCTGCGCGCGATCATGTCAGCCGTCAACCGCGCAGAGCGCGACGCGGTCGTGTTGGACCGAGCGGAGGCCGGCGTACCTCGGTAACGTCTGGACATGCAGGCTCGGGCAGGACGCCTGGTTCTGGTCCTCGTGGGCGCGATGCTGGTCGTGGTCGCCGTCATCGCCCTGGTCGCACCACGCCCTCCGTTCACGCCCTACCGCCAGCCGGTCGTCATCGTGGCCACCCTCGCGTTCCTCCTCGTCGGGATGCTGTGGCGTCCTCCCGCGCGAGTGCGCCGGGCCATGCGGACGTGGTGGATGCCGTGGCTCGTCGCGGTGGCGGGCGGCTGGCTCGCGGTCGTGGTCGCCACCTCGCTGAGGATTGCCTGGTCGTGGGACGTCAACCTCACCAACGTCATCGCGTTCAAGCTGCACACGGGCGTGGCCCTGACGAAGTCGCAGGTCGCCTTTCTCTCGCGCTACCCGAACATGCACCCCCTCGTCGGCGTGCACCGATCGGCGTTCGAGGTGTCGGACGCGACGGGGTGGCCCCCGAAGACCGTGCTCGTCACACTCGTCGCCGTCGCCGCCGGGCTCACCGTCCTGCTCGTGTACCCACTCGTCGCGCCGGTGGCCGGGCGAGTGCGCGCGGTCGCCGCGCAGCTCGTCGTCATCGCCCTCGTCGCCGTCTCACCATGGGTGGCCGTGCCCTACACCGACGTGCTCGCGATGCCGCTCCTCACCGGCTCGGTCGTCCTCCTGCTGCGCGCTGCCCGGCGCTTCGACCGGTGGAGCGTGCTCCAGCTGCTGGGGTCAGCCGTGCTGGCGGCCGGCGCGGTGGCCGTCAAGGTCACGCCGGCCGTGCTCGTCGTCGCCGTCGCGGTCGTGGGGCTGCTGCTCACCGTCGACCTGCGGCGCCACTGGCGCCGCGCGCTGGCGGCCCTCGCAGGTACGGCGGGGTGGGTCGCAGTGACGCTGGTGCTCGTGTCGACGCTGACGACGGCCGCCACGACGGCGCTGGGCCGGGTCGGTCCATCGGGGCTGCGGCAGGACGCCTCGGCGCCGATCATCTGGTGGGTCGCCAACGGCATGACGACCGTGAGCAGCAGGGGGAACCCGACTCGGTACGGCGGCTACAACTCCGTCATGACCAGGCGGATCGCCGAGATGGACCGCGCCACGGCCTCGCAGTGGTCGCGCGACTGGATCCGCCACCAGTGGGTGCGGCGCGGCCTGGACGGGTCCGCGAAGTTCTACCTGGACAAGGTGGCCTGGAACTGGGGGGACGGCATGTTCTGGGCCTGGGGGGAGGGGATGGACCGCCTTCCCGAGCGGCTCGCACCCCCCGACGGGGCCGTGGCGTCGGCGGTCCACGAGGTCGATGGGCCTCGTGGACGCTGGTACCAGCTGCGCAGCGACCTGGGCCAGGGTCTCTGGCTCGCGCTGCTGCTCGTCACCGGCCTCGGTGCGCTCCGCGCCAGGGCGCCGACCCGCGACCAGCTGCTCGTCGGTCTGACCGTGCTGGGCATCGCCGCGTTCACCCTGCTGTTCCAGGGGCGCTCGCGCTACCTGCTGACCTTCGTGCCGCTCGTCGTGGCGCTCGGTGCGATGGTGCGCCACCGACCCGTGCGGTTGGTCAACCGGTCGTGGAGACGCGGGCCAGCACCGTCGTGAGCGGCGCGAGCGCGGTCGACGACGTCGACGACGCGTTGCGGGTGGCCTCCGTGGAGGTCAGGAACGCGCCCACGGTGGTGTCGGGGGTGCCGCTCAGGTCGGTGTCGAGGGGGTCGCCGAGGTGCACCGCACCCGTGGCGACGTCGAGCCACACCGCGAGCAGCTGAGCGTCGAGGCGGGACCGCGCCGTCGTGGGCGTGGCAGGCCGCAGCACCGCGACGGCATCCGCCGTGGTGGTCAGCGGGCGCTTCTCGGCGAACACGGTGCTCAGGGCACGAGCACTCGAGAGCAGGCACGAGCGGTCGGCCGCGCTCAGGTCGGAGGTGACGCCCCGGTACTCCGCAGACCACCAGGCCACGGCCCGGCGGGTGCTGCTGGTGCCGAGCACCACGACGGAACGGGTGCGGTTCGACGACACGCCGCCGTCGTCATCGGTGGCGCGCACGGACACGGTGCGGGCGCAGGCCTTCGTGTAGGTGTGGCCCACCGCGGCAGTCAGCGACCGGGGCTCGGCCGACGGGCTGGACGCCGGGTCCGCCGTGGGCGGGTGGAGCAGGGATCGGCTCAGGGCGCGCGCGCCGTCGCCGTAGCTCCACGCCGTCGAGATGTCGTCGGAGCCGGGGTCGGTCACGTGCACCGCGAAGACCGTCGAGGAGCCGGCCGTCGCGAGCTGGGCCCCGTTCCACCTGGTCCCGGCCGCCTGCAGGGTCGCGGTCGGCGCGACGTTGTTCCAGCGGGCCGTGAAGGTCACCGAACGGGTGGCGTTGGCGACGTCCTTGGCGGTGACGGTGACCGGCAGGGCCGTGTCGTCGCCGCGGGTGGCGGTCCACGACCAGGTGCCCGCACCCTTGGTCAGGGTTCCGGTCGACGTCGTGAGGGTGACCGCGTCGCCGTCGGAGTCACCCCAGGTGCCGTGGATGGTGAGCGCGCTGCCCTCGCGACCGGCGGCCGGCGTGCCCGTGACCGCCACGGTCGGCGCGTGGTTGGCGGCCAGCGCGGCCGTGACGTCGATCCGGCGGGTGCTGACGGTGACCCCGCCGGACGGGTACGAGACGCGCTTCCCGCTGGCCTTGAGGTCGGCGATGAGCGAGGCGATCGACCGCGCGGGGGAGTGCTGCCGCATCAGCGCCAGGGTGCCGACCACGTGTGGGGTGGCCATCGACGTGCCGTTGTAGGTGTCCCAGGTGTCGTCGGGCACCGACGACGTGATCGAGGTGCCGGGGGCGAACACGTCGAGCAGCTTGCCGCGGTTGCTGTAGGAGGCGACGCTGTCGTCGTCGTTCGTCGCACCCACCGTGACCGCACTCGAGATGCAGCCGGGGGTCGAGACCATGTTGTCGTAGCCGTTGTTGCCGGCCGCGATCACCGTGGCCACGCCCTGGGTGAGGAGCTTGTCGACGCCGGGCTTGCGTGGGTCGGTGTCGCACGACGTGGTGTTGGCCCCGCCACCCAGGCTCAGGTTGGCGGCCACGATGTTCCACGACGGGTGCGCGGTGTCGAGCGCGGCCAGCTCGTCGAGGGCGGCCATCTGGTCGGACGGGTACGACGCCACGCAGGGGGTGTTCCCCAGGCCGCAGAACCCGGTGTCGTTGAAGCGCGTGAAGACCTGCATCGCGATGATGTTCGCGCCCGGCGCGACCCCCGCGACGGGCGCACCGGCCACGCCGCTCCCGTTGCCGGCGGCGATGCCGGCGACGTGGGTGCCGTGGTCGCAGATCGTGCCGAACGGGCTCGCGCAGGCCGGGAGCGAGTCGATGTCGGCGCTGTCGTCGGTGCTCGAGCCGTTGGGGCACAGCGACTGTTCCGAGGGCTGGCTCGAGTCGGGGTCCGACGAGCAGTACTGCGCGATCACCCGTCCCCCGAGGAAGGGGTGGTCGACGTCGACCCCGGTGTCGAGGATCGCCACGGTGGTTCCGGCGCCGGTCCAGCCCGCCGCGTGGGCCGTGTCGGCGTGGATGACGTGCGTACTGCTGTTGAGCGTCAGCTTCTCGGGCACGTCGAGCTGGACGGACCGCACGTGCGGCGACCGACGCAGCCGGTCCAGGTCGGATGCCGGGACCCTCGCCACGAGGTGCGCCGAGCGCTTCATCGTGCGGGTGACGGTGCCCAGCCGGTCGACCGAGCCGGCGACCGAGCCACGGCTGGCGAGCGAGTCGTAGGTGACGATGACGCGAACCGTGCCGCGGGCGGGCGCCGGGTCGCCCGCAGGCGAAGCGGAGGCCGGTGCCGTCAGGCCGAGCGCCGCGGCAAGTGCCGTGGCGGCAGCCAGGAGGGCACGTGCTGCGATGGCGCGGGTCATGACGGGCGGTCCTTCTCGATGGGCCCACCGGTGCGTGCCCCTGCAGGTAGGAGCCTGCCACGTGCCGTGCTGATACGTGCGGGGTCAGCGAACTCCGTGCGGCCGGAACTGCACGGAGATGCGTGGGCCCACGGGCTTGCTCGTCTTGGGGACGCAGTGCTCCCAGGTGCGCTGGCACGACCCGCCCATGACGACGAGGTCGCCGTGGCCGGCCGGCACCCGGATCGACGTCCCGCCTCCCCTCGGGCGGAGCACGAGGTCGCGGGGGGCGCCCACCGACAGGATCGCCACCATCGTGTCCTGGTCGCGGGAGCGGCCGATCCGGTCGCCGTGCCAGGCCACCGAGTCGTGGCCGTCGCGGTAGAGGCACAGGCCCGCGGTGGTGAACGGCTCGCCGAGCTCGTCGGCGTAGTGCTGCGACAGGGCGTCGCGGGCGGTCGTGAGGGCTGGGTGGGGGAGCGGGTCGTCGTCGCCGTAGAAGCACAGCAGGCGCGGGACGTCGACGATGGAGTCGTACATCTGGCGACGCTCGGCCCGCCACGGCACGTCGTGGCGCAGTGCGGCGTAGAGCTCGTCGGCGCCGCCCACGAACCCGGTCATGACGTCGACCCACGCCCCGTGGGCCAGCGGCGTGCGCTGCACCCCGCGCAGCGGGCGCACCGTCACCTCGTCGGCCAGGTCGAGCAGCGACCCCTGGATCCCGGTCACGTCCTCGAGCCTAGGCGACATTCGAACACCTGTCCAGTGTCGCCGGTGTCGCGGGATGGGGTTGGATCGCGGGGTGACTGCGGACCTGGTCGACCTCCCGGCGCTGCGCTCGTACCTCGTCGCGCACGCCGTTCCCGGGCTCGACGAGGTGGTCCTGTCGACCGACGGCTCGAGCGTCCACCGCCGGCTCGTGGTGGTCGACGGTGCCGAGCCGGTGCTGCTCACCGTGGCTCTGCCCAGCGGCGACGTCGGGTCGCCGACGGTCACCGTCGACGGCTCCGGGGATGACGTCGGTCCGGTGCTCGCGACCGGCCGCCGGTGGGTGGGGCTCGACGCCGACCCGGCTGCCGGGTGTCGCGGCGCTGGCCGGCGACCCGGTGCTCGGCCCCCTGGTCGTCTCGCGGCCGCACCTGCGGGTCCCGGGCAGCACCGACGCGTTCGAGACGGCGGTGCTCGTGGTGCTCGGACAGCACGTGTCGCTCGCCGCGGGGCGGGTCTTCGCCGCCCGCCTCGTCGCGGCCCACGGCGGCCACCTGGGCACCCAACTCGGGCAGCTCCGCGTCTTTCCCGGTCCGCAGGTGCTTGCCGGCCTCGATGAGGTGGACCTCCAGCGCACGGTCGGCATCACCGGTGCCCGGGCGCGCACCGTGGTCGCGATCGCCCGGGAGGTCACCGACGGCAACGCCCCACTCGCGTCACGGGATGCCTTGCTCGCGCTCCCGGGGGTCGGACCGTGGACCGCCGACCTCGTGGCGCTGCGGGCCCTGCGCGACCCCGACGTCTTCCTCCCCGGTGACCTCGTGCTGCGCAAGGCGCTCGGCGGGCTCCCCGCCGCACGGGCCGCGGCGATGGCCGAGGCGTGGAGTCCGCACCGCTCGCTCGCGGTGCTCCACCTCTGGACCCACCACGCGATCGACCCGCCCCGCTGAGCATCCCGCCGATCTCGACCGGAGCACCGACAATGGTGGGGTGCCCCTCTACCGCGACGAGGCGATCGTCCTGCGCACCCACAAGCTGGGTGAGGCCGACCGCATCGTCACCCTCCTCACCCGTCGCCTGGGCAAGGTGCGTGCGGTGGGCAAGGGCGTGCGGCGCACCAAGTCGCGGTTCGGCAGCCGGCTCGAGCCGGCGATGCACGTCGACATCCAGTGCTACGAGGGCCGCAGCCTCGACACGGTGACCCAGGTCGAGACCCTCGACCCGTGGGGCGACGCGATCTCGCGCGACTACCCGAGCTACACCGCCGCGACCGCGGTGCTCGAGACCTGCGACCGGCTCACCGAGGAGCGCGAGCCGGCCCTGCAGCAGTACCTCCTGCTCGCCGGGGCGCTGCGCTCGCTCGCGGGCAAGGAGCACGACCCCAACCTGGTGCTCGACGCCTACCTGCTGCGCGCCCTCGCCGTCGCCGGCTGGGCGCCGAGCTTCCACGACTGCGCCAAGTGCGGCGCTCCCGGGCCGCACCGCGGCTTCCACGTCGTCGCCGGTGGCGTGGTCTGCCCCGCTTGTCGCCCACCGGGATCCGCGGCTCCTGCGCCGGAGACGCTCGTGCTGCTCAGCGCCCTGCTCGCGGGTGACTGGGCGGTCGCCGACGCGTCCGACCCCTGGCACCGCCGGGAGGGGAGCGGGCTCACCGCGGCGTTCGTGCAGTGGCACCTGGAGCGCGGCATCCGCAGCCTGCGGATGGTGGAGCGGTGAGCCCCTACCCGCCCCCGTTCCCGCACCCCAGCGGTGCCCGCCCGCCCGTCATCGCGCCCGACCGGATGCCGCGACACGTCGCCGTCGTCATGGACGGCAACGGCCGCTGGGCCAACCAGCGCGGCCTGCCGCGCACCAAGGGGCACGAGGCGGGCGAGGCCGCGCTGCTCGACGTCGTGGCGGGCGCGATCGAGGTCGGTGTCACCCACCTGTCGGCCTACGCCTTCTCCACCGAGAACTGGAAGCGCAGCCCCGACGAGGTCAAGTTCCTCATGGGCTTCAACCGCGACGTCATCCGTCGCCGGCGCGACCAGCTGCACGAGTGGGGGGTGCGGATGCGCTGGGTCGGCCGCCGGCCGCGGCTGTGGGGGTCGGTGATCAAGGAGCTCGAGGTGGCCCAGGAGCTCACCCGCCGCAACACCGGCCTGACCCTGTACTTCTGCGTCAACTACGGCGGCCGGGCCGAGATCGGGGATGCCGTGCAGCGGCTCGCCGAGGACGTCGCCCGCGGGCGGCTCAAGCCCCGGTCGGTCGACGAGAAGACCGTCGCCCGCTACCTGCCCGAGCCGGACATGCCCGACGTCGACCTGTTCGTGCGGTCGTCGGGGGAGCAGCGCACCAGCAACTTCCTGCTCTGGCAGAGCGCCTACGCCGAGATGGTCTTCCAGGACCGGCTCTGGCCCGACTACGACCGACGCGACCTGTGGGCCGCCGTCCAGACCTACGTCGACCGCGACCGCCGCTACGGCGGGGCCGTCGACGCCCCGACCGCATGAGCGAGCGACTCGTCGAGCTGTTCCCCGAGGTGGCGGGCGTGGCTGCCGACCTCATCCGCCACCCGTCGGTCGCGGAGCGGTGGGCGGACGAGAGCGCCTGCGCAGGGATGACGGTGGGCGGGCTCGCCAACCACCTCGCCGGCCAGGCCGCCAACGTGGTGCGGCTGTTCGCCGCGCCCCCGCGCGACCCGGAGCCGATCACGGCGCTGGAGCACTACCGCCGGGCGGCCTGGGTGCACACCGGCCTCGACGACGAGGCGAACGTCGAGGTGCGGACCTCCGCCGACGAGTATGCGACGTCCGGTCCGGCCGACCTCGAGGAGCGGGTGGTGGCCGACCTGGCGGCCCTACCGGCCGCACTGGCGCCGCTGCTCGACGGCAGCAGGGTCCCGGACACCGTCCTGGTCCCGTGGCAGGGCTGGTCGCTGTCGAGCGCCGACTTCGTGCTCACCCGCACCATGGAGGTGCTGGTGCACTCCGACGACCTCGCCGCGAGCATCGGCGTCGAGACGCCTCGGTTCCCCGACGAGGCGGCGGCAGCCGTGCTCGCCCTGCTGGCGTCGGTGGCCGCCGAGAGGCACGGCCAGGCCGCGGTGCTGCGCGCGCTGAGCCGGCCGCAGCGGTCGACCGGCCCGGTGTCGGCCTTCTGACTAAGAGGGCTCGCGCTCGGCCCGGAACCGGATCATCGGGGACCACCCGCCGAGCAGTCCGCGCACAGGCCGTCCATCTCGACGGTGTGCCGCACCTGGGTGAAGCCGTGGGCGGTCGGCCACCGCCTCGGCCCAGCGCTCGACGGCGTCCCCGGTCACCTCGACGGCGAGGCCGCACGAGCGGCACACGACGTGGTGGTGGTGGTCGGTCGAGCAGGCCCGGTAGACGGCCTCGCCGTCGGGGGTGCGGATGACGTCGACCTCGCCGTCACCGGCCATCGCCTGCAGGTTGCGGTAGACGGTGGCGAGTCCGACCCGGGTGCCCGAGCGATCGAGGTCGGCATGGATCTCCTGTGCGGAGCGGAACTCCGCCGAGCCGGTGAGGGCAACGGCGATGGCGGCCCGCTGTCGGGTCGGCCGCCGCTCGGTCTGGAACTGGTCGGTCATCGGGGTTCCACCTCCGCGTGCTGCTGGTCGTGCTCGACGTGCTGGCCGTGCTCGTCGTAGTGCCCCTCGTGGGCGGCGTGCCGGTGCCCGTCGTGCAGGTAGTCGACGTGGTCGCCGTGGTCGACGGCGAGGTGGCCGCAGTCGGGGCCGTGCTCGTGGTCGTGTCGCTCGGCGAGAGCGTGCGCCGCCCGGCGGGCCCGGGCAACGAGTGCCGCGCCGGTGCTCGCCACGAGGAAGGCGCCGACCGCGAGCAGCACGATGGTGCCGCCGGACGGTGTCTCGGCGTAGTACGAGACGACGACGCCGCCCACGCTGCAGAACACGCCGATGGCGACCGCCCACCACAGGGCCGCCTTGAAGCTGCGGGCGAACAGCTGCGAGGTGGCGTTGGGCAGGATCATCAGGGCGCTGATGAGGAGCAGCCCGACGATCCGCATCGACACGACCACGGTCACCGCGGTGAGCACGGCGAGCACGACGTTGTAGCCGAGCACCGGCATCCCCTGGGCGCGGGCGTACTCCTCGTCGTTGGCCACCGCGAAGAAGCGGGGGCGCAGCACCAGGGTCGTCGCGAGGACCACCGCGGCCAGGACGGCGAACACGATGATGTCGCTCGTGGTCGTGGTGAGGATGGCGCCGAAGAGGTAGCTCGTCAGGGTCGCGGGAGTGCCCGCGCTCGAGCGGGCGATGAGCACCACACCCAGGGCGATGCCGCCGTAGAACATCACGGCCAACGCGGTGTCGCCGCTGGTGCGGCCCGAGGCGCGGATCAGCTCGATCGCCACGGCGGCGACCACTGCCGCCACCAGGGCGGTGAGTACCGGCGCCTGGTTGGTCAGCACGCCCACGGCGACGCCGGCCAGCGCCACGTGGCCCATGCCGTCGCCGATGAGCGACATCCGGCGCTGCACGAGGAACACCCCGACGAGCGGTGCGGCGAAGCCGGCGAGCAGGGCCGCGAGGAGCGCCTGGCGCATGAAGTCGAGGGCGAGCAGGTCGTTCACGACGACACCTGCCTCGGGGTCGGGTCGAGAGGCGCGGCCCCGATGACGTGGCCGGCGGTGGTGCCGCGGTCGTCGTGGTGGTGGCCGGAGCCGGGGGAGTGGCCCGCGACGTGGGCGGCGTACGCGGCCGGGTCGCCGTCGAAGTCGACGTGTCCGCTGTCGAGGCAGACGATGCGGCTCACGACGCCCTCGAGCGCCGCGAGCTCGTGGGTGACGATGAGCATGGACGTGCCCCGGTCTGCGAGGCGCTGCAGCACGGCGGCCAGCGCCTCCTGGCTGGCGTGGTCGACGCCGGCGGTCGGCTCGTCCATGACGAGCAGCTCTGGCCGGCCCGCGAGCGCACGGGCGATGAGCACCCGTCGCTGCTGCCCGCCGGACAGGGCGGCGACCTCCTCGTGCGCCCGGTCGGCGAGACCGACGTCGGCGATCGCCTCGCGCACGACGGCGCGGTCGTCGCGCGACGCCGGCTTCCACCACGGGCGGTGCGGCAGCCGCCCGACCTCGACGATCTCGGTCACCGTGGCGCGCACCGACGCCGACAGCGAGTGGCGCTGCGGGACGTAGCCGATGCGGGTGTGCTCGGCGAAGCGCTCCCGGGGGGTGCCGAAGAGCTCGACCTCACCGCCCTGCTGCCCGGTCAGGCCGAGGATGCCGCGCACGAGCGTCGACTTCCCCGACCCGTTGGGCCCGAGGAGCGCCACGACCTCGCCCTCGAACAGCTCGAGGTCGACGCCGGAGACGACCGGCCGGTCGCCGTAGCCGAAGGACGCGCCGTGCAGGCGGACCAGTGGCGTGGTGTCGCTCATGGGCACTCCTGTCCGGCGCGCAGGGTATGGAGGTCCGACCGCATCACCGCGAGGTAGTCCCCGCCCCGCGAGGCGCTGGTGATGCCCTCGAGCGGGTCGAGCACGGCGACCTTCGCGCCCGCCTCGCGGGCCACGGTCTCGGCGAGTGCGGGCGAGACCAGGCTCTCGGAGTAGACCGTCGAGACCCCGGCCTCGCGCACGTGGGCGCTCAGGTCGCGCAGCGAGGCGGCGTCGGGCTCGATGTCGGGGCTGACGCCGGCGACGCCCTCCTGGTGCAGGTCGTAGCGGTCGGCCAGGTAGCCGAAGGCCGCGTGCCCGGTGACGAGCTCACGGGTGCGGCACCGCGCGAGGCCGGTGCGGTACTCGGCGTCGAGGGCGTGGAGGTCGGCGACGAGGTCCGCCGCGTTGGCGCGGTAGTCGGCGGCGTTGGCCGGGTCGCGACGGCCAGGTCGTCGGCCACGGCCTCGGCGACGTCGGCCAGCCGGGTCGGGTCGAGCCAGAAGTGGGGGTCGGCGTGGCCCGCGGCCGTGGTGAGCGTGAGGCGGGCCGCGGGCGTGACGTCGAGCGCGGCATCCGCCGCCTGGGAGCGCACGGCCTGGTCGACCGCCGGCTGGAAGCCCGCGAGGTAGACCACGGCGGCCGCGTCGGCCAGCGACCCGACCGCCCTCGGCGTCAGCTCGAGGTCGTGCGGCTCGACGCCCGGCTTGGTGAGCGAGGTGACCCGCACGTGCTCACCGCCGACCCGCTCGGCGACGAACTGGAGGGGGTAGAAGGCGGCCGTGACGGGCATCCGGGGATCGTCACCGGCGTCGGCCGACGCACACCCGCCGAGGAGCAGCGCCGCGGAGGCGACGAGGAGTGCGACGGCCTTCATGACAACGATTCTCATTCAAGATGAGAACCGTTGTCAACTAGGTCAGCCGCGCGAGGCCACCTGGGTGACGAGCACGGCGACCATGATGGCGATGACGGCGACCCGCATGAGCTTCTCGGGCGCGCTCAGCCGCGGCCAGGCCAGCGCGAGGATCCAGGCCAGTACGAGGATCACGACGACGAGGAGCAGCCAGGCCGGGCTCGGCAGCAGGATGCCGGCGAAGGTCAGGACCAGGATGCCGAGGAACGGGACGAACCGGGGCAGCCCGTTGAGGTAGGTCAGGGGCGGCAGGCTGATGCGCTCGAAGGACTCGCGGAGGGTGGGCACGGGCAGGAAGTCTAGGCGCTCGGCTCGATGGGCTGTCCGCGGGCACGGCCGGTTCGGTCGAGCAGTCGCCGCACGGATAGCCTTGCGCCCATGGCCGCCCCCACCTCCGTCGTCGACACCGTCGTCTCCCTCTGCAAGCGCCGGGGCTTCGTGTTCCCCTGCGGTGAGATCTACGGCGGCACGCGCTCGGCCTGGGACTACGGCCCGCTCGGCGTCGAGCTCAAGGAGAACATCAAGCGCCAGTGGTGGCGCTCGATGGTGACCGCCCGCGAGGACGTCGTGGGGCTCGACAGCTCGATCATCCTGCCGCGCCAGACCTGGGTGGCGTCGGGCCACGTCGGCGAGTTCACCGACCCCCTCACCGAGTGCCTGAGCTGCCACAAGCGCTTCCGCGTCGACCACATGCAGGAGGCCGTCGCTGACAAGGAGGCGAAGAAGGGCAAGGAGGTCGACCCCGACTCCGTCGCGCTGGCCGACATCGCGTGCCCCAACTGCGGCACCCGCGGCCAGTGGACCGAGCCGCGCAACTTCAACATGATGCTCAAGACCTACCTCGGTGTCATCGAGGACGAGTCCGGGCTGCACTACCTGCGGCCCGAGACCGCCCAGGGCATCTTCATCAACTTCCTCAACGTCAGCCAGGCCTCGCGCAAGAAGCCGCCGTTCGGCATCGCGCAGACCGGCAAGAGCTTCCGCAACGAGATCACCCCGGGCAACTTCATCTTCCGCACGCGTGAGTTCGAGCAGATGGAGATGGAGTTCTTCGTCAAGCCGGGCGACGACGAGCAGTGGCACCAGTACTGGATCGACGAGCGGCTGCGCTGGTACACCGACCTGGGCATCGACCCCGACAACCTGCGCATCTACGAGCACCCCGCCGAGAAGCTGTCGCACTACTCCAAGCGCACCGTCGACATCGAGTACCGCTTCAACTTCACCGGGAGCGAGTGGGGCGAGCTCGAGGGCATCGCCAACCGCACCGACTTCGACCTCACGACGCACAGCACCCACTCGGGCACCGACCTGGTCTACTTCGACCAGGCGACGGGCGAGAAGTACACGCCCTACGTCATCGAGCCGGCCGCCGGGCTGTCGCGCAGCCTGATGACCTTCCTCGTCGACGCCTACACCGAGGACGAGGCACCCAACACCAAGGGCGGCGTCGACAAGCGGGTGGTGCTCAAGCTCGACCCGCGCCTGGCCCCGGTCAAGGCCGCGGTGCTGCCGCTGTCGCGCAACGCCGACCTCTCGCCCAAGGCCCGCGACCTCGCCGCGACGCTGCGGCGCAACTGGAACGTCGAGTTCGACGACGCGGGCGCGATCGGCCGCCGGTACCGCCGCCAGGACGAGATCGGAACGCCGTTCTGCATCACCGTCGACTTCGACACCCTCGACGACCAGGCCGTGACGATCCGCGAGCGCGACAGCATGGCGCAGGAGCGGGTGGCCCTGGACCAGGTCGAGGGCTGGATGGCACAGCGGCTCGTCGGCGCCTGAGTCCCGCGCCGGCGCACGCCGGATCGTGACCCGGTCCTCCTTCCGTCCGACCTCCCCGGTTGAGACAGTTGGGGTGACGTCGGCGGGCACGAGGAGGTGGGCCGGATGGATGACGCGCGAGCGCCGCAGGCCCCCTGGCCCGACGACGACTTCGTCGACTTCGCCCGGGCCCGCCAGCACACCCTGCTGCGCGCGGCGTACCTGGTCTCGGCTGACCTGCGGGTGGCCGAGGCCGTCGTGCGCGGTGCCCTCGTGCAGCTCGCCCGGCAGTGGGCCAGGGTGCGTGAGGAGCAGCCCGACCTGTTCGTGCGCCGGGTCGTCTACCGCGAGGCGGTCGCGTCGTGGCGCAAGCGCCCGCCCCAGGAGCTCGCCGGCGCCACGGAGGACGACGACACCGAGGACCAGTGGGACGGCGATGACGCCGAACGACGCCGCGAGGTGTTGCTGGCGCTCGACGCCCTCACCCCACGGCAGCGAGCCGTCGTGGTGCTGTGCTGGTTCGAGGAGCGCACCGAGGGCGAGGCGGCCGACGTGCTCGGCTGCGGTGCGGACACGGTGCGCGGCGAGGCAGAGGTCGCCCTGGCCGCCCTGCGCGCCGCCCTGCCGCGCGTCGACCTCGGCACGGGCGGTGGGCGATGACCACCGACCTGCGTGACCTGCGGGAGCTGCTCGAGCTGGCCTGCGACGACGTGCCCGACCTCGACCTCGCGGCTTGGGCCGCCGACGAGGCGAGGCGGCGGCAGCGTGCGGTGGTGCGGCGTACCGTGCTCACGGCCGGCGGTGTGGCGGTGGCCGGAGCGGTGGGCCTGGTCGTCCGCGACCGCCAGCAGGCGGCATCCAGTGCCAGCCCGACCGCCGCCCCGGCGACCGTCGCGGCCGACGGCACGCTCCCGACCGCGCAGGTCGAGGGGGTCACCGTCTACCTCGCGCCCGACCCACCCGATGAGGCGCTCCTGCCGCGCTACCCGGATGCCGCGCGGCTGAAGATCCCGCGCCACCTCGGCCCGGCCGACCCCGCCATCCGCGCCGAGCTCGGCCCCGGTGGGGGAGTGGCCGAGCCGCTGCGTGCGGTGTTCCTCGTCGTCGCCGCGGAGGGCGGCTACCACCCGGTGCTCTTCGCGCCGGACGCGCCGTTCCAGGTCGAGGTACCGGCATTGCGGGTCCGCCAGGAGGCGGGGGACGGGGTGAACGCGGTGCTCGGCCCGCGGTCGATCTCCGACGATCGGCACCGGGTCGTCCTCCCGCAGCCAGGACGAGTGGTGGTGCTCGACGCCCGAGACGGCACGGTCGTCACGATCGAGGTACCCGACCCCACGCTGTTGATGGCCGGCTGGGCCCGCGATCGCACGACGGTCGTCGCTCGCGGGCGGTTCGACGGGTGGCTCATCGACTCCCGCACCCACGCGGTGCGCCCCGCGACCGCTGCGGTGAACCCGGACTGGGCCGACCTGGCCCAGGGGGACCGAGAGCCTGCGCAGCTGCGCACGTTCTCGGGGTCCGGGGAGCTCACCAGCAGCCAGGCGCTGCTCGGGGCGGAAGTCGTCCCGGACACCGCGTCGGTGTCGAACACCGAGGGCTGGGTGGCCGGAGGCGTTTTCCTGCCCGGCGCGTACCAGAGCGCGATCGGCCGGTCGCAGGGGCTGGTCGCCGTGCATTCCGACCTGCCACCGACCCCACGGGTGCTCGCGGCGGCAACCGGGCCGCTCGTGCCGGCGGGCGCCTACCGGGCACTGTCGTGGGGGCCTCGAGACGTGGTGCTGTTCGAGTCGCGTTCGGAGAGAGCGGGTTTCCAAGGACTCGTGCGGCGGGTGTTGGCGTGGGACATCAACGAGGGGGTGCTCTACCGGGTCGCGGACGTCGACCGGGCGGCCGCCACACCGGGTGAGTTCTCCGGCACCTACACGCTCTGAACGCCGGTCGCGACAGGTCGCGTCGGGTCCTCGATCCACTCGCTCCACGAGCCGACGTACGGGATGGCGTCGATGCCGGCCGTGTGAAGTGCCAGGGCCAGCTGGGCCGCGGTGACGCCGGAGCCGCACGACGTGCCGACCGGGGTGTCGCGGTGCACGCCTACGGCCGCGGCGCGCCGGCGCACCTCGTCGGCCGGGAGGAAGCTCCCGTCGGGGGCCAGCAGGTCGGTCATCGGCAGGTTGACCGAGCCGGGCACGCGCCCGGCGACCCGGTCGATCGGTTCGGCCTCGCCGCGGAAGCGTTCCGGTGCCCGGGCGTCGAGCAGCACACCCTGTCGCGCCATCGCGGCCGCGCCCTCGGCGTCGAGCACCGGCACGGAGCCGGGGCGCACGACCACATCGCCGGGTTTCGGGCTCGGCACCTCCGTGGTCACCGGCAGGCCGGCGCGCCGCCAGGCGTCCAGGCCGCCGTCGAGCACGCGCACCTGCGGATGCGCGGCCCACCGCAGCACCCACCAGGCCCGGCCGGCGGCGAGCGAGGTGGACTGGTCGTAGACGACGACCTCGTCCTCGTCGCCGACACCGCAGGCCCGCAGGGCCGCCTCGAGCACGTCCGGGTCGGGCAGCGGATGCCGGCCGCGCACCCCGGGAGGACCGGCGAGGGCCGTGTCGAGGTCGAGGTGGGGGGCCCCGGGGACGTGCGCCGCGGCATACAGCTCCGGGCCCGGGGTGCCGCGCAGGTTGTACTGCACGTCGAGGACCCTCACCTCGCCCCGGGCGAGGAGGTCGGCGAGCTCGAGGGCGGTGACCAGGGGGCTCATCGGGCCATCCAACCACCGGGGCCGTCGGCCGCTGGGGGAGGATGACGGTCGTGGCAGCACCGGTGCGTCTCGTCCTCGTCCACGGCTCGCAGCTCAGCGGTGCCCAGTGGTCGCGCTATGCCGCCCTGCTCGGTCCCGACGTCGAGCTCGTCGTGCCCGACCTGCCCGCCCACGGCACGCGTCGCGGCGAGGAGTTCACCTGGGAGGGTGCGCTGCAAGTGATCGACGAGGCCGTCGAGGGCGGCGACTCCGGGGTGCCGGTCGTGCTCGCGGGCCACAGCCTGGGTGGCTACCTCGCGATGGCCTGGGCCTCGGAGCACCCACAGCGGCTGGCCGGCCTGGCCCTGCTCGGGGCGTCGGCCGTACCCGCCGGGCCGGGCGCCGCGCTCTACCGCGCGGTCGCCCGCGTCGAGGCGCGGCTCGGGGTCGACCGGATGTCGCGGGCGCTGGACCGGCAGTTCGACGCCCTGCTGCCCGACGAGCTCGCCGCGGTGATCAAGGAGGCGGGCTACGGCTTCGACGGCATCCCCGCGGCGTGGGCCGGCGTCATGGGGCTGTGCCGCCCCTCGATGCTGGCCGAGGTGACGGCCCCGGTGCTGCTCGTCAACGGCCAGCTCGACCAGCTGCGGGTCGACGCCCGACGGTTCGCGAGGGCGGCGCGCTCGGCCCGCTGGGTGCACGTGGTCACCGTTCGCGGGGGGCTGCACGTCTTCCCGCTGACCCATCCCAACGAGACTGCCGCCGCCCTGTGGGAGCTGCTCACCGCCGTTCGGCACGCTCCGGCGGGATCATGACCGCGCCGCCGACGGGCGGGACGTGCGCCGTGGCGTCGGACCACTGCGGGAGCACCTCGAGAAACCGGTGACCCGGGTCGGTCGTCCAGTCCAGGCGCGACGACGGCCACCCGGAGGGGTGCAGCGTGCCGTAGTGGACCGGGATGACGTGCCGCGCCCCCGAGCGGGCGGCGGCGTCGGCGGCCTCGACCGGCCCCATGTGCCCGGGGCTGAGCCGGGGACCCCAGCCGCCGACCGGGAGCAGCGCGAGGTCGACCGGCCCACCCGCGAGCTCGGGAAGCCGCTCCATGTCGGGGTGCAGCGAGGTGTCGCCGGCGAACCAGACGACGACGCCCCCGCCGCGCAGGAGCATCCCCGTGGCGCCGTTGGGGCGGTGCGGCATCGGCCGGGCCTCGTGGTCGGCGCGCACGAGCAGCACGTCGACGCCGGGTCCCACGGGGTGCCACTCGTCGGCGGACGCGTCACCGGCATCCAGCGTGTGCTTGTCGAGCCACGGGAGGTTGGCCGCGTGGGTGAACACCGGCACGTGACCGAGCCGGCGCAGCGAGGGCAGGTCGGCGTGGTCGTGGTGGAGGTGGCTGAGCAGCACGGCGTCGACGTCGTCGACGTGGTGCTGCACGGGCAGGTCGCGGCGGCGGCGGAGCGGCCCGACCCGACGGCGCAGGAGGGGGTCGGTGAGGATCCGCACGCCGCCCAGCTCGAGCAGCACGGTCGAGTGACCCACCCACGTGGCGCGGACGCCGTCCCGTCGGGTCGGACCCTCGGACGGGTGCTGTGCCACGGCACCACGCTACTCGGGGGAGAATGGGTCACCATGTCTGCCCCTGCCTCCACTCCCACTGCTCCGAACCCGGTGCTGCCCCCGTTGCGCATCGGGCGACACGTGGTGCAGTCGCCGGTCGTGCTGGCGCCGATGGCGGGCATCACCAACCGCGCCTTCCGCCGGTTGTGCCGGGAGTACGGCACGGCGGGTCTCGAGGCCGGTGGGGCGTCGGGGGCGACCAGCCTCTACGTCTCCGAGATGGTGACGACGCGGGCGCTGGTCGAGCGCACCCCCGAGACGATGCGGCTCATCTCGCACGACCCCGACGAGCACCCGCGCTCGGTGCAGCTCTACTCGGTCGACCCGGTCACGGCCGGGCTCGCCGCGCGGATGCTGGTCGCCGAGGACCGCGCCGACCACATCGACCTCAACTTCGGCTGCCCGGTGCCCAAGGTGACCCGCAAGGGTGGCGGCGCGGCGCTGCCGTGGAAGACCGAGCTGTTCCGCGGCATCGTCGCCGCGGTGGTCCGCGAGGCGCAGCCGTACGACATCCCGGTCACCGTCAAGATGCGCGTCGGCATCGATGCCGACCACGTCACCTACCTCGACGCCGGCCGGATCGCGGAGGGTGAGGGTGCCGCGGCGGTGGCGCTGCACGGGCGCACCGCGGCCCAGGCCTACTCGGGACAGGCCGACTGGTCGGCGATCGCCCGGCTCAAGGAGGCCGTCACGTCGGTGCCGGTGCTCGGAAACGGCGACATCTGGTCGGCCGAGGACGCCCTGGAGATGGTGCGGCAGACCGGGTGCGACGGCGTCGTCGTGGGTCGTGGCTGCCTCGGCCGGCCGTGGCTGTTCACCGACCTGGCGGCGGCCTTCGCCGGGTCCGGCGCCCGGGTGCAGCCCGGGCTGCGCGAGGTCACGGCCACGCTGCGCCGGCACGCGGCCTACCTCGTCGAGTTCTACGACGGCGACGAGGGGCGTGGCTGCCGCGACATCCGCAAGCACATCGCCTGGTACCTCAAGGGGTTCCCGGCCGGGTCGACGGTGCGCAACCAGCTCGCCCTGGTCGACAGCCTGCAGGCGCTCGACGACCTCATCGGGACGATGGACCTCGACGCTCCGTGGCCCGGCGATGCCGCCGAGGGCCAGCGCGGCCGGGCCGGGTCGCCGCGCGTCGTGGCACTCCCCGAGAACTGGCTGCGCTCGCGCGAGCTCGACGACGCACAGCGCGCCCAGGTCGCCCAGGCCGAGCTCAGCGTCTCCGGCGGCTGAGCTTCCCCGCCATCCCCCGTCAGTCGTCCTGGGGTTGCGGCGGCATCCCGTCGCCGCGCCGCTGCGGCGTGTCCCTGCCGAAGACCCCCACCGCGATCCACGACAGCGCAACGACCACCCCGCCGATCGCCGCATACCCCTTCGGGGTGTCGTCGAACACGGCGAAGCTCGCGCCGTACAGCATGGTGATGGCCAGGGCGATGAAGCTCAGGTAGCGGCGGTCCATGCTGACGAGTCTAGGAACCGTGGCGGGCCGGCGGGTCCATCGAACAGGGGACTGCGGCGTCCTCCACCCGGTGCCCCCCGGCTGTCGGCACCGGCCGCTAGCGTGTCGGCATGGCACGGCGGATCGGCACCCCCGGCGGCACGCCAGAGCGGCCCGCCCTCTTCTTCAAGGACGCCGCGGAGTTCGGCCGCTGGCTAGCCGCGCACCACGACACCGAGACCGAGCTGTGGATGGGCTTCTACCGCAAGGGCCACCCTGACGCCGGTCTCACCTGGGAGGCCGCCGTGCGCGAGGCCCTGTGCTGGGGCTGGATCGACAGCATGGCTCAGGGCATCGACGAGCACACCCGCCGCCAGCGCTGGACGCCGCGCAAGCCCACCAGCAACTGGTCGACGATCAACATCAACGCCGTCGCCGAGCTCACCGCCCAGGGCCGCATGCAGCCGAGCGGCCTGGCCGCCTTCGAGCGCCGGCGTGAGGACCGCTCCGGCATCTACGCCTACGAGAACCGCGAGCGCGAGCTGCCGCCCGCCTACGCCGAGCAGCTCGCCGCCAGCCCGGCCGCCACGGCCTTCTGGGCGGTCGCGACCCCCAGCTACCGCAAGCTGGCCACCAACTGGGTGATCACGGCCAAGCAGGAGAAGACCCGCGACGCCCGCATGGCGCAGCTGGTCGACGACAGTGCGGCGGGCCGGTTGATCCCGAGCCAGCGCTACGGCATCGAGCCCAAGTGGGTGCAGCGCGCGGCAGCGGCGGCGGAGGAGGCCCGCCTAGGGTGACCCCGTGACCTACACCGAGGCCGACCGCGAGCGCTGGGTCGCCGAGGACCCCGCCCACAAGCGGGCAGACCGCGACGACTTCGCCCGCGACCGAGCGCGTCTGGTGCACTCCGCGAGCCTGCGCCGGCTCTCCGCCAAGACCCAGGTCGTCCAGCCCGCCAGCGACGACTTCGTTCGCAACCGGCTCACCCACTCGCTCGAGGTGGCGCAGATCGGCCGCGAGTTCGGAGCAGCCCTGGGCTGCAGCGCCGACGTCGTCGACACCGCCTGCCTCGCGCACGACCTCGGCCACCCGCCGTTCGGCCACAACGGCGAGACCGCGCTGGATGCCGTCGCGGCCGGCATCGGGGGCTTCGAGGGCAACGCCCAGACGTTGCGCCTGCTGACCCGCCTCGAGCCCAAGCGCGCCCACCCCGACGGCCGCCCGGCCGGGCTCAACCTCACCCGTGCGAGCCTGGATGCCGCCACGAAGTACCCGTGGCGGCGCGGCCGGGCGCCCCACCCGACGGTGAAGTTCGGGGTCTACGACGACGACCTCGAGGTCTTCGAGTGGTTCCGCGCCGGAGCTCCCGAGGCCCGCCGTGCCGTGGAGGCCGAGGTGATGGACTGGTCCGACGACGTCGCCTACTCGGTGCACGACGTCGAGGATGCCGTCGCGTCGGGTTGGCTCGACCCCCGCCTCCTGTGGGAACGCGCCGACGTCGAGGCGGTGCTCGCCGTGGCCGGCGAGGTCTACGAGCCGGGCCTCACCCCGGACGAGCTCGCCGAGGCGCTCGAGCGACTGCTGGCGACCGGTGCCGTCCCCGGGTCCTACGACGGCTCGCGGCAGTCGTTGGCGGCGTTGAAGGACATGACCTCGCGCCTGATCGGCCGCTTCGTCGTCACGGTCGAGCAGGCCACCCGCGCCGAGCACGGACCCGGCCCCCTGACGCGCCACGGCGGACGGCTCGTCGTTCCGCGCGAGTCGCGGGCCGAGTGCGCGGTGCTCAAGGCGGTGGCCGCCCACTACGTCATGCACGCGGCGGAACGGGTGGCGCTGCACGTGCGGCAGCGCGAGGTGGTCGCCGAGCTCGTCGCCGCGTTCGAGGCCGACCCCGACCGGCTCGACCCCGACCTGCGCCACGACTGGGACGATGCCGCCGGCGACGCCGCCGCGTTGCGGGTGCTCGTCGACCAGGTCGCCTCGCTCACCGACGTCCGGGCCCTCACCCTGCACCGCCGGTGGTGCCGGCCGGCGACGACCTAGACTCGCGCACACACACGCAGAGGAGGGTCAGTGGCGGGTCGGATCAGGGCCGAGGACATCGCGACGGTCAAGGAGCGCACGTCCATCGAGGACGTCGTGCGCGACCACGTGACCCTGCGCCCGGCGGGGGTCGGATCGCTCAAGGGCCTGTGCCCGTTCCACGACGAGAAGACCCCGAGCTTCACGGTGCGGCCCACCGTCGGCAGCTACCACTGCTTCGGCTGCGGCGAGGGCGGCGACGTCATCTCGTTCGTGCAGAAGGTCGAGCACCTGACCTTCACCGAGTCCATCGAGCGCCTCGCGGCCAAGCTCGGCATCGAGCTGCGCTACGAGGAGGGCGGCGGACCTCGTGAGGGCGGCATGTCGCTCGGCAAGCGCTCGCGGCTCATCGAGGCGCATCGCGTGGCCCAGGAGTTCTACGCCTCGCTCCTGCTCGACACCGGCCGGCCGGAGGGCCGCGTCGGGCGCGACTTCCTGCGCGAGCGCGGCTTCGACGGCGCGGCCGCCGAGCGGTTCGGCATCGGGTTCGCGCCGCAGGGGGGCGAGGCGCTGAGCCGGCACCTGCGCGAGCGTGGCTTCACCGAGGACGAGATGGTCACCGGTGGGCTGTCCGGGCGGGGGAGCCGTGGCCTCTACGACCGGTTCCGCGGCCGGCTGGTCTGGCCGATCCGCGACACCACCGGCGACACGGTGGGCTTCGGTGCCCGCCGGCTCTTCGACGACGACCGGATCGCCGCGAAGTACCTCAACACCTCCGAGACCCCGATCTACAAGAAGTCGCAGGTGCTCTACGGCCTCGACGCCGCCAAGAAGGCCATCTCCACCGAGCGGCGCGCCATCGTGGTCGAGGGCTACACCGACGTCATGGCCGCCCACCTGTCCGGCGTCGAGGGCGCCGTGGCCACCTGCGGCACCTCCTTCGGCATCGACCACATCAAGATCCTGCGGCGGATCATGCGCGACGAGACCGACGGTCCGCAGGCGCGCGTCATCTTCACCTTCGACGGCGACGCCGCCGGCCAGAAGGCCGCGATGAAGGCGTTCGGCGAGGACCAGCGCTGGGCGGCGCAGTCGTTCGTCGCCGTCGCCCCCGACGGCATGGACCCGTGCGAGCTGCGCATCGCCAAGGGGGATGCCGCGGTGCGCGCCCTCGTCGACGACGCCGTGCCGATGTTCGAGTTCGCGGTGCGCACCACCATCCGCCGCTTCGACCTCGACACCGCCGAGGGCCGGGTGCAGGCGATGAAGGCCGTCGCCCCGATCATCGGCTCGATCCGCGACACCAGCCTGCGCCCCGAGTACACGCGCACCGTCTCGGGCTGGCTCGGCATCGAGGTCGAGCAGCTGGCTGCCGAGGTCAAGAAGGCCGGTCGGGTGCGTCACGACGACGCCGTCGACCCGTCGCGCCGTCCCGCCGGCACCGACGAGGTGCCCGAGCCGGCGCCCGGCGAGGCGGCGGCCCTGCCGGTGCCCGACCTGCGCGACCCGGTCGTGTTCACCGAGCGGCAGCTGCTCCAGGCACTCATCCAGTACCCGGGCCAGTTCGCCGACGCCACGGTCGACGCGCTGCGACCCGAGGCGTTCGTCGCACCGGCGCACCGGGCCGTGCTCGACGGCATCCGCATCGCCGCCCCCACTGCGCGACGGGCCTCGACCGCGGCCTGGGTCGCAGCAGTGGGGGAGGCCGCACCGCTCGCCGTGCGCAGCCTGGTCTCCGAGCTCTCGGTGGCACCGCTGCCCACCCGCTACGACGCCTCGACCGGGCTCCCGCCGCAGCGCTACCTCGACTCGCTGGTCGTCGGCGTGCGCGACGCCGAGCTCGGCCGGCTCATCGCCGACGCCATGGCCTCGGTGCGGCGGGTGCAGAACGACCCCGAGTCCGACCCCACCGACCTGCGCGAGCGCACCATGGCGCTGCACCGCCTCGAGCTCGAGCGGGTCGCCCTGCGCGAGAGGCTCTCGTCGTGAGGCTGCACTGGACCGGCTTGCGTCACCCGGCCGTGCCCGACGACGTCGCGGCCGCCATCGCACCCGAGGAGCACGAGAAGCTGCTCGCCTGGGCGGTCGAGGACGTCAGCGGCGTCACCGTCGTCGCCGGCCGACACCGGTTGTATGCCGTCGCGCCCGGTCCCGAGGCCCCGCACGTCGTGCTGTCCCGACCGTGGCACCTCGTGGATGCCGGCCTGTGGAGCGGCGAGGACGGCTCGCTGCGGGTCACCTGGGTCGACGGCCAACGGCCGGCGCGCTTCGTGCTGACCGAGCCCGGGGCGCTGCCCGAGACCCTGCGCGAGCGGGTGCAGGCCTCGGTGGTGATCGTCGAGGCCATCGAGCTGGGCAACCGGCGCACCGCCCGAGTCGTCGTGCGCAAGGACCTCGCCACCGGCGAGCTGCTCAGCCAGGCACTGCTCGGTCCGGGGGTGCGCACCACCGACCCGGGGGTGTCGCAGGCGGTGCGCGAGGGCCTGGCCCGGGTGCGCGAGCAGGTCGGCCTCGACTGACCGGTGGGGAGCCGGCGGCCGTTTTCGTGAGTGGGTTGCCCCTTTGCTATCGTTGCCGGGCGCTGCCGCGGCGATCCCGTGGCGGCCTTTCCCCTGTAGCTCAATTGGCAGAGCAGCCGACTGTTAATCGGCAGGTTGTTGGTTCGAGTCCAACCGGGGGAGCACCCCCAAGAAGCCCCTGAACTGCGGAGACGCCAGTTCGGGGGTTTCTGTTTCTTCGGATGCATCGAATACGCATCGTTCTAGCTCGGCCCCAGAGCGGACACCTGATGCCACGGCACAAACGTTGTGTTTGTGGCTGAAGCCGGCGTCACGAGGGCGGTCGAGCGGGGCGCAACCGTGACCTCGTGCCTTCTGGAGCCGGCAATGCACTATCAGCGCCAAGGGGCGTGCGGGCCGGCGCAACGCATCGGCGATGCGGCGGGCGCCGAAATGGCCTGCTCGTCGGCGTCGGCCCGGTCTACGCTGCACGCGAGGGCTGGAGGTCGGTATGCACGCGACGTTCCTGGAGCGCGACTCGCAGGTCGAGGCCGTGCTTGGGTACGCCGCCGAGGCCACCGCGGGCACCGGCCGCCTCGTGCTGGTGCACGGCGAGGCGGGCGGTGGGAAGTCGACGCTGCTGGAGCAGGTCGAGGCCCTGCTGCCGGACGCCGCCTGGCACTGGGGCGCCTGCGACGGCCTCTTCACCCCGCTCCCCCTCGCGCCACTGCGCGACATCGCCGACAGCTTCGGCGGCCCTCTGCGCGCCGCGTCCGAGGCCGACGCCTCCCGCGAGACGCTGTTCGCCGCCCTCATCCAGGCGGTTCGCGCGGACCCCGGGCTCACGGTGCTGGTCGTCGAGGACATCCACTGGGCCGACGAGGCGACCCTCGACCTCCTTCGCTTCGTCGGCCGGCGCGTGCAGAAGGAGCGCGCCCTCCTGCTCGTCACCTTCCGCGAGGAGGAGTCGGCTCCCTCCAGCCCCCTTCGGCAAGCGCTCGGTGAGCTGGCCCGTCAGCGAGGCACCCGCCGGGTCGCGCTGCCGCCCCTCTCGCAGAGAGCCATCGAGCAGCTCGTCGGCGACACCGGCCTCGACGCCGCCGCGGTCCACCAGCTCACCGGCGGGAACCCGTACTTCGTCGCCGAGGTGGTCGGCAGCGCAGGCCGCGGGCTCCCGGCATCCGCACGTGACGCCGCGTTGGCCCGCGCCGATGTTCTCGACCACGCGTCCCGGAGCGTCCTCGACGCGGCCGCGCTGGCCGGCGGCCGGGTCGACCCATCTCTCATGGACGTCGTCGTCGGCGAGCCCGAGACGGCCTACGACACCCTCGTGCGCGCCGGGCTGCTCGTCACCGACGGGCGCTCGCTGCGATTTCGGCACGAGATCGCGCGCCTCTCGGTCGCGGATGCCGTGCCCGAACCGCGGCGCAGCAGCGTCCACCGGCGGATCCTCGCCGCCCTCCTCGAGCGTGGCGTCCACGACGACTCCCGGCTGGCCTTCCACGCTGCGGGCGCCGGGGACACCGCCGCGGTGCTGCTGCACTCCCGCGCCGCTGCCAGGCGCGCTGCCGCGCTCGCCTCCCACGGTGAGGCGGTCGAGCACCTGCGCCGTGCACTGGCGGCGGGCGACCGCACGGGACTCGACACCAGGAGCCGGGCCGAGGTCTTGGACGACCTTGCGACCGAGCTCGGGCTGGTCGACCGCTGGGGCGAGGCGGAGCCGATACGGGCTGAGGCGATCCAGCTGTGGCGAGGGCTGGGTGACGCGCTCAATGAGGGTTCCGCCTTGCGGATGTACGCACGGGCGCTGTCGCGGCTCGCCCGCGGGGCCGAGGCGCGACAGGCCATCGACGACGCACTGGCCGTGCTCGAACCGCTCGGACCGACGGCACCGCTCGCCCGATCAGTGGAGTACCTCGCCGCCGTCCTGTGGCACGAAGGGGCGAACGTCGACGCCATCGCCGCGAGCGACCGCGCCGTGGCCCTCGCGGAGGCACTCGACCTCCCCGATGTGCTCAGCGACGCGCTCAACACTCTGGCCTGCTCGATGATGTCGCTCGGCCAGGACTGGCTGCCGACGATGCAGCGCGCCCTCTCCGTAGCTCTGGACGCCGGGTGCGACGAGCAGGCGGGCCGCGCCTACATGAACTACTACGCGGCCCTCGTCGACGAGGGCCGGGTGGCCGAAGCCGATGCGGTCTTCACCAGCGGCCTGGCGTTCTGCGAGGAGCGCGAGGTGGTGTCTGCCGCCAAGTTCCTCGTCTCGACGCGGATCGGGGCGCTGGAGTCCACCGGGCAGTGGCAGGAGGCCGTGTCGGTGGGCACGGCGCACCTCGAGGACACGACCGTCTCGCCCGTCCGGCGGCTGGCTGCCCTGCTGAGCCTCGCGCGCATCGGCGTGCGACGCGGGGACCCGGATGCCGGGCGGCTCCTGGACGACGGCACCGCGATCTCCGAGGGCACCGGCGAGCCGCAGTGGATCCTGCCTTTCCGGCTCCTTGTCGTCGAACGGCACTGGGTGCACGGCCACCTCGACCGGGCCCGCAGCGCCGTCGTGCGAGCAGGCTCCGTCGCCGCCGTGGCGCCCCTGGACGCCCGCTTCGCCGGCAGCGCGGAAGTGTGGGCCCGACGGCTCGGCATGCCGCACCCGGAGCCTCCCGCGGGGTCCCACCGGTGGGCGGCAGAGCTGCGCGGTGACGTCGCCGGGGCGGTCGCGGGGTGGGATGCCGCGAGCGCGCCGTACGAGGCCGCCCTCGCCCTTGCGTTCTCGCCGTCGTCGGACGACCAGGTCAAGGCACTGCGGCGGCTGGATGCCCTCGGCGCCACGGCCGTCGCCGCCGTCGTGCGACGACAACTGCGCAGGGCGGGAGTTCGGTCGCTACCCGGTGCGCCGAGATCCACGACCCTGAGCCACCCGGCCGGCTTGACCAGCCGGGAACAGGAGGTCCTGCAGCAGCTCGGCCACGGCCTGAGCAACGAGGAGATCGCGGCGCAGCTGTTCATCTCCACCAAGACCGCCGGGCACCACGTGTCGGCCCTGCTCGGCAAGCTCGGCGTCTCCGGTCGTCGAGAGGCCGTTGCCGAGGCGAGACGGCGGGGCCTGCTCCCGACATCCGGTCAAGGAACCCGACCTCCGGGTTAACGGCGGCGCCCTGCAGCGTGAGCCTTCGGCATCCCTAGTGCCGCCGTGGCCGGCGCCCCCCACGCAATACGGGGAGCCACCGGCGTCAGATGGGGAACGATGCCCCATCCCCCCTCGCGCGCACGCTCCTAGCGTCATCGGTGTCAGCACAACACCACATCAAGGAGCACCACATGCCACTGTTCATGGACGTCCACAACCTCGACGGCGGAGTCTCCGCCACCGACGTCGGCAACGCCCACCTGGCCGACCTGCAGACCCAGGGCAAGCACGACGTGAACTACGTCCGCTACTGGGTCGACGAGGGGCAGGGCAAGATCTTCTGCCTCGTCGAGGCACCCTCCGCCGAGGCCGCCAACACCGTGCACCGCGAGGCCCACGGGCTCGTTGCCGACGCGATCTACCAGGTCCAAGAGGGCTCGTGACACGCAGCACCGCCTGACTGGCGGGCGGTGCCGCCGCCGACGGCCCTGCCGCCCGGGGCCGTCGGCGGCACTGCGTCCGTGGCCGCCACGCCTGCGCCGGGCGCCTCCGGGCCACATCACGCCCACCACCCATCAGAACCAGTACAACGCCACCACGCAGGGAGATCACGCATGTCCAGCACCAACCTCAAGACCCACCACGTCGCCCGAGCCCTCGCGCCGATCGCGGCCGCGCTCGTGCTCATCAGCCTCGGGGCCGCGCCCTCCTTCGCGCGATCGGATCTCGGGACCCACATCCCGCCTACTGACCACGCCGGCGGGTGCCGGCTCCAGCGGGTGGGAGCCCAGTTCGTCCGGTGCGACAGCCTGACGGGCAACGGGGTCGCAGCACCCGCATGGATTCCGCGCGCTGAGGCGACCACTCCGCTGACGAGCGCGCCGACCGCCAACGCGGGCCGGAAGGCGACGGCCGTCGACGTCGCGACGTTCGCCGCCCACGTCGCCGGCGTGGTCGCCGACCGCGTCACCCTCGACCCTTACGGCACCCTGCTGCCGGGGGACGTTAGGGTCTGGGAGCTGAACCACCCGGCGGGTGCCACGTCCGCCCTGCTGCCCGGTGACCTCCGGCATCGCGAACGGGGTGACGCCGCCGGCCTGGTGCAGCATCCGCCCGACGTCTGACTGCGCCCACTGCTCGACGGCGGCCTCGACTCGAGCCACCATGGTCGGCAGTCGCCGGTCGTCGCGAGGAGCTCGTCGATCCGCCCAACTGCTCGTTGCTGAAGCCGGGTGAGCACGTCGACCATCGGCTGCAGCGCGGGTCCTCTCGCCCTCTTCAGAGCCACTCACTGTGCGCGGGAATTGTCATCTGCTGGTCACAAGGCTCCGTTCTCGGGCAAGGGATTCCAGATGATGGTTAAACAGTGCGAAGGAGTGGCGGCGGCGGTACTGAAGGGCCAGCGATCCGTCATTGGGCTGATCTGACGCATCGGGCGAGGCTCTTCCCGGAACTCGAACCACACGGACTTTCCGGGGCCGACCGTTCTTGGTATGACGCCCCACCGCGTCGTGAGCGCCTCCAAGATATGGAGACCACGGCCACTCTCCTCGTCGTATTGGGGGACTCGGCTCCGGTGGGGGGTCGCGCCGCCCTCGTCCGTGACCACCACCCGCAACCCGTCCCCAAGCCACACCGTGACGGTCAGGGTTCCTTCACCGTGCAGGATGGCGTTGGTGACCAGCTCATTGGTTGCCAGGAGCACGTCGTCCATCTGTGGATGGTTCAGGTCCACCAAGAGGGCGCGCAAACGGTGTCGGACGTCGGGGACCGTCGCCGGCTCGGAAGGGTAGGGCCACACGAGCGGCAACGAAGTTGCAGAGGCAGCAAGGTTCGCCATCAACCCCATAAGTTACTCAGTGCGGGCCCGCCCATGCGTCGTCACCCGCGCCCTCCTAACCCGGCGGCCAGCACCGCCGGCTAGCTCGAACGAGGCGGTTGGCGGCGCAGTGACGCACCCTGAGTGTTGCTCTATCGAGTTCCACGCTGCGCTCAGAAGGGTGCGCATGGCGCCCTGGGTCAGGCTGGGTCGGGGAGCTTGCCGCTCTTTGCGACGTGGGGGTCGGTGCACGAGGCGAGGTCGAAGCAGCAGGGCCGGCGCTTGCCATGGCCCATCTTGTCCATGCTCACCCGGATGCGCTTCGCCCTGGTGTCGGGGTTCTTCGTCGCACCTATCCAGCGCACCCACTCCCACCGCGCCATCGGCGTGATGTCCTCCCAGATGCCTTGGATGGTCTGAGGGGCGGTTTTGAGGGCCTTGGCCAGGTCCGCGGGAACCCGCGGTTCGGGCCAGTTCTCGGCCGGCTCGACCACCATCTCCACGGCATCGCCGGGCGAGACCTTGGCTGCCTTCGCGAGGGCGTCTTCGACTGGCAGCCAATGGCCCCGTCGCCCGTCGGGTTCGATGACGGTCGCAAACTCATGGCCGGCAAACGAGCCGCTGACCGACACCTGACCGCGCGAGGGCAGCTGCCGGCTTGCCGCCTCCGGGAGTCGGATCAAGGTCGTGGAAGCCACGACCTCGAGCTCACCGGAGAAGGTGACTGGTCCCGCGGATCGTGCCGTCGCCGCCATGCCCGAACTCTACGTTCTGGCGGGCGCCGCCCAAGCGCCTCGTTGGCTTCCTTCATGGGTTCTCGCTGTGAGCTATGAACTCCGCACGAACGCTCTGTCACCCCGCTTGTGCTAGGCACGCACGACCCACCGCGGTGCTCGAGCAAGGGGTCAGGTTTCGAAGAGCAACTCGAACTCAAGTTCGTGGTCGATCCGGACTCCAGCGGCGTCACGCTCCGGAATCGTCGGCTTGAGCTCCCTCGACACTCGCACGGCAATAGCGATGCAGCGCCCGCAGATCCATGCCAACGCGCTGATAGAACGCGATGGCGGCGATGTTGTTGTTCGTGGTCACAAGCCACACGCGTCGACACCCGGTGGCCCGGGCCTCAGCGAAGCAGCACTCCATCAACGCTCGCCCAACACCTTGACGGTGGTCGCTGGTGCTGATGGCAACGACCTCGTACTCCCGGTGCCTGACATCGACCAGAACCAGCCCGACGCGCCGACCGGCCAACGTGGCGAGGTGGCCAGGTAGGTCGGCCGCTTCGACGAGCTCACCCAGCCGCGCCACGGATGTCGATGTCCACTCCTGCACCAATGTGTCGGCCACCCAGTCGCGATCACCGGGCGTAATTCGGCTCACCAGTGGAGTGGAGTGTGACGGCACGACCCCATCATCCGCCGACGGGCGGCGGTCCACTGAGCCATGTGGGTCGAGCATCTGCCTCTATCAGGAGGGATGGGCGGCGTACAGACGCACGTTGGACGGCCGGCACGCGAGTCGTTCGGGTGAGGGTGGGTGTGGGCCCTTCTGGTTGGCTCGGTCCTCAGCGGAAGTCGATCGGGTCACTGGCATCTGTTTGGTGGGCGTCGTGAACCCTGTCCGCTGGTCAGGGCGAGTTGACGAGGACGGCGCGGCTGTAGGCGAGGTCGAACCCCGTCTTCTGCATGTTCGCGTGCGACGTCGAGCCGGGTTGCGTCGTGACGACGGCGTACCTGCAACCGGCGGCGCGGGCGTCGTGCAGGCGAGATCGTGCCAGAGCCTTCTGCACTCCCCGGCGACGGAACTGCGGCAGCGTCCCGGCACCGGTCAGCTGCGCGATAGCGCCGGCAAACCGGACCCCGGCGGCTCCAGCCGGCCGGCCGTCCACCGTGGCGAGGTAGAGCCTCGCCCCAGCATCGGCCATCGCCATCTCGCCCTGTCTCAAGACGTCCCGTGCGAAGGTCTCATGCTGAGCGATGCCCGCATCGTCCGGGCTGAGCGCGGAGTTGACCGCCACATCAAGCCACACCTGCGGCTCATCCTCGGCACGCTGCACCTCGATGCCCCCCGCAGCAGCAGGAGCAGGAGCAAGGTCCTCAAGGCTCAACAGCAGGACGTTCTCAAAGCCTACGAGGCGATAGCCGCGCGCGGTCAACAGTTCATGGAGGGCGGGGTCCGCCAGCGTCGACACCTCGAAGCTGACCGCTGCCCGCTGCGACCGGAACCGGTCCTCGATGTGGCCCAGCTGTTCCTGCGAGGGCAGGCCATCGAACCCCACCCCGGCCACCTTGTTGAAGGGGGAGTCGGGTCCGCTGTACGTGGCGACACCCCCCGCAACGGGGATCTGAAAGGCAGGCACACCATGGCGCTGCTGGATCGACTGGCTGCTGGCGCGGGTGAGGTCGGCCTCCGCCCTCTCGACGGTGGCGGCAAGGTCCTCGTCAACGAAGAGGGACATGGTGAGCACCGATCTTCACAAGACGCCCGCTGTCGTGGTCACACCCGAGTATGGGCCCGGTCGATGTCCATGGCCTGGGCGCCGTATTACGTGCCTGGAACATCTGGGTCGTGCGCACGACCTCGTCGAGGGGCTGCCCAGTCAGGCGTCCCGAGTCGCCGAGCCATGCGTTGCGTTGAGTCATTCGGCCATGACCACGGCGCCCTTTGCGCGAGGATGTCCGCGTGCCGGCACACGACCCCTGGGTGACATTGCCGGGGCGAGTCGTTGGATCCTCGTTGACCGCGGCGGGACTGGCCGGATGGGTGCTCTCCAAGAACCACCTGGGGGAGCAGGCCGACGCGACCCGTGAGCTGCAGGACGCGCTGGACGCTGCTCTGCGCTCCGGCAGTACCGGTGAGGTGCGCGTGCCGCGCGTGACGGTCGAGCGCGCAGCCTCGCTTTGGGAGTCCGCTGCCACCCTCCTGGACTCGTGGTCGGAGTCGGTGGGTGACGATGTCGAGGCTGACCGGCAGGCAGCACGCCTGCGTGCGCGGGTCAGAAGCCTGCGTAAGGCACTTCAGGCCGAGTGACCACGCCGTCGGCGACGGAGCGATTGTTCACCCGGATCACACCTATGACCGCCCGCATGAGCTCGGCGGTCTGGCGGCGAAGTGACGCAAGAACGCGCCAAGTGGATGCGTCATTGGCAGCGTCCAGCTGCGAGGGGAGACTCGACTCGTGACACCCTCCGTGTTGACCGCGACATCCCTCGTCGTGGTAGTCGCAGGCGTTAGCTGCTGGGTCCTGTTCGATGCTCGGAACCGCCTTCGCCGCGGCCGACCGGTCGTCGCGGTTCTTCTTGGGTACACCATTGACGAGCCGGCGACATGGGCGGTCCTGTGTCTATTTCTGTCGGTGCTCTTCATGCCGTTGTACTTCGTCGCGCGGAGCAGCAGCGACTGAGCGCATGTACCCCCCACAGGCGAAATGGCCATTACGCGGTGACGAGACGCGGCATGTGGCACTCACGCCGGAGTCCTCATGCCCCGTGTGCCCCCGGTGGGTAGCGGGTTCCTGTCATCCCGGTGGACCCCGCGCGACATGGCCGTTCATGTGTTCCTTCGGGAGCACGACTCGTTGGCCGGACCCGGTCTGGTGCTGCCCGCCCGTGGTCCCGAATGGCGGTGCGGCGGCACGAGAAGGTGGCGGCCCCGAGAGACTTCCTCGGGTGAAGGTGCCACCTTCTTTCCAAGAGCCGGGCCTTCGGTTCGGTCTGTGGCACCCGACTCGCTTCGCTCGCTGAACGACTGTGGGCCGTTGCCGGTGCGGGAGGGATGACGGCGCCTCATCCGACGTCAACCCAGGTTGACTTCACTCCGTTCCGTCAACTACGGTTGACGTCGTGAGTGACGACATCCGCACTGCGATTGGCGCTGCACAAGGCGGCGAGCCGTTGCCCGAGCTGCGGCGGCTGCAGGCTCTGCACGCCGACCTCGCCCGCGCCGAGGCCGAGCAGGTGCGCCGGGCTCGGGCTCAGGGATACTCCTGGGTCGCGATCGCCGGTGCCCTGGGTGTCAGCAAACAGGCCGTGCACAAGAAGTACGGTCGTAGATAGGGCTCCAGCCCGCTCTCGCGCATCAACCGGCAGGGAACCCGCATGTCAAGCACAGCAACCCCCACCCGCGGACGCCGTGGTCGTCGAGCGCCTCAAGAGGGTCCGCGCGCGAGTCTGAAGCAGCTGCTGCCATTCCTCTTCGAACATCGTCGCGTGCTCGTGGTTGTCGTGGTCCTGAGCATCTTCGGGGCCATGGCGACCCTCGCGCAGCCGCTGCTGGTCGGGCAGCTGATCAACCGCGTGCAGGCCGGTGAGCCGCTGGGCATGCTCGTCTGGGGGGTCTTCGCCCTCGTGGTCGCGGCATCGGTCATCTCGGGCTTTCAACACTTCCTGCTGCAGCGCACCGGCACGGCCGTGGTCTACTCCTCGCGGCGCAAGCTGATCGGCCGCATCCTGCACCTGCCGATCAGCGAGTTCGACGCGCGGCGAACGGGCGATCTCGTCTCGCGGGTCGGCACCGACACGACGCTGCTGTACGCCGTCCTCACACAGGGTCTGGCCGATGCCGTGGGCAACAGCCTGGTCTTCGTCGGCGCCCTCGCGGCGATGGCGCTGATCGACCCCGCGCTGCTGGGTCTCATCATCCTGGTGATCGGTCTGTCGATCGGGGGCGTGACGCTGCTCAGCGGACGGATCCGAACGGCAACGCGAGACCAGCAGGAGAAGGTGGGTGAGCTCGCGTCGGGGGTGGAGCGATCGATCGGATCGATCCGCACCGTGCGCGCGGCCGGCGCGAGCGACCGCGAGGATGTCGCGATCTCTCGCTTGGCCGAAGAGGCCTACGACCAGGGCGTCCGGATCGCCAAGGTGTCGGCGCTCATCGTGCCGATCGCGGGGATCGCGCTGCAGCTCTCGCTGCTGGTCGTGCTCGGGGTCGGCGGCTTGCGGGTCGCCTCCGGCGCGATCACCGTCGCCGCGCTGGTCACCTTCATCATGTTCCTGTTCCTGCTGATCGCCCCGCTCGGATCGACGTTCGGCGCGATCACGTCGGTCAACCAGGCACTGGGCGCCCTCGGCCGCATCCAGGAGATCCTCGACCTGCCGACCGAGACGCAAAGTGACGCCGTGCTGGCGACGCGGGTGCGGGATGCCGACGACCGAGTTGCCGGTCGACCCGGCACGGCGATCGAGTTCCGCGACGTGCACTTCAGCTATCCCGACGCCGTCGTCGCTGCGCGGCGCAGCGCGGAGTTCGAGGCGTTGGCGCTCCTCGAGAACGCGCACGTCGATGCCTACCCCAGGTCGGGCGCCGAGGACCTCGCGCTCACCGACGTCGTCGGAGAGGTGCTGCGCGGAGTGTCCTTCTCGGTCCCGCGAGGCTCTCGCGTGGCACTGGTCGGGCCCTCGGGCGCAGGAAAGAGCACGACCCTCGCCCTCATCGAACGCTTCTACGACCCCTCGGACGGCGCCGTGCTGATCGACGGAGAAGACGCGCGCACCCTCGACCGGGCCGCGCTGCGCGCGCGCCTCGGCTACGTCGAGCAGGACGCCCCGACCCTCGCCGGGACCATCGCCGAGAACCTGCGACTGGCCTCGCCCGCGGCATCCGATGACGACTGCGAGCGCGTGCTGCGCGCCGTGAACCTGGGTGAGGTGCTCGAGCGCAATCCCCTCGGCGTGCACGCCCCGGTCGGCGAGAGCGGCGTCATGCTCTCAGGCGGAGAGCGCCAACGTCTCGCGATCGCCCGTGCGCTGCTGGCCGCACCCCCGATCCTGCTGCTGGACGAGTCGACCTCCTCACTGGACGGCCTCAACGAGCAGCGCATGCGCGACGCGATCGACGCCGTCGCGGCCGATCGCACGCTCATCGTCATCGCCCACCGGCTGTCCACCGTCGTCGACAGCGACCACATCGTCGTCCTGGACCACGGTCAGGTCGTCGGCCAGGGCACCCACTCCGACCTCGTCGACTCCACGCCGCTCTACCGCGATCTCGCCCGGCATCAGCTCCTGGTTTGACCCGGCACCTCGGGCGCCGACGCACTCGCCACAAGCCACACAACGGAATCTCGCCGAAGCCAGTCGTTCGAGCGCATGCCGATCACACGCGTGCGCCCGCCTTCGCTGGTTCACGCGGCGAAACGACGCACCGGGTCCGTCCGCACGACGCCTGCCTTGCGGTGGAGAGGGCGGGAGCCCATCCGTTGACCGACGTTGTGGACCCTGGGCCCAAAGCGTGGCGGATCTATGCCGACCCCGCAGGGCATCCTTTCTGCCTGGTCTCCGTGCCCGAGTGACTCCGCGCCGTCTTGCCGCGGTTCGCGAGGTCGCCTCGGGCGACGCTGTGACGCACTCCGCCGATCGGGTCGATGCTCAGAAGAGTGTGTCGCCGCCGTCCATCACGAGCACGCTTCCGGTCACGAACGACGACGCGTCACCGGCCAGGAACACCGCAGCCGGTCCGAACTCCTCTACCTCTGCGTAGCGGCGCATCGGTGCGAGGCGAAGTGCTCCGGGCGGGTCCACAGCTTCCATCCCATCCTGCCTAGCCCGGTTGCCTACTTGGTCGATGGCCGATGATGTGGTGTGCTCTCCCGACTTGCCCCGGCTCGTCGTCGAGTCGTGCTCGCGGCGCTTGTGCTCGTGGTGCTCGCACTGCTTGCCGGACTCCTCGCTGCGGTGCTCTCGCGAGAGCCGTCCAGCCCGGTCGACCAGTCGGTGGCTGGGCCGGTGTTGCTCGTGCCGGGATATGGCGGCTCGACGCAGTCCCTCGATGCGCTCGCACGGTCGTTGCGCGACCAGGGCCGCGACGTGACCGTGGTCGCGCTCCCCGATCGCGGACAGGGCGACCTTGACGACCAAGCCAAGGTGCTCGGTGAGGCCGTCGACGCCGCACTGGACCGGACCGGGTCACCGTCGGTGGACGTGGTGGGCTACTCCGCCGGTGGCGTCGTCGCTCGGCTGTGGGCCACCGAGGACGGCGGCAGCGACCGCCTGCGCCGCCTGGTCACCCTCGGCTCGCCCCACCACGGCACGGACCTCGCGTCCCTGGGTTCGCTCGTGGCGGGCTCCTGCCCGGCGGCCTGCCGCCAGCTCGCGCCCGACAGCCCGCTGCTGGCGCGGCTCGACGCGGAGCCGGTGCCTGCCGGGCTGGTCTTCGTCTCCGTGTGGACCACACTCGACGAGGTCGTGGCGCCGCCCTCCTCGGCCGTGGTCGACGGGGTGCCGAGCCCGTCGCTACAGAGCATCTGCCCGGGGGCGGCAGCGCGCCACGGCGACCTCCCTGGCGACCCACTGGTCCAGGCCATGGTGGGGGAGGTCCTGAGCCGCCGGGCCCTGCCGAGCTGGACGGAGGCGGACTGCAAGAGGCTCGGCGGTGCGCCTAGCTCGTGACATCGCGCGTCGTGAAGTTCGCCCAGGCGGCGCCCAGGAAGACGGCGACGTAGACGAGCTGCAGACCGATCCCGCGCTCGATGTTGCTCAACAGCATCGGGTCCCGGTAGAGGTCGACGAAGGAGAGCCAGTACCGCGTGGGGAGGTAGGGCTGGAGCGGGCGGGCTGCGTCGACCGTGAGGAGCAGGGAGGACCCGATGAGGAAGGCCAGCGCGCCGAGGGTCGCCGACTGCGGTGAGTCGGTAAACGTGGAGAGCAGGAGCGCGAGCGAGGCGACCCCCAACATCGAGATCGTGATGAACGCGATGGCGGCGGCACTGCGCCAGGCGACCTGCCCCGGGGTCAGGGCGGAGCCGGACAAGCTGAGCAGGGCTCCGGATATCGGTGCGTTGCCCAGCAGCAGCCGACCCACCAGGAAACCGACGCCGGCCACCGACAGCACCGCGACCAGCACGAAGACGGTGATCGCGGCCAGCTTGCGCACCAGGAGCCGGGTGCGACCCACCGGCCGGACCAGCAGGTAGCGCAAGGTGCCGGCCTGCGCCTCCCCGGCCACGGCCTCGCCGGCCACGACGGCGATCGAGACCGGCAGGAAGAGGGGCAGCACGATGGCGAGCGCCGCGATGGCGAACAACGACCCGTTCGCAATGACGGCACTGAGGAAGGCTGGGCCGGTGCCGGGCCGTGGCGCGATGCCGGTCCACGCCAGCAGGGCCGCCACGATGGTGGGCAGGAGGTTGAGCAGCAGGATCGCGACCCAGGTTCGTCGCCTCCCGAAGAGCTTGGTGAGCTCGACGTGGTTCACCGGGCCACCTCGTCCTGGCTGCGACGGCTGGTGTGCTCGTCGATGACGTCCTCGAGCGAGCGCCGCTCGGGGCCCAGCTCGCGCACCACGACTCCGGCGCCGACGAGACGGGCGTTGAGGTCTCCGGCATCGCCCGCCCGGACGACCAGCCGCTCGCCGTCGCGTTCCTCGACCGCCCCGCCGAGCAGCGCGGCGGCGCGGTGCGGGTCCGGGGTCACGATGACGACCCGTCCGGTGGGTGCCCGGAGCACTGCGAGGTCCTGCTCGAGCACGAGCCGGCCGCGGTCCAGCAGCCCGATCCGGGTGCACAGCTGCTCCACCTCGGCGAGCAGGTGGCTCGACAGGAAGATCGTCGTCCCCGAGTCGTGCAGGATCCCGAGCAGCTCGCGGATCTCACGGATGCCGCTCGGGTCCAGCCCGTTGGTCGGCTCGTCCAGGACGAGGAGCTCCGGCTGGCGCAGCATGGCTGCAGCCAGGCCGAGCCGTTGCCGCATGCCCAGCGAGTAGCCGCGCACCGGTCGCCGGCCCACCGCCTGGAGGCCCACGAGGCCCAAGGCGTGCGCGGCGCGGTCCCTACGGTCGCGCCGACCACCTCCGAGCGGGCCCCCGGGTGCCCTCCCACTCGCGTCGAGGAGGATGAGGTTGGCCAGCCCGGAGAGGTGCCCGTACGCCGCCGGTCCCTCCACCAGGGCACCGACCCGCTCCAACACGGCGCCGGACGCCTTGGGCATCTCCTGGCCGAAGAGCTCGACCTTCCCGGAGGTGGGCAGCACCAGCCCCAGCAGGCAGCGCACCGTCGTCGTCTTGCCCGAGCCGTTCGAGCCGAGGAACCCGTAGATGTCCCCCGAGCGCACCGCCAGGTCGAGGTCGACCACCGCCGAGACCGAGCCGAAGACCTTGGTGAGACCGTCGGTCCGGATCACGGTGGCCGTGCCGTCAGGGAAGGTCATCATTGGTTCGCCGAGCGCAGGTCGGCGGCCGCCATTGCCAAGCCTTCGGGGGTGAGCGTCCCAGCGAGCAGCATGGTCCTGCCGGTGACCGCGGGGTCGGTCAGCAGCAGTGCCAGCGGCCCCACCGAGAGCGCCACGCCCTCGGGCAGCGCGGTGGACCCTGCGGCCAACGAGAGCTGCTGCCGCAGCGAGCGCGCGGCGCGCCCGGGCAGCACGCCGACCGCGAACTGGGTGGTGCCGCGACCGTACTGTGCGACCCCTTCGAGGCCGGGCGTCGTGGGCAACCGCGAGTAGCCGAGCAGGTGCTGTGGGAAGCCGGGGTCGGGGACCCTGCCCACCGCGCGGACCAGGTCGAAGCGCTGGCCCCTGCCAACCCGGGAGCCCGCTGGCGGCACGAAGCGGGTCGCCGACGGGTCCGGCGTGGCGGTGGTGAAGTCGAGGAAGGTGCTCGACATGGCGGGAGCCTGCGCCCCTCGACCGTAGACATCGACGCGCACGGGGATCCCGGACCCCCCGTCGGACCAGACGTCGACCCGCTCAACGCTGCCGAGCGGGTCGTCAGGGCGAAAGCGCAGGCCCTCGGCCACGCCACCCGCCACGAGCCGCGGCGGCAGGGTCGTCAGGCGATCAGCGGTGGCCCCACCGAGCAGACGGGCGGCGAGTTCTGGCGGCACCGCATCCCGCGAGCGCGGCAACCGGACCTGACCCACGTCGGCCTCGCCGTAGGACATTCGATTGTCCTCGGAGTCCCAGGTGGCGGTCCCGATGTCGACGGCGTACTGGTCGTTCTCGCCAGTGGGGGTGAGGGTGTCGACGCGCCAGTCATCTGCCGCCCGCCACCACACCCGCACCTGGGTCCGGCCGCCGAGGAGCGTGCTCACGTCGTCCAGAACGCCCGACGCCGGGAGGTTCAGCGAGCCCGAGGACTCGGCATACCCGGCATACGGGCGATCTGCGGAGGCGCGCATCCGGGCCAGGAGGGTGGCGGCGTCGGTGGCCGACCCCAGCGGCACGTGTGGGACGAGCAGGGGCAAGGCGGCGAGTGTCGCCACGACGGCAAGCACTACCAGCCAACGCCACGAGCGTCCCATGGGGGCACGCTATGTCACTCTCCACCAACCATGGACAGGGCGCCGTCAGACGTTAGCGAATCGTATGGGCTCGACCTGCGCCGCGACCCACGGTTCGGCGATCGCCCAGCGGGTGCTGACCGACTTCACCGGGGGGAAGGTCAGGTCGTACCGTCGCATGGCCTCGGGGTCGCCGTGGTCAGCCAGTGCCGCTCAGCGAAGGCCGATGTCCGTCGGGGACAGCGCGCCCACCGCTGACCGCGAAGATCGTTGGTGGCGCGCGATGGCCTCCAGCGCTGCTGGGCGATGCTCCGGTAGCGCTGCGGTTTCGATGTCCCGCAGGGCGATCTCGACGCTGGATACGGGGGGCGTCGGATGCCCAGTGGGTGACCTCACCGAAGGCGAGGGCCAGGTAGTCGGAGAAATCAGCCTGTTGCACCGTCACGAGCAGTCGCCCGTCCTTGCCGACCCGTTGCCGCGGGGGAGGGCTCGTGTGGAGAGGCGGCGAACGAGGTCGTGCAGCTGGTCCAGAGCCTGCACCGCGGTGGTCGGGTCGTTGATACCGGGGGGAGCGCGCTCGGCGCTCCGGTCGCGGCGAACTCGCCCACCGTCGGCACCAGCTCGATGGACGCGGCGTGGTGCTCGGCCGCCTTGGCGAGGGCGTCGTCGTCTATGGTCTGCAGCACCCCCGGGCCGGTTGCAGTGACGATGCGGGTCGACGCAAGCGGCAGGAACAGTGCTGGACGTGGCTGCACGTCACCCGGGTACGGCTATCGAACAGTGCGCGCGTTTCGTCACCGATGGAGGAGATGATCGTGTTTGACGCCATCAACGCGACACCAGACGAAGTCGCATGCCCGATGGCCGGCGACGACCTCGTGCCACGCCCAGACGCGATCATGGACCGGGCATTCACAGTGGCTGCAACGCCGGAAGAGGTCTGGCCGTGGCTGGCGCAGCTCGGCAAGCGGCGGGCCGGTTGGTACCTCCCGCGCGTTGTGGAGCGCTTCCTTCCCAGGTCGCGGCGTGCGGCACGCGACATCCGGCCCGAGTTCCAGGGCCTTCAGGTCGGCCAGGTGATACCCGACTACGGCGGACCCAACGAAACGTTCGAGGTGGCCCAGATCGACCCACCCAAGGTGCTCGTGTACCGGTCCCAGCGCGGCACCATGGCGGTGTCGTGGGTGATCACCCTGACCGAAGGGGCCCGCGGCCACCCCACGGTCTCGGGGGCCTCTGGCCCCGGCACTACCCACTCCAAGGGATCCTCCCGGATCCACTTGAGGCTCCGACTGGGTCCCGTCCGACACAAACGGCTGGTCCACACTGCCGGTGAACTCATTGACCTGCTTACGGTCGCGGGCATGGCAGCCGGGCTCGAGGAACGTCTCGCAGACGGCGGCCCTGTCGACGGCACCTGAGCCGTACTCGGCGCATGTCGGACCACCTCGGTTCAGACACGGTCCGGGTGGTCGCCAGGAGGCGCTCCTATCGGCTGCTCCCAGCGGGGTCGTGGTGAGACACGTGGTGTTGAGACGCATCGACACCATCGGTGACGAACGGTCCGCGTGCGCGGTCGCGCAGTAGGCATGCGACATGCCGCTCGATCACCTCGGTGTCAACGTTCCGAGGCTTCGCGCGCGAGGAGCTACTTCGAGGCGCTGATGCCGCTCATTGGCTTCTAGCCGTTCTTCGCCGGCGAGGACTGGTTCTCATACCCGCCGGCCAGCGGCCAAGGCACCCAGCTGTTCTTCTACACCGCCCAAGACGAAACGTCCCACTACTCAAGGCAGCCGGGCCTGCAGCACTTGCGCTTCCTTGTCGACTCCCGGCGAGAGAGCGCACGGTGATGGCGAGGTACCTCGACATCTGGCCGAAGGTCGGTCCAGCGGTGGAATCGCCCGGGAGCCGCAGCTGCGCATCAAGACTGTGGAGCACTACGTCGCCTGGTCTTCACTCGGTTGGGGCTCGAGAGCTCCGTGGCTGACGATGAGCTTGTCCTCGCAGTCCTGTGTTGGCTGCGGCCCGAGATCTGAACCCCCTTCTTGCGCTGCGCCACTGTTCATCCACTGGCCATGACCTCGTCCCCCCGGCAGCACCCTGGCAGGGGGTGGACTAGCCCGTGGCCGGTGAGCGCCGGCCCTCGCGTCTACTTTGGAGGATCCATGTCCCCACGTTCACGGCGGCGTCTCATCGCGCTCGTCCCGTTGGCCGCCCTGACCGCCTTGGCCGTCCCCGCGCTGGCCACGGGCGCTGACACCGACAACACCCAGGCCGCCCGCAAGGCCATCGACGGGCGGCAAGGCGCGCAACGTCATCCTGCTGATCGGCGACGGCATGGGCGACAGCGAGATCACCATCGCCCGCAACTACCAGGTCGGCGCCGACGGCCGGCTGGCGATGGACACGCTGCCGCTGACCGGCGCGTACACGACGTACGCGGTGCAGAAGGACGACCCGACGCTGCCCGACTACGTGACCGACTCGGCGGCCTCCGGCACCGGCTGGGCCACCGGCCACAAGACCTACAACGGCGCGATCTCGGTGCTGCCCGACGGCAAGCCGGTCCCGACGATCCTCGAGCTGGCCAAGACAGGCCGGCTACCGCACCGGCGACGTGACCACCGCCGAGCTGCAGGACGCCACCCCGGCCGTCCTCGGCTCGCACGTCGTCAGCCGCGACTGCAAGGGCCCGCGACGCGATGGCCGCCTGCCCGGCCAACGACAAGGTCAACGGCGGCGCCGGCTCGATCGCCGAGCAGCTCGTCGCAGACCCGTGCCGGACGTCCTGCTCGGCGGCGGCAAGCAGTACTTCGACCAGACCGTCAAGGCCGGCCGGTTCGCCGGGCCTGACCGTCGCTGCAGCAGGCGCAGGTCAGCGGCTACCAGGTCGTCACGGACGCCGACGAGCTGGCGGCGGCGCACCGCCGACGAAGCCGATCCTCGGCGCCGTTCGCGAAGAACAACATGGACCTCGAGTGGGTCGGCCCGACGCCGACCGCGACCGGCACCGCGGCCGCGACGCTGCGCGGTCGAACGCGGCGCGCGACCGCCACCCAGCCGCACCTGGTCGACATGGCCGAGCAAGGCGCATCGACGATGCTGGACCGGCAGACCCGCGGCCAGCAGAAGGGCTTCTTCCTGCAGATCGAGGGCGCCTCGATCGACAAGCAGGACCACGCGGCCAACCCGTGCGGCCAGATCGGTGAGACGGTCGAGTTCGACGCCGCCGTCAAGGCGGCCCTCGACTACCAGCGGACGCACCCCGACACCCTCGTCGTCGTGACCGCCGACCACGGCCACACCAGCCAGATCGTCGAGGCCGGCACCACGACCACCGGCGTCACCGCGACGCTGACCACCCACGACGGGCGCCGACTGACGATCAGCTACGCCACCACGCCTATCCCGGGCTCGCAGCAGCACACCGGCACCGAGGTGCGGATCGCCGCCGGCGGCCCGCAGGCCGCCAACGTCCTCGGCGTCACCAACCAGACCGACCTCAACCGAACGATGCGGCGGGCCCTCGGGCTCTGAGCGCCGTGCTCGCCGGGTGGGCGGTCAGCCGCCCACCTCGGCGAGCACGTCACGCTGGCGTGTCGATCAACGCGTCCTTGGCGCTGGCGGCAGCGCGTTCAAGCCAGAGATTCGTGCCCCGGACGCGACGGGCGGGTTGATGCTCACCGCTTCCTCAGGGCATCACGACCGATTTACCGCGGGAGTGGAATCGGCCCTGTCGCTGCAATGCCTCGCCCACCTCGTCGAGGCGGTACTGGCGGTCCATGACCGGTCGGAGCGCCCCGGTGGAAACGAGATCACCCAACAGCTCAAGGTCGGCCGGAATGTGCTGTGCCGTTCGGCCGGAGACCGCTCGTCGACTGGAGAGGAGGAACGCGGCGGGGGTGGCGATGATGCGCGGGAGGGGGTGCAGCCAGGTTGACTTCGGCGCGGTGACCATGACGTAGGTCCCGCCTGCCGTGAGGACCCGGCGACAGCGGCCCAGGCTCCAGGTGCCGGCGTTGTCGAGGAAGAGGTCGAAGTATCGCTCGGAGGTCGCGGAGTGGTCCCGGACGGTGTAGTCGACGACGGGTCGGCCCCCAGCCGCAGGGCGGTCTCGAGGTTGTCAGTGCTGCAGACAGCGGTGACGTGGCCGGCGCCGAGGATCTTGGCCAGCTGCACCGCGAAGCTGCCGACGCCACCTGAGGCGCCGTTGATGAGCACCCGCTGCCCGGGCTGCAGACCGCCCCCAGTCCCGCAGCGCCTGCAACGCTGTCTCGGCGGCCACGCCAGGGTCGCGGCGTCGTTCACTCCGACCCCGTCGGGTCGTCGAACCAGACCGTCGGCCGGGGCCGCGACGTACTCGGCGAACGCCGCCCCCGCGCACCTGGCCGAAGACCTCGTCGCCGCTCGCCAGCGGCGTCACGTCTTGCGCCCACCGCGACCACCGTCGCCGGCGACATCGGCCCCGGGCGTCGTGCGCTGCGGCCGCCGCAGCCCCATGGTCGCCCGCGCGAACATCGGCAGGCCGGTCGTCGTAGTGCCAGTCGAGGGCGTTGACCGAGGCCGCCGCCACCTTCACCAGGACCTCGTCCGCCCCAGGGCGGGCACCGGGACCGTCCCGCACCCGCACGACCTCCTCGGGTGGGCCGTACCGGTCCTGCACAGCGGCCCGCATCGTGCGAGGTACCACGGGCGAGCGGGCGCGGAGCAGTGTGCTGGTCGGGCTGGGACACGGGGACCTCCGAGGTGGTGCCCGGACGGGCGCTTACTTACGGCGTATAATTACGGGGTAAGTAAAGCGCTGACGACCCGCATGGCGTCAAGGGTCTGCGAGCTACCAGTAGGTGGAGCGAGTCACGGGCTGGCTCGACAGCACGGCGCGATGACCCTGGATGGACCCGTGACACACCGTCAGCCCGCCGAGACCTCGGCCCGCAGAACCACGCTGACGCGCGAACGGGTGCTGCAGGCCGGCCTGGAACTGGCCGACGACGCAGCGGCTCGAGGCCGTCTCGATGCGCAAGCTCGGGCAGGAGCTGGGCGTCGAGGCAATGTCGCTGTACAACCACGTGGCCAATAAGGACGACCTCCTCGACGGGATGGTCGAGATGGTCATGGTCGAAGTCAACGCCGTCCGCGCCGAGGCTCCGGACGGCGCGAGCCCGGAGCCGACTGGCGCGAGGTGCTGCGCGCCCAGGTACTGGCCTCTCGGCAGCACATGCTCCGCCATCGCTGGTTGCCCGTCGCCCTCGAGAGCCGCGCCGGCATGAGCCCCGGCGTGGCGCGATACTTCGACGGTGTGCTGGCAACCCTGCTGGCCGGCGGCTTCTCGAACGACCTGGGCCACCACTCCCTCCACGCCCTCGGCAGCCGCGCCCTTGGGTTCACCCAGGAGCTCTTCACCCCGGCGACGACGAAGAGGATGCCGCATCGCAGGCTGCGATGGCGTCGATGGCCCGCGAGCTCCCCACCTGGTCGCGATGCTCGCCGAAGTCGCCCACGACGACCGAGTCGACCCTGGGCTGGTGCGACGACCAGAGCGAGTTCGAGTTCGGGCTCGACGTCCTGCTCGACGGACTGGAGCGGCGGCGCTCCGGCCGAAGCGGCTCACAGGACGGCACCGGGTGAGGTTGGCCTCTGCTGACCACTCGTCGACGAGGGTCTGCACCAGCGGCTTGAACGCCGAGATGTCCGTGGCGAAGTTCGGGGTGAAGGTGGGGTCGAACACGTCGAACTGGAGCAGCACCATCGCGGACCGTCGTGTCGCTGTCGGCGGTACGACGTACGACTGCTCCCGGCGGAGTGCAGCGTCTTGGTCGCGGCCGACGGACGCACGTTCCGCGGAAGGCGTTGGCGGCGCGGGCGGCCGTAGGGTCGAAGTATGGATGCGCGATCGGTGACCCATCTTTCGGCGTGTGGCCCTTAGGCCCAACGAGTCCGAGCCCTTGTGGACGGCACGGGAAGGGGGAGTGATGGGTGAACGGTCTTGAGATGGCCACCGCGGAGCGGGCCGACCTTGCGGAGTTTCTCGCGACGTTGACGCCCGAGCAGTGGGAGGTGGCCTCCCTGTGCGCGGGCTGGCGGGTTCGAGACGTGGTCGCGCACGTCATGAGCTTTGACGACGTGACCCTGTTTGGCATGCTCCGCCGGGCCGTCCACGCCCGGTTCGTTGATGTCAACCAGGTGGGTGTTGACGAACTGGCATCGCTCGATACGGCCGAGCTGCTCGACAGGCTGATGGCTCGGCTGCAGCCCCGGGGACTGGCCAGGACCTTCCGTGGCAGGCTCGCGCTGTTGGATGCCACCATCCACCATCAGGACATCCGTCGCCCGCTTGGCCAGCTACGTACCATCCCCGCTGACCGTCTGCGCTGCGTGCTGCACGACGCGGTGCTGAGCCCCGAGCTGCCGGGGCGGCGACTCGCCCGAGGCGTGTGCCTTCGGCCGACCGACCTGGAATGGAGCCACGGCTCGGGGCCCGAGGTCATCGGGCCGGCCGAAGCTGTGTTGATGACAATTACCGGTCGGGCAAGTGCCATTACGGAGTTGAACGGTGCCGGCGTGAGCGTGGTCGCCGCCCGGCTCGCCCGCTGACCGTCCACCTGCCACAAAGGCAGGTCGGTTCCTGTCAGCCGAGCTCGAGGCAACCCGGCTCATCACAGCGCAGCGACCCGAGACCAAGGTCGTGGTACTGACCACCTTCGACCTCGACGAGTACGTGTACGCCGCGGTCAGAGCCGGCGCCTGCGGCTTCCTGCTCAAGGACATCGCCCCAACGGACCTCGTCCACGCCATCGGAGTGGCCGCCCGCGGCGACGCACTGCTCGCGCCCGCGTTGACCCGCCGGCTGCTCGGCCGCTTCGCCGTAACGCCCTCCCCGCAGGCTCGGGCCAACCGGCTCACCGGGGTCACCGAGCGCGAAACAGAGGTCTTGCGCGCGATCGCGCGCGGGCGCTCCAACGCTGAGATCGGTCGCGAGCTCTTCCTCAGCGAAGCCACCGTGAAGACCTACGTCTCGCACCTCCTGACCAAGGTCGGCCTGCGCGACCGGGTCCAGCTCGCCGTCCTGGCCTACGAAACCGGGTTAGTCACCCCCGGCGACCAAGGCCCCTAGAGCCAGAGCGTCGGCCTTGGTGACGGCACCACAGGGTCAGTTGCCCGGCAACCGGCAGGGCGGTGACTTTGGGGTCTGCTCTCCTGGCCGACGATTCGTCGCCATCGAGGATCTGTCCGGCGCGCTTCGTGGGCGTCGGTCGACGTTTGCGGCAGCCGCGCGTACAGATTGAGGTGCATCCTGTTGTGATGGAGGAGCCATTCGCAACAAGCGGCGCCCCAGAGGGTCCCGCGACCGACCCCGATTACGCCTTGCCACGAGCGCAAGAGGAGTACGACCGCTTGAGCCGTCAGGCGGCTTTCCTTGGCGGCACGACCGAGCGGTTGTTCCGGGCGGCGGGGATTGCACCCGGGATGCGCGTGCTTGATGTGGGTAGCGGCGCCGGCGACGTTGCCCTACTGGCGGCCGAGCTGGTCGGTTCGGATGGGGAGGTCATCGGTATCGACGTGGACGGGTCCGCGCTGGAGGTGGCGCGTGGACGGGCGGAGTCCTTGGGCCTGCGCAATGTGACCTTCGTGCAGGGCGACGCGCGCACGGCCGGGATCACCCAGGACTTCGACGCGGCGGTCGGGAGGCTCGTGCTGATGTACCTGGCAGATCCTGCGGACGCGTTGCGGCACATCGCCGGCCATGTCCGTCCGGGGGGCGTCGTCGTGTTCCAGGAGCTCGATCTGAATGAGGTCGTGCTGGCTCATTCGTTGCCAGCGGAGACGCTCTGGAGCCAGACGGGTCGGCTGCTCGTCCAGACATTCCTGCAAGCGGGCATGCAGGCGCGCATGGGACGCCGACTTTTCGGCGATTTCGTGGCCGCCGGTCTTGCCACCCCGGAGATGCGGGATGAAGCACTCACCGGCGGGGGGCCGAATTTTCAGGGGTACGCCTGGCTCGCCGGCCTCGCCCGCGGCCTCGCGCCGCTCATGGGGAAGCTGGCGATCGCGGACGTGGCGGAGCTCGAGCTGGACACTCTCGCGTTGCGGATCCGCGAGGACGCCATCGCCCACGGGGCTGTGGTGTGGACCCCATCGCTGGTCGGCGCGTACGCCTCCAAACCTGACGACAAGACGCCTCGGTTGGTGCGGACCAGGACGGCCGTGCGGCGCGGCTCCGCTGGCGCCTGAGAGCCGCGCGACCTAAGTGGGTCCTAATTCTGTGGTGGTTCGCTGCAGGACAGCGACGGGGCGTGCGACTGCGGCACGGCCGGTGGTCGTGAGGACTCGCTGCAGGGAAGGACCTCGGGATGAGCACTCGTGGGCGTGGATTTGGGCTGGCGGCGGCTACCGCAGCACTGGCGACGGGCCTGGCGGCATGTGGGTCCCACGCGCTGGGGCCACGCTCGAGCGGTTCCGCACACCTTGGTGCCGGTGGTCCGACCAAGGTGCTTTCGCAGCCCGCGATGCAGCCGAAGCCCCGCGCGCGGGCCATCGGAATCACCCCGGGAGTCCTCCCGCCAGGACGCCTTGATGCCATCACGGACGTCGCTGGTGTCCGTGTCGGACAGACCACCATCATTCGCGGTGACAGCGTCCGCACCGGTGTGACCGCAATCCTTCCGCACGCAGGGAACGTCTTTCAGGACAAGGTGGCCGGCGCGGTGTACGTCGGCAACGCGTTCGGCAAGCTGGCTGGGTCTACGCAGGTCAACGAGCTCGGAACCATCGAGTCGCCCATCGTGCTCACCAACACACTTGCTGTGGGCACAGCGGTCGACGCTGTGGTCCGGTACACGCTGGCCCAGCAAGGAAACGAACGGGTCAAGTCAGTCAACGCGCTCGTGGGTGAGACCAACGACGGGGGCCTGAACGACATCCGTGCGATGCCCGTGACGAGGGCTGACGTGCTGTCTGCCATCCGTCACGCGTCCACCGGGCCGGTGGCCGAGGGCTCGGTGGGAGCAGGGACCGGCACGATGTGCTTCGGATGGAAGTGCGGGATCGGGACCTCCTCACGCAGGCTGCCCGGGGGGTACGTCCTCGGCGTCCTCGCGCAGACCAATTTCGGGGGCAACCTGACGATCGCCGGCGTGCCGATCTCGCGTTCCCTCCAGCCGCCTCCCGCCCCATCCCCGGCGGGCGGCTCCTGCATGCTGGTCGTCGCGACCGACGCCCCCATCGACACGCGTGACCTGAACCGTGTGGCGGCGCGCGCGATCTTCGGGCTGGCCAGAACGGGTTCGGAGTACAGCAACGGCAGCGGCGACTACGCGATCGCCTTCAGCACATCGCCCGAGATGCGCAGCCGTTTCGGTGACACGTCGGCAAGGCCACGGCGGGTGCTTCCGACCGACGCCATGTCGCCCTTCTTCGAGGCCGCACTCGAGGCCACGGAGGAGGCCGTCTACAACTCCTTGTTCCAGGCGACGACGATCACGTCGCGGTCGGGCAGCGCCACGGCGATCCCCATCAGCCGCGTGCGTGCCCTGATGCGACCATGACGGCCGGCGGGCCCACTGTCATCACGGTGATGCGGGCTGCCCACGGCGAGCGTCGCAGTCTCAGGCCGAGGTGCCATCGGTGTGGTCGACCCGGTCGTGAGCAGCGACGGCCTTGGCTGCGCGGCGGTGCTTGAGGTACTCGTAGAGCATCGGCAGCACCGAGAGGAACACGATGAGCAGGATCGCGGCCTCGAGGTGGTCGCGGATGATCGGCACCCCACCGAGGAAGTAGCCGGCGAGCGTGATCGAGGAGACCCAGAGGGCGGCGCCGACGGCCGACCAGGTGAAGAAGTGCCGGCGGTCCATCCGGCCGATCCCGGCGACGAGGGTGATGTAGGTGCGCACGATCGGCACGAACCGGCCGATGACCAGGGCCTTCGCGCCGTGCTTGTCGAAGAAGTCGTGGGTCTGGTCGAGGTACGTCTTGCGGATGATCCGGCCGTCGTGATGGCGCAGCGGCGCTCCGATCGCGCGGCCGATCTCGTAGCCGACGACGTTGCCGGCGAAGGCTGCGACGAAGAGCGCGGGAATCGCGACCAGCAGGGGGATGTCGAGCTCGCCGCCGGCGATGAAGATGCCGATCGCGAAGAGCAGGGAGTCGCCGGGCAGGATCGGGAAGAACAGGCCGCACTCGACGAAGACGATGACCAGCGAGATCCAGAAGAAGGCGGTGCCGTAGGTGTCGAGGAGGTACTGGGGGTCCAGCCAGTGGGGACCGAGCGCCGCGGCGGCGCCGCTCATGGTCAGACCCAGGAACGTCATCGCATGTTCCCGGTGTGACCGAGCGAGTAGCTGCCGGGCTGGGGCCAGACGCACAGCCCGTGGGGTCCGGCCTGAACCCGGATGGATCTCAGCAGCCGGCCATTGGCCGTGTCGATGACGTACACCCGCGCGTCGTAGCGGCCGGAGAGCCACAGCTGGGTCCCGTCGGCGGTGACGCCGCCCATGTCGGGTGAGCCGCCACCCGGGATCCGCCAGCGTGCCACCGGCTTCAACGTTGCGGCGTCCAGCACGCTGACCGTGCCCTCGTCGCGGTTGGACACGAACAGGCGGGCGGCATCACGTGAGGGGTAGATGCCGTGGGATCCCTTGCCGGTGTGGATGAATCGGTGGATCGTGAAGGAGCTCGCGTCGATGACCCACACGCCGTTGCGAAGCATGTCGGCGGCCAGGACCCACCGGCCGTCGGGGGTGAGGCGTACGTCCTGCGGCATGGCGGAGGCGCCGGGCCGGAGCTGGCTCTTCGGGCCGCTGCTCATCCGGGCCTCCATGGGGGTGTCCGCGCCGGGTGTCTTCCAGGCGTTGAGGTTGATGACCTTCTCGACCTTGGTCACGCCCCGGTTGATGACGAGCAGCTGCCCGCTGAACTCGCAGCTGACCACGAGGTGGCTCAGGTCGGCGGTGTAGTCGGCGTGGTTGATGCCCGAGCACTTCACCGGCAGCGAGCGCTGGAGCCGCATCGTGTGCGGGTCGCGGACGTCGATTCGGTGCAGCCGCTCAGCCATGACCAGCGCATGCTTCCCGTCGGGCGTGAAGTACAGGTTGTAGGGGTCGGCGACGGCGACGGGCCGCCCGTGCCTGCCCGTACGGGGGTTGATGGGCACGAGGGAGTTTCCCTTGTCGCTGTTGACCCACAGCCTGGTCAGGTCCCACGCGGGCACGACGTGCTGCGGCTCCCTACCGACCCGGAACGTCCTGACGACCTTGAACGTGGCGGGGTCGATCAGCTGCACCGTGTTGGCCTGGCTGTTCGGCACGTAGACCATCGACCGGGCCGTGCGCGCGGCTGGCGCCAGGTCGCCTACGCCGGTGCCCGCGTAGACGTTGAGTGGCCCGCTGGCACTCGGTGAGGGCGAGGGCGACGGCGTAGCCGAGGCGGAAGGGGAGGCGGAGGTGGCCTCCGAGGTGCTCGGGGTGGACGTGGCTGCCGCCGACTCGTCGCTCGAGGTGCACGCCGACAGGGTGAGCAGCATGGCCGGCACCATGACGGCCAGCAGCCGTCGTGGTGTGGTCCTGGCGCAGTTCGCGGGCACAGGGTGTCGTCCTTCGTGGTCGGTTCAGTCGCGCAGGAGGTGGGAGAGGGTGACCGGCTGCAGTCCGAGCTTGGTCAGGTCGGACAGGATTCCCGGCAGTGCCTCGGCGGTTCCCGGGTGGCCGAGGTGGAGAGAGACGATGGACCCGCCGCGCACCGCCTGCCGGACGCGGGTTCGCACCGCTCGCGCACCGGGGTCGAGGTAGTCCTGCGGGTCGACGTCGTAGGAGACGCACCGGGCGTAGCCGGCGGCCCCAGCGGCGGCGCGGATCGTCGCGGTGCTGCGCGGGGTGCCCGACGGCCGGAACCACCATCCGGCGGCACCCAGGGCCGTGGCAAGCTCGTCCCTGCCCTTCCGCACCTCGACCCTGGCCTGCGCCGGCGCTGAGCTGCCGCATCTGCTGGTGGCTCCAGGTGTGGTTCCCGACCTCGTGCCCCTCGCGCTGGAGGGCGAGCGCCTGGTTCGGGTCGCCGTGGACCCAGGTACCGACCGCGAAGACCGTGACTGGCGCCACGGCCGTGCGGCAGGCCCGCAGCACCGCGTCGGTCAGTGCCGCCGGTCCCTGGCCGTGGAAGGTGAGCGCGACCTCGTCGCGGCTCCTCGGCCCGTGGACGATGTCCGGACCGCGGCGCTGCGCGATCGACGGAGGACGGTCCCCGACCGACGTCGCGCTGGCGGATGGCGTGGGTGTCGTCGTGCGGACCGCAGTGGGCGGCGGGGTGTCCTCAGCCGTCGGCGCGGGTGCCGCAGTCGACCCCCCGGTCTCGTGCACCGAGCACCCGCCGGCGCCGAGCAGGGCGCCTGCCCCGAGCACGGCACCCGCCCCGAGCGCGAGCGCGGCGTGAGGGGGTCGTCTCCGTCCGTGCGGCTCATGGGTGGGTCCTACCGTCGGTGTTGCCCGGCCGCACCGCACCGGTTCCTGCGAGGTGAGGGTGTGGCACGGCCCCGAGCTGGTCGGCGGCGGAGTCGGTGCGCGTCGGTGCGTCGGTCGGGGCGAAGACGGTCCGTACCCGGGGGAGGGAGCGCAGCCACTCGGTCAGCGCGGTGAGGGGCACGCGGAGCAGTGCCCAGCCGGCGAGGGCGACTGCTGCGCCCAACAGCAGGCCGGCGAGGACGTCCCACGGGTAGTGCGCGGCGATGTAGACCCGGGAGAACGCCATGAGCAGTGCCGCGACCACGGCCACGATGCCGAGACGCCGGTGCGCCAGCAGCAGCCCGGCGGCGACCGCACCCGCCATGACCGCGTGGTCGGAGGGGAACGAGAAGTCGGTCGTGACGTCGGCCAGACGCAGCATGCCGGGGTGGGCGGCGTACGGCCGTGCCTCGCCGACGAGCCGGCCGATCGGCTGGTTGAGGGCGACGGCGATCAGCATCCCGAGCGGCACCCAGCCGGTGGCGGCCAGGTCGCGTGAGCTGCGGTGCCGGGCCGCCACGAGGGCACCGATCATGAGAGCCGCAAACAAGACCACCCCGTAGGTCGCGTAGCCGAGCACCCACGCGTGCAGCGCGGGCGTGTCTCGGGCCCAGTCGTTGACCGCCATGAGGAGCCGGTCGTCGAGGGTGCGAAGCGGGTTCACGGTGCCACTGGCCCTTCTTCGGATGAGCGGTGAGAGCCTGTCGGGATCTCCACCCGCACGGTCGTGCCGGTGGAGGTCTGGGGGGAGGACATGATCTTCAGGCGGCCCCCCATATGACGGACGAGCTCGTCGACGATCGCAAGCCCGAGCCCGCTGCCCCCGATGTGCTGCCCTTCCCCGCGGATGAAGGGTCGGAGCGCTGCCTCGGGGTCCCTCACTCCCGGCCCCTGGTCGTCCACCGTCACGGTGAGCCAGCCGGCGCGGTGGGATGCGTTGACCGCCACGATGCTGCCCGGGGGGCTGTACCGCACGGCGTTGTCGATGAGGTTTCGCAGCACGGAGGTCATAGCGGGCGTGGCCACCTGCTCGCACAGGTCGGCACCCCTCTCGACGTCGAGGATCACGTGCTGGATGTCGGCGAACGGGAGCAGCTCGCCGAGCACGTGCCTGAGCACGTCCGAGAACGGTTCGGTCGTCGAGGTGCCGGCCTGGTCCGCCTGTGCGCGAGCGAGCTCGAGGAGCTGGTTGATCAGGCGTCGGGAGCGGGCGACACCACCGGCGAGCTGGTCGAGCCGGTCCCGCACGTGGGCCTCGTCGGTGGCCGCCACGGCGTTCTCGAGCTGAAGGGACATCGCGGTCAGCGGGGTGCGCAGCTCGTGGGCGGCCTGGGCGATGAAGAGCCGTTCGTGGTCGACGGCCTCCTGCGTCCGGGCCAGGTGGGTGTTGAGTGCCTGGAGGAAGCCGCGCAGCTCGGTGGGCGCGGCATCCACATCGACGGGTCCGAGGTCTCGGGCGTCACGGGTGCCGATGTCGGTCGCGAGCCGGTTGACCGGCCGCAGGACGGCCCGTACCCCGAGCACGATGGCCAGGAGCAGGGCCGGGATGAGCAGCAAGAGGGGCAGCACCGCGGACAGGGCCGACGCACGGGCGATCTGGTCGCGGGCCGCGACCGGCTGCGACACGGCCACTGCCCCACCGTCGGCGCGCTCCACGACCAGCACGCGGCGTTCCTCCCCGTTGACCGAGCTCGTGCCCAGGCCGCCTGGTGCGGTGGCGGGCAGGTGGGCTGCGGCGAGGGTGGTCACGTCGATGTCGGATGCCCTGTCGGTGAGCGGACCGCGGTCGGTGGTGAGGTCCTCCGGTGGGGTCGACGTCGCCGCGACGATGGTTCCGACCTGGCGCAGCACGTCGTCCTGCAGGTCGCTGGCCTCCGTGAAGGCCAGGCGGTAGGACCAGACCCCGGCACAGGTCGCCACGGCCAGGGTCGTCGCGGCCAGCGTGAGGGACAGCCGGGCGGTGAGCGAGCGTGGCATCAGGCTGGGGCGTCCTTGGGCGCTACCCATCGCACCCCCCGGACGTTTTTTCGGATCGTGTCGGCCCCGAGCTTGGCGCGCAGCACGCCGAACTCGCGCTTGGACAGCTGGACGACGTCGTAGTCGTGGGTGTCCAGGCTGTGCAGGGCGGCGGGGGCGTCGGTGACCCAGTCCACGGCGTACGCGTCGTCCTCGAGGCGCTCCACGAGGGCAGCACCGATCATCGCGTCGTCTTCGACGAGCAGGACGCGCATGAGCGGTGCTCCCTCGTGGTCCACCTACTTCTTCTGCTCCAGTGTGACGATGACCTGTTGCAACCGCTTCATCGCGGCCGCCGAGTCGACCTTGGAGGGGGGCGAGGATCGCACCGCGGTCAGGGCTTCGTCGATCGCGGAGTCCATCGTGTGCCAGTCGCCCGGCGAGGCGGGCTTGATCGCCGCCTCGGCGTCGTCCCAGGCCACCTCGAGGTCCTTGATCCGGGTGCGCGCCCCGCTGAGGTCACCGGCGGTGACCTTGCCGGTCACGTCGTCGACGATGACCGAGAACGAGGTGAGGTCACCCAGCGGCGAGGTGGTGTCGGGTGCCGCCGCGGCCGTGTTGGTCGACCCGCTGCCAGGGGCCTGGCCACTCTGCGGTGCGGCCGTGGCCGTCGAGGTTGCCGGGGGCGAGGTGAGCAGCAGTGCGGCGCCGATCACGGCGGCCGCGCCTGCGGCGGCCCAGGCATAGTCATGCCGTGGGTTCGCCGCTGGCGCCTCGCCCTTGGAACGCACCCCGTGCCGGTTCACCAGCACCTGCTCGCGGGCGACGAGCACGACGATCACGGTCAGGAAGAGCACGCTGGTGACGGCCGCACCGAGGCCGACGCCGCCGTACGCGCGGCTCTGGGTGAGCAGGTCGCCCAGCGAGGCGCCCAACGGCCGGGTGAGCACGTACGCGATCCAGAAGGCGAGCACCGCGTTCATCCCGAGCTTCTTCGCGACCCAGGTCGCCAGGATCAGCCCACCGAAGAGCAGCACGCCCACCCGGAAGCCCAGAGACAGAGCCTCGGTGGCCAGGTCACCACCGGCGGTGCCGAGAGCGAAGGTGACCAGCACCGCTGCCCAGTAGAACCGCTCGCGGCGGGGAGTGTCGATCGCGGTGATCGCCAGGGTGCGCTCCTGACGCCACCAGATCGTGAACACCACCGCCAGCACCACCGCGAACACGACCGTGCTGACGTACAGGCTCACACCCAGCTGGTCGGTGAAGAAGTCGGTGATCTGGGTGCCGACGATGCTGACCAACACCACCGTGAGCCAGTACAGCCAAGGCGTGTAGCGGCGAGTGCGCAGCTGCGCGAACAAGGCCACCGCCAGCACGGCGAACATGACGCCGTCGGTCACCGCCGTCCCCAGCCCGACGTTCACGGCCAGGAAGTCGGCGAAGGTCTCGCCGATGGTCGTGGAGAGGATCTTGATAAGCCAGAAGGTCGCGGTGATCGCGGGAACCTTGTTGAGGAAGTCCCGGGTGGTCACCTGGCGGGTGAGGGTTTCTGATGTCGGCTGCATATCCCTACCCCAACCCGACAGACTTAGCAGGGCCTTAGGCACGGTGCGGGCGAGTGCGGGTCGAAGGGAGTGGTGCCCGCTGAGGTGAGCCGATCGCCGCCCTGACTGTTGACGCCCGACGTGCATAGAGACGCTTCGTCGGAGTGGGGTGAGCAGGTGGCCGCTTGTGGGTATGACTACCCATGCAATGCAAGTTCGTTGCTGGCTGGGTGTTGATGGTGGTAGGTGCGAAGTCCTGACAGTCCAAGGGAGAGACACGTGAGTGATGGCGCGCACGGCACCAGCCGCTTGGGGCCGGAGCAGCCGGTGCGAGACGTCCCGGCTGCGGATGAGCTGGCAAGTTGGCGGGGGCGGTTGAGCGCGTCATGGGCCACTCCGCGTCAGCTCGGGGCGCGCATCGCGGTTTCTGTCGCAGTTGTCGCGGCGGCGGCGGTGCCGTTCTGCCTGCTGCTGCTGTTCGTGGAGTCCCGCTGGGGGCCTCTGCTCGAAGCCGATGACGGCGCCCGCGACGGCCTGCACACCTACGCACTGGCGCACCCGACCTTCGTGGCGCTCATGCGCGCGATCAGCAACTCAGGCTCAGCCGTGGCCTGGCAGGTCGTGACCGTCGTTCTGGCGGCGTTCCTGTTATGGCGCCGACGCGTCCGCCTTGCGGTGTTCGTGATCGTCACCATCGCCGGCTCCTCGCTGATCAACACACTCGTCAAGGACGCCGCGCACCGCGCCAGGCCAGTCGTGGGGCACCCGCTGCTGCAAGAGGCGGGCAAGAGCTTCCCCAGCGGCCACGCCCAGGCTGCTGCTACCGGGTACGCCGTGCTCCTTCTGGTGTTTCTGCCGTACCTGAACCGCGCGGGCCGGCGGGTGGCGGTGGCGGTGGCGGTCGTGATGGTCCTCGCCATCGGGTTCTCCCGCGTTGCCCTGGCGGCCCACTACGTCTCGGACGTCCTGGCGGCCTACGTGCTCGGGCTGGCATGGGTCGCGGTGATGGCCGCTGCCTTCCACGTCTGGCGCCGCGACGCCATCGGTAGCGCGGACACGCAGTCCGGGGAGACGCCGCAACCCTCGCAACCCACCTGAGCGTTAGCCTTGAACGCACGGCCGTCGCCCACGCACTGCAGGAGTCATCCGGGTGTGGTTTCCCTGCCGATCACCCGGGTGTTGGTGGGCGGCGGTCCCAATCTCGCCATCCGTGGGCGCGCCCCTGCTGCACGTCGGCGTACGGCGGCCTCAATGCGGGAGTGGGAAGCACCTGAGCGCAATCCCACGATCCGCACTGACCACACGGTCCGGGCCCTTCCTCGCTCCGGTACCGGGTCAGGCGCGCGGGTCGAGGTTCTGCACGTTGTCGCCGGCCAGCCCGGTGCTCGGCATCGCGCCCGATCCGCCGGGCGCTCCCGGCATCGCGTTGGTGATCGTGCCGCCGGCCGCATGTCCTCGCCGGTTGATCCGTCGCTCGACCTGTCCGGCGAGCACGGTCAGCCCGTAGTTGACCACGATGAAGATCAGGGCCACGACGACGTAGGCCGGGATGACGGCCGCATAGGCCGTACCCGCATCGCGTCCCTGCTGGAGCAGCTCGGGATAGGTGATCGCGGTGCCGAGCGCGCTGTCCTTGAGGATGACGACCAGCTGGCCCACCAGGGCCGGCAGCATCGCAGTGAGGGCCTGGGGCAGCTCGATGGACCGCAGCACCTGGCCGCGGCTCAGGCCGATGGACAGCCCGGCCTCGGACTGCCCCCGCGGCAGCTGGTGGACGCCGGAGCGCACCAGCTCCGCGATGACCGACCCGTTGTAGAGCGTCAGGCCGGTGACGACGCCGTAGAAGGCGTTGTAGTCGACGCCGAAGACGTTGTTGGCCGCGTAGACCCCGTACGCGAAGTACATCATCAGCAGCACCGGGACGGCGCGGAAGAACTCGACGACGATTCCGCAGAACCATCGGACGGGTCGGAGCGGCGAGAGGCGGCCCATGCCGAACACCAGCCCGAAGACGAGGGCGAGCACGATCGAGACCGCTGCAGCCTCGAGTGTCTTGATGATGCCGGGCACCAGGTACTGCGTCCACACGTCGCTCGTGAGGACGAAGCGCGACCACATCGCAGGCTCGAGCTGGCCGGACTCGCCGAGCTTCCACAGCACCAGCGCCAGCACGCCCAGCGCGACCAGCAGGCCGACGACCGTGAGCAGCCGGTACCGGGCCCGGGCGCGTGGGCCGGGCGCGTCGAAGAGCAGGGACGGAGCGCTCACCGCTTCACCGCCAGGCGTCGGGAGAGGGAGGTGAACAGCAGGCCGAGGGGCAGGGTCAGGATGACGAATCCGAGGGCGAACACCATGAAGACCGCCACGCTGGCCGTCTCGTTCTCGATGATCGTCTTCATCAGGCCCGAGGCTTCGGCGACGCCGATGATCGAGGCGACGGTGGTGTTCTTGGTCAGGGCGATGAGCACCGAGCCGAGCGGTGCGATCGCACCGCGGAAGGCCTGCGGCAGGATCACCTCGCGCATCGACTGGGCGAAGGTCAGGCCGATGGAGCGTGCCGCCTCGGCCTGGCCGCGGTCGACGGTGTTGACGCCCGACCGGAGGGCTTCGCAGACGAAGGCGGCGTGGTAGACGGACAGTCCGACGATCGCCCAGCGGATCGCGTTGTCGCGCACCGAGGTCGGGGAGTCGGAGGGCGCGAGTGGCACTTGGAGCACGTACAGGACGCCCAGCACGCAGAAGAGCAGGATGAGGGTGAGCGGGGTGTTGCGCACGGTGTTGACGTACAGGGCGCCGAGCCGGCGCAGGGTGGGTACCGGTGACACCCGCATGACGGCCAGGACGGTGCCGAGCACGAGCGAACCGATGGCGGAGAAGAACGTCAGGTAGACCGTCATCCGGAATGCGGCGAGGACGTCGTACTCCTGGAGGATCTCGAGCATGGGGCGGTGTCCTTCCGGTCAACGAGCCCGACGGATGCCGTCCGCCCGCGTCGGCGGACGGCATCCCTCGCAGACGGTCGTCAGGAGCAGGCGGCGGGCGTCGGGGGGTTCCCTTGGCCGGGCTTGTAGCCGGCCGGGCCGAGGTTGGCGTCGATCGCCTTCTGCCACGAGCCGTCCGAGATCATCTTCGTGATCGCGGCGTTGACCTTCTCGCACAAGGCGGTGTCGCCCTTCTTCAGCCCGATGCCGTACTTCTCCTCGGAGAACGGCTTGCCGACCACCTTGAACTTGCCGGCGTACTCCGGCTGCGCCGCGAAACCGGCGAGGATCGTGTCGTCGGTGGTCAGGGCGTCGACACCCTTGTTGGCCAGGGCCGGCAGGCACTCGGAGTATGTCGCGAACTCCTGCAGCTGGACTCCGGGATAGGCGTCCTTCACCTTCTGTGCCGAGGTCGACCCCGTCACCGAGCAGAGCTTCTTGCCCTTCAGGCTGTCCGGCCCGGTGATGGAGGTGTCGTCGGCACGCACCAGGAGGTCCTGCCCGGCGATGAAGTACGGACCGGCGAACGAGACCTTCTCCTTGCGCGCGTCGGTGATCGAGTAGGTCGCGACGACCATGTCGACCTGGCCGTTCGAGATCAGGTTCTCGCGCTGGGCGCTCGGCGCCTGCACCCAGGTGATGTCGGCGGCGTCCGTCCCGAGCTCCTTCGCGACGTACTTGGCGACGTCCACGTCGAACCCGGTGTACTCGCTGCCCTTCTTCAGGCCGAGTCCCGGCTGGTCGAACTTGATTCCGACCTTCAGGCCGCCGGCTCCGGCGCTGCCCCCGGAGCTGGCGGTGCCGCCCGAGCCGGTGTCTCCCGCATCGGAGCCGCAGGCCGCGAGGCCCAGCGCGGCCGCCGCGACGACCGCCAACGCCCCCATTCGTCGAGTGCTCATCTGTGCGTTCCTCCCTGGTGGTGCGGCGGGTGCCGGGTGCCCCGCCGGCTGCTGTGTCTGCTGGCTAGTGGCTGAGGATCTTTCCGAGGAAGTCCTTGGCACGGTCGCTGCGCGGGTTGGTGAAGAACTCCTCGGGTGTCGCCTGCTCGACGATCTGCCCGTCGGACATGAAGACCACCCGGTTCGCGGCACGACGGGCGAAGCCCATCTCGTGGGTCACTACCACCATCGTCATGCCGCTGCGGGCCAGCTCGGTCATCACGTCGAGGACCTCGGTGATCATCTCCGGGTCGAGCGCGGAGGTCGGCTCGTCGAAGAGCATCACCTTGGGGTCCATGGCGAGCGAGCGGGCGATGGCCACGCGCTGCTGCTGCCCGCCCGAGAGCTGGGCGGGGTACTTCTCGGCCTGGGCCTGGACGCCGACCCGTTCGAGCAGCTCCATGGCTCGCTTCTCGGCGGCAGCCTTGCCGACCTTGCGGACCTTGACCGGCCCCAGCGTGACGTTCTCGAGGATCGTCTTGTGCGCGAACAGGTTGAACGACTGGAAGACCATCCCGACGTCGGCACGCAGCTGGGCGAGCTCCTTGCCCTCCTCGGGCAGCTCCTTGCCGTCGATGGTGATCGTGCCCGACTCGATCGTCTCGAGCCGGTTGATGGCGCGGCACAACGTCGACTTGCCCGACCCGGACGGACCGATGACCACGACGACCTCGCCGGCGCCGACGGTGAGGTCGATGTCCTTGAGCACGTGCAGGTCCCCGAAGTGCTTGTTGACGCCGGTGAGGACGACCAGGGCCTCTGTCATGCAAGTGAACCTAGCCACTGTCGGCACGGCTCGCCCCTCGAGGTGCGCGCAGGATGGACAGGTGGCCGAATCGAGACCTTCAGGCGACCCAGAGCTTCCGTACCCGTTCGGTGACGGTCCACACGGTGCGTTCGCCCGCCCTGAGCCTTACGGCCACGCCGGGGACGAGGTCCAGGCGCTCGCCGTCATCGAAGGTCACCTGACCCCGGCCCGAGATGATGACGAACACCTCGTCGACCTCGGTGTCCCGAGCCGTGCCCTCGCTCATCTCCCACAGGCCGACCTCGGCCCCGCCCACGGTGTCGAGCGTGAGCACGGCCGCGGTGGGGGAGCCCGCAACGACGTCGTCCGGCGGGAGCGCGACGTGGTCGAGCGGGTCGGCGAGGACGTCGGGGCTGAGCAGGCGCGGCATGACGGCATCCTCGCACCCGGCATGATGACGCCATGACTGCCGACCCCGCCGTCGTGCGGGCCTCCCTGGCCGACGCGGCCCGCGATGTCTTCTGGACCGACCGCGCGGAGCGGCCCGCCCCTCGGGCGGCGCTCACCGGCGCGGGCCACACCGCCGACCTGGTCGTCGTCGGTGGCGGCTTCACCGGGCTGTGGGCCGCGATCCAGGCCAAGGAGGACGACCCGTCGCGCGACGTCGTGGTGCTCGAGCGCGGGCGGTTCGGCGTGGCGGCCTCCGGGCGCAACGGCGGGTTCGTGTCGTCGTCGCTGACCCACGGGCTGGCCCAGGGCCTGGCCTGCTGGCCCGACGAGATCGACACCCTCGAACGACTGGCCGACGAGAACCGCGCGGGGCTCGAGGCCTCCCTGACGGCCTACGACATCGATGCCGACTACCACGTGCCCGGCGAGATCACGATGGCCCTGACCGAGCACCAGCTGGCGTCGGTGCGCGAGGCGTACGAGCTGCACCGCGACCACGGGGTGGCCGCCACCCTCCTCGACGCGATGGGCGCGCGAGCCCGGGTCGACTCGCCCCGCTACCTGTCCGGCTGGGTCGACCCCACCGTCGGCCTCGTCGACCCGGGCAAGGCTGGTCTGGGGCCTGGCCGCGGCTGCCGAGCGGCTCGGCGTGCGGTTGCACGAGGACACCACCGTCACGGCGTTCGACCGCGAGGAGAACGGCGTCGTCGTGCGCACCGAGTGGGGGAGCGTGCGCGCCGACCGCGTGGTGCTCGGCACCGGGGCGTTCCGCGGGCCGCTCAAGCGCCTCGCGCTCTACACCCTGCCCGTCTACGACCACGTGCTGATGACCGAGCCGCTGTCGGAGGCCCAGCTGGCCGCCGTCGGCTGGGACGGCCGTGAGGGCCTGACCGACGCCGGCAACCAGTTCCACTACTACCGCCGCACGCTCGACGACCGAGTGCTCTTCGGCGGCTACGACGCCAACTACCACTTCCCGGGGCGGATCGACCCCCGCCTGGAGCAGTCGGCGTCGCACGACCTGCTGGCCCGCCACTTCTTCGAGATCTTCCCCCAGCTCGAGGGGCTGCGCTTCACGCACCGCTGGGCCGGCGTCATCGACACGACGTCCCGGTTCACGCCGGTGTTCGGCACGGCGCTCGGCGGGCGGCTGTCGTACGCCGTGGGCTATACCGGGCTCGGGGTCGCCTCGACCCGCTTCGGTGCCCGAGTCGCGCTCGACCTGGTCGACGGCCGCGACAGCGAGGTCACCCGCCTGGGGATGGTGCGGCGCAAGCCGATGCCCTTCCCGCCGGAGCCGATCCGGTTTGCCGCGGTGCGCGCCACGCGCGCCAGCCTCGCTGCCGAGGACCGCACCGGCCGGCGCAACCTGTGGCTGCGGGGGCTCGACGCCGCGGGCATCGGCTTCGACAGCTGACCGGTCGGCCGAGTCGGCGCCAGGGGGCCCTACTCCTCGGCCAGCCGTTGCAGCAGTTCTTCGTGACACTCGCGGAGCCACTCGTCGGGCTCGGCCGACGCCGCGTCCAGCAGCCGTGACGACAGGGCGAGCAGGGCCAACAAGGTCGTCACCACGCGCCTGTAGCGCTCCAGCTCCTCCACCCGGCACGGATCGCCGGCCGGCCGCGGGGGCGGCGTGAGGTCGTCGATCAGCGCCCGCCACTCCGCGAGGTCGCGGCCGTCCCTTGCACGGTAGGTGCGCAGCATCGCCAGCACCCGAGCGTGCTGGTCGCGGTGGAACTGTCGTGCCTCCCGCTCGGGGTCGGCTGAGTGCTGGGTCACTGCGCCCGAGTGGGGATGGTGACGGTGCGGCTGCCGCAGCTTCCGGACAGGATGCCGAAGAAGGCGGTGCACTCGGCGAAGTCCATGGTCAGCCGCCAGTCCACGATTGCTCACAGCTCCTTGCGGTCGCTGGCTTGACCGCCGGGGCGACACCAGTTCTCTCGCCCCTGAAGTCGACGAAGTGCGGCGTCCACTGACCGGCCTGGTTCAGCACACGGCCGCTGTCGACGTCTCCGGCCTTGTTCATGCTGTCGATGCTCACGGTGGAGTTCCAAGTCCCTTCAGGCCCGTAGCTCTCCGTTCGCCAGGGTCCGGGGGACCGTGTTCGGGCGAGCTGCTGGTGCGGTGTGACGGCGAACGGGGCGGGTCTACGTCGCGCAGTACGAACGTCTCTCCAGCCTGACCGATAAGATTCACCGGAGCGCCTAACACCATTCCATATGGAGTCTATGAGGAATCTATAGATCTACCAAGCCAGGACCCTGTGACATCCAGCACCACGCAACTGTTAGGGTTGGACGCATGGCGCGCCCCTATGGAGAACCTGTCGAGATCATCACGGCACCCGTCCCGGCCCGGTCCCCGTTCATCCCCCTGGACGCGAAGATCGTGGTGGGCGCGGTGGCGCCGGCCTCCCCGGACCCGATCCCGATCGTGCTGCTGCCCGGCTTCGAGTACCGGATGCTCGAGTGGCGACACCCGGAGACGCACGAGGTCCACTGGCGGCTCGAGCGGCGCAAGGCGGCCCAGTACGGTGACTCCGACGACTGATGCTGGTGGGGCGTGTCGGGCTTGAACCGACGACCGACGGATTATGAGTCCGCTGCTCTGACCGACTGAGCTAACGCCCCGCGAGCCCGGTGCAACCACGGCGACGGGCGCCGCGAGCCTACCGGCGGCGAACCACGTGGCTGCTGTTTCGCATGAGATTCGTGGGTGTGCTGGTGCGGCTGGGGCCGTTGGGGCATGATGGGACCCACAACGGCGCCTCACGGGGCCCTCAGAGCACAGCCGCACGGCATCCGAACGGGGAGACCCGGCACGGCAGACCGCAGGCCACACATCGCGCGCAACGGCGTTGGGGAAGACGTCCCTCGCACGCGAAGGAGGCCAGGATGTCTGTCGCGATGCCGCGTACCAACACGCGGGGAGTGGTGTACGTCCACTCGACCCCCAAGGCGCTGTGCCCGCACATCCAGTGGGCGGTCGAAGGAGTGCTCGGTGCCCGGGTGGCCGTCGACTGGACGGACCAGCCGGCCGGACCCGGCCTGGTGCGCACCGAGCTGAGCTGGGCCGGCGAGGCCGGCACCGGCGCCCGGATCGCCTCCGCCCTGCGCGGCTGGGACAACCTGCGCTACGAGGTCACCGAGGAGCCCAGCCAGGGCTGCGACGGCTCCCGCTGGTCGCACACCCCGCGGCTCGGCATCCACCACACCTGGACCGGCGCCAACGGCGACGCGGTGATCAACGAGGACCGCCTGCGCGAGGTCGTCATGCTCGCGCAGGGCAGCTCCGAGGCCATGCAGGAGATGATCGAGGAGCTGCTCGGCTCCGACTGGGACGACGAGCTCGAGCCGTTCCGGTATGCCGGGGACGGCGCCCCGGTGCGCTGGCTGCACAAGGTCGGCTGACCCGTCCGAGACCCCTGCGCGACGCAGGACACGACGACGCCCCCGGGAGGAAGCGGGGGCGTCGTCGTTCGCGCGGGTCGCGCGCGGGTGTGCGGGGGCCCGGCGTCAGACGCTCTTCACGACGAGGGCGACGTTGTGCCCGCCGAAGCCGAAGGAGTTGTTGAGCACGGCGATGTCGCCGTCGGGCAGGGTGCGGTGCTCGCCGCGCACGACGTCGAGGTCGATCTTGGGGTCGAAGTCGTCGATGTTGATGGCGGCCGGGGCGACCCGGTGGTGCACCGACAACACGGACAGCAGGCCCTCGAGGGCGCCCGCGGCACCGAGCAGGTGACCGGTCATCGACTTGGTGGCGCTGACGCACATGTCGTCGGCGGCCGCACCGAAGGCCCGGCGGATGGCGTTGGCCTCCGCGACGTCGCCGACGGGCGTCGAGGTGGCGTGGGCGTTGATGTGGATGATGTCCTTGTCGGTGAGCCCGGCGCGCGCCACGGCCTCGCGCATGGCGCGCGACGCACCGGCACCCTCGGGCTCGGGGGCCGTGATGTGGTGGGCGTCGGCCGACATCCCGATCGACGCGAACTCGGCGTAGATGCGGGCTCCGCGGGCCACGGCGTGCTCGTACTCCTCGAGCACCATCACGGCCGCACCCTCGCCCATGACGAACCCGTCGCGGCCGGTGTCATAGGGACGTGACGCGGCGGCGATGTCGTCGTTGCGGGTCGAGAGGGCCTGCATCTGCGCGAAGCCGGCGAACGGCAGCGGGTGGATGGCGGCCTCGGTGCCGCCGGCGACCACGATGTCGGCCCGGTCGGCCCGGATCATGTCGTAGGCGGTGCCCATCGACTCCGCGCCCGAGGCGCAGGCCGACACGGTGGTGTGTGCGCCGGCGCGGGCACCGAGCTGCAGCGAGACGTTGCCCGCCGAGGTGTTGGGCATGAGCATCGGGACGGCGAGGGGGAAGACCCGTCGCACGCCCTTCTCCTTGAGGATGTCCCACTGGTCCAGGAGCGTCCACACGCCACCGATGCCGGTGCCGATCGCGACGCCGAGGCGCAGCGGGTCGATCTCGGGGGAGCCGGCGTCCTCCATCGCCGCACGCGACGCGATGACCGCGTACTGGGCGCTGGGGTCCATCCGGCGGACCTCGACCTTGGTGAGCACCTCCTCGGGCTTCTGGGCGATCGTGCAGGCGAAGTGCACGGGCAGCTCGTAGCGCTCGAGCCACTCCTCGGGGAGGGGCTTGGCCCCAGACCGTCCCGCCAGGATGCCGTCCCAGGTCTCGGCGATGGTCCCGCCGAGGGGGGTGGTGGCTCCGAGTCCGGTCACGACGACGCGTCGCTCGCTCATGGGTCCTGTTGCTCCTTGTGGGATGGGGACGGGGGTGTGCTCTGCGCTCCAGTGTCCGCCTCCGCCCCCCGACTGTGTAGGGGGCGGAGGCGAAGCGGCTGGATCAGGGTCGGCTCAGGCCTGGTTCTTGGCGATGAAGCCGACGGCGTCGCCGACGGTGGTGAGGTTCTTGACCTCGTCGTCGGGGATGCGCACGCCGAACTTCTCCTCGGCGTTGACGACGATGGTCATCATCGACAGCGAGTCGATGTCGAGGTCGTCGGTGAACGACTTGTCCGACTGGACCTCTGCCGGGTCGAGGCCGGTCTCCTCGTTGACGATCTCGGCCAGTCCGGCGAGGATCTCCTGCTCACTCTGTGCCATTGCGGTGCTCCTTCGATCTCTTCTCGGGTGTGCTGGTTTGCTGGCCCGGATGACCCGTGGGCCCACGGGAGAACGGTGCGTCAGGGGATGACGACGACCTGCGCGGCGTAGGTCAGCCCGGCGCCGAAGCCGATCTGCAGGGCCAGGCCGCCGCGGGGTACCTCCCCGCGCCGGACCATGCGCTCCATCGCGAGCGGGACCGACGCCGCCGACGTGTTGCCGGTGTAGGCGATGTCGCGGGCGATGGCCACGTCGTCGGGGATCTTCAGCTGCTTGGCCATGGCGTCGACGATGCGCACGTTGGCCTGGTGCGGGATGAAGGCGTCGAGCTGGTCGACGGTGACGCCGGCCGCGTCGAGCGCCTGCTGGGCGACCGGGGCCATGCCCCACACGGCCCAGCGGAAGACGGTCTGGCCCTGCATGCCGATGTGCGGCCAGCTGAGGCCCTTCTCGTGGACGTCGATCCAGCTGTCGGTCTGCGAGATCGCCTCCCACTTCTCGCCGTCGGAGCCCCAGATCGTCGGCCCGATGCCGGGGGTCTCGGAGCGGCTGACCACGGCCGCCCCGGCGCCGTCACCGAAGATGAACGCGGTGCCGCGGTCGTCGCGGCTGGTGAAGTCGGACAGCCGCTCGACGCCGATCACGAGGACGTTCCGTGCCGAGCCGCCGCGCACCATGTCGTTGGCCAGCGCGATGCCGTGGCAGTAGCCGGCGCAGGCCGCCGAGATGTCGAGCGCCATCGCCGTGCTGCCGAACTCCTTCGCGACGAGGGGCGCCGCGCCGGGGGTCTGGTAGGGCCAGCTGACCGTGGCGACCAGGATGGCGTCGAGGTCGGAGCCCTCGAGGCCGGCCATCTCGAGCGCCGGCCGGGCCGCGAACATCGACATGTCGATGACCGACTCGCCGTCGCCGGCCCACCGGCGCTCGATGATGCCGGAGCGCTCGCGGATCCACTCGTCGGAGGAGTCGATCCGGTCGACGATCTCGGAGTTGGGCACGATGCGACGCGGGCGGTAGCCGCCGATGCCGGAGATCCGCGCGTGGGGCGTGGGGGTGGCGGAGCGCAGTGCCGAGGAGAAGCCCTTGGGGGTGACGGTCATGCCGAGTGCTCCTTGATGAGGGTGCGGGCGGCGTCGAGGTCGTCCGGGGTCTTGACGGCGAGCAGCTCGACGTCCTTGAGCGCGCGCTTGGCGAGGCCCACGAGAGTGCCGGCCGGCGGCAGCTCGATGATCGCCGTGACGCCGAGGTCGGTGAACCGCTCCATGCACAGGTCCCAGCGCACCGGGTTGGACACCTGGGCGACGAGCCGGTCGAGCACGTCGCGGCCGTCTGTGACAACGGCGCCGTCGCGGTTGGAGACGAGGGTGACACCCGGGTCGGAGACGTCGTGGTCGGACCAGTCGTCGCGCAGCACGCCCACGGCCGGCTGCATGAAGTGGGTGTGGAACGCGCCGGCGACCTTGAGCGGGATGACGCGGGCCCGGGCGGGCGGGTCGGCCGCGAAGGCCGCGAGGGCGTCGAGCGAGCCGGCGGCGACGACCTGGCCGGCGCCGTTGACGTTCGCGGGGGTGAGGTCGTGCCGCTCGATGGTTGCGACCACCTCGTCGGGGTCACCGCCGAGCACCGCGCTCATGCCGGTGGGCGTTGCCGCGCTCGCGGCGGCCATCGCGCGGCCGCGCTGGGCGACGAAGCGCATGGCGTCGGTCTCGGTGAGCACCCCGGCAGCCGCGGCCGCGGTGATCTCACCGACCGAGTGCCCGGCCAGGGCCCCGGTGCCGGCGGGAGCCACGGCGTAGCCGCCGTCGGCGGACGAGCCGGACAGGGCGCGCAGGGCGATCAGGCCGGCGCCCACCAGCAGGGGCTGGGCGACCGCGGTGTCCTTGATGGTGTCCTCGTCGGACGTCGTGCCGTGGGTGACGAGGTCGACCCCGGCGGCGTCCGAGAGTGCGGTCAGCTGGTCACGCAGGCCGGGCAGCTCGAGCCACGGGGCGAGGAAGCCCGGGGTCTGGGAGCCCTGGCCGGGGCAGACGATGACGATCACGAGTACCACCCTGTCCTGCCGACCGTGACCATCTCGTGACGAAGGGGGACGAACCTTTCCGGCCCGATCTGTGAGGTTCCCACAAATGCAGCGTGCGACGGGTGACGGTCAGAACCGCGAGGTGGCCCTCGATGCGGGCCCGAGGCGGTGGAAGGCCAGGGCGGTGCGCACGGTCTGGGCGTCGTGCGCGTCGCCGAGGTCGTAGCCGATCGTCTTGGTGATGCCGGCCAGCCGGTACCGCACCGTGTTCGGGTGCACGATGAGGGTCCGTGCGGTGCCCTCGACCCCCAGCGCCCCGTCGAGGAAAGCGGACGCGGTGTCGAGGAGGGTGCCTCCCGGGCTCTCGGCGAGCGGGCGCACGATCCGCGCGATGAGCGCGCCGCGGGCCGGGAGGTCACCGAGGAGGGCGCGCTCCGCGAGCAGGTCGTCGGCGTGCACCGGGCGGGGTGCTGCAGGCCAGGCGGGGGCGGCACCGTGTCCGGAGATCGCGGCCCGCGCGCTGCGACCGGCGGCGAAGAGGTGGGGCACGACCGGGCCCACCACCAGGGGCCCGTCACCGAGGTGCGGGTCGAGCGCGGTGGCCAGGGCCATCGGGTCGGTGACGCTGCCGCCGATGCAGATGATCCGCGGACCGTGGATCGCCACGAGCAGCTCGACCCCGGTGCGCCGGGCCGCGCGGTGCAGGTCGGTCAGCACCGGGGCCGTGGCCCCGGGTGGGGTGGAGCCGACCACGACGACCACCTGGGTGACGGCGCCCCAGCCCAGCGCCGCCGCGCGCGACTGCATCGACTCGTCGGCCTCGCCTCGAAGGACGGCGTCGACGACGAGCGACTCGAGGCGCGCGTCCCAGGCCCCTCGCGCCTCGGCGGCCTGGGCGTAGACCTCGGCGGCGGAGAAGGCGACCTCGCGGCTGTACCGGAGCACGGCCTCGCGGGCCAGGTCACCCTCGCCCGGCGCGGCCAGGGCGTCGATCTCGCGCTCGACCACGGCGATGACCGTGCGGATCAGGTCGAGGGTCTGGGCCAGTGAGATCGAGCGGGTGAGCTCGCGAGGGGCCGTGCCGAAGACGTCGGCGGTGACGGCCAGCTGGGTCTGGTCGCTGCCGAACCAGTCGAGGAACGAGGTGATGCCGGCCTGGGCGACCAGCCCGACCCACGAGCGGTCCTCGGCCGACAACGAGCGGTACCACTCGTGGTCCGCCTCCATCTGCTGCACCGCGGCGGCGCCGAGGTCACCGGCGGCACGGGCGACCCGCGAGCGGGTGGCGGCCGACGGGGTCGGGCGGGCGGACGGCATACGGGCAGTGTATTTGTATGCGGTTCACAACCGGTCGCGCCGTCCGTGCAGGTCAGTCGGTGCCGGACTCCATGGCGGCCCGGTCGAGCGCGTCGTCGTCGCTGCCCTGCGCGAGCGGGTTGTCGGTGATCTGGTCGTAGCCGCCCGCGGGCAGCTCGCCGAAGAGCGTGCCGTTCTCGACGAGCAGCTGCCCCTGCTCGACCGGCTGTCCGGCGTAGACCTCGAGCTTCGCGCGGCTGTCGGCGATGTCGAGGTTGCGCATGGTCAGCTGGCCGATCCGGTCGAGCGGGCCGAAGGCGGCGTTCTCCACGCGCTCCATCGACAGCTTGTCGGGGTGGTAGCTGAAGTTCTCGCCGCGGGTGTCGACGATCGAGTAGTCCTCGCCCCGGCGCAGCCGCAGGGTGACCTGGCCGGTGACCAGCGAGGCGATCCAGCGCTGGATGGCCTCGCGCATCATCAGGCTCTGCGGGTCGAGCCAGCGGCCCTCGTAGAGCAGCCGGCCGAGCTGACGGCCCTGGGCGTAGTAGTTGGCGAGGGTGTCCTCGTTGTGCACCGCGTTGAGCAGCCGCTCGTAGGCGATGTGCAGCAGGGCCATGCCCGGCGCCTCGTAGATGCCGCGCGACTTGGCCTCGATGATCCGGTTCTCGATCTGGTCGGACATGCCGATGCCGTGGCGGCCGCCGATGGTGTTGACCTCGTCGACGAGCGCCAGCGGGTCGAGGGTCCGACCGTTGACGGCCACGGGTCGGCCCTGGACGAAGGTGAGCGTGACGTCCTCGGTGTCGATGGTGACCGAGGGGTCCCAGAACCGCACCCCCATGATCGGCTCGACGACCTCCATCGACTCGTCGAGGTGCTCGAGGGTCTTTGCCTCGTGGGTGGCGCCCCAGATGTTGGCGTCGGTGGAGTAGGCCTTCTCCTGGCTGGAGCGGTAGGGCAGGTCGCGCTCGCTGAGCCACGCGCTCATCTCGTGACGGCCGCCGAGCTCCGCGACGAAGTCGGCGTCGAGCCACGGCTTGTAGATGCGCAGGTTGGGGTTCGCGAGCAGGCCGTAGCGGTAGAACCGCTCGATGTCGTTGCCCTTGAACGTGGACCCGTCACCCCAGATGTCGACCCCGTCGGCGTGCATGGCGCGCACGAGCAGCGTGCCGGTGACGGCGCGGCCGAGGGGAGTGGTGTTGAAGTACGTCTTGCCGCCGGTGCGGATGTGGAAGGCGCCGCAGGCGATCGCCGACAGTCCCTCCTCGACCAGCGCGCTGCGGCAGTCGACGAGGCGGGCCAGCTCGGCGCCGTACTGGCCGGCACGGTCCGGCACGGTGTCGATCTCGGGCTCGTCGTACTGGCCGAGGTCGGCCGTGTAGGTGCACGGCACGGCCCCCTTCTCGCGCATCCACGCGACGGCCACGGAGGTGTCGAGGCCCCCGGAGAAGGCGATGCCGACGCGCTCGCCGACGGGCAGGGACGTGAGGACCTTGGACACGATGCAAGACTATACAGAGGTCTGCATATGCACAAACCGCCGGCCAGACGGGTCTACCCGGTCAGCTGTCGCCGCCCTCGTTGCCGGAGGCACCCGCGGTCACGTCGGAGAGCCGGTAGCGCCGGGCCGCCTCGAGCGGCACCGAGCGGTCGACCTCGCCGCGCTCGGCCAGTGACTGCAGGGCACGCACCGCCATGGAGGGGCCGTCGATGTGGAAGAAGCGTCGCGCTGCCGGGCGGGTGTCGGAGAACCCGAACCCGTCGGCACCGAGCGACGCGAAGTCGCCGGGCACCCACTGGCGGATCTGGTCCTGCACGGCGCGCATGTAGTCGCTCACCGCCACGACCGGACCCGGGCGGCCGGAGAGCTTCTGGGTGACCCACGGCACCGGCGCCTCGGACTCCGGGTGGAGGAAGGCGGCCTGGTCGCAGCGCAGCCCGTCGCGGCGCAGCTCGTTCCACGAGGTCACCGACCACACGTCGGCCACGACGTTGAAGTCGTTGCGCAGCAGGTCCTGGGCCTCGAGCGCCCAGGCCATGCCGACGCCGGACGCGAGCAGCTGCACCCGGGGTGCGTCGTCGGGCAGGCCCTCGGTCGTGCCCTCGGCGTAGAGGTGGAGCCCGCGCAGGATGCCCTCGCGGTCGACGTGCTCGGGCTCGGCCGGCTGCACCATCGGCTCGTTGTAGACGGTGAGGTAGTAGATGACGTTGCGCTGGTCGTCGGTGAGCGAGTCGTCGGTGCCGTACATCCGGTGCAGGCCGTCCTGCATGATGTGCGCGATCTCGAACGAGAACGCCGGGTCGTAGTGCACGACGGCGGGGTTGGTGGAGGCCAGCAGCGGCGAGTGGCCGTCGGCGTGCTGCATCCCCTCGCCGGTGAGCGTGGTGCGGCCGGCGGTGGCGCCGATGAGGAAGCCACGCGTCATCTGGTCGGCCGCCGCCCAGATCGAGTCGCCCGTGCGCTGGAAGCCGAACATCGAGTAGAAGACGTAGATCGGGATCATCGGCTCGCCGTGGGTGGCGTAGCTCGACCCGACAGCGGTGAACGCGGCCACCGAGCCGGCCTCGTTGATGCCGAGGTGGAGGATCTGCCCGTCCTTGGCCTCGCGGTACGCCAGCATCAGCTCGGCGTCGACCGGCGTGTAGTTCTGGCCGTGCGGGTTGTAGATCTTGATCGTCGAGAAGAAGCTGTCCATGCCGAAGGTGCGCGCCTCGTCGGGGATGATCGGCACGATGCGGCGGCCGAACTCCTTGTCGCGCATCAGGTCCTTGAGCAGGCGCACGAACGCCATCGTCGAGGCGACCGCCTGCTTGCCCGAGCCCTTCTTCACCTGGGCGTAGGCGGAGTCGTCGGGCAGGTGCACGGGGGCGTGCCTCACCCGGCGCTCGGGGACACCACCGCCCAGCTTGGCGCGCCGCTCGAGCGCGTACTGGATGACCTCGTCGTCGGCGCCCGGGTGGTAGTACGGCGCGTTGTACGGGTCCTTCTCGAGCTGCTCGTCGCTGATCGGGAGGTTCAGGCTGTCGCGGAAGCTCTTGAGGTCCTCGAGCGTGAACTTCTTCATCTGGTGGGTCGCGTTGCGGCCGGCGAAGCTCTGGCCCAGGCCGTAGCCCTTGATGGTGTGCGCGAGGATCACGGTCGGCTGGCCGGTGTGCTCCAGGGCCCCCTTGTAGGCCGCGTAGACCTTGCGGTAGTCGTGGCCGCCGCGCTTGAGCTTCCACCAGATGTCCTCGTCGGACCAGTCGGCCACCATCTTGCGGGTACGCGGGTCTCGCGCGAAGAAGTGGTCGCGGACGTACTTGCCGTCGTTGGCGCGGAAGGTCTGGTAGTCGCCGTCGCTCGTGCTGTTCATCAGGTGGGTGAGGGCGCCGTCGCCGTCGGCGGCGAGCAGCGGGTCCCAGCCCCGGCCCCAGATGACCTTGATGACGTTCCAGCCGGCGCCGCGGAAGAACGCCTCGAGCTCCTGGATGATCTTGCCGTTGCCGCGCACCGGGCCGTCGAGGCGCTGGAGGTTGCAGTTGACGACGAAGGTGAGGTTGTCGAGCTCCTCCTGCGCGGCCAGCTGGAGCAGGCCGCGCGACTCGGGCTCGTCCATCTCGCCGTCGCCGAGGTAGGCCCACACGTGCTGGTCGCTGGTGTCCTTCAGGCCACGGTTGTGGAGGTACTTGTTGAACTGCGCCTGGTAGATGGCGTTCATCGGCCCGATGCCCATGGACACCGTGGGGAACTCCCAGAAGTCGCTCATCAGGCGCGGGTGGGGGTAGCTGGGGATGGCGAGCGGCGAGCCGTCGACGAGGTGCGACTTCTCCTGGCGGAAGCCGTCGAGCCGCTCCTCGCTGATCCGGCCCTCGAGGAAGGCGCGCGCGTACATGCCGGGGGAGGCGTGCCCCTGGAAGAAGACCTGGTCACCGCCGCCGGGGTGGTCCTTGCCGCGGAAGAAGTGGTTGAAGCCGACCTCGTAGAGGGTCGCCGCCGAGGCGTAGGTGGAGATGTGGCCACCGACGCCGATGCCGGGGCGCTGCGCGCGGTGCACGATCATCGCGGCGTTCCAGCGCAGGTAGGCGCGGAAGCGACGCTCGGCGTCCTCGTCGCCGGGGAACCACGGCTCCTGCTCGGGGCTGATCGTGTTGACGTAGTCGGTGGTCGTGAGCGACGGGACGCCCACCTGCTCGGCGCGCGCCCGCTCGAGCATGCGCAGCATGAGGTAGCGGGCCCGCATCCGACCGGGGCCGTCGATGACGGCGTCGAGGCTGTCGAGCCACTCCTGCGTCTCGGCGGGGTCGATGTCCGGCAGGTGAGTCGGGATGCCGTTGAGGATGGGTCCGACGTCTTCGCGGGAGGCCACGCGCTCGTCCTTTCGCCGATCACGGTTGCGCACGGGAGAGGGCGCGCTCCTGACATCTTTCACCCGATCGGCGCCGCTCACCCAATTGCGGTGAGGCTACCGGCCGGTATCCCGCGGAGCGGTCGGTCAGTCCGGGGCGAGCAGCCGGTCGGGACGGCTGTACACCGACAGGTGCGGAGCCGCGCGAACGCGACGAGGGTGATGCCGCTCTGCGTCGCCAGCTCGACGGCGAGCGAGCTCGCGGCGCCCACCGCGACGACGACCGGGATGCCGGCGACGCTCGCCTTCTGCACGATCTCGAAGCTCGCCCTGGCGCTGACGACGAGCACCGTTCCGGAGAAGGGCAGCTCGCGTCCGCGGGCGACGGCGCCCACGACCTTGTCGACGGCGTTGTGCCGGCCGACGTCCTCTCGCACGACGAGCAGCTCGCCCTCCGGGGTCGCCAGGGCCGCGGCGTGCACCCCACCGGTGCGGTCGAACACCGGCTGCCGGGCCCGAAGGGCCTCGGGCAGCCCGGCCAGCACCTCGGCCCGCACGACGACGGGGTCCTCGCCCACGGCGTACCGGCTGCTCGTGCGCACCGCGTCGATGGTGGCCGACCCGCACACGCCGCACGCGCTCGAGATCGACTCGGTGCGCTCGCGGGCCGGCCGGTGCAGCACCGCGCCGGGCGACAGGGTCACGTCGACGACGTTGAAGGTGGGGGAGCCGTCCTCGTCGAGGTCGGTGCAGTGCATCAGGGTGCCGACCTCGGTGGCGGAGTGGAGCATCGCCTCGGTCAGCAGGTGCCCGATCGCGAGGTCGAAGTCGTCGCCGGGCGTGCGCATGGTGGTGGTCAGCGGCTCGTCGCCGACCCGGATCTCGAGCGGCTCCTCGACCGCGACCGTGTCGGTGCGGTCGACCCGGTCGCCCGTGTCGACGTCGAGCCGCGTGCGGCGCACCCGCGTCGTGACCCGGCCCATGCCGTCATCCAAACACACGCCACGAGACGTGGCGGTGGTTGCGCCTTCCGCCTGCTCGGCGGCGTCCGCTCCTGAGGCACACTGGGGTCATGGCCGACCCCGCACCCGTGACGCCCCAGCGCCCGGCGGAGGTCACCCTCCGCGGTGGCGACCTGCCCTGGCGGCCGGTCTCCCCGATGCTCACCCGGGTGCGCCTGATCACCGCCGCCGTCGTGGTGCTGCCGCTGCTGCTCGTGACCGTCGTGCTCGGCGTGTTCGTCACCCGGTGGACGCTGCTCGGCACGCTGGCCGTGCTGCTCGTCGGGCTCTGGGCCGCCTGGCTGATCAGCCGTCAGGTCAGCGCGATCTCGTGGGTCGAGCTCGAGGAGGAGATCGTCATCCGCAAGGGCCGGATGTTCCGGTCGCTCGTGAGCGTCCCCTACGGCCGGCTGCAGTACGTCGACATCCAGTCCGGGCCGCTCGCCCGCGCGAACGGCATCGCCTCGTGCGAGATCCACACCGCCTCGCCCGAGAGCGGCGGCTCCCTGCCGGGACTGCCGGTGGCGGAGGCCGAGGCCCTGCGCGCTCGGCTCGCGGCGCGCGGCGAGGCCCAGCGGGCCGGCCTGTGACCGATCCCGCCCAGGAGCCCTCGGGGGAGTGGCAGCGGCTCCACCCCCTCTCGCCGCTGCTCCGTGGTGGCGTGGTGCTGCTCGCGATCCTCGGCTACGCCGCGTCGCAGCTCTTCGACAGCTTCCTGTCGCAGCTCGGCTTCGGCTCGATCTTCACCGGTGGCGACGGGCAGCCGTTCGACGAGCCGGGCGACGCCGGTGGCAACCCGTTCGAGGAGGCCGTGGCCCACCCGCTCATCGCCCTCGCCGCGCTCGCGCTCTTCCTCGGTGTGGTCGCCGGGGTCAACTGGGTGAGCTGGCGCTACTCGCGCTTCCGGGTCGGTGGGGGGCAGGTCGAGCTGCGCCAGGGCTTCCTGTTCCGCCAGCACCGACAGGTACGCCTCGAGCGGGTGCAGGCCGTCGAGCTGTCGCGGCCGCTGCTGGCCCGGCTGCTCGGGCTGGCGCGGGTGGTCGTCCAGTCGGCGGGCGGATCCGACTCCACGCTCACCCTGTCCTTCCTCGACCTCGCCCGTGCCGAGGCGCTGCGCGAGCACCTGCTCGACCTCGCCGGGCGCACCGACGAGGTCACCCCCGGGACTGCTGACCAGGTGGGGGTCCCCGGCCAGGGCGGCCACCCCGCCGCGCCGCTGCAGCCGGTGCTCGAGGTGCCCAACGGGCGGCTGTTCGTCGCGACGATCCTGCACGGGTCGACCATCGCCCTGGGCGCGCTCCTCGCGTTCGGGCTCCTCGGGGCCGGGGTCCGCAGCGTCGGACCGCTGGCCCTGGCCGGCATCCCCGCGCTGTTGCCCGTCGCGATCGGCATCGCCTTCAACCGGGTCAAGGAGCTGCTCGTCCACGGCAACTTCCACCTCGCCGACGCCGGCACCGGCGTGCGGGTCCAGGAGGGGCTCACCGACCTGCGGGCCACCACGATCCCGCTGCACCGCATCCAGGCCCTCGAGCTCGTCCAGCCGTTGTGGTGGCGGCCGGTCGGGTGGTGGCGGATCCGCGTGAACGTCGCCGGGTCGGGCGGGGCGGGCGAGCACGAGGGTGCCCGCGAGACGACCCTGCTGCCGGTGGGCACGCTCGACGACGCGCGGCAGGTGCTCGCGCTGGTGACTCCCTGGGTCCCGTCGCAGGCGTGGGCCGACGCCGTGCTCGGCGACGGCACGGACACCGCGTGGCGGGGCCGGACCCGGGCCGCCCGGTGGCTCGACCCCCTGTCGTGGCGGCGCAACGGCTGGGCCGACGCCCCGTCGGCGGTGCTGATGCGCTCCGGCCGGCTGACCCGTCGGGCCATCGCCGTGCCGCACGCCCGCATCCAGTCCCTCACCGTGCGGCAGGGCTGGCTCGAGTCGCGGCTCGGCCTGGCCACCGTGCACGTGGTGCCCCCGCCCGGACCGGTCACCCCGGTGCTGGCCCACCTCGACGTCGCGCACGCCGAGACCTTCCTCGCCGAGGTGTCCGCGCGCGCCCGGTCGGCGCGCCGCAGGTCGGAACCCGCGCGCGCCCCCCTTGCACCCGACCCTCCGGGGTTGGTGGACTGGTCCCGGCACCCGCAGGGCACCCCCGAACCAGAAAGGCCGTGAGCACCGTGAACACCCCCGCCCCACCGCCGGTCGACCCGGGCTCCAGCGGCTCCGGCGTCGTCGAGCGCCTCGGGTTCGCCCGCGAGCAGGTGGTCCAGGAGTTCGGCTACGACTCCGACGTCGACGACGAGTTCCGCTACGCCGTCGAGGACTGCTGCGGCACCGAGATCGAGGACGACGACTACACCGGTGGGGCCGACGCGGTGCTGCTCTGGTGGCGCGAGGGCGACGGCGACCTCGGCGACGCCCTGGTCGACATGGTCGGTGTTCTCGACGACGGGGGTTTCGTGGTGCTCCTCACCCCGAAGGCCGCCGGCGACGAGGTCGACCCCAGCGACATCGACGAGGCCGCGGTCACGGCCGGCCTGCATCCCGCCGGGACCTTCAACGCCGCCACGGAATGGCGGGCGCACAAGCTCGTCGCACCCAGGACCCACGTCCGCCGGTGACCCCCAGCGGCTGGCAGGATGGCCGCATGATGACGTCCACCGTGACCCCGCTCGCCGTCGGCCAGGTCGCGCCCGAGTTCGCCCTGCGCGACCAGAACGGCGTCGAGGTCTCGCTCGCCCAGCTCGTCGCGCACAAGAACGTCGTCGTCGTCTTCTACCCCTTCGCCTTCTCGGGCATCTGCACCGGCGAGCTCGACGAGATCCGCGACCACCTCGAGCGGTTCGTGGCCGACGACCTGCAGGTGGTCTGCATCTCGTGCGACCCGATGTTCGCCCTGCGCGCCTGGGCCGACGCCCAGGGCTACTTCTTCCCCCTGCTGTCCGACTACTGGCCGCACGGTGAGGTCACCCGCGCCTACGGCGTGCTCAACGAGGCGACCGGCGCCCCCATCCGCGGCACCTTCCTGATCGGCCGCGACGGCGTCGTCCGGTGGACGCTCGTCAACGGCCCGGGGGAGCGACGCGACTTCAGCGGCCTGACCCGCGAGGTCGCCGCACTGCGCTGACCGGCACGACCAGCGGCGCCGGCACCTGCCACAATGTGCGCGGTCGGCCGACCGCCCCCGTGGCGTGCGGCCACCAGGGGCCTGTAGCTCAGCTGGTAGAGCGCCGCGTTTACACCGCGTCGGTCGTCGGTTCGATCCCGGCCGGGCCCACATGAGCGATGCCGACGACCTGACCCTGCGCGAGGTTCTCGAGGTCGTCGAGCACCTCTACCCACCCGCGACCGCCCAGTCCTGGGACCGGGTCGGGCTGGTCACCGGCGACCCCGCGCAGCCGGTGCGGCGCATCCACCTGGCCGTCGACCCCACCCTGGCGGTCATCGAGGAGGCCCGCGGCGCTCGGCGCCGACCTGCTGCTCGTGCACCACCCGCTCCTGCTGCGCGGCGTGCACGGCGTCGCCACGACCAGCGCGAAGGGAGCCGCCGTCACCCACCTCGTCGTCGGCGACGTCGCGCTCTACGTGGCGCACACCAACGCGGACGTCGCGGCCGAGGGCGTGTGCGAGGCCCTCGCGCAGGCGTGCGGCCTCGGCGACACCGTGCCGCTCACCTTCGCCGAGGACCAGCCGCTGGGCCGGGTCGGCGACCTTGCCGAGTCCCTGCCGCTGCGGGCCTTCGTCGAGCGGTCTGGCGACCCGGCTGCCCGAGGCCGCGGGCGGCATCCGCGTCGCCGGTCCAGCGGATGCCGTGGTGCGTCGCGTCGCCGTGCTCGGTGGCGCCGGAGACGACCTCTTCGAGGCGGTGCGGGCCAGTGGCGCCGACGTCTACGTCACCGCCGACCTGCGCCACCACCCCGTCCTCGAGGCACGCGAGGAGGCGCGCGGCGGCATCCCCTACCTGGTCGACGCGGGCCACTGGGCGAGCGAGCAGGTGTGGCTGGCCCGGGCCGAGCGCGCACTGCGCGAGGCCCTCGGCGAGCGCGCGACTAGGGTGGAGACCCACATCAGCACAGTGCGCACCGACCCGTGGACCTTCGTGGTCGGCGCCGACCCCGGAGGTATGACGTGAACGCCGAGTCCGCCCGCCAGCTGCGGCTGCTCGACCTCCAGGCCATCGACACCAGGCTCGACCAGATCGCCCACGCGCGCACCCACCTGCCGCAGCTCGCCGAGCTCGCCGACCTCCAGGGCAAGGCCCGCCTGATCGACGACCAGCTGGTGCGCTCGCGCACCGAGCTCGATGACGTGCAGCGCGAGGTCCGCAAGGCCGAGTCCGACGTGCAGCTCGTGCGCGACCGCGCGGCCCGCGACCAGGCCCGGCTCGACACCGGCACGGGCTCGGCCAAGGACCTCCAGGCCATCCAGCACGAGCTCACCTCGCTGGCCCGACGCCAGGGCGAGCTCGAGGACATCGAGCTCGAGGTCATGGAGCGCGCCGAGGCCGCCGAGAGCGACGTCGCCGAGCTCGAGCGGGGCCGCGGCGAGCTGACGACCCGCATCGAGGCCCTCGAGGCGGCCCGCGACGAGGCGTTCGCCCGGCTCGACGCCGAGGCCGGCGACATCGGCGCCCCCCGCACCACGGTCGTCGACGAGGTCGGCGACGACCTGGTCACCCTCTACGAGAAGATCCGGGTCGCGAACGGCGGCACCGGTGCCGCCGCCCTGCGCCAGCGCCGGTGCGGCGGGTGCCAGCTCGAGCTCAACCCGGTCGAGATCCAGCGGATCCGCTCCGCCCCCGACGACGAGGTGCTGCGCTGCGAGGAGTGCCGCCGGATCCTGGTCCGCACCGACGAGTCCGGGCTGTGAGCCGTCGGCTCACCGTCGAGGCCGACGGCGGGTCGCGTGGCAACCCCGGGGTCGCCGGCTACGGGGCGCTCGTGCGCGACACCGACACCGGGGCCCTGCTCGCCGAGCGTGCCGAGCCGCTGGGCAAGGAGTCGAACAACGTCGCGGAGTACCGCGGGCTGATCGCCGGGCTCGAGGCGGCGTTCGCGGTCGACCCGGCGGCCGAGGTGCACGTGCGGCTCGACTCCAAGCTGGTCGTCGAGCAGATGTCGGGGCGCTGGAAGATCAAGCACGAGGACATGCGCCGGCTCGCGCTGCAGGCCCGCGACCTGGTCTCGGGTTTCACCCGAGCGGGCGGGTCGGTGCGCTTCGAGTGGATCCCGCGTGCCGAGAACAAGGCGGCCGACGCCCTGTCGAACATCGCCATGGACGGGCGGGTGGTCGACCGCACGTTCGGCGGGCCCTCGGAGGTCGACGACGTGCCCGGCGCCCCCGAGCCCGCGGCCGACGAGACCCGCCGCACCGGGTTCGACCGGCGCGGCACGCCGACCCGGGTCGTGCTGGTGCGGCACGGGGTCACCGACTTCACCGCGCAGGGCCGCCTCGACGGCCGGGGTGGCCCGGACCCCAGGCTCAACGCCACCGGGCGGGCCCAGGCGGTGGCTGCGGGGCGGGCCGTGGCGAGCCTGGTGCAGGGCCACCCCACCCGGGTGGTCACCTCGTCGCTCAGCCGGGCGATGGAGACCGGTGCCGCCGTGGCCGCTGCGGTCGGCGCCGACCCGGTGGTCGACCCCGAGTGGGACGAGCAGTCGTTCGGCGACTGGGACGGCCGGTCGATCGAGGAGCTCGTGGCGGGTGAGCGCGACGCCATGCGTGCCCTGCGCGACGACCCGGGCTACCGCCCCCCGGCCGGTGAGTCGCACGACGACCTGGTCGCACGGGTGGTCCCGGCGTGGGAGCGGGTGGTGTCCGCGGGTGGCACCAGCGTGGTCGTGTGCCACCGCAAGCCGATCCTCGTCGTGCTCGCGCACCTGCTGGGGCTGCCGCACGACAAGGCCTGGCGGCTGGCCGCGGCTCCCGGCTCGCTGACGGCGGTCGAGGTGTGGGACGACGGCGAGGTCTCGGTCGCCTTCACCAACCGCACCTGAGACGGCCCGGCGACGGCATCCGGGCGCGTTCTAGGCTCGTGGCATGACCTATGCCGGTGACGTCACCCCCACCGAGGCGTATGCCGCGGCGACCGGACCCGAGGGTGCCCTCCTCGTCGACGTGCGCACCCGGGCCGAGTGGACCTACGTCGGTGTGCCGGTGCTCGACACGGCCGGCCACGACGTGGCCTTCGTCGAGTGGTCGACCTTCCCCGACGGGCGGATCAACGAGCGCTTCGTCGACGAGGTGCGAGCCGTGGGGCTCGAGCCCGGCCGCCCGGTCTACCTGCTCTGCCGCTCGGGCGTGCGCTCGAGGGCTGCCGCCGACGCGCTGACCGCCGCGGGTCTCGGACCGGCCTTCAACGTGCTCGAGGGGTTCGAGGGCCCGCACGACGCCGAGGGCCACCGCACCCTCGGCGGCTGGAAGATCGCCGGCCTCCCGTGGCGGCAGGGCTGAGCATGGACCCCCAGGACTGGCACGCCCAGACCCGCGCCGTGCGAGGAGGCCTCGCCCGCAGCGGTTTCGACGAGACGGCCGAGGCGCTCTACCTCACCTCGGGCTTCGTCTACGAGTCGGCCGAGCAGGCCGAGGCGGCGTTCAAGGACGAGGTCGAGCACTACATCTACAGCCGCTACGGCAACCCCACCGTCACCACCTTCGAGGAGCGGATGCGCCTGCTCGAGGGCGCCGAGGCGTGCTTCGCCACGGCATCCGGGATGGCCGCGGTGTTCACCGCCATGGCGGCGCTGTGCGGTGCGGGAGACCGGGTCGTGTCGTCGCGGGCGCTGTTCGGGTCGTGCTTCGTGATCCTCGACGAGATCCTGCCGCGGTGGGGTGTCGAGACCGTGTTCGTCGACGGGGCCGACCTCGACCAGTGGCGTGCGGCCCTGTCGGTGCCGACGACAGCGGTGTTCTTCGAGACGCCGAGCAACCCGATGCAGGAGCTCGTCGACATCCAGGCGGTCAGCGAGCTGGCGCACGCGGCCGGCGCGACCGTGGTGGTCGACAACGTGTTCGGCACGCCGGTGTTCTCGCACCCGCTCCAGTTCGGCGCCGACGTCGTCGTGTACTCGGCGACCAAGCACATCGACGGCCAGGGACGCGCCCTCGGCGGCGCGGTGCTCGGCACGCGCGAGTTCATCGACGGGCCGGTGAAGAACCTGATGCGGCACACCGGGCCGTCGCTCTCGCCGTTCAACGCCTGGGTGATGACCAAGGGCCTGGAGACCCTCGACCTGCGGGTGCGCGCGATGGCCGACTCGACCCTGACCGTCGCCCGCACCCTCGAGGAGTGGCAGCACGCGGGGCGGGGCATCCGGCGCGTGGTGCACCCGTTCCTCGAGAGCCACCCACAGCACGAGCTCGCCCTGCGCCAGATGGACGGTGGGGGCGGCACGGTCGTGACCTTCGAGGTCGAGGGTGGCAAGGCGGCGGCGTTCGCCCTGATGAACGCCCTGACCCTCGTCGACATCTCGAACAACCTCGGCGACACCAAGTCGCTGACGACCCACCCGGCCACGACCACCCACCGCCGCCTCGAGCCGGCGGCACGTGCGGCCGTGGGCATCACCGACGGCACCGTCCGCATCTCGGTGGGCCTCGAGGACGTCCGCGACCTGCTGGCCGACCTCGGCGACGCCGTCGAGCGGGCCGCCGCGACCGGTCGCTGACCCAGGCTGTTAGCGTCGCCGCCATGAGCGACGTCGTCTCCGTGCAGCGGCTGGTGCCGGCACCCCCCGAGCCGATCTTCGACCTGCTCGCCGACCCGGCCGGGCACGCGGCGATCGACGGGGGCGGCACGGTCACCGGCGCCCGCAGCGGCGGCCGGCGGCTCGCCCTCGGTGACCGGTTCGGCATGGACATGCACCTCGGGGTCGCCTACTCCACCCGCAACACCGTCATCGAGCTCGACGAGAACCGCCGCATCGCCTGGCAGACCAGCGCGAGCGGTGCCCTCGGCACGGTGCTCGGCGGACGCATCTGGCGCTACGAGCTCGAGCCGGTCGAGGGCGGCACGCTGGTCACCGAGACGTGGGACCTCTCGCAGGAGCGGGCCGTGAGCAAGCCGGTCGTCAAGCTGACGATGTCGGGCTCGACCCGGCACAACATGGAGCGCACCCTCGAGCGCATCGAGCAGCTCGTCACCGCCGTCGGCGACGGCCCGGCTCAGGACCCAGCGGCCAGCTGACGCTCCTGGGCCACGCCGTCCATCGCCCACCGCACCGCCCGGGTACCGAGGTGACCGGCCCCGCCGGCGAGCGTGGTGGCCGGGCCGCCGGCCGGCAGTCGCAGGGCTCGTCGCGCCCACCCGGGTAGGAGTGCCAAACCTCCCGAGGCGATCAGCCCGTATCCCGGCCGGGCCGGCCACGGCAGCGGGGGGTCGAGCAGCAGGAACCGCGCGGCCGCGCGAGCCTCTGCGGTGGCCTCGAGCTCGGGCCGGAAGGCCGTCAGGGCCGCGCCGAGCTCCGCCACCGTGGTCGGCAGGTCGGCGGCGCCGAGCCTCGTGGCCACCAGCGCCGACTGCGCCACGTAGGTGTCGGCCTCCGCGTCGGAAAGGGGCGTCACGGCATACCGCTGGTACGCGGTGAGGAAGCTGTGCGCCTCGGCGACGTGCACCCAGCCGAGGAGCCGCGGGTCGCTCGCCCGGTAGGGCCGGCCCCGCGGGTCGTGCCCGCGCACCCGCTCGTGGATGCCGCGCACCCGGGCGATGGCCGCCTCGGCGTCCTCCACCGTGCCGAAGGTCGTCGTGGCCAGGAAGTGCGAGGTGCGCTGCAGGCGGCCCCACGGGTCACCCTTGTAACCGCTGTGCCCTGCCACGCCGGCCATGGCGAGCGGGTGCAGCGACTGCAGCAGCAGTGCGGCCACGCCACCGGGGAACATCGCGGCATCGGCGTGCACCCGCCACACCGGGTCCTCGGGCGTGAACCAGCGCTCCCCCTCCTTGCCCCAGATGGCGCGGGCCCGCTCCGTGGCGTCGTCGCCGGCCACCCGGGCGCGCAGCGCCGAGCCCAGCCGGCGCTGGGAGTGGCGGGCGAGATCGGTCAGAACGGTCATCGGCGCGATCGTGGCACGGATGCCGCGCGGGGCGGTAAGGCGGCCGGTCCGGGCCCGCGCATCTGTCGAACCTTGCGACCGCATGAGCTTCCCCGCCATCACTGTGACGGCGCGGAAGTTCTCCCGTGGCGCGGAAGCTTCCGCGCCATCCGGGAGCTTCCGCGCCATCGCTGTGATGGCGCGGAAAGTCAGCCGCTGCTGCGCGGACCCTCAGGCGGTCAGCGCCAGCGCCCCGGCCCCGGCGGCCACGGCGAGCACCGCGCACACCGCACCCGCGGGTACCAGCCAGCGCCAGGGGACGACGATGCCGGCGGTACGGCACCGCTGGAGCCAGAGCAAGGTCGCCAGCGAGGCCCAGGGGGTGAGGAGCGGCCCGGCGTTGACCCCGACGAGGAGGGCCATGAGGCGCGGCGCGGCATCGGCGGCCACGGGCTCGAGCACGAGGTAGGCCGGCAGGTTGTTGGCGACGTTGGCGGCGAACGCCCCGGTCCCGGCGAGGGCGAACAGCGCCGCGCTGCCCGTTCCGTCGGGCACCGCCGACGCGATCAGGTCGCCCAGCCCGCGCTGGTGCAGCACCTCGACCACGACCGACACCACGACGAACCCGGCCGCCATCAGCCACGGCACCGGAAGCCCCGGCAGCAGGGTCGGCGCGCGCCACCGCGCGACGGCCAGCAGCACCGCGGCGGCCACGAGGGAGACGGCCCACGGCGGCGCACCGAGGGCGAAGAGGGGCCCGAGGGCGATGCAGACGGCGGCGGCCCAGCGCAGCAGCACGACGTCGTGGGGATCGGGTGGAGGGTCGACGGCGTACGACGCGGTGAGGGTGCGACGGTGCAGGAGGGCGACGAGCGCAAGGGTGACGACCACGCACGCGAGGGCGGGTGCCCAGGCGAGCCGCACGTAGTCGGCGTGGCCCAGCCCCTGGCGCTCGAAGGTGTTGAGCGCCAACAGGTTCGTGAGGTTCGAGACCGGCAGCAGCAGGGATCCGGTGTTGGCGATCCACAGGGTCGTGACGGCGAAGACTCTCGCGTCGAGGTCGACCTGCCGGGCGACGGCGAGACCCACCGGGGTCAGCAGGACCGCGGTGGTGTCGAGCGAGAGCACCACGGTGCAGCCCACTGCGAGCAGGGAGAAGAGCAGCCACAGCGCCCAGGCGCGGTGCCGTCCGGCGTGCGCCACCCAGTGGCCCGCCACGTCGAACACCCCGGCGCGCTCGGCGACCTCGGCGGTCACCGTGATGGCGAGGAGGAAGACGACGACTGGCAGCAGCCGCTCGAGGAGGGCGACGGCATCCGCTGCGGTCACGCCGGCACCACGTCCATGACCCAGGGGGCCCTGCTGCTCGTCGGCTCGGTGAGGCGCACGTCGAAGGCGCCGGCCACGACGTCGCGCAGGGCCGGCACCGAGCGCGGCACCACCCCGACCTCGCAGAGATGCCGTGCCACCAACCCACGGGTGTGCTTGGCCATGTGGCTGGCGCCGGGCACTCGCACCTGCACCCAGCGCGGGGCGAGGTCGGCACCGGGGCGCCAGGCGGCGGCATACGGCGCCGACCGGCAGTCGACGACGACCCCCTTGGCGGCGACGCCCGGGAGCACCTCGTCGAGCGACGGCCGCCAGAGCTGGGCGAGCGGGCCGAGGCCGGGCAGCGTGGAGCCCATCGAGAGCCGGTACGCGGTGATCCGGTCGCCCGGGCGCACCGCGCCGTGGAGGGCCGAGACGACGACCAGCCAGCGGTTCGCCCGGCGGCGCGCGGCGGTGTCGAGGGTGGCCAGCCCGAGCGCGTCGTAGAGCACGCCGGTGTAGACCTCCGCGGCCGGCGTCGCGGGTGCGGTGTCGAGCACGAGGTTGCGCGCCACCTCGCCGAGCAGGCCGGGGGAGACGCCGAGGAGAGCCGGCGCCTCGGGGGAGGCGCTCACCTGCGCCAGCGCGTCCGCCACCCGGGCGCGGGTCGGAGCCAGCTCGGGGAAGGACCACGTCGACGGGTCGGCAGGCCTGCCCCGGCGCCGGTTCGCCTTGGACTCCGACGGCGGGAGCAGGATCAGCACGGGGGCAGCCTACGGAGGTTAGGTTGGGCGGCATGCCACACCCCCGCGTGCGCCTGGCCCCGACCGACGCCGACATCCCGCAGGGGGTGCTCCAGGCGCTGCGCGACCGGTTCGCCGCGGTGCGGGCCGAGCTCGGTCTGTCCCTCGACTACCCCGCCGACGCGCTCGCCGAGGCCGAGCAGGTCGCGGCGGCGCCACCCGACCTACCGGGCCGCGACGAGACCGCCCTGCCGTTCTTCACGGTCGACCCGGCGGGCTCGATGGACCTGGACCAGGCGATGCACCTCGAGCGGGACGGCGACGGTCACCACATCCGCTACGCCATCGCCGACGTGCCCGCGTTCGTGCGGCTCGGCGGCGCGCTCGACCGCGTCACCCGCGAGCGGGGCCAGACCGTCTACTGCCCGGACGTGCGCGTGCCGCTGCACCCCGAGGTGCTCTCCGAGGCCGCCGCGAGCCTGCTGCCGGATGCCGTGCGACCGGCCTTCGTGTGGGACCTGCGGCTGGACGGCGCGGGGGCGCTGACGTCCGCCGAGCTGTACCGCGCCATGGTGCGCAGCGTCGAACGCCTCGACTACGTCACCATCCAGGCCGCGATCGACGCCGGCACCGACGACGACCGTTTCCTCATGCTGCGCGAGATCGGCGAGCGGCGGATCGCCCAGGAGCGGGCGCGCGGTGGCGCCAGCCTGCCGATGCCCGAGCAGCAGGTGACCGCGCGCGACGGCGGTGGCTTCACGCTCGAGTTCCGCCCGCCGGTGGCGGCCGAGGAGTGGAACGCCCAGGTGTCGCTGCTCACCGGCATGGCCGCCGCCACGATGATGCTCGATGCCGGAGTCGGCGTGCTCCGCACGATGCCCGCCCCGACACCGGAGGCGGTCAAGCGGTTCCGCCGGGAGGCCCGCGCGCTGGGCACCGAGTGGGCCGAGGACCTCCCCTACGGCGAGTTCGTGCGGGGGCTGGACCGGACGAACCCACGGCACCTGGCCCTCATCCACGAGGCGACCGCGCTGTTCCGCGGCGCCGGCTACACGGCCTTCGACGGCGAGCTGCCCGAGCAGCGCGAGCACGCAGCCGTCGCGGCCCCGTACGCCCACGTCACCGCGCCGCTGCGACGCCTCGTCGACCGCTTCGGCCTGGTCGTCTGCGAGGCCGCGTCCCGCGGCGCCGACGTGCCGGATGCCGTGCGCGCGGCCCTGCCGTTGCTGCCCGAGCTGATGCGCGACTCCGACCGCCGGGCCCGTGCGGCCGAGCGCGCCTGCGCCGATGCCACGGAGGCGGCGGTGCTCCTCGGCCGCGAGGGGGAGTCCTTCGGCGCGATCGTGATCGACCACAACGACAAGGGCATGGAGGTGCAGCTGGTCGACCTGCCGGTCATCGCCCGGGTCACCGGTCCCCGCGCCGCTCTCGGGGCGCACGTGCCGGTGCGGCTCGACGTCGCCGACGTGCGCGCCGGTGACGTGTCGTTCAGCCACACCTGACCCGACCCCTACACTGGCGGCGGACGAGTCGGGCGGACGGTCGCGTCGGTGGGCAACCACCGCCGAGGAAGGTCCGGGCTCCGAAGGGCAGGATGGTGGCCAACAGCCACCCGGGGTGACCCGCGGGACAGTGCCACAGAGAACAGACCGCCCCCACCACGCCAGTGGTGGGAGCAAGGGTGAAACGGTGGTGTAAGAGACCACCAGCGACCTGGGTGACCAGGTCGGCTCGGTAAACCCCATCCGGAGCAAGCCCAGACAGCGTGCGATCGAGGGCGGCCCGCCCGAGCACGTGGGTAGGGCGCTGGAGGTGGTCGGCAACGGCCACCCGAGATGGATGACCGTCACCGCGTCGCCGGCAACAGCGGCACGGGACAGAACCCGGCCTACAGCCCGACTCGTCCACCACACAGGCCCGGGCCCGCGGTCGTCCGCGTGGCGAGGTGGCCTGGGTCAGTCCGACGGCGGCGACCAGCGCCGCGCCAGGGACTCCAGGTACATGGTGGCCCCGTCGGCCACGTGGCTCGGCGGCCCGGTGATCGCCTCGGGCCCGTCGAGGTGCAACGCGTCGCACAGGTCGCAGACGTCGAACACGTACAGACCGGGCAGCGCGAAGCTCACGTTGCGAAGCCGCCAGCTGTGCTCGCAGGTGTCCGGGCCGGGGTCGACCTGTACGTCCTCCCGTTGCCAAAGCCGCATGGGGTCTCCCGTCACGAGAAGGCAGGCCCGGCGCGCGGCGAGCGGGCCTCGTTGGCGCTCTTGCGACTGAGTATGTCCCTCGCGGTCGAGCACCGGTAGTCCCGGTGACGGCGGATCCGTCGGACTGCGCGACCCCGACCTCAGCGCCCCGGGCTACTCCGGCTGGTGCGGGGTCGCGTGTCGCGGTGAGGACTGCCGGTCGAGTGACTCCAGGTGCAGCGCGGCACCGTCGGCGACGTTGCTCGCCGGCCCGGTGATGGCGTCGGGTCCGTGGATGCGCATCGCGCCGCACCCGTCGCAGACCTCGCACACGTACGGACCCGGCAGGGCGACGCTCACGTCGCGCAGCCGCCAGCTGTGCTCGCAGGTGTCCGGATCGGGGTCGCTCGTCACGACGGCCCGTCGCCATAGCCGCATGCGGGTCCCCCCGTCAGGAGAGAGCGGGAGCCGACGCGCCGCACGCGGGCCACGCCGACCCATTGTCCTTTCGAGTATGCGCTCCCCGGTCAAGCATCGGAAGAGCTCTCGGGCGAACGGGCCGCCGACCGGTATCCGCCTCCCTGCAGGCGGACTGGTCGACGGCCCGTCGGGGCCACAGCCGGTGGTGGCGTAGGCCCTCGCCGTGTCCCGGGCGCGCCCCTGCGACACGCCCACGAACGGCGGCTCGTGTGGGGCGGGCCGGTTGGAGCGCGACCCTCCCCGTCGGTCGCCCGCGCCGACTTCTTCAGCGCCGGTGGCCCTGCTGAGGGCCGCCGACTCCATTAAACGGACCTCAGGCGGTCCGGGTTCACGGTTTGGGACAATCCGCCGAGCTCGCTGAGAGCGGGCTCAGCAAGGCAAGACCGCGACCTCCGTGACGTACCGTTCCCCAGTGGCCGCCCGGCGGCCGGAGAGGACCGCGATGCCCACGCCCCGCCCGCTCGGACACGGCGCGACGCGCAGCACCGTCATGCACGCCGTTCGCGACCTCGACGGAGCGACCGTGCGCGACGCCCTCCTGCAGACGCTGCTGACCGCCGGTGTCGACGCCACCGTCACCGAGGTGATGCTGCCGGTGCTGCACGACGTGGGCGAGCTGTGGGAACGCGGCGACCTCGGCGTGCTGCACGAGCACTTCGTCTCCAGCTCGTTCCGCGGGGTGCTCGGCGAGCTGCGGATGCCGGTGCAGGGCGAGCGGGTGCGCACGGTGGTCCTCGCCTGCCCGCCCCGAGAGCTGCACGACCTGCCGCTCGAGCTGTTCGGCGCCATGCTGCACGCCCGCTGGTGGCGCGTGGTGAGCCTGGGAGCCAACACCCCGATGACGGCCGTCGCCGACGCGGTGCGCCACCTCGGCGCCGACGCCTGCGTGCTCGCCGGGGTGCGACGCTCGGCCTTCGAGTCGCGGATGCCGTCCCTGAGCCGGCTGGCGGAGCGGGTGCCGCTGTTCCTTGCCGGCGAGGGAGCCCTGACCCTGCCGAGCGCGCCGCCGGGCACGACCGTGCTGCCCCGCGAGCTGCGGGCCGCGGCAGGCATCGTCGATGCCGTCCCACCGGTCGCGCCCCCAGCGCCGGACTCCACGGGCCGTCGCCGAACCCGCGCGACGGACGACCGCAACGAGCCCGCGGTCGGCTGACCGGGCATACGGTGGACACATGCTGATCACCCACCTCGGGCACGCCTGCCTGCTCGTCGAGATGGCCGACACGCGGCTGCTCATCGACCCCGGCACCTTCGCCGACGACCTGAGCGACGTGCGCGACCTGGCGGCCGTGCTCGTGACCCACCAGCACCCCGACCACCTCGACCCCGAGCGGCTACCCGCACTGGCCGCCGCGAACCCCGGGGCGGTCGTGCTGTGCGACCCGGGCAGCGTCGACGTGCTGGCAGGTCTCGGCGTCGAGGCACGTGCGCACGACGGCGCGACGACGGTCGGTGGTGTCACGGTGACGCCGTTCGGCGAGCAGCACGCCCTCATCCACGACGACATCCCGCGCATCACCAACGTCGGGGTGCGGCTCGACGCCGAGGGCGAGCCGTCGTTCTACCACCCAGGTGACGCCTTCGACGCCGAGCCCGGTGACGTCGACGTCCTCGCGTTCGCCCTCCAGGCGCCGTGGCAGCGCAGCCGGGACATGACGGCGTTCCTGCGCCGCCTCGACGCCCCGCACGCGGTACCGGTGCACGACGGGCTGCTCCAGCCGCGCGGGCGCGGGATGTACCTCAACCAGGCCGGCCAGCTCGGGTCGAAGAACACCCGCATCCACGACCTCGCGGGTGCCCCCGCCACGGAGTTCCGCGTCGGCGAGTGAGGGCGGCCGGGCAGGCTCAGCCCTTGTGGCGTCCTCGCTCGTCCTGCACCCGGGTCGCCAGGACGGCCGCGCCGATGATGCCGGCCTTGTTCTTCAGCGTGGCGGGGATGATCGGCGTGCGGATGTCGAGGAGCGGCAGGAACTCGTCGGAGTCCTTCGACACCCCTCCGCCGACGACGATGAGGTCCGGCCACAGCAGGTCCTCGAGCCGCCGGTAGTAGACCTGCAGCCGGGCGGCCCACTCCTCGTAGCTGAGGTTCTCGCGCGTCTTCGCGGAGGACGCGGCGACGGTCTCGGCGTCCACGCCGTCGATCTCGAGGTGACCGAGCTCGGAGTTCGGCACGAGGACACCGCGGTTGAAGATCGCCGTGCCGATGCCGGTGCCGAGCGTCGTGAGGATCACGAGACCCTCGTGGCCCTTCGCGGCGCCGAACTCGAGCTCGCCGACGCCCGCCGCGTCGGCGTCGTTGACGACGACGACGTCGTGCTGGAGCCGGTCCTCGAGGAGCTTCTCGATCTCGCAGCCGACCCACGACTTGTCGATGTTCGCCGCGGTCTTCACGACCCCGTGCTGGACGACCCCGGGGATCGTCACGCCGATCGGGGAGTCGCTGCGGACCTCGTCGAAGTTGTCGACGACCTCGGCGATGACGTCGCACACGGCCTCCGGGGTGGACTTCAGCGGGGTGTCGATCCGCAGGCGCTTCTGCGCGAACTCACCCGCTGCCAGGTCGACCGGTGCGCCCTTGATACCGCTGCCGCCGACGTCGATGCCGAGGGGGAATCCGGTGCTCATGCTGCGTCTCCCTGGGTGAGGATCTCCGGACCGGAGTCCGTGATGAGGATGGTGTGCTCGAACTGTGCCGAGCGCCGGCGGTCCTTCGTGACGACGGTCCAGCCGTCGTCCCACATCTCCCACTCGGGGGTTCCGAGGTTGAGCATCGGCTCGACGGTGAAGGTCATGCCCGCCTCGATGACGGTGCTGTACGAGGGCGCGGCGTCGTAGTGGGGGATGATCAGGCCGCTGTGGAACGCGCTGCCGATGCCGTGCCCGGTGAAGTCGCGCACGACGCCGTAGCCGAACCGGCGCGCGTACGACTGGATGACGCGCCCGATGACGTTGACCTCGCGACCCGGGACGGCGGCGCGGATGCCTCGCATCATCGCCTCGTGGGTGCGCTCGACGAGCAACCGCGACTCCTCGTCGACGTCGCCCACGAGGTAGGTGGCGTCGGTGTCGCCGTGCACGCCGCCGATGAAGGCGGTGATGTCGATGTTGACGATGTCGCCGTCGTCGAGCGGGCGGCTGTCGGGGATGCCGTGGCACACCACCTCGTTGACCGACGTGCAGAGCGACTTCGGAAAGGCCTTGTAGCCCAACGTCGACGGGTAGGCGCCGTGGTCGAGCAGGTACTCGTGGCCCACCCGGTCGATCTCGTCGGTGGTGACGCCGGGGGCGATCACGGCGGCCGCCGCGGCCATGGCGTCGGCGGCGATCCGGCCCGCGACCCGCATCCGCTCGATGGTCTCGGGGTCCTTGACCTCCGGTCCGGTGAACGGCACCGGTCCGGGCCGGTCGACGTACTCGGGCCGGGCGATGCTCGGCGGCACGGGTCGGCGCGGGGAGAGCGCGCCGGGGGCCACGGTTGCGTAGGTCAACGGCATACGGTGGAGTCTAGGCACCCAGCCGCGACCGAGGAGGACCCCGATGCCCTACTGGTTCAACGTCGACACCGGACAGGTGGAGACCGATGACGACCGCAGCCAGGACGCCAACGTCATGGGTCCCTACGACTCGCACGACGCCGCGGCCAACGCACTCCAGACCGCGAGGTCGAACACGGAGCGGTGGGACCGCGAGGACAAGGAGTGGGGCGAGGGCTCGCTCGAGGACTGAGCTCCGGGTCCCACGCTTCGCGTGGGCGGACCTTCCGGGTCTCAGGCGCCCAGCCGCCGGTGCACCGAGACGGCGTAGTCGCCGCCCGGGAGGAACCGCTGCTCGTCCCACGTGGCGTAGCGGGCGATGAACGACAGGCCGGCCGCCTCGGCGAGCCGGTCGTAGACGCGCAGGTCGACGGGAGCCGCCTTGGCGGGCAGTGAGCCGGCGAGCCCGAAGCCCGACACGAGGTAGCCACCGGGGGAGAGGTGCGCGGCGAGGCGGTCGAGCACCCCGGGGAGCGTGCCGTCGGCGAGGTAGGGCACGACGTTGCCGGCCATCACGACACAGGCGAACTCCTGCTCGGTGCGCAGGTCGAGGGTCGACAGGTCGGCGACGAAGAAGCGGGTCTGCGAGTCCTCGCGAGCCAGGGCGATGAGGTCCTCGTCGGCGTCGACCCCGATCGCGGTGTGCCCCAACCGGGTCAGCTTGCTCGCGACCCGGCCGAAGCCGCACCCGGCGTCGAGCACCCGCGAGGGCGGCGGCACGAGCGTCGTGATGAACCGGGCCTCCCCGTGCACGTCCTCGCCGGAGGCCTCGAGGTCGAGGAAGCGGCGACGGTAGCGCTGCGCCGCCTCCGGGCCGCTCTGCAGGGCCGACCAACGGGTCGGCGAGGGTGCGTTGGGGGTGTCCATGGGCCACATGGTGGTTCGACGTCTCCCTCGGTCCGGTGGTTTCAGGCCTCGAAGGAGTGCTCGGCCGCCGGGAAGGCGCCCGAGGCGACCTCCGCGGCATACGCACCGGCGGCGTCCTTGAGCTCGGTGCGCAGGTCGGCGTACTTCTTGACGAACCGCGGTGCGCGCCCACCACGCAGGCCCGCCATGTCCTGCCACACCAGGACCTGTGCGTCGCAGTGGGGTCCGGCGCCGATGCCGATGGTCGGGATGTGCAGGGCCTCGGTGACCCGGGCCGCCACCGGCGCCGGAACCATCTCCATCACGACGGCGAAGCAGCCGGCGGCCTCGAGCGCGAGGGCGTCCTCCATCAGCTTGTCGGCGCCCGAGCCGCGGCCCTGCACCTTGTAGCCGCCGAGCACGTGCTCGCTCTGCGGGGTGAAGCCGATGTGCCCCATGACCGGGATGCCGGCACGCACCAGCAGCTCGACCTCGGGAACCATCGGCTTGCCGCCCTCGAGCTTGACCGCGTGCGCCATCCCCTCCTTCATGAAGCGCGTGGCGGTGGCGAGGGCCTGCTGCGGGCTCGCCTGGTACGAGCCGAAGGGGAGGTCTGCGACGACCATGGCGTGCTTCGCCGCGCTGGTGACCGCTCGGCACAGGGGCACCAGGTGGTCGACGGTCACGGGCACCGTGGTCTCGAAGCCGTAGACGTTGTTGCCCGCGCTGTCGCCCACGAGCAGCACCGGGATGCCCGCCTCGTCGAAGATCTCGGCCGTGTACATGTCGTAGGCCGTGAGCATCGCCCAGCGCTCGCCGCGTTCCTTCATCTGCATGAGGTGGGGGATGCGCACCCGCCGCTGCGGCGCCGCCTGCGCCCCGGTGCCGTAGGGCGCGGTGCCCTCGGGGGCGGGAGTGGGCGCGGTGGGGGTGGTCGGCGTCGGCTCGCTCATGGGCCGATCGTATGCCGCGCCGTCGCGCAGCCACCTCACAGCCAAAACTGACCAATCCTTGACCAAGTCCATACCCGATGGTGACCCGAATTCGCAGGTCGAGGTGATGAGGTAGCCCGGCGACCGCCGACCAGGCGGTCGTTCCGTTGACGGGCCCGACACAGGGCCTCACTCAGGAGGATCAGTGAACAAGCGCCACTGGAGCGCTGCATCGGGCCTGGCCGTTGGGGCGCTCGTCGTCACCGGCCTGACCGTTCCGATGCAGGCTCAGGCAGCATCAGGGGGCGGAGCCCCGACCAGCAGTGACCCTGCGGCCGCCTCTCGCCCGGACAACCTGCCCAACCCCAGCGCCGACGCCGCGGCCGCCGCGCGCAAGGACGCCATCGCCAAGCTCGTGCGCGGCGAGGCCAGCACCAAGGTCATCAACGGCAACCGCGTGATCGAGGTCAAGTCCAAGGGCAAGGACGCCAAGGGCAACGCCAAGAAGTCGAAGTACATCAACTACCCCGACGCAGCGCGAGGAGGACATCTTCACCGTCCTCGTCGACTTCGGTGACAAGGTCAGTCCCAGCACCCTGGGCGCCCCCGGACCGGTGCACAACCAGATCCCGGAGCCCGACCGCAACTGGGACGGCAACGCCACGGACGACAACTCCACCTACTGGGTCGACGACTTCAACCGGGCGCACTACCAGGACCTGATGTTCGGCAGTGGCGAGTCCTTCAAGGACTTCTACCTCAAGCAGAGCAACGGACGCTTCCTGGCCAAGGGTGACGTCTCCGACTGGGTCAAGGTGCCCTACAACGAGGCCCGCTACGGGTCGAACAAGTACTCCGACGCGTCCGTCTACTGGCCCTTCGTCAAGGACACCGGCAACGCCTGGTACGACTCGCAGAAGGCCGCCGGCAAGAGCGACGCCGAGATCAAGACCTACCTCGCGCAGTTCGACAAGGTCGACCGCTACGACTACGACCACGACGGCAACTTCAACGAGCCCGACGGCTACATCGACCACTTCCAGGCGATCCACGCCGGAGAGGGTGAGGAGGCCGGCGGCGGTGCCCAGGGTGAGGACGCGATCTGGTCGCACCGCTGGTTCGCCTACTCCAACGACGCCGGTAAGAGTGGCCCGACCGGCAACCTCAACGGTGGCACCCAGATCGGCAACACCGGGATGTGGATCGGTGACTACACCACCGAGCCGGAGAACGGCGGCCTCGGCGTGTTCTCGCACGAGTTCGGCCACGACCTCGGCCTTCCCGACCTGTACGACACCGCGGGTGGCGACAACGGCACCGGCTTCTGGACCCTGATGAGCGGCGGCTCGTGGTTGAACCACGGCACCGACTCGATCGGCACCACCCCCGGCTACATGGGTGCGTGGGAGAAGCTGCAGCTCGGCTGGCTCGACTACAAGAGCGTGCCCTTCGGCACGGACATGACGGTCAAGCTCGGCCCGGCCGACAAGGCGAGCAAGACCAACTACCAGGCCGTCGTCGTGCCGCTGCCCGACCGCACCGTCACAAAGGAGCACAACGCACCGCACTCCGGTGCTGCCGAGTGGTGGAGCGGCCTCGGGGACAACCTGAACGCGACGCTCGCACGCAACATCGACCTCACGGGCGCGAGCTCCGGGCTCGGTCAGTGCCTACGTGCAAGGTGGCCTCGAGGTGGACTACGACTACCTCTACGGTGAGGTGTCCACCAACGGTGGCGCCAGCTGGACGCAGGTCGGTGCACCGATCGACGGCACCTTCGCCTGGACGCAGAAGACCTGGGACCTGTCGGCCTTCGCCGGTCAGAACGTCCAGTTCCGCTTCCGCGTCGCGACCGACGGTGGCGTGTCGAGCGAGGCCTTCCTCGACGACATCGCCGTGACCGTCGGCACCACGACCACGACGGACGACGTCGAGGCCGGGGCCAACGGCTGGACCGCCGGTGGCGGCTTCAGCATCATCAACGGCACGACCTCGCGCGTGGTCAAGGACATGTACCTGGCCGAGAACCGCGTCTACAGCGGGTACGACGCCACCCTGAAGACGGGGCCGTACAACTTCGGCTTCGGCAACACCAAGCCCGACTGGGTGGAGCGCTTCCCGTACCAGAACGGAATGCTGGTCACGTTCGCCAACGGTGAGTTCTCGGACAACAACACCTCCGCCCACCCCGGTGGTGGCGAGGTGCTGCCCGTCGACGCCCGGCCCGCGCCGGTCGTCCTCAATGGTGGCGTGCTGCTCGGCAACCGCCGTCAGCCGTTCGACGCGACGTTCGGTCAGGAGGCCACCGACGCGGTGACCTTCCACCGCAACGGCGTGGCGACCGTGGTGCCGTCGAGCAAGGGCATCCCGACGTTCGACGACTCGGTCGTCGACCGCTACTGGAGCTCGAAGAACCCGTGGAACTCCACCAAGGTGGCCGGTTCCGGCACCTCGCTGACGGTCTCCAAGACGTCGGACGGTGGCAACGAGCTGCAGGTGAAGGTCCGCTTCCGCTGACCTGACCTCGGCACGACCGTCGGGCCTCCGGGACACGTTCCCGGGGGCCCGACGCGTTGCGTGCAGACAGTCTCCGTCCGCTGCATGTCGCAGTTACCCGCAGGAAACACCGGTGCGGCAGGATCGACACATGGACCGTCAGCAGGAGTTCGTCCTCCGCACCATCGAAGAGCGCGACATCCGGTTCGTCCGGCTCTGGTTCACCGACGTGCTCGGCACCCTGAAGTCGGTGGCCATCGCGCCGGCCGAGCTCGAGGGCGCGTTCGCCGAGGGCATCGGCTTCGACGGCTCGGTCATCGAGGGCTTCGCCCGGGTCTACGAGGCCGACATGCTCGCGCAGCCCGACCCCGGCACCTTCCAGGTGCTGCCCTGGCGCGGCGAGAGCCCCGGCACCGCCCGGATGTTCTGCGACCTCACCCTGCCCGACGGCACCCCGAGCATGGCCGACCCGCGCCACGTGCTGCAGCGTGCCCTCACCAAGGCCTCCGACCAGGGTTTCACCTTCTACACGCACCCCGAGATCGAGTTCTTCCTGCTCAAGCAGGGCTGGGTGCCGGGCCAGCGCCCCGAGCCGATCGACCAGGCCGGCTACTTCGACCACGTGCCGCACGGCAACAGCCACGACTTCCGCCGGGCCGCCATCTCCATGCTCGAGACGATGGGCATCTCGGTGGAGTTCAGCCACCACGAGGGCGCGCCGGGCCAGAACGAGATCGACCTGCGCTACGCCGACGCGCTCTCCACCGCCGACAACATCATGACCTTCCGCGCGGTCGTCAAGGAGGTCGCGCTCGACCAGGGCATCTACGCGACGTTCATGCCCAAGCCGTTCGCCGAGCACCCGGGGTCGGGCATGCACACCCACCTCTCGCTCTTCGAGGGCGACGCCAACGCGTTCCACGAGCCCGGCGCCCCCTACCAGCTGTCGAAGACCGGGCGGCAGTTCATCGCCGGCCTGCTGCACCACGGGGCCGAGATCACCGCCATCACCAACCAGTGGGTCAACTCCTACAAGCGGCTCTGGGGTGGGGGAGAGGCACCGGCCCACCTCACCTGGGGCCACAACAACCGCTCGGCCATGGTGCGCGTGCCGATGTACAAGCCCACCAAGGGCAACAGCAGCCGGGTCGAGGTGCGCAGCATCGACAGCGCGTGCAACCCCTACCTCACCTTCGCGGTGCTGCTCGCCGCGGGCATGAAGGGGATCGAGGAGGGCTACGAGCTGCCTCCCGAGGCCGAGGACGACGTGTGGGGCCTCACCGACGCCGAGCGCAAGGCGATGGGTATCAAGCCGCTGCCGGCCAGCCTCAACGAGGCGATCACGATCATGGAGGGCAGCGAGCTGGTCGCCGAGACCCTCGGCGAGCACACCTTCGAGTTCTTCCTTCGCAACAAGCGGGCCGAGTGGGAGGACTACCGCAACCAGGTCACGTCCTTCGAGCTCGAGCGCTACCTGCCGCGCCTGTGACCCTGCGCCCGTGGTGAGTGGACGTGCTCCGGGCTCGATCCCGGTCGCCATCGCCCGGCTCGGGTTCGCCGACGCGGCCCGGGCCAAGGCGTTGCTCGACGACCCCGCCCTGGCCGGGCTGATCCGCTCGCGCGACCACATCGAGAGCGAGGGCCTCGCGGCCGCACTCGCAGAGGTGCCCGACCCCGACGGCGCCCTGCTCGGGCTGGTGCGGTTCATGGAGTCCGTCGCGCGCGACCCTGCCCTGCAGGGAGCGGTCACGGCCGCCCTCGGGGCGCCGGGCCGGCCCCGGCAGCGGGTGCTCGCCGTGCTGGGGAGCTCGGCCGCCCTCGGCGACCACCTCTGCGCCCACCCCGAGCACTGGGTCGCGGTCACGGAGGCCACCGCGCTCACCGCCGAGGAGCGCGTGAGCCGCCTCGTCGCCGCAGTGACCACACCCGCGCCGGTGGGGCCCGCCGACGTGCTGCGCACGGCCTACCGCGAGCAGCTGCTCGGCATCGCAGCGCTCGACCTCACCTCGCCCGACCCCACGGAGACGCTGCCCGACACCGCCGCCGCACTCGCCGACCTCGCGCAGGCGGCCCTCGAGGCGGCCCTGGCCATCGCCCGCGACGAGGTGGGCCCGGATGCCGACCACACCCGCCTCGCGGTCATCGCCATGGGCAAGACCGGTGGCTGCGAGCTGAACTACATCTCGGACGTCGACGTCATCTTCGTCGCGGAGCCGGCCGAGGGCGTGCCCGAGGAGGAGTCGACCGCCGTCGCCACCGACCTCGCGACCCGGCTGATGCGGATCTGCTCGGCGTCGACGGCCGCCGGGTCCTTGTGGCAGGTCGACCCGGCCCTGCGCCCCGAGGGCAAGAACGGCCCGCTCGTGCGCACCGTGGCCAGCCACCGCGCCTACTACGAGCGCTGGGCGAAGACCTGGGAGTTCCAGGCGCTGCTGAAGGCCCGTCCCGTGGCGGGGGATCTCGCCGTCGGACAGGCCTACTGCGATGCGGTGCAGCCGATGGTGTGGCAGGCGTCGAGCCGGACCAACTTCGTCGACGACGTGCAGGCGATGCGACGACGGGTCGAGCAGCACATCCCCCCGGCCGAGGCCGACCGCCAGCTCAAGCTCGGCCCCGGGGGCCTGCGCGACGTCGAGTTCTCGGTGCAGCTGCTGCAGCTCGTGCACGGGCGCGCCGACGAGACGCTGCGCACCGGCACCACCCTCGACGGGCTCGCCGCGCTGTCCGCCGGGGGCTACGTCGGGCGCGACGACGCCGCGACGCTCGGCACGGCATACCGGCTGTTGCGCACCCTCGAGCACCGCATCCAGCTGTTCCGGCTGCGCCGCACGCACCTGATGCCGACGGCCGAGAGCGACCTGCGCCGGCTGGGCAGGGCTCTGGGACACCGGTCCTCGCCCGCGGAGGCCGTTGTGACCCAGTGGCGCGCCCAGCAGCGAGAGGTGCGGCGGCTGCACGAGCGGATCTTCTACCGGCCGCTGCTGTCCGCGGTGGCCCGGCTGTCCGACTCCGACGTTCGCCTCACCCCCGAGGCCGCGCGCGAGCGGTTGTCAGCGCTCGGCTTTCGCGACCCACGGGGAGCGCTGCGCCACCTCGAGGCGCTGACCGAGGGCATCAGCCGGCGAGCCGCCATCCAGCGACAGCTGCTGCCGGTCATGCTCGGCTGGTTCGCCGACGAGGCCGACCCGGATGCCGGCCTGCTCGCCTTCCGCAAGATCAGCGACGAGCTGGGCTCGACGCACTGGTACCTGAGGCTCCTGCGCGACGAGGGGTCGGCCGCCGAGCGTCTGGCACACACCCTGGCGCGCAGCCGGTTCGCGGCCGACCTGCTCGAGCAGGCCCCGGAGTGCGTGCAGTTCCTCGGCGACTCCGCTGGGTTGCAGCCGCGTTCGCGCGAGGACCTGCTGCGACGGATGCGGTCGGCGGCGGGTCGCAAGGACGACCCGGCCTCGGCGGTGCTGGCGGCGCGCACCATCAGGCGCTCCGAGCTGTTCCGCGTGGCCGTCGCCGACCTCACCGGCGGACTGACCCTCGACGCCCTCGGGCGGGCGATGACCGACCTGACCGCCGCCCTCCTCGAGGTGACCCTCGAGGTGTGCGTGCGCGACCTCGAACAGCGCACCGGCGCACCGGCGCTCACCCGGCTGCTCATCGTCGGCATGGGCCGGCTCGGCGGTGCGGAGCAGGGCTACGGCTCCGACGCCGACGTCGTGTTCGTGCACGACCCGGTCGAGGGCGCCGACGAGGGGGAGGCCCAGACCCAGGCGCTCGAGGTGGTCAAGGAGCTGATCCGCATCCTGGGGCTGCGCGGCCCCGATCCCGACCTCGACGTCGACGCGTCGCTGCGGCCCGAGGGCAAGAGCGGCCCGTTGGTGCGCTCCCTGGAGTCGTACCGCCAGTACTACGACCGGTGGTCGCTGGTGTGGGAGGCGCAGGCCCTGTTGCGGGCCACGCCGGTGGCGGGGGACCCGGGCCTCGCCGAGCGCTACCTCGCGCTCATCGCGCCGATCCGCTGGCCCGAGGGCGGGCTCGACGGGGGCCAGGTGCGTGAGATCCGCACCCTCAAGGCGCGCATGGAGGCCGAGCGGCTGCCACGCGGGGCCGACCGCAAGACGCACTTCAAGCTCGGTCACGGTGGCCTGTCCGATGTCGAGTGGGTGGTGCAGCTCGTGCAGCTCCGGCACGCCCACGCCCACTCCGAGCTGCGCACGGCGTCGACGATGGCCGCGCTCGAGGCTGCCGGGCAGCTCGGCCTGGTCGGTGCCGAGCACGCGGCCGACCTCGCCGCCGCCTGGCGGCTGGCCTCCTCGATGCGCAACGCCGGTGTGCTGTTCCGGGCCAAGTCGCTCGATGCGGTGCCCACCGACCCGCGCGACGCCGACGGCATCGCCCGCATCCTGGGCCTTCCGGGGGGCTCGGGCTACGAGCTCGCCGAGCGCTACCGGCGGGTGGCGCGCCGGGCCCGCGTGGCGCACGAGGCCGAGCTCTACGACGACTGATCCGACGCCGGCCCGACACCCTTCTCGTGGACGCTGCCCAGGGTCACAATGGGCCCATGTTCATCTCCGGAGTGGGTGAGGACGTCGCGCAGGGCGACGTCGCCGAGTACTACGAGGGCCAGCGGGCGGCGTGGGGCTTCCTGCCCAACTACGCCCCCGCCTTCTCCAGCCGGCCCGACGTCGCGCGGGCCTGGAACGCCCTCAACCTGGCCGTCCGCGGCGGCATGGACCGACGCCGCTTCGAGATCGCCACCATCGCGGCGGCACGCGCGCGACGGTCGACCTACTGCACAGCGGCCCACTCGGCGTTCCTGCGGGACGTCTGCGGCGACGAGGCCGCGATGGCGTCGATCGCCGAGCACCCCGACGGTGCGGCCCTCTCGGAGCAGGACCGAGCCGTGTACCGGTTCGCCGGCAAGGTCGCGGCCGACGCGGCCTCCGTCGACCAGGACGACGTGGACTCGCTGCGCGCCGCCGGACTGGACGACGCCGAGGTCGCCGACGTGGTCTTCGCCGCCGCAGCCCGGTGCTTCTTCACCGCGGTGCTCGACGGCCTGGGCACCCAGCTCGACGCGCAGACCGCCCAGAGCTTCCCGCCGGCCCTGCTGGAGTCGATGGTCGTGGGCCGACCGGTGGCCGTCAGCCCAGGGACCGACGGGTCAGCCGGATGAAGCCCTCCGGGAAGCTGGCCCGCCCGAGCGCGAACCCCATCACCCCGTGGGTGGCACGGCGCGCGACCTCCTGGTCGACGAGCTCGGGCTCGCTGCACGCGTAGTCGACACCGTGCCAGCGGATCGTGCACGTCCCGGCTGCGCGCACGTTGCGTACCCAGTCGGTGCCGGGTCCCCACGGTAGGGCGATGAGGAAGCTCGTGTCGGTCGGGATCGCCGCAACCGGCACGGTGTACGCCTTGCCGCTGCGTCGCCCCTGGTGGTGCAGCGCGGCCCACACCGGCACGAACCGTCGCCCCGCGAGCAGCAGGGCGACCTTGTTGAAGTACTTCGCGGCGGCGGGTGGACGGGCCATCGACCCATCGTGCCCCGCCGTCGCGGCGGGCGGAGGACGACGCGCATGGTGGTCTGCGCGCTGGACGTCATCCGGACGGTCGACGGTCGAAACCTAGACTCGGCGGCATGGCTCCCGGCACTCCTCGCGTCATCGCACGGCTCGACCTGCGCGGTCGGCGGCTCACCCTGCGCGAGCTGCGGTCGGCCGTGCCGCGGGCCGAGCTCGACGTCGAGGCGGCGCTGGATGCCGTGCGTCCCATCGTCGCCGCCGTGCGCGAGGAGGGTGCCCCCGCCGTGTACGCGGCCGCCGAGCGCTTCGACGGCGTCGCGCCGCCACGCCTGCGGGTGCCCGCCGACGTCCTGCGGGCTGCGCTCGACACCCTCGACCCGGCCGTGCGGGCCGCCCTCGAGGAGTCGACCCGCCGGGCCCGGCTCGTGCACGCCGACCAGCGCCGCACCGACACCACGACGACCGTCACGGACGGCGGCACCGTCACCGAGCGCTGGGTTCCGGTCGACCGGGTCGGGCTCTACGTGCCCGGGGGACTGGCGGTCTACCCGAGCAGCGTGGTCATGAACGTGGTCCCGGCCCAGCTGGCCGGCGTGCCCAGCCTGGCCGTGGCCAGCCCGCCGCAGGCCGACCACGGCGGCTGGCCGCACCCCACGGTCCTCGCCGCCTGCGCCCTGCTCGGGGTCGACGAGGTGTGGGCGATGGGCGGTGCCCAGGCGGTCGCGGCGTTCGCCTACGGCATCGACGACGGCGACGACGTGTGCGAGCCGGTCAGCCTGGTCACCGGCCCCGGCAACGTCTACGTCGCCGCCGCGAAGCGGCTGCTCAAGGGTGTCATCGGCATCGACGCGGAGGCCGGCCCCACCGAGATCGCGGTGCTCGCCGACGACAGCGCGGACGCCGAGCACGTCGCGTCCGACCTCGTCTCGCAGGCCGAGCACGACCCGCTCGCCGCCGCCGTCCTCGTGACCGACTCTCCCGAGCTCGCCGACGCCGTCGAGGGGGCCCTGGTGCGGCGGGTCGCCGACACCAAGCACTCCGAGCGGGTCGGCGCGGCTCTGGCCGGTACCCAGTCGGCGATCGTGCTCGTCGACGACCTCGACGCCGGGCTCGACCTGGTCAACGCCTACGCCGCCGAGCACCTCGAGATCCAGACCCGCGACGCCGAGGCCGTCGCCGCCCGGGTGCGCAACGCCGGCGCGGTGTTCGTGGGCGCCTGGTCGCCGGTGAGCCTGGGTGACTACTGCGCCGGGTCCAACCACGTGCTGCCCACCGGTGGGTGCGCGTGCCACAGCAGCGGTCTGTCGGTGCAGTCGTTCCTTCGCGGCATCCACGTCGTCAGCTACTCGGCCGAGGCGCTGCGCGAGGTGGGGGCCCACGTGGTCACCCTGGCCCGCGCCGAGGACCTGCCGGCCCACGGCGAGGCCGTGCTCGCCCGGCACCCGGGTATCGACCCGCAGACCTGAGCGGTCGAGGCCACCTCGAGCACGTCGCCGACCGGCGGCTCGAGCGGCTCGGGTTCCCGGCCGCCTACGGGTCGGCCAACCCGCTCGCGTTCATGGAGCTGCAGGACGTCCAGGAGCTGTCGAACTTCTTCGAGCGCAGGGTCTCGGCCTACCAGGTCGGCGTCGCCGGCACGGTCACGTTCGACGACGAGTTCTGATGCCCGCCTAGACTCCCCGACCATGGACCCCCGCTCGGCGATCGAGGCGATGCTCCGCCCCGACCTGCGGGGCCGCACCGCCTACGGCGCACCGCAGCTCGACGTCCCGGTCGCGCTCAACACCAACGAGAACTCCTACCCGGTGCCACCCGTGGTCGTCGCCGCGATGACAGAGGCACTGGCCGCCGTTGCGTCCGGGCTGAACCGGTACCCCGACCGGGAGTTCTCCGACCTCCGTGAGGCCCTCGCGGGCTACCTCTCGCGCAGCGGCACCACCGTGGTCCACGGAGCAGGTCTGGGCGGGCAACGGCTCGAACGAGGTTCTCCTGCACCTGCTCCAGGCGTTCGGCGGCCCGGGTCGCACCGCGCTGGGCTTCACGCCCGCCTACTCGATGCACCCGATCATCACGACCACCACGGGCACGGCGTGGGTCGACGGGATGCGCGGGGTGCCGGGCGGGGGGGCGTTCGACCTCGACACGGCATCCGCCGTGGACCAGGTGCGACGGCACCGGCCCGACGTCGTGTTCCTCTGCTCCCCGAACAACCCGACCGGCACGGCGCTCGACCTCGACGTGGTGGTGGCGGTGCACGACGCGGCCGAGGGCGCGCTCGTCGTGGTCGACGAGGCCTACGCGGAGTTCGCCCGCCCCGGCACCCCGAGCGCGCTGACCCTGCTCGCCGACCGGCCGCGGCTCGTCGTCACCCGCACGATGAGCAAGGCCTTCGCGCTGGCCGGGGGTCGCCTGGGCTACCTCGCCGCCGACCCGGCTCTCGTCGACGCGCTGCGCCTGGTGCGGATGCCGTACCACCTCTCGACCCAGACCCAGGCGGTGGCGCTCGCCGCGCTCGGGTACGCCGACCTCATGCTCGAGACGGTGGGAGCCATCAAGGACCAGCGCGACCGGATCGTCTCGGCACTCGCCGGGCTCGGCCTCGACCCGGTGCCCAGCGACGCCAACTTCGTGCTGTTCGGAGGGCTGGTCGACGCGCACGCGACGTGGTCGGCGCTGCTGGAACGGGGCGTCCTCGTCCGCGACGTGGGCATTCCCCACTATCTTCGTGTCACGGCCGGGACTCCGCAGGAGACCACCCGGTTCCTCGAGGCGATCACCGACCTCGCGCCGACCCACCGCACAGGAGCCCTCCCGTGAGCAGCGCCGCAGCCCCCCGCACCGCCACGGTGCGCCGGGCGACGTCCGAGAGCACCGTCGAGGTGAGCGTCGACCTCGACGGCACCGGCCGCGGCGAGGTCAGCACCGGCGTGCCGTTCTACGACCACATGCTGCTCTCGCTGGCCAAGCACTCGCTCATCGACCTCACGGTCAGCGCGCAGGGCGACACCGACGTCGACGCCCACCACAGCGTCGAGGACGTCGCGATCGTCCTCGGTCAGGCGGTCCGCGAGGCGCTCGGCGACAAGAGCGGCATCGCGCGCTTCGGCGACGCCACCGTGCCGCTCGACGAGGCGCTGGTGCTTGCCGTCGTCGACGTCGCCGGCCGCCCCTACGTCGTGCACGAGGGCGAGCCGCCCGGCCAGGAGTACGTCGTCATCGGCGGCCAGTACGTCGGTTCGCTGACCCGGCACGTGCTCGAGTCGTTCGCGTTCCACGCCCAGATCGCCCTGCACGTGCGCGTGCTCGCCGGTCGCGACCCGCACCACGTCGTCGAGGCCCAGTTCAAGGCGCTGGCCCGGGCGCTGCGCGCGGCCGTGGCCCGCGACCCCCGTGTCGAGGGGATCCCGAGCGCGAAGGGTGCGCTCTAGCCCGTGGCTGCCGACGTGCGATCGGGCGATGACGGGCACGGTCTGGTGCTCGTGCGGCGGTCGCCCGCGTCGGTCACCCGCTGGCTGCGCCGTGGCCTCGTGGCCGTCACCGTCGCGCCGCTGGGACCGTGGACCGGCATCACCCTCGCCGACGAGCGGGCCCGCAGCGCGGCCCCCTACGACGTCGGCCTCGAGGTGCTCGCCGCCCGTCCGTCGCCGTGGCGCGCCCGCCCCACCGTGGGGTTCTTCGACGTGCACGGCCGCGCCGCGCTCACCGTGCAGCCGTCCGGGCCGCGGGCCGGCATCCACTGGCTGGTCTGGGAGCCGCGGCACGGCGTCGTCGAGACGCCACAGCTGACCCGGCTGCACCTGCCGATGCTCCTCGCGGCCGCCGGCGCCGAGGGAAGGGTGCGCGAGGAGGCCCTGGCCGACGTGCTGCGCTCCGGGCACGGCACCCCGCTCGACCTGCTCGTCACGGTGCTCGGGCTGCTCGGGCTGCCCGGGCGCGAGCTGCTCGTGCGCGGCGACTGCGACGGCGCGACCGACGTCGAGCCCTCGGTGCGCGGCATCCTGGCGTTCGACCGGCTGGTCGCCGAGGAGGCCGCCCACCGCGCCGAGACCGCCGACGACCGGCGGAGCCGCCGGTGAGCGCGTCCGTCGTCGTGCTCGACTACGGCTCCGGCAACATCCGCAGCGCGGTGCGGGCGCTCGAGCACGTCGGCGCCGACGTCACCCTCACGGCCGACCCGGAGGCCGCTCTGGCCGCCGACGGCCTGTTCGTGCCGGGCGTCGGCAACTTCCACGCCTGCATGGCCGGGCTGGCCGCCGCCGAGGGTCCGCGGATCATCGACGTCCGGCTGGCCGGGGCGCGCCCGGTGCTCGGCGTGTGCGTCGGCATGCAGGTGATGTTCGAGGGGTCGAGCGAGCCGAGCGAGTCACCGGTCGCCGGGGTCGGCGAGTGGCCGGGCACGGTCTCGCGGCTGCTGGCGCCGGTCGTGCCGCACATGGGCTGGTCGACGGTGGAGGTGCCCGAGGGCTCGGAGCTCTTCGACGGCATCCGAGACGAGCGGTTCTACTTCGTGCACTCCTACGCGGCGCACACGTGGGGGCTCGGCACCGCCGACGGGCCGTTCGCCGCCGTCTCGCCCAGGGTCACGTGGGCGACGCACGGCGAGCGCTTCGTCGCCGCGGTCGAGAACGGGCCCCTGGCGGCCACGCAGTTCCACCCGGAGAAGTCCGGGGACGCCGGGTTGGCCCTGCTGCGCAACTGGGTCCGCTCCCTCTGACGGCGCGGGCACGGCGCCGTACGGGATCACCGGGGTGGACCGGTTGCTCCCGTTGCCCCCTCGCCCGGCAGACTGGGCGCCGAACCTCGCTTGGGTGCCCAGATGGCGCCCCGGGCGACCACCTGAGCACCCAACTCGCCGACCAGACCCCCGGAGGCACCCTTCGTGAGCGAGACCGAGACCCAGCCCCGGCTGGAGCTGCTGCCCGCCGTCGACGTCGTCGAGGGCCGCGCCGTGCAGCTCGTCCAGGGCGTGGCCGGCACCGGGGGAGAGTTCGGCGACCCGGTCGAGGCCGCCCTGGCCTGGCAGGAGCAGGGCGCCGAGTGGCTGCACCTGGTCGACCTCGACGCCGCCTTCGGGCGCGGCTCCAACGCCGAGCTGCTCGCGCGCATCGTGGGCACGCTCGACATCCAGGTCGAGATGAGCGGCGGCATCCGCGATGCCGAGACGCTCGAGCGCGCCCTGTCCACCGGGTGCCGCCGGGTCAACCTCGGCACGGCAGCGCTGGAGGACCCCGAGTGGACGGCCCGGGCGATCGCCGAGCACGGCGACCGGGTGGCCGTGGGCCTCGACGTGCGCGGCACCACGCTGGCCGCTCGCGGCTGGACCCGCGAGGGCGGCGACCTGTGGCAGACCCTGGCCCGGCTCGACGCCGAGGGCTGCGCCCGCTACGTCGTCACGGACGTCGCCAAGGACGGCATGCTCCAGGGCCCCAACCTCGCGCTGCTGCGTGACGTCTGCGCCCGCACCGACCGCCCGGTGGTCGCCTCTGGCGGGGTGTCGACGCTCGACGACGTCGTCGCCATCCGCGCCCTGGTCGGTGACGGGGTCGAGGGCGCGATCGTCGGGTCGGCGCTCTACCGGGGCGCGTTCACGCTGCCCGAGGCGCTCGACGCGGCGGGCCGCCCGTGAGCGACTCCGCCGAGGTGCCCTGGTCGGGTCGCGAGCTCTCGCCGAGCGGCTTCGAGGCCGACACCGGTGCCGCCGACCCGGCCCTGCGGATGGCGTTGGCCAACGACGCGGACGACCTGGCCCTGATGCGTGCCGTCGAGGCGAGCCGGTTCGTGGTGCCGGTCGTCGCGGAGCCGACCGAGGTCGACACGTCCGGCGAGCACCCGGTCGACGCCGGGGTCGACATGGCAGCGGTCACCCTCGTGGCGCCCGACGGCCAGCGCGCCCTGCCGGTCTTCACCGGCACCGACGCCCTGACCGCGTGGAACCCCGACGCTCGCCCCGTGCCGGTCACCCCCGCGCGGGCCGGGCAGGCCGCCGTGGTCGAGGGCTGCGACGTGATCGTCGTCGACGTCGCCGGCCCCGCCACCCGGGTGCTGCGACCCTCCATGGTCTGGGCCCTGGCGCAGCAGCGTCCGTGGGAGCCCGCCCACACCGACCCCTTCGTCGACCGCAGCGTGGCCGCATCCGTGCGCGACGAGGGCGACGTCACGGCCTTCGAGCTCGAGGAGGGGAACCCGCCCGGCGAGGGGGTGCTGGGCATCGTGCTCGACCTGCGGCCCGGCCTCGCCCCCGAGCAGGTGCGGGCGCTGGCCTCGCGGGTGGGGGAGCGGCTCGCCACCGACGGCGAGCTCCGCGCCCGCATCGACGGCCTCGCCTTCCGGCTGCGCTGAGGGGTCCGGGTCGCCTTCGCACCGGAACCTTCACCTTCGCGGGACAACGGTTCCGGTGCGATCCTGAAGGTTGCGGGATCGGGCGGGAAAGTTGTGACGATTTCTGTGGATGGCGCGCCACTGGTAACCTCGTGTGTTGACCGACCGCCCTCCGGGACGGTGTGCAAGAGAAGCCCAGCTTCCACCCGCGTCGACCAGCAGGTCGCCGGGTCCTGAACAGGTCCGCGACGCGATGTCGTGCAACGCCCGCGAGGGCGCGGCGACGGCATCCGCATCCCGGCTCGGTTCGGAACGGAAACCCAAGGCTCCTCGTGCACGCGGCACGAGGAGCCTTTCTCGTGCCCGACGGTCACGACATCTGACGTGACGAATGGAGAAGCACATCAGCGAGCCACGCATCAACGACCGCATCCGGGTTCCCGAGGTGCGGTTGGTCGGCCCCAACGGCGAGCAGGTCGGCATCGTCCGCGTCGAGGACGCGCTGCGCCTCGCCGCCGAGGCCGACCTCGACCTCGTCGAGGTGGCACCGATGGCGAAGCCGCCGGTCGCCAAGCTCATGGACTTCGGCAAGTACAAGTACGAAGCCGCCATGAAGGCACGCGAAGCACGCAAGAACCAGGTCAACACGGTCATCAAGGAGATCAAGCTCCGCCCGAAGATCGACCCGCACGACTACGGCACCAAGAAGGGCCACGTCGAGCGGTTCCTCAAGGGTGGCGACAAGGTCAAGGTGACGATCATGTTCCGCGGTCGGGAGCAGTCCCGCCCCGAGCTCGGGTTCCGCCTGCTCCAGCGCCTTGCCGAGGACGTCCTCGAGCTCGGCACCGTCGAGTCGGCCCCCAAGCAGGACGGCCGCAACATGGTGATGGTCATCGCGCCGACGAAGAAGAAGGCGCAGGCCATGGCCGAGCAGCGTCGCCGCCGCGACGAGTCGGGCACCGCGCACGCGGGGCACGACGACGCCGAGGTGAGCGAGGGCGGCACCGTCGACCTGGCGACCGCCCTCGAGGCCGAGGCCGTGGCCGAGCGCCGAGGCGAGCGCGACCGAGGCGGACGCCACGGAGACCAACGCCACCGACGACGCCCAGACCACCGCCTGACCGACGCCCCCCGAACGCCAGCACCACCGAAACACACAAGGAGATCGGCACCATGCCGAAGAACAAGACGCACAGCGGCGCCAAGAAGCGCTTCCGGGTGACCGGGTCCGGCAAGGTCATGCGTGAGCAGGCCGGTCACGTCCACAAGTTCCACGAGAAGACCCCGCAGAAGGCCCGCGCCCTCAGCATGGACATCCTCGTGTCCAAGAACGACCTCAAGAAGGTCAAGAAGCTTCTCGGCCGCTGAGCCGTCCACCCCCAGATTTCGTCAGACAGCAAGGAGTACTCACGTGGCACGCGTGAAGCGGGCGGTCAACGCCCAGAAGAAGCGCCGGGTCGTCCTCGAGCGGGCCAGCGGTTACCGCGGGCAGCGCTCGCGGCTCTACCGCAAGGCCAAGGAGCAGGTCCAGCACAGCCTCGGTTACGCCTACCGTGACCGCCGGGCCCGCAAGGGTGACTTCCGTCGCCTCTGGATCCAGCGGATCAACGCCGCGGCCCGCGCCAACGGCATGACCTACAACCGCTTCATCCAGGGCCTGAAGGCGGCCGAGATCGAGGTCGACCGTCGCATGCTCGCCGAGCTCGCGGTCAACGACGAGGCCGCGTTCACCGCGCTCGTCGAGATCTCGAAGGCCAACCAGCCGGCCCGCGAGCCCGCCAAGGCCTCCGCCTGAGCCAGGCCGACGTGCCTGCCCACGCGCTCGTGCTCGCCAACCCGCGGTCCGAGCGGGTCAAGGCGGTCAAGGCGCTCTCGAAGCGGCCGGTGCGTGAGCGCACCGGCCGCTTCGCCGTCGAGGGACCCCAGGGCGTGCGCGAGGCGGTCCGGTGGGCCGCGCCCCGCGTCCGCGACGTCTACCTGACGTCCGAGGCGCTCGGGCGCTACGCCGACGACATCGCCGGGCCGGCCCGCGCCGCCGGGCTGCGGGTGCACGAGGTGACCCCCGAGGTGCTCGCCGCGATGGCCGAGACCGACGCCCCCCAGGGTGCGCTCGCCGTCGTCGACACCGCCGCCGGCGAGCTGGGAGCCGTGCTGGATGCCGGGCCGCGCCTCCTCGTGCTGCTCACCCACGTGCGCGACCCCGGCAACGCCGGCACGGTGATCCGCGGAGCCGACGCCGCAGGGGCCGATGCGGTGCTCGTCAGCGAGGCCTCGGTCGACGTGCACTCGTCCAAGGTCGTGCGCTCCACGGCGGGGTCGTTGTTCCACCTCCCGGTCGTGACCGGTCTCGACGTCGTGGCGACCCTGCAGCGGCTGCGGGAGCACGGCATCCGCACCCTGGCCGCAGACGGGTCGGGGAGCACGCTGCTGCCCGATGCCGACCTCTCGGTTCCGCACTGCTGGGTCATGGGCAACGAGGCCTGGGGCCTCGACGAGGCGGTTCGCGACGCGTGCGACGACGTCGTGCGGGTGCCCATCCACGGCCGGGCCGAGTCGCTCAACCTCGCGATGGCCGCCACGGTGTGCCTGTACGCGTCGGCGGGCCAGCACGATCCGAGGCCCTCCGCCCGGTAGCGTGCGCGACATGCCGCAGTCGTTCAATGTGCCCGACGACCTGGCCTCCAACGGTCTCGAGTTCATCCCCGACGGCCTCGTTGCGGCCATCGGCCCCGACGCGACGGTGCGCTTCATGAACTCGCGCGCCGAGCGGATCACCGGCCTCGCGGCCGTCGACGTCATCGGCCGCGACATCCGTGAGGCGCTGCCCCTGCAGGACCTCGAGGGGCTGTCGTGGTGGGAGGTGGCCGACCCGTGGGCGGGCCTGCTCACCCGCACGGGCCACCGCGAGCGGCTGCTCGTGCTGCCGACCGGCCGAGAGCTGCTCGTCACCGCGAAGTACGTGCGCGGCGGACCCGGCGAGCCGGTGCGGGCCGTCGTGATGGGCCTGCGCGACGCCGAGGGGCGCCGGCGGGCCGAGGCCGAGAGCGCCGCCCTGCTCACCACCGTCGCCCACGAGCTGCGCTCGCCCCTGACCGGCGTCAAGGGGTTCAGCTCGACCCTGCTGCGCAACTGGGACCGCTTCACCGACGACCAGAAGCGCCTGATGCTCGAGACGATCGAGGCCGACGCCGACCGGGTGACCCGGCTGATCACCGAGCTGCTCGACGCCTCGCGGATCAACGCCGGCCGGCTCACGGTGCACGCCCAGCCGCTCGAGCTGCGACCCCGGCTCGAGGCCCAGGTCGAGCGCCGGGTCGCCGCGGGTGGCGAGCGCGAGGCCTTCGTCGTCGACGTCCCCGACGACCTCGGCCCGCTGTGGGCCGACCCCGACCGCCTCGAGCAGGTCGTCGCCAACCTCGTCGAGAACGCCGTGCGCCACGGGAGCGGCACGGTGCGCCTCGAGGGACGCCGCACCGCCCTCGGCGACCAGCCCGCCGTCGACCTCGTCGTGAGCGACGACGGCCCGGGCATCGCACCCGAGCACCGCGAGCTGGTCTTCTCGCGGTTCTGGCAGGGCGGCGCCAAGCACGGCACCGGCCTCGGGCTCTACCTCGTGCGGGGGCTGGTGGACGCGCACGGTGGCGTCATCAGCGCCGAGGAGGCACCCGGGGGTGGCGCGCTCATGCGGGCGACCTTCCCCGACGGCGACTGAGCCGCCTGTGGCATCGGTGGCCTCGGCCGCCGCGGGCGTCAGCCGTCGCCGCGGTGACAGACCGCCTCGACGTTGTTGCCGTCGGGGTCGCGGACGAAGCCGCCGAAGTAGCGCTCGTGGTACTCCGGCCACAGGCGAGGCTCGTGCAGCGACTCGGCCCCGAGCTCGAGCGCCGTGGCGTACCAGCGGCGCACGGTGTCGGCGCTGTCGGCGGTGAAGCCGACGTGGATCTCGCGGTTGGGGCCGGATGCCGCGTCGCCGCCGGCGATCCAGAAGTCGGGTTTGTCGGTGCCGTAGCCGATCGCCACGCCGACGTCCATCAGCCGTCGGTGCCCCAGCACCGCGAGCACGGCGTCGTAGAAGCGGGCGCTCGCCTCGAGGTCGGCGCAGTTGATACCGAAGTGATCGATCATGACCGCGACGCTACGCTGGCGGGGTGACAGTCGCAGCGCGCCGATTTACCGAGCCCTCGGGCCCGGTCGGCCGCGCGCGCTGAGCGCCGGTCCGGCACGCATCCGGGGGCCTGACCTCGTCCGTCCCACGCGCACCCACCCACCTAGACTCGGGCGCGCCCCACCCCCGCCCGAAGTGGACACCATGTCTGGACCCAACACCAGCTACGACCCCGTCGAGGTCGCGGCGCTCGACCCGAAGGCCGTCGACGCCGCCGTCGCCGAGGCGCTCGCCGCCGCGGCCGCCGCCACGACGCTCGACGAGCTCAAGGCCGCCCGCAGCGCCCACCAGGGCGACAAGAGCGCCCTGGCGCTCGCCAACCGCGAGATCGGCGCCCTTCCGCCGAGCGCCAAGGCCGAGGCCGGCAAGCGCGTCGGCCAGGCCCGCGGCCGGGTCGCGCAGGCGTTCACCGAGCGCCAGGGCCAGCTCGAGGCCGAGCGCGACGAGCGGATCCTCACCGAGGAGGCCGTCGACGTCACGCTGCCGACCGGCCGCCGCCCGCTGGGCCGCCGCCACCCGATCGAGCTGATGAGCCAGCGCATCGCCGACCTGTTCGTCGGCATGGGCTGGGAGATCGCCGAGGGGCCCGAGATCGAGGCCGAGTGGTTCAACTTCGACGCCCTCAACTTCGACGCCGACCACCCGGCGCGGCAGATGCAGGACACCTTCTACGTCGACCCGCCCGAGGACGGCCTGGTGCTGCGCACGCACACCTCGCCGGTGCAGGCGCGCACCCTGCTCGAGCGGGGCGTGCCCGTCTACGTGGCCGCGATCGGTCGGGTGTTCCGCACCGACGAGCTCGACGCCACGCACATGCCGGCCTTCCACCAGGTCGAGGGGCTGGCCGTCGACGAGGGCATCACGATGGCCCACCTCAAGGGCACCCTCGACCGGCTCGCCGCCGAGCTGTTCGGCGACGGGATCACCACCCGCCTGCGCCCGTCGTTCTTCCCGTTCACCGAGCCGAGCGCCGAGATGGACCTGCGCTGCTTCGTCTGCCGTGGCGAGGACCCCGACTGCCGCACCTGCAAGGGCACCGGCTGGATCGAGTGGGGTGGCTGCGGCATGGTCAACCGCAACGTGCTCACGGCGTGCGGGGTCGACCCGGAGCGCTACACCGGGTTCGCGTTCGGCATGGGCATCGACCGGGCGCTGATGTTCCGCACCGGGGTCAGCGACATGCGGGACATGATCGAGGGTGACGTGCGCTTCGACGCGCAGTTCGGGATGGAGATCTGATGCGGGTTCCCGTCGACTGGCTGCGCGAGTACGTCGCGGTGCCGCCCGACGCCACGGGTGAGGCCATCGCGGCCTCCCTGGTGGCCGTCGGGCTCGAGGAGGAGGGCCTGCACACCGGTGGTGTCACCGGCCCGCTCGTCGTGGGCCGGGTGCTCACCAAGGACCCCGAGCCGCAGAAGAACGGCAAGACGATCAACTGGTGCACGGTCGACGTCGGCGACGCCAACGGCACCGGCGAGCCCCAGGGCGTCGTCTGCGGCGCGCACAACTTCGAGCCCGGTGACCTCGTGGTCGTCATCCTCCCCGGCGGCGTGCTCACCACGCCGCAGGGGCCGCTCACCGTGAGCGCCCGCACGACCTACGGCCACGTCTCGGCCGGCATGATCTGCTCCGAGCGCGAGCTCGGCATGGGCGACGACCACGACGGCATCCTCGTGCTGACCAGGCGGTTCGCCAATGACGCCGACACCCTCGCGCGCCTCGTGCCCGGCACCGACGCCATCCCGCTGCTCGGGCTCGACCGCGAGACCGTCGAGGTCAACGTCACCCCCGACCGCGGCTACTGCTTCTCGGTGCGCGGCATCGCCCGCGAGTACTCCCACGCCACCGGTGCCGAGTTCACCGACCCGGCCCTGGCGCTGGCGGCGGCCGCCCCGGCCCCGACGGACGGCGGCTTCCCGGTCGAGCTGCGCGACGAGGCACCGATCCGCGACCGCGCGGGGTGCGACCGCTACGTCGCCCGCGTCGTGCGCGGCATCGACGTCAGCGCACCCACACCACGCTGGATGGCGGTGCGCCTCACCGAGGCGGGCATGCGCCCGATCTCGCTCCCCGTCGACGTCACGAACTACGTGATGCTCGGCCTCGGCCAGCCGCTGCACGCCTTCGACCTCGCCACGCTCGAGGGACCGCTCGTGGTGCGCCGGGCCCGCGCCGGTGAGCGGCTGAAGACCCTCGACGACGTCGACCGCGCACTCGACCCGGGCGACCTGCTCATCACCGACCGCGGTGGCGAGCGGGCCGTGGCGATCGCCGGGGTCATGGGTGGCGCCGAGACCGAGGTGAGTTCGACCACCCGCGACGTGCTCATCGAGGCCGCCCACTTCGAGCCGGTCACCATCGCCCGCTCGGCCCGTCGGCACAAGCTGCCCTCGGAGGCGTCGCGACGCTTCGAGCGCGGGGTCGACCCGGCGCTCGCCGCCGCCGCCGCCCAGCTCGCCGTCGACCTGCTCGTCGAGCACGGCGGGGGAGTGGCAGACCCCGAGGTCACCGACGTCGGCAGGCCTGCCGCCCCGGCTCCGGTGACCATGCACGTCGACTTCCCCTCGAAGATCGTCGGCATCGTCTACCTCGACAGCGAGGTCGTCTCGGTCCTGGAGGCCATCGGCTGCTCGGTCACCCGCGAGGGCGACCTGCTCACCGTGACCCCGCCCACCTGGCGCCCCGACCTCACCACCGCCGAGGACCTCGTCGAGGAGGTCGCGCGCGTGCACGGCTACGAGCGCATCCCGTCGGTCGTCCCGACCCCTCCGGGTGGCGCGGGCCTCACCCACGCCCAGCGCGTGCGCCGCGTGGTGGCCGACGTGCTCGCCGGCCAGGGCCTGTCCGAGGTGTGGAGCGCACCGTTCGTCGGCGCCGACCGCTTCGCCGCCCTGGGCCTCGACGTCGACGCCGAGGTGGCCCGCACGGTGCGCCTGGCCAACCCACTCTCCGACGAGCAGCCGTTGATGCGCACCCGCCTGCTCGCCACGATGGTCGACGCACTGCGCCGCAACGTCGCCCGGGGCACCCGCGACGTCGCGCTCTTCGAGCTCGGCCTCGTGGTGGCGCTCGAGGGGCCGCAGGGCTCCGCACCCACCGAGGACGTCGGCATCCGTCCCTCGGACGAGACGCTGGCCGCCATCCGTGCGGCCGTGCCGCCGCAACCGCGGCACGTCGGGCTGCTCCTGGCCGGCGACCGGGTGCGGGCCGGCTGGTGGGGCGCCGGTCGCGCGGCCGACGTCGGAGACGTCGTCGAGGTCGCACGCACGCTCGGCGAGGCGCTCGGTGTCCAGCTCGAGGTGTCGGCGGATGCCGTGCCGCCGTTCCACCCCGGCCGCTGCGCCCGCGTCGAGCTCACCGACGGCACCGTGGTCGGCCACGTCGGCGAGCTGCACCCGAAGGTGGTGGCGGCCCTCGGGTTGCCGGCGCGCACCGTCGGGGGAGAGCTCGACCTCGACGTGCTGACGGTCGCCGCCGAGGCCACGGTCCGGGCCAGCACGCTCGACACCTTCCCGATGGCGCAGAGCGACGTCGCCGTCGTCGTCGACGAGGCCGTGCCCGCCGATGCCGTGCAGCGCGCCCTGCGTGACGGGGCCGGGTCCGACCTCGAGGCGCTGACCCTGTTCGACGTCTACCGGGGCGACCAGGTCGGCGACGGGCGCAAGTCCCTGGCGTACCGGCTCACCTTCCGGGCTCCCGACCGGACCCTGACGACCGAGGAGGTCAGCGCGCTGCGCGACACGGCCCTCGCGGCCGCGGCGACCGCTGTCGGGGCGGTGCAGCGCGCGTGAGCGTACCCACCGAGGTCCCCGTCGACGACGAGGGCGAGGTCGCGCCGGAACCGGCGTCGGAGGACGGTCGCGGCGGTCACCTCGTGGCCGTCGTCACCGGTGCCTCGCGCGGCATCGGGCGCCACCTGGCCAACGCCCTCGAGGACGCCGGGTACGCCGTGGAGCGCGGCTCGAGCGCGGTCGCGCCGGTCACGGACCGGGCCGCACTCACGGCGTGGGTCGACGAGGTCGTGGAGCGACACGGCCGCATCGACGTGCTCGTCAACAACGCCGGCGTCATCGACACCGAGGTCGACCTGTTCGCCTCCGACCCCGAGCAGTGGTGGCAGACCCAGGAGGTCAACGTCCTCGGCGCCTACCTGATGACCTGGCTGGTCGCGCCGCACATGCTCGCGGCCGGCGGGGGCCGGATCGTCAACCTCAACAGCGGGGCCGCACGCTGGGCCGGCGCCGACGCGAGCGCCTACAACGTCAGCAAGACCGCCCTGGCGCGGGTCACCGGCTCGACCCACCTCGCGGGGTGGGGGCGCGGCATCCGGGCGTTCGACCTGATGCCGGGCGTGGTGCGCACCGACATGACCGAGTCGATGGACGCCCACGCCGGCCGCACCGAGTGGACCGAGCCGGCCGACGTCACCGAGCTGGCGCTGGCCCTCGTGTCCGGGCGGCTCGACGCGTGGTCGGGACGCTTCGTGCGGGCCGGCATCGACACGGTGGCCTCGCTCGAGGCACGGGCACGGGCCGGGTTGGCTCCCGACGAGCGCACCCTCGTCCTGGCCCTCGGGGAGTCCGACCCCCTCACCTGAGCGCCAGTTGTGACTCGAGGGTTGAGCCTGAGATGTATGGAGTCACGGGACTCTGTATAGTCATGCACATGAGACGTGTGGCAGTCGCCGGGGCGAGCGGGTACGCGGGTGGCGAGGTGGTGCGCCTCCTGCTCCAGCACCCCGAGCTCGAGGTCGGCGCCCTGACCGCGTCGTCGAACGCCGGCCAGGCCCTCGGCAGCATCCACCCGCACCTCACCCCGCTCGCCGACCGGCTGCTCGAGGACACCACGCTGGAGGTGCTCGCGGGCCACGACGCGGTGGTGCTCGCCCTCCCGCACGGACACTCGGCCACCCTCGCCGCCCAGCTGCCCGGCGAGGTGGTCGTCATCGACTGCGGTGCCGACTTCCGGCTGGTCGACGAGAGCGCCTGGAACGGCTTCTACGACACCCCGTATGCCGGGTCCTGGCCCTACGGGATGCCCGAGCTGCCCACGGCCCACGGGAAGCAGCGCGCCGCCCTGTCCGGGGCCACCCGCATCGCCGTCCCCGGGTGCTACCCGACCGCGGTCTCGCTCGCCCTGGCCCCCGGCCTGGTCGCCGGCGTCATCGAGCCCGACGACATCATCGTGGTCGCGGCCTCGGGCACCTCCGGAGCAGGCCGCGCGCTCAAGCCCCACCTGCTCGGCTCCGAGGTGATGGGCGCGATGTCGCCCTACGGCGTCGGTGGCGTGCACCGGCACACCCCCGAGATCGAGCAGAACCTCACCGCGGCCGGCGCCGGACCGGTCACCGTCTCGTTCACCCCGACCCTGGCGCCGATGCCGCGCGGCATCCTCGCGACCTGCACCGCGCGGGTCACCCCCGGGACCACTCCGGATGCCGTGCGCGAGGCCTGGGCGGCCGCCTACGCCGACGAGCCGTTCGTGCACCTGCTGCCGCCGGGACGCTGGCCGAGCACCGGCAGCGTGCTCGGCAGCAACGCCGTGCACCTGCAGGTGGTGCTCGACGAGCGAGTCGGCCGTGTCGTCGTCGTGGCGGCGGTCGACAACCTCACCAAGGGCACCGCCGGCGCCGCGGTGCAGTGCCTCAACCTCGCCCTCGGCCTGCCCGAGACCACCGGCCTCCCGGTCGCGGGGGTGGCGCCGTGAGCCGGATGCCGCTGCACCTCATGGAGCACCCCGAGCAGATGTCGATCGTCCGCCTGCCCGGCGGCGAGGAGCCCGCCTTCGACTGGACGCCTGGCCCGTTCGCCTCGCTGACCCGCACCCCCGACGAGACGTCGGTCGTCTGCCTCACCGCCAACGTCCCCGCGGGCGCCCGCTCCGAGGGGCCGTTCACCCTGGTGGAGGTGGCCGGGCCGCTCTCGTTCGGCGCCGTCGGTGTCTTCACCGAGGTCCTCGACCCGCTCGCCGCCGCCGACATCTCGGTGCTCGGCTTCTCGACCTTCGACACCGACTGGGTGCTCGTGCCTGCCGACCTGGCCCGTGACGCCGCCGACGCCTGGCGCCGCGCCGGCCTGGTCATCACCCCCACGTCGCTGACCGGAGGGACCGCCTGATGTCCGTCACCACACCCAAGGGTTTCCGGGCAGCCGGCGTCACGGCGGGCCTGAAGGCCTCCGGCCGCCCCGACCTCGCTCTCGTCGTCAACGACGGCCCGGACCACCACGTGGCCGCCGTGTTCACCGGCAACCGGGTCGAGGCCGCCCCGGTCACCTGGTCGCGCACCGTCGTCGCCGACGGACGAGCCGACGCCGTCGTGCTCAACAGCGGCGGCGCCAACGCCTGCACGGGCGCCCCCGGCTTCCAGGACACCCACCGCACCGCGGAGCACGTGGGCGAGGCGCTCGGCATCGCGCCGGGGGACGTCGTCGTCTGCTCGACCGGCCTGATCGGCGAACGGCTGCCGATGGAGCTGCTGCTCGCCGGCGTCGACGCGGCCACGGCCGCCCTGGCCACCGACGGCGGACCGGCCGCCGCCGAGGCGGTCATGACCACCGACACCGTCGCCAAGACGGCGGTCGCCGAGCGCGCCGGCTGGTCGGTCGGCGGGATGGCCAAGGGCGCGGGCATGCTCGCCCCCGCGCTCGCCACGATGCTCGTCGTCGTGACCACGGATGCCGCCGCCGCACCCGCCGACCTCGACGCCGCGCTGCGCGCCGCAACGGCCACGACGTTCGACCGGGTCGACTCCGACGGGTGCATGTCGACCAACGACACCGTGGTGCTGCTCGCCTCGGGAGCCTCTGGCGTCCGGGTCACCCCCACCGACCTCGCGGATGCCGTGACCCAGGTGTGCGCCGACCTCGCCCGACAGCTCGTCGCCGACGCCGAGGGCGCCCACCACGACATCGCCGTCGAGGTGCGCTCGGCGGCGTCCGTCGACGACGCGCTGGAAGTGGCGCGCGCAGTGGCCCGCAACAACCTGTTCAAGTGCGCCGTGTTCGGCAACGACCCCAACTGGGGACGGGTGCTCGCGGCGGTGGGGACGACCGCGGCCGCGTTCGACCCGGCATCCCTCGACGTGTCGATGAACGGCGTGCAGGTCTGTCGCGCCGGCGGGGTGGGGGAGGACCGCTCGCTCGTCGACCTCACGCCCCGCGAGGTGCTCGTGGTCGTCGACCTGCACGCGGGGGACAGCACCGCGACGATCTGGACCAACGACCTCACGCACGACTACGTGCACGAGAACTCCGCCTACTCCACCTGAGCCCGAAGGACCACCGATGACACCCCCCGAGCAGGCCCTGCGCGGCGCGATCGACGCCGCCGCGCTGCGCGTCGCCCAGTCGAAGGCGGCGACGCTCGTCGAGGCGCTGCCCTGGCTCGAGCGCTTCCGCGGGGCGCTGGTCGTCGTCAAGTACGGCGGCAACGCGATGGTCGACGACGAGCTCAAGGCCGCCTTCGCGCAGGACGTCGCGTTCCTGCGCTTCGCCGGCCTGCGCCCGGTCGTCGTGCACGGCGGCGGCCCCCAGATCAAGGGCATGCTCGACCGGCTCGGCCTCGAGAGCGAGTTCAAGGGCGGCCTGCGGGTCACCACCCCGGAGGTCATGGACGTCGTGCGGATGGTGCTCACCGGGCAGGTCGGCCGCGAGCTCGTCGGGCTGCTCAACCAGCACGGCCCGGTCGCCGTCGGGCTCTCCGGCGAGGACGCCGGGCTGTTCGGCGCGCGTCGTCGCGGCGTCGTCGTCGACGGCCTGGAGCACGACATCGGCCTGGTCGGCGACGTCGTCGAGGTCGACCCGACGGCGGTGCTCGACCTGCTCGAGGCCGGCCGGATCCCGGTCGTCTCGACGATCGCCCCCGACCTCGACGTCGAGGGGCAGGTGCTCAACGTCAACGCCGACACGGCCGCGGCCGCACTGGCCGCCGCCCTCGGCGCGCGCAAGCTCGTCGTGCTCACCGACGTCGAGGGGGTCTACGCCGGCTGGCCCGACCGCACCTCGCTGCTCTCCGAGCTCACCGTGTCGGCCGCCCGACGCCTGCTCCAGACCGTGGATGCCGGGATGATCCCCAAGCTCGAGGCGTGCATCCGGGCGGTGGAGGCCGGGGTGCCGCAGGCGCACGTCGTCGACGGCCGGCAGCCGCACAGCCTGCTGCTCGAGGTCTTCACGTCCGAGGGCATCGGCACGATGGTGCTGCCCGACGAGGAGGCCCGCGATGACTGAGCCCGTGAACCCCGGCGCCGCGACGGCGGCCTGGCTGGACCGCTACCAGGACTCGCTGCTCAACGTCTTCGGCCGCCCGCAGCTCGTGCTCGAGCACGGCGACGGCGCGTGGGTGTGGGACGTCGACGGCCGCCGCTACCTCGACCTCGTGGGCGGCCTCGCCGTCAACGCGCTCGGGCACAACCACCCCGCGCTCGTCGCGGCCGTCTCCAAGCAGGCCGGCCAGCTCGTGCACGTGTCGAACTTCTACACCTCGGTGCCGCAGGTCGAGCTCGCCGAGCGACTGCTGTCGCTCGCCGGGGCGCCAGAGGGCTCCGCGGTCTTCTTCTGCAACAGCGGCGCCGAGGCCCTCGAGGGCGCGATCAAGCTGGCCCGCCGCACCGGCCGCACCGGCATCGTCGCCGCCGAGGGAGCCTTCCACGGCCGCACCACGGGCGCGCTGGCGCTCACCCACAAGCCCGCCTACCGCGAGCCGTTCGAGCCGCTCATCCCGGGCGTCACCCACGTGCCGTGGGGCGACGTCGACGCCCTGCGGGAAGCCGTCACCGACGAGACGTCCGCGCTCGTCCTCGAGCCGATCCAGGGCGAGGCCGGCGTTCGGCCCGGCGGCCCCGACTACCTGAGGGCCGCCCGCGAGATCACCCACGAGCACGGCGCGCTGCTCGTGCTCGACGAGGTGCAGACCGGCATCGGCCGCACGGGCACCTGGTTCGCCTTCCAGCAGGCCGGGGTCGTGCCCGACGCCATGACCCTCGCCAAGGGGCTCGGCGGTGGCGTGCCGATCGGCGCGCTGGTGACCTTCGGGCCGCAGGTCAGCACCATGCTCACGCCCGGCCAGCACGGCTCGACCTTCGGCGGGAACCCGCTCGCCTGTGCCGCCGGCCTGGCCGTGCTCGACACGATCGCCACCGAGGGCCTGCTCGACCACGCCCGCGAGGCCGGGGAGCACCTCGAGCGCCGCATCGGGGCCCTGGACCACCCGCAGGTCACCGGCATCCGCGGGGCCGGTCTGCTGCGGGCCATCACCCTGGCCGGGGAGCACTCCGCCGCCGTCGCGGCCCTGGCCCGCGACGCCGGGTTCATCGTCAACCCGGTCGCCCCCGACGCGATCCGGCTCGCCCCGCCGCTGGTCGTCACCACGGCCGAGCTCGACCTGTTCGTCGACGCCCTCCCCGGGCTGCTCGACGCCGCCATCGCCACCGCCGCCACCGCCACGAAGGACGCCCGATGACCCTGCGCCACTTCCTCGCCGACGACGACCTGACCGCCGCCGAGCAGCGGGCCGTGCTCGACCGGGCGCTCGCTCTCAAGGCCGATCCCTACGCCGACCGCTGCCTCACCGGCCCTCGCACCGTGGCGATCCTCTTCGACAAGCCCACCCTGCGCACCCAGGTGTCGTTCGTCGGCGCCGTGACGGGGCTCGGCGGCCACCCGATGGTGGTCGACGGCCGCCTCGCCGGCATCGGGGTGCGCGAGTCCGTGGCCGACGTCGCCCGAATCCTCGGTCCCCAGTCCGCTGCGGTGGTGTGGCGCACCTTCGGCCAGAGCGCCCTGGAGGAGATGGCCGAGTTCGCCGGGGTGCCGGTGGTCAACGCGCTCACCGACGACTACCACCCGTGCCAGATCCTCGCCGACCTGCTCACCGTGCTCGAGGCCAAGGGCAGCACGGCCGGGCTGACCTTCGCCTACGTCGGCGACGGGGCCAACAACATGGCGCACTCGTACCTGCTGGGCTGCGCGCTCGCCGGGATGCACGTGCGGGTCGGTACCCCGCCGTCGCACCCGCCGCGCGCCGACGTGGTGGCGCGCGCGCAGGCCATCGCGGCCGAGCAGGGCGGCTCGGTGCTCGTCACCGACGAGCCGGCCGCGGCGGTGGCCGGTGCCGACGTCGTCGCCACCGACACCTGGGTGTCGATGGGCCTCGAGGCCGAGAGCGAGGCACGCCAGGGCGCCGACAGCCCGTTCGCCCCGTTCCGCGTCACCGAGTCGCTGATGGCGCAGGCGGCGGCGGATGCCGTGTTCCTGCACTGCCTGCCGGCCTACCGCGGGCTCGAGGTCGACGCCGCGGTGATCGACGGCCCGGCATCCCTGGTCTGGCAGGAGGCCGAGAACCGCCTGCACGCGCAGAAGGCCCTGCTCTCGTGGCTCGTCGAGCAGCACCGCACGGGCGAGGCGGTGGCGTGATGACGATCTCCACCTCGCGCGCCGCGCGCCAGCAGCGCATCGTCGAGATCCTCGCGTCGACCCCGGTGCGCTCCCAGACCGAGCTGCTCGACCACCTCGCCGAGGACGGCATCGAGGTCACCCAGGCCACCCTGTCGCGCGACCTCGTCGACGTGGGCGCCGAGCGGGTGCGCGTGGGCAAGAACCTCGTGTATGCCGTGCCGGGGGAGGGCGGCGACCGCACGGTGCGCGCCGCGCCCGACGGTGAGGAGCGGGTCACCCGGCTCCAGGCCCGCTGCCACGAGCTGCTCGTCTCGGCCGACCACTCCGCCAACCTGCTGATCCTGCGCACCCCGCCGGGGGCGGCGAGCTTCCTGGCGTCCGCGCTCGACCACGCCGGGCTGGAGGGGGTGCTGGGCACCATCGCCGGCGACGACACCATCATGGTGGTGACGGCCGGCGAGCAGCGCAGCGCCGAGGTCGCCGACCGCCTGCTGTCCTACACCCGGAGGGACCTCCCGTGACCGACCCGACCGGCCCGACCGGCCCGAGCGGCACGTCCCGCCCGTCCGCACCCGGCTCGGCCCTGTGGGGCGGGCGCTTCGCCGGCGGCCCGGCCGACGCACTGGCTGCCCTGTCGAAGTCGACCCACTTCGACTGGCGGCTGGCCCTGCACGACCTGGCCGGATCGCGCGCGCACGCCCGGGTGCTGCACGCCGCGGGCCTGCTCGACGACGACACCCTCGCCGCCATGCTCGACGCCCTCGACCGGCTGCGCGCCGACGTCGAGTCCGGGGCCTTCATGCCCGACGAGTCCGACGAGGACGTGCACTCCGCGCTCGAGCGCGGCCTCATCGACCGGGCCGGCGCCGACGTCGGCGGGCGGCTCCGCGCCGGACGCTCGCGCAACGACCAGGTGGCCACCCTGTTCCGCATGTACCTGCGCGAGCACGCCCGCGTCGTCGCAGGCCTGGTGCTCGACGTGGTCGACGCCCTGGTCGCCCAGGCCACCCGGCACCTCGGCGTCGCGATGCCGGGGCGCACCCACCTCCAGCACGCCCAGCCGGTGCTGCTCTCCCACCACCTGCTGGCCCACGCGTGGGCGCTCCTGCGCGACGTCGACCGGCTGCGCGACTGGGACGTCCGTGCGGCGGTCTCGCCCTACGGCTCCGGCGCGCTCGCCGGGTCCTCCCTGGGCCTGGACCCCGAGGCCGTCGCCGCCGACCTGGGCTTCGAGAGCTCGGTCGAGAACTCGATCGACGGCACCGCCAGCCGCGACTTCGCGGCCGAGTTCTCGTTCGTCATGGCGATGACCGCCGTCGACGTCTCCCGGCTCGCCGAGGAGGTCGTGCTCTGGGCGACCAAGGAGTTCTCGTTCGTCACGCTCGACGACGCCTACTCGACCGGGTCGAGCATCATGCCGCAGAAGAAGAACCCCGACGTCGCCGAGCTGGCCCGCGGCAAGGCCGGCCGCCTCGTGGGCGACCTCGCGGGGCTGCTCACCACCCTGAAGTCGCTGCCGCTGGCCTACAACCGCGACCTGCAGGAGGACAAGGAGCCGGTGTTCGACGCCGTCGACACCCTCGAGGTGCTGCTCCCGGCGTTCAGCGGGATGGTCGCGACGATGGTCTTCGACACCGAGCGGCTCGAGGCGCTCGCGCCGCAGGGCTTCTCGCTGGCCACCGACGTCGCCGAGTGGCTCGTGCGCGAGGGCGTGCCGTTCCGGGTGGCCCACGAGGTCGCCGGCGCGTGCGTGCGCGAGTGCGAGGGGCGCGGCATCGAGCTGTGGGACCTGTCCGACGACGACCTCGCCGCCGTCAGCCCGCACCTCACGCCGGCGGTGCGCGACGTGCTCTCGGTGCCCGGTTCGCTCGCCTCACGCTCGGCCAGGGGCGGCACCGCGCCGGTCCGGGTGCGCGAGCAGCTCGGCCGGGCGGTGGCCACGGCAGCCGGCCACCGCGACTGGTCGCAGGTCCTGCCGACGGTCCGCTGAGCGACAGCGAGCACACTGGGCTCGTGCCCCCCGCCCACCCGCTCCCGAAGGCGTTCTTCGCGCGTGACCCGCTGCGGGTGGCGCGTGACCTGCTCGGGTGCCGCATCAGCCACGGCGGCGTCACCGTGCGGCTGACCGAGGTCGAGGCGTACGCCGGTGCCGCGGATCCCGCGTCGCACGCCTTCCGTGGCCGGTCGCCGCGCAACGAGGTGATGTTCGGCCCGGCCGGCCGCCTCTACGTGTACTTCACCTACGGGATGCACTTCTGCGCCAACGTCGTGACCGGCCCCGAGGGGGAGGCCTCGGCGGTGCTGCTGCGGGCCGGCGAGGTCGTCGACGGGCACGACGTCGCGGCCGGGCGTCGCCCCGGGTTCCGTCCGCGTGACCTGGCCCGGGGTCCGGCCCGGCTCGCGACGACCCTGGCCCTCGGCCGCGAGCACAACGGCATGTCGCTCGTCGGCCCGCGAGCCGGTGGCCGCGTCGAGGCCCCGGAGGTGCTCGTCGAGGCGACCGAGGTGCGCACCGGCCCGCGCGTGGGCGTGAGCGGCCCGGGCGGCGACGGGGCGACCTACCCCTGGCGGTTCTGGGTCGACGGCGACCCGACGGTGAGCGCCTACCGACCCGGCCGCCCCGGGAACTCGGCGCACCGCTGAGCCGTCACAGCGGGATGTACCGCCCGTCCGCCCCGATCCTCGCCGCGGCCATCCCGACGGCAGCCTCCACGGCGTGGGCCGACACGAGCTTCGGGGCCGGTGCCGTGCGCGTGACGTCCGCGCTGCGCTGACCCCGGCTCAGCCCCTGGCGCCCGGCGGCAGGCCGGCGTACGCGGCGATCTCGGCGCGCAGCGGCACCTTCACGTCATCCGGGGCGAAGCTGGCGTCGACCGCGGCCACGGCGAGCTCGGCCACGCCCGCCGCGTCGAGGTCGAGCAGGCCGGCCGCGATCTCGTACTCGCGGTTCAGCGTGGTGCCGAACATCGGCGGGTCGTCGCTGTTCACGGTGACGACGACGCCGGCGTCGCGCATCGCGCGGATCGGGTGCTCCTCGATGCGCTCGACGACCCGGGTCGCGACGTTGCTGGTCGGGCAGACCTCCAGGGGGATGCCGTGCTCGGCGAGGTGCGCGAGCAGGGCCGGGTCCTGCACCGCCGACGTGCCGTGGCCGATCCGCTCGGCGCCGAGGAGGGTCAGGGCGTCCCACACCGACTGGGGGCCGGTCGACTCGCCGGAGTGGGGGACCGAGTGCAGCCCGGCGGCCCGCGCGGCCGAGAAGTGCGGCGCGAACTGGGCCCGTGGCACACCGATCTCGGGGCCACCCAGCCCGAAGCCGACGAGGGCCTCGGGCCGGTGGTCGAGGGCGTAGGACAGGGTCGCGTCGGCGGACTCCAGGCCCGACTCACCGGGGATGTCGTAGATCCAGCGCAGCACGACACCGTGGTCGCGCTCGGCGGCGACGCGGGCGTCCTCGATCGCCTCGGTGTACGCCTCGATCGGGATGCCGCGCACGACCGACGTGTAGGGCGTCATCGTCAGCTCGGCGTAGCGCACCTGCTGGACCGCGAGGTCCCGCGCCACCTCGTAGGTGAGCATCCGCACGTCCTCGGCGGTGCGCAGCAGCCCGACCGTCGTGAGGTAGACGTCGATGAAGTGGGCGAAGTCGGTGAAGGTGAAGAAGCGGGCGAGGGCCTCGGGGTCGTGCGGCACGGGGCTGTCGGGATGCCGCTGCGCGAGCTCGGCGACGATCCGCGGTGAGGCCGACCCGACGTGGTGCACGTGCAGCTCGGCCTTGGGCAGGCCGGCGACGAAGGTCGTGAGGTCGGGTGCGGGTGCCGCGTCGGTGCTCATGGCGGGCCAGTGTGCCCGATGGCGTACCGAGCCTGCTCGCGGGAACCCGGTGGCGCGGGGCAGGGCGCGACCGGTAGGCAGGTCGCATGACCCGACCCGAGCTCTGGCCCCGGCGCACCGACCACCTCGAGCTGCGGGTGCCGTCCGACGCGGACCTCGACGCGGTGCTGGCGTGGCGCAACCACCCCGACGTCACGCGCTGGCTGCTGCGCACCGAGGTCGACCCGCAGACGTACCGGGCGTCCTGGTGGCGCGGGGCGGCCGACCCGCGGGACCACTCCGTCGTGGCCGTCGTCGACGGCGGGGTCGTGGGCACGCTCTCGCTCGAGGTGGGCGACGGCATGGGGCAGGGCCCCGACTCGCCCGCGCTGGGGAGCGAGGGGCTGCTCGGCTACCTCCTCGACCCGGCGCACCACGGCCGCGGCTACGCCACCGAGATGGTCCGCGCCGCGCTCGACCTCGCCTTCGGCGACCTCGGCCTGCACCGCGTCACCGCCAGTTGCTTCGCCGACAACATCGCGTCGTGGCGGGTCATGGAGAAGGCCGGCATGCGGCGCGAGCAGCACGGGGTGCGTGACTCGTGGCACGCCGAGCTCGGCTGGGTCGACGGGCTCACCTACGCGGTGCTGGCCGACGAGCGGGCGTGAGGGGTCGGCGTCCGCACGGCAGGCGCTGCCCGCGCCACGCGGCGGTGCGTGGCAGGCTGTGGCGGGCGCCCGGCATCCGGCCGTGGCGCCCGCGCGGCGAAGGGAACGACCAGTGAGCGACATCCTCGACGAGCTGCAGTGGCGGGGGCTGGTGGCGCAGACCACCGACGAGTCCGCGCTGCGCCAGGCACTCGCCGACGGGCCAATCACGGCGTACTGCGGCTTCGACCCCACGGCTCCCTCGCTGCACTTCGGCAACCTCGTGCAGCTCGTCGTGCTGCGCCACCTGCAGCGGGCCGGGCACCGCGTCATCTGCCTCGTCGGCGGGTCGACCGGGCTGATCGGCGACCCCCGGCCGACGGCGGAGCGGGTTCTCAAGACCAAGGAGCAGACGGCCGAGTGGGTGGCGAACATCCGCCGCCAGGTCGAGCCGTTCCTGGCCTCGGCGGGCGACAACCCCGCGATCTTCGTCGACAACCTCGACTGGACCGCGCCGATGTCGGCGCTGGACTTCCTGCGCGACGTCGGCAAGCACTTCCGGGTCAACCAGATGGTGAAGAAGGAGGCCATCGCCGCGCGGCTGAACAGCGACGAGGGCATCTCCTACACCGAGTTCAGCTACCAGCTGCTCCAGGGGCTCGACTACCTGCAGCTCTACCGCGACTTCGGCTGCACGCTCCAGACCGGTGGCAACGACCAGTGGGGAAACCTCACCGCCGGGTCCGACCTGATCCACCGGGTCGAGGGTGCGTCGGTGCACCTGCTGACGACGCCGCTGCTCACCGACAGCTCCGGCGAGAAGTTCGGCAAGAGCGCCGGCAACGCCATCTGGCTGTCCGCCGAGATGACCAGCCCCTACGCCTTCTACCAGTACTGGCTCAACGTCGAGGACGCCTCGGTGCTCACCCTGCTGCGGGTGTTCACCGACCGCACCCGCGAGGAGCTGGCCGAGCTCGAGCGCCAGGTGGAGCAGGAGCCGTTCCGCCGCGCGGCGCAGCGGACCCTCGCCGCCGACGTGACGACCCTGGTGCACGGCGCGGGAGCGACGGCGGCGGTGCAGGCCGCCAGTGAGGCGCTGTTCGGCAAGGGCGACCTGCGCGGCCTCGACGCCGGCACCCTCGTCGACGCCACCGCGGAGCTGCCGGGGGGCGTGGTGCACGTCGGGATGAGCGTGGTCGACGCGCTCGTGGCGGTGGGCCTGGTCGAGTCGCGCAACGCGGCCCGACGGGCCATCGGCGACGGGGGAGCGTCGGTCAACGGCGAGAAGGTGACCGACGCCGAACGGGTGATCACCCCCGCGGACGTGCTCCATGGGCGGGTCGTCGTGTTCCGGCGTGGTCGCAAGGCGCTGGCGGCCGGGCGCCTGCCGGACGCCGGTTGAGCGCTCACTGAGTGCCTCGACCTGGACGCGGACTACCAAATACGATGTCCCGCAACGTGTTCCATCGAATCGCACCCTCCACGACCCGCCGCTGGCGACGCCGATTTGTGTTCTGCGGGGAACGTCATCTAATGTTCTCGACGTCAGCCCGAGAGGGAGGAACGGACGCCAAGCGGATGGGTCACCACCCAGCCCCAAGCAGGCCGGTCCCGCGAGCTGAACCCACACCCGACAGGGACCCGTCAGACCACCTCGGTGGGCACGGAGAACGAGTTGGAGCTGGCCACCGCGAGGTGCTAGTGTGGGCGCCCCGCAGAGATCCAAGCGTGATCAAGTTCGACCGCTCCCAGAGCGGATCACGGATTTGACGCCCAAGCATGGACGCGGGTAAGTTAGAACAGTTGTCCCGCCACGGCGGGCGACACGGATACCAGCCCCGACGACGAGCTCGATGAGCCAGTCGCTGGTGCGCGTCCGAACCTTGAGAACTCAACAGCGTGTCAAAAATCGATGCCAAGTAATACCTCGTCGCATCGTTTCCGAGTCGGCCACCAGGCCGGCGACGCAGCGATGCACGAAAATCCTTTGGTTGACAACGAACAACAGCGAAAGCTAGTTGTTCGTGCTCAGCCAGTGAAACAACCCTCCAAGGGTAAAGATTTATCGGTTCGCCGATAGTCAAGATTTCTCGGTTCGCCGAGAGTCAAACATCAACGGAGAGTTTGATCCTGGCTCAGGACGAACGCTGGCGGCGTGCTTAACACATGCAAGTCGAACGGTGACCTCGAGAGCTTGCTCTTGGGTGATCAGTGGCGAACGGGTGAGTAACACGTGAGTAACCTGCCCCAGACTCTGGAATAACCCCGGGAAACCGGAGCTAATACCGGATACGAGACGGAGCCACATGGCTACCGTTTGGAAAGTTTTTCGGTCTGGGATGGACTCGCGGCCTATCAGCTAGTTGGTGAGGTAACGGCTCACCAAGGCGACGACGGGTAGCCGGCCTGAGAGGGCGACCGGCCACACTGGGACTGAGACACGGCCCAGACTCCTACGGGAGGCAGCAGTGGGGAATATTGCACAATGGGCGAAAGCCTGATGCAGCGACGCCGCGTGAGGGATGAAGGCCTTCGGGTTGTAAACCTCTTTCAGCAGGGAAGAAGCGAAAGTGACGGTACCTGCAGAAGAAGCACCGGCTAACTACGTGCCAGCAGCCGCGGTAATACGTAGGGTGCGAGCGTTGTCCGGAATTATTGGGCGTAAAGAGCTTGTAGGCGGTTTGTCGCGTCTGCCGTGAAAATCCGGGGCTCAACCCCGGACTTGCGGTGGGTACGGGCAGACTAGAGTGTGGTAGGGGAGACTGGAATTCCTGGTGTAGCGGTGAAATGCGCAGATATCAGGAGGAACACCGATGGCGAAGGCAGGTCTCTGGGCCACTACTGACGCTGAGAAGCGAAAGCGTGGGGAGCGAACAGGATTAGATACCCTGGTAGTCCACGCCGTAAACGTTGGGAACTAGGTGTGGGTCTCATTCCACGAGATCTGTGCCGCAGCTAACGCATTAAGTTCCCCGCCTGGGGAGTACGGCCGCAAGGCTAAAACTCAAAGGAATTGACGGGGGCCCGCACAAGCGGCGGAGCATGTGGATTAATTCGATGCAACGCGAAGAACCTTACCAAGGCTTGACATACACCGGAAACACCCAGAGATGGGTGCCCCGCAAGGTCGGTGTACAGGTGGTGCATGGTTGTCGTCAGCTCGTGTCGTGAGATGTTGGGTTAAGTCCCGCAACGAGCGCAACCCTCGTTCTATGTTGCCAGCGCGTAAAGGCGGGGACTCATAGGAGACTGCCGGGGTCAACTCGGAGGAAGGTGGGGATGACGTCAAATCATCATGCCCCTTATGTCTTGGGCTTCACACATGCTACAATGGCCGGTACAAAGGGCTGCGAAATCGCAAGATGGAGCGAATCCCAAAAAACCGGTCTCAGTTCGGATTGGGGTCTGCAACTCGACCCCATGAAGTCGGAGTCGCTAGTAATCGCAGATCAGCAACGCTGCGGTGAATACGTTCCCGGGCCTTGTACACACCGCCCGTCAAGTCACGAAAGTCGGTAACACCCGAAGCCGGTGGCCCAACCCTTGTGGAGGGAGCCGTCGAAGGTGGGACTGGCGATTGGGACTAAGTCGTAACAAGGTAGCCGTACCGGAAGGTGCGGCTGGATCACCTCCTTTCTAAGGAGCACTGGTCGCAATAGCGATCCAGAGCCTGGTCTGACTGCGAATGTCGGTCAGCAGGTGCTCAAGGGTGGAACATCGATTATTTGGCACCGGACCTGGTCCGGCTCACGAGTACAGCTGCGCAAGCAGTGTGGAAAGTGGCCGGCGAGGGAACGGTGCCTGACACGTTGTTGGGTCCTGAGGGCTCGGGCGAAAGCCCCACCTCAGGCCGTTTACGGCCCAGGACCCCTACCGCGACGAACCACCGAGCTTGCTCGGCAGGCGTCGACTCCGGTGGGGGCCCGCCCGTATGTTGAGAACTACACAGTGGACGCGAGCATCTTAAAATCTTTGTGCATCAAGTTTTTAAGGGCAAACGGTGGATGCCTTGGCACCAGGAACCGAAGAAGGACGTAGGAATCTGCGATAAGCCTCGGGGAGTCGATAACCAGACTGTGATCCGAGGATTTCCGAATGGGGAAACCCGGCTGGAGGCAAGTCCAGTCACTCCCGCCTGAACACATAGGGCGGGTAGAGGGAACGTGGGGAAGTGAAACATCTCAGTACCCACAGGAAGAGAAAGCAACCGCGATTCCGTGAGTAGTGGCGAGCGAAAGCGGAACAGGCTAAACCGATCATGTGTGATAGCTGTCAGGCGTTGCATGGTCGGGGTCGTGGGACTTCTCAGTCGGATCTGACAATCCGACATGGAGTCAGAAATGCGCGTCATAGTCGAAGGGCATTGAAAGGCCCGGCACAGAGGGTGCGACCCCCGTAGACGAAATGGCGAGCACTCCAGAGAACCATCCCAAGTAGCACGGGGCCCGAGAAATCCCGTGTGAATCCGGCGGGACCACCCGCTAAGCCTAAATATTCCCTGGTGACCGATAGCGGACAAGTACCGTGAGGGAAAGGTGAAAAGTACCCCGGGAGGGGAGTGAAATAGATCCTGAAACCGTTTGCCTACAATCCGTTGGAGCCTCCTTGTGGGGTGACAGCGTGCCTTTTGAAGAATGAGCCTGCGAGTTAGTGCTCAGTGGCGAGGTTAACCCGTGTGGGGAAGCCGTAGCGAAAGCGAGTCCGAATAGGGCGATTTAGTCGCTGGGTCTAGACCCGAAGCGGAGTGATCTACCCATGGCCAGGTTGAAGCGACGGTAAGACGTCGTGGAGGACCGAACCCACTTAGGTTGAAAACTGAGGGGATGAGCTGTGGGTAGGGGTGAAAGGCCAATCAAACTCCGTGATAGCTGGTTCTCCCCGAAATGCATTTAGGTGCAGCGTCACGTGTTTCTTACCGGAGGTAGAGCTACTGGATAGCTAATGGGCCTTACCAGGTTACTGACGTTAGCCAAACTCCGAATGCCGGTAAGTGAGAGCGTGGCAGTGAGACTGCGGGGGATAAGCTCCGTAGTCGAGAGGGAAACAGCCCAGACCACCATCTAAGGTCCCTAAGCGTGTGCTAAGTGGGAAAGGATGTGGAGTTGCATTGACAACCAGGAGGTTGGCTTAGAAGCAGCCACCCTTTAAAGAGTGCGTAATAGCTCACTGGTCAAGTGATTCCGCGCCGACAATGTAGCGGGGCTCAAGCACACCACCGAAGCTGTGGCATTGACACATTGCCCGGTCGTGACACCTGCGGGTTCACGATCCAAGCGTGTTGATGGGTAGGGGAGCGTCGTGTGGCCAGGGAAGCGGCGGAGTGATCCAGTCGTGGAGGCCACACGAGTGAGAATGCAGGCATGAGTAGCGAATGACGGGTGAGAAACCCGTCCGCCGAATAACCAAGGGTTCCAGGGTCAAGCTAATCTGCCCTGGGTAAGTCGGGACCTAAGGCGAGGCCGACAGGCGTAGTCGATGGACATCCGGTTGATATTCCGGAACCGGCGAAGAACCGCCCATGACGAACCTTCTGATGCTAAGCGCCTGAAACTTGTTCACCAATCCTTCGGGAGAGGGCTCAAGCGGAGCGCGCGACCCTAGGTAGTAGTAGTCAAGCGATGGAGAGACGCAGGAAGGTAGCCTCCGCGTGGCGATGGTAGTCCACGTCCAAGGGTGTAGGGAGTGAGATAGGCAAATCCGTCTCACACATATCCTGAGACCTGATAGTGACCGCGAATGCGGGAAGCAGGGTGATCCTATGCTGCCAAGAAAATCTTCTAGCGAGGTTCGAGCCGCCCGTACCCCAAACCGACTCAGGTGGTTAGGTAGAGAATACCAAGGCGATCGAGTGAATCGTGGTTAAGGAATTCGGCAAAATGCCCCCGTAACTTCGGGAGAAGGGGGGCCCGGACCCTGAAGCTCTTTACGAGCTAGGGGAAAGGGCCGCAGAGACCAGGGAGAAGCGACTGTTTACTAAAAACACAGGTCCGTGCGAAGTCGCAAGACGATGTATACGGACTGACGCCTGCCCGGTGCTGGAAGGTTAAGAGGACCGGTTAGACCTTCGGGTCGAAGCTGAGAATTTAAGCCCCAGTAAACGGCGGTGGTAACTATAACCATCCTAAGGTAGCGAAATTCCTTGTCGGGTAAGTTCCGACCTGCACGAATGGCGTAACGACTTCTCCACTGTCTCAACCGCGAACTCGGCGAAATTGCACTACGAGTAAAGATGCTCGTTACGCGCAGCAGGACGGAAAGACCCCGGGACCTTTACTATAGCTTGGTATTGGTGTTCGGTACGGCTTGTGTAGGATAGGTGGGAGACTGTGAAGCATGCACGCCAGTGTGTGTGGAGTCAACGTTGAAATACCACTCTGGTCGTTCTGGATATCTAACCTCGGTCCGTGATCCGGATCAGGGACAGTGCCTGGTGGGTAGTTTAACTGGGGCGGTTGCCTCCTAAAAGGTAACGGAGGCGCTCAAAGGTTCCCTCAGCCTGGTTGGCAATCAGGTTTCGAGTGTAAGTGCACAAGGGAGCTTGACTGCGAGAGAGACATCTCGAGCAGGGACGAAAGTCGGAACTAGTGACCCGGCGGTGGCTTGTGGAAGCGCCGTCGCTCAACGGATAAAAGGTACCCCGGGGATAACAGGCTGATCTTGCCCAAGAGTCCATATCGACGGCATGGTTTGGCACCTCGATGTCGGCTCGTCGCATCCTGGGGGTGGAGTTGCTCCCAAGGGTTGGGCTGTTCGCCCATTAAAGCGGTACGCGAGCTGGGTTTAGAACGTCGTGAGACAGTTCGGTCCCTATCCGCTGTGCGCGTAGGAAACTTGAGAAGGGCTGACCCTAGTACGAGAGGACCGGGTTGGACGAACCTCTGGTGTGTCAGTTGTCCTGCCAAGGGCACGGCTGATTAGCTACGTTCGGAAGTGATAACCGCTGAAAGCATCTAAGCGGGAAGCACGCTTCAAGATGAGGTTTCCATGGGGTTTACCCCGAGAGGCTCCCGGCTAGACTACCGGGTTGATAGGCCAGACGTGGAAGTGCAGCAATGCATGTAGCTGACTGGTACTAATAAGCCGATAACTTGATACACACCCAAAGATTTCAATGCGTGTTCGCGTCCACTGTGCAGTTCCCGAGATACGGTCGGGAAGACTGACATCTCCATAGAGTTTCGGCTGTCATAGCGAAGGGGAAACGCCCGGCTCCATTCCGAACCCGGAAGCTAAGCCCTTCAGCGCCGATGGTACTGCACTGGTGACGGTGTGGGAGAGTAGGACGCAGCCGGACATACTTTCAAGAAAGGGCCCGCCTATTTAGGCGGGCCCTTTCTCATTGTCCGGAAAGGGCCGCCGGCAGTGCCGTGGCGCCCGGTGCCGACGTGCGGCATCCGTACACTGAGCGACGGTGAGCGTACGGCCCCGACAACTGACGCCTGCACCCGAACTGAACCGAGGAGTTGATGGCGTGGCCGAGGAGAGCAGCGATCGTCGCGGAAGCGCGGGCCGTCCGACCGGCGGGTCCGGTGCTGGCGGGCGACCCCCGCGCCGAGACGACCGCGGTCGCACCGGCGGCCA
>CAVPRS010000001.1:0-240330 GCA_963707895.1 uncultured Actinomycetota bacterium | reverse complement strand
CACCGCCCAGGTGGGGTCCACGGAACCAGGCGCCACGGTGGCGGGCGACAGGACGCGCGCCAGGCCTGTGTCCGCGTGCGCGCCCTGGGTGTGATGTCCAGGGAGTAGTTGTTCGCACGCGTCGCGCCAGGCGTAGGACTTGTAGGCCGAGCCGTTGTCGGACAGAACCCGCTCCACGGTCACGCCACGTGCGGCGTACCAGGCCACCGCCCGCTGCAGCACTCCGATCGCGGTGGCGGCCTTCTCGTCGGAGCAGATCTCGACGTATGCCACGCGGGAGTGGTCGTCGATCACGGTGTGCAGGTACGCGGTGCCGATCGTGGGCCGGTAGGCGTTGCCGCGCTGACCGGCCCTTTGGGCCGTGGCCTCCCTGTTGCGTCGGCCACGCACCCGGCCCACGTGGCGCCACCCGCCGCCGTCGGGGATGTTGGCGAACTTGGTGACGTCGACATGGATCAGCGAGCCGGAGTGGTCGTGCTCGTAACGGCGTCAGGGTTCTCCGGTCACCCGGTCGATCCGCGAGAGCCGGTTGACCCGGCACCGCACGAGCACGGCGTGCACCGTCGAGGCCGGGATCCGAGCCGGCCGCCGATCTGTACCGGCCCGAGCCAGTGGCGCCACCGCAGGGCCATGATCTTGCGCACCACCGAGGGCGGTGTCTTGGTTGGGCTGTGATGCGGCCGGGGAGCTTCGGTCGGTCATCCCCTTCGTTCCTTCGAGCCGGTACCCCTCGGCCCACTTCTTCGCGGTACGCGGGGCGACCATGAACATGGCCGCGGCCGCTGAGTAGGTCCAGCCGGCCCCCGGGCCTGCTCGGACAGCATCAGAACGGTGTGGTGGTCAACGCCGCTGCCTGTTGAGAGGTGCGGGCCCAGGTCTCGAGTCCGGCGAGCCAGCCGGTGGCGCCGATATCGGCGTACATCGTACGGGCGGCGTCCAGGAGCGGCACGGCCTCCTCGGAGCGGCCGTGCGTGGCCAGCCACCGGCCGAGCTCCTCCTGCGCCTGCGCGTGAAAGGCCGCGGCCCCGAAGGCCCCCAGCGCATCGATCCCGGCTCGCATCTCGGTCTCGGCCAGCTCCGGCTCGTCGCCGCGAGCGGCGGCCAGCAGCCCGCGCAGGCGGTGCCACTGGGCAGCGACAACGGGTGGCCGCCTGCCGGGCAGCGCGGCAGTGACCGGCGCCAGGAGTTGCTCGGCGAGGTCGAGCTCGTCGACAGCCAGCGCTGCCAGGACGGACTGGGGCCAGAGGAGGAAGAAGTCGTCGTCGAGGCCCGCGGCCGCCAGCGCGTGCTCGACGACAAGCGGAGCAAGACGTGTCACCTCGTCGTGGTCGCTCGCCGCGACCGCTCGAGGCAGGTCCGCGCTGCGCAACCACGCCAGATGAAGCTCCGAATCAGTGTGGTCGTCGCTGCTCTCGATACGATGCGGAAGAGGTCGACCCTGAGCCTCAGCGAGCCAGACCTCGAGGGTTCTCCACGCGATCCGCGTCTGGATGTCATTGCCCTGCAACCCCTCCGCCAGGAGCAGGGCGACCTCCGAGAAGCGGCCCGAGCACCACAACCCGACCGCCTTGTTGATCACGGCGACCTCCAGATAGATCTGCAGACCTGCTCGGCGGGCCACTTCATAGGACTGGTCGGCGTACCGGAGGGCGGACGTCAGGTCGCGGCTGTTCTGGAACGCACTCAGGTTGTTCGTGGCCCGGGCCAGGGGAAAGGGGAGATCACGCTCAAGTGCGAGCGCTGCTGATGCCTCGAGCAGGATGATGCCGGCGCGGTTGGCCCCCGCGGCGAGGTACGCCGTCCCGAGCGAGCCCAGTGCGGTCGCCAAGGCCACCGGGTCGTCCAGCGCCTCGGCCAGGGTGACCATCTGGCCGGCGTACTGGATCTGTACCTGGAGGTTCCCAAGACCTGCGTGCGCCGCGGCCAGGCCGCGAGCCAGCTCGAACCGGGCGAGCTCCCCTCCGGCCATGCCCTCGAGTGCCTGCCACCGTGGTTCGGCGATGGCGACTGCGGCCGCGTGGTTGCCCCACATGGCCCAGGCGACTGCTGCCGCCGCGCGTGCTGCGTCGATGGGGTCGTGCACCCGGTCGAAGAGGTCGAGCGCGGCTTCGCCATGCGCTTGCGCCTCGGCCGCGTGCCCGGCGTCGTCGGCCACCTCGGAGGCGCTCAGGTGCAGTCGCGCGCGGTCGGCGTCGCCCTGAATGGAGTCCAGGGCCACCTCGAGGAGGCGTTGGGCCTCACCGGGGGCGCCGACCCGGCGGGCGCGGGCGGCGGCTCGTTCGAGGTAGGTGCACGCGCGCGCGGCCAGCACCCCGCTGTCGGGGCCGTGGTCCGGCGCCCACTCGACGGCGTCGAGGAGGTGACGGGCGATCACCACAGCGAAGTCGTCACCAGGGTCGGGCAGGGCCGCCAGGTGCTCGGCGGCTGCGAGGTGGCGGGTCGTGCGGTCGCGGCGAGACTGGGTGGCGTAGGCGACCTGTCGGACCACCGACTGCACGAACCGGTACTGGCCGCGCTCGGCGCTGAAGCGGTCGGTCTGCAGGGTCACGATCTCCTTGCGCCGCAGCGAGTCCAAGAGGCTCTGGACCTGCTGCGGGTCGGCGCCCAGAGCCACCAACCCGTCGACCGTGAACGACGCTCCTAGGACACTGGCACCTGTCACGAGAGCCTTCTCCTCGGGCGCCAGCGAGTCGAGCCGGGCAGCGACCAGCGCCTGCAACGACGCCGGGGCGCCGATCGCATCCAGGTCGAGGGTGGAGGTGTCTGCGGGAACGTACTGTCCCTCGTGGGGAATCACCAGGTCGCGGTCGACCAGGGCGCGAACGGTCTCCACCGCATAAAGCGGGATCCCGTCGGCACGTGTCACGAGAGCTTGACGGGAAGCGTCGGGCAGGCCGGCGACGAGCCCGTCGACCAGACGGGCCATGGCCACGTCGTCGAGCGGGTCCAAGCGCACCACGGTCGCCCGCCGACCACCCAGTGCCGGGCGATGGCTCAGGAGTTCGGGCCGGGCCAGGGCCAAAACGAAGACGGGCGCCTGCGCGGTGGCCAGCAGGTGGTCGAGGAAGTCCAGCAGCGAGTCGTCAGCGTGCTGTGCGTCGTCGATCACGAGCACCACGGCGCTCTGGCCCTCCGCGAGGTACTCGAGGAAGGCCGTCCAGGCCGTGAACAGGTCCTCACGGGCGAAGGCGCCGGTACCGCGGGCGCCCAGCAGAACGGCGAGCCGAGGGCGCAGCCAGTCCCGGTCGGCGACGCTGGGGACCAGCTCGGCCAGTCCGGCGTCCAGCCGCTCCGCCACGACGTCGCCAGTGTCGGCCTCAAGCAGCCCGAACCGAGTGCGCAGCGCCTCGGCGAGTGCCCAGAACGCGACCCCGTCGCCGTAGGACAGACACCGGCCCCGGTGCCACCGGATGGTGGCCGCCAGCCCGTCGACGTACTTCTCGAACTCCCAGGCCAACCGGGACTTGCCCACCCCGGCCTCGCCGTCGAGGACCACCAGTCGAGGCCGATGCGTCTCCTCGGTTCCATGGAACAGCTCCTTGACCAGCCGCAGGTCTGCGTCCCGGCCCGTGAACGGCGCCTCCAGCCCGTCGACCCGCTGTCCACCACCGACGTCGGCGACGACGCTCCCGGCGGCCCACAGCCGTACCGGCGCAGCCTTGCCCTTCAGCTCGTGCTCGCCGGTGTCGGTGAAGGTGATCGCGGCACTCGCGAGTAACCTCGTCGCCTCGTCGGCCCAGACACGGCCGGGCTCGGCCGCCGACTGGACCCGGGCCGCGGTGTTCACAGCATCACCAGCGACCATGCCCTCGGCCGTGGCCCCAAGCGTGACTGCGACCTCACCGGTCACGATCCCGACCCGCATCGCGAGCCCCGGCGTCCCGACCTCTTCACCCATCGCCGCGATGGCGGCCACTAGCTCCAGGCCGGCCCGAACCGCGCGTTCGGCGTCGTCCTCGTGGGCGACCGGCACTCCCCACACCGCCATCACCGCGTCGCCGATGAACTTCTCCACCACCCCGCCATAGCGCCCCACGATGACCCGGCACCGGTCGAAGTAGGCAGACAAGAGCTCGCGGACCTCCTCGGAGTCCTTGAACTCCGACAACGGCGTGAACCCCACGAGGTCTCCGAACAGCACCGACGTCACCCGCCGCTCCGCGACCGGCGCAGCAGGAGGCGCCGCTGCGGGCGCGACTCGCGAGGCGACGTCGGGCAGCGGCGTCCCGCACTCGTCGCAGAACCTGCCACGCTCCGAGGGCGTTCCGCAGGATGAACAGACCCGCGCTCCGATCACGGCACCACATTCAGGGCAGAACTTCGCTCCTGCACGCACCGACGCGCCACAGGCCGAGCATTCGCCATGCACCTGCCGTATCCCCTCAATCCTGGTCGATGCAGCTCCACCGAGGGTTCTACACAGACGCTACCGGAGAACTCAGCGCGACAAGCCAGTCCCGCTGATCCGTGCCCCGTTGCGGGCTGGCATGGGAGTGGTCGAGCAGAACGTGCGATTGGCGAGTCCGCCGAGGTCAACGGGGGACCCTCAGCTCCGCGCACCCCAACGCTGTTACCTATCAGCGTGCCGCCGATGCCTTCGATCCGGCGACCTTGAAACGCTGGCAACCAGCATTCATGAAGACGTGACCTGGCACCTGTCCGGGAGCTCGCGGACGGCCAGGGACTTCCAGGGACCAGGCGCGCTGGTGGCGTACCTGAAGGAGATCATGCGTCGAACCAACGGCACCTTCACGCTGCGTGACCTGTACGTGTCGGGTTCGGATGACCACGGGGCGCCGGTCGTTCGGGAGAGTCGTGGCCGCGTCGAGTTGTCCGGCTGATCGCTCAGCGTCAAGGCGCGTTCGAGCCCTCGCCTCGTCCCAGAAGAGAGCGTGGGCGGCGGCCCACCGGGCAACGGTGGGCACTGCATCGTCGATGAGCGAGGTGATGGCGGCTCGGCCCTCAGCGGTCTCACGAAGTGCCAATTGGGCACGCTGAACCTCGTGAACTCTGGGGTTCCAGTTCCGCGCCCCGCGGTCCTGCTCGAGGCTCATGCTGTCCATGGACACCAGGGCTGTGCGGTACCGCGCGATGAGTTCATCGACGGTCACGTCTAGCACCTCCAGATGCTCGCACATGCCGCTCCGGGTTTGTCTGCGGTCGGTGCTCAACGATGGACCGCAGGTGCATACGCTTCTGGTGTGTCATCGAGATTGGACCCATCATGGCGAGTCGTGGCCAGTCCCTCGACCCCGACGCGGGACCGTTGCGTCGACATCTTCGAACGACCTGACGGCAGCTTCGGATACGAGGAGTTTCGTCGCGACGTCGAAGACATGGGCGCATGGACGCCGCTCACCTACTACTCGGTGCAGGTCTATCCCACGTTCGAGACAGCCCTGGCAGCGGCACAGGGACAGGTGAAGTGGCTGAGCGAAGTGCTGGGCCAGCCCAATGGCGGGCAGAGTTGATCGGCCGCTCATGCCGCGAGTGGTTGAGTTGTGCGCAGACACCCATAGCGTGAGCCCATGAAGTTCATGGCGCGACGTGGGGCGCGCGCCGAGCTCAAGAAGCTCCTGCGCGGCAAGCCCAACTTCCAGGTACACACCTCGAAGAGCCAGGTGGCCGCCGCCCTCTGGGACTACGGCGAAGACGAACTCGCCGCTCGAGCCATTGAAATGACAGACGCCGAACTTCACGACGTCGAGAACATCTCAGCCTGGTACGAGGACCCGTCCTACCCGCTTCCAATGAGCGGACAGCGCATCACGCACAATCATGTGCACGCGCTCGCGGCTATCGCTCTCTTTGAAGGAGCGGCACGACCACTGGCGCAGACCCGTCGCCGATCCCAACGGGATCGACCCGCGAACTTCGAGCCGCTGCCCCCGCCGCGATAGGGCCCTCCAGAACCGTCCGGACATGCCGCAGATCGGACTGAAGAGCGGAAAGCCCGGATCGCTGTCCTTGGCTTCTAGCCTCGATCCATGGACCTCACTCCCAAATTGGACCTGGTCGTCGTGGACTGCCCCGACGCCATGCAGTTGGCGCAGTTCTACTCGCGCCTTCTGGGCTGGCCTGTCGAGGACGGTGCCGATGAAGCGTTCGCCACCCTCACGCCCCCCGGAGGTGGGGTCAGCCCTGACAACCCCGGCGGCAGGACCACCCTTGCCTTCCAGCGGATCGATGACTGGGTGGCTCCGACCTGGCCAGGCGGGGCGCACCCGCAGCAATTCCACCTGGATTTCAGCGTCGGTGACCTTGACGCCGCCGAACCCCACGTCCTTGCTCTCGGCGCGCGCGTTCACGAGCACCAACCCGCCGAGGACGGCGGGTTCCGCGTCTACCTGGACCCGGTCGGGCACCCCTTCTGCCTCATCCGATGAGCAGATGAGGGCCACGCGTGACGTCCTCTCACGCCGCGATCGGTGTGCCAATGGATGGCGCCGCGTTTGCCGGCCCCGAGGTCCGACCCGGCCGTCGGTGGGGCGGCGTAGCCTGCGCCGATGGCCGCCGCGCCCGTCCGCCGCCTCACCGACGACGTCCCCGCCGACGTCGAGCGGCGCCTCCGCCGACTGTGCCTCGCCCTCCCGGACGCCTACGAGGAGCACGCTTGGGTCGGCACCCGGTGGCGGGTGCGAACGCGGACCTTCGCGCACGTCCTCGGGGTCGACGACCCCGTCGACGGGGCCCATGTGGTCATGACCTTCCGCGCCGCGGGCGAGGAGCTTGAGGCGCTGCGGCACGCGGGCCCGCCCTTCCACATCCTGGGCTGGGGCCGCGACGCGATGGGTCTCACGCTCGACGAGGCCACCGACTGGGACGAGGTCGCCGAGCTCGTCGTCGAGTCATACTGCGTCCTGGCCCCGAGGAAGCTGGTCGCGCTCGTCGACCGCCCGCACCCCACCTAGACCCCCTGCGGTCATCATGCCCTGCAGGCAAGCATCAACCGGACATGCCGCGAATAGTGCACTTGGCTTGTTGCGTCGTCGGGCGGCCTCAGCCGTAGTGGTACCGGCAGGCGGCGATCCGGATCTCTTGGTCCGCCAGCTTGTACAGGAGGCGGTGCTCATCAGTGATGCGCCGGGACCAGTAGCCGGCGAAGTCGTGCTTGAGCGCCTCGGGCTTTCCGATGCCCTCGTTGCCGTTGCGCTGGATGTCGGTCAGCAGCAGGTTGATCCGCTTGAGGACTCGGTGGTCCTGGGTGTGCCACCAGAGGTAGTCCTGCCAGGCGTTCTCGTCCCAGACGAGGAGCACGTCAGTCGGCGTCGATCATGTCGTGTGGCTCGCCGTGGCCGGCCTCGAGGCGCTCCATGGCATCCAGCAGGCGACGCGCGTTGGTCGGCGAGCGCATCAGGTAGGCCGTCTCGCGCAGTGACTCGTAGTCCTCGAGGGAGACGATGACCACCGGGTCGTGCCCGGCCCGGGTGATGATGACTTCCTCGCGGTCGTTGGCGACGCCGTCGAGTACCTCGGCGTAGCGACAGGCTGCACGCGCGCGGGTCGCCGAGTACCACGAGGCTCAGCAGGCCGACCTTGTGGCCCGCGTCGGTGACGCGATCGATCGGTACCGCGCCGGCGAGCTGAACGCGTTCGACGTCGACCAGGTCTTGTTCCAGTACTCGCGGGCGGCCAAGGAACTGTGGAAGTTCTGCAACCTGCGTCGGTAGACCTGCAGCGTCGTTGATCCGCGACGACCCGGCCATCAACTGGTGGGAGGTCGGCGCACCGAGAGGCGATGACCGGTGCGGCCGCGCCACGCCCCGCAGAACGCCCCCGATCGCGCGACCGAACCCGCATCGACATGCGCAAACGAGCCGAGTCGCCCTGCCGCGGCCAGGACCTGAGCGCCATCGACGAGTGAGGACGGATCCCCCACGATCCCGGATGACCGGTCGGTGCCCTCGGCGAGCCACCCCGCCTGCGCCGGGTCACCGTTCCACGGCGACCTCGTTCTCCCGGTGCTGGTCTGGCTTCGGCCAATGACCGAAGCCCCGGCGGCGGACCCGTTTCCCGGTCGGCCCGTCGTCCCCACCTTCTGACCCCTGTTCCCAGCCGTCTCGGGCCGCGACACCCCCAGGACCCGACTCGGGCCCGACGCACCTCGGCGCGATCCGGATGCCGGACACGAGTAAGCCCCCGACAGCGTTTCCGCTGGCCGGGGGCCCGTCGTCTGTCTCAACACAGAGCGCGCCCGAAGGGATTCGAACCCCTAACCTTCTGATCCGTAGTCAGATGCTCTATCCGTTGAGCTACGGGCGCAGTGCTCGTCACGCTCGCGCGCAACGAGAGAGCAGCCTACCGGAGCCGTGACGTCGCGAGAAATCGCGCCACCGGCCGGCGAACGGCGGGCGCGGGTGCCGCTGGACCGCATCCGACTGCAACCTCCTGCGCACCGATGACCAGCGCTTACGGGCTTCCTGCAAGTTCTTACAGTGCCGACCCGCCCTTGTGAGGAGCCTCATAAGGCGCAAGCGCTTCCACGGTGGCTACCCCTCAGTACACGGGCCTACGGTGGGGGCGAGGCTCCCAGCGGCGGGCGCCGAGCCACCGTCACAAGCGGTCTCCTCAGCTCCCACGGTCGGTGGCCGACCAACGTCAGACCGGCGGAAGGACCACCATGACCACCCAGGCGGACCACAGGACGGGCACGAGTCACGCAGGCCTGCAGGCCTGGGTCGACGAGGTCGCTGCCCTCACCACCCCGGCCTCGATCCACTGGGTCGACGGGTCGGACGCGGAGTGGGACCAGCTGACCACGGAGCTGGTCCAGGGCGGCACCTTCACCCGCCTGAACCCGGACAGCAAGCCGAACAGCTTCCACGCGGCCTCGGACCCCACCGACGTGGCGCGCGTCGAGGACCGCACCTTCATCTGCTCCGATGACGAGAAGGACGCCGGCTTCACGAACAACTGGAAGTCGCCGGCCGAGATGAAGGCGATCATGGGCGACCTCTACGCGGGGTGCATGACCGGTCGCACGATGTACGTCATCCCGTTCGTGATGGGCCACATCGAGGCCGACGTGCCCATGTACGGCGTCGAGGTCACCGACTCCGCCTACGTCGTGGTCTCGATGAAGATCATGGCCCGCATCGGCACCGCAGTGCTGAGCGCCATCGAGGAGCAGGACGCCGGCTTCGTCAAGGGCCTGCACTCGGTGGGCTTCCCCCTCACCGACGGGCGGGCCGACGTCGCGTGGCCGTGCAGCGAGACCAAGTACATCGCGCACTTCCCCGAGACGCGCGAGATCTGGTCCTACGGTTCGGGATACGGCGGCAACGCCCTCCTCGGCAAGAAGTGCTACGCCCTGCGGATCGCCTCGGCGATGGCCCGCGACGAGGGCTGGATGGCCGAGCACATGCTCATCCTCAAGCTCACCTCGCCCACCGGCTCGATCCACTACATCGCCGGCGCCTTCCCGAGCGCCTGCGGCAAGACCAACCTCGCGATGATCGACCCGACCTTGGAGGGCTGGACCGCCGAGATGGTCGGCGACGACATCGCCTGGATGCGCTTCGGCCAGGACGGCCGGCTGTATGCCGTCAACCCCGAGTTCGGCCTGTTCGGGGTCGCGCCCGGCACCGGTGAGCGGACCAACCCCAACGCCATGCGCACGGTGGAGAAGGGCAACTCGATCTTCACCAACGTCGCCCTCACCGACGACGGTGACATCTGGTGGGAGGGCATGACCGAGGACAAGCCGGCGCACCTCACCGACTGGAAGGGCCGCGACTGGACCCCGGAGTCCGGCGAGCTGTCCAGCCACCCGAACAGCCGGTTCTGCACCCCGGCCAAGCAGTGCCCGATGATGGCCGCCGAGTACGACGAGCCCAACGGTGTGCCGATCGACGCGATCCTGTTCGGCGGTCGGCGCAAGACCACCGTGCCGCTGGTCTACGAGTCCCGCGACTGGGCCCACGGCGTCTTCATCGGTGCCACCCTGTCCTCCGAGACCACGGCCGCGGCCACCGGTGCGGTCGGCGTCGTGCGCCGCGACCCGATGGCGATGCTGCCCTTCATCGGCTACAACGCGGGCGACTACGTCAACCACTGGCTCGAGATCGGCAAGCAGGCCGACGAGTCCAAGCTGCCGAAGATCTTCCAGGTCAACTGGTTCCGCCGCGACGACGAGGACGGCTCGTTCCTGTGGCCCGGTTTCGGCGACAACGCCCGGGTGCTGAAGTGGGTCGTCGAGCGCCTCGACGGCAGCGCCGAGGCCGTCGAGACCCCGGTCGGGCTGGTGCCCGCCCCGGGGGCCCTCGACACCACCGGACTCGACATGAGCGAGGAGCAGGTCGCCAAGGCCCTTGCCGTGAACGTCGACGAGTGGCGCGACGCCGAGCTGCCCCTCATCGAGGAGTGGTTCGCCAAGTTCGGCGACACCCTGCCCACCCAGCTCGCCGACGAGCTCGCCACCCTCAAGGCACGGCTCGAGAGCTCCTGACCGTCCGCCCGTCGGGCGGCGACCGGCTCAGCGCGGACGCCGCCCGACGACGGCGAACATGGTCACCGACACGAAGGCCTCGCCACGTGCAGCGGCGGCCACCATCCCGGTGACGAGTGCCTCCCGCTCGGCCTCGGTGATCGCACCCGCCTCCACGGCTGCGGGTGTGCCGGCGGCGAGCATCCCGCCGTCGCGCAGGGCGTCGTCGGGCAGCACGAGGGCGCTCGACCCGATGTCCGGGTCGACCACCAGCCCGGCCGCCTGGAGCTGACCGCGCAGCAGCCGCCCGGAGAACGGGTTGGGCCACTGGGTCAGCGAGAAGGCGTGGTAGCGCTCGAGCACGCGCGGGTCCGCGGGGTGCATGATGGCGGTCGCCCAGTCGGAGTCGAGGAGCGCCACTCGGCCACCCGGTCGCAGGACACGCGCGAACTCGCGGACCGCGGCATCCGCGTCTTCGACGTGCTGCAGGACCCGCTCGCAGACGACCACGTCGACCGAGGCGTCGTCGACGGGCAGTGCGTCGGCCGACCCGTCGACGAACGCGGCGGCCGAGCCCACGGCATCCGCGCGACGAGCGGCGACCATCCGCAGGCCCGGGTTGGGTTCGACGCCGGTGGCCGAGCCGCTCGCTCCAACGCTCGCCGCGAGGCGCACCGTGTTGGCCCCGGTCCCCGCTCCCACATCGAGCGCCACCTCACCAGGCGCGATGGTGAGTCGCTCGAAAGCCCAGTCCCGCAACCGAATCACGCTCGGCTGCGCCGCCTGGACGTCGAGCAGCATGGTCAGCCGCTCGGTCTGGGCGTCACCACCCACACCGATCTCGGAGTGGCGGAAGCCACCCGGCGTCACCGTCTGACCCGATCCGTCGGTCATCCGGCGAGTATGGGCGCGCCCATCCCGCCTGACAACCCTGTCGGATGGGCGCTCGATCCCAGCCTGGATCCGGACGGCTCAGGTCGCCTGCGCGGCGCCGTTCGCGTCGGTCGACCCACTCGTCGAGCCGTCGCTTCCGGTGCCGCCCCCGGGGAGCTGGCCGGTGGAGCCGTCGGTGCCCGCGCCGCCGCCGGAGAGGCCGCCATCCTGCTGGGTGCCGTTCGGCGCCTGACCACCGCCCGGCGGCATCCCGCCGCGGCCACCGGGCGGGCCGAAGCGGCCGTCTCCGTCGCGGTCGAACCGGTTCGTGCCGTCGGCCGTGGTGGCGGTGCTGTTGTCGCGGGTGGCCGCCCAGGTGCCGGCCGAGCCGCCCACCGCACCGAGGCCGAGCCCGACGACGAGGGCGCCGACCACGAGGCCCCGGCCGTGGGTGACCCGCGATCGCCACGACTTCTTGGCAACCTGGACCGGGGCGGCTCCGCTGGCGGCGACCGGGGCGGCCGCTGCCGGTGGCGCGGCATCCGGCGTCACTGGCGGTGTCGCAACCGTGGCGTCCGTGGGGACGGGTCGGGTGAGGTCGGGGTCGGGGTTGTGGGGCATGGGTCCCTCCTGGGTCTGCGGATGATCTGCGACCACGGTCCGGCCGGCGCCTGTGGCCGGGCTGTGCCGGGGCCGTCGGCCCGCTGGCAGTCGGGTGCAACGGTTCACAGGAACCGCACAGCGAACACATGGACGCGGCTCAGTGCCTGCCAGCACGATGGCTCCATGACGACGGCCCGCCCGGTGAGCGCCCCAGCCCTGCAGCGACCAGACGGCAGCCCGGTGCGGGTGCTGGTGGTCGATGACGAGCCCAACCTCACCGAGCTGATCTCGATGGCCCTGCGCTACGAGGGCTGGGAGGTGCGCACCGCCGCCAGCGGCCTGGCCGCCGTGCGCTCCGCCAAGGACTTCGGCCCGGATGCCGTCGTGCTCGACATGATGCTCCCCGACTTCGACGGGCTCGAGGTGCTGCGCCGGATGCGCGGGGAGGACCCCAACGTGCCGGTGCTCTTCCTGACCGCCAAGGATGCCGTCGAGGACCGCGTCGCCGGGCTCACCGCCGGCGGCGACGACTACGTCACCAAGCCGTTCAGCCTCGAGGAGGTCGTCGCGCGGCTGCGCGCCCTGATGCGGCGCACCACCGTCATGGCCGACGAGGGCAGCTCGCTGCTCGTCGTGGGTGACCTCACGATGGACGAGGACAGCCACGAGGTCACCCGAGCCGGTGACGAGGTGCACCTGACCGCGACCGAGTTCGAGCTGCTGCGCTACCTCATGCGCAACCCGAAGCGCGTGCTGAGCAAGGCGCAGATCCTCGACCGGGTGTGGAACTACGACTTCGGCGGCCAGGCCAACGTCGTCGAGCTCTACATCTCCTACCTGCGCAAGAAGATCGACGCCGGCAAGGCCCCGATGATCCACACCATGCGTGGCGTCGGCTACGTCCTCAAGCCTGCCGACTGATGGCCGCCAGCCAGGGCGCCGACTCCCTCATCCGGATGCCGTCCCCTCCCTCCCACTGGACCCTGCGCACCAAGCTGCTCACCTCCGTGCTCGCCCTGTTCACCGTGGTCATGTTCGCGACGAGCGCCCTCACCGTGCTGGTGACGCAGCGCTACCTCACCGACCAGCTGACGAAGGACCTCGAGGGAGCGAGCACCCGGGTCGGTGACCTCGGACGCGGTGGGTACGACGCCGACGGTGACGGCCGCGTGGCGCCGCCCCGGGCGCGGCTCGGTCAGCGCACCCGGCGGGGGCGACACGCTCTTCCTCGTGCTCTCGCCCGACGGCTCGGTGGCGACCAGCGGCGGCGTCGAGCTCAACGCCGTCGTGAACGACTCGGCGGCCAACGACATCCTCGACAGCGCGCAGGTGCACGAGGTCAGCGAGGCCGCCATCAGCGCGGAACCGACCCGCGTGCAGGTGGGCGGCGACGTCGGCAACTACCTCATCTCGACCCACTTCCTCGCGGACGGCACCCGGCTGGTCGTCGGGGTCTCGACCGAGCCGGTCGACCAGCTGCAGGCGCAGGTGCTCGGCGTCGTGGTCGGGGGCACCGCCATCGGGCTGGTGCTCGTGGGGGTCGGCGGCACCGTGATGATCCGCCGCAGCCTCGCGCCGCTCGACCGGGTGGCTGCCACGGCCCGCCGCGTCTCGAGCATGAAGCTCGACACGGGCCAGGTGGCCCTCGCCGAGCGGGTGCCCGAGGCGGATGCCGACGGGCACACCGAGGTCGGCCAGGTCGGCCTCGCGATCAACACCATGCTCGACAACGTCGAGTCGGCGCTGCACGCCCGCCAGGAGAGCGAGACGCAGGTGCGCCAGTTCGTCGCCGACGCGAGCCACGAGCTGCGCACGCCGCTGGCGTCGATCCGCGGCTACGCCGAGCTGACCCGCCGCGAGACCGAACCGGTGCCCCCCACCGTCACCCACGCCATCAGCCGGGTGGAGTCGGAGGCCCTGCGGATGCAGGAGCTGGTCGAGGACCTGCTGCTGCTCGCCCGGCTCGACTCCGGGCGGCCCCTCGAGCGCGAGCCCGTCGACCTGTCGCTGCTCGCGGTCAACGCCGTCAGCGACGCGCACGCGGCCGCACCCGACCACGCCTGGGAGCTCGACCTGCCCGAGGACCCCGTCGAGGTGCCCGGCGACCAGGCGCGACTGCACCAGATCCTGGCCAACCTGCTCGCCAACGCCCGCACCCACACCCCCGCCGGCACGCGGGTGGTCACCCGGGTGCATCCCGAGGGCCGGCTCGTGCGGGTGTCGGTGACGGATGACGGGCCGGGGGTTCCCGAGTCGCTGCAGCCGAGGATCTTCGAGCGGTTCACCCGTGGCGACGACGCCCGGGTGCGGGCCAACGGGTCGACCGGCCTCGGGCTGAGCATCGTCGCAGCCGTCGGCCAGGCGCACGGTGGTCGGGTCGAGGTGTCGAGCCGGCCCGGGTCGACCACCTTCTCGGTGCTCCTCCCGGCCACCTGACCTTCAGTCCCGGCTGCCCTCGTCCCGACTTATTGCGAAATACCCACCTCACAGGGCCGATTTCGGGTCTCGGGGCGTGGGTATTTCGCAATCAGTCGCGCAGGGGGAGGGAGTAGGCGACGAGCTGGACGCCGGGCACCGGTGACCAGTCCCGCTCGGGCAGCCGGGTGAAGCCCAGCCGCTCGTAGAGCCGATGGGCGGCGTGCATGGTCACCGCCGACGAGAGCACCATCCGGTCCAGGCCGCGCTCCCTGGCCAGGTCGAGCGTGTGCCGGGTGAGCACCTCGCCGATACCCTCGCCGGTCGTCGCCGGGTCGACGGCGAGGCTGCGGATCTCGGCCTCGCCCTCGCGCGCGATCTCGCCCAGTGCGGAGCCCGGTTCGACGAAGGTCACCGTGCCGACGACACCCCGCTCGTCGACGGCCACCCACAGCTCGGCGTGCGCGTCCCGGTGTCCCGCGTCGCCCAGGAACGCCAGGTAGGGCGCGTCGGCGGGGATGACCCCGGCGCCGACGTACGCGTCGACGGTGAGGCGGCCGACGGCATCCAGCTCGTCGGGACGGGCGCGGCGGATCGTGGGGGGCACGCGCCCATCCTCGCAAAGGGGGTGCGGACGCCGCACGACGGCCACCGACGGTCGTCTCGAACGAGCGCGTCCTCGCCAACCCAAAACGCCCCGCTGACGCGGGGCGTTTCGGTCGGCGGAGGCGGAGGGATTTGAACCCTCGATGGGCTTGAGACCCAAACCGCATTAGCAGTGCGGCGCCATAGACCGGACTAGGCGACGCCTCCAACGTCGCAAAGGGTAACCGTCCCCGGACCCGGGGCACAAAAGCAGGTCACCCCCGGCGCTCGTCAGGAGCAGATGTCCTGGTCGGCCTTGCGGGTCGTGATCGTGGGGGTCGGCGACGGCGACGGCGCGCTCACCGACGGCGTCGGCACCGGTGAGGAGCCGGTGCGGTTCGGTATCTCTTGCACAGCGGGCGCCCCCGCGCCGAGCACCACGCGCACGCCGCTCGTCACCGACGCGTCCTCGCGCAGGGTCGCACCCTTGAACGCCGCCGCCGCGGTGCGCGCGGCCTCCTTGCCACCTGCCCCGTACTCCACGACCACACCGTTCGGCCGTTCACCGGTGCTGCCCGTCGTCACGTGCGGGAAGCCCTGCACCTCAAGCGCCGCGGCCACCTCCGCGGCGAGCCCCTGGACGCCGGTGGCGTTGACGACCTCGACCGCGACCTCCGTCGGGCTCACGGTGAGCGGCTCGGTCGAGGCCGACGGGGTGGCCGACGGCTTCGCCCCCACCACGCCGTCGTCGCGCAGGGTCTGCCAGAGCACGTCGGCGCTCGGTGCCCACTCGACCCGGTTGGGGTCGGCCGGGTACTCCTGCACGGGCACGGTGATGAACTGCACGTTCGACATCCCGATGTGGGCCACGCTCGAGGCGAGGTCCTTCATCGTGCCGAGGTCGAAGTCCTCGTCGGTGGTCAGCGAGCTGGTCGCGGCATCGAGGAAGCCGAACAGCTTGTCGGGGCGCAGCAGCAGGGAGGTGCGGGTGGCCTCCTGCACCACCGACGACAGGAACGCCTGCTGGCGCTCGATCCGCCCGAGGTCGGAGCCGTCACCGAGGGTCTTGCGGGCCCGCACGTAACCCAGTGCCTGGGCGCCGTCGAGCACGTGCCGCCCGGCCGACAGCTTCAGCTTGGCCTTCGGGTCGTCGATCGCCTCGGGCGCGCAGATCGGCACTCCGCCCAGCGCGTCGACCATGTCGCGGAAGCCGTTGAAGTCGACGACGGCGAAGTGGTCCATCCGCAGCCCCGTGTTGCCCTCGATGGTCGTGATGAGGCACGCGGGACCGCCGATGCTGAACATCGCGTTCCACTGCTGCACCACCCACTCGTCCTTGGGGGTGGAGTTCTTGCAGTTCGGCGGGGCCGGCACCATCGAGTCGCGAGGCACCGACACGACGGTCACGTGCTCGCGGTCGGCCGACACGTGCGCGATGAGGGTCGTGTCCGACCGGGCGCCCGAGCTGAGCGAGGCCCCGGGCACGCCCTCGTCCTCGCGCTTGTCGGACCCGACGAGCAGGATGTTGAGCGGGCCGGCCGCGGCGGTGGGCCGGGTACCGAGGTCGCCGCTCACGTCGATCCGCGAGATGTTGCCCTCGAGCCGCCACCACGCGAACCCGAGGCCGAGCACCACCACGAGCACGAGGACGCCGACCGCGGCGATGACCCGCCGGCGGCGGGTGCGCCTGGCGGTGCGCGCCTCGCTGTCGGCGCGCTCGCGACGGGTGGCCTCGGACAACGCAGCTCCTCGACGGGTCCGATGCCTGCCTCGTCGCAGGAGTGCGGCGACCCGGCAGGTCCGCGCGCCGAAGGGCGCACGACGCGTCGAGTCTAGGACCGCCCCCTGCGAGAACGCTGGGAGCAGGTTCGCGTAGTTGACTACCCCCCATGAGGTCTCGCATCGCGCTGGTCGTCGCCGCCGTCCTGGTGCTCGCGCTGGGCATCGGCGGCGTCGTGTGGTGGCGCCACCGCGAGGCCGACCGCGACGCCGCGGCGCGAGCCGCCGTCACGGCCTACGCCAAGGGCTGGAGCGCCAAGGACCTCGGGGCGGTCCCCTTCCAGGATGCCGCGACGAGGGCGTCGTTCGCGCCGACCATCAAGGACCTCGGCGACGCGAAGGTCGCCGTCACCGCGGGCGACGTGGAGCGCGACGGCGACAGCGCCACGAGCACCCTCTCGGTGCGCTGGACGCTTCCCGGTGACGTGCCGTGGTCGTATGCCGTGCCCGTCCGCCTCGTCGACACCGGCGGCACGTGGGCGGTCGCGACGCCGACGACCGGCACCCCGTGGCACCCCGACCTGGAGCCCGGCCAGACCTTCCAGGAGGAACGCACGAGCGGCGAGCGCGGCGACATCCTCGACCGCGACGGGAAGGCGCTGATGCCGCTGGGCACGGTGCACGCCGTGCAGCTCGACCCGGTCAACGCGACGGCCGCGTCGGCAGCCGGGCTCGAGAGGGTCGTCGGTGCGAGCAAGGGGTCCCTGGTGAAGGCGCTGGCCAAGGCCACGGCATCCGGCTCGAAGGCGCCGATCCCCGTGATCACCTACCGGGACGCCGACTGGGCGCCGCGCAAGGCCCGGATCGAGGCGCTCAAGGGCGTCATCGCCCCGACCGCCGAGCAGCCGCTGGCCCGAACCCGCACCTTCGCCCAGCCGCTGCTGGGCACCTACGGCGAGGTCACGGCCGAGATGGTCGACGAGAGCGACGGCCGGTACCAGGCCGGTGACCGGGCGGGCCGCAGCGGCCTGCAGGCCCAGTACGACGCGACGCTGGCCGGGGCGCCCGGCATCCGCGTGACGGCCAGCGGGGACGACGGTGCAACCCTGTTCGAGAAGGCGCCCACCGACGGGGCCGACGTCGAGACCACACTCGACCCGAGCGTGCAGGTAGCGGCCGAGAAGGCGCTCGCCGATGCCGGCCTGGACGTGCCGGGGGCCGTCGTCGCCGTCGACGTGCGCAGCGGGGAGGTGCTGGCGGTGGCCAACAGCCCCACCACCGGCTTCGACCGGGCCCTGACCGGCCACTACCCGCCGGGGTCGACGTTCAAGGTGGCCACCAGCTACGCCTACCTGACCCGGGGCATCACGCGCCCGTCGGCCACGGTGCCCTGCCCGGCATCGGTCACCGTCGACGGTCGCAAGTTCACCAACTTCGCCGGCGAGTCGATCAGCGGCAGCCCGACCTTCTTCCAGGACTTCACCGTCTCGTGCAACACGGCCTTCGTCGGGCTGTCCGGCGGCCTGGGCGAGAACGACCTCACGACCGCGGCTGGAGCGCTCGGCATCGGCGCCGGCTGGGGCGACACCCTCGGTGTCACGGGCACCTTCGACGGCAGCGTCCCGGCCACGAACGGCGGCACCGACACGGCGGCCGCGTCGATCGGCCAGGGCCGGGTGGAGGTCTCGCCGGTGTCGCTCGCGGTGATGGCGGGAAGCGTCGGGCGTGGCACCTTCGTGCCGCCGGTGCTCGTGGTCGACCCGTCGCGGTCGGCACCCCGGCCGGTCGCCCTCGACGGCGCCGCGGTGGGACAGCTGCGCTCGATGATGGCATCGGTCGTGGCGTCGGGCACCGGCACCGCGCTGCGCGGGACCCCCGGTGGCCCGGTGCGCGGCAAGACCGGCACGGCCGAGCACGGCAGCGACCCCGACGTGCTGCCGCGCGCGTGGTTCGCCGGCTACCAGCGCGGCGTTGCCTTCGCGGTGCTCGTCGAGGAGGGGAAGAGCGGCGGCACCGTGGCCGCACCGATCGCCAGGGACTTCCTCACCGACCTGGCCCGCGACTGAGGCGCTCGGCCCGGCAGCGGCGCCGGGCAGCGGCGCCGGGCCGCGGCGCCCGGGCAGCGGAAGGCCCCACCCGGAACACCGGGCGGGGCCTTCGGCGAAGGACTCGGGAACCCGGGTCAGATGGGGCGGACCTGGTCGGCCTGGGGGCCCTTGGGACCCTGGGTGACCTCGAACTCGACCCGCTGGGCCTCGTCGAGGGACCGGTAGCCCTGGACGTCGATGGCGGAGTAGTGAACGAACACGTCGGGGCCGCCGCCGTCCTGGGCGATGAAACCGAAGCCCTTCTCAGCGTTGAACCACTTCACGGTGCCCTGTGCCATATCGGGGGTAACTCTTTCTGTGGGTAGCACGCGGCCGGAACACGTCGCGCCGACCGTGGATGCGAACTCCAGTCCCCTTCGTGGCGCGTTGGTGTTCGACCTGCGGGAGTGCCTGATGCTGCAACCGACAGCGAAACTAGCACGCAGCCGCGCCTCGCGCGCGTCACGAACGGGACCATTCACGAAGCGGGACAGCGCCCGCCACAGACCCGCGCCGGACCGGCTCCGCGGCTGGCTCCGCGGCCGGACGCCGAGTGCCCGCCGGGGCGTGTCCGCGCAGGTCAGCGAGCCGGTGCCTTGACCGCGAGCACGTCGCAGGCGGCGTCGAGCAGCACCTGTTGGGCGGTGGAACCGGTGATCAGCTTGCCCAGCGGGCTGCGCCGCCGCAGGCCGATGACGATGAGTGAGGCACCGAGCTCGTCGGCTGCGCCGAGCAGCTCGTCGGCCGCGGCCAGGCCGCCGGTGGGCTGGCGGATCTCGTGGTCGAGCCCGCGGGCGGTGAGCTGCGCGTCGAGGGCGTCGAGGTCCTGCGCAGGGGCGAAGCTCGGGTCGCTGTTGTCACCGTGGTGGCCGGTGTTGACCACGACGAGGCGCTCACCGCGACGCTCGGCCTCCACGATGGCGGCGTCGACGGCCGCCAGGCCCTCGGGGCGGGGGATGTATCCCACGACGATCGTCATGACGGGTCTCCGGGGTGTCGGTGCGGTGCTCGGGCCTGGGCTCGCGCGGGGCAGGGTGGCGGTGCGGTTGGGGGTGCGGCCGGCCGACACGGGGTCGGCCGGCCGCTGGGACGACGTGTTGGCGGGTTGTGGACGAGTCGCCGCACCTGGTCGTCCGACAGGTGCGGCGACCCGCGTCTAGCGAGGCGAGGGTCGCGTGCTGACCGTCATGACTGCGACTGGTCCAGCGTCTTCGCGCCGGTCATGATGGCCACGCCCTCGCCCATGTCGTGGGACTGCGGTGAGATGACACCCGCGCAGCCGCCGAGCCGCTGGATGTGGATGCGGTCGGCCACCTCCCACACGTGGGGCATGTTGTGGCTGATCAGGATGACGGCCTGGCCGCTGTCACGCAGCTGCTTGACCATCTCGAGGACCATCCCCGACTCCTTGACGCCCAGGGCCGCGGTCGGCTCGTCGAGGACGACGACCTTGCTCCCGAACGCCGCGGCGCGCGCCACCGCGACCGCCTGGCGCTGGCCACCGGAGAGAGTCTCGACCGCCTGACCCATGTTCTGGATCGTCTGGATGCCGAGCTTCTGCACCGAGTCGCCGGCGCGCTGCTTCATGCCCTTCTTGTCGAGCATCCGCAGCACCGACCCGAGGGGGCCCTTGCGGCGCTCCTCGCGGGCGAGGTAGAGGTTGCTCGCGATGTCGAGCGCCGGGATGACCGCCAGCTGCTGGTAGACGGTCTCGATGCCGGCCTCGCGGGCGTCCTGCGGACGCCTGAAGTCGACCCGGTTGCCGTCGAGCCAGATCTCGCCCGAGTCGGGCGTGTAGGCGCCGGTGAGGCACTTGATGAGGGTGGACTTGCCGGCCCCGTTGTCACCGATGACCGCAAGGACCTCGCCCTTGTAGAGGTCGACGTTGACGCCGTCGAGGCCGATGACGCGCCCGAAGGTGATGACCAGGTCACGGGCCGACAGGATCGGGTCAGCCTCGTACTTGGCCCGCTTGTCCTCGGGGATGTGGTCGACCGCGAGGGGAAGACGCTCGATGGTGCTCATGCCTTCACCTTCCGGATCCACTGGTCGACCGTGACCGCGACGAGCACCAGCACACCGGTGGCGAAGAGCCGCCACTGCTGGTTGACGCCCGCGAGGGACAGGCCGAAGCTGAACGACTGCACGATGAGGGCACCGAGCAGGGTGCCGATCAGCCGACCTCGACCACCGAACAGCGACGTGCCGCCGATGACGACTGCGGTGATCGACGCGAGGTTGGCGTCTGGGATGGCGTTGGGCGTGGCCGCGCCGGCCCGGCCGATGAGGGCCCAGGCGGCGAAGCCGTAGATGAGACCCGCGACGGTGTAGACCGACAGCAGCACGCGCTTGCTGGCGACACCCGACAGTCGGGCCGACTCCGGGTCGTCACCCACCGCGTAGACGTGCTGCCCCCAGGCGGTCTGGGACAGCGCGAAGCCGACGATGGCGTACAGCAGGACGACCAGCACCACGCCCCACGTGAGGCGGAAGCCGCCTCGGGGGCCGAAGCCCTCACCCAGGAAGTTCAGGATGCCGGGCAGCCGGTCCTGCTGGATGCTCGAGCCGCCGGAGTACAGCAGCGCGATGGCCGTGAAGATCGACAGCGTGCCCAGGGTGACGATGAACGGGGGCAGGTTGACCCGCGTCACGAGGATGCCGTTGAGGAACCCGGCCGCCACCGCCATCGCGATGCCGATGAGCAGCGCGAGCAGCCCGTTCATCCCGTTGTCGGCCGCCAGCGAGGCCATGATCATCATCGCGAGGATGGTGATCGCCCCGACCGAGAGGTCGATGCCGGCGGTGAGGATGATGAGCGTCTGGCCGATGCCCAGCGCCGCGACGATTGCCGTCTGCTGGATCAGGATCGAGACGCCCCCCGGCTGCGCGAACCTCGGGTTGAGGATCGAGAATGCGGCGAACGTGACGATGAACAGGATCAGCGGGCTCAGCCACGGGTAGGAGTGCAGCAGGCTCTGGAGCCGCTGGACTGGGCTCTGCCGCCGCCGAGCGAACTCGGCGGCAGCAGCAGATGTGGACGACGACATCCGGGTCAGCCCCAGCAGATCTTCGAGGCGGCGTCAGACGTGATGCTGTCGACACCCGCAGCGGGCTTGTCAGTGACGAGCGCGACGCCGGTGTTGAAGAAGTCGAGACCCTCGGAGGTCGTCGGCTTGGCACCACCGCGGGCGATCGAGGCGATCGCCTCCATGCCCAGGGTCGCCATCTTCAGCGGGTACTGCTGGGCAGTGGCACCGATGATGCCGTCCTTGACCGACTTGACGCCGGCGCAGCCGCCGTCGACCGAGACGACGATCGCGTCGGTGACACCGGCCGCCTGGAGCGCGGTGTTCGCACCGACGGCCGCCGGCTCGTTGATCGTGTAGACGACGTTGATCTTCGGGTTCTTCGACAGGCAGTTCTCCATCGCCGTACGGCCGCCGTCCTCGGCACCGTTGCTCGGCTCGTTGCAGACGATCGTGTAGTCGCCGCCCTTGCCGCCGGTGTACTTGCCCGTCGGGGCCTCGTCACCGTTCTTCTTCGGGTCGGCCACGTCGATGCCCATGCCCTCGAGGAAGCCCTGGTCCCGGTCGTAGTCGACCGAGACGATCTTGTCGTTGAACAGGTCGAGCAGCGCGATGGTGGCCGCGCCGCCGTCGAGCGTCGATGCGGCCCACTTGCCGTCGAGCTGACCTGCCTGGCGGTTGTTCGTGGCGAACGTGATGTCGACCGTGTTGGCCGGGTCGGGCGGGGTGTCGAGGGCGATGACGTAGAGGCCCGCGTCGCGGGCCTTCTTGATCGCCGCGTTCACGCCGGTGGACATCGGGGTGATGAGGATGCCCTTGTCGCCGCGGGCGATGGCGTCCTCGATGGCGGTGATCTGACCCTGGTCGTCACCCTCCTGCTTGCCGGAGGCGACGGTGAGGTCGACGTTCTGCTTGGAGGCGTCATCCTTCGCGCCCTTCTGCATGGCGACGAAGAACGGGTTGGACGAGTCCTTGGTGATGAGGGCGACGCCGATCTTCTCCTTGGCGCCGGCGGAGCCGCCGGAGCCGCTGTCGTCGGAGCCGCAGGCCGCGGCGCCGAGCGCGAGCCCGACGATGCCGGCGGATGCGAGCACCCTGCGCGCCGAGCGCGAGGACGAAACGTGACGGAAGTGCATGGACGAACTCTCCTTTGAGTGCTGTGCTGGGCCGACACCGTTGTGACAACGTTGTCAGGGACATTTCTAGCGGTTACTTGCGCTGAGGTCAACCGGTGGACTACACATCGTGATGTGAAAGTGACATCGTTGTCAGGTCAGAGCAACCGCGCCACCATGAAGGACGTCGCGGCCTTGGCGGGCGTGAGCCTGAAGACGGTGTCCCGCGTGGTCAACGACGAGCCGGGGGTCTCCCCCGACGTCCGGGACCGGGTCACGCTGGCCGTCAACCGGCTCGACTACCGCCCCAACCTGGCCGCGAGCAACCTGCGCCGGGGGGCTCGCACCGGGCTGATCGGCGCGCTGGTGCAGGACTTGTCCAACTCGTTCTCCGCCAGCCTGCTTCGCGCGCTCGAGGACTCCGCGCGCCGGCACGGCGTCGGGGTGCTCGCGGCCAGCCTCGACGAGGGCGCCGACCGCGAGCAGGAGCTCGTCCACGACCTGGTGACCCGTCGGGTCGACGGGCTCGTGATCATGCCCGCGAGCGAGCGCCAGGACTACCTCGTCAGCGAGCTGCGCTCGGGCACCCCGGCCGTCTTCGTCGACCGTCCGCCACGAGGCGTCGACGCCGACTCGGTCACCGTCGACAACCATCGCGGTGGCCGGCTGGCGGGCGAGCACCTGCTGGCGCAGGGCCACCGCCGGATCGCGATGCTCGTCGACCTCGAGACCATCCCCACCGCGGCGCGCCGACTCGCCGGGTTCATCGACGCCTACGCCCAGCGCGGCCTGCGGCCCGACCCACGCCTGGTCATGACCGGGCTCCGGTCGACCGATGAGGCCACCGAGGTGATGCACGCCCTGCTCTCCCTCGACGACCCGCCCACGGCCGTGTTCACCGCGCGGAACATCCTCTCCACAGGGGCCGTTCGCGCTCTTGCCGAGCGCGGCCTGCGACGTGACGTCGCCCTCGTCGGCTTCGACGACTTCCCCCTGGCCGACCTGCTCGACCCGCCGCTGACCGTCATCCGGCAGGACGTCGCGCGGATCGGCAAGACGGTGGCCGACCTCCTCTTCGACCGGATCGACGGCAACACCTCGCCGCCGCGGCACATCGTGCACGAGCCCACGCTCGTGGTGCGTGGCTCCGGCGAGATCCCTCCCCGGGCCTGACCTCGACGCGACGAGAGTCCGCGACGCGCTGAGGATCGCTCCGGGATCAGCGTGTCGTGGACTCTCGTCGTCGTCATTCCGCCGGTCGGTACCCGTCGGCTCACGAGGCCGCCGCGCGCTCCAGGGCGACGACGTGCCACGCGAGACCGCGGTGCTCGTAGACGGGCTGCAGCCCGTGGCGGCCCAGGGTCTCGAGCATCGCGGCCGGGGAGTGGACGAAGCTGCGGTACTCCTTCCCGAACAGGCCGAGCACCGCGTTCTGGACAGCGATGAAGACCCGGGTGCCGAGGTGGCGTGGCGGGTGGCTGAACACGAGGACGCGCTTCGCGTGGTCGGCAGCGGCACCGAGCAGGCGGTCGACATCCGGGTAGCAGCACACCACCCGGTGCAGCACGACCACGTCGGCCGGCCCCACCGCCTGCGGCTGCGCCGCGATGTCCAGGGTGCGCCGGTCGATACGGCCGTCCAGGCCGGCCTCGGTCGCGAGCTCGTGCGCCAGGCCGTCGTAGGCCTCGACGAGCTCGAGGTTCGTGGCGTGGCCGGCGCCCGCGCGGAGCAGCTCGAGGTGCAGCTCGCCCACGCCGCCGCCGATCTCCAGCACCGTGGCCCCCTCGATGCCCCGCGACACCGCGGCGTCGACCATCCGTTGCTCGGTGCCCCCCAGCCCGTGCCGGCGGTACCGGCGGGCCACTCGGCGCGCGAACCGGTCACCGAACACCCCGTCGCACCCCCGGGGGTCGCAGCAGCCGTCCACCCGCCGAGTATGGACCCGCCCGGTCACCACCCGCGATGGCCAGATCTGCCCAGGGAGCCGGGTCAGGTGGAGGGCGTGGGAGCCGTGCCGGTCCAGGTCTGGGCCCTGTGCCTGCCCGGCGCCGACATCCCGGTGACCTCGACGTACGTGCAGAGCGCCGGCTGATCCACGAGACCGACAGCCCGACCCGCCACGGTGGGTCGGGCTGTTCTCGTTCCCCCAGGCGGGAGAGATCTCGTCCGGCCCGACCCCAGTGCGCGTCGAGAGTCCGCGACGCGCTGACGGATCGCCCAGGACATCAGCGTGTCGTGGACTCTCGTCCGGGTCGGGCCGTCGCAGGCTCCCGCGGGAGCCGAGCGGAGGGCGTGGACTCCGTCTCTCACTTCGTTCGAGACTCCCCGTCATCCACCGCCCTACGCCGGCTCCGCGGTCGCAGGCTCCCTCCGGAGCCGAGCGGAGGGCGTGGGATTCGAACCCACGATGACGTTGCCGCCATAGCGGTTTTCAAGACCGCCGCACTAGGCCACTATGCGAGCCCTCCAGACCCGGCGTGGCCGGGCGAGGACAAGGGTATGCCGCGACGTCGCGGGAAGCGCACGACATCCGGCCCCGACCGGCGGGTAGGGTCGGAGGCTGACGAGAGGAGCCACCCCATGGGGAAGCTGACGTTCATCGCCGGTCTGGCAGCCGGCTACGTGCTGGGCGCCCGCGCCGGCCGGCAGCGCTACGAGCAGATCGCGCGCACCTCGGGCAAGGTGTGGAACTCCGGGCCGGTGCAGAAGCAGGTCAGCACCGCCAAGGAGGTCGCACGCACCAAGGCTGCCCCCGTCGTCGCCGACATGGTCGCCGATGCCGCCCGCGCCACCGGCGAGAAGCTGCGCTCGAGCCGCACCGTGGGTTCCGAGGCCATCGGCACCGGCGCACCCGCGGGCACCCCCGACGCGGCGAGCGGCCGACCGGCACCATCGCCGACCGGCTCCGGCGCCGACCCCTGGGCCGAGGCCACGAAGAGCACCGACGGCGCCGCCTGAGCCCCTCCGCCCAGGCGGGTCGCGGTCGGCCTCCGCGCCCCTGCGCACCGACCGGTCCGGCACCCGGCACACCGGCCACGCCGAGTGCAGTGCCCCCTGCGGCACGGCGCCCGACGTGGCCGGTTCCCCGTGATGCGGAACCGTCGTCCCGTGCACCGCGCCTCTGAAACCCGGTGCCGCGACGCCCCTCGGTCCCGCGTCCGACCGGCTGGCCCCTGAACCCAGCCCGTCGACGTCGCGGTCCCCGTAAGGGTCCGACGCAGAGAAGGAGTGGGGACCGGACGCCCTGATACACGGCATCGGGAAATGTCCCTTGGATGCCCGTGTGTGCCGGCCCGCAGGGGGGTCCTCGCGGGCGCTCGCGCGCGATGGAGGGGTGGGTCGATGTATCAGGAGGCCCCGCTGACGCTCCTGTTCAGCGTTGATGCACATCACTACGCTGGGCGAGTTCCCCTCTCGCCCCGGTCGCGCCCCACCAGGAGATTCGATGGCTGGCAAGTCCCCCGAGCAGGCACCACGCGAGGAGACGCCCAAGAACGGCGGATCGCGGGGCCCCGTTGTCTCACAGACCGACGGGCCGAGCTCGATCCCCCCGACCCCCGTGATCTCGCCACTCCTGGCGCGCCGGCTCGGTGCCCGGGTGCTCGACCCCGACACCGCGACCCTGGCCCCGGGCCAGCCGACGCCGCTGCCGACCGTCTACGTCGGCGACACCCTGCTGGTCCGCGACGTGAGCGACCCCGAGCTCGACGCCGACGACCGGCCGACCCGCGTCGCCGAGCTGGTCGAGCTCGCCTCGAAGCTCCCCGACCCCTTCGTGGTCGAGCCCGTTGGGGAGCCACTGTCGATACCCGCCCGCGGCGAGGTCGCCGAGAACCTGGGGCCGGACGCCCACGTCACGGTGACGCGCGTCCGACTGTCGCGCGACCCCGCCAAGGCGACCAAGCTGCCCGACGCCTGGCGGTTCTACCAGACCGCCCTGATGCAGACCTCCGAGCGGGGCTCCCTGCTCTACGACAAGCTCGGTCTGGGCCGGCTTCCGGCGCCCGACGGCGAGATCGACGACGCCGAGAAGAAGCGTCGCGAGCGCCGCGACCGTCGCGGCCGGAGCATGGCCAGCGGCGTGAGCGTCGAGCACGTGCTCACCGCCGGCGGCGGAGTCTGGGGCGGCGGCGGCGGTGTCTGGGGCGGCGGCGGCGGCGTCTGGGGCGGCGGCGGTGGCGTCTGGGGCGGCGGCGGTGGCGTCTGGGGCGGTGGCGGCCTGCTGGCCGAGTACGGCACTCCCGGCATCGGTGGCCGCAGTCCGGTCGTGTGGTCAGCACCTGACCCGCGCAAGGCCGTGACCCTCCCGGCCGACGCGCCCGTCATCGCGGTGCTCGACACCGGGCTCGGCCAACACCCCTGGTTCCCGGACGAGGCCGCCGACGCGACGGCCGAGGAGTGCACCGGAACCTGCCCCGGTGCACACCGGCGCGTGACCTTCGGTGGCGAGCCGGTCGGCGTGTGGAAGGAGCCCTCGCGCGACCCCGAGAACACCGGCGTCATCATCGACGACGTCAACGGCCTGGTCGACGTGCTGTGCGGTCACGGGACGTTCATCTCCGGCGTGATCCGGCAGCGCTGCCCCGAGGCCGTCATCCTGGTCGTCCCGGTGATGGCGTCCGACGGCGCGGCCCTCGAGGACGACATCGTCTCGGCGCTGAGCGCCCTCCTCGACCGGCACCGTGCGGCGAAGGCGGCACCGGGCACGATCACCCACGGTGTCATCGACGTCGTCAACCTCTCGCTCGGCTACTACCACGAGACGCCCGACGAGGCCGACGACACCGCTCTGGCCGATCTCCTTCGGGAGTTCGCCGACGAGGGCGTCGTCGTCGTCGCGTGCGCCGGCAACGACGCCACCCGGGCGCGGTTCTTCCCGGCCGCGTTCGCCGAGCCCGGCCACGAGGGCCTGGTCGGGGTCGGCGCCACCAACCCCGACGACCGCAGCATCGCCCTCTTCTCGAACGTCGGCGACTGGGTCACCGCCCACGCCCCCGGTGCGGGAGTCGTGAGCACGGTGCCCACCACGCTCAGCGGGTCGCTCAACCCCCTGCTCAGTGTCGACGGCTTCGGCCCGGGACCACGCTCCGGAGTCGACTTCGACGACTTCCGTTCGGGCTTCGCGGTGTGGAGCGGGACCTCGTTCGCCTCGCCGTGGATCGCGGGCGAGATCGCCAGGCAGATCGTCGGCGGCGGCATCGCCGTCACGGGGACACAGTCACGAGCTCGCGCCGCGTCCACGCAGGTCATCGCGCAGGCGCAGGCCGAGCGCTTCCCCCCGAAGGAGGCGTGATGGCCGCCGACGACACCGTGCAGTCGCTCGCGACCCGGGCGGCCGTTGCCTTCACCGCCTACCGGGGCGGCGACATCCGGGCCATGGACGAGCTCGTCGACCTGCTCACCCCCGTGCTCTGGCACACCGCGCGGGCGCAGAGCGTGCCAGAAGGCGTGGCCCAGGACGCCGTGCAGACCTCGTGGCTGCGGCTGGTCGAGAACTGCGAGCGGATCAAGGATCCGCAGGCGGTCATGGGTTGGCTCATCGTCACCGTGCGCCGCGAGGCCTGGCGGGTGCAGAAGGCCAACGGCCGCGACGACCACGACATCGACGAGAACCTCCCCGACCGGCTGCCCGACCCCGAGTCCGTCGCGCTGCGACGCGAGGGGCACCGCGTGCTGTGGACCCACTTCGAGGACCTCCCGCCGAAGTGCCAGGCCCTGCTGCGCGTCATCGCGTTCGCCGAACGACCCGACTACGCCGCCGTCTCGGAGGCGCTGAAGATGCCGATGGGAAGCATCGGTCCCACCCGAGGTCGCTGCCTCGCCAAGCTCCGCTCCGCTCTCGCCAACGATCCCGCCTGGGAAGGAGGTGCCCTGTGAGCACCGACCGTGACATCGCAGACCAGCCCCTCGACGACGTCGACCGCACGATCCTCGACACCGTCGCGGAGGTCTTCCGCGCGGCCGACCCCGTGCCGGCCGGACTCACCGAGGACATCAAGTTCGCCCTCACCGTGCAGGCCATGCACGCCGAGGTCGCCGAGCTGCAGCGGGTGGGCGCCGAGACCGCCCTCGCCCGCTCCGAGTACACCCACACGCAGACCCTGACCTTCAGCGCCGAGACGATCTCGGTGATGGTCACGATGTCGCCGATCGACGCCGACGAGGTCCGCGTCGACGGGTGGGTCACCGGTCACGACTCACGGGTGAAGGTCGAGATCCGTACGGCGACCCGCACCATCACCGCCGAGGTCGACGACGATGGCCGGTTCACCATCGATCCCGCGCCGCGTGGCCTCGTGCGGTTCGTCTTCCTCCCCGAGGACGCCGAGCGACCGGTCATCACGCCCACCGTGGAGATCTGAGGGCACAGATCCGCCGCGACCTGAACGACCACGTCACCCGCCTCGTCGAGGAAGCGGTTCTCGCCAACGCCGCGGGAACGCCCGCGCGCGCCGAGTCCCTGCTCCGTCGAGCGATCCGTCGCCTCGACGAGGCGTCCGACCTACCGGACGACGCTGTGCTGCGGGCCAGGGTGCACGTGACCCATGCGGTGTCGCGGGTGCAGCGCGGCGACCGGGACGGCGCCTTCGGCCTGCTCGACCTCGCCGACACGCTCCTCGCCGGCGAACGGTCCGGCCATGTGCAGTCCCTGGCCGTCGTCCAACGTGCGACCCTGCACGGGCGCGTCGGTGAGTGGGACCGCACCCGTGAGCTGCTCGAGGGTGTCTCGCTCACGGCGGACGTGGCCCCGAGGACGCGCTGCCTGCTCCACCTCAACCTCGGGCTCACCTACCAGTTCCTGGGCCGCTACCACGACAGCGACGTCCGGCTCAGGCGGGCACACCAGGATGCCGTCGCCCTCGGCTTCCCCGACCTGGCCGTCGCCGCCCTGCACAATCGCGGCCGGCTCCAGATGTTGCTGGGCAACCTGCCCCGTGCGCTGAGCCTCATGGAGCAGGCCCGAGCCCTCGGTGGCGACCTGCTGCCGCCCGCCGCCGTGCTCGACCGGGCGAGGGTGCTGTCCGAGGCCGGCCTGATCGACCAGGCCATGGAGACCCTCGAGGAGGGCGAGCAGGCGGCGCGCGCAGGCGGGATCGCGCACGACGTCGCCGAGGCGGACCTGGAGCGTGCCCGGCTGGCCCTCCTGCGGCACGAGCACGTCGACGCCCGACGCTTCGCGGCCCGCGCCGAACGTCGCTTCGCCCGCGGGTCGGAGCAGTCGTGGCAGGTGCGCGCATCGCTGCTCCGCCTCGAGGCCGAGGTCCTCTCCCGACGCAACCCCACCGTCACCGCGCAGACGCTGTCGGCCCTGGCCGACGGACCGGCCCAGACCAGTGCCGTCGGCGCCGAGGCCGCCGTCCTGGCCGCCGAGGCCAACGCCTTCGTCGGTCGGGTCGAGGAGGCCCGCCGCCTCCTGGCCCGACCCGAGGTGCGTCGCGCGGCCTCCTTCCCCCTGCGCCTGCAGCGCACCCTGGCCCTGGCCGAGCTGCACGAGGCCGAGGGTCGCCCCGACCTGGTGCGCCGCGAGCTGCGCCGTGGCGCGCACCGTCTCGCCGCCGAACAGGCGCGGCACACGTCCATCGACTCCAGAACCGCTGCTGCCCTGCACACCAGCCGGCTGCGCGACGCCCACCTCGACCTGGCCATTGCCAGCGGTTCACCCGCGCAGGTGTTCGACGCCACCGAGCTGTGGCGCGGGGTGTCCCAGCGCCTGCCTCCGCTGGCCGCCTCACCCGACGTCGAGCTGGCCCGCCTGACGGCGGACGCCCGCCGGCTGCACGCCGAGGCCTTCGACGCCTCCGACCCGCAGCGGCGGGCGGCGCTCGAGTCCGCAGCGCGGCAGGCCGAGCGGGCCGTGGCACGGCGTGACCTCGAGCAGTCCGGCCCCGACCAGAAGCAGGCCGCGGAGCGCCCGGTCACCGTCGCCGCGCTCCGGCCGCTGCTGGAGCAGGCCCACGCGGGGTTGCTCAGCCTGTTCATCCACCGCGACCGGCTCTGGGCGGTGACGGTGACCCCGAGCGGGGCGAAGCTGACCCGGGTCGCCGACGGCGGGCAGGTGGTCGAGGCGGCCGCCCGGTTGCGTGCCGACCTCGCCACCCGCCGCCTGGCCCGAGGCACGGTGCTCGAGGAGGTCATCGAGCGCTCGATGCTGCGCACCGCGGCCGCCCTGGGCGAGGCCCTCGCGCCGGTGCTGCCCCGCGCCCACCGGGTCGTCGTCATCCCCTCGAGCTCGCTGGCATCGCTGCCCTGGCGGATGGTGCCCGGCATCCGCGGTCGGGTGGTGACCGTGGCCCCGTCGGCGACCTTCTGGGCGCGGCGGTCGGCGACCGTCGCCGACACCGTTGCCCGTGCGGACGTCGAGCAGCATGTCGTCGCACTGGCCGGCCCTGGCCTGGCGCGCGCCACGAGCGAGGCTCGCGACGTCGGGCAGGTGTGGGGCGTCCACGGCCAGGGCCCCGGGCGGGTGGCCACCGGCGAGCAGCTGCGCTCGGCGCTGGCCACGGCGACCATCGTGCACGTGGCCGCCCACGGCATCCACCAGGACGAGAGCCCGCTGTTCTCCTCCGTGGTCATGGGCGACGGCCCGGTGTTCGCCCACGAGTTCCAGCGCAGCGGTGTCGGAGCCGAGCACGTCGTGCTCTCGTCGTGCGAGGTCGGACGCACCCACGTGCGGGTCGGCGACGAGGCGCTGGGGCTCACGGCCAGCCTGCTCGCCACCGGGGTGCGATCGGTGGTCGCGGCAGTGGGCCCGGTCGGCGACGAGGACGCGCACGCCGTGATGACGGCCTACCACCGGGTGCTCGCGCAGGGCCTCGACGCCGCCGAGGCGCTCGAGATCGCGAGCGCGGGAGTCGAGGAGGGGCGCCTGTTCTGTGCCTACGGCGCCGACTGGGCACCGCTGCCCACGCACGCCGGGACCGCGCCGCCGACGACCCGTCAGATGAACAGCGCGGGCTCGGCGAACAAGGCGTCGTAGGGGTCCTCGTCGGGCCGCTCGGGGAAGCGGATCCGAGCCGGGATGCCGGTCGCGACCGCGCCGGCGGGCACCGGCTTCACGACGACCGAGTTGGCGCCGATCTGCACGTCGTCGCCGATGTCGATGTTGCCGAGCACGCGGGCGCCGGCGCCGATGGTGACCCGGTCGCCGACGGTCGGGTGCCGCTTGGTGCCGCGGGCCATGGTGCGTCCGCCCAGCGTGACGCCGTGGTAGAGCATCACGTCGTCGCCGACGACGGCGGTCGCGCCGATGACCACGCCCATCCCGTGGTCGATGAAGAACCGGCGGCCGATCTGCGCGCCGGGGTGGATCTCGACCCCGGTGACCGAGCGCACGACCGTGGACAGGGCCCGGGCGGTGGGCTTGCCACCGGGCTTCTGCCACAGCCGGTGCAGACCCCGGTAGGCCCAGATCGCGTGCAGCCCAGGCGAGTTCACGGCCACGTCGAACCGGTTCTCGGCGGCGGGATCACGCCGCATGGCGGCGTCGAGATCCTCGCGGATGCTCGCCCGGGCTGCACGGATGATGGACATGTCAGTCGACGAGACCCTCGAACAAGATGGTGGAGAGGTACCGCTCACCGAAGCTCGGGATGATGACGACGATGGTCTTGCCGGCGTTCTCGGGCCGGGAGGCCACCTGGTTGGCGGCGGCGAGCGCGGCGCCGGAGGAGATGCCCACGAGCAGGCCCTCCTCGACGGCGGCACGGCGGGCCCACTTCACCGAGGTCTCGGCGTTGACGTCGATCACCTCGTCGTAGACGGTCGTGTCGAGGATCTCGGGAACGAAGTTGGCGCCGATGCCCTGGATCTTGTGCGGGCCGGGGGCGCCGCCGTTGAGGATCGGGGACTCCTCGGGCTCGACGGCGATGATCTGCACGCCGGGCTTGCGGGCCTTCAGCACCTGGCCGACGCCGGTGATGGTGCCACCGGTGCCGATGCCGGCCACGACGATGTCGACCGCGCCGTCGGTGTCCTTCCAGATCTCCTCGGCCGTGGTCTTGCGGTGGATCTCCGGGTTCGCGACGTTGGCGAACTGGCGCGCCAGCACGGCCCCCTCGCGCTCGGCGACGATCTCCTCGGCCTTGGCGACGGCGCCCTTCATGCCGACCGACGGGTCGGTGAGGATCAGCTCGGCACCGTAGGCGCGCAGCAGCGCGCGACGCTCCTTGCTCATCGACTCGGGCATAGCGAGCACGACCTTGTAGCCACGTGCCGCGCCGACCATGGCGAGCGCAATGCCGGTGTTGCCCGACGTGGCCTCGACGACCGTGCCACCGGGCGTGAGGTCACCCGACGCCTCGGCCGCGTCGATGATCGCGACGCCGATGCGGTCCTTCACCGAGCTCGCCGGGTTGTAGAACTCGAGCTTGGCGGCAACGATCGCGTCTCCGTCGATGATCCGGTTGAGCCGGACGAGCGGGGTGTTGCCGACGGCCTGGGTCACGTCGTCGAGGATGGGCATCGCGGGGCCTTTCGCTGGAACGGGGCCGGCCACGCACCCTGAGTGGGCACACGGCATCCGGCTCGGCGGAGCCGACGACGATGGCAACCGTCGCCTGCTTATGCGTATTCCAACAGAGAGTTATCCCCGGGCACAACGATGTCTCAGTGGTGACCTGCCCTCCGGTCAGCGGTCGAGCAGGTCGCGTTGCACCTCGTTGAGCGGCAGGCGGCGGGCCTTGTCGTCGGCGGCGGCGGCCTCGCCCGGCCGGTCGAGGCGCCGCAGCAGGGCGGCCCGAGTCGCGTGCCAGAGCGGGTAGTCGCGCAGGCCGTCGATCGCGTCGACGAGGTCGAGCCCCTGCTGCGGGCCGCGCGACTCCGCCACGGCGACGGCGTGGTTGAGCCGCACCACCGGGCCGTCGTCGACCCGCAGCAGCACCTCGTACCAGGACTCGATGGCCGACCAGTCGGTGTCCTCCCACGACGGGGCGAGCGCGTGGCAGGCGGCGATCGCGGCCTGCACCACGTACGGGTCGGGGTGCGCCGGCGACAGCCGCAGCCCCTCGCCCACGAGCGGCACCGCCTCGGCGATGGCGGCCCGGTCCCACCTCGTGCTGTCCTGGTCGGCCAGCAGCACGGCGGCCCCGTCGACGTCGGTGCGGGCGGCGCGGCGCGAGTCCTGGAGCAGGATCAGGGCGAGCAGGCCGGTCGCCCCGGGGTCGTTGGGGCGCAGCCGGTGGAGCAGCCGGGTCAGCCGCAGCGCCTCGGCGACCAGCGCCGGGCGGGTCAGCTCGGGGCCGGCGGTGGCGGCATACCCCTCGTTGAACATCAGGTAGGTCGTGGCGAGCACGGTGTCCCAGCGCTCGGGCAGGTCGTCGGCGGACGGCACCCGGTAGGGGATGCCCGCCAGCCGGATCTTCTGCCGGGCGCGGGTCAGGCGCTTGGCCATGGTGGGCTCGGAGACGAGGAGGGCGCGCGCGACCTCCTCGGTGCCGAGGCCGCAGAGGGTGCGCAGCGCCAGGGCGACCCGGGTCTGCGGGGCGAGGCTGGGGTGGCAGCAGGTGAACACGAGCCGCAGCAGGTCGTCCTCGACGACCTCGGGCCCCGGGTCCTCCTCCGCCAGTACGGTGCCGGTGAGCGACCCGAACGCGAGGGCCTCCTTGGGCCCGCGGGCCGACTCGCGGCGGATCAGGTCGACCGCGCACCGGCGGGCCGTGGTGCGCAGCCAGGCAACCGGGTTGTCCGGGATACCGTCGCGCGGCCAGGTCTGCAGCGCGCGCAGGCTGGCGTCCTGCACGGCGTCCTCCGCGAGCGCGAGGTTGCCGGTCCAGCGGGCGAGGGTGGCGAGGACGTCACGCCCGGCGACCCGGACGATCTCGGCCAGGGCGCGGGCGGCGTCCTCGGGGGCGAGCTGCGAGCCCGCCCCCGAGGCGACGGCACTCACATCGGGAACTCGATGACGGGTCGCACCTCGACAGCTCCGTCCCAGGCGCCCGGGATGGTCGCGGCGACCCGCACTGCCTCGTCGAGGTCGGCGCACTCGAGCAGGTAGAAGCCGGTGAGGGCCTCCTTGGTCTCGGCGTAGGGCCCGTCGGTGGTCAGCGGCGTCCCGCCCTTGGCCTCGACCCGCACGGTGGTGGCGGTCGAGGTGGGGTAGAGCGCGGCACCTCCGCGGATGACGGCGCCGGCAGCCTCGGCGAACGCGCTGTACTGCGCAGTCTCCTCGGCGTACTCGGGCAGGGTCCAGTCGACGTCGCGGCTGTAGATCATGGCTGCGTACTGGGTCATGGTGACTCCTTGGTTGTCGGTGGCTGGGCCGCACCGGTGTCCGGCCTCACCCTAGAGACGAACGGGGGTCCGCCGTAAGGACAGGTCCCCCGGATCGGGTGCGGCTGTTGACACCTGTCACAGGCAGGTGAGCGTCTGCTTACCCGCCGGTAGGCTGCCGGTCATGCCTGCCCTGCTCGCCCCCGGCCTGGTGCCCGTGCTGGTGCCCGCCCTGGCCCGCGACGTCATCCCGATGCCCGACGAGCGCTTCGGTGGCCTGCAGGCCGTGCAGGTCGTCGGGATCGTGCTGTGCATCGTCATCCCGCTGATCGGCTGGGCACTGCTGGCGCGGCAGGTCGGCCGCTTCGTCTCGCTCTACCGGATGGGCCAGCCGGATGCCGGCCGCACCGGTGCGCCCCTGACCCGCAGCTGGGTACTCACCAAGGAGTTCCTCGGGCACACCCGGATGTCGCGCCTGAAGGTCGTCGCGGCGGCGCACTGGTTCACGGCGCTGTCGTTCATCATCCTGTTCGCGACACTGGTCAACGCTTTCCTCCAGCTGGTGCAGCCCGACTACCGGCTGCCCCTCATCGGGTTCTTCCCGCCCTTCGAGTGGCTCATCGAGGTCTTCGCCTGGGGCGGGTTCATCGGCATCGTCGTGCTCGTCGCCATCCGGCAGAAGAACCACCCGCGGTCCGCTGCCGGGGCCGACGGGCGCAGGTCGCGGTTCTTCGGGTCCACGTTCTGGCAGGCCTACTACGTCGAGGCGACGATCCTCCTCGTCACGACCTGCATCCTGCTGCTGCGCGGGCTCGAGGCGGCGTTCGTCACGAAGCTCGAGCCGGAGGCGTCGCTCGCGGCGCACTTCCCGCTCACCGGCTGGATGGCGGGCTGGTGGTCGTCGATGTCGCTGCCCTCGATCGCGACCTGGGTCTACGTCGTGGCGACGGTGAAGATCCTCATCTCGTTCGCGTGGATGATCACCATCTCGCTGCAGCCGACGATGGGCGTGGCGTGGCACCGGTTCCTCGCCTTCCCGAACATCTGGTTCAAGCGCGAGCCGTCCGGGCGCACGGCGCTCGGCGCGGCGCGGCCGATGACCGTGGGTGGCGCGGCGTTCGACCTCGACGCCATGGAGGACCTTGAGGAGGGCGCGACGCTGGGTGTCGGGGCCGTCGAGGACTTCACCTGGAAGGGTCTGCTCGACTTCTCGACCTGCACCGAGTGCGGCCGCTGCCAGTCGCAGTGCCCGGCCTGGAACACCGAGAAGCCGCTCTCCCCCAAGCTGCTGATGATGACCCTGCGCGACCACGCCGACGCCAAGGCACCGTTCCTGCGGGCCCTGGCCGACCACGACGGCGACGCCGAGAAGGCGATGGCCACGGTCGCGGCGCGCACGGCATCCGCCGACGGGGCGCACGGGCTGGAAGGTGACGCGGTCGAGGGGTCCCGCGTCGCGTGGCCCGACCTGCCGCTGATCGGCTCGACCGGCTACGACATCGCGGCGCCGCTCACGGCCTACAACCCGCACGGGCCGGATGCCGTCATCGACCAGGACGTGCTGTGGTCGTGCACCACGTGCGGCGCGTGCGTCGAGCAGTGCCCGGTCGACATCGAGCACGTCGACCACATCATCGACATGCGCCGCTACGCCACGCTCATCGAGTCGGCGTTCCCGTCGGAGCTGGGCGGGCTGTTCAAGAACCTCGAGGGCAAGGGCAACCCGTGGGGCATGGGTGCCCGGGCGCGGCTCGACTGGGCCAAGGACCTGCCGTTCCCCGTGAAGGTGCTGGGCCAGGACGTCGAGAAGGCGTCGGACGTCGAGTGGCTGTTCTGGGTCGGCTGCGCGGGTGCCTACGAGGACCGTGCCAAGAAGACGACCCGTGCGGTGGCCGAGCTGCTCGACACCGCCGGGGTGTCCTTCGCCGTGCTCGGCGACGGCGAGACCTGCACGGGTGACTCGGCGCGGCGAGCCGGCAACGAGCTGCTCTTCCAGACCCTGGCGGCGCAGAACGTGTCGACCTTCGGGGAGTTCGGCGTCACCAAGGTCGTCGTCACCTGTGCGCACTGCTTCAACACGATCAAGAACGAGTACCCGCAGGTGGGTGGGTCGTACGAGGTGGTGCACCACACGCAGCTGCTCAACCGGCTGGTGCGCGACAAGAAGCTGGTCCCCGTCGCGCGACCGAGCGACGTGCCGGGGATGTCGTCGGCGAAGAACGCGGCGTCGACCGCCGGCACGGTGACCTACCACGACCCGTGCTACCTCGGCCGGCACAACGACGTCTACACCCCGCCGCGCGAGCTGATCGGTGCGCTTCCCGGGGTGGAGCTGCGCGAGATGGAGCGCACCCGCGAGAAGTCGTTCTGCTGCGGCGCCGGCGGCGCACGGATGTGGATGGAGGAGAAGCTCGGCACGCGGATCAACACCAACCGCACCGAGGAGGCCATCGCCACCGGAGCCGAGCGGATCGCCATCGGCTGCCCGTTCTGCCGGGTGATGATCTCCGACGGGCTGACCGCCAAGCAGGCGGAGGGCGAGGCGGAGGCGGTCGAGGTCGTCGACGTCGCGCAGATGCTGCTGGCCGCCGTGCGACGTGGGGAGCCGGGTGGCGCGGCCGAGGCCGAGGCTGTTGCCGAGCGCGTTGGGATGCCGCCCGCGGCCGCTCCCGAGGTCACCGCACCCGCCGCCGCGGCGACCGCTGCGGCCGCGGCTGCTGCATCGGTCGACACCGAGCCCACTGCCGTCGAGGCCGACCCGTGGGACGAACCCGCTGCCGCCGCACCAGTCGCCACCGAACCCGAGGCAGACCCCTGGGACGAACCCGCCGCCCCGGCCGCTGTCTCTGCACCCGTCGCCTCCGAACCCGAGGCAGACCCCTGGGACGAACCCGCGGCTGCCGCACCGGCGGCCACCGGACCCGAGGCCGACCCGTGGGACGAGCCCGCTGCCCCGGCGGCCGCAGCCGAACCCGAGGCAGACCCCTGGGATGAGCCCGCTGCCCCGGCGGCCGCAGCCGAACCCGAAGCGGACCCCTGGGACGAGCCCGCTGCCCCGGCGGCCGCTGCCCGAACCCGAAGCGGACCCCTGGGATGAGCCGGCCGCCGCCGAGGACGCCACGGCCGGGCGATCGGAGGGCGAGCCGTCCGAGGGGAAGGCCAAGGCCGACGCCGCAGCCTCGACCGACGACGTCGACCCGTGGGACGAGCCGGCACCCACCGGCGCGGAAGCTGCGGCCGGCGAGCCGCGGGAGGCGGAGGCGCCGGCATCCGCGACGAGCGAGCCGGACCCGAAGAGCGACGTGCCGAGCGCGACTGGCGGCAACCCCGATCTGCTCGACGAGCCGGACCCCTGGGACTGACACCACGACGGAGTTGGGTGCTCAGGTGGGTGCTCTGGCAGCCACCTGAGCACCCAACTCCGGCTACATCAGCGGTGCCATGGCCCCGTTCATCCCCGCCCTGAGAGGGGGCCCGCGCCAGGGGTCCGTCGCGAGGTGGACGACGAAGCGCCCGGCCCCACGAGGGGACCGGGCGCTCGACGAGCTCGAGCCGGGGTCAGCCCAGGCCGTTGGTGCTGAGGAACTCCGCGGCCACGGCCTTGGGGTCCTTCTTGTCGATGTCGGTCTCCTTGAGCATGCCCGCGATCGCCTCGGTGGTCAGCTTGGCCGACACGGCGTTGAGTGCGGCCTTGACCTCCTCGGCACGGTCGGCCCGCACGAGCGGGACGATGTTCTGCGAACCGAACAGCTTCTCGGTGTCCTCGAGCTGCACGAAGCCGTTGGCCGCAATGGCCGGGTCGGTGGAGAAGATGTTGGCGGCGTCGGCCTGCCCGTTCTTCAGCGCCTGGACGATGCCCTGGCCGGTGAGCGGCCGGAACGACCCGAACTTGACGCCGTAGGTCTTCTCGAGACCGGGGATGCCCTGCGGGCGACCCTTGAACTCCGGCGGCGCGGTGAGGGTGAGGTCACCAGCGACGGCCTTGAGGTCGGCGATCGACTTCAGGTTGTACTTGTCGGCGGTCTCCTTGGTGACGACGATCGAGTCGTTGTCCTCGGCGGTCGACTTGTCGAGCACCGTGAGCGTCTTGGGGATGACCTGCTGCACGTGCTGGTAGACCTCGTCGGGGTCGGTGCCCGTGTAGGCCTTGTCGTAGTTGAACGCCAGGGCGCCGGTGTACTCGGGGAACACCTGCACCGAGTTGTCCTCGAGCGCGCGCAGGTAGATCTCGCGCGAGCCGATGTTGGGCTTGGTGGTGGCGTCGATGCCCTTGGCCTTCAGCGCGCCGGCGTAGATCTCGGCGAGCAGCGTGGACTCGGAGAAGTTGGCACCGCCGACGACGATCGGGCCACCGGAGGCGCTCGCCGACGAGGACCCGCTGGGGGCGGACGAGGCGAGCGGGTCGTCGGAGCTGCCGCACGCGGTGAGCCCCAGGAGCGAGGCGGCGATCAGTGCCACCGCGGAGGTGATGCGCTTCATGGGAGTGGTCCCTTCATCAGTGCTGCTGTGGTCGATGTCTGTCGTTGCGACGAGGAGGTGGAGCCTGGGCAGTGCGGTCAAGCGGATGACGCGGGCGTGCGGGCATCGGCCGTGGGCCTGTCGGCCTCAACCTCGACACTGCGCGAATCCTTCCCCCGACCGCCGACACCGCGCCTGCCGGGCCGGCTCGAGCGACCGGTGAGCCCCGGGGAGACGGCCCCGCGCTGCGCGAGTGCGAAGACCCCGTCGAGGACCACCGCCAGCACGGCCACCAGGATGGCGCCGCCGGCGGTCTCGGGGTAGTCGCCCAGCGCGATGCCGTCGATGAGGTAGCGGCCGAGCCCGCCGAGCCCGATGATCGCCGCCACCGTGGCCGTCGCCACGACCTGCAGCACCGCCGAGCGCAGGCCCGACATCATCAGCGGCAACCCGTTGGGAACCTCGACCTGGCGCAGCACCTGACCCGAGGTCATCCCGACCCCCCGCGCGGCGTCGCGCGCGGCCGGCGGCACGGCCTCGATGCCCGCGTAGGTGCCGGCGAGCAGCGGTGGGACGGCGAGCACGGCGAGCACCAGGATGCTCGGGAGGGTGAAGGCGAGGTCGCCGCTGATCTTCGGCCCGAGCCACAGCGACACCGCGAACAGCAGGCCGAGGGTCGGCACGGCCCGGACCGAGTTCGCCAATGACACCAGCCACCGCAGCTTCCCGGTGTGACCCACCCACAGCCCCAACGGGATCGCGATGAGGGCCGCGAGCAGGACCGCCATCGCGGTGTACTCGAGGTGCTGGAGCACGCGGTGGGGGATGCCGTCCTCGCCCTGCCAGTTGGCCGGGTCGGTGAACCACGTGAGGATCGAGCTGATCATGCCCGCGCCCCCTGCACCTGGAGCCAGGGGGTCACGAGACGCGTGCCCAGGACGATGAACGCGTCGAACGCCAGGGCCAGCAGCACGCACGCCACGATGCCGGTGAGCAGCTCGCCCCAGATCACCCGGTTGTAGCCGTCGATGAGGAGGTCGCCGAGCTGGCTGACGCCGATCAGGGACGCGATGCTGACGATGCTGACGTTGCTGACGGCGGCGACCCGCAGCCCCGCGGCGATCACCGGCGCGGCAAGGGGCAGCTCCACACCGAACAGCCGCCGAACTCCCTTGTAGCCCATGGCGGTCGCCGCCTGCGCGATGTCGTCGGGCACCGCGCTGAGGCCGTCGGCCACGGTGCGCACGAGCAGGGCGACGGTGTAGATCGTCAGGGCGACGATCACGTTGACCGGGTCGAGGATCTTGGTGCCGAGCACGACCGGCATGATGACGAACAGCGCGAGCGACGGGATCGTGTACAGCAGCCCGGTGGTCGTGATGATCGGCGGGTACGACCGCGGCCACCGGCTCGCGACCCAGCCCAGCGGGATCGACACCACGAACCCGATGACCAGCGGGATCCCGGCCAGGTAGAGGCTGCGCCAGGTGAGCGTCAGCACCGTCTGCCAGTTGTCGGCGAGCCAGCTCACGGCGAGTCCTCGCCCTCCACCGCCGCGGCCCCACCGTGCACGGGGTCGCTCTCGTCGCGCTCGGGCCGCTCGGTGTGCTCGATGGCGGTGAGCACCTCGGCCGCGAGGACGGTGCCGCACAACGCTCCACCGTCGTCGACGATGACCCCGCGGCGGCTCGGTGACGACAGTGCGGCATCGAGCGCCCCACGCAGGGAACCGTGTTCGCGCGCCACCGTGCCACCACGGTGCAGGTCGGCCTCGCCGACCTCGCGATCACCGATGCGAGCCGGCTCGACCCAGCCCAGCGGATGCCGCTCACCGTTGACCACGAGGAGCCAGTCGGCACCCGGCCGGTCGGGTCGCTCGCCGAGCAGCACCGTCGGCTCGGAGTGCAACGGCAGGCGTGGCGCGTCCTGGAAGCCCAGGGCGCGGTAGCCGCGGTCGCGACCCACGAAGTCGGCCACGAAGTCGTCGGCCGGGTGGGCGAGCAGGTAGGCGGGCTCGGCCACCTGCGCGAGGCGGCCACCGACACGCAGCACCGCGACCTGGTCGCCGAGCTTGATCGCCTCGTCGATGTCGTGCGTGACGAAGACGATGGTCTTGCCGAGCTCGGCCTGCAGGCGCAGGAACTCGTCCTGCAGCTGGTCGCGCACCACCGGGTCGACCGCCGAGAACGGCTCGTCCATGAGCATCACCGGGGGGTCGGCCGCGAGTGCCCGGGCGACGCCGACGCGCTGCTGCTGACCACCCGAGAGCTGGGCGGGATAGCGCCCACCGAGCTCAGGCGCCAGACCCACGCGCTCGAGCAGCTCGGCCGAGCGAGCCCGGGTCTTCGCCTTGTCCCAGCCCAGCAGGCGAGGCACGGTCGCGATGTTGTCGAGCACGGTGCGGTGCGGGAAGAGGCCGGCGTGCTGGATGACGTAGCCCATCCCCCGCCGCAGGTCGGCCTCGTTCATCCGCCCGGTGTCCTGGCCGTCGAGGGTGATGGTGCCGTGGGTGGGCTCGATCATCCGGTTGACCATGCGCAGGCTCGTGGTCTTGCCGCAGCCCGAGGGGCCGACGAGAACGGTGATCTTGCCCGTGGGCGCGGTGAGGCTGAGCTCGTCGACGGCCACCGTGCCGTCGGGAAACTGCTTGGTCACGGCATCGAACCGGATCATGCGTGGCCCCTCACGAGGTCGGCGACGTGGCCTCACAACCTATCGGTTCGGGCGCGGGAGAACAGCCCCGGCCAACCGCCGACCTGCACGGTTGTCGAAGCGGCGGGGCCACCTGCGCGCCGCGGACGATCGCCTCGTGGTACCCATACGGGGTGACCAGGCGATGACCCAGGACGCCGCAGCACCCGGCGTGCTCGACCGCTCCTCCACGCGCGGCCGGCTCATGCTCACGGGCGTCATCCTGGGATCGGGCGTCGCCATCCTCGACGGCTCCGTCGTCAACGTCGCCCTGCGCACGATCGGGCGCGACCTGGACGCCTCACTGGCCCAGCTCCAGTGGGTCGTCAACGGCTACCTGCTCGCCCTGGCCTCGCTCGTGCTCGTGGGCGGGTCGCTCGGCGACCGGTTCGGCCGGCGGCGCGTCTACCTCATCGGGGTCGCGTGGTTCCTCGTCGCGTCCGGGCTGTGCGCCCTCGCCCAGAGCCCCGGTCAGCTCATCGCGCTGCGCGTGCTGCAGGGCGTCGGCGCCGCACTGCTGACGCCGGGGGCACTGGCGCTGATCCAGGCGTCGTTCAAGCACGAGGACCGGGCACCGGCGATCGGCACCTGGGCCGGACTGTCGGGGGTCGCGGCCGCGATCGGCCCGGTGGTCGGCGGCTGGATGGTCGACAACACCTCGTGGCGGTGGATCTTCGCGATCAACGTGCCACTGTGCGTCGCGGTCATCGGCCTCACCTGGTACGCCGCCCCCGAGAGCCGCGACACCAAGATCACCGGGCGCTTCGACCTGCCCGGCGCCGGGCTCACCGTGGTCGCGCTGGGTGCTGCCACCTACGCCCTCACGGCGTCGACCGAGTCCGCCGCGGCCGTCGTGACGGCTGCCTGGGTCGTCGCCGGAGCCGCTGCCGTCGCGTTCGTCGTCGTCGAGCGGCGCACGGCATCCCCGTTGGTGCCGCTCGGGCTGTTCGGGTCTCGCATCTTCTCGGCCGCCAACGGGATGACCCTGCTCGTCTACGGCGCGCTCGGTGGCGTCTCGCTGTTCACCGTGCTGCAGCTCCAGGCGGTGGGGTGGAGCGCGCTGCAGGCCGGGTTGTCCGGGTTGCCCATCACCGTGGCCCTGTTGCTGTTCTCGTCGCGGGCCGCGGCGCTGTCGGCGCGGATCGGCCCCCGCATCCCGATGACGGTCGGCCCGCTGGTCTGTGCCGCAGGCGCACTGCTCCTGGTCGGCGTCGGCGAGGGTGCCACCTGGTGGACCGTGCTGCCCGGCATGACCGTGTTCGCCCTGGGCCTCGCCCTGCTCGTGTCACCCCTCACCGCGGCGGTGCTCGAGGCAGCACCCGACCGCTACGCGGGCGTCGCGAGCGGGGTCAACAACGCGGTGGCTCGGGCCGGTTCGCTGCTGGCCGTGGCCGCGCTGCCGGCGCTGGTCGGACTGGCCGGCGACGACTACCTCGACCTCGACGCGATGACCGACGGCTACCGCAGCGCGATGCTGTGGTGCGCGGGCCTGCTCGCCGCGGGTGGGGTGGTCAGCTGGTTCGGTCTGGGCCGATCAGAACGTCCGTGACGAAGTCGGCGACCGTGTCGTGCCAGAGCGCGGCGTCCTTGAGCATCGAGTGCGTGCCGCCCTCGACCTTGACGTAGCGCAGGTCGACCCCGCCGGCGGTATAGCGCTCGGCGAGCACGTCGGTGCGCCGCGGGTCGGTGATCCGGTCACGCGAACCGTGCACGAGAAGGAGTGAGACACCGGGGGGCGGCTGGCGCACGTCGCTCTCGACCCAGGGTGCGAGGGCGGCGACCCCGACGACGTCGGGCTCGCCGCTCAGCTGCAGGGCCACGCGGCCACCCATGGAGTGGCCCACGACGACGACCGGCAGCCCGGGCAGCGTGCGGCGGATCCGGTCGAGAGCCCACCGGGCGTCGTGCACCGGGTCCTGGCGCGACCCGTTCCAGCCGCGCACCCGGTTCTTCAGGCGGAGCACCACGAGGTCGTCGCCGGCCCGCCGCACGATGGTCGAGGCGAACGGCGCCATCCGCAGCACGGCCAGGCGCCACCAGGCCACCGGCATCCGGCTCGCCTGGGCGCCGCCGTGCAGCACCAGCACCACACCCTCGGGGTGCGGTGGCACGTGGCCGCGCAGCTCGGCACCGGCACCGCCCTCGGTGGCCAGCAACGCGTCGCGTGAGCCAGTCTCCGGCTCGGGAGGCAGCCAGCCGTCCCGGTCGGAGGCTTCGGTCGCACGCGAGTGCCGTCTGCTCATGGGTGCCGCTCCTCCGAGGTGTGCACGATGCCCCCCTCGGGGCGTGTCACAGGGGGTTCGGAGCCCATCGGGTCGCGGATTGGTCAGACGTCCGCTCGGTGGAAGTTCTGGAAGCTGCGGCTGGCCGTGGGTCCGCGCTGGCCCTGGTAGTGCGAGCCGTGCACGTCGGAGCCGTAGGGGTTCTCGGCGGAGGAGGAGAGCCGGAAGAACGCGAGCTGGCCGATCTTCATCCCGGGCCAGAGCATGATCGGCAGGGTCGCGACGTTCGAGAGCTCGAGGGTGACGTGGCCGGTGAAGCCGGGGTCGACGAACCCGGCGGTCGCGTGGGTGAGCAGGCCGAGCCGGCCCAGGCTGGACTTGCCCTCGACGCGGGCGGCGAGGTCGTCGGGCAGCGCGACCATCTCGAGGGTGCTGCCGAGCACGAACTCGCCGGGGTGCAGGACGAAGCCCTCGGCGGGGTCGACCTCGACGAGGCGGGTGAGGTCGGCCTGGTCGAGGGAGGGGTCGATGACGGGGTACTTGTGGTTGTCGAACAACCGGAAGAACTTGTCGAGCCGCACGTCGACGCTGCTCGGCTGGACCATCTCGGGGTCCCACGGGTCGAGCCGGACCCGTCCGGCGTCGATCTCGGCTCGGATGTCGCGGTCGGAGAGCAGCACGGCGTCAGGGTACCCGCGCGGCCCATCGCGATGGGGGAGGCGGCCGCCGGGCAGGGGGTGCGGTTGGGTTAGACTTCCGGGCGCCGGGGAGGTCGCTGCGGTGGCCGCGCCCCGGCTCGCCGATGTAGCTCAATGGTAGAGCGCCAGCTTCCCAAGCTGGACACGCGGGTTCGATTCCCGTCATCGGCTCCACAGGACTCTCGGCCCGGCAGGACACGCAGACCCCGGGCCACGTCGGCCGAAGGCCCCATCGCCACTGAATGCGTTGACCCTGCAGGGCAGGAGCACGTTGTTCGGCGCTGCGGGAGGGGCGAACGGCCACGGATGCAGCAGAGGGTGGATGCCGTCTAGGAGGTTCGGTCGGGGTTCCCTCAGCCGTTCGGCCGGTTCTCTCCCTTGACCCCTCAAAGACCAAATCTTTACTCCCTCTTTACGGTTAAGTCGCACGAACCGCCACCCCACGGACCGCGCAGATCCGCTCCGCGGCCGGGATGGCGCCCCTGGGAGACACACATGACCACTCGCTCGATCTCGCCCGTCGGCCGTGCGGCCACCGCCCTCGTGCTGGCCGGTGCCGGGCTCAGCGTCACCGGCGGCACTGCCTGGGCGGACACGACCGTCCCCTGTGGCACGCCGGCGCACGACGCCCTGTACACCACGACCCACCACGACGCCGTTCCCGCCGTCACCCACGAGGTGACCGTCATCGACCAGGCCTACGTGCCGGGCCAGGCGGCCGTGCCCGAGGAGTCGCACATCGAGACCACCTGGGTCGACGGTGACGGCACGCCGGAGGGCGACGGCTGGTCGGCGACCGGCGACTCCACCGTCGTCGAGGACGCCCCCGCCTACACCGACTACGGCTGGCTGCGCACCGTCATCGACGTCGCAGGGCGTCGAGGGCCACGCTGCGGTGCCCGCCGTCACGCACGACGAGACCGTGGTCGACCAGGACGCCTACGACGAGACCGTCGAGGACTCCCCCGCCGTCGACGCCGTCGACGAGGTCTCCCACTTCGACACCGTCGTCGACCAGGACGCCTACGACGAGACCGTCGAGGACTCCCCCGCCAGCCCGCCGTCGACGAGGTCTCCCACTTCGTGACCGTCGTCGACCAGGACGCCTACGACGAGACCGTCGAGGACTCCCCCGCCGTCGACGCCGTCGACGAGGTCTCCCACTTCGACACCGTCGTCGACCAGGACGCCTACGACGAGACCGTCGTCGACTCCCCCGCCGTCGACGAGGTCTCCCACTTCGACACCGTGGTCGACAAGGTCGCCTACGACGAGACCGTCGTCGACTCCCCCGCCAAGCCCGCCGTCGACGAGGTCTCCCACTTCGACACCGTCGTCGACAAGCCCGCCTACGACGAGACCGTCGTCGACTCCCCCGCCAAGCCCGCCGTCGACGAGGTCTCCCACTTCGACACCGTGGTCGACAAGGCCGCTTGGGACGAGAACGTCGTCGACGCGAACGGCTACGCGTTCACCCAGAAGAACGGGAAGGTCCGGTACGAGAGCTCCGCGGACTGGAACGCCGGCGCCGGCGGTGCCGGATGGACGCGTGCGGCCAACCTGGACAAGACGCACGTCGTGCACCACGCCGCCGAGACCCACCAGGTCAAGGTCATCGACACCCCGGCCTCCCCCGCCGTCCCGGCCGTCACCCACGTCGTGCACCACGCCGCCGAGACCCACCAGGTCAAGGTCATCGACACCCCGGCCTCCCCCGCCGTCCCGGCCGTCACCCACGTCGTGCACCACGCCGCCGAGACCCACCAGGTCAAGGTCATCGACACCCCGGCCTCCCCGGCCGTCACCCATGTCGTGCACCACGCCGCCGAGACCCACCAGGTCAAGGTCATCGACACCCCGGCCTCCCCCGCCGTCCCGGCCGTCACCCACGTCGTGCACCACGCCGCCGAGACCCACCAGGTCAAGGTCATCGACACCCCGGCCTCCCCCGCCGTCCCGGCCGTCACCCACGTCGTGCACCACGCCGCCGAGACCCACCAGGTCAAGGTCATCGACACCCCGGCCTCCCCCGCCGTCCCGGCCGTCACCCACGTCGTGCACCACGCCGCGGAGACCCACACCGAGACCGTCATCGACGTCCCGGCCGTCGCAGCCGTGGAGGCCGTCGAGGAGGTCTCCCACGTGGAGACCGCGTGGACGCAGGACATGGCGACCTCGCCGGAGGGCGACGGCTGGGCCCTCACCGGGCAGGAGTTCGCGCACTACGCCGAAACCCATGTCCGCTACGAGTTCGCGCGCACCGTGATCGACGTCGCCGCCGTGCCGGCCGTCGAGGAGGTTCCCGAGGTGTCCCACACCGAGACCGTCGTCGACACCCCTGAGGTCGCACCCTGGGACGAGCAGGTCCTGGTGAGCGAGGCCACCCCGGCCGGCGCGCCCTGCCCCCCGAAGGTCGAGACCGCAGTGCTCGGCGAGACCACCACGTCCAACCCGGCCTCCGTTCCCGCGCAGACCCAGTCGCTGGCGCACACCGGCAGCGACCTGGTCGTGCCGCTCGGCGCCGGACTGGTGCTCGTCGTCGTCGGTGGGGCCCTCATCGCCGCCGGTCGGCGCCGCGAGGTCTGAGCAACGGATCACCACGACGTCCGGAGGCTCGTTTCCTGCAGGGGGGAACGGGCCTTCGGCATGTGGCTGAAGGACCGCGCGGGCGGCGCCGTGGGGCACTACCCTCTCCCTACAGGCCGAGCAGGGGTTCCGGCCGCGTCAGCTGACCGCCACGAGGGGCCCCCATGCGCACGCCACCCACCGCTTCACCCGCCCGAACCACCCGCAGCCCGAGGAGCCCTCGGCGCGGTCGTGGTCGGTGCCCTCCTGCTGGCCGCGGCCCCCGCAGCGTCCGCGGCCGACCGCGACCAGCGCACCACGACCGCCCCGGTGTCGACGACGACCGTGCGCGTGGCCCCGGCCCTCGCCGCCTACGCCCCCACGACGGCCGACACCCGGATGGCGAAGGCGCTGACCTCCCGCGCGACCACCACCCGGTTCGGCAGCTCGTTCAGCGGTGCGGTCATCGACGCGGCGTCCAACGCGACCGTGTGGAGCAAGAGCGGCACGACCGGGAAGATGCCGGCGTCCACGAACAAGCTGGTGACGGCATCCAACGCCCTGACCCTCTTCGGGCCCGACAAGCGCTGGACCACCCAGGTACGACAGGGGGCCTACTCCACCCGCGTGGTCCTCGTCGGGTCCGGGGACCCGAGCCTGAAGCAGCTCGTCGCTCGACGCGATGGCGCGGACCACGGCCACCATGCTGCTCGGCAAGAGCATCACCCAGGCAAGGGTCTACGTCGACGACGACATCTTCCCGACTCCGAGCCTGGCCTACGGGTGGAAGTCGAGCTACGTCCCCGACTCGATCGTCCCCGTGCGCGCCCTGGTGCGCGACCAGCGCAACGACTCGGACACGAGCGCAGAGGCGGGTCGCTACTTCCGTGACCGGCTCAAGGCCTACGGCGTGAGCGCGGCCGGCTACTACGGTCGCGCCGACGCGGCATCCGGGTCGGCAGTGATCGCCAGCAGCAACGGCTCGACCCTGTCCACCATCGTCCAGACGATGCTGCTCAACAGCGACAACGAGATCGCCGAGAGCCCTGCACAAGCTCGTCGGCCGCGCGCGCGGCCACGGAGCGACGTGGACCGGCGCCCGCACCGCCCAGGCCGAGGAGCTCGCGGTGCAGAAGCTCACCTCCGGCAGCCTCTACGACGGCTCCGGCCTCTCGCGCGCCGACCGGCTCAGCGCCGTGCAGCTCGCCCGGATCGTCGACCGCGGCGTCGACCCGGCGACCCAGGCCAGGCTGTGGCCCCTGAAGTCGGGGCTGCCGACAGCCGGCCGCACCGGCACCCTCGCGAGCCGCTTCAGCACCACCGCCTCCAAGTGCGCGGTCGGCAAGGTGTGGGCCAAGACCGGCACGCTCGGCGACGTCGTGGCGATGGCCGGCTGGACCACCGGCACCGACGGTCGGGTCAAGACCTTCGCGTTCCTCGTCAACGGCAAGACCTCGAGCACCACGCTCAAGCAGAACGTCGACATGCTCGCCGCGACGGTGAACGGCTGCTACTGACCCTCGCTGCTGGTTTGATGGGCCCGTGACCGACCAGGCCGGGCCCGCCCCCGACACCGCCCCCGGGGCCGCGCCCACTCCCGACGCCGAGCTCGACCCAGCCCTCGACACGCGAGGGCCTGCCCACCGACCGACCGCGCACCGTCGGCCGTCGCATCATGTCGGGGGTGGTCAGCTACGGCGTCGTCATCTTCGCCGTCTGGTACCTGCTGACCCACCTGCAGACGGGCGACTGGACCGCCGCCATCGCGCTGATCACCGGCGGCATGGTGGCGCTGTCGGTCGTGCTCGGCGTGGTCAACCTGGCCACCAACTGGCCGCCGATCGTCGTGGCTCTGCCCGGCCTGAAGGTGAAGGAGGCGGCGGTCACCAACACCGCCGGCGCCGCGCTGTCCAACACGGTGCCCGAGGGTGGGGCCGTCGCCACCGGCCTGAACTACGCGATGCTCCGGTCGTGGGGGTTCACCCTCGGCGACACCACGTCCGAGGTGCTCGTCACCGGCACCTGGTCGCAGCTGACCAAGTACATCCTGCTGGCCATCGGGCTGGTCGTGGTGGTGCTGCAGGGCTGGGGTCCGCCGAACCTGGTGTGGGCCGCGATCTTCCTGGTCGTGCTGGTGGTGGTGGCCCTCGTGCTGCTCACGCTCATCCTGCGCAGCGCCGGCTTCGCCGGCCGGCTCGGCGCCAGGGTCGACGGCTGGGCGGATGCCGTACGCCGCCGGTTCAGCCGCTTCCCCGACCCGAACCTCACCGAGGGCCTCCCGCTGTTCCGTACCCAGATGGTGGGCCTGCTGCGGCTGTGCTGGGGCCGGCTCACCAGCACCATGGTCATCTCTCAGCTCACCGTCGTGCTGGTGCTCGGCATCTGCGTGCGCATGCAGGGGCTCGACGAGGCGACCATCTCGTGGGCCGTCATCCTCGTGGCCTGGGGGCTGGTCACCTTCGCCTCGCTGCTCATCCCCACTCCAGGCGGCATCGGCGTCGCCGAGATCGTGCTGGTCGGGGTGCTCGGCCACGGCCTGCCGGCGTCCGACCAGTCGGCCGTGCTGGCGGCCGTCCTCCTCTACCGCATCGCCACCTTCCTCGTGCCGATCCCGATCGGGCTGGTCACCTACCTCTACTGGCGCCAGTCCACCGCGTGGCGCCGGCCGGTCGACTCGCGCGGCCCGAGCGCACACGCCCCCGTCCCGGCCGGGACGTGACAGCGGACCCCCTCACCCTCGCGGCCCTGCTCGCCGCCACCGTGGCGAGCGGCCTGCTCACCGGGGTCTACCTGCTCTACGCGCACACCGTGATGCCGGGACTGCGCACCCTCGACGACCGCGCGTTCATCGGCGCCTTCCAGGCGCTCGACCGCGCCATCGTCAACCCGTGGTTCATGGCCACCGGCTTCCTCGGCACCCCCGTGCTCGCGGCAGTCGCACTCGCCCGCACGTGGGGCGAGCCCGCGGCCGCCTGGGTCGCCACGGCCCTCGTCCTCGTCGTCGTGGCGATGGTGGTGACCGCCCGGGTGCACCTTCCCCGCAACGACGCCCTCAAGGCCGCGGGCGACCCGAGCACCCTCGACGACCCCGCCGGCGTCCGCAGCACCTTCGACGAGGCACTCTGGGTGCGCTGGAACCTGGTGCGGGTCGTCACATCGCTGGTCGCGACCTGCTGCCTCGCGTGGGGGCTCGTGCTCAGCGGCCGGGCCACCGGCTGACGCGTCAGCCCGGCACGATCCAGCCGAGCACGGCCACGAAGCCGATCACCGCGAACAGCACGAACGCCACTGCCAGCACCCACGCGATGAACCAGGCCGCGTCGAAGCCCCTCGGTTCGTCGTCGTCGGCCTCGACGGCACCGGCCGCCTCGTCGGCCTCGGCCACCTCCTTGACGGTGGCGGCCTCGGAGTTCAGCGCCCGCTCGCGCAGCGCCTCGATCCGCCTCGGGCGAGGCTTCGAGCGCGCCGAGGCGGGCAGCGACGCCCACATGACCGCGAAGTCGTCGTTGGCCTGCTCGCGCCACGCGGCGACTGCGGCGTCGGCATCCGCACCCTTGGCCCCGGCGGCGAACCACACCGCACCGGCCCGGGGCAGGTCACCCATCTCGAAGAGCACCTCGCCGAGCTCGCCGAAGGCCTCGGTGTCGCGTTCGCCCTCGACGTAGGCCACGAGCAGGTCCCGCGCCTTCCACAGCTGACCCGACTCGCGCGCCTCGCGGGCCGCGCGCAGCGGTCCGGATGCTGTGCCGCCCTCGCTGCTCACGACTCCCCTGCCCTCGTGGTCGTGAGCGTGGTCGCCGGGTCCGCCACCGAGACCACCCGCCAGGCCACCAGGACGGCGAGGACGAGCCCGATGAGCAGCACCGCGACCCCCATCGACGGCACGAACAGGGCCACGCCCAGGCAGCACAGCGTCACGACCACCGCCGGCCGCATCGTCGCGACCGTGTCGCGGTCGCTCATCGCGTGCAGCCCGGAGATGGCGAGCGCGACGACCGACACCGCCACCGCGAGGGCGAGGGCGATGGGGCGCGTGCCGGCAGCCGCCTCGCCCTCGACGACGTCGACCGCGGCGGCGAGGGCGGCGCCCACGGCGGCGATCGAGGCGAACACCGGGAGGTGGCCGTAGCCGAAGACCCACACCGCGCGCGGGTTCTCGACGATGCTCGCGTGGTCGCGGGCGAAGTACATCCACCACAGCGAGAACACGATGAGCAGGCCCCCGGCGATGAGCGGGGCCATCGCCCAGGTCAGGCCCGACCCTTCTGCCGACATGACGCCCTGGATCGCCTGCACCGACGACAGGATCACCTCGCCGAGCACGATGATCGTCAGCAGGCCGTAGCGCTCGGCGATGTGGTGGGGGTGGAACGGGGTGTAGCCGTGCTTGGTCTCGGCGAGCACCGGCACGACCAGCTCGCAGGCGACGAGGAAGCAGAACGACGGCAGGTACCAGGCCTCGGGGATGCCGAGCCGGGCGATCCAGAGCACCTGCACGATGCTGATGCCGCCCGCGTACCAGAGCGCGGTCTGCCGGCCTTCGGGGTGGCCGGCCGCGGCCCGCAGCCACAGCCCGACCATCGCGAAGCGCATGATGGCGTACCCCAGCACGACGGTGACCGACTGGCCGTCCTCGAAGATGTCGGGCACCCCGGCGGCCAGGAACAGTGCACCGATCATGATCACGAAGGTGAGCAGCCGGAACACCACGTCGTCGTTGTCGTAGGCCGACGCGAACCACGTGTAGTTCAACCAGGCCCACCAGATCGCGAACCAGGTCATCGAGTAGCCGAGCACGGTGCCGTAGTGCGCCTCGGCCAGCCCGTGGTGCAGCTGGGCGGCGTTGCTCGCGATCGCGACGACGAAGACCAGGTCGAAGAGCAGCTCGAGAGGCGTCGAGGCCCGGTGCCCCTCGCCCGTGTCGCGCGCGACCACGGGCCGGCGCAGCGGAACCGGGACGATGCTCACGAGCCGAGTATGCCGCCGGGTCAGCTGCGCGAGGTCCGGCTCGCCCGGCCGACGCCGACGAGCACCGCCCCGACGCCGAGCAGCGCGAGCGAGGCCAGCAGCAGGCGCAGCAGGTCGGATCCGGTCTGGGCGAGGTCGTCGAGGGGCACGACGAGCGAGGCGTCGTCGACGGCGACGCAGGTGGGGCAGGGGTTCGGCTGGCCGCCACCGGCCGTGGCGACGTTGACCAGGGCCGTTCCCGGCGCGGCCGTGACGGCGACCTCGACGGTCAGCGGGGTGGTGGAGTCGTCGACCACCACCGTGTCGGGGTACTGGCAGGTGACGGTCGACGCCACGATGCCGCACGACCATCCCGGGCCGGAGGCGCTCACCGGCGTCATCCCCTCGGGGAGGGGGTCGGTGACGACGATCGGCGCGGTGCGTGTCGTTGGGTCCCTCGTTGGTCACGATGATCCGGAACGTCGCCCGGCCTTCGGACTGGGCCGTCAGCTCCTTGTCGACCACCAGGGCGCTCCGCCCCTCGACGGGGGCGATGTCGGTGGCCGCGTTGTTCTCCGGGTTGGTGTCCTCGGCCGGCGACGTGACCGTCGCGGTGTTGACGACCGACGGGTAGGCCGAGGGCAGCACCGCCGTGGTCAGCGTGATCGTCCCTGTGGCACCCATGGCGAGGCCCGAGTCGGACGTGCAGGTGACGACCTGGCCGGCGACGGTGCACGACCAGCCGTCGCCCGTGCCGGCCAGCGGCCGCAGCCCGTCGGGCACGGTGTCGACCACGGTGACCGGGCCGGGGTCGTCGGTGGGGCCGTTGTTGGTGACCGTGAGCGTCCAGGTGGCGTCGGTCCCGACGGTGAGGTCGCCGGTGTGCGACTTGGTGATCGCCAGGTCGACGAGGGGCGGAACGGTGAGCGTGGTGGTCGAGCTGTTGTCCGAGGTGTCCGGGTCCGGGGTCTGCGCTCGTGACGGATGCCGTGTTGGCCACCGAGGGGTAGGCCCCGGGCTCGACGGTGGCGACCAGCGTGATGTCGCCGGCACTCTCGCCCGGGGGCAGCACGTCGTCGAGCTCGCAGGTGACCACGGCGGCATCCTCGGCGCACACCCAGCCGTCGCCCGACGCCGACACGTAGGTGAGCCCGTCGGGAACCGTGTCGGTCACCGTGACGCCGGTGGCCTGCGAGGGACCGGCGTTGGCGACCGCCAGGGTGAAGGAGACGTCGTCGCCGACGCGCACCGGGTCGCTGTGCGTCTTGACGATCGACAGGTCGGCGGACTGCACCACGTCGACCGCAGCGGTGTCGGTGTTGTTGTCGGTGTCGGGGTCGGGTGTCGGGGACTCCACCGTCGCGGTGTTCGTGTAGGTGCCGGCGTCGGTCGCGGCATCCACGGCCACCGTGACCACGAGGGGCGGGGCCGAGCCCCCGGCCACGAGCGGTGAGGCGTCGGGGGTCTCACAGACGACGACCTGCGGGTCGGCACCGCTCGGGGCGCACACCCACGGGGCCGCGGCCGAGACGAACGAGAGCCCGTCGGGGAGGGTGTCGGTGACGGTCAGCGGGCCCTGCGCGTCGGAGGGGCCGTCGTTCTCGACGGCGATGGTGAACGTGGTCGTCGTGCCGGCGCGCACCGGCTCGTCCCCACCGTCGTGGGTCTTGGTGAGCGCCAGGTCGGCGCTCGTCTCGACCCGCACCGTCGACGTCGCGGTGTTGTTGTCGGGGTCGTCACCCGGCGTCGCCGTGGAGACGGTCGCGGTGTTGGTCAGCACCGTGCCGTCGGGCACGCTCGCGGCGACCCTGGCCACGACCCGGATGACGCTGGTCGTCGGTGCACCGGCCCCGACCCGCGCCGGGAGGGTGGCCCGGGCGCAGGTGACCTCGCGGGCGACGGCGGCGCACACCCAGCCCTCGCCGTCGGGCGGGGTCACCGAGACCGCGGTCGTTCCGGCGGGCAGCTCGTCGTGCACGATGACCCGGTCGGCGTCCGAGGGACCGTTGTTGGTGACGGTGAGGTCGAAGGCCACGGTGTCGCCGGCGTCGACCACCCCGGACCCGACCGTCTCCTTGGCGATGGCGACGTCGGTCTCGTCACGCACCGTCGCGGTGTCGCTGTCGGTGTTGTTGTCGGGCTCCGGGTCGCCGATCGGGCCGGAGACGTCGGCGACGTTGGTGATCGTGCCGGGGCCCGAGGAGGGCAGGACGAGCACGGTCAGGGTGATCGGCGGGGCGTCGTCACCCGCGGTCAGGCCGTCATCGCGCACGCAGGTGACCAGGTCGTCGTCCTCGTCACAGGTCCACCCGGTGCCGGTGGCCGAGACGTACGACGTGCCGGCGGGCAACGGGTCGGTCACCACGATCGGTCCGCCCGTGCTGGACGGTCCGTTGTTCGTGACCGTGAGGGTCCAGTCGAAGTTCTCGCCGGCGACGGCGGTGCCCGTGTGCGTCTTGGCGATCGCCAGGTCGACCACGGCGTCGACGTCCGTGGTGTCCGAGTCGACGTTGTTCTCGGGGTTCGGGTCGGTGGTCGGCGAGGTCACCCGGGCCGTGTTCGTCAGCGGGGTGCGCACGAGGTCGAGGTCGGGGTCGATGTCGACGGTGATGCGCACCACGGCCCGGTCACCGGCGGCGAGGTCGCCGGTGAGGTCGCAGGTGACGTCCTGGCCGTCGGCCGAGCAGGTCCAGGTGCCCTCGACGTCGGTGGAGCCGGTGTAGGTCAGCCCGTCGGGCAGCGTGTCGGTGATCCGCACCGGCGACGCCGCGTCGGAGGGACCGGCGTTGTTCACGACGAACTGGTAGGTGCCGCTGTCCCCGGCGACGAAGTCACCGACGTGGGTCTTCTCGATCGACAGGTCGGCGTTCGTGACCACCGGCGTGCTGTCGGTGTCGGTGTTGTTCGTGGTGTCGGGGTCGGGGGTGGGCCCGGTGACCTCGGCGGTGTTGACGATGGTGCCGGTGACCGATGAGGCCACGTCGGCGACCAGGGTGATCTGCGGGGCCGCACCGACGGGCAGTGGTGCGGTTCGGGTGCAGGTGACGAGCTGGTCGACGGCGTCGCACGACCAGTCCGTGCCGCTGGCCGAGACGTAGGTGAGCCCCGCGGGCAGCGTGTCCGTGACGACGGTGCCGGAGCCCGCCACCGAGGGGCCGTCGTTGGCGACGTCGAGCGCCCAGGTGACGCTCTCACCGGCGATCGGGTCGAGGGCGTGGTGCTTGTCGATCGTGAGGTCGGCCGACGCGGTGACGGTCGCGGTGTCGGTGTCGGTGTTGTTCGAGGTCAGCGGGTCGAAGGTGCGGCCGGTGACGGTCGCCGAGTTGGTGAGCGTGCTGCCCGGCGCGGTGTCGTCGGGGATGGCGACCACGACCGAGATCACCGGCAGGCTCGCCCCGACGGCGAGCGTCTCGGTCGGAGTCAGCCGGGTGCAGACCAGGTCGACGCCGGATGCCGCGCACGACCATCCCGTACCGGTCGCCGACACGAGCGACACCCCGGGCGGGAGGGTGTCGGCGACCCGGAACGGCCCCACCGCGACGTCGGGTCCGGCGTTGCGCACCGCGACCCGCCAGGTGGCGTCGTCACCGGCGACGAACGGCTCGACGTGCGTCTTGTCGAGCACCAGGTCGGCGGAGTCGATCCGGGTGCTGGCCGTGGCGGCCGGGCCGGAGTAGGAACCGCTGGCGTTGCCGGGCGCGTCCGACGCGTCGACACCGGTGCCGCGCGCGCTGTTGACGTGCGGCACCGAGGCCCCCACGCCCGGGGCGGCCACGACGGCCGAGGTGGGCACCGCGGAGTAGCTCACGACGACGGACTCGCCGTTGGCGATCGACCCGAGGTCACGCCAGAGCAGCTCGCGGCCCGCGACGGTCGGCTCGATCGCCTGCACACCGCCACCGGAGACGACGACCCGCCCCGTGCCGGCGACGTACTCCCAGCCGGCGGGCAGGGTGTCGCTCACGTCGATGCCGTAGGCCGTGGCGCCTCCGCTGTTGGTGACGGTGACCCGCCACCGGAAGGGCTGGCCGATGTAGGCCGGGGCCGGGTCGAGAGCCGCCTTCGTGGTCCGGATGACCGGGAACTGCGGGGTGACCCGCGCGGTGGTCTGCGGACCGGTGTAGACGCGCCCACCGGTGGCGAGGCTCTCGTAGGAACGGATCCTCGCGGTGTTGACGAGGGCTGCCGTGGTCAGCCGGGCCGAGGGTGCCAGCACCGCCTCGTAGCCGAGGTCGACGGTGACGCCGGGCGCGATGGGCCCGGGCAGGTCGGTGGCGTCCCAGGTGATGGTGCCGCCCCCGGTCACCGGATCGGCGCCGGTCAGGGAGCCGCCGGCCGAGATCGACGACGGGTCGACGACGACCCCGACCGGCACGGCATCGGTCACGAGGATGTTGTGCGCCGCGCTCACCGTGGCCCCGGTCGCGTTGGTCACCCGCACCGTGTAGCGCGAACCGCTGGGTCGGGTCGGGCGTGGCGTCACTGACCGCCTTGGCCACGGTCAGCCTCGGCTCGAGCACGGTGGCCGTCGCGGAGTCGGGTGTTCCGGTGCGGTCGAACGGGAAGTCGGCCGTCGTCGGCGTGCGGCCGTCGGTGATGTTCCACGAGGTGTGCGCGCTGTTGACGAGCGCGCGCCCGGCGACGTTGACCGGCTGGTCGGCGATCCTGCCGCTGTAGGTGACGATGAGGCCGCGCGGCTGGTCACCGACGACCACGTCGCCCACCGTCCAGCCGTACAGCGTCGAGCCGTCGGGCTGGGGCACCGGGGTCAGGGTGGTGCCGGGGATGCTGCCGCACGGTTGGTTCGGGGTGGTCAGGATCACGCACTGGATCGACTCGAGGCGCACGTCGTCGATTCCGGACGGGATGCGGTCGATGAGCGAGGCCTCGTAGAAGGCGGTGTTCTGCAGGGCCCCGGTCGCCACGGTCCAGGTGAGCCGCTCCCCGATGGTGCCGCGCTCGGGCGCCACGGTCTTCGACAGCAGAGTGCCGAAGATGGTCACGGTGGCCTGCGCCGTCGCGGAGTAGGTGCGCTCGAGCGGGTTGTCCGGGGCGAGCGGGTCGGTCTTCCCGTCGTCGAGCGAGCTTCCGGTCAGCTGCGCGGTGTTGGTGTAGGAGTCGCCGCCCACCGCGTCGACCGGCATCCGGGCGGTGTAGGTGCGGGTCACGGCCGGGCCGGCGGCGACGTCACCGAGCGACCAGACCAGCCGGGTGGTGCCGGCCGCGCAGCCGTTGGCGCCGGTGCCGGCACTCGGGGTCGGCACCGGGGTTGGCGCCGTACGCGTCGAAGACCACGCCGTTGGGCAGGCAGTCGACGAGGAAGGCGTCGTGCAGCGGCGTCCGGTTGGTCGAGGTGTTGTTGGTGTTGACGTTGGCCGCGGTCAGGGTGAACGTCACGAGGGTGCCGCCGGGAACCGGTCCGGGCTGGTTGGTCGTCTTGGCCAGCGTGGGCCGCGGCTGGCGCAGGTTGACCGTGTACGCCGCGGTCACCGGGGTCAGCGGGTCGCCGCCCGCGGTGGCCAGGCTCTCGAAGCGCGCCGTGTTGGTGCGCCCCACGGCGTTCTGCGTCGTCGTGATGGCCGCCGGCGTGACCAGAGCGGGGAAGAGCACCTCGAAGCGCTGGTCGGTGTCGGTGGCGTTCGCGTACTCGGCCCCGAGGGTGACGCGCCCGGTGACGGGGTCGAGCACGACCCCTGTCGGGCGGGGCGGCCGTGCCCGGCTGTCCAGCGTTCGGGTAGAAGGCCAGGGTGGCCGGCCCCTGCTGCACGATGCCGGAGGGCAGCGTGTCGGCCAGCGAGCCCGAGTTGACCTCGGTCCCGGCCGGGATGACCACCGAGTAGCGGTAGGTGACCGCCTCGCCCACCGTCGCCTGGTCGGGGGTGTTGTTGTTCTGCTCGGTGATCGACGTGGTGCCGGTCTTCGACACGAGGGGCGAGCGCACCCGGATCGAGGAACCGTCGCGGGCCACCGCGCCGGTCTGGAGGATGGGCAGCACCGTCGGGTCGACGTTCTCCTTCGGGTAGATCGGCACGACCCGGCCCGACGGGACCGGTGACGTTGGTGGGCTGCTGGTAACGGCGCACGTGCGCGGTGTCGGGGTAGACGGTCGAGACGTCCGCCGGGTCGGGGACCGTCACGTCGTAGAGGATGGTGAACCGCTCGCCCGGGGCGATCTCGTCGGCGGCGACGTCGCCGGACAGCTCCCACGTCACCCGCAGCAGGCTCGACACGGACGAGCCGGTGAAGGCCGGCTGGTCGGGGCTGCCGGGGTCGGTGCAGGTGATGGTCGGGGCGGTCGCCGGCGCGGGTCCGAACCGCACGTTGGAGACCGTCGAGCAGTTCAGGCCCGGGGCCAGCACGTCCCACACGTCGAGGCCGCCGACGGGTGCACCGTTGGCGCCGCCCGGGGTGCCGTCGTGGTTCACGTCGATCCGGAAGGTCGCCACCGACCCGCCCTGGACGAGGACCCCGTCGGCGTTCGAGTTCGGCCCGTTCGGCCCGTTGGCCGGCACGTCGACGCCCTCGACGCCCTTGACGACCCGCAGCGGCGGCGGCGGGGTGACCGAGAGGGGGAGCGTGTCGCGGTAGGACTGCCGCACGCCCGCGGTGTCCTCGATGCCCAGCTTCATCAGGTTGCGGCGCACCTGGTCACCCGGGCCGGGAGCACCGCGCAGCACCAGCGCCTGCACGACGACCTCGAAGACGGCCCCGGGGAGCACGAAGCGCCCGCCCTGGCCGGCTGTGCCGATGTCGAAGGCGACGTAGGTCGCCCCGGCGCGCGGGGCGAAGGGGGCCGTGTTGTCCGACGTCGGCTGGACCGATCCCACGACGAACGTGAACCCCGGCGGCAGGAAGTCGATGACCTGCGGGTTGCGGGTCTGGGTGGAGCTGCTGAAGTCGACGCGCAGCTTGAAGCAGGCCAGGTCCCCGGCGCGGAACCGGGTCTCGTCGGCGGGCAGGTCCTCGCTCTCGCCGTAGTCCGAGGTGTCGGTGCTGCAGGTGCCACCGGACTCCGAGCGCGGCAGGATCGTCTTGTTCGGCACCGCACCCCCGGAGGTGAGCGTGGCCGAGCTGGTGTCGCTGACCGTGACGGTGCCGGTCTCGCCGGTTCCCCCGATGGGTGTCGTCGACCCGGCGAGCGAGACGTGGTTGGTGAACGAGTCGCCGACGGCCGTGGGCTCACCCGCGAGCGGGCCGGTGAGGTAGACGGAGAGCATCCGGGCCGCGTAGCCGATCGTCAGCGAGCCGTTGGCCGGCACCGCCACCGGGTCGAACACGACGGTGAACGTGCCGTCGGGGTTGCTGGTCACCGAGTCGAACGGGGACGACGGCGTCGTGGCCGCCGCGCCCGCACAGGTGGCGGGCGCTCCGGGCACGTAGTTCGTGCCGGGGCCACCGAGCGGGCAGAGACCGGCGGGCACGACGTCGGTGACGATGACGTCCGAGGCCGACGCGTACTCGCTCGCGTCGATGACCACGTCGTACCGGGCGATGCCACCCGCCTGGAACGTGCCCGGGGACACCGACTTGCGCATCCGCAGGTCCTCGATCGAGACCGTCGCGGTCGTCGAGTCGCTGACCGCGGTGCCGGCACCCGGGGCCACCGGGCCCTGGTAGTCACCGGTCACCGAGGCGTGGTTGGTGGCCGACTGCTCGCTCGCTCCCTCGCGGGTCGACGCGCCGGTGTTGTTGTCGAGGTTCGACCCCTGTTCGCCGGAGGCGGGGTCGGGAGCGGTGCCGACCGGGAAGAGGGCGTTGGCGCGCAGCGGGATGCCGGCGGCGTAGGGGAGCCGGACCACGTCGTCGGCGTCGAGCTCGCCGAGGGTCCAGACCAGGCGGGTGTAGATGCCGGCGGCAGGGTCGTGCCCGCCGCCGTGACCGTGGTCACCGAGTCGGGCTCGACGCAGCCGGGCACCGCGGGCGTGTCGCTCAGTGGCGGGGCCCCGGGGTACTCCGGCGCCGCGGAGAAGTCGTCGCCGCCGCAGCCGAGGAACTCCAGCTGGGCCGGCAGGTAGTCGGTGACCACCACGCCCGCCGGTGCCCCCGACCTCGGAGGCCCGCACGGTGAGCTGGTAGACGGTGGTGTGGTCGTGCACACCGCGCAGCAGCTCACCCTCGGGACTGGGCTCGGACTTGGTGATCTCGAGGGCGCTCACCAGCGTCGTCGCGTCGTCGGCCGCACTCTCGGTCGCCGTGCCCGGGACGAGCACCCCGGAGTCGTCGAACTCCGGGGACACGAGGGGGTCGGAGTTCGTGTAGGCCTGCGCCGCGTTCGCGATGGTGGACCCCACCGGGTACAGGGCGGGGTCGGGCGTGGCCTGGAAGGCCAGCTCGAAGGTGCTCGCCACCTGGATGTCGGCGACGTTGCTCCAGACCAGGGTGGTCGACCCACCGGCGTTCGTGCTGGTCGTCGGCTCCCCGGCCCGCGCCGGTGTGGTCGACCCGGCCACGTAGGTCAGGCCCGGTGGCAGCACGTCACGGAACGACAGGTTCCACTCGTTGACCGCGTCGGGGTTGCTCGCCGGGTTGGCCGCGGTGAGGCGGTACGTGATGGGAGCGCCGGCGCGCACGCTCGCGGGCGCGGACTTGGTGAGCGTGATCCCCGGCAGCCGCCGCCGCCGGGCTCACGGGCAGCACGAGGTAGGAGGCGACGAGGGTCAGGACCACGCCGATCGCGGACGCGAGCGTGCGCCGCCGACCCATGGACCCCACCCAGAGCCGCGGTCCCCTGCTCGTGCTCTGGACCTGACGATGGGCGCCATGCTTGCAGCCCGCCCCGGCCTCTCGCAACGCCTGTCCAACCTGCCTGTGCAGGTCAGCGAGTCGCGCCCAACCCCTTGCGTTTGTTACCGACGGGTAGCACACTGGTAAGCAAGCGCTCACTGACCCGATCGGGAGGACCACGGCCATGGGCCACTACAAGAGCAACCTGCGCGACATCGAGTTCAACCTCTTCGAGGTGCTGGGCCGCGGCGACGTGCTGGGTTCGGGCCCCTACGAGGCCATCGACGCCGACACCGCCCGCGAGATGCTCAAGGAGGTCTCCCGCCTCGCCGAGAACGAGCTGGCCGAGAGCTTCCAGGACAGCGACCGCAACCCCCCGGTCTACGACCCGAAGAGCCAGGCCGTGACGATGCCGGCCTCGTTCACGGCGTCGTTCAACGCCTACCGCGACAGCGGCTTCTGGGGCGTCGACCTCAACGCCGAGCTCGGTGGCACCGTCGCTCCCCCCAGCCTGCGCTGGGCCGTCAACGAGATGCTGCTCGGGTCGAACCCCGCCATCGCGATGTTCGCGGCGTCCTACAGCTTCGCCAAGCTCCTGCACGTCCTCGGCAACGACGAGCAGAAGAAGCTCGCGCACTGGATCGTCGAGAAGGGCTGGCACTGCACCATGGTGCTGACCGAGCCGGATGCCGGCTCCGACGTCGGCGCCGGCCGCACCAAGGCGACCCAGAACGACGACGGCACCTGGACGCATCGAGGGCGTCAAGCGCTTCATCACCAGCGCCGAGTCCGACATGGTCGACAACGTCGTGCACTTCGTGCTCGCCCGCCCCGAGGGTGCCGGCCCGGGCACCAAGGGGCTGTCCCTCTTCATCCTCACCAAGTACGCCGTCGACCTCGAGACCGGTGAGCTCGGCGAGCGCAACGGTGTCTACGTCACCAACCTCGAGAAGAAGATGGGCCTGAAGGTCTCCCCCACCTGCGAGCTCACCTTCGGCGGCGAGAAGCCGGCCGTCGGAAGCCTCCTCGGCGACGTGCACGACGGCATCGCGCAGATGTTCCACGTCATCGAGAACGCGCGGATGATGGTGGGCACCAAGGCGATCGCCACCCTCTCCACCGGCTACCTCAACGCGCTCGACTACGCCAAGCAGCGGGTGCAGGGAGCCGACCTCACCCAGTCGACCGACAAGGCGGCGCCCCGCGTCACCATCACGCACCACCCCGACGTGCGCCGGTCGCTGATGACCCAGAAGGCCTACTCCGAGGGCCTGCGTGCCCTGGTGCTCTTCACCGCCAGCCAGCAGGACATCGTCGACCAGGAGCTGCTCGGCTCGGGCTCGATGGAGTTCGAGCGCGGCTCGGCCGCCGACATCGCCAGCCGGGTCAACGACCTGCTGCTGCCGATCGTCAAGGGCCTGGGCTCCGAGCGGGCCTGGGTGCTGCTGGGCACCGAGTCGCTGCAGACCTTCGGCGGGTCCGGCTTCCTCCAGGACTACCCCGTCGAGCAGTACGTGCGCGACGCGAAGATCGACACCCTCTACGAGGGCACCACCGCGATCCAGGGCCTGGACTTCTTCTTCCGCAAGATCGTCAAGGACAAGGGCCAGGCGCTCACCTACCTGTCGACCCAGATGCAGGAGTTCGCCAAGGACCTCGGCGCCCACGGTGGTGCGCTCGACCACGACCGCGAGCTGCTCGGCCAGGGCCTCGAGGACGTGCAGGGCATCCTGGGCTTCATGGTCGGCGAGCTGATGAAGAGCGACCCGCGCAACGGCGGCGAGATCACCAACCTCTACACCGTCGGCCAGAACACCACCCGCCTGCTCCTCGGCGCCGGCGACCTCGTGGTCGGCTGGCTGCTGCTGCGCCAGGCCGCGGTGGCGCTCGACGCGCTCGCCGCGGGGGCGACCGGCAAGGACAAGGACTTCTACGAGGGCAAGGTGGCGGCCGCGCAGTTCTACGCCCGCCAGGTCCTGCCCCGCCTGTCGGCCGAGCGCGCCATCGCCGAGGCCACCGACTCGCTGATCATGGACCTGCCCGAGTCGGCCTTCTGACCCACCCGCTCCGAGATGCCGAACGGCCCACCCTGTGCAGGGTGGGCCGTTCGCAATCCGGAGCGTTCGGGAGTCAGCGGGGCTCGACGTCCGTGCGGTCGACGCGCGAGCCGCTGGCCGGGTCGACCTGGCTCTCTCGCGTCGTCGTGTAGCCGACCGGGCGCCGCCGGGTGGCGAGGAACGACAGGACGATCGCCAGCGCGCCCGCGACCATGAGGATGATGCCGACGGTCGTGAGGTCGATGCCTGCCAGTGAGGTGTCGCCGACGGCGAAGAACAGGATCGCTCCGACGACCAGCAGGAAGATGCCGAGTCCGATGTACATGCAGGTCTCCTTTTTGGGGGGCCGTCACTGTTCGGCCAACCCACCCAAGTTACCCGCGTCGAGCCGCTGACCTGCGGCTACGGTGCGTGCGACTTTCGAAGGCTCAGAAGCCGCCGCCGCCGGCGTCGCCGCCTGTGCCGGGGCGTGAAACCCCCGCCGGATCGACGTCCGGTCGTTGCCCGTACGACGGACTGGTCGTCGTGCGCGCCTCGCGCCCGTCGAGCCCCTCCGGTTCATCACGACGACGATGATCCCCACGATGACGATGAACCCGATGATCCAGGACCACATGGCGACTCCTCCCGTCGTCGGCGCCCCTCGGGTGCCGTGCCCTCAGGGTGACGCGGTCCGGCCCCGCTGTCCATGGCCCGCGCGGGTCAGAAGCCGGCGCCGGGGTTGAGGATGCCCTGCGGGTCGAGGGCGTGCTTCACCCGGCGGGTGAGGGCCATGACGTCGGGGCCGAGCTGGGCCTCGAGCGAACCGACCTTGAGCCGGCCGACACCGTGCTCACCCGTGATCGTGCCGCCGAGCCCGATGGCGGTGGCCATCACCTCGTCGAAGGCGAGGCGGGCGCGGCGGGCGGCGTCGGCATCCCCGGGGGTGTGGATGATCGCCGGGTGGGTGTTGCCGTCGCCTGCGTGGGCCACGACCGGGATCTCGACGTCGTGCCGCCGCGCGATCTCCTCGACGGCGGCGAGCAGCGCGGGCAGCTGGGGCACGGGCACCCCGACGTCCTCGGGGAGCACGGTCCCGCGGGACTCGATGGCGCTGAAGTGCAGGCGGCGGGCCTGCACGAACATCTCGCCCTCATCGGGGTCCTCGGTGGCGAAGACCTCCTTCGCGCCGGCCACCTCGCAGGCTGCCGTGGCGACCGCGACCTCGTCGGCGCGGGCGGCACCGGGCGCATCGCTCTGGATGAGGAGCATGGCGCCGGCATCCCGGTCCAGGCCCATCGGCCGGAAGTCCTCGACCGCGTTGATCGACGCGTTGTCCATCAGCTCGACGAGTGAGGCGCGGACCGTGCGGCCGAGCTCGATGACGGCGGCGGCCGCAGCGGCCACGGTGGGGAACGTCGCGACGACCGTCGAGGTGGGCGCCTGGGCGGGCACGAGGCGCAGGGTCGCCCGAGTGATGACGCCGAGGGTGCCCTCGGACCCGACGAACAGCTTGAGCAGGGGCAGGCCAGCGACGTCCTTGACCCGCTTGCCGCCGAGGACCAGGAGGGTGCCGTCGGCGAGCACCACGTCGAGGCCCAGGACGTAGTCGGTGGTGACGCCGTACTTCACGCAGCACAGACCCCCCGCGTTGGTCGCGATGTTGCCGCCGATCGAGCAGATCTCGAAGGAGCTGGGGTCGGGCGGGTACCAGAGGCCCTCGGCGGCCGCCGCCCGCTTCACCTCGACGTTCAGGGCACCGGGCTCGACCACGGCCACCCGGCTCGCGGTGTCGATCTCGACGGCCCGCATCCGCTCGGTCGACAGGACGATTCCGCCGTCGACGGCGAGCGCTCCTCCGCTCAGGCCCGTGCCGGCGCCCCTGGGTACGACGGGGATGCCGTGCGCGCTCGCCCAGCGCAGGGTCGCCTGCACGTGGGCGGTCGTCTCGGCCCGCACGGCCGCCAGCGGGGTGCCGGCTGCGGCGTCGTGGGTCCAGTCGAAGCGGTACTTCTCGAGGGCGTCGGGGGCGGTGACGACGACTCCCTCGGGCAGCATCCCCACGAGCTCGTTGACCGCATCGTCCATGCGTCCCACTCTCCCAGAGTTGGGTGCTCAGGTGGCTGCCCCGGCGACCACCTGGGCACCCAGCTCCCGAGGTGCTCAGGGTTGGGTGCTCAAGCGGCTGCCCCCGCGACCACCTGAGCACCCAACGCCGGTCCTGTGGAGAACCCAACGGGCCCGGAAGCCGTTCGGACCACACTCGCAGTCATGGGCACGACGTGGCAGGAGGTCTCTGAGCGCCAGTGCGGCGTCCTCTCGGAGGCCGACCTTCGTGTGAGCGGCGTGTCACGGGCGTTCGTCCGGAACCAGCTTCGCGCCGGTCGCTGGGCCCGACGCACGCACTCCGTGTTCACGACGACGACCGGCCCGCTCTCGCGCGAACAGCGGCTCTGGGTCGCTGTCGAGCACGCCGGTCCGCACGCCCTGATCGGCGGTCTGACGGCCACGGAACTGCTGGGTATGAAGAGCTGGACCCGCGACGAGGTCACCGTGCTCGTCGACCAGGAGCTCTCCTTCGACCCCGTCGAGGGCGTGCGCTTCTTCCGTACCCGACGCCCGCTGGAGGCGATGCGGCATCCGACCCACCGACTGCCCACGTGCCGGCTGGAGCCCGCGGTGCTCCTGTTCGCCGCGCACGAGCGCTCGACCCGGACCGCCCTGGGGGCAGTCGCCGCCACGGTCCAGCAGCGGCTGACCACGCCGGCGACACTTTCGGAGTGGACGCGCTTGCTACGACCGCTTCGGCGCGCCCCGGCCATTCGCGAGCTGCTCGCCGACGTGTCCGGCGGTTCGCAGTCCTTGGCGGAGATCGACGTGCTGAGGCTGTGCCGCTCGTGGGGCCTGGCGCCACCACGCCGCCAGAAGGCGCCGGCGGGACCGCGCCGGGCTGCTGAGGTTCACCGACTGCGAGTGGGACCTGCCCGACGGCCGTGTCCTGGTCCTGGAGATCGACGGTGGCTTCCACATCAACGTGGAGAACTACACCGACGACGTGCAGCGTCACCGTGGACTGACGACGGATCGACGCATCGTCGTTCGGTGCACGACCTACGAGATCCGTCACGAACCCGTGGGTCTCATGCGTGACCTCTTGGCACTGGGAGTCCCCCGAGCGGCCTGACCCCGGAGTTGGGTGCTCAAGCGGTCGCCAGAGCAGCCACTTCAGCACCCAGCGCCGACCATCACCCGAGTTGGGTGCTCAAGCGGTCGCCATGGCAGCCGTTTCAGCACCCAACGCCGGGGACGCGGAGGTCTAGAGGCGGCGGTCGGCCAGCACCGGGAAGGCCTCGCGGTAGGCGGTCGTGGCGGCCAGGTCGACCTCGACCGAGAGCACCTCCTGCTCCGCACCCGTCGCCTCGGCCAGCACCTCGCCGCTCGCGCTGACGACCTGGCTGCGACCGCCCATCTCGTAGCCGGCGTGCGTGCCGGCGGTGTTGCACTGCACGACGACGCACTGGTTCTCGACGGCCCGGGCGCGGCCCAGCAGGGTCCAGTGCGCCACGCGCGCCGCGGGCCAGGCAGCCGGCACCAGGAACACCTCCGCGCCCGCCTCGACCTGCCGCCGGTAGAGCTCCGGGAAGCGCAGGTCGTAGCAGGTCGACAGCCCGACGGTCACCGATCCGCCTGTGCCCGAAGGGATCTCGGTGACGACCACCTCACTGCCGGCTTCCATCAGCTTCGGCTCGCCCGCCCCGAACCCGAACCGGTGGATCTTGCGGTAGACCGCCAGTCGCTCGCCGGACGCCCCGAGGAGCAGCGAGGTGTTGGCGAGGTCGTTGCCGTCGGCGCCTGCCTCGGCGAGCCGCTCGACGAACGACCCCGCGTGCAGCACCACGGATGCTGCGCGGGCGGCATCCGACATGGCGGCGGCCCACGCGCCGTCGAGCGGCTGCGCCGCAGCGTCCCAGCGGGTGTAGCCGAACCCGGTGGCGCCCCACAGCTCGGGCAGCACCACGAGGTCGTGGCCCTCCTGCTCGGCGACCAGGGCGGCCACCCGGTCGACCCGGGCGTCGAAGGTCTCGTCGTCGTCGTAGCCGAGCTGGACCACCGCGATGCGCATGAAGGCCATTCTCGCCGAGTTGGGTGCCCAGGTGGTTGCTCCAGCAGCCACCTGGGCACCCAGCTCGGCGAAGGAGCGCTGGTCAGAGCCGCTCGGCCTCCTGGCGCAGCCGGTCGAGGTACTCGTTGTAGGCCTTCAGCTCGGCGTCGCCGTCACGGTCGGCCTGGCGGTCCTTGCGCCGTGTCTCCTGCTCGTCGCGCCTGAACCACTGGACGGCCACCACGACGGCCAGGATCAGCGTGGGCGCCTCGCCGAACCCCCAGGCGATCTCTCCCGCCAGGTGCTGGTCGGCCAGCGGGTCGGGCCCCCACGGCAGGTTGATCTGGCCGAAGAAGTCGGGCGCCAGCAGGGTCTCGCTGCCGGTGAGCGCCACCCCGAAGAACGCGTGGAAGGAGATCGTCGCGAACAGGATGACGAGCAGCATCAGGGGCGACCAGCGCGGCGGCCCGGGGTCGATGCCGATCAGCACCCAGACGAAGAGGTAACCGGTGAGCATGAAGTGGGCCATCATCAGCAGGTGCCCCGTGTGGGTGGTCAGGGACAGCTGGAACAACCCGGTCCAGTAGAACGCCGCCAGGCTGAAGAAGAACAACGACGCCGCGACAATCGGGTTGGCGAGCACCCGCATCGCCCGTGAGTGCACCACCTGGAGCAGCACCTCACGCGGCCCCCAGGTCTTGTCCGGCCGGGGCTTGAGCGCCCGCAGCGCGAGCGTGACGGGCGCGCCGGGGACGAGCAGCAACGGCACCGTCATCGCCACTGCCATGTGCATCACCATGTGCACGCTGAACAGCACCCGCCCCCAGATGCCGGGTGCGCTGCAGGTGGCCCACACGAACAGGGCCCAGCCGAGCACCCAGCACACGGTGCGCAGCACCGGCCACGCGTCGCCGCGGCGACGCAGGCGCACGACCCCGGCGAGGTACAGGCCCACGGCCACCGCCGCCGTGCCCAGGAACAGCCAGTCGACCCGCCACGTGGTGAACCAGTCGGCCCCGGCCATCGGCCCCGGGTCCGGGTAGCCGCTCAGCTCGAGGATGCGGCTCGGGTCGGGCGCCGCGTCGGGCACCGGCGGCACGCTGCGCGCGAGCACGGCCGCCAACCCCGTGGCCGCCCCCATCACCGCGAGCTCGACGACCGCGAGCCGGGCGAACGTTCGGCCGTCGCCGGGCCGCACCGTGAGCACCTCGGCGATGTTGCGCCGGTGCAGCCAGCCGAGCACGCCGAGCGTCATGATCGCGACCGTCTTCAGCGCGACGACCGCGCCGTATGCCGTGAACAGCCCGTCGACGGAGCCCAGCCGGATCCAGGCCTGCTGCAGCCCGGTCAGTGCGACCGCCCCGAAGCACCAGGCCGCCACGGTCGAGTAGCGCGCCACGGTCGGGCCGAGGTCGGAGCCGAGCGGGCGTCGCATCACGACGAGGGCGAGCAGCCCGCCGGTCCACACGACGACGCCGAGCAGGTGCACGCCGAGCGAGTTCACGGCGTCCTCGTGGCTCACCGAGCCCGCCGCGTGACCGGTGAGCGCGAGGATGACGACCGCGGCCAGGGTGAGCAGGGCGAGCCACGCCATCGGCGCGCGCCGCGTCGCGAGCCGCGCGCAGACGGCCACGACCACCGCCGTGAGCGCGCTGATCAACAGGACGCGGGTGGTCTCGAGGGTCCAGGCGAAGGAGACCAGCTGGTCGAACAGGCCGGCCGAGGTCAGCGGCGTGCCGGCCAGGTCGGCGAAGGTGAGCACCACCTCGAGCAAGGCGGCCACCGCCCAGACCGCTGCGGCGGCGGCCGCGTACCGGGTGGCCTGCACGCGACGGTGCGTCGTGGCGCGCTCGGGGGCGAGGAACGCCGCGAGCCCGAGCAGCCCCACCGTGGCGGCCGCCGCGAGGGTGCTGACGCTCGACACCAGCGGCACGCCCCAGCGCACCAGCGACCCGGGATCGGCCAGCTCGAGGGGTGCCGTGGCACCCGTGATCCGGGCGGCGACGAAGGCCCCGAGCAGGCCCGCGGCCACCGCGAGACCGAGAGTGCGCGAGAGGCCGGGTGCGCTCTCGACCGGCGGGCTCTCGGAGGTGGCCATGCCCACCAGCGTAGGTACTGTGGCCGCATGTCCCTGCACCCGCCGGCGCCCAGCGACCTCAACGGTCTGGTCGACGCCTACGCGCAGACCGTGCAGAGCGTGATCGACCTCGGCCGCACCATGCGCCCCGACGACGCGACCCGCCCCACCGACTGCCCCGGCTGGACCGTGCTCGACCAGTTCGCACACGTCGCGAGCGCCGAGGCGTTGGTCGCCGGCGAGCCGGTGCCCGAAGTCGACGTGAGCCACCATGCGCACGTGCGGCACTCGTTCGGCGAGCTGATGGAGCGCTACGTCGAGTCCCGCCGAGGGCGCGAGCTCGAGGAGCTGCTCGACGAGCTCGAGGAGCGCCTCGCCGAGCGCCTGGCCGTCTACCGGAGCGGCCCGGAGTGGGCCGAGCAGGTGGTCCCCTCGCCGTTCGGGCCGGTCCGCGCGGGCGACCGGCTCGGCATCCGCACCTTCGACGTGTGGATGCACGAGCAGGACGTGCGCGAGGCCCTGGAACGGCCTGGCGGTCTCGACACCGGCGCCGCGGCGCACTCGGTGAGCCAGCTCTTCGCCGCCCTGCCCCGCATCGTCGCCAAGGACGCCGCCATCGAGCCCGGCAACGCCGTGGTGCTCGACCTGACCGGCCCCACCGTCGGGCGGGCCGGGGCACGCGTCGAGGAGCACGACGGCAAGGCGCGCGGCATCCCCCTGTTCACCGGCGACGCCGACGAGCACCCCGATGTCGTCACCACCTCGCTCACGATGTCGACCGCGGTCGCCGGGCGGCTGGCCGGCGGGCGTCGCGCGCCCGAGGACCTGCACGTCGTGGTGCACGGCGACGACGACGTGGCCCACCGGGTCATGGCGGCCATGGTGATCACGCCCTGATGGCGACCTTCACGACCGCCAACCGCTCCACCGCCACGATCACGGCCGACGTGGATGCCGTGTGGGACGTGCTCACCGACCCCCACCTCGTCGCGCGGCTCACGCCGTTCCTCCACTCGGTGGAGGAGGAGGGCACGCACTGGGTCTGGCGGATGACCAAGGTGCCCGTGCTGGGCAAGAGCTTCTCGTTCACGTTCCGTGAGCGGATGGAGTTCGACGAGCCCCACCGCATCGACTTCACCCACGACCCGGCGCCCGGCGCGGAGGAGTCCGCCGGTGTGGCGGGGTGGTACGCCCTCGCTCCCCGGGCAGCCGGCACGCACCTCGAGACCTCGATGGAGATCACCGTCGACCTGCCGTTCCCCGGGCTCGTGCGCCCGGCCGTCGTCGCCGCCATGAAGGGCGTCGTGGCACTGATGGGCCAGCGCTTCGCCCACAACCTGCTCACCCACCTCGGGGCCACGGCCACCTGAAGGTTCGACAGCGAAATCTTTCGCGGTTTCGGGAATGCCCGCCTGCCCGCATATAGTTGTATGCCGCAAGCAACCTTATGAGGAAGGACCCGTCATGCCGTTCCGCTCCGGACCGTCGACCCCGACGGCCGTGCTCGGCGACGACCTCGTCCGCGTCGTCAAGCTGCTGCACCACGTGCGCCAGCAGTCGCCGCGCCAGCACCCGCAGGTGGACCCGATGGCCTACCCGCTGCTGTTCAACCTCAAGGTTGCGCCGATGCGCGTCTCGGCACTCGCCGAGGTGCTGCACTCCGACGTCTCCACCGTGAGCCGGCAGGTCAGCACGCTCGTCGACCTCGGCTTCGTCGTGCGCGGGCCCGACCCCGACGACGGCCGGGCCCAGGCGCTCTCCCTCACCGACGAGGGGTCGGCGCTGCTCACCGCGATCCGCGACGACCGTGACCGGTGGCTACAGGGCCTGCTCGCCGACTGGTCCGGCGACGACGTCACCTCGTTCACCACGCACCTGCGCCACTTCGCCTCCGACCTCGAGGCCTCCCTCTCCTCCAACACCCGAAGGAACGACCGATGACCGACTCCACCCCACCCGATACCGCGGCTGTCGCAACAGCCGAGCCGGACCACCCCACCGGCGCGCTGAGCCACCGCCAGATCGTCACGATCCTCATCGGCCTGATGATGGGCATGTTCCTCGCCGCCCTCGACCAGACCATCGTGGCGACCGCCATCCGCACGATCGCCGACGACCTCAAGGGCCTGAACCACCAGGCGTGGGCCACCACCGCCTACCTGATCACCGCCACGATCGTCACCCCGCTCTACGGCAAGCTCGGCGACATCTACGGCCGCAAGAAGCTGTTCATCATCGCCATCTCGATCTTCATCTTCGGGTCGGTGCTGTGTACCTTCGCGACCTCGATGTTCAGCCTCGCCGCCTTCCGCGCCGTCCAGGGCCTCGGCGCCGGCGGTCTGTTCTCCCTCGCACTGGCGATCATCGGCGACATCGTGCCGCCGCGTGAGCGCGCCAAGTACCAGGGCTACTTCCTCGCCGTGTTCGGCACCGCGTCGGTGCTCGGCCCGGTCATCGGTGGCTTCTTCGCCGGCCAGGAGACCATCCTCGGCATCGACGGCTGGCGCTGGGTCTTCCTCGTCAACGTCCCGATCGGCGCGGCCGCCCTGGCCGTCGTCTCCCGCACGCTGCACCTGACCCACAACCGCCTCGACCACCGCATCGACTGGATCGGCGCGGTGCTGCTCTCCGTGGCGCTCGTGCCGCTGCTGCTCGTCGCCGAGCAGGGCCGTGAGTGGGGCTGGACCGCCGTGTCGTCCACGACCTGCTACGTCATCGGCGCGATCGGTGTCGTCGGCTTCTTCTGGCAGGAGTGGCGGATGAAGGAGGAGGCGATCCTCCCGTTGAAGATGTTCACCAACAAGACCGTCGGTGTCTCCTCGGCCGCCTCCGTGCTCATCGGTGTGGCGATGTTCGGTGGCCTGGCCGCCCTGCCGCTGTACCTGCAGATCGTCAAGGGCGCGACCCCGACCGAGGCCGGCCTGCTGCTCCTGCCGATGACGCTCGGCATCATGTTCGGCTCGATCCTGTCGGGCCAGATCATCTCCCGCACCGGCCGCTACCGGATGTTCCCGATCATCGGCTCGGCGCTGCTCGCCGTGTCGCTGTTCATCTTCCACTACGTCGAGTTCGACACCCCGCTCTGGCAGACCATGATCGTCATGCTCGCCTTCGGGATGGGCCTGGGCTTCAACTTCCAGCCGCTCACCCTGGCCGTGCAGAACGCCGTGCCGCCGCAGCAGATCGGTGTCGCCACCTCGACGGCCACCTTCACCCGCCAGATCGGTGGAGCGCTCGGCACCGCCGTGTTCCTGTCGATCCTGTTCTCCACGGCGGGCGAGAAGATCACCGACGCCCTGCGGGTCGCCGTCCCGACGCCCGACTTCCAGGCCGCACTGGCCGACCCGGCGAACGCCGCCGTGGCCGCCCAGCTCAAGGCGGCCCAGGCCGGTGGTGGCTCCGGCGCCGCGAGCGGCGTGCTCCAGGACAGCTCGTTCCTCAACGGGCTCGACGAGCGCATCGCGAAGCCGTTCCTCATGGGCTTCTCCGAGGCCATGGACACCGTGTTCCTCGTGGGCTCGGCCGTCATGGTGGTCGGCTTCCTCGTGATGCTGCTGCTGCCGCACGTCGAGCTGCGCAAGGGCTCGTCGTACGAGGACCGGGCCAAGGCCGGGTCGGATGCCGCAGCCGCCGAGGCCGCGCAGGCCGACGCCACCCCGGTGGTCGCTCCGCACTGACCTCCTCGCTGTCGAGAGTAGAGAACACGCCGTCCGGGCCTCGTGCCCGGCGGCGTGTTCTCTACTCTCGACCCGCTCCGGGGCCTCCACGGCATCTACGGCGTCTGCGGGCTAGGGTCGGCGCGTGAAGCGCTCCGGTCTCCTGCACGCCGACCTCGCGGGGCACCTGGCCCGGCTGGGCCACACCGACCTCGTCGTCGTGGCCGACCGGGGGCTGCCACTACCTCCGGGGGTGCCGGTCGTCGACCTGGCCCTCGTGCCGGGAGTGGTCGACCTGCGCACCGTGCTCGACGCGGTGCTCGCCGAGATCGTCGTGCAGTCGCACACCGTCGCCGCGGAGGCCACCGGCGGTCCCTTCCCCGACCTGGCTCGACGAGCGCAGCGACGCCCTGGGCGAGCGACACCTCACCAGCCACGACGAGCTCAAGGCGATGCTGCCGGGCGTGCGGCTGGCGGTGCGCACCGGCGAGGAGACGCCCTACGCCAACGTGGTCCTCGAGTGCGGCGTGCCGTTCGGCTGAGTCAGCCGGCGAGCAGGGAGGGCAGGGTGGTGAGGTCGGGCACCGTGCTGGTGGCACCGGCATCCGACAGCTGTCTCGCGGTGAAGCTCGTGGTGACGCCCACGACCCTCCCCACCCCGGCTCCCGAGGCCGAGCGCACGCCGTCCGGGGCGTCCTCGCAGGCGAGCGCCGCCGCGGCATCCACGGCCAGCCGGTCGCAGGCCAGTGCGTAGCAGGCGGGGTCGGGCTTGCCGAGCTCGATGTCGTCGCGCGTGACGGTGGTGTCGAACGCGTCGATGCCGCCGAGCGGCTCGAGCGCCCGGGCGGCCCACCGCGTCGTCGCCGAGGTGACCAACGCCAGGGGGATGCCGGCCGCGCGGGCCCACGCGATCGCCTCCACCGCTCCGGCGACCGGCTCGGGCAGCCGGCGGTGCGGCTCCAGCGCGACGATCTCGGCGAGCAGCGCGTCGGGGTCCTCGCCGCTCCACGGCCCGTCGACGGAGCGGAACACGTCATCGGCCCGGCGGCCGGTGAACCGGGCGGCCACGGCGTCGTCGTAGGCCCAACCGCGGTGGGCGAACCAGGTGCGGTAGCGGGCACGGTGCAGCGGCTCGGAGTCGACGAGGGTGCCGTCGAGGTCGAGCAGCAGGGCGGCGACCCGTACGCCCGTCACGGGGTGGTCGGCCAGCGGAACAGTGGCTCCCCCGCGGCGACCGTCACGCCGGTGCGGTCGCTGGCGACGGCTCCGGGCCGGGTGTCGAGCACGCAGACCATGACCATCGGGCTCAGGTCGCGGGCGGCGACCTCGGCGGGGTCCCAGCGGGTCACCGGCTGGCCGGCGGCGACGGTGGCCTTCTCGGCGGCGAGCAGCTCGAACCCCTTCCCCTCGAGGCGGACCGTGTCGATGCCCAGGTGCACGAGCACGCCCCTGCCCTCGGGGGTGAGCACCACGAAGGCGTGCGGGTGCAGCTTGAGCAGCGTCCCCGCGACGGGCGACAGGGCATCCACGCGCCCGCCAGTCGGCTCGATGGCGACGCCGGCGCCCACCATCTCGGCCGCGAAGACCGGATCGGGCACCTCGGCGAGGGGACGCACCAGCCCCGCGACCGGGGCGAGCACCTCGGTCACATCAGGTCCCCGATGTCCTCGGCGATGTTGTCGGCCTCGGGTCCGACGACGACCTGGACCACGGACCCCGCCGTGATCACCCCGTGCGCACCGGCGGCCTTCAGGGCCTTCTCGTCGACGAGCGTGGCGTCCTTGACCTCGGTGCGCAGCCGGGTGATGCACGGCTCGAGGTCGATGATGTTCGCCGCTCCGCCGAGGCCGGCGAGGATCTGCTCTGCCTTGCTGCTCATGTCGGGGTCCTTTCGGTCGTCCTCGCGACGCTACCGGTTGACAGGTCCCCACCCCCGGTGCATCCTCACTGGTACTGACTGGACCGTACCAGTTGGGACCACGAGCGGCGAGGGGGAGCGACGTGCCGGACCACGTGGCCGAGCCCGGCCATCCGACCGCCCGTCCGACGGTCCCGATCGTCGACGGCGCCGAGCCCAAGCACGTCCAGCTGCGCGCCGTGCTGGCCACCATGTGCGCCGCCGAGCCGGCCCCGGGGACCGCCATCCCCTCCGAGCGCGAGCTGATGGCGTCGTACGCCGTCTCGCGGGCCACCGTGCGCCGCGCCATCGAGTCGCTCGTGGCCGAGGGCGCGCTGCGCCGGGTGCAGGGCAAGGGCACCTTCGTGGCACCCCCACGGGTGCAGTCGCACCTGCACCTCGCGTCGTTCACCCAGGACATGCGGCGACGGGGCAGGGCGCCGTCGACCCGCGTCGTGCGGGTCGACGCGGTGGTGCCGCCGCCCGAGGTGGCCGCGTGGTTGGGCCTCGAACCCGACCGGCGGGCCTGGTGGCTGGAGCGGGTGCGCTGCGCCTCGGATGAGCCGATGGCCTTCGAGTCCGGCTGGTACTCGATGGACCTGCTGCCGGGCCTGGACCGGCACGACCTCGGCGGTTCCCTCTACGAGCTCCTGGGTCGGGAGTACGGGCTGGCCGTCGACACGGCCGAGCAGACGGTGCGCGCGGTCACGGCCGACGCCACCCTGGCCCGCCACCTCGACGTCGAGCCGGGCGACCCGCTCCTGGCCTTCGACCGGCTCGGCCGCAGCGCCGGCGCCCCGCTCGAGCGGGTGACCAGCCACTACCGCGGAGACCGCTACGAGCTGCACATGTCCCTCGACACCACGATGGAAGGAACGCCATGACCACCGCGGACACCACCACCGACGCCGGGACCGGATCCGGCGCCGGCACCTCCCCACGGTTCAACCTCGCTCCGCTCCAGAAGTTCGGGCGCTCCCTGATGCTGCCGATCGCGGCACTGCCCGTCGCGGCGCTCATGCTCCGGCTCGGCCAACCCGACCTCCTCGGCGCCGACGGCCTCGGCTGGGACAAGGTCGCCGCCGTGGTGGGGGCCGGCGGCAACGCGCTCTTCGAGAACCTGCCGCTGCTCTTCGCCGTCGGTGTCGCGATCGGCATGGCCCGCAAGGCCGACGGCTCGACGGCGCTGGCCGCCGTCGTCGGGTACCTCGTGTTCAAGGGCGTGGGGGATGCCGTGTCGCCGTTCGTGCTCCCGCTCCCGCCGCAGGGCGAGGACCAGGAGCTGATCAACTACGGCGTGCTGGGCGGCATCCTCTGCGGGCTGATCGCGGCCTACCTGTGGCAGCGCTACTACCGGATATCGCTGCCGCCCTACCTCGCGTTCTTCGGCGGACGCCGGTTCGTGCCGATCGTCACCGGGTTCGCCACGCTCGTGCTCGCCGTGCTGCTCGCGGTCATCTACCCCGCCTTCGACGCCGGGCTGACCAGCCTCGGCGAGTGGGTGGCGGCCAACTCGATCATCGGTGGCTTCGTCTACGGCACCGCCAACCGGCTGCTCATCCCGCTCGGCCTGCACCACATCCTCAACTCGGTGCCGTGGTTCATCCTCGGCGACTACACCAACCCCGCCACCGGGAAGATCGTGCACGGCGACATCAACCGCTTCCTCGCGGGCGATCCCACCGCCGGCGCCTTCATGACCGGCTTCTTCCCGATCATGATGTTCGCCCTCCCCGCCGCCGCCCTGGCGATCTGGCAGGAGGCCAGGCTCAAGTCGCGCAAGCTGGTCGGCGGCCTGATGGTGACAGCGGCCCTCACGTCGTTCCTCACCGGGGTCACCGAGCCGCTCGAGTTCGCGTTCATGTTCGTGGCGTGGCCGCTCTACGTCATCCACGCGGTGCTCACGGGCACCTCGATGGCGCTGGCCAACGCGTTGGGCGCCAAGGACGGGTTCGGCTTCAGTGCAGGCCTGTTCGACTACCTGCTCAACTTCAACATCGCGACCAAGCCGCTGCTGCTCATCGTGATGGGGTTGGGGTACGCCGCGGTGTACTACTTCCTCTTCCGGTTCGTCATCCGCCGGTGGAACCTGCGCACACCCGGCCGCGAGGACGACGACGGCGACTCGGCGACCCCGGAGACGCCGGCGGCAGCCGAGCCGACCGGGACGACCGACGCGACCGACGACCCCGGCACGACCGCCGAACCCGAGAAGGTGACGGACGGTGCTGCTCAGCGCTGACCGCGTCGTGCTCCCGTCCGGCAGCGCCGAGCCGGGCTGGGTGCGGACCGAGGGCGACCGCGTGACCGGTGCCGGTGGCGGACCAGCCCCGGCGCCGGTCGACCAGCACCTCACCGGGACGCTCGTGCCCGGGTTCGTCGACGCCCACTCGCACGGCGGGGGCGGGGCGGCCTTCACCTCGGGAGACCCCGCGCAGGCCACGACCGTGCTCGCCACCCATCGCGCCCACGGCACCACGACGATGGTGGCCAGCCTGGTCACGGACACGCTCGACCGACTCGAGGCGTCCGTGCTGGCGCTGGCCCCGCTGGTCGAGGCCGGCGAGCTGGCCGGCATCCACCTCGAGGGGCCGTGGCTCAGCGGCGCACACTGCGGGGCGCACGACCCGGCGTTGCTGCGCGCGCCCGACCCGGCCGAGGTGGCCCGGCTGGTCGACGCCGGCGCCGGCACGGTGCGGATGGTGACCCTCGCCCCCGAGCTCGACGGTGGCCTGACGTCGGTGGCCCTGCTCGCCGACCGCGGCGTCATCGCCGCGCTGGGACACAGCGACGCGACCTATGCCGTGGCGCGCGCCGCGCTCGATGCCGGCGCGACGGTGGCGACCCACCTGTTCAACGCGATGCGCGCCGTGCACCACCGCGAACCCGGCCCGGTGCTCGCGCTCGTCGAGGACCCGCGGGCATGCGTCGAGCTGATCGCCGACGGCGTCCACCTCCACCCGGAGGTGCTGCGCTGGGCCGCGACGTCGGCCCCACACCGCTTCCTCCTGGTCACCGACGCGATGGGGGCGGCCGGTGCGGCCGACGGCGACTACGTGCTCGGACCGGCGGCCGTGCAGGTGCGCGACGGGGTGGCGCGACTGGCGTCGAACGGCGCGATCGCCGGCAGCACCCTCACGATGGACCGCGCCGTCCGCTACGCCGTACGGACCGCCGGGCTGCCGCTCGACGCCGTGGTCGAGGCGGCGACGGCCACGCCCGCCCGCCTGCTCGGGCTCGACGACGTCGGTGCCATCGGGCCCGGACGGCGCGCCGACCTCGTGCACCTCGACGAGGAGCTCGAGGTGGTGCGGGTCATGCGCACCGGCGCCTGGCTCAGCTGACCAGCACGTCGGCGCCCGCGAGCTCGTGGCGCTCGACGTGCCGGTAGCGCATCGCGATGATCGCGAGCGCGAGGCCACCTGCGACGACGGGGACGGCGTACGCCGTCTGCGCACCCCATGCCTCGATCGCCCAGCCCCCGACCGCCGACCCACCCGAGATGCCGATCAGGATGCCGGTGATGGCCACGGCCATGCCCTCGGTGACCAGGGCTGCAGGCACGAGCCGCTGCGCCAGCGACAGGCTGGTGATCAGCATGGGAGCGGTGGCCGAACCGGCCACGAACATGACGACGACCAGGGGCCAGAGCCCTCCGACGAGCAGGGCCGGGACCTCGAGCACGAACATGCCGGTCGCCGCGAGCAGCAGCCGGCGGGTCATCGTCATCTTGAACACCGTGCTGCCGAAGACGATCCCGGCCAGTGTCGACCCGAGCGCGAAGGCGCCGAGGATGATGCTCGAGAAGCCGGTCTCGCCCCGTTCGGAGGCGTACGCGACGGCGATCACCTCGTTGGCGCCGAAGATGACGCCGGTCATGACGAGCGCGGTGGTGACGATGAGCAGGCCGGGGCGACGAGCGGCGATGCCGGCCGGTCGGTCGGCGTGCGGCACGATCGGCGGCTCGGTCGCCCGCGCGGCGAGGAACACGAGCATGCCCGTGGTGAAGAGCAGCTCGGCGAGCAGCAGCCCCGCCTCCGGGAACCACAGCGTCGACACGAGCACGGCGAGCACCGGTCCGATGACGAAGGAGGCCTCGTCGGCGACCTGCTCGAACGACATCGCGGTGTGCAGCCGGCCCGGCTCGTCGCGGTAGATGTGCGCCCAGCGGGCCCGCGACATCGGCCCGGGCTCGGGCAGCACGGCGCTCAGGCCGTAGAAGACGAACAGGGTCCAGGCGGGCGCGTCGGTCCACGAGAGAACCGCGACGGTGACGCCGCAGACGGTCGAGAACACCACGAAGGGCAGGGCCACGCGGCGCTGCCCGTGCTTGTCGACGAGCCGGCCGATGACCGGGCCGGCGATGGCGAGCACGAACAGGCCGACCGCCGACACCGCCCCGGCGAGGCCGAAGGAGCCCCGGCGCTCGCTGAGCATGACGATGATCGCGACACCGAACATCGCTCCGCCGGTGCGCGACAGGGCCGTCCCCGCGATGAAGCGGGTGGCGCCGGGGACGCGGAAGAGCGGGGCATAGGCGGACAGCACGGGAAACTCCGGGGTGAGAGGCGGGGGACGGTCATCGTCCCGCCCGCCGGGGTCGGCGGGCAACGAGGTTGTTGCGGTGACGGCCGGCTCGAGGGAGCGGGCCGCGAGGTCAGCGGAAGGCGGACTCGCCGGTGAGTGCCTGGCCGATGACGAGCGTGTGCATCTCGACGGTGCCCTCGTAGGTGAGCACCGACTCGAGGTTGTTGGCGTGCCGCATGACGGGGTACTCGCCACTGACGCCGTTGGCCCCGAGGATCGTCCGCGCGGTGCGGCAGATCTCGATCGACTTGGTGATGTTGTTGTACTTGCCGACCGACACCTGCTCGGGGCGCAGCCCGACGGCGTCCTTGCGCCGGCCGAGGTGCAGCGCGAGCAGCTGGCCGAGCTGCAGCTCGGTGGCCATGTCGGCGAGCTTGGCCTGGGTCAGCTGGAAGCCGGCGATCGGGCGCCCGAACTGGATGCGCTCCATCGAGTAGCGGCGGGCGGCGTCGAGCGACGAGCGGGCCGCACCGAGCGAGCCCCAGACGATGCCGTAGCGCGCCTCGCCCAGGCAGGCCAGCGGGCCCTTGAGCCCCGTGACGTCGGGGAGCACGGCACCGGCGGGGAGACGGAGGTTGTCGAAGGTGAGCTCGGAGGTGACCGATGCGCGCAGCGACATCTTGTGGGTGATTGTGTGGGCGGCGAAACCGGGTGTGTCGGTGGGCACCACGAAGCCGCGGATGCCGCCGTTGTCGTCGCCCGCGTTGGCCCAGACCACCGCGACGTCGGCGATCGAGCCGTTGGTGATCCACGTCTTCGAGCCGTCGAGCACCCAGTCGTCACCGTCGCGACGGGCTCGCGTGCGCATCGACGCCGGGTCGGAGCCGTGGTCGGGCTCGGTGAGGCCGAAGCAGCCGATGGCCTCGCCTGCGGCCATCCGCGGCAGCCACTCCTGCTTCTGCTCCTCGGAGCCGAAGCGCCAGATCGCGAACATGGCCAGGCTCCCCTGCACCGACACCAGCGAGCGGATGCCGGAGTCGCTCGCCTCGAGCTCGAGGCAGGCCAGGCCGTAGTCGACCGCGGACATGCCGGCACAGCCGTAGCCCTCGAGGTGCATGCCGAGCAGGCCCACCTTGCCGAACTCCAGGGCGAGCTCGCGCGCGACCGGGAGGTCACCGGCCTCGTACCAGCCCATGACGTGGGGGTCGACGGCGTCGGCGCAGACCTGCCGCACGGCGGCTCGGATGGCCTTCTCCTCGTCGCTGAGCAGGCTGTCGACGTCGACCAGGTCGAGGGGGTCGGACGGTCGCTTCGGCATCGACGAGGTGGCGCTCATGCCTCCATCATGACGGGTGGACGACGGCTTCGCCAACCACGGATTCCGTGGGTGATCTGGAGCATCACCACGGATCCCTCACACCCACACCGAGTTGGGTGCTGAAGTGGTTGCTCCGACGACCACCTGAGCACCCAACCCACGACGGGCGGGAGCGAGGAGGGGCGCCGAGGTCAGGGGCGGGCCGAGGCCGCGCCGAGCAGGGCGGCCAGGCCCAGGGCGCTGCGCGGGTCGTAGGCCGCCCGCCACAGCCCACCGTGCGCCGCGGCATAGGCCTCGTCCTGCCACGGGTGCTCCTGGCGCGGAGAGCCGGCGGACAGGTCGTGCACGAGGAGCGCCGCCATCAGCGTGTTGGCCGTGCCGGGGTCGAAGACCTCGACCCCGAAGCGGTGCGCCCCGGCGTACGCCGCGGCCAGGGCGCGGTTCTTGACCACCGAGCGGGTGCGGGTGGGCGGGGCGATCTTGAACGACACGGTCGCGCCCTGCGCGCGGGCCGAGGTGGCCCGCCAGCGCTGGAGCCGCTTGGCCAGGAGGTAGTTGGGACCCTGCTGGAGCACGACGGAGTCGTTGATGCCGGGGTCCTCGCCGGGCACGTAGTTGCGCCGGAGCAGGCGCCCACCCGAGAGCGTGCGCAGCGGCCCGCGCAGCACCTTGGACGTGCGGCGGTCGGCGTAGGCCTGCACCGACGCGGCGACGGCCTCGCCGGGGACCGCGAACACGTCGGTGGGGGTGGCCAGGAACGACATCGCGCTGTCGGGGCGGCCCTGGCGCACCGTCTCGGTGAGGGCGTCGACGGCCGTGCTCACCCGCACGTTGGTGGCCCCGTCGGCGTAGACGTAGTTGCCCAGGACGAGCGACCCCGGCAGGCCGCAGACCCAGCCGGTGGCCGTCGGCAGGTCGTGGATGAGGTCGACCCCGGCCCGTTGGGCGAGGTCGGACGACCCCGGCGTGGCCGGGATGAGCACCCGCCCGGCGAGGCCGCGGGTGTCGGTGAGCAGCCGGGTCCACAGGTCGGGCCGGGGCAGGTCGACGGCCGCGACGGTGCCGCCCCAGCGCAGCAGCGAGCGCAGCGGCCCCATCTCGGCGGCCGCGCCCAGCACGACCACGATGCGTCCCTCGAGGCGCAGCCACTCGGGGTGGTCCAGGACGTCCCCCACCGCCTCGCGCAGGCTGGGCTCGACGACGCCGTCGGCGACCCAGGTGTCGAGCTGCCGCCGCAGGTCGTCGCCGCCGAGGCGCTGGCCGCGGTAGGGCACCGTGAGGGCGGTCTCGACCTCGCCGCCGCCGGGGAGCTCCTCGGTGGTCAGCAGGTCAGCGGGGCTCCCGGCGACGCCGCCGAGCGCCGCCTCGAGGCGGACCTGGCGCCCGTCGGGATCGCGCCAGCACATCCGGTCGTAGAGCGAGGCGAGGCCGGCGTCCGCGATCGCGACGGCGTCCTCGGGCCGGGCGAGACCCGCCTCCACCAGCCGGCGGAAGTGGGTGAGGTAGCCGCTGCGCCAGCTGGTCTCGCGGGCTGCCGCCGCCGCGCCGACGGGGTCGACCGGACGCAGCGCGTCGGCGACGATCGCCCGCCCGGTGGCGCCGGTGGAGCGCCGGCCGTCGACCTCGGGAAAGACGACACCCGTGGGCTCGGGGCCCTCGGCCGCCACGGGCTCAGCCCCAGACGAGCGCGCGGGACGGGTCGGCGAGGATCGCCGCGACGTCGGCCAGGTAGCGGCTGCCGAGCTCGCCGTCGACGAGGCGGTGGTCGAAGCTCAGCGCGAGCGTGGTGACCCAGCGCGGCTCGATCGACTCGGTGCCGTCAGCGGCCGTGACGACCCACGGGCGGCGTGCGACGGTGCCGAACGCCAGGATCGCTGCCTCGCCGGGGTTGAGGATCGGGGTGCCGGCGTCGACGCCGAAGACGCCGACGTTGGTGATGGTGAGGGTGCCTCCGGCCATGTCGGCCGGCTGGGTGCGACCCTGTCGCGCGGTCGCCGTGAGGCCACCGATGGCGTCGGCGAGCTCGCGCATCGACATCCGGTCGGCGCCCTTGACGTTGGGCACGACCAGCCCGCGAGGGCGTGGCGGCCGCGATGCCCAGGTTGACGTAGTGCTTGACCACGATCTCCTGGGCGGCCTCGTCCCAGGTCGCGTTGACCCCCGGGTTGCGCCGCACGGCCAGGCACATCGCCCTGGCCAGCACGAGCAGCGGGGTCACCTTGACGTCGCGGAACTCCTTGTCCTTCTTGAGCCGCTCGACGAGCTCCATGGTGGCGCTGACGTCGACGGTGACCCACTCGGTGACGTGCGGTGCCGTGAACGCCGACGCGACCATGGCCTGGGCGGTCATCTTGCGCACGCCCTTGATCGGCAGGCGCGTCTCCCTGGCAGAGCCAGGGGCCTGCTGCTCGCCGTCGCCCATCAGCCCCCAGCGCGACGCGGCCGGTGCCATGTCGTCGGATGCCGTGGCGCCGGCTCCCGAGGCCGCCGCCTCGACGTCGGCGCGGGTGACGGTGCCGCCCTCGCCGGTCGGGGTGACCGAGCCGAGGTCGATGCCGAGGTCCTTGGCCAGCTTGCGCACCGGCGGCTTGGCCAGCGCGCGGGTGCGCTCGCCCGTCAGGGTGAGCCCCTCGTCGTCGAGCTCGAGCGGCTCGACGGCGACGTCGGTGCCCTTCGCCGACAGGTCGGGCGCCTCGACCTTGGCCGGCATCCCGCCCGCCCGGGGCCGGCGCTTGGCCTCGGTCTGCTTGACCCCGTAGCCGACGAGCACGGCGGTGCGGCCGGTGGAGGTGGTGCCGCCGATCAGCCCCTCGCCGATCTCCTCGCCCGGGGACTCCGCCGCTGCGGGCGCGGCAGGTGCCTCGGCAGCGGCGGGAGCCGGCGCGGCGGCATCCGGGGAACCGCCCACGCCGTCGTCGATGGTGATGATGACGGTGCCGACCTCGACGGTGTCGCCCTCGGACGCGTGGAGCGAGGCGACGGTGCCGGCGAACGGCACCGGCAGCTCGACGAGCGACTTCGCCGTCTCGACCTCGACGACCACGTCGTTGACCTTGACCGTGTCACCGACGGCGACGTGCCAGGTGACGAGCTCGGCCTCGGTGAGGCCCTCGCCGGGGTCTGGGAGCTTGAACTCACGAAGAGCCATCTGCGAGAACGCCTTTCAGTGAGCGAGCGAGCGGTCGACGGCGTCGAGGACGCGGTCGAGGTCGGGGAGGAACTCCTCCTCGATGCGGCTGGGCGGGTAGGGCACGTTGTAGCCGCCGACCCGCAGCACCGGGGCCTCGAGCTCGTAGAACGCCTGCTCGGTGATGAGGGCGGAGATCTCGGCACCCATGCCCAGGAAGGTCGAGGCCTCGTGCACCACGACGACCCGGCCGGTCTTGCGCGCGGAGGCCAGGATGGTCGGCTCGTCGAGCGGTGAGAGCGAGCGCAGGTCGACGACCTCGATGGAGCGGCCCTCCTCCTCGGCGGCCTGCGCGGCCTGCAGGCAGGTCTTCACCATCGGGCCGTAGGCGAGCAGGGTGACGTCGGTGCCCTCGCGCAGCACCCGGGCGGTGCCCAGCCTGCCCTCGGGGGCCTCGCCGACCTCGCCCTTGTCCCAGTAGCGCCGCTTGGGCTCGTAGAAGACGACGGGGTCGTCGGTCTCGATCGCCTGCTGGATCATCCAGTGGGCGTCGTGCGGGTTGGAGCAGGCGACGACGCGCAGGCCGGCGGTGTGCGCGAAGTAGGCCTCGTTGGACTCGCTGTGGTGCTCGACTGCGCCGATGCCGCCGCCGAACGGGATGCGGATGACGAGCGGCATCGCGACGAAGCCCAGGCTGCGGGCGCGCAGCTTGGCGACCTGGCTGACGATGTGGTCGAAGGCCGGGTAGACGAAGCCGTCGAACTGGATCTCGACGACGGGTCGGTAGCCGCGAAGCGCCATCCCGATCGCCGTGCCGAGGATGCCGGCCTCCGCGAGCGGGGTGTCGATGACGCGGTCCTCGCCGAAGTCCTTCTGCAGGCCCTCGGTGACCCTGAAGACCCCGCCGAGCTTGCCGATGTCCTCACCCATGAGGACGACCTTGGGGTCCTTCTCCATCGCGGCGCGCAGGCCGCTCGTGATGCCCTTGGCGAGGGTGGTGGCGGCCATCAGTGCGCCCCCTCGAACGAGGCCTGGTAGCGCTCGAACTCGGCCCGCTCGCGCTCGATCACCGGGTGGACCTCGGCGTAGACGTGGTCGAACATGTCGGTGCCGGGGGGGTCGGGCATCGACAGGCAGCGGTCGCGCACCGAGGTGCCGAGCTCGTCGGACTCGGCCTCGACGGCGTCGAAGAACTCGGCGTCGGCGCGCCCCTCGGTGGTGAGCCAGCGCTTGAAGCGCTCGATCGGGTCGCGGTGCTTCCATACCTCGACCTCGGCCGAGACGCGGTACTTGGTGGGGTCGTCGGAGGTGGTGTGCGCGCCCATCCGGTAGGTGTAGGCCTCGATGAAGGTCGGGCCCTGGCCGGAGCGGGCGGCGTCGAGCGCGCTCTTGGTGACGGCGTAGACGGCGAGCACGTCGTTGCCGTCGACCCGGATGCCGGGGAAGCCGAAGCCGCGGGCGCGGTGCCACAGCGGGGCGCGGGTCTGCTTCTCGTTGGGCTCGGAGATGGCCCACTGGTTGTTCTGGCAGAAGAACACGACCGGGCTGTTGTTGACGCCCGCGAAGACGAGCGCCTCGGAGACGTCGCCCTGGGAGGTGGCACCGTCGCCGAAGTAGGCGATGACGGCCGTGTCGCGGTCGTCGTCGCCGGTGCCGACGCTGCCGTCGCGCTGGACCCCCATCGCGTAGCCGGTGGCGTGCAGGGTCTGCGCACCGATGATGATCGTGTAGAGGTGGAAGTTCTTCTCGTTGGGGTCCCACCCGCCGTGGTTGACCCCGCGGAACATGCCGAGCAGGTTGACCGGGTCGACGCCGCGGCACCAGGCGACGCCGTGCTCGCGGTAGGTGGGGAAGGCGTAGTCCTGCGGGCGCAGCGCGCGGCCCGAGCCGACCTGCGCGGCCTCCTGGCCGAGGAGGCTGGCCCACAGGCCCAGCTCGCCCTGGCGCTGGAGCGCGGTGGCCTCGGCGTCGAAGCGCCGGATGAGCACGAGGTCGCGGTAGAACCCGCGCAGCTCCTCGTCGCTCAGCGCGTCGATGACGGCGTCGTGCTCGGGGTGCGGGACGCGCTCACCCTCGGGGTTGAGCAGCTGGACCATCTCCGGGCCGCCGTCCTGGACGGGGCGCTCGGGGGCCTCGGCGCGCGAGACGTGGTGGTCCACGCCGAACGCCGTCTCGAGAGGGGCGACCTCGTTGTCGCTCACAGGGCACTCCTTCTCCGGGCTCCCGTGGTGACGGTCGCCGCGTCGGTGCCGGACACGCGGTCGGGGTCGTTGCCCGCCCCACGCGGCCGACAGGGTCGTCGTGACCGCTGGTGCTGGGTGTGGCGGCGGTCACTGCCGGTGTCGGGCACCACCGTACCGGGGAGGTCACGACTTCCACCAAGCCGCTGGTGACGGGCTTCGGCGCCTCGAGGAATCCCGCTCGCGTCACCGGGCCCACGAGGGCTACGTTCCGGTCGTGGCGACCCCCTCATCCTCGCTCGCCGCCGGCGTCGACGCCGTGGTCGCCGCGACCGGCTTCTCGGGCGTGGTCCGTGTCGACCGCGAGGGCGTCACCGAGCTCGATACCGCTTCCGGCCTGGCCGACCGCCGGCTCGGCGTCGCGATGACGACCGCGTCACGGTGGAACACCTGCTCACGCACCGCTCCGGCATCGGCGACTACGTCGACGAGGAGGCCTTCCCGGACACCACGGACCACGTCCTCACCGTGCCGGTCCACACCCTGACGACGACTGAGGACTACCTGGCGGTGCTCGACGGGATTCCGCAGGTGTTCGCGCCGGGCGAGCGCTGCACCTACAACAACAGCGCCTTCGTCGTGCTCGCCCTCGTCGCGGGGCGGGTCGCCGGCCGGCCCTTCGAGGAGCTCGTCCACGAGCGGGTGTGCCGGCCGGCGGGCATGGCGGCCTCGGCCTTCCTGCGCTCCGACGAGCTGCCGGCCGACGCCGCCATCGGCTACCTCTGGCAGGACCGGCCGCGGACCAACCTCCTGCACCTCCCGGTCGTCGGCTCCGGCGACGGCGGCCTGTACACGACGACCGGCGACGTCGCGGCCTTCTGGCGCGCCCTCGAGTCCGGTGCCCTCCTGCCCGCCGAGGTCGTGGACGACATGGTGACGGCCCGCAGCATCGAGTCCCCGACGTACCGCTACGGGCTGGGGCTCGGGCTCGGCGCGCAGGAGGGGGTGGTCTCCCTCGTCGGGTCGGATGCCGGGGTGTCGTTCCGCAGCGTCCACGACCGCACCACCCACCTCACCTGGACCGTCGTCTCGAACACCAGCGAGGGGGCCTGGCCCGTGGCCCGGGCGCTCGCCGAGCTCCTCTCCGCGCCGGGTCAGGCGTAGGCCTGCTCGCCCGGCGCGAGCACCCGCAGCCATGCGCCGCTGCTGCCGTCGACGCGCACCTCGACGCGCCCGTCGGCCTCGACCGGCTGGTCGGGTCGGCTCCCGAGCACGTCCCGCAGCACCGACCCCTCGGCGACCGGGCCCAGGTCGAGGGCCACGATGGCGTCGTCGGTGCCCAGGTTGTGCACCGCGAGCATGCTCCACTCGTCGCGTCGGCAGACGTGGGCGAGCACGGCGGGGACGTCGTGGTCGAGCACCTCGGGGTCGGACCAGCCGATCTGGGGCATCTGCCGGTAGCGACGGATGAGCAGCCGCACGAACGACCAGAGCGAGTCGGGGTCCTGGCGCTGAGCCGCCGCGTTGACCTGCTCCGGGCCGAAGAGACCCGTGGGCTGGGGCCTGGTGAGCCGCCCCTTCGGTGCGGTCGAGAAGCCGCCGTTGGGTCCGTCATCCCACTGCATGGGGGTGCGCACCGCGAGCCGACCCTCGACGTCGAGGTTCTCGCCCATGCCGATCTCCTCGCCGTAGAACAACGTCGGGGTGCCGGGGAGGGAGAACATCAGCGAGTAGACGAGGCGGATGCGGCGGTCGTCGCCGCCGAGCATGGTCGGCAGGCGCCGGCGCAGGCCACGGCCGTACAGCTGCATGTCGGGGTCGGGCCCGAACGCGGCGAAGACCTCCTTGCGCTCGGTGGTGCTCAGCTTGTCGAGCGTGAGCTCGTCGTGGTTGCGCACGAAGTTGGCCCACTGGCTGGTGACGTCGAGCGCGGGCCGCTCCCGCAGGGCGGCGGCGAGCGGTCCGGCATCCCCGCGGGCGAGCGAGAGGTAGAGGCGCTGCATCCCGATGAAGTCGAACTGCATGTTCAGCCCGTCACCGTCGGCACCACCGAAGAACTCCTTCTGCTGCGGGTAGGGCAGGTTGACCTCGCCGAGGAGGGCGGCATCCCCGAGGCGTCGGGTCACGAAGTCGCGCACGTCCTTGAGGTAGGCCTGCGGGTTGAACCCGTCGGGCTCGGACCCGGGGTAGGTGTCCTTGGCGAAGAGGAAGGGGACGGCGTCGATCCGGAAGCCGGACACCCCGAGGGCGAGCCAGTAGCCCAGGGTGCTGGCGATCTGCTCCTGCACCTGCGGGTTGGCCACGTTGAGGTCGGGCTGGGTTGTGTAGAAGTGGTGCAGGTAGTACTCGCCGGTCTTCTCGTCGCGCTCCCAGATGCTGTCCTCCTTGTCGGGGAAGACGACCTCCGCCCTGCTCGACCGTGGCTTCGTGGCGGACCACACGTAGAAGCGCCGGTAGGGGTCGTCGACGCTGCGCCGGGAGCTGCGGAACCACGGGTGCTGGTCGGAGGTGTGGTTCATGACGAAGTCGACGACGACGCGGATGCCGCAGGAGCGAGCGGTGCGCACCAGCTCGACGAAGTCACCGGAGGTCCCCAGCCGCGGTTCGACGCCGAAGAAGTCCGTGATGTCGTAGCCGTCGTCGCGACCGGCGGTCGGGTAGAGCGGCATGAGCCACAGGCAGGTGACCCCGAGGTCGGCGAGGTACTCGATCCGGTCGGTCATCCCGCGCAGGTCCCCCACGCCGTCGCCGTCGCTGTCCTGGAAGGTCTCGACGTCGGCGCAGTAGAAGACCGCGGACTTCCACCACACGTCGCCGGTCTGGCCGAGCCTCATCGGGACACCTCCAGCTGCGGGAGCACCTGGTCGCCGAAGGTGTCGAGGAAGGCCTCCTGCTCCTGACCGACGTGGTGCAGGTAGATCCGGTCCCAGCCCTGCTCGACGTACTGCTGGATGAGGGCGAGGTGACGGGCCGGGTCGCACGAGACGTTGACGACCCGGGCGACCTGCTCCGGGGTGACCGTCTCGGCCATCGTGTCGAACGCCTCCACGGTCTCGGTGTCCCAGGAGACCGGCGGCCCGTGCACGTTGCTGCGCCACTGGTCGTGGGCGATCGCGCGGGCCTCGTCGTCGGTCGGCGCCCAGCTGAGGTGCACCTGGAGGGCGGCCGGGCCCTGCCGCCGGCGTCGCGGTAGGCGTCGAGCACCTGCCGCAGGGTCTCGAGCGGCTGGTTGACGGTGACCAGGCCGTCGGCCCACGCCGCGTGGCGGGCCGCGGTCGCCGGGGTGACGGCCGGGCCGACCAGTGGCGGCACGGCATCCGGGAGGGTCCACAGGCGGGCGCGGTTGACCGTGACGAGCCCGTCGTGGTTCACCTCCTCACCGGCGAGGAGGCGGCGGATGACGTCGACGCACTCGGCCAGCCGCGCGTCACGCACGTCCTTGCGGGGCCAGGCCGCGCCGGTGACCCGCTCGTTGCTGGCCTCGCCCGAGCCGAGGGCGGCCCAGAAGCGGCCCGGGAACATGCTCGACAGGGTCGCGATGGCCTGGGCGGTGATCGCGGGGTGGTAGCGCTGGCCGGGCGCGGTCACGACGCCGAACGGCAGGCTCGTCGTGGCGAGGGCTGCCCCGAGGAAGGACCAGGCGAAGCCCGACTCGCCCTGGCGGTGCGACCACGGAGAGAGGTGGTCGGACGACATCGCGGCGGTGAAGCCCACCTGCTCGGCGTGCTGGACGTCGCGGAGGAGCTGCCCCGGGGCGATCTGCTCGTGGGAGCAGTGGAACCCGATGGTGGTCATCGGTCCACGCAACCACACGGGGGGTGGTCGGAGGCGGTAGGGTGACAGGATCGGTGCGGAGGTGAGGCGCGTGGAGCACCTGGAGGCCGACGTCGTCGTCGTCGGGTCGGGCATGGGCGGTGGCACCACCGCGTGGGCCCTGGCGCAGCGCGGGGTCGACGTGCTGGTGCTCGAGCGCGGTGAGCGGCTGCCTCGCGAGCCGCAGAACTGGTCGCCCGACGAGGTCTTCATGAAGCGCCGGTACAAGCCGGCCGACGTGTGGGAGGACGGCACCGGCCGGCCCTTCGCGCCCGGGGTGCACTACGTCGTCGGCGGCAACACCAAGGTCTACGGGGCGTCACTGCCCCGGTTCCGCGAGTCGGACTTCGAGGAGGTGGCCCACCTCGACGGCGTCTCGCCGGCGTGGCCGTTCCGGTACGACGACCTCGAGCCCTTCTACGGCGCGGCCGAGGCGCTGTACGCCGTGCACGGCACCACCGGTGAGGACCCCACCGAGCCGTGGCGCAGCACGCCGTTCCCGTACGCCGCGCTGCCGCACGAGCCCTACGTCGCCGCGATGGTCGAGCGGCTGCGGGCGGCCGGGGTGAGCCCGGGCTCGACGGCCATGGGCGTCGACCTGCGACCGGGTGGCTCGTGCGTGCGGTGCGCGACCTGCGACGGGTTCCCGTGCCGGGTCGGGGCCAAGTCGGATGCCGAGGTGCGCGCCATCGACCCGGCCCTCGCGACCGGCTCGGCCCGGTTGGCGACGGGGGTGCGGATCGAGCGGCTGGTCACCGACGGCTCGGGGCGGCGGGTCGTGGAGGCGGTGGGGACCGGTCCCGACGGGCCGGTGACGGTGCACGGGCGCAGGTTCGTGGTGTCCGCGGGGGCGGCGAACTCCGCGGCCCTGCTGCTGGGCTCCGCGGGGCCGGAGCACCCCGAGGGCCTGGCCAACTCCTCCGGCCAGCTCGGGCGGAGCTTCATGATGCACAACAACGCACACATCGCCGCGGTCGACCTGAACCGGCACAACGACGTGGTCTTCCAGAAGACGGTGATGGTGACCGACTGGTACCACGACGGCGGTGACGGCCACCCGCTCGGCACGGTGCAGACGATCGGCAAGGTCCAGGGTCTGATGATGAAGAGCTGGGCGACCCGGGTGCCGCTGCGGGTGCTCGACGCCATCGCCCAGCGGTCGGTCGAGTGGGTCGTCATGGCCGAGGACCTCCCCGACCCCGCGAACCGGGTCACGCTCGGGGCCGGTGGTCGCATCCGCACCACGCGGACCGCGACGAACACCCGGCAGCACGACCGGCTGCTGGCCCGCACGAAGCGCCTGATGCGCGCCGCCGGCTACGACGTGGTGTTCACCCAGCCGTTCGACATCAGCATGAACAGCCACATGTGCGGCACCGTGGTCGCGGGGGCGGACCCGAGCGCCAGCGTTCTCGACGGGCACTGCAAGGCCCACGACCTCGACAACCTCTGGGTCGTCGACGGCGGCTTCTTCCCCTCGTCGGCGGCGATGAACCCCGCGCTGACCATCGCGGCCCAGGCCCTCCGGGTGGTGGCCGAGTCGGACCTCGCCGGCTGAGCTTCCCGGGTCAGCCTCGGTGACCGGCCCAGAACTCCCCGGCCACGGAGATGAGCCGGTCGTTGGCCTCCCGCTCGCCGATGGTGGCGCGCGCGCCGTCGGCCCCGTAGGGCCGCACGGTCAGCCCGGCGGCCTCGCACGCCGCAGCGAACTCGGCTGTCAGGGATCCCAGTCCGAACCAGACGAAGTTGGCCTGCGCATCGGGCAGCACCCAGCCCTGGTCGCGCAGCGCGGCCACGACCCGCTCGCGCTCGGACACCAGCTCCTTGACCCGCACCTCGAGCTCGTCGAACGCCTCGAGCGACGCCACCGCGGCCGCCTGGGCCAGCGAGTTCACGCCGAACGGGATCGCCGCCTTGCGCAGCGCCTCGGCGACGGGCTCGTGGGCCACGGCGTAGCCGACCCGCAGGCCGGCCAGGCCGTAGGCCTTGGAGAAGGTCCGCAGCACCACGACGTTGGACCGCGTGCGGTGCACCGCCAGGGCATCGGGCGAGTCCGGAGCGGTCACGAACTCGAGGTAGGCCTCGTCGAGGACCACGAGCACGTCCGAGGGCACCTGCTCGAGGAACACCTCGAGCTCGGAGTCACCCACGGCCGTGCCCGTCGGGTTGTTGGGAGTGCAGACCAACACCATGCGGGTGCGCGGGGTGATCGCCGCCGCCATCGCCGTCAGGTCGTGCCGGTCGCCGTCGGTGAGGGGCACCATCACCGGCACGGCGCCCGCCAGCGTGACGAGGATCGGGTACGCCTCGAACGAGCGCCAGGCGAACACCACCTCGTCGCCCGGGTCGCAGGTGGCCGCCACGAGCTGGCCCAGCACCCCCACCGAGCCCGGACCCAGCGCCAGCCGGCTCTCGGGCACCTCGAGCCGGGCCGCCAGCGCCGCCGTCAGGGCCGAGGCCGCCATGTCGGGGTAGCGGTTCATCGACCCGGCCGCGTCGCGAACGACGTCGAGCACAGACGGCAGTGGCGGGTAGGGATTCTCGTTGCTGCTGATCTTGTAGGCCGTGACCCCCGGCTGGGTCGCCGCCGGACGGCCGGGCGTGTAGGCGGGCAGCGCGTCGAGCGCCCGGCGCAGGCGCACCGGGCCGGCCGTCGCGCGCGGGTCGTCGGTCATGGCGACCACTCTAGGCAACCCCGCGACGCGCCCGCTGACGGGAGCGAGGATGCGCCGGCCGCGCCCGTGGTGCGTGCCACAATGCGCCGGTGAAGAACTTCCTGATCCGCGTCGTGGTCAACGGCCTGGCCCTCTGGCTGGCCGCCCTGGTCGTCCCCGGGGTGAACCTCGCCAACGGCGACACCTCGTGGACCAACAAGCTGCTGACGGTGCTCTTCGTCGCGCTCGTCTTCGGCGTCATCAACGCGTTCATCAAGCCCATCGTCAGGCTCTTCTCGCTGCCGTTCATCGTCCTGACGCTGGGGCTGTTCACCTTCATCGTCAACGCCTTCATGCTGCAGATCACCGAGTGGGTCTGCGGCTGGCTGAACCTCGACTTCACGATCGACGACTTCTTCTGGGATGCCGTGCTCGCCGCGGTCGTCATCACCTTCGTGTCGTGGGTGCTCAACATCGTCCTGCCGGACGACGACTGACGAGCTCGTGTTCGTGTCGGCCCAGCCGGCCCGCACGGCGAAGTAGCCGACCCACCCCGGTCGCAGGATAGGTTCGACGCCATGCGCGTGCTCGTCTCCGGCGGTGCCGGCTACATCGGCTCCCACACCGTCGTCCAGCTCGTCGCGGCCGGCCACGAGGTCGTCGTCGTCGACTCGTTCGCCAACGCCAAGCCCTCCGTCGTCGGCCGGGTCGAGGCACTCACCGGGCAGCCACTCGACGTGCGCTCCTTCGACCTCACCGACCACGACAAGACCGAGCACCTCTTCGCGCACGAGCAGATCGACGCCGTCATCCACTTCGCGGGGTTCAAGGCCGTCGGCGAGAGCGTCGAGATGCCGCTGGAGTACTACGAGAACAACATCGGCTCGACCTTCTCGCTCGTGCGCGCGATGCGGCGGCACGGGGTGTCGACCCTGGTCTTCTCGAGCTCGGCCACGGTCTACGGCGCGAACGCCCCCGTGCCGATGCAGGAGGACCTGCCCACCTCGGCCACCAACCCCTACGGCTGGACCAAGGTCATGCAGGAGCAGGTGCTGCGCGACGTCGCCGCCGCCGACCCGAGCTGGCGGATCGCCCTGCTGCGCTACTTCAACCCGGTCGGCGCGCACCGCTCCGGCACCATCGGCGAGGACCCGAGCGACGTCCCCAACAACCTGATGCCGTACATCGCCCAGGTCGCCGTCGGCCGGCGCGAGAAGCTGTTGGTCTTCGGTGACGACTACCCGACGCCCGACGGCACCGGGGTGCGCGACTACATCCACGTCGACGACCTCGCCGCCGGCCACATCGCCGCCCTGAACCGGCTCACGACCACCGACGCCCCGGTGTCGACCTGGAACCTGGGCACCGGCCAGGGCACCTCGGTGCTCGAGCTGCTGCACGCCTTCGAGCGGGCCTGCGGGCACGAGCTGCCCTACGAGGTCGTGGCCCGGCGCCCGGGCGACATCGCGTCGTCGTACGCCGACCCCTCACGCGCCGAGGCCGAGCTGGGCTGGCGCGCAACACGTTCGGTCGACGACATGTGCGCTGACACGTGGCGCTGGCAGAGCCGCAACCCGCGCGGCTACCCGGAGGGCTGAGGTGCCGGGCCGCCGACCGCTCAGCGAGTGGGCAGGGCGGTGTTGAAGCGGAGCATGTTGCCCGCCGGGTCGCGGAAGGCGCAGTCGCGCACCCCGTAGAACTGGTCGGCGGGCTCCTGAAGCACCTCCGCCATCCCCGACGCCTGCACGTGCTCGAAGAGGGCGTCGACGTCGTCGCAGCGGAAGACCAACGGCGTCAGCAGGCCCTTGGCCAGGAGCGTGTCGATGGCGGCGCGGTCCTCCTCGCTGACGCCCGGCCCGCCACCGACCGACTGGATGGTGATCTCGAGCCCGGGCTGGGTGGGGGTCGCGACGCTGAGCCAGCGGAAGTCACCCATGCTGACGTCCTTGGTCACGGTGAACCCGAGCACGTCCCGGTAGAAGGTGAGGGCCTGCTCGTGGTCGTCGACGACGAGGAAGCAGTTGGCGACGGCGAGCGACGCGGTGGGGGTGCCGGCCGACGCGGCGGGGGCGAACGGCATCCGGTCGGCCTGGTGGTTGGTGGTGGTGTCCATGCCCTCGAGGTTAGGCACGCGCCCCCACCTCGCGCTTCTCCGATCCTGACCGGGTACGACTCGGCCGGTCGACCTCCTTGGCCACGCACGAGGGGATGCCGGCGCGCTCGTCGTGCGACCGCGCCCGGTAGTCGCTCGGGGTCTCGCCCATCAGCTCGGTGAACCGCGCGCTGAACGAGCCGAGCGAGGTGCATCCCACCCTCATGCAGACGTCGGTGACGGACAGCTCGCCCTGGCGGAGCAGCCACGCCGCGCGCTCGACCCGGCGGGTCATCAGGTGCGCGTAGGGCGTCTCGCCGTAGGCCTCCTTGTAGGACCGCTGGAAGTGCCCCACCGACATCAGCGCCTCCGCCGCGAGGGCGGGCACGTCGAGCGGCTCGGCGTAGTCGCGGTCCATCCGGTCCCGCGCCCGCCGCAGCCTCACCAGGTCGTCACGCTGCACGCCTCCAACGGTGCCACACCGGTGGACGGCCCACGTGGTCCGCTTCACACGGCCGGGGATGCAGGTCGTCTACGACACGTTGTAGTTTGTACTTGTCAGGTTGCCGATGACCGCCCAGGAGTCCCTGCATGGATGCCGTCGATGTCGCCCGGTGGCAGTTCGCCATCACGACCGTCTACCACTTCTTGTTCGTCCCGATCACGATCGGGCTGTCGCTGGTCGTCGCGATCTTCCACACCCAGTGGCTGCGCACCAGGAACCCCGAGTACTACCGGCTGACCAAGTTCTTCGGGAAGCTCTTCATCATCAACTTCGCCCTGGGCCTGGTCACCGGCATCGTGCAGGAGTTCCAGTTCGGCATGAACTGGTCCGACTACTCGCGCTTCGTCGGTGACATCTTCGGGGCGCCGCTGGCCTTCGAGGCCCTCCTGGCGTTCTTCCTCGAGTCGACCTTCCTCGGCATCTGGATCTTCGGCTGGGGACGCATCCCCGAGAAGCTGCACGTGGGCTGCATGTGGCTGGTCCACATCGGCACGGTGCTGTCGGCCTACTTCATCCTCGCGGCGAACTCGTTCATGCAGAACCCGGTCGGCTACCGGTTCAACCCCGAGACGGGTCGTGCCGAGATGAGCGACTTCATGGCCGTGCTCACCAACAAGGTCCAGCTCGTGACCTTCCCCCACGTGATCGCCTCGGCCTACATGGTCGGCGGCGCGGTCGTGATGGGCGTCGCGCTGTGGCTCCTGCGCAAGCACGCGGGCACCGGCGACGCGGGCATGTACCGCAAGGCCACCCGGTTCGGCGCGATCTTCGCCCTCGTCGCCTCCCTCGGCGTCGTCGTCACCGGTGACGTCCAGGGCAAGATCATGACCGAGGTGCAGCCGATGAAGATGGCAGCCGCCGAGGGCCTGTACGAGACGACCAGCCACGCCCCCTTCTCGGTGCTGTCGATCGGCTCGCTCGACGGCAGCGAGGCCACCCGGATCATCCAGATCCCCGGCCTGCTGTCGTTCCTCGCGACCGGGAGCTTCGACGGGACGGTCGAGGGCATCAACGACCTCAAGGTGTCGGAGCAGGCGATGGCCCAGCAGGTCGCCGACCGCTACGGCCCGCAGGTCGCCGCGCTGGTCACCGCAGACAGCTACACCCCGATCATCCCGCTGACCTACTGGTCGTTCCGGTTCATGATCGGCCTGGGCCTGCTCACCATGTTCTTCGCCGCCATCACGCTGTGGGGCACCCGCAAGGACCTGGTCCCGGCATCGAGGTGGTGGGTCTGGGTGGCCGTCCTCGCCCCGCTGGCACCGGTGTTCGCGAACAGCTGGGGCTGGATCTTCACCGAGGCCGGCCGTCAGCCCTGGATCGTCTACGGCCTGATGACCACCTCGACCGGCGTCTCGCCGTCGGTCAGCGTCGGCGAGGTCTGGTTCTCGATGATCGCCTACACCCTCGTCTACGCGGTGCTCGCCGTCATCGAGGTCAAGCTGTTCCTCACCTACGTCCGTCGTGGAGCCGACCCCTTCGTGGAGCCGAGCGACCACGCGGACCGGCACGAGGACGCCCCGCTCGAGTTCGCCTACTGAGATCGGATCGAGGACACACCCATGGACCTCCAGCTCGTCTGGTTCGCCCTCATCGGCCTGCTCTGGGCCGGCTACCTGGTGCTCGAGGGCTTCGACTTCGGGGTCGGCGCCCTGCTGCCCGTGCTCGGCAGCGGCCGCGACGCCGCCGACACCGAGAAGCGTCGCCGGGTCATGCTCACGACCATCGGCCCGCACTGGGACGGCAACGAGGTCTGGCTGATCACCGCCGGTGGCGCCACCTTCGCCGCCTTCCCGGAGTGGTACGCGACGATGTTCTCCGCGTTCTACCTCCCCTTCCTGGTGCTGCTCGTCGCGCTCATCGCGCGCAACATGGGCCTGGAGTACCGGCACAAGCGCAACAACGACGCCTGGAGCCGGCGCTGGGACCTGGCAATCATCGGCGGCTCGGTCGTGGCGCCCCTCCTCGTCGGTGTCGCACTGACCAATGTCGTGCGGGGCGTCCCGATCGACAAGGAGATGGAGTACGTCGGCAACCTCTTCACGCTGCTCAACCCGATGAGCCTGCTCGGTGGGCTCACCGTGCTCGGCCTCAGCCTCACGCACGGCGCCTTCTACCTGGCGCTGAAGACCCGTGGCGACATCCGGCGTGACGCGCAGGCCCTCGGCACGACCCTCGGTCTCGGCACGGCAGTGCTCGCCGTCATCCTCCTGGGGTGGCTCGGCCTGACCCAGGGCACGGTGTGGTCGTGGGTCACCACGGCGGTCGCGGCGGTCTCACTGCTCGCCGCGATCGGGGCGAACACGCGCGGCAAGGAGGGCTGGGCCTTCACCGGCACGGCCATCACGCTCGCATCCGTGGTGGCGACGTACTTCCTGACGCTCTACCCGAACGTGATGCCGACGACGCTCGCGACGGGCACCTCTCTCACGATCGAGAACGCCTCGAGCAGCGAGCTGACGCTGAAGATCATGACCGGTGCGGCGCTGGTCTTCACGCCGATCGTGCTGATCTACACCGGCTACACCTACTGGGTCTTCCGCAAGCGGCTCAGCACCCGCAACCTGCCGGCCCCGGTCGCCGTCCCCTGACGTGACCACACGGCGCACCCTGCGATGAGGCCCTTCGACCCGAGACTGCTCAGGACGGCACCGGCTGCCCGCCGGCCGGTCGCCGTCCTGGCGGTCGTCGGCATCCTCCAGGGTGTGGCCACCATCGGGCTCGCCGCCTCGGTCGCGGCCCTCGTGGTCGCGGTGGTCGAGGGCACGTCGCTGCGCACCCCGGCCCTCTGGCTCGCTGGGCTGTTCGCCGTGCGAGCCGTGCTGGCCTGGACCTCGGAGCGGGTCGCCGCCTGGGTCGGCGTCGAGGTCACCGTGGCCCTTCGGGGACAGCTCGTCGACCGGTGGCTCGCAGCGCCGGCCGAGCGTCGCCCCGCACCCGACCGGGCCGTCACCCTCGCGGCCCAGGGTGCGGCATCCGTCGAGCCGTATGCCGCGCGCTTCCTCCCCGCGCTCGTCGCCGGCGCCGTCGTGCCGGTGCTCGCCATCGCCACGCTCTTCTGGGTCGACTGGCTCAGCGGCCTCATCGTGCTGCTGACCCTGCCCCTGCTCCCGTTCTTCGCGGCCCTCATCGGGCGCACCACCCAGGCCGAGACCGAGAATCGCTGGAGCGCGCTCGCCTCACTGTCCGGCCACTTCCTCGACGTCATGCGCGGGCTTCCCACCCTGGTCGGCTACGGCCGTGCCGAGCGCCAGGTCGAGGTCATCGGCGAGGTGAGCCAGCAGCACCGGGTCGCCACCATGAGCACCCTGCGCCTTGCGTTCATGTCGTCGGCCGCGCTCGAGCTGCTCGCCTCCATCTCGGTCGCGATCGTCGCGGTCGCCGTCGGGCTGCGGCTCACCCACGGCTCGATGACGCTGCAGGCCGGGCTGCTCGCCATCCTGCTGGCCCCCGAGGCCTACTGGCCGATCCGCCGGGTCGGCGCCGAGTTCCACGCCGCTGCCGACGGCGCCGAGGCGATCGACGGCATCCTCGCCGAGCTCGACGCAGCGTCGTCGCTGGCGGCCGTCGACGGCCAGGAGGTCGGTGTCACGCTCACCGACGTCGCCTACACGTACCCGGAGGCCACCAGCCCGGTGCTCGCCGGCGTCCACCTCGATGCCGGTCCCGGGCTCACCGCCGTGACCGGACCGTCCGGGGTCGGCAAGTCGACCCTCCTCGAGCTCGCGGCCGGACTGCGCACGCCCACCGCCGGTACCGTGCGCGCCGGTCGCGTCCACCTCGTCACCCAGCGACCGTTCCTGCCCGCGGGGACGCTGCGCGACGCCCTCGTGCTCGGCAACGGTGCTGATGACCAGGCCGTCTGGGACGCCCTGCGCCTGGTCGGCCTCGAGGGTTTCGTCGCCGCGCTGCCACAGGCCCTCGCCACCCCGCTCGGCGACGACGGGTTCGGCCTGTCGGCCGGGCAGCGCGCGCGGGTCGCCCTGGCCCGGGCGATGCTGTCGACGGCGCCGGTGCTGCTCCTCGACGAGCCGACTGCCCACCTCGACGCCGGGTCGGCCGCGCTGGTGCACGAGCTGCTCGCCGGCCTCGCCGAGCGACGCACCGTCGTGGTGGTCACCCACCGCCCCGAGCTGGTCGAGCTCGCCGACCAGCACGTCGTGCTCACCCGCGACGGCGCGGAGGTGGTCGCGTGAGCACCCGACCCACGAGCCTGCTGCGTCCGAGCCGCCGAACGATCCTGGGCGGGCTGCTGGGCGGCGCGGCGACGGCATCCGGCATCGCGCTCACCGCCACGTCGGGCTGGCTCATCGTGCGCGCGAGCGAGGAGCCGGTCATCCTCACCCTGATGGTCGCGATCGTCGCCGTGCGCACCTTCGGCATCGCCCGACCGTTCTTCCGCTACCTCGAGCGGCTCGTGTCGCACGACGCCGCACTCGACGACCTCGCCGGGCGGCGCACCTCGGTCTACGCCGCACTCGTGCCGCTGACCCCGGCCCGGCTCGGACGCCGGTCGCGGTCCAGCGTGCTCACCGGCGTCGTCGACGACCTCACCGACGTCGTCGAGGCGCAGGTGCGGGTGACCGTGCCCCTGATCTCGAGCGCGTTGGCGGGGCTGGTCGCGGTCCTCCTCACCGCCTGGTTCGCCCCCGCTGTCGGCCTGGTGCTCGCCGGGCTCCTCGTCGCCGTGGCCGCCACCTGCTGGCTGGCCTGGCTGCTCGAGTCACGTTCTCGCGACGAGCTGCTCGAGGCGCGCGGCGAGGTGCTGCGGGTCAGCGACCTCGTGGCGCGGCAGGCCGTCGAGCTGCAGGCCATCGGCGGGCCAGGCCACCGCGGCCGGATGGCTGGCCGAGGCGCACGACACGCTGCGGCGGGCGGTGCGCCGGCAGAGCCGCGGACGCGCGCTCGTGGCCGCCACCCTCTTCGTGGCGACTGCCGGCGCCACCCTCGCCGCCGCCTACCTGGTCGACCCCGCCGACACCGGCGCAGCGGTCGCCGCACTGCTCGTGGTCGTGCCGGTCGCCGTCGGTGAGGCCCTGGCGCCGCTGGTCGACACGATGCGCTCGCTGGTCCGGGCGCAGGGCAGCGGTGCGCGCCTCGACACCCTCCTCGACCAGGAGCCGGCGGTGACCGACACCGCCGCCGCGCTGGCCGCCGGCATCCCCATCTCGGGCCACCGGGTCGACCTCGAGGGCGCGGCGGCCTCGTGGGCCGGTCACGGCGAGCAGCTCGCCCCCACCGACCTGCGCCTGACACCCGGGCAGCGAGTGGCCGTCGTCGGGCCCAACGGCTCGGGCAAGAGCACGCTGCTCGCGGTGCTGGCCCGCCACCTCGACCCCAGCCGTGGCAGGCACGCCGTCGACGGCGTCGAGGTGCACGACCTCACCATCGATGCCGTGCGACGGCACGTGGCCCTCGTCGACGACGAGCCGCACGTGTTCGCGGCCACGGTCGGGGCCAACCTGCGCCTGGCCCACCCCGACGCCGACGACGCCGCGGTCACCGAGGCACTCGCCCGCGCGGGCCTCGGTCCCTGGCTGGCCGACCTCCCCGACGGCCTCGGGACGCGGCTCGGCAGCGGGGGCCGTGGTCTCTCCGGTGGTGAGCGCGCCCGGCTCGGCGTGGCCCGTGCCGTGCTCGCCGACCGCCCCCTCGTGCTGCTCGACGAGCCCACGGCGCACCTCGACCACGCGACCGCCACGGCCGTCCTCGACGACGTACTCTCTGCGACTGACGGCCGCAGCGTCGTCATGGTCAGCCACCGACCAGAGGCCCTCGACCGGTTCGACACGGTCCTCGACCTCGGCGCGCGCCACCCGGCCGCGCCGCCCCCGAAGGAGTAGCCATGCCGCACTCGACCTCAGCGCCCCGACTCGGCGACCTCGAGCGGGTCGTCATGGAGCACCTGTGGGACGCCGCGTCGCTGGCCGGCCCGGCGTTCGGCGGGGCCACCGTGCGCCAGGTGCTCGCCCGGTTCGAGGGCGAGCGCGAGATCGCCTACACGACGGTGATGACCGTGCTCGACCGCCTCTCGAAGAAGGACCTCGTCACCCGCGAGCGCGACGGCCGGGCCTGGCGCTACTTCCCGGCCGACACCCGTGAGGCGCTCACCGCCCAGACCATGCGCCGCACCCTCGACGACATGGAGGTCACCGACCGGCGCACGGCCCTGCTGCACTTCCTCGACGGTGCCACCAACGACGAGCTCGACGACATCAAGGCTGCGCTGGCCGAGATCGAGGCGCGCGCCGAGGGCGACCCGGGCACCTCGAGCAACACCGGTCGACGCTCGATCATCCGCCGCCGCTGACCCCGCCGGGCGACGCCGTTCCGCGGTCGGTCCGGACGGTTGCCGGGTCCACGGTCGCGGCCTGTCACCATTGGGCGCGTGATCCCGTTCGTCCTCGCGGCCCTCGCGGTGCTCCTCGTGTGGGTGGCCCCGGGCCTCATGGCCCGGCAGAAGGGCTTTCGGCGTGCGCCGCGGTCGGCCCTGTGGGCCTGGCAGGCGGTGGCGGTCGGCGGCATCCTCGCGGCGCTGGCGGCCGCCCCCGCGGCGCTGCCGCTCCTGGTCGGCGACGACGACCCGATGGCGCACCTGTGGCTGGTCGTGCCCGCGGTGCTGGTCAGCGCGCTGGTCGTGGTCCGGTTGCTGGTGGCCGGGCACCGGGTGGGCACCAGGCTGCGGCGGGTGCGCACCGACCACCGCGAGCTGGTCGACATCGTCGCCCAGCACGACCAGCGGATGAGGATCCTCCAGCACCCCACGCCCACCGCCTACTGCATCCCCGGCCGGCAGTCCCGCGTCGTCCTCTCGCAGGGCGTGCTCGACGCGCTGCCCCCCGACCAGCTCGAGGCCGTCGTCGCGCACGAGGAGGCCCACCTGCGCGGGCGGCACGACCTGCTCCTGGAGTTCTTCTCGGTCGTGCACAGCTCGGTGCCGGAGCCGCTGCGCTCCCCTCCGGCTCTCGGCGAGGTGCGCCTGCTCGTCGAGGCGCTCGCCGACCGGGCGGCGGTGCGACACAGCGGTGAGCTCGCGACCGCCCGGGCCCTGATGACGCTCGCCGGGAGCCAGGCGCCGGAGGCCGCGCTCGGGGTCGGCACGACGGCGCCGGTGCGCCTCCGGCTGCTCGCCGACGGGCCACCGCACCCGGCCCTGTCGGTCATCGCCTACTCGTACGCCGCCGTCACGGTGACGCTGCCCCTCGTGCTGCTCGGGCTGGCCTGGGCATGAGCGACGACGACCTGCGCGCCCGGATGGCGAGCGCGCTCACCGCGGCGATGCGCGCTCGAGACCGGGTGGCCGTGACCGCCATCCGGTCCGCACTGTCGGCCGTCGCCAATGCAGAGGCCGTGCCGGTCGACACCGTGCCGCGCGCCGGCGCCGTGGAGGCGGCAGCGATCGGCGCGGGTGCCGCGGACGCACCGCGCCGCGAGCTGACGGCCGACGACGTGCGAGCCGTGGTCGAGGCCGAGGTGGACGAGCACGACCGGTCGGCGGCGCACCTCGCCGACGCAGGAAGGCCCGAGGCCGCGGCCCGGGTCAGCGCCGAGGCCGACGTGCTGCGGGCGCTGCTCTCCTAGGCCCAGCTCGGCGGAGGCGGTGGCGGCGTCGAGCCCGGCGGCCTGGTTCCCTGCGGCGGTGGCGGCGGTGGCGGCGGGGGTGGCGTGGTGCCGGGCGGTGGGGGCGGAGGCGGTGTGCCGGGCACCGCGGGAGCCACGGTGAGCGGGCCGAGCCGCCCCGACGACTCGAGCTCGCGCAGGGTCGCCAGTACCCGTTCGCGCTCGGCGGGGGACGCCGGCCGGCCGGTGGCCTCGAGGTAGGCCAGCACCCCGAGGTCGCGCAGTGCGCGGTCGGAGCCGGACCCCCCGGGGACGGCGGGGCCGGTGGGAGCGCCGGGGGCGCCGTACGTGCCGGTGCCCGTGGAGACCCCAGGAGTGCTGATGCCGGCCTTCTTCAGCTCGGCGTCCGCCTTGGCTGCGAGATCGTTGGCCGCCGCCTTGGCGCGTTCGAGAAAGCTCATGGGGGACCTCCCTGACGGTGACCTGACTCCTCCCCGAAACCCTAGGTCGGCCCGGTCGTTGCGCCTAGCGTTGGGGACGCAGATCTCGGACGAGTGGCCGGGACACGACCGGGAGGTGGCAGACCGCGATGACGATCCACGGCTCGCTGTTCCAGGAGTTCAAGGAGAAGGACACCCAGGACCCCTTCTCGCTGCAGAACAAGAAGCTGCTCCGGATCGACATGCGCTACGGCGAGGTGTGGGCGCGCACCGGCTCGATGGTGGCCTACCAGGGCGACGTCCGCTTCGTGAACAAGGGCTCGGGCGGCCTGGGCAAGATGCTCAAGGCGGCGACCACCGGCGAGGGCGTGAAGATGATGCAGTGCTCCGGTTCCGGGGAGCTGTTCGTCGCCGACTTCGCCAGCGAGATCCAGGTCATGTACCTCGAGAACGACGCCGTCTCGGTCAACGGGGCCAACGTGCTGGCGTTCTCGAACTCGATCGAGTGGGACATCCACCGCATCCAGGCCCGCGGCGCGACGATGACCGGAGGCCTCTACAACGTCTCGCTGCGCGGCACCGGCTACGTCGCGGTCACCACCAAGGGCGACCCGGTGGCCCTCGACGTCGCCTCGGCACCGACCTTCGCCGACGCCCAGGCCGTCGTGCTGTGGACGGCCGGGGTGTCGATGAACATCCGGGTCGACACCGGAGGCATCGGCTCGATGGTGCGTGGCGGCACCGGCGAGCTCCTGCAGATGGCGTTCGGCGGCCAGGGCTACGTGCTCGTGCAGCCGAGCGAGTCGGTGGAGCAGGGCGGGCACCAGAGCCAGAGCGCCGGCGGCGTGCTGGGTGGCTTCCTGCAGTGACAGCCCTGCGGCTCAGGCGTTCTCGCGGCGGAAGGTGGCCGTCCCCCACCACAGCGACACCGCGAGCAGGATGACGGTCCACGCGACGCCCCAGCCGAGCGCGCTCACGGTGAAGTCGCCGAGGAAGCTGTTGCGCACGGCATCCACGACGTGCTTGGTCGGCATCAGGTTGCTGACCTTCTGCAGCCACTCCGGTCCGAGCGTCATCGGCAGGAGGATGCCGGACAGCAGCAGCACCGGCATCATCACCATGTTGATGATCGGTGCCATGGTGTCCTCGCTCTTGGTCGTCAGGGCCAGGGCGTTGGACGACGCCGCGCACGCCCCGCCCAGGAGCAGGGTGAGGGCGATGCCGAGCACCGCGCCCCAGAACGGCGCCTCCATGCCGATCAGGTAGCCGAGGCCGACCAGGATGAGGGCCTGCACGAACAGCTGGAGCACGTCGCGCCAGAGCCGCCCCATGAGCAGCGCGGTGCGGCTGGCCGGGGTGACCCGCTCGGCCTCGATGACGCCGTCGCGCCACTCGCCGATCAGCGAGAAGCCGGCGAAGAAGGCGCCGAAGATGCCGAGCTGCACGAGCAGGCCCGGGACGAAGAAGGTGTAGGCGTTCGGGTAGTCGAACTGGGCGGCGATCGGCTTGAGCAGGGGGCCGAACAGGAACAGGTACAGCACCGGCTGCAACAGCCCGATCAGCACCCACGCGGGGTTGCGCAGGTTCATCCGGATCTGGCGGCGGAACACGATGGAGCTCTCGCGCAGGAAGGTCATGAGCGGTCCTTTCGGGGTCAAGGGGTCGGGTGAGCGCTCAGGCCTCGCGGAGTGAGCGGCCCGTCAGGTCGAGGAAGACGTCGTCGAGGGTGGGCCGGCGCACCTCGATGGAGGTCAGCTCGACCCCGGTGCGGTCGAGGTCGCGCAGCAGCCCGGGCACGGCCCGACCCGCCTGGCGCACGCGACCGCGGACCTGGTGGCCGTCGACCTCGACACCGTCGGATGTGCCCACGAGGACGGCTAGCTTCTCGGCGGCCGTGCTCACCTGCTCGAGCGTCGCGATCTCGAGCTCGACGAGGTCGCCGGCCACCGCTGCCTTGAGGTTGTCGGCGGTGTCGGACGCCACGATCCGGCCGTGGTCGATGATGACGATCCGGTCGCTCAGGGCGTCGGCCTCGTCGAGGTAGTGGGTGGTGAGGAAGACGGTGGCCCCGCGGCGAGTGCGCAGGTCGGCGATGTGCTGCCACAGGTTGGCCCGGGCCTGCGGGTCGAGCCCGGTGGTCGGCTCGTCGAGGAAGACCAGCGTCGGCTCGTGGATCAGGCCCATGACGATGTCGAGCCGGCGGCGCTGGCCCCCGGACATCGCCCGCGGCTGACGGGTCCACAGCCCCTCGAGGTCGAGCTGCTCGAAGAGGTGCTGGCCCCGGGCGCGGGCGTCGGCCGCGCTCATCCCGTAGAGCATCCCGTGGTCGACGACCTCCTCGCCCGCGCGGGTGGCGCTGCCGGTCGAGCCGCTCTGCGAGACGTAGCCGATGCTGCGGCGCACGTCCTCGGCCTGGGTCGCGACGTCGAAGCCCGCCACGGTGGCGGTGCCGGCGGTGGGCTTGAGCAGCGTCGTGAGGATGCGCAGCGTGGTCGTCTTGCCGGCGCCGTTGGGGCCGAGGAAGGCGACGACCTCGCCCTCGGCCACGTCGAGGTCGACGCCGTCGACGGCGACCACCTCGGTCTTCTCGCGCCCGGCGCGGGACTGGAAGGTCTGGGTGAGTCCTCGTGCAGTGATCATGGTCCTCCTTGGTCAAGGTTGAACAATAGGATGATCAATGTTGATCAGTTAGTCAAGTCGCGGACGCCTCGCGACCGAGCTGGGTGCTCAAGTGGTTGCCCGAGCAGCCACCTGAGCACCCAACGCCAAAGTGGCCAGGTTGGGTGCTGAGTTGGTCGCCCCAGCAGCCACCTGGCACCCCCGCCGACGTGCCCAGGGTTGGGTGCTGAGGCGGTCGCCCCAGCAGCCACTTGAGCACCCAACTCCCGGGGGATCGGTCAGTCGTTCAGGCCGAGGGCCTGGCGGTAGCGCTCGCGGTCGGCCTGCATGGCCCAGCCCGGGTCGTCCGGAGGGGGCGCCCATCCGGCCGTCTCGCCGGCGTACCAGCTGTCGCCGGAGTGGAGCGAGGCGATCATGCCCACCAGCCACTCCCGCTCGGTGCGCCCCTGCGCGTTCCACAGGGCGACGAGTGGCGGCAGGTGCGGCGGCAGCGCCTCGGCGGGGGCGGCGGCGAGGGCCTCCCCCTCCGCCAGCACGGCATCCACCGCGACGAGCCGCTCCTGGAGCAGGGCGAGGAAGACCTCGCGGCTGACCAGGGGTGCGAGCGAGAGCGCCGTCGTGAACCCCCGGGCCGAGCCGCGGTCGTGCACGCGCACCGCCTCGGCGAAGAGCCGGTGGAACTCGGCGCGCCCCTCGACGGTCGTCGTGTAGACGGTGACGCTGCGGTTGCCCTCGACGAGCGAGTGCCTGGCCAGGTGCCCGGCGCGAGCGAGGGTCTCGAGGCCGGAGTAGATCGAGCCGGGGTTGATGTGGGCCCACTCGTCGACCCGCCACGAGACCAGCTCGCGGCGGATCTGGTAGCCGTTGACCGGCTCGAACAGCTGCACGGCGCCCAGGAGCAGCATCCGGGTCGAGGTGCTCGCCATGGGCGCAGTCTAGGGACGGCCCGCCACCCCGCGACCGGCGGTCGAACCACTCGCGGCCACGCACCCGGCATACGCAACAATCAGGACCATGACCGCACAGGTGACCGGGACCGACATCCTCGACGTCGCGCGCGAGCAGGTGCTCGACCGCGGGGTGCCGCTCACCCGGGAGCAGGTGCTCGAGGTGCTCGTCACCGGCGACGACCGGCTCCAGGACCTCCTCGCGCTCGCCCACGACGTGCGGATGAAGTACCAGGGGCCGAGCGTCGAGGTCGAGGGCATCGTGTCGCTCAAGACCGGCGGCTGCCCCGAGGACTGCCACTTCTGCTCGCAGTCGGGGCAGTTCACGAGCCCGGTGCGCTCGGTGTGGCTCAACGTCCCCGAGCTGGTGCGCGCGGCCAAGCAGACCGCCGCGACCGGGGCGAGCGAGTTCTGCATCGTCGCCGCCGTGCGCGGCCCCGACGACAAGCTGATGGAGCAGATGCGCGAGGGCGTGGCCGCCATCCGGGCCGCCGTCGACATCAACGTCGCCGCGTCGCTGGGCATGCTGTCGCGCGAGCAGGTGGCCGACCTCGTCGACATGGGCGTGCACCGCTACAACCACAACCTCGAGGCCGGGCGGTCCTACTTCCCCAACGTCGTGACCACGCACTCGTTCGACGAGCGCTGGGACACCTGCCTCATGGTCAAGGAGTCGGGGATGGAGCTGTGCTGCGGCGGGCTCGTCGGCATGGGCGAGTCCCTCGAGCAGCGCGCCGAGCTCGCGGCCCAGCTCGGCGAGCTCGAGCCGCACGAGGTGCCGCTCAACTTCCTCAACCCGCGCCCCGGCACGCCGTTCGGCGACCTCGAGCCGATGGACGCCTCCGACGCGCTGCGCACGATCGCCGCGTTCCGGCTCGCGCTGCCGCGCACCATCCTGCGGTATGCCGGGGGCCGCGAGCTGACCCTGGGCGACCTCGGGACCCGCGAGGGCCTGCTCGGCGGCATCAACGCCGTGATCGTCGGCAACTACCTCACGACCCTCGGGCGCGACCCCCGCGAGGACCTGGCCCTGCTCGACGAGCTCGAGATGCCGATCAAGGCCCTCAACGAGACCTTCTGAGCGGGCCGGGTCGGTGGTGTTCGTGCTCGGTGAGGATGCCGTGGGCCCGGTGGCCCGGGCCGGCGACACGGGCCTGTGGTGCGGGCAGTGCGGCGAGGCGGTCGCCGAGGGCGACCACGCGCGCTGCGCCCGCCGGGCCGAGCTGGAGCCGCCGCGCTGGTGCGTGCACTGCCGGCGCCGGATGAAGGTGCAGGTCACCCCGGGTGCCTGGACCGCGACCTGCGTGCAGCACGGCACCGTGGAGCAGCCCACCTGGGGCTGAGCGGGCGTCACGCCCACGCGGTGGTGTCCCAGCCCTCGCGACGCGCCATCAGCTCGTACATCGTGGCGCCGTCGACGGCCTCGCGCAGCAGGTCGGCGTGGCCCGCGTGCCGGGCGAGCTCCTCGATGAGGTGCAGGACCACCCAGCGCACCGACCAGTGGCTGACGTCCTTGGGGAACCACGGCACGTCCTGGGGCACCGGCACCGGGGTGTCGAGGTCGGCGGCGCGGATGGCGGCGAGCACCCGCTCGGCCTCGGTGTCGAAGGCGGCCAGCACGGCCGGCACGGTGTCGCCCTCGATCCAGGTGTTGTCCCGCTCGTAGGCGGCCTGCTGCTCCTCGAGGGTGCCCGGCCACACGGGTTCGCCCGGCGCCGCCTCGATCATCAGCCGCCAGCCGACCTGCACCGACGCGGCGTGCTTGACCAGGCCGCCGACGCTGAGCGCGCTGGATGCGATCTTCTGGGCGGCCTGCTCGTCGGTGAGGTCGAGGATCGCGCCCCGGAAGCCGTCGTGCTGCTGGGTCACGTAGTTGGCGAGCAGCTCGCGCTCGTCGGTGCTCATCGCGGCGTTGCCGGACATGTCGGGCTCCTTCGGGTGGTGTGGTGCCTGCTCGGCCTGTGTCTCCACCCTCGGGCACAATGAGGACAGTTCCGGTCCGCTATCGGTCGGAGGATTCCGGCATGACCCAGACCTCACGCGTGCTGCGCCTGCTCGGCCTGCTCCAGTCCCGCCCCACGTGGACCGGGCCCGAGCTCGCCGAGCGGCTCGACGTGACCACCCGCACCGTGCGCCGCGACATCGACCGGCTGCGGGCGCTGGGCTACCCGGTGCGGGCGGGCCAGGGGGTGGGCGGCGGCTACCAGCTCGGCTCGGGGGCGGCCCTGCCGCCGCTGCTGCTCGACGACGAGGAGGCCGTGGCGGTGGCGGTCTCGCTGCGGCTTGCCGCGGGCGGCACGGTCGCCGGGCTCGGCGAGCCGGCGATGCGCACCCTGGGCAAGCTCGACCAGGTTCTGCCGGCCCGGCTGCGGGCGAGCGTCGAGGCGGTGTCCGAGGCCACCGTCATCCTGGGCCGCCGCGACCAGCTCGTCGAGGGCGCCGTGGTGGCCCTGCTCGCCCGGGCCGCCCGCGGCTGCCGCGAGGTGCGCTTCGACTACGCCGCGGCATCCGGGGAGGAGTCGAGCCGCCGGGCCGAGCCCTACCGCCTGGTCGCCACCACCTCGCGGTGGTACCTCCTCGCGTGGGACCTCGACCGCGCCGACTGGCGAAGCTTCCGGCTCGACCGGATGAGCGAGGTGCGCGAGACGACCTTCACCTTCCGACCGCGGCCCGCGCCCGACGCAGCCGAGCACGTGCGCGAGGCCCTGGCGCGCGGGCCGCAGGGGGTCGAGGTGGTCATCGACATCGACGCGACCCTCGACGTCGTCGCTGACGCCGTGCCCTCCGGGTTCGCGACCCTGTCCGCGACCGGGGAGCGCTGCGAGATGCGCTTCTCCGCCTGGGACGTCCGCGCCGCGGCGGCCCGGCTGGCGTGGCTGCCCTGGGACTTCCGCATCGTGTCGCCCGACGCGCTCACCGACGAGGTGGCCTCACTGGCGGGCCGGCTGGCGGCGTCGGCCGGGCCGGAGGGCAAGGGGCCGCGCGCCGACGGGTGAGCCGAGAGGCGGGTTGTGGCTGCACCGACCGCGTACGAACGACCACACCCCACCTCAGATCTCGGTGAGGGGTGGGATGTGGCTGCACCGACCGCGTACGAGCGACCACACCCCACCCCGGGTTCGGCCCGGGGTGGGGTGTGGTCGCTCCGTCCGGGTCAGGCCACCCTGCGGCGGTAGGCGAGCATCGCGAAGCCGTAGGCGATTGCCAGCAGGCCCACGCACCACCCGAGCGCCAGCCAGATGTCGCTGCCGACCGGCTGCCCGGCCAGCAGGTCGCGGATCGCGTCGACGATCGAGGTGACCGGCTGGTTCTCGGCGAAGGCACGCACCGGCCCGGGCATCGTCGCCGTCGGCACGAACGCCGAGCTGACGAAGGGCAGCAGGATGAGCGGGTACGAGAACGCGCTGGCACCGTCGACCGACTTCGCGGTCAGACCCGGGATGACGGCGAGCCAGGTGAGCGCCAGGGTGAACAGGGCGAGGATGCCGGCGACCGCGAGCCACGCGAGTGGACCTGCACCGGAACGGAACCCGAAGAGGACTGCTGTGACCACGACGACCAGGACCGACATCGCGATGGCGGCCAGCGAGGTGAGCACGTGGGCCCAGAGCACCGACGACCTGGCGATCGGCATCGAGTGGAAGCGCTCGAAGATCCCGCTCTGCAGGTCGAGAAAGAGCCGGTACGCCGTGTAGGAGACGCCCGACGCCACGGTGATGATCAGGATGCCGGGCAGCAGGTAGTTCACGTACGACGACGACCCGGTGTCGATCGCGCCGCCGAAGACGAACACGAAGAGCAGCAGGAACGCGATCGGCATGATCGTGGTGGTGATGATCGTGTCGAGGCTGCGGGTGATGTGGCGCAGCGACCGCCCGGTGAGCAGGGCGGTGTCGCCGACGAAGTGCGTGGTCATCGGTGCTCCTTGGTGGTGTCGTGGCCGACGAGGGCGAGGAAGACGTCCTCGAGCGTGGGCTGCTTCTCGACGTACTCGACCTTCGCCGGCGGCAGCAGCGCCTTCAGCTCGGCGAGCGTGCCGTTCTCGATGATCCGGCCCTCGTGGAGGATGGCGATCCGGTCGGCCAGCTGCTCGGCCTCGTCGAGGTACTGGGTGGTGAGCAGCACGGTCGTGCCGCTCGAGGCGAGGTCCCTGACCGCCTGCCACACCTCGAGGCGCGCCTCGGGGTCCAGGCCCGTGGTCGGCTCGTCGAGGAACACCACCGGCGGGTCACCGATCAGGCTCATCGCGATGTCGAGGCGGCGGCGCATCCCACCGGAGTAGGTCGAGACCTTGCGGTCGGCGGCGTCGGTGAGCTGGAACCGCGCCAGCAGGTGCTCGGCGATCGGGCCGGCATCCGCCAGGTGGCGCAGCCGGGCCACGAGCACGAGGTTCTCGCGCCCGGTCAGGATCTCGTCGACCGCCGCGAACTGCCCGGTGAGGCTGATCGACTCACGCACCCGGCCGGGCTCGGAGGCGACGTCGAAGCCGTGCACCGTGGCGCTGCCCGCATCCGCCGTGAGCAGCGTGGCCAGGATGCGCACCACCGTGGTCTTGCCGGCGCCGTTGGAGCCGAGCAGGGCGAAGATGCTGCCGGGCGCGACGTCGAGGTCGACGCCCCGCAGCACGTGCAGGTCCTTGAACGACTTCTCCAGGCCCTGGACGCGGATGGCCGTGTCGACCGTCATGACTGGTCCCCACCCTCCGCAGCCTCGATCGCCGCGGTGAGCCGCGCGCGCTCCTTGTCGATCCACCGGGTGCCGGCGTAGGCCGAGGCGAAGTTCTCGGCGAACTCCACCGGGTCCTCGCCGACGATCTCGCGCACCGGCGTGCCGTCGAGGGCCGCGCGCTCCCACAGGTCGGTGAAGTCGCCCAGCATCGTGAGCAGGGTGTCGCCGTCGGTGACCCCTCCGTAGTACATGAAGTAGCGCTCGAAGGCCTTCCCGGTGCCGGCGTACGGCTCCGGCAGGGCCTGCATGCGGGCCTTGTCCTTCTTGTACTGCTTCTTCTGCTCGAGCGACCCGGTCAGGGACTCGATCCACTTCGCGACCATCTCAGCTTCCTCCTTCGCGGAGCTGTTCGATACGTGCCTGGAGGAAGCTCCACGTCCTCCAGAAGTCTTCGAGCTGGGTGCGACCCCTGTCGTTGAGGGAGTACACCTTGCGGGGCGGCCCCTTCTCCGACGGGACCTTCTCCACGTCGACCAGGCCGCGCTGCTCGACCCGGATCAGCAGCGCGTAGACGGTGCCCTCGGCGATGTCGGCGAAGCCTCGCTCGCGCAGTTCGGCGGTGATCTCGTAGCCGTACGCCGACCTGCCCGCGAGCAGCGCGAGGACGATGCCCTCGAGCGTGCCCTTGAGCATCTCGGTCTCCTGCTTGCCCATGTCGCCCCCTCCTTCCGTCACTACTCAGTGTCACTGCTATTCAGTGTCAGTGACTACTAGTACATAGTAACGCTGAATAGCGATCGCGCAAGCCCCACTCGAGTTGGGTGCCCAAGTGGTCGCCGGGGCAGCCACCTGAGCACCCAGCGCCGCGGGGAATGCGGAGAAGTAGTTGATGGTTCAATCACCCGATCAGCGTCGATCGCACTGTCCCGATCCGCGTCCTCCCCAAGGAGCACCCCGTGAACGTCCTCGTCCTCGTCGGCAGCCTGCGCGCCGGCTCCACCAACGCCCAGCTCGCCGACGCCGCCATCGCCCACCTGCCGGCCGGTGTCGACGGCACGGTGTTCGCGCGCCTGGCCGACCTCCCGCACTACTCCGAGGACCTCGACCACGACGACCACCTGCCCCAGGTGGCCCGTGACCTGCGCGAGGCCGTCGCCGACGCCGACGCGCTGCTGCTCGTGACGCCCGAGTACAACGGCTCGATGTCGAGTGCCGTCAAGAACGCCGTCGACTGGGCCTCGCGACCGCGTGGTGCGGCCGCCATCGCCGGCAAGCCCGCCGCGGTCATCGCGGCGACCGGCTCGCCTCGCTCGGGCCAGTGGGCGCGCGAGGACGGCGTCAAGGTGCTCAAGGTCGCCGGGGCCGACGTCATCGAGGACACCGTCGGGATCGGCTCGGCCTTCCAGGCCTTCGTCGACGGCCGCCTCTCCGACCAGGACCTCGACGCCGACCTGCGCACCCTGATGGGACGACTGGCCGGCGAGGTCGCGAGCACCCGCACCGCCGCCTGACCCGGTACCGACACAATGGGGCGCGATGACGCCCGAACCCGACGACGCCGGCCTCGAACTCGGCCCTGACCTCGAGGCGCTGCTGGCGTTCGACCGCGACCACGTGTGGCACCCCTACTCCTCCGCCCTGGCGCCCCAGGCGCCGTACCTCGTCGAGTCGGCGCACGGCATCCGGCTGCGGCTGCGTGACCGCGATGGCGAGGTGCGCGAGGTCGTCGACGCCATGTCGTCGTGGTGGTGCGCGATCCACGGGTACGCCGTGCCCGAGCTCGACGCGGCAGCCCGGCGCCAGCTCGACTCGATGGCCCACGTGATGTTCGGCGGCCTGACCCACGAGCCCGCCATCGGACTCGCCCGCCGGCTCGTCGACCTCGCCCCCGACGGCCTCGAGCACGTCTTCCTCGCCGACTCCGGGTCGGTGTCGGTCGAGGTCGCGATGAAGATGGCCCTGCAGTGGCACCTGGCGGCAGGTCGGCCGCCGCACCCGGTTCTTCACGGTCCGCGGCGGCTACCACGGCGACACGTTCTCGCCGATGTCGGTCACCGACCCGGTGAGCGGGATGCACGCGCTGTTTCGCGGGGTGCTGCCCGAGCACGTGTTCGCGCCGCGGCCGCCCGGCGGTCTGGACCGCGCACCCGACGACCCCGAGCTGGTCGCGTGGGAGCGCGAGACCAGGGCCCTGTACGCCGCCCACGCCGACTCGGTCGCAGCCGTCATCGTCGAGCCGGTGCTGCAGGGCGCCGGGGGCATGCACGTCTACAGCCCGCACGTGCTCACCGTGCTGCACGACCTGGCTCGCGGGCACGGGGCCCTGGTGATCCACGACGAGATCGCGACCGGGCTGCACCGCACGGGACCGCTCTGGGCCGGTGCGGGGCGGGGTGACCTGGCCCCCGACATCCTGTGCGTCGGCAAGGCCCTGACCGGCGGCTACCTGACCCTGGCGGCGGTGCTCTGCACGCCCGAGGTCGCGCAGGGGGTCAGTGCCGGCGAGGCGGGCGGCCTGATGCACGGCCCGACCTTCATGGGCAACCCGCTGGCCTGCGCGATCGCCTCGGCGAACCTCGACCTGCTCGCCTCACGGGACACCGAGGGCGAGGTGCGCCGCATCTCCGGCGGGTTGGCCGAGGGGCTCGGGCGCGCGGCATCCCTCGACGTCGTGGCCGCGGTGCGGGTGATCGGTGCCGTCGGTGTCGTGCAGCTGCGCGAACCGGTGCGGGTGGCCGAGGTGACCGCCGCCGCCCTCGAGCGGGGCGTGTGGGTGCGGCCGTTCCGCGACCTCGTCTACACGATGCCGCCCTACGTGACCTCGGACGACGAGCTGTCGACGATCACGTCGGCGCTGGTCGGGGCGGTCGAGTCCGTCCACGGCTGAGCGCCGGCTGCTCGCCTCGTGAGCTCGGACGTCCACCGGTCGAGACGGGCGAGACCGCTCGCCGTGATCTCGGTGTGGCGGCGCAGCCCCGTTCGATGCCCGCCTGGCACCAGCAGGCCTCGCGCGGCGCACGCCGCGACCCAGTCGTCGCACCGGTCGCGGGGAAGGCCGGTGAGCACCGACAACCGGTCCGGGTGCACCCACTGGGCCCGGGAGAGCACCGACAGGACGGCATATCCCTGCGCGCCGTCGGGCCAGGCCGCTCCGCCCGGCCGACGCCCGGTCGTCGCCCACCGCAGGATCGGCGTCAGGAGGTAGCCGACGGCGACGAGGAGACCCCAGGACGCGAGCCCGGTGGCTGCGGGACTCAGGGTTCCGAAGGCACCGACCCCCATCAGGAGGATCGCGGTGGCGAAGGCCAACACGAGCAGGATGCGCCACCGGGCGCGCCACGGCTTCGGCTGGGCGCCGACCAGTCGACCCACCGGTCCCTCCCAGGCGAAGGCGACCACCGCGAGACCCGCGACGACCCACACCCACTGCCCGACCAGGACACTGCCGTAGGCGATTCCGCCGAGGAGCATGGCCATTCCCCAGAGCTCGAGGACCCGCTGCACGACGAGCCACGCGGTGGCGGGACCGTCGAACACGCGCAACTCGTGAGCGGCAGCCAGCGCCTGCCGGGCGGCCAGAGGTCCGCGATCGGGCAGCAGGTCGTCGGGGCTTCCCGCCATGGCCCGAGTATGGCCGCGCCCGGCCTCGGACGTCGAGGGCTACTCGGCCTTCGCCTCGCCCCAGCCGTGCCAGTGGTCGACCCGCACCCAGCAGCTGACCCGCGGGCGTTCGCGGTTGGCGTAGGGGCTGCCGCGATAGAGCATCGAGAGGCGGTCGATGTCGGCCATCGCCTTCGCGGGGTCGTCCTCCCAGCGCACGACCGGTCCGCGCACGCTGACGTGGGTGTACCACTCGTCCGCCTTGAGCGCGGTGAGCGCGACCTCGGGCCGCTCGCGCATCCAGCGCAGGCGAGCGCGGCCGGCATCCATGTTGAGCAGCACCGTTCCGTCGTCCTCGACGAGGTACCACGTGGCGACCGACATCGGCGCACCGCTCGGCCTCAGCACGGCGACCACCGCGGGGTTGGGCCGTGCGAACAGCTCGGCGACCTCAGGGGGAAGTGGGGCCTTGGGCATGGGTGTCCTCCTCGGACGGTGCAGGTTGGGGCTCTCCCGGGTTCGGCGAGAGCGAGGTGACCAGGTCGTGCGACCCGTCGTCGTGGGCGACCTCGGCGTACCAGCGCAGTCCGCCACCGGGCACGGCAACCGCGGTCGCGTAGCGCAGCGCGCCGTCGCCGTGCGGCGAGGAAGCCGCAGGGCCGCCGGGGTCCGCGACGAGCGCCGCCCCGCCATCCGGCGACCGGGCGACCCCGGTGCGCTCGAACCAGTTCTCGTCGGCCGTGGCCCGGCCGTCGTAGAGCACGACGAGCGGGTCCCGGGAGAGCACCGCCGTGACCCGGGCGCCCCGGGCGTCCCAGCTGCCGGGAGTGCCGCTCAGCACCTCGCCGAGGTCGTCCCAGGCGAGCCCGTCGTCGCTGCGGAGCAGGCGGGTCGTCATCCGGTCCTCGTGCCCGGGCCGGTCGAGCGGGTGGCAGCACAGCCACATCCACCAGCCGTCGTCGTCGACGAGCACGACGGGGTCCTTGACGGCGCGCTCGGCGCTCCCGGGGTGGACGACGGTGCGGCGGCCTCCGGGCAGCGCGGCTGGGGCATCGGCATCGAGTGCCTCGACCCACCAGTGCTTGGAACCCGGTGTGGCACAGCTGAGGTAGAGCCGCCACCCACCGTCGGGTCGACGGACGAGGGCCGGCCGCTCGAGGGATGCCGCGCCCAACGCCTCGCGTCCGACCTGCGCCACGGTCTCGAAGCGCACCCCGTCGGCGGAGCGCGCCACCCCGACCCCGACACCACGGCCGTCGTCGACGGGCCGACGCAGTCGGTAGGCGAGCCAGACGCTGCCGTCGTCGTCGAGCACCGCGCTGGCGGCACCGGCCCAGTGGCCAGGGCCGCGGCCGGGCGCCGGCACCACGACCTCGCCGTCGGGGCTCGGCAGTGGGGTGCGGCTCACCCCACCGAGGCTAATCAGCCGTACCGGTCGATGGGGTGTGGCGCTCAGCCGCTGTCCAGCCTGCGGACCGCCTCCACGGCATCCTGGAGCGGGATGCCGAGCGCACGCGCCCGCTCGACGTAGGCCGCAGCGGCCTCCTCGAGGGCGCGCTCGGGTGTCGGCGGGGCGGGTGCCGTGGTGGCGACCTTCGTGCCGCCGCCACGACGCGAGCGCACGTAGCCGCCCAGCTCGAGCTCGCGGTAGGTGCGGGCCACCGTGCCGACGGCGAGACCCAGGTCGGCGGCGAGCTGGCGCACCGGTGGCAGCCGGTCGCCGGGCGAGAGCACGCCCGAGCCGATCAGGTCGGCGAGCTGGCGACGCAGCTGCTCGTAGGGCGGGGTCGGGTCGAGGACGTCGACGGTGACCGTGGAGAGGGTCATCGCACCGGCGCCCCGACCGGGGCGGTCCCACCGGGCAACGGGCGCTGCAGGTCGTCGACCCGGATGCTCGGCGTGAGCACCAGCCCCGCGAGCAGGCCGAACGCCGCTCCGGTGGCCAGCGCGCCGACGACCGCGGCGACGACCGCGAGGACCGTGTCGATGGCGGTCGAGGGGCAGGTCCCGCCCCGCAGCGCCGACGCCATGAGGACGGCCACGGGGCCGAGGGTGCCGAGCACGGTCACCGTCGCCGCGGTGAGCACGTTGCCCACCGACCACCGGCGCAGCAAGGTGTCCAGGCCCCGGCTGTCCAGCTCCGGCCGCGGGCGGTCGACGATCGCGCGCAGGGCGACCGCGACGAGCACGGCGAGCACGAGCAGGGCCAGTGCGAGGGGCACTGCGTAGAACGACCCCGGCCAGGGTCCGCGGCTGCTGCCCACGAGCACCTGGCCGACCCCGTCCTCCTCGACGACGCACTGGCGGGTGAGCCACCGGCCCGCGCGGCCCAGGTCGTCGGCAGACCCCCAGGCGGCGCCGAGGGCGAGAGCCCCGACCAGCAGGCCGGTCGAGACCGCCAGCAGCACGGCGCGGCCGCGCGGCAGGATCGACCCGAGCGTGCGTGTCTCGACGGCGGCGGAGCGGCGGATGCCGACTGCCGGCCGGGCGGTGAGCTCCCCCGCGATGGTGCCGAGGAGCACACCCGCGCCGAGTGCGGTCGGCGCCAGGGCGGCCGCGCGGCCGAGGGCGTCGACCCGATCTCCGAGGACGAGGAGCACGACCGCCGCCGCCGCGCCGAGCAGCAGGCCGACCACCCGCCAGCGCCGGGTGTGCCGGGCGATCTCCACGACCCCGCTGTGCTCGTTGACCCCCACGGTGACGACGACCCGGCGCATCAGGGCCAGGACGAGCCCGAGCAGAGCGATCGGCAGTGCGAGCAGGACCACGGCCATGACGACCCCCGTTGTATCGACCGATTGGTACAAACGTGAGGATGCCGCGCCTGCGCCTTTGTGTCAAGCGCTTGTCACAAGTGCCGACGGCGAACCCGGGCGGGCCGCATCCGGGGCCTCGTGGCAGGATCGACGCCGTGACGAGCCCCCTCGACTGGATCCGCGACGCCGCCGCGACCCGTGAGGCCGCAGGGCTCACCCGGCGGCTCACCACCACCAAGAGCGGGGACGGCCTCGACCTCGCCGGCAACGACTACCTCGGGCTGCGAACCCACCCGGCCGTCGTCGCCGGTGCGGTCGCCGCGGCCGAGACCTACGGCGGCGGAGCCGGTGCCTCACGCCTGGTCACCGGGACGCTCGACGTGCACGACGAGCTCGAGGCCGCCCTCGCGGCGCTGACCGGTGCACCCTCCGCGCTCGTGCTCTCCACCGGGTACGCCGCGAACCTCTCGGTGCTCACCACCCTCGCCGACGCGGGCACGCTCGTGATCAGCGACGAGCACGCCCACGCCAGCCTGATCGACGGGTGCCGCCTGTCGCGGGCCGCGGTCTCGGTGTCGCGGCACAACGACGTCGAGCACGTCGCCGAGCTGCTGGCCCGGCGCGAGAGCCCCCGAGCGGTCGTCGTCGTCGAGTCGATCTACTCGGTGCTCGGCGACGCCGCGCCGATCGAGGACCTCGTGGCGCTGACCGCCGACGCCGGCGCGATCCTCGTGGTCGACGAGGCGCACGCGCTGGGCGTGGTCGGCCCCCGCGGAGGCGGCCTCGTCGCTGCCGCCGGACAGGCCCGGGCCGAGCACGTCGTCGTCACCGCCACCCTGTCGAAGTCGCTCGCCGCGCAGGGCGGCGCGGTGCTCGCCTCCCCCGAGGTGCGCGAGCACCTGGTCAACACCGCCCGGCCGTTCATCTACGACACCGGGCTGGCACCGGCGTCCGCGGGCGCGGCCCTGGCCGCGACTGCAGTGCTCCGTGACCACCCCGAGCTGATGGCGAGGGTGCACGCCAACGCTGCCCGCCTGGCCGAGGCCTGCGGCGTCGAGGTGCCGGTGGGCGCCGTGATGTCGGTGCCGATGGCCGGCCCGCACGAGGCGGTGGAGGCGGTCGACGCGGCCAAGGCGCGCGGCATCCGGATCGGGTGCTTCCGGCCCCCCTCGACGCCCGACGGGTCGTCGCGGCTGCGGCTCACCGCGCACGCCGACCACGCGGCGCACGACCTCGACCGGGTGTGCGAGGTGCTCGCCGAGCTCACCGGTCCCCGTGGCTGACCCTCGCTCGCTGACCTCGGTCGTGCTCGTCACGGGCACGGGCACGGGGATCGGCAAGACGGTCGTCACAGCCGCCCTCGCCGCCGTCGTGCGCGAGCGGGGCAGCACCGTGGCGGTCGTCAAGCCGGCCCAGACCGGGCTCGCGCCGGGCGACCCCGGTGACGTCGACGAGGTGCGCCGACTGGTCGGTGACGACGTCGCCACCCACGAGCTGGTGCGGCTGCGCGACCCCCTTTCGCCCGAGGCCGCCGCCCGTCGCGAGGGGGTGCACCTGCCCCCGGTCGCGGTGCACGCCAAGCGGATCGGCGAGATCGCGGCCGAGTCGGAGGTCGTCTTCGTCGAGGGTGCCGGAGGGTTGCTCGTGCGGCTCGACGAACGCGGCGGAACGCTGGCCGACCTCGGAACCGGCTTGCGCTACAAGGGAGTCGGCTGCGGTGTGGTGCTCGTCGCCAGTGCCGGCCTCGGCACCCTCAACACCGCCGCCCTGACCGCAGAGGCGCTGGCCGCCCGGTCGCTGCCGCTGCTGGGTGTCGTCATCGGCTCGTGGCCGGCCGAGCCCGGGCTGGCCGAGGAGAGCAACCTGGTCGACCTGCCACGGGTGACGGGGGCCCCGCTGTGGGGCCGCATCCCCGAGGGAGCCGGCGGGATGACGCGCGAGCAGTTCCTCGAGGGCGTCCCCACCTGGTTCGGCCACGATCCGGACGACGGGTGACCCCGATTTCTGACCGCCCACCCCCGATCCGCACTTCGTGCGAGTTACACGGTTCTCGCAGCCGGAGGGTGCGAGACCGTGTGTAAACCGCACGAGGTCGTGGTTGGCAGGATGGTGCCCATGAGCGCCGAGGAGAAGCCGTACCGGGTGACGGTCGTGTGCTGGGGGAACATCTGCCGCTCGCCGATGGGTGAGTACCTGCTGCGCGAGGCCTTCGACGACGCCGGCCTGGGCGACCGCGTGGTCGTCGACTCCGCGGGCACCAGCTCCGAGGAGATCGGCAGCGGCATGCACCCGCGCACCGCCGCGGTCCTGCGCCGCAACGGCCACGAGGACAACGGCTGGTCCGACCACGTGGCGCGCCGGTTCGAGCCGAGCTGGTTCGACCGGTACGACCTCGTGCTGCCCGTCGACCACGTGCACACCGAGCGGCTGGAGCGCATCGCCCGCACCGACACCGACCGCGCCAAGCTGCGCCTCTTCCGCTCCTTCGACCCGGATGCCGTCGCCAGTGGCGAGCTGGGCATGGACGACCCGTGGTACGGCACGGACCCGGCGTACGACCAGACCTACGCGGAGATCACCGCCGCGATCCCGGGGATCGTCGAGCACGTCCGCGCCGAGCTCGAGGCCCGCGACCGGGGCTGAGGCTCCGGCAGGTGGCCACCCGGCATCCGCACCCCTGACGCTCTGGGAGGATGGGCGCATGGCCAGCCCCGACCGCGCGACCAGCCTCGCGGCATCCACCCACCTCGCCGACGCCGAGCCCTCGATCGCCCTCGGTGCCCTCGACGGGCGCTACCGCGGTGTCGTCGCCCCGCTCGTCGACCACCTCTCCGAGCCCGCGCTCAACCGGGCGCGGGTGCACGTCGAGGTCGAGTGGCTCATCCACCTCACCGAGCACGAGGTCGTGCCCGGCGTGCGCCGGCTCACCGCCGAGGAGCAGGAGGCCCTGCGCGACGTCGTGCGCGGCTTCGGCGCCGCCGAGATCGACGAGATGGCGGCCACCGAGCGGGTCACCCAGCACGACGTCAAGGCCGTCGAGTACTTCCTCAAGAAGCGGCTCGCCGCCATCGCGCCCGACCCCGGCGACGCCGGCCTCGCCGAGCTGATCCACTTCTGCTGCACCAGCGAGGACGTCAACAACCTGTCCTACGCCGTGATGGTCAAGGGCGCCGTGCACGAGGTGTGGCTGCCCCGCGCGACGGCCCTCGTCGACAAGCTGGCCGCGATGGCCCGCGACCTGCGTGACGTGCCGCTGCTCGCCCACACCCACGGCCAGCCCGCCACCCCGACCACGATGGGCAAGGAGCTCGCCGTGCTGGCCTGGCGGCTCCAGCGCCAGCTGGCCCGCATCGACGACGCCGAGTTCCTCGGCAAGCTCAACGGCGCCACCGGCACCTACGGCGCGCACGTGGCCGCCGTGCCCGAGGCCGACTGGCAGGACGTCAGCCGCGCGTTCGTCGAGCACCTCGGCCTCAGCTGGAACCCGCTCACCACCCAGATCGAGAGCCACGACTGGCAGTCCGAGCTGTATGCCGACGTCGCCCGGTTCAACCGGGTGCTGCACAACATGTGCACGGACGTCTGGACCTACATCTCGATGGGCTACTTCGCCCAGGTGCGCGGCCACGGCACCGTCGGCAGCTCGACGATGCCGCACAAGGTCAACCCGATCCGCTTCGAGAACGCCGAGGCCAACCTCGAGGTGAGCAACGCCCTGTTCGACGTGCTCGCGGCGACCCTCGTGCAGAGCCGCCTCCAGCGCGACCTCACCGACTCCTCGATGCAGCGCAACATCGGCTCGGCCTTCGGGCACAGCCTGCTCGCCATCGACAACGCCACCCGCGGGCTCGACGGCCTCGACGCCGTGCCCGCCACCATGGCGGCCGACCTCGACGCCAACTGGGAGGTGCTCGGCGAACCCGTCCAGTCGGCGATGCGGGCCCTGGGCGCCCGTGGCGTGCCCGGCATGGAGGAGCCCTACGAGCGGCTCAAGGAGCTCACCCGCGGACGCCGCATCCGGCAGGCCGAGCTCGTCGAGTTCGTGCGCGGCCTCGGGCTGCCCGCCGACGTCGAGGAGCGCCTCGCGGCGATGACCCCCGCGACCTACGTCGGGCTCGCCCCCGAGCTCGTCGACCACCTGCGGTGACCGTCTCGATCCACCCCGCCGACCTCGACGACCCGCGGGTGGCCGCGCTGCTCGACGACCACCTCGCCGAGATGGAGCCGACGGCACCGCCCGAGAGCCGTCACGCCCTCACCATCGACCGGTTCCGGATGCCGGGGGTGCGCCTCTGGGTCGCCGAGTCCGGTGCCGCGCTGGTCGGGTCCGTGGCGCTGCAGGACCTCGAGCCGGGGCACGTCGAGATCAAGACGATGCGCGTCACGGCATCCGCGCGGGGCACCGGGCTCGGTCGACTGCTGCTCGACCACGCCCTCACGCAGGCCCGCCGCTCCGGCGCCACCCGGGTCAGCCTCGAGACCGGCGTCGTCCCCGTCTTCGACGCGGCCCGCGCCCTGTACGCCGGGGCCGGCTTCACCCCGTGCGAACCGTTCGGCGCCTACCGACCCGACCGGCACAGCGTCTTCCTCACTCTCGCCCTCGAGGGCTAGACCGCCCGGGGCACGGCGCCGGTCAGCTTCAGCAGGGCGCACATCACCTTGTGGCCGTCGTCCTGGGCGAGCCGGGCGCCGAAGCGGCTGGTGAAGGAGGCGCTGGGCTGACCCCGTGTGGTCCGGAATACCCCATAGGGGTATGTTGGTTGCCGTGGACATGAGTGAGCAGACCGCCGTCGTCCCGGGGTACGCCGGCCACAAGGACGACCACCTCAAGAGGCTGCGGCGCATCGAGGGGCAGGTGCGCGGCATCGCCCGGATGGTCGAGTCCGACGCCTACTGCATCGACGTGCTGACCCAGGTCAGTGCGGTGACGCGGGCCCTGCAGGCCGTGAGCATCGGCCTGCTCGAGGAGCACATCGAGCACTGCGTCGTCGACGCCGCCCGCGAGAGCGACGAGGCCGCCGCGGCCAAGGTCGCCGAGGCGACCGCGGCCATCGCGCGCCTGGTGAGGAGCTGAGATGACCCAGACCACCGCCCGGCGGCACGACGATGCCGGCGCCGTGCACGAGGTCGACCTCACCATCACCGGCATGACCTGTGCGTCCTGCTCGGCCCGGATCGAGAAGAAGCTGGGCAGGCTCGAGGGCGTCGACGCCGTGGTCAACCTCGCCACCGAGAAGGCCACCGTGCGCTACGCCGCGCCGGTCACCGTCGACCAGCTGCTCAGCACGGTGCGGGCCACCGGCTACGGCGCCGAGGTCGTCGAGGTCGCACCTCCGCCGCAGCCCGACCACCACGAGAGCCACCTGGACCACCAGGTCGCCCCCGAGGAGGCCCTCAAGCGCCGCGCGCTGGTCGCTGCCGTGCTCACGGTGCCGGTCGTCGTGCTGGCGATGGTGCCCGGTATCCACCTCGACAACAGCCCGTGGGTGCAGCTCGTGCTCGCGACGCCGGTCGTGCTCTGGTGCGCCTGGCCCTTCCACCGGGCGGCGTTCCTCAACGCCCGCCACGGCGCCTCGACGATGGACACCCTCGTGTCGATCGGCGTGCTCGCCGCCTACCTGTGGTCGGCCCTCGTCGTGCTCACCGGGCGCGCTGCCGGCATGAGCGGCATGGATGCCGGTGACGTCACCACCGCGCACATCTGGTTCGAGACCGCCACCGTCGTCACGACCTTCCTGCTCTTCGGCCGGTGGCTCGAGGCCCGCGCCACCGACCGCACCCGCGACGCCCTGCGCGGCCTGCTCAGCCTGGGGGCCAAGGACGTCGCCGTCGAGCGGGTCGACCCCGTCACCCGGGCGACGACCGAGGTCCGCATCCCCGTCGACGACCTCGTGGTCGGCGACCGCTTCGTCGTGCGCCCCGGCGAGAAGGTGGCCACCGACGGCCGCGTCGTCGAGGGCAGCAGCGCGGTCGATGCCTCGCTCGTCACGGGCGAGTCCCTCCCCGTCGACGTGAGCGCCGGCGCCGAGCTCACCGGCGGCACGGTCAACAGCACCGGGCGGCTCGTGGTCGAGGCCACCCGGGTCGGCGCCGACACCACGCTGGCCGGCATCGCCCGGCTCGTCGAGCGGGCCCAGACCACGAAGGCGCCGGTGCAGCGGCTCGCCGACCGCGTGTCGGCCGTGTTCGTCCCCGTCGTGCTCGTGCTCGCAGCGCTCACCTTCGCCGGTTGGTGGATCGTCACCGGCGAGCCGTCGCGGGCCCTCGAGGTCGCCATCGCCGTGCTCGTCATCGCCTGTCCGTGCGCCCTGGGCCTCGCGACCCCGACCGCACTGCTCGTGGGCACCGGGCGCGGGGCGCGCCTCGGCATCCTGATCAAGGGTGCCGACGTGCTCGAGGACACCCGCCGGATCGACGCCGTCGTGCTCGACAAGACCGGCACCGTGACCACCGGCGAGATGACCCTCGTCGACGTGAGCACCGCCGGGCGGTTCCCCAAGGACCAGGCGCTGCGGGCCGCCGCGGCCGTCGAGTCCGGCAGCGAGCACCCTGTCGCGCGGGCCGTGGTGGCCGCGGCTTCGCAGCGCGCCATCGACGTGCCGCGGGCCACCGACTTCGTCGCGCTGCCGGGCGCCGGTGCCCGGGCCAGGATCAAGGACACCGAGGTCACCGTCGGGCGCGCCGACCTGTTCGACGAGGTCCCCCGCGAGCTGTCCCGGCCCACGGTCGACGGCACCACCGTGTGGGTGGGCTGGGACGGCCGGGCACACGCCTCGCTGACCGTCGCCGACACCGTCCGCCGCAGCTCGCAGCGCGCCATCCGCGACCTCACCGATGCCGGTCTGCCCGCCTACCTGCTCACCGGCGACCACGACGCCGCGGCGCTGGCCGTGGCCCGTGACGTCGGCATCCCGGTCGGCCGGGTGCTCGCCGACGTGCGGCCCGAGGACAAGCACGCGATGATCGCCGACCTGCAGCGGCGCGGGAAGGTCGTCGCGATGGTGGGCGACGGGGTCAACGACGCGGCCGCCCTGGCGCAGGCCGACCTCGGCATCGCGATGGGCACCGGCACCGACGTCGCGGCCGCCTCGGCCGACATCGTGCTGCTGCGCGCCGAGCTGCCGGCCGTCGTCGACGCGATCGCGCTGTCGCGGGCCACCCTGCGCACGATCAAGCAGAACCTCGGCTGGGCGTTCGGCTACAACGTGGCGGCGATCCCGCTCGCGATGGCCGGGCTGCTCAACCCGATGATCGCCGGGGCCGCGATGGCCCTGTCGAGCGTGCTCGTGGTGTCGAACAGCCTGCGGCTGCGCACCTGGACCCGCCGCCCCTGAGGCCCCGCTGCGACCTGCAGCGGGTCAGATGGTGACCTCGCCGGTGGCGGTCTCGAAGGTGACGCCCATCAGGTCGGAGTGCTTCCACCAACAGGCAATGAGAGGTCTCACTGCGTCGGCTGAGCACGGCCACGCCGCCCCAGAGGGTCCATTGCCCGTCCAGCGGCGCACCTTCACCCGCGGCCGATGCCCCGGGTCAGATGGTGACCTCGCCGTTGGCGGTCTCGAAGGTGACCGCCATCAGGCCTGGGGTGCCGTGCGGTGAGACGAACTCGAAGTCGATGACCGACGACGTGGAGTCGGCGGGCAGGCCGAGCCACTCGCGCACCCGGTCGGGGTCGCCGGCGATCTGCAGGGTCTCGATCGTGACCTCGGTGTGCGCGTCGACGGACGGGTGCGGCACACCCTGCTCCCACTCGATGAAGTAGGGCAGCTGGGGGTCGGCCTGCAGGCCCTTGACGCCCAGCTGCTTCCAGCGCAGCTCGACACCGTCGGGGCGGTGCCGGTTGCCGAGCACGGCCTCACGACCCAGGCGGGTCTCGACCTCGGAGATGTCGTCGACCTGCACGACCCACCCGAGCCAGCCGCCGCCGGCCTCGGAGCGGGCCCTCACGGCCTGCCCGAAGGGCGCCTTGTCACTGGCGGGGTGGTCGAGCACCTCGACGACCTCGACGTACCGCTCGTGGGCCAGCGGCAGGATGATGTTGCGCGTCCCGAAGCGCGGGTGGACTCCCCCATCGACCGGCGTGACGCCGATACGCTCCGCGAGGCGCTGCGCCGTGGCCTTCAGGCCGTCGCGCTCGGCGGCATAGACGACGTGGTCAACTCGCATGCCCGTCATCGTCGCACACGCCAAGGGGTGCTCCTGACACGGCCCGGTCCACCCCGCGTGACCGTGACGTGCACGTGACCAAGGGTCGTCACAGGGGTCACACCGGCCTCACGAGGACCGCTGGCGGACCGCCTCGTAGACGACGACCGCTGCCGCCGTGGCGGCGTTGAGCGAGTTGACCCGGCCCACCATCGGGATGCGCACCCGCTCGTCGGCGGCGCCGAGCGCGAGCTCGGTGAGGCCCTCCTTCTCCGTGCCGACGGCCACCGCCACGGCTCCCCGGTAGTCGACGGCCGTGTGCGCCGTCTCGGTGTCGGGAGTGGTCGCGACGAGCCGGATGCCGTTGCGACGCAGCCAGTCCAGGACCTCCTGGGTGCCGGCCGCCGCGACCGGGACCGAGAAGACGGTGCCCTTGCTCGAGCGCACGACGTTGGGGTTGCCCCAGTCGGTGACCGGGTCGGCGGCGACCACCGCGGCCACACCCGCGGCCTCCGCCGTGCGCAGCACCGCGCCCAGGTTGCCCGGCTTCTCCAGGCCCTCGCAGACGAGCACCAGCGGGTCGGCGGGCAGGACGAGGTCGTCGAGGGCCACGCCGGCCACCGGGACGACCGCGAGGAAGCCGTCGGGGCCCTCGCGGTACGCGACCTTCTCGAAGGCGGCCCGGCTGCACCGGATGGTGCTCGCACCAAGTCCCCGGGCCCGCTCCACCAGGGCCCCCTGCCGGGCGGGGTCGAGCATCAGCTCGGGGCAGTGCAGCACGGTGTCGGGGACCACGCCGGCGTCGAGGGCCAGCTCGAGCTCCTCGTAGCCGTCGACGACGGTGCGCCCCTCCTCCTCGCGGACCCGTCGCCGGCGCAGCGCGAGCACCGCCTTGAGGCGGGGGTTCGACGCGGACGTGACGTGCAGCTCGGCCATGGCGCGCTCAGCATCCCACGGGTTCGTGAGGGCCTTCCCGGCCTCCCCATTCCTGTAGAAAGGCCCGGTGACCAGCACCGAGACAGTGACGCCCTCCCGTACCAAGGGTCGGCGACTGGGTCGGGCGTTCGCCTACGCGGTGCCGGTGGCCGTCGTGCTCTTCGGTGTCGGGTTCCTCGTGCGCAGCAAGTGGGGACCCCTGCAGCAGCTCGACGACGCCATCATCGGGGCCACGACGTCGTTCACCCGCGACCACGAGGGCTTCCGCTCCTTCCTGATCCTCTGGCAGTGGCTGACCCAGCCGATCAGGCTCTACACCGTCGGCACGCTGCTCTGCCTGTGGGTGTGGCTGGCGAAGGGTCTGCGCACCCGGGCCTGGTGGGCCTTCGGCACGATGATGGTGGCCTGGTTCATCGGGCTCGTCGCGAAGTACGCGTTCCAGCGGGCCCGGCCGCACGTCGAGGACCCCGTCTCGCAGGCCCCGGGCTACTCGTTCCCCTCGGGGCACGCCCTGAACTCCGCGGCCTTCTCGACCATCGTCGTCATCCTGCTCTGGCCCCTGCTGAAGCCCCTGTGGGCCCGGGTCACCGCCGTGGTCCTCGCCGTCGTGGTCGTGCTGGTCACCGCGCTCGACCGAGTGTTCCTCGGTGTGCACTACCCCAGCGACGTGATGGTCGGCGTCGTCACCGGCGTCGGGCTCGCGCTCGCGTCCTACGCCGGCTACGTCGGCTGGAACCCCCCGGACCCCACCGAGGCCGACGACCCGGACGTCGGCCCCACCACCCACCAGGAGACCTGATGTCGTTCCTCACCCGATGGGACGACGACCACAGTCGTCCCAAGTTCACCTCGGCCCTGCGCGACGTGCTCGTGCGTGCCGTGCTACCCGCTGTCGGCATCTTCGTCGCCATCGTCGGCTTCGGCTTCCTCCTCAAGGGACCCCTGGAGTCGTTCTCGAAGTGGGAGAACGGCATCAGCAAGTCATTCGAGGACGGTCGCACCGAGACCTGGAACACGATCACGAAGTTCATGTCGATGATCGGCAACACCGAGTACGTCATCGCGGTCGGAGTCATCGTCTGCGCGATCGTCTGGTGGCGCACCAAGGAGTGGTGGTTCGCGGTCGTGCCCCTCATCGCGATCTCGCTCCAGGCGACCGTGTTCGTCATCGCGACCACCGTCGTCGGTCGGGAGCGGCCCCCGGTCGAGCGGCTCGACCCGACCCCGCCGACGTCGAGCTACCCGAGCGGGCACGTCGGGGCCTCCACCGCCCTCTACGTCTCGTTCGCGCTGATGGCGACCCGCATCTCCAACGTCGTCGTGCGCCGGGTCGTCATCGTGCTGTGCATCCTCGCGCCGCTGCTCGTGTCGTACGCCCGGCTCTACCGCGGCGCCCACCACGTCTCGGACATCGTCGTGGGAATGCTCAACGGCCTGCTCTGCGCCCTGCTGGCGTGGAACTGGCTGCGCCGCGAGCCTGCATCCGGCTCCGCGTCGTCCGACGTGGAGACCCGCGGCGGGTCGACCGGCGAGACCGCTCAGACGCGCGCGTAGCGGGAGCGGGCGAACGAGTACACGCCGTAGGCGGCGATGCCTGCGGCCACCAGGGTCAGCAGGAACGGGCCGAACGGCGCGTCCTTGAGGGTCTTGAGCGCACCGTCGAGGCCCTGGGCCTTGTCGGGGTCGGCCTGCCACGCCGCGACGAGGAAGAAGAAGCCGACGATGACGAGCGCGATGCCCTTGGAGATGTAGCCGATCCGCCCAGCGGTCACGGCCCAGTCGCCCGGGTGCTCGCGCAGGTCCTCGAGGAACTTCTTGGTCCAGCCCTTGTAGACGTGGTACCCGGCGATGCCGAGCACGACCAGACCCACCACGCCCACGAGCAGGCGGCCGCCCGGGCTGCCCATCAGCCCCGCGGTGAAGTCCTCGGTCTGCTTCTCGGCCGAGGAGCTGGCCCCCTGCCCGACCTTGAACGTCGACCAGGCGAAGAAGAGGTAGGTGACGCCCTTGGCCGCGGCCTTGAGCCGGTCGGAGGTCTCGCCGGCGCCCAGGGCGGCCTCGAACAGCTGCCAGACGGCGAGCAGCAGGAAGCCGACGACGCAGATCCACAGCAGCACGATGCCCCCGCCCGACGACGAGAGGGTCTGCAGCGCCCCGGAGGTGTCGGCCTTCTTGGAGCCGCCGCCGATCCCCCATGCCACCTTCAGCGCGATCCAGGCGATGAGCAGGTGGATCACCCCGACGGTGATGTAGCCGAGGCGCGCACCCCACTCGACGACCTTGCTGTTGCCGGCCTCGCGGGCCGCTGTGCTGGCCTCGGTGGTGTCCATCCGCACACCTTCCCACCAGCGGGGATGCCGCGGCGGCTTGCGTGCCACGCGGGTTTGCCCGCGACGTCGTGGAACCGGTCAGAGCAGGGCGCGCAGCACGGGTACGAGACCGTCGTCGTCGACGTGCCCGGTGACCTCGTCGGCGGCGGCCTTCACCTCGTCGGGTGCGTTGCCCATCGCGACGCCACGCGCCGCCCAGTGCAGCATCTCGAGGTCGTTGCGCTGGTCGCCGACGGCCACCGTGTGCATCGGCTCGACGCCGAGCCGGCGTCGGATCGCCTCGAGCGCCGCGCCCTTCGACACTCCCTCGGGGTTGATGTCGAGCCAGGCGCTCCAGCCCACCGCGTACTCGACACCGTGCAGGCCGATGTTCTTGGTTCGCTCGATGAACTCCTCGCTCGTGCTCGACGGGTCGCGCAGGGTCAGTCGGGTGACGGGGGTGGCCATCAGCTCCTCGAACGACACGACCCGTGGGTCGCCGTCGAGCTCACCGTCGGGGAACGGGGCGGTCACCTTGAACCCGACGCCGAGCTCCTCGACGGCGACCAGGGCCGTGGGGAAGTGCTCGCGCAGCACCCGCAGGGCCGGGGCCGGGTCGAAGGTCACCGCCTCGAGGATCTCGTAGCCGCCGGCGAGCGACGGGTCGAGGCGCACGGTGACGGCACCGTTGGCGCACACGGCGTACCCGGTGGTGAGGCCGAGGCGGTCGAGCACGGGGAGGGTGCCGATGATGGCGCGCCCGGTGGCGATGGTGACGTGGTGCCCGGCGTCGGCGACGGCGCGGATGGTGTCGCGGACGGCATCGGACAGCTCGCCCTCGTGGTCGACGGTCGTGCCGTCGATGTCGAGGGCGACGAGGTGTGGTGTGGTCATCGCGACCGACGCTACCGGGGACGGGTGAACGCATGGTGTCGGTGCCCGTGGGTAGCGTCGGTGCATGCCCGACCCACCCCCTCTCGTGCTCGACCCGGCCGACCCGGTGCACGCCGACGTGCTGGCCCGGCTCGCCTCCGACCAGATCGGCTGGCTCACCACCGTGCGCGCCGACGGGTCGCCGCACGCCGTGCCGGTGTGGTTCCTCTGGCACGACGGCCGGCTGCTCGTCATGAGCGAGCCGCGCACGGCCAAGGTCACCCACGTGCGACGTGGCTCCGCGGCCCTGCTGCACCTGCACACCCGCGCCGACGGCAACGGCGTCGTGGTGCTGTCCGGGCCGGCTCGGCTCAGCGACCGCACCGCCACCGAGTGGGTGCCCGAGATCGGCGAGGCCTACACCGCCAAGTACGACGAGGCGATGGTGGCCTACGGCATGGGGCTGCCCGCCATCGCCGAGAAGTTCTCCGTCGTCATCGAGCTGGCGCCCACCCACCTCGTGGCGTGGTGAAGCCTCAGACGCGGGGCCGGCCGAGCTTCCAGTAGCCGCAGTAGAAGATGCTGCGCCGCTCCACGCCGTGGCGCAGCAGGGTTCGTCGCGCCCCGGCCACGAGTCCGGCCTCGCCGCAGGCCCACGCATAGCCGATCGACCCGGCGCGGGCGCCCAGGGCACGGTCGAGCCCGGGCACCAGTGCGCTCCCCGGGCGACCGGTGCGGTGGTGCACCGTCGCCTCACCCAGGTCGTAGGAGTCGAGCACGGCCGGGTCGGCCACCTCGACGTGCACCTCGACACCCTGGTCGCGGGCGTCGGCTGCCCCACCCCACGCGTCGAGGATGGCGGCGACCGACGGCACCGCCGTCTCGTCGGCGACCAGCACCTGGCGTCCGCTCACCTCGAGGCCCCGGTAGAGGGCACCGCTGGCCCGGATACCGACCGGGTCGCCACGGCGGGCCCGGCAGGTCCACGCAGACCCGGGTCCGCTGTCGCCGTGGGTCATGATGTCGATGTCGACGTGGCCGAGCACCGGGTCGTGGTCGCGGATCGTGTACCAGCGCAACGCCGGCCGGTCGGCATCCGCGATGGCGGCGACCGACGCCCGCACGTTCACCGGCTCCGGGTCGGGCATGACGAGCGGGCGCCCGACCGGTGGCATCAGCAGGCCGACGTACTCGTCGGGACCGCACGGCACGAAGCTGCGCAGGCCCTCGGCGGCGCAGGTGACCCGGCGCATCCCGCCGCCGAGGTCGGCCACCGCGACGACGGTGGCCTCGAACTGGGGGGTGTCGGTGCGCGCGAGCGGCTCGGCGGTGGTGGTCACGGGGTCCTCCTGCGGGGGATGACGACGGGGGCACCCGAGGCGGGGTCGACGAGCACCGTGGCGGCGACCCCGAAGACCTCCTCGATCACCTCGGGGGTGACGACGTCGGCGGGTGGTCCCTCGGCGACGACCCGCCCGTCGCGCATGGCGACCAGGTGGTCGGCGTAGCGGGCGGCCATCGCGAGGTCGTGCAGCACCATGACGACGGTGGTGCCCGACTCGTCGCAGAGCCGGCGCACGAGGTCGAGCACGTCGAGCTGGTGGGCGATGTCGAGGAACGAGGTGGGCTCGTCGAGCAGCAGCACCGGGGTGGCCTGGGCGAGCACCATGGCCAGCCAGACCCGCTGCCGCTGACCGCCGGAGAGGCTGTCGACCGGCACCGCGGCGAGGTGCACCAGGTCGGTGCGCTCGAGGGCCGAGGCAACGGCCTCCTCGTCGGTGCGGCTCCAGGTGCGGAACAGCCCGTGGTGCGGATGGCGTCCACGCTCGACGAGCTCGAGGACGCTCACCCCCTCGGGCACGACCGGCTGCTGGGGCAGCAGGCCGAGCCGGCGGGCGACCTCGCGGGTGCGCAGCGTGCCGATCTCGTCACCGTCGAGCAGGACGGACCCACCGAGCGGGCGCAGCAGCCGGCCGAGTCCGCGCAGCAGGGTCGACTTGCCGCACCCGTTGGGCCCGACCACCACGGTCACCCGGCCGGCCGGCACGTCGAGGGTGACCCCGTCGACGACGACGCGTCCGTCGTAGCCCAGGCGCACGGCATCCGCGCGCAGCCTGGTGGGAACGGCGGTCTCGGCCCGGTCGTGGGCCGTGGCCTCGGCCTCGGCGTCGGTCATGGTCATCGGACCTCCTGGGTCGAGGGTCGGGAGCGGAGCATCCACAGCAGCACGGGGGCGCCGAGCAGGCCGGTGACGACTCCGACGGGAAGAGCCGTGCCGGGGATGCCGTAGGCCGCCAGGTAGTCGGCGGCGAGCACGACGACCCCTCCGACGAGGGCGCCGACGCCCACGGCCGGACGGCCGGGCACGAGCCGGCGGGCGATCGGGCCGCTGAGGAAGCCCACGAAGGCGATCGGCCCGACGATCGCGGTTGCGGCGGCGACGAGGGCGACGACGGCGGCCGTCACGCCGGCACGCAGCCGTCCGGCGCGCACACCGAGGCCGGCGGCGAGGTCGTCGCCGAGGCCGAGCACGGGGAGGCGAGCACCCAGCAGGAGGAGCAGGGGCACGAGCAGGGCCTCGAGCGCGAGGAGCCGGCCGATCTCGCCCCAGGTGACCGAGTTGAGGCTGCCACTGAGCCAGACCATGGCGTCCTGGGCCTGGTAGATGCTGGCCCGCACCAGCACCCAGTGCACGACCGCCGACAGTCCTGCCGCCAGGGCGACGCCGACGAGCACCATCCGGCCGGTCGCCCCTCCGCGACCGCCGGACTGGCTGAGGATGAGCCCGGCCGCGACCACGGCGCCCGACAGGGCGGCGAGGGTGACCGGGGTGCCGCGCAGCCCCAGCACGACGACCGCGACCACCGCGCCGGCGCTCGCGCCCAGGGTGATGCCGAGCACGTCGGGGCTCGCGAGCGGGTTGCGCAGCATCACCTGGAACGCGGCCCCGGCCGCGCCGAACGCGGCGCCCGCGAGCACGGCCATCACGGCCCGGGGCAGGGTGGACTCCATCAGCACGAACGACGCCCCGGGGATCTGCTCGCCGCCGAGGATCCGCACCGCGTCGGGGAACGAGACGCGGTAGTCGCCGAGCAGGGCCCGGACGAGCACGAGCGCGGCGATGAGCAGCAGCAGCGAACTGACGACCAGGGCGCGACGGCGGCGGGGGCCCCGCCTGGCGCGGGCGAGCACGTCGGCGGTCGTCGTCATCACAGCCCCCGCACCCGACGGACCACGGCGACCAGCACCGGCGCACCGATGACGGCGCAGACGATGCCGGCCTGCACCTCCGACGGAGTCGCCACGAGACGGCCGACGACGTCGGCGAGCACGACGAAGGCCGCCCCGCCGAACAGGGAGACGAGGAGCACCCTGCGGTGGTCCACGCCGACCAGGGCCCGGACCACCTGGGGGACGACGAGGCCCACGAAGGCGATCGGCCCCGCGAGGGCGGTCGCGCCGGCGGCGAGGAGGACCGCCCCACCGGCGGCCAGACCGCGGTGGAGCAGCACGTTCTGGCCCAGGCCGCGGGCCATGTCGTCGCCGAGGGCGACGGCGTTGAGCGTCGGTCCCGCGGTGAGCGCCAGCACGGCGCCGACGGCCAGGAACGGCAGCACGTCGAGCACCTGGCCGGCGTCGCGGCCGGCGACCGAGCCGACCTGCCAGAACCGGAAGCTGTCGAGCGCACCGCGGTCGGTGACGAGCACCGCGCCGATCAGGCTCTGGGACAAAGCCATGACCGCCGCGCCTGCGAGCGCCAGGGAGACCGTGGCGCTGCTGCGCGGCGCCATCATCGTCAGGGACTGCACGAGCACGGCCACGAGCACGGTGCCCACCAGGGCGGCCACGACGTACCCCGTGGCCGTGGTGAGCCCGAGGAACCGGATGCCGAGCACGACCGCCAGGGCGCCCCCCGAGTTGAGCCCGAGGATGCCGGGCTCCGCGATCGGGTTCCGGGTCAGGCCCTGGAGCACCACGCCGCTCAGCGCGACCGACGCACCCACAACCAGTGCGATGAGGGTGCGGGCGACCCTGGCCGAGACGACGGCCGAGGTCTCACCGTCGACCGGCGCTCCGCGCAGCGAGTCGAGCACGGCACCCGGCGCCAGCGCCTGCACGCCGACGAACACCGACAACGCGCCCGCGGCCGCGACGAGCACCACGCCGCCCACGACGGCGACCCGCAGCGGCACCCGGCCGACACGACGTCGCCCCGGGTGCGGAAGGGGATCCCTTGACGACCCCATCCGGGCCCGCCGCGGCTCGAGCGTGGTCGCGGTCGTCACGACGCGGGCGTGCCGGCCAGTGCCGAGACGATCTTGGGCAGGAACTCGTCGACGGCCGTGCGCACCGACAGGGGGCTGGGCAGCGACATCGACAGCGCCACGGCGTTGTCGGCACTCGCGACGTACTGGTTCTTCTTCAGGGCGGGGATCTGCCCGAGCAGCGCGTTGCCGGTGATCTCCTTCGCGCCGGCGTCCTTCTCGGCGTAGAACACGACGAGGTCGGCGTCGAGGGTCGAGGCCTTCTCCGCGGAGAGGTTCACCGAGAACGCACCCTTCGCGGCCTCGCTGAGGCTCACGACCGTCGGGGAGTCGACCATGCCGAACTCGCGCAGCATCTGCGGGCGCAGGTCGTTGGTGGTGTAGAGCCCGATGGTCGACAGGTCGGTGGGGCTGAACCAGGCCCACGCGGCCTTCTTGCCCTTGATCTGCGGGTTGGCGGCGACCGCGTCGTCGATCGCCCTGGTGGTCTCGGCGAGGAGGGTGGCGGCGGCGGCGGACCGGCCCAGCGCCGTGCCGATCGTCGTGAGCTGCTCCTGCCACGGCGTGCCCCAGGGTGCCGTCGTGTACGCGACCACGGGCGCGATCTTGCTGAGCTTGTCGTAGTCCTCCTTCGACACCCCGGAGCTGAGGCCGAGGATCAGGTCGGGGCTGGTCGCCGCGATGGCGTCGAACGGGATGCCGGCCGAGTCGTCGTAGCGGGCGATGTCACCGTCCTTCACGCCGAGCTTCGCGGCCGCACCGTCGAACCAGTCGGTGGAGCCCTTCGCGTTGCCGCCCCAGGTGATCTTCGGCGCCCCGACCGGCACCACGCCCAGTGCGGCGACGACGTCGGCATCGGCCCAGCCGATCGTCGCGACCCGGGTGGGCGCCTTGTCGATCGTCGTCGTGCCGAGCGCGTGGGTGATCGTCACGGGGTATGCCGCGGGCTCGGCCGAGGCGACCGCCGTCGCGGACGTGGCGGACCCGGCACCCGACGGGCCGGTGGCGCACCCGGCCAGGAGCAGGGCGAGCGCCGGGGCGGCGACGAGCAGGTGGCGGCGGGACGGCATGCGGAACCTCCGGGACGTGCGGGTTAGGTAACCCTTGGTTAGGTAAGGCTTACCTTATTCACACGCGCGGGTGACCCGTCAACCCGGGTCCGGGACAGGGCCCCTCACTCCGGCGCGGACCACGCCCGGCGCAGCGAGATCCGGCCCTGCGTCTGCAGCAGGGAGCGCCGGTAGAGCCGCTCGGCGACGAGCACCACCGCGACCGCCGCCGCGAGCAGGATCACGAGCGCGACCACCGGCTCCCACCACTGCACGGTGCCCTCGAGCATCCGCTGCGGCATCAGCAGGGCGGAGGCCGGCGGGATGTACGACACCACCACCTGCGCCGTGCCGTCGAGGAAGGCCGACCCGAAGAAGATCGCCAGCAGCAGCAGGGTGATCGGGGTCGACGTCGACTGGAGGTCCTCGGTACGGCTGGCGAGCGCTCCCGCCACGGCCCAGAGGCAGGCGATCAGCAGGAAGCCGACGAGGAAGAACACGAGGAACCAGCCGAGCGCGCCGGTGACGGTCGGCAACAGCTCGCCGAACGAGGTGAAGCTCAGCCCGACCAGACCGATCGCCGCGTACAGGGCCATCTGCCCCACTGCGAGACCGGTGTTGCCGAGCACCTTGCCCGCGAGCAGCTGGCGCACGGGGATCTTCGTGGCGATGATCTCGACGATGCGCGACTGCTTCTCCTCGACGACGCTGCCCGCGAGGGTCATGCCGAAGGCCAGCGATGACAGGTAGAAGAGGAAGGCGAGGGCGAACGCCATCCCCTGGGCGAAGGCGTGCTGGTCGGCGTCACCGACGAGGACCTCGGTGGTGACCTCGGAACCCCTCGTGATCGCCGCGACGGTGGTGCCGGCCGCCTGCGCGTTCTCGGCGAGGGTCGAGTCGCGCACCACGGTCTCGGTGACGTCGAGCAGGTCGTTCGGCACGTCCTCGCGCCCCACGAGCACCCAGCCACCGTCACCCGGGGTGAGCCAGGCGTCGGCCTCCTCGTCGTTCACCGCGGCACGGGCCGCCGCGTCGTCGGGCGCCTCGGTCACGGTGACGCTCAGCGAGTCGTCGAGCTCGGTCGCCCGGTCGGCCACCTGCTGCGCCATCGCGGTCGAGGAGGGCGTCGCGACGAGGTCGTAGGTGCTGACCCGCGACGAGAGCACCGCCTGCACGACGACGAATCCGGTGATGAGCGCGAGGGTGAGCACCGTGCCGACGAGGAAGGTGCGGTCGACCAGCCGGGTCGCGATCTCGCGCCGGGCGACCAGGGTCCAGGGGTGCCGGAGCCGCTCGGGCGCCTCGGCCCGGTCGGGCTCACCGGCCCGGCCGGCGGGCTCGGTGCGGTCGGTCTCCCGGGTCGCCGTCACGCCGTCACCTCCCGGTAGACCTCGGCCAGTGGCGGGACGACGCGGGTGAACTCGCGCACCACCCCCCGGTCGAGCGCCTCGCGCAGCACGACCTGGTCGGCCCCGTCCGTCAGCAGCTCGAGCAGGGCGGCGGACCCGTCGACGTCGTGCACGTGGATGCCGCGCACGTCCCTGACCCAGCCCGCGTCGGCATCCGTCACCAGGCGGAAGCGGGTCGGCCCCCCGGCGCGCAGGTCGTCGACCGCGCCCTGCGCGACGACCCGGCCGCGGGCCAGCACGATGAGGTGGTCGCAGAGCCGCTCCACGAGGTCGAGCTGGTGGCTGCTGAACAGCACCGGCACCCCGGATGCCGCGTGGTCGCGCAGGATGTCGGCCATCGCGTCGACCGCGGCCGGGTCGAGCCCGCTGAACGGCTCGTCGAGGACCAGGGCCGCCGGACCGTGGAGCAGCGCAGCGATGATCTGCACCCGCTGCTGGTTGCCGAGGCTGAGCGCCTCGACGCGGTCACCGGCGCGCTCGCTGAGGTCGAACCGCTCGAGGTGGCTCTCGACCGCCTCGCGGGCGGCCGCGGTGCTCATCCCCGAGAGCCGACCGAGGTAGCCGAGCTGGTCGGCGACCTTCTGCTTCGGGTAGAGGCCGCGCTCCTCGGGCATGTACCCGAACCGGCGTCGGTCGGCGTCGGTCATCGGCCGGCCGTCCCAGAGCACCTCCCCGGCGTCCGGACGGAGCAGGCCCATCAGCATCCGCATCGTCGTGGTCTTGCCCGCTCCGTTTCCCCCCACGAAACCGGTCAGCCCCCCCGGTCGCACGACGAGGTCGACCCCGTCGACGGCACGCACCTCACCGAAGGTGCGAACCAGTCCCCGTGCCTCGATCTGTCCCATGCCCGCAACGCTAGGCGCGGGCGGCGCGCCCCGGATCAGCCCCGAGGGGGAGCCTCAGCCCTCCGCCGGGAGGACGAGACCCATCTCGTAGGCGAGCACCACGGCCTGCACCCGGTCGCGCAGGTGCAGCTTGGCGAAGCAGTTCGAGACGTGGGTCTTCACGGTGGCCTCGCCGAGGAACAGGTGTGCCGCGATCTCGCTGTTGGACAGACCCCGCGCCACGAGGACGAGCACCTCGCGCTCGCGCTCGGTGAGCCGCTCCAGTCCGTCGGCCCGTGCGTCGGCGCCGGCACCGCGCCGGCCGGTCGCGCCCGGTCGCGCGGCGGTCGTGGGCGTCGACCCGCTGCCGGCGGTCATCCGCGCGATGACGCGGCGGGTCACCTCGGGAGCGAGCAGGGCGTGGCCGTGGCCCACGGCCCGCACGGCGTCGACGAGCTGCTCGGGCTCGGCGTTCTTGAGCAGGAAGCCGCTGGCCCCGGCCTGCAGGCCGTCGAAGACGTAGTCGTCGCGGTCGAACGTCGTGAGGATGAGCACCCGGCCGAGGTCCTCGGCGACGAGCGCGCGGGTCGCCTCGATGCCGTCCATGACGGGCATCTGCACGTCCATGAGCACGACGTCGGGGTGCAGCGCGCGGGCCTGCTCGAGCGCCGTGGCGCCGTTGTCGGCCTCCCCGACCACCTCGAGGTCGGGCTCGACCGAGAGCATCATCCGGAAGCCGGAGCGCACGAGCTGCTGGTCGTCGACGATGAGCACGCGCAGGGTCACGGCGGGTTCAGGCACGGTCCTCCTCGAGCGGCACCCGGACGCGCACCCGGTAGCCACCGGTGGGGCGGGGCCCGATCTCGACCTCGCCGCGCATCCCGGCCGCGCGCTCACGCATCCCGAGGTGACCCAGGCCCGAGCCGGACGTCGCACCGCGCGGGCGGCCGTCGTCGAGCACCTCGACCTCGGCGTAGGGCGTGGAGGTCCGGTCCTCCACGCGCAGCACGATGCGGGCCGAGCGCGCGGTCGAGTGCCTGGTGGTGTTGGCCAGCGCCTCCTGTGCGACGCGGTAGAGCGAGAGCCCCAAAGGTCCGGGAAGCTCTTGCGCGGCACCGGGACTCGACTCGACCTGGTCGTAGGCGGTGACCAGGCCGGATGCCGTGCGCTCGGCCGCCAGCGCCGGCAGGTCGCCCACCCCGGGCTCCGGCGCCCGGCCGTCGCGCTCGGCACCCTCCTCGCCGAGGTCGCGCAGCGTGCCCAGCAGGCTGCGCATCTGGGCGACCGCCTCGCGCGAGGAGCGCTCGATGACGCCGAGCGCGGCGGCCGCCGCCTCGGGGTCGCCGTCGATGACCCGACGGGCCGCCGCCGCCTGGATGCCGATGACCGACACGTGGTGGCCGACGACGTCGTGCAGCTCGCGGGCGATGCGCAGCCGCTCGTCGGTGACCGCGCGTCGGCGCAGGGTGTCGCTCTGGACGTGGATGGTGCTCGCCTGCTCGGCCAGCTTGGCCTTCTGGCGGGCGTTGCGCCATGACGCCTGGCCACCGATGACGGCGCCGCCGAAGTAGACGGCGTTGATCAGGACGGTCAGCGCGATGGCACTGGGGACCGCGCCGAGCAAGCCGTCCTGGTCGCTGGTGCCGGTGTCGTCGAGCACGTCCTGGATCGCGCTCCCCACGGCGAACTGCAGCGCCACCCAGACGAACATGGCCAGCACGATGGCGCCGACGACGCCCATCATCAGCCGGCGGTCGCGCGCCCACGAGACGCCCGAGAGGATCGCGACGAAGTAGACGAGCTGGAGGGTGAACTGCCCCATGACCGACGGCATGGTCAGCCCCACGACCAGCATGTGGGCGGCGGCCAGCGCCGCCACGGTGAGCGGCCAGCGACGGCGGCCGACGAGCAGCGCGGCCCCGGTGAGCACGGCGAGCGACTGCACCGGCCACGGTTGGCTCACGTGGTCCAGGGCGCCGACGCTGCGCACGAGCTCGAGGGACACCAGCCCGACCACGGCGACCACCGCGGCGAGCACCACGTCCTGGCGGCCGAGGGCCGGTCGGGGTCGCTCCCACGGGTCGTCGGCACCGAAGTAGGTCCCCACCCGGGTCCACGGGCTCGGGCGGGCGGCCCGGGCGGTGCTGCTGGACGGCATGCAGACCAGCCTAGGCAACGACCCGCCAGCAGGCCTCCCCCGGCAGGCGGATGCCACCCGTCAGCGGACCGGGGTGAGCACCTCGAGGCCGACGTGGGGACGCAGCGCCTCGGGGACGACGACCGAGCCGTCGGGCAGCTGGTGGTTCTCGAGGATGGCGACCAGCCACCGGGTGGTGGCCAGGGTGCCGTTGAGCGTCGCGGCGACCTCGTTGCCGTGCTCGCCCTTGAACCGGGTGTTGAGCCTGCGCGCCTGGAAGGTCGTGCAGTTGGAGGTGGAGGTGAGCTCGCGGTAGCGGCCCTGGGAGGGGACCCACGCCTCGCAGTCGTACTTGCGCGCGGCGGGGCCGCCGAGGTCACCGGCCGCGGTGTCGATGATGCGGTACGGCAGCTCGACGGCGGCGAGCATCTCCTTCTCGAAGTCGAGCAGGCGCTCGTGCTCGGCGGCCGCGTCGTCGGGGCGGCAGTAGACGAACATCTCGATCTTGTTGAACTGGTGCACCCGGATGATGCCGCGGGTGTCCTTGCCGTAGGAGCCCGCCTCGCGGCGGTAGCAGGTGGACTGCCCGGCGTACCGGAGCGGGCCCTTCGACAGGTCGACGACCTCGTCGGAGTGGTAGCCGGCCAGGGCCACCTCGGAGGTGCCGGTGAGGTAGAGGTCGTCGGCCTCGAGCCGGTAGACCTCGTCGGCGTGGTTGTCGAGGAAGCCGGCACCGGCCATGACCTCGCTCTTGACCAGAGTCGGGGTGATGAGGGGGACGAAGCCCGCGGCGATGGCGCGCTGCATCGCGTACCCGAGCAGGCCCATCTCGAGGCGGGCACCGACCCCCTTGAGGAAGTAGAACCGGGCTCCGGCCACCTTCGCCCCGCGCTCCATGTCGATCGCGTCGAGGGCCTCGGCGAGGGCGAGGTGGTCGCGCGGCTCGAAGCCCTCGGCGGCGAAGTCGCGGGCGCTGCCGACGGTCTCGACGACGACGTAGTCGTCCTCGCCGCCGACGGGCACCTCGGGCTCGACGACGTTGCCGATGGTGCGCAGCAGGCGGTCGAGCTCGACCTGGGCGTCGTCGGCGGTGACCTGCAGGCCCTTGACGTCGGCCGAGAGCTGCTTGGTGCGCGCGAGCAGCGCCTGCTTCTCGTCACCCGAGGCGCGGGCGACCTCCTTGCCCATCGACTTCTGCTCGGCGCGCAGCTGCTCGTAAGCGGTGAGGGAGCTGCGACGGCGCTCGTCGGCGGCCCGGATCGCGTCGACGACGCCCTCGTCCTCACCCCGGGCCCGCTGGCTGGCGCGGACGAGGTCGGGGTCCTCGCGGAGCAGCTTGATGTCGATCACCCGGGGAGTTTATCGGCGGCGCCGGTCGCCGGTTCCCGCCGGCCGCTCCGTGTGGTGCGGCCCCCTCGTACGAACGTGGGTGACAACCGCTGCCTGGACGACGGCATTCACCCACGTTCGCCGGGGCGAGGGGTCAGTCGGCCCGGCCGGTGAGCAGCAGCCCGGTGCCGAGGCCGACCATCATCAGCCCGCCGGCGCCGCCGACCCGCTCCATCCGGCGCGGCGACGACGCGAACCAGTCGCGGGCCCGGCTCGCGACCAGGGCCACGGTGCCGTCCATGAGCAGCGCCAGCACCGCGAAGATCGCGCCCAGTGCCACCAGCTGCGGGAACACCGGCGACCCCTGCACCACGAACTGGGGCAGCAGGGCCGCGAAGAACACGATCGTCTTGGGGTTGGTCACGCCGACCACGTAGCCCGCCCGCACCGCGTGCAGGGTCGGCGCGGACGTCGGCACCCCGGCCTCGAAGGCGTCGGCGAGGGCGCGCCGGTGCCGGATCGCCGAGATCCCGAGCCACACCAGGTAGCACGCGCCCACGAGCTTGAGCGCCGTGTAGGCCGTCGCGCTCGCCGCGATCAGCGGGCCGAGGCCCACGGCAAGTGCACAGATCTGGGTGAGGATGCCGAGCGCGTTGCCGACGACGGTCAGCAGCGCCTCGCGTCGGCCCGACGACAGCGCCCGCCCGACGGTGAACAGCACGCTGGGCCCGGGGATGGCGATGATCACCACCGACGCGAGGGCGAAGGCGAACAGGGTGGAGGGCGACGGCATGGACCTCAGTGTGGAGCAGGATCCCCTCCGCGCGCACCGGCATTGCGTTCGGCCTGGTCGCGCAGGGAGTCGAGCCGGCGCATCACCGGGGTCGCGAGGATGCCGTGGAGCACCACGGACAGGGCCACCGTGAAGCCGACGGTCGACCAGAGCCAGCGCTCCTCGGGGAAGCTCGCGGCCCCCGCGGCGTAGGCGACGTAGTAGATCGAGCCGACCCCGCGCACCCCGAAGAAGGCCACGACCAGGCGCTCCCGGTGGTCGAGTCCACGGGACCCCACCTGGGTGCGGTGGCCGAGGAAGGACAGCCATCCCACGACCGGGCGGATGACGAGCACCAGCGCCAGGGCGACCAGCACCCCGCGCCAGTCGAGGTGGGTCAGCAGGCCGTTGGTGAGCGCGAACCCCAGGCCGAGGAGCACCACCAGGGTCAGCAGGGTCTCGAGCCGGGCGACGACGTCGTGCATGTGCCGGTGGTAGTCGTGGTCGCGCTCGACCGAGCGCACGGTGAGGGCGCAGGCGAACACCGACAGGAACCCGTAGCCGCCGACCAGCTCGGCCGCGCCGTAGGCGATCAACAGGGCGGCGAGGGCCAGCAGCGGCTCACCCACCTCCGCCAGGCGAAGCGACCGCGACGGCGCCCGGAACGCGAGCCGCGCCATCGCCCAGCCGACGACGACGCCCACCGCGACGCCGACCACCACCTTGCCGACGAGGTTCCAGGCCAGCCACTCCAGGCCCCACTGCGACACCGGGCCGACCGTGGCCAGGAAGATCGCGGCGTAGACGAACGGGAAGGCCAGCCCGTCGTTGAGTCCTGCCTCGCTGGTGAGCGAGAAGCGCACCTCGTCGTCCTCGTCGATCTCCTCGACGTCACCCTCCAGCGTCGGGCCCTCGACCTGCACGTCGGAGGCCAGCACGGGGTCGGTCGGCGACAGGGCGGCCCCGAGCAGCACGGCGGCGGGGGCCGCGACCCCGAGCGGCCCCCACGCGAGCAGGGCCACGGCGCCGACGGTCAGCGGCATCGCGATGCCGAGCAGCCGCCAGGCCGGCGACCACGCCTGCCACGAGGCGCGCTCGCGCAACCGCAGCGGACGGTCGAGCGCCAGCCCGACACCCATGAGGGCGACCAGCACGGTGATCTCGGTGACGTGCTCGACCACCGGCCGGGCGGCCACGGGGTCGAGCTCGACGTCGGCCAGTGACGGGATCAGCCCGATCAGCATGCCGGTGGCGACGAGCACGATCGGTGCCGACAGGGCCCAACGGTGCAGCAGCTGGGGCAGCACGGCGGCGAGCAGCAGTGAGCCCCCGAGCAGGAGGTACACCAGCTCGGAGCTCACGAGGTGTCGACCCCGACGTCCCAGAGGTGGTGGCGCAGGTCGTGCAGGCCGTACTGCCCGAGGGTGAGCACGGTGAACTCCGACCCGTTCGAGCGGATGCCGGTGCGCGCCCATCCGTCCGCCGGGACGCGCGCGTAGGCCGCGGCGAACGAGGCCCCGGCATCGGTCAGCTCGCCCGCCACGGTGGCCGGGTCCTGGGCCCCGTAGCGGTCGGCGACAGCGGTCTCGTCCTGGTCCCAGTTGTCGAAGACCGGGGCGTCGTGCGCGAGCATCAGCCCGAGTCGCTGCTCGAAGAGGCGGCAGACGTCACGGACGTGGCAGGCGTACTCCAGTGGCGACCAGGTCGACGGTGTGGGACGCGCCGCGGCATCCGGCCGGGCGAGCACGTCGGGCCACGGCTGCGTGAAGGCAGTGACCAGCTCGGCGATCCGCCCCGGTGCGACGTCGGCGGCGGTGAACCCGCACTCGGGGCACCGCTCGCGCAGCGTCCAGGTCCAGTCCTTGTCGTCGGGGGTGATCGCAGGGTCGCCGGCCGCGGCGGAAGGCTCGGGCGGCGGGGTCGTCATGCCGGAAGCCTACGCAGGAGAGCGGCCGTCGCCGGTGGAACACCGCTGGTGGTGCTGTACCTTCCACACTGTGTCGGATGCGTGGTGGACCTGGGTGGGCATCGCCGTCGCCGTCGTCCTCGTGGTGGCCGGGCTGTGGCTGCTGGTGTCCTCGCGACGCGGCGACGACAGTGCCTCGAACCGGCCGGCCCGCGACTCGTTCCGCACGCCCGACGACGAAACTCCCGTCCCGCCGCGGAAGCGGCTCGCCGTGGTGCTCAACCCGACCAAGCTCGAAGGGCGCCGACGGCGACGTGCACGCCGTGGTCTCCCGGGTCTGCGCGCAGGAGGGCTGGGACGAGCCGCTCTTCATCGAGACCTCTGAGCACGACGTCGGCTTCGGCCAGACCCGCCAAGCCCTCGCGGAGAAGGCCGACGTCGTGTGCGCCTTCGGTGGTGACGGCACCGTTCGGGCCGTGGCCCAGGAGATGGTCGACTCCGGGGTGCCGATGGGGCTGCTGCCGGGTGGCACCGGCAACCTGCTCGCCCGCAACCTCGAGCTGCCGACCGACGACCTCGAGCGCGCCGTCCTCGTGGCGCTCACCGGCCGCAACCGGCACATCGACGTGGGCTGGATGCGCCTCGACCCCGACGAGGTCCACCTCGAGGAGCACGTCGGCGAGGGGGCGAGCGCCGGGCTGCGCCGTCACGCCTTCCTCGTCATGGCGGGCCTGGGGCTCGACGCGGCGATCATGGACGAGACGTCCGAGAAGCTCAAGGCGAAGATCGGCTGGACCGCCTACGTGCCGGCCGGCCTGAAGCACCTGCTCGTCGAGCGGTTCAAGGCCCACCTGTCGGTCGACGGTGGGGCGCCCGTCACGATCCGGGCGCGCACCGTGCTGATCGGCAACTGCGGCAAGCTCACCGGCGGGATCAACCTGATGCCCGACGCCGAGCCCGACGACGGCACGCTCGACGTGGTCGTCATCGCCCCCAAGGGCCTGACCGCGTGGGTCGCCGTCGCGGCGCGGGTGCTCACCAAGAGCGAGCGCACCACCCAGACCCTCGACCGCTACCGCTGCCAGTCGGTCGGCATCCGGGTCGACCACGAGCAGAAGATCGAGCTCGACGGCGACATCATCGGCGAGGCCACGCACGTCGAGGTCGAGGTCCAGCCGCGTGCCCTCATCGTGCGCACCGAGACGGGCCGCCCGACCGCAGCCTGATCCGCGCCTTCCGCACCCTGACCGGCGTCCGGATGCCGGGTCGCCGGCGCCCGCTCAGAACTTGCGTTCGCGCCACTGGCGCTCGAAGGGCAGCCGCCAGGTGTAGGGCGCGATGAGCTGGTGGATCTGGTTCGGCCCCCAGGTCCCCTGGGCGTAGGGACGCACGGTGGGCGGGTTCTCGATGAGCGGCTGCGAGATCTCCCAGAGCCGCTCGATGCCGCTGGCCGACGTGAAGAGGGTGCGGTCGCCGCGGGCGGCGTCGTAGATCAGCCGCTCGTAGGCCTCGAGCACGGCACCGGCCCACGAGGTCTCCTGCATCGAGAACTGCATCGACAGCTTGTCGAGCCGGAACCCCGGGCCGGGCCGCTTTCCGTAGAACGACAACGACATCCGCGACTTGTCGGCGAGGTCGAAGGTGAGGTGGTCGGGGCCGTTGTCCCCGACTCCCGACCCCGGCGGGAACATCGACTGCGGCGGCTCACGGAAGGCGATCGAGATGATCCGGGCGCCCTCGGCCAGCCGCTTGCCGGTGCGCAGGTAGAACGGGACGCCGGCCCAGCGCCAGTTGTCGACGAAGCACTTGAGCGCGACGAAGGTCTCGGTCTCGGAGTCGTGCCGCACGCCCGGCTCGTCGTGGTAGCCGGTGTACTGCCCGCGCACGACGTCCGTGGGCTGGATCGGCTGCATCGAGCGGAAGACCTTGTTCTTCTCGCGGCTGATCGCGGCCGGCTCGAGCGACGTGGGCGGCTCCATCGCGGTGAACGCGAGGATCTGGAACAGGTGGGTGACGACCATGTCGCGGTAGGCGCCGGTGGCCTCGTAGAAGTCCCCGCGCTGGGTCAGGCCGAGGGTCTCGGGAACGTCGATCTCGATGTGGGAGATGTTGTTCCGGTGCCAGATCGGCTCGAACAGTCCGTTGGCGAACCGGAAGGCCAGGATGTTCTGGGCCGCCTCCTTGCCGAGGAAGTGGTCGATCCGGAAGATCTGGTCCTCCTCGAACACCTCGTGCAGCTGGGCGTTCAGCGCCACCGCCGAGGCGTAGTCGGTGCCGAAGGGCTTCTCCATGACCACCCGGCTGCGCTCGACGAGGCCGGCCTCGGCGATGGTGCGCACGGCCGCGAGGGCGGCCTTGGGGGGGACCGACAGGTAGTGCAGCCGCTGGTTGACCTCGCCGGGGAGCAGCGCCTCGGCACGGCCGACCGCCTCCCCCAGGGCCAGCGGGCCGGCCGAGAGGGGAACGAAGTCGAGCCGTTGGGCGAACTCGTGCCAGTCGGTGTCGCCCATCTCGCGGGTGCTGTGCTCACGGATGGCGACCATGGCCAGGTCGCGGAAACCGTCGGGGCTCAGGTCGTCGAGCGAGGTCCCGACCACCCGCAGGTCGTCGACCAGCCCGGACTGGAAGAGGTGCAGCAAGCCGGGGATGAGCTTGCGCTTGGCGAGGTCCCCGGTGGCGCCGAAGAGGACGATGGTCGTGGGCGCGGTCATGGGCCCAGCCTGACGTCCGAGAGACCCTCACGCCAGCCTTAGCGGCGCACGACCTCGGGGGTAGGGTCGGGACAACCCTCTGGCGCACCGCCGGACGGGCCCCGAGCCCACGTCGAGGAGCACCCGATGGCAGCGTTCACGGTCTGGAAGTTCGACGGTCCCAACGGCGCACAGCAGGCCGCCGAGACCCTCAAGCAGTGCCAGCGTGAAGGGATGGTCAAGATCATCGACCACGCCGTCGTCACGTGGCCCGAGGGCGACAAGAAGCCGACGACCCACGAGGGCCACGAGGAGCGCTGGCACGGCAGCGGCTGGGGAGCCCTGTGGGGTGTGCTGATCGGCGCGCTGTTCTTCGTGCCGATCATCGGCGGCGTGGTGGGCGCGGGCATCGGTGCGCTGAGCAAGCTGACGGCCGACGCGGGCATCAGCAAGGAGCAGCTCGAGACCATCCGCACCCAGGTGACCCCGGGCACCTCGGCCCTGTTCGTCGTCACCGAGCAGGGGGATCTCGACCGGGTCGGTGAGCGCATGCACATGCACAGCACCCTGATCGCGACCAACCTCACCGACGCCGAGCGCGCCGTGCTGATGGAGACCTTCGGCAGCTGACGGCCGCCAGGGTCAGGAGCGCAGGGGCACCGCGAGTGTCCTGATCGCCGCGGCATCGGCGGCGTCGATCTCGAAGAACCCGAACCGGATCCGTGATGCCGGCAGGTGGTCGCGGATGTCCTGCATGGGCACCGGTTCGACCTCGTGCAGATCTGCCGCGAGCCGGAACCCGCCCGGGATGGCCTCGCTCGGCTCGGGCTCGTCGCCGGTGACCTCGCCGACCATCGTGACCGCCCGCAACGGTTCTCCGTGGGGGTAGGTCGTCGTGGGCGAGTAGACGAGGATGCCGTCGCCACGCGTCATCCGCACCAGTGGTGCCCGCTTGCCGTGGTTGGCCATGATGAAGCCGCCGGTGACGCCGCGCCTCGCGTGGTCGCGCGAGACGACGACGACCCAGTGCCGTGCCGTGGAGCTCGTCATCCGAGCAGCCTAGGACCGGCCTCGGACACCTCAGGTGAAGAGCTGGGAGCCCCAGTCGTCGTCGGCACCCAGCCCCGGGGGGCAGGCGAACAGGGCCGACCCGGTGTGCTCGATGTACTCGTTCATGAGGTCGGAGCCGGCGAGCGCGCGCTGCATCGGCACGAACTGCCGGTGGGCGTCGCGCATGAAGGCGAGGAAGAACAGCCCGGCGTCGAGGTGGCCCTGGCCGTCGGTGCCGTCGGTGAAGTTGTACCCCCGGCGCAGGATCCGCACGCCGTCGAGGTTGCTGTGGTGGGCCAGCCGCACGTGGGCGGTGACCGGGATCCGGGGCTCGCCGTCGGTGCCCTTCTTGGCGAAGTCGAGCTCGTCGAACTCCCCCGAGCCCCCCAGCGGCGCACCGACCTTCTTGTCGCGCCCGACGATCTGCTCCTGCTCCATGAGCGGTGTGCGGTCCCAGATCTCGATGTGCATCCTGATCCTCCGGGCCACGAGGTAGGACCCGCCGGCCAGCCAGCCCGCGGCGCCGGGCACGTCGGACGGCGCCACCCAGACGTGCTCGTCGAGGGCGGCGGTGTCCTCGGACTTCAGGTTGGCGGTGCCGTCCTTGAACCCGAACATGTTGCGCGGCGTCACCTGGGACTGCGAGGTCGACGACGTGCGACCGAAGCCGAGCTGGCTCCACCGCACCGCGACGACCCCGAAGCCGAGCCGCACCAGGTTGCGCACCGCGTGCACGGCCACCTGCGGGTCGTCGGAACAGGCCTGGATGACGATGTCGCCCCCCGAGCGTGCCGGGTCCAGGTCGTCGCCGAGGAAGGCCGGCAGCTCGCGCAGCGCCTCGGGCTTGCGGTCGGCCAGGCCGAACCGGTCGTCGAACAGGCTCGCGCCGTAGCCGATGGTCACCGTGAGGTGCCCCGGGGCGAGGTCGTAGGCCTCGCCGGTGTCCTGCGGCACCTTCCACGGGCCACCACCCACGACACCGCCCGGCGCCGCCTCGGCCCCGAACGTCATCCGCTCGGCGGCGACGGTCCAGCGGGCCAGCAGGTCGCGCAGCGCCTCGGGGTCGTCGGTGACGACGTCGAGGGCGACGAGGTGCAGCCGGTCCTGGGCGGCCGTGGTGATGCCGGCCTGCCGCACACCGCGGAAGGGCACGATCCCGGCGTCGACGGCATCCGGCTCGTCCTGGACGTCGGCGGATGCCGGCCGCGCGGCGTAGGTCAGCCCGGCAGCGGCCCCGGCGAGGGCCGCGCCCGCACCGGTGGCGAGGACCGCACGACGGGTGGACCCGTTCACCCCTGAGCCACCACCCCGGCCACCGTGGCGACGGGCTCCGAGAAGGCATCGAGCGCCTCGGTCAGCTTCTTGATGTCGGCAGGGGTGAGGGCGGGGTAGAGCACGAACCCGTCACCGTCGCGGTAGCTCTCGAGCAGGTCGCCGAGGGCCTTGCCGGTGGTGTCGATCGTCGTGACCAGGGCCGGGTCCTGGGCCTGGAGGTACGGGCGCAGGGCCGCGATGGCCGACTTGGACCCCTCGAAGTTGGCCTCGAAGTCCCACAGGTCGGTGTGGCTGTACCGCTCCTCCTCACCGGTGATCTTGCCGGTGGCGATCTCGTCGAGCAGGGCCTTGGAGCCGTTGGCGAGCTGCAGGGGGTTCAGCTCGACGGCCTTGGCCCTGGTGACCAGCTCGGTGACGTCGGCGAGCAGCTGGTCGGCGACGGCCGAGGAGTCGGGCTGCAGGCCGTCCTCCCACAGGTCCTTCTCGAGGCGGTGGTACCCGGTGAACTTCATCCCGTCGTCGACGACCTCGGCGCGGCCGTCGATCTTCGGGTCGAGGTCGCCGAACGACTCGGCCACCGGCTCGATCCGCTCCCAGTAGGACCGGGCGGTCGGGTAGAGGGCCTTGGCCTCGTCGACCTTGCCGGCCTTGACGAGCTCGACGAACGCGGTGGTCTGGGCGAGGAACGCGTCGGACTGCGAGGCCACGTAGCGCTGGTACTCGGTGACGGCGGCCTTGAGGTTCTCGTCGTCGCTCTTGCTCGCGGTCGAGGACCCGGTGACGTTGAAGGCGGCGCGGATGCCGTCGCCCACCATCCCCGGCTTGCAGGCGGTCTGGTACGAGCCGGGCTCGGAGAGGTCGACGTGGAAGGTGCGGGTCAGGCCCGGAGCGACGTTCTCGACCTCGCCCATGATCCGGTCGCCCTCGGCGTAGACGTAGAACTCGTTGACCTTGTTGCCGGAGTTGGTGACGGTGAACTGCACCGTGCCGGCGGGAGCCTCGGTGCGCGAGACCTCGCACGCGGTGTCGCTGGCCTTGACCGAGATCGGGCCGGCGCCGCTGGCGGACCCATCCGAGGACTCGCCGGAGCAGCCGGCCAGCGCGAGGGTCGCGGGCAGGGCCAGGACGGCGGCGAGGGCGAGAGGACGAGGACGCACGGAGCTACTCCTGGAGGTGGTTCGGTGGGTCGGGTCTGGGGTCGGGTGGATCGGGCGGCGTGACGGGTGTGGGGTGCGCGGGCCGGCGGTCAGGCGGACGTCGACTCCTGCACCGCGGGGGCGGGCGCCGTGGCGGCCGGAGCAGAGGGCTTCGACGGGCGCAGGAAGAAGAACATGACGGTGCCGACGTAGAGCACCCACGCCACGGCCTGCAGCACGGTGGTGGCCGGCGTGAAGTTGACGGTGCCCTTGAGCAGGGTGCCGTACCAGGAGGTGGGGTCGACGGTGCCCGAGACGTCGAAGGCGAGGTTGTTCAGGCCGGGCAGCACCCCTGCCTCCTGGAGGTCGTGGATGCCGTAGGAGAGGATGCCGCCCGCGACGATGATGAGGGCGACGCCGGTCCACTTGAAGAACTTGCCGAGGTTGATCTTCAGGGCCCCGCGGTAGATGAGCCAGCCGAGCGCCACGGCCCCGGCGAAGCCGACCAGCCAGCCGAGCAGCGGCACGTTGTTGCCCGACCCCGCGGCCTCGGCGGTGGCGTAGAAGAAGATCGCGGTCTCGAGCCCCTCGCGGCCGACACCCAGGAACGCGACGAGGGCCACGGCGAACGGGCCCAGGTCGAGGGCCTTGTCGAGCTTGCCCTTGAGCTCGCCCGAGATCGTGCGCGAGGCCGACTTCATCCAGAACACCATGACGGTGACGAAGCCGACCGCGATGATGCTGGCGAGCCCGCCGATCAGCTCCTGCGCCTCGAAGGACAGCTGCCGGGTGCCGTAGGTGAGGGCGGCGCCGAGGACCACCGAGAGCGCGACGGCGGTGCCGACCCCGAGCCAGACGTAGCGGGTGCCCCAGGTGCGGTTCGTCTTGGTCAGGAAGGCGAGGAGGATGACGACGACGAGCGCCGCCTCGAGACCCTCGCGCAGCCCGATGAGGGCGTTGCTGACGAACATCTCGTTCTCCCGTCCGAGGCAGGTAAGGCTTACCTGAGTTAGGGAACCCTAATCCCCGCCGGAGGTCAAATCCCGATCCGCCCCGCGGAACGCCCGCGCCACCCGGCCGGTCAGTGGGCCGGGGTGGCGAGCCGGATCTCCTCGGCCGTGGGCTCGCGCTGCTCCCGGGCCTCCGGGGGCAGGCACTGCGTGATCGCCTCCATGATCCGACGGGTGTCGGCCGGCGCCGAGCGCAGCTTCAGCTCGACGGGCGGACCGACCCGCACCCGCACGCTCGGCGGCGAGGCGAGGTTGAACATCCGCGGGACCGGCTCGGAGCGCGGCCACACGTGCTCGCTGCCCCAGACCCCGAACGGGATGACGGGGGCGCCGGTCATGGCGGCGAGGCGTGCCGCGCCGGTGCGGCCCTTGAGCACCGGGTCGAAGAACTTCTCGCCGCGCGGGATGGTGCCCTGGGGCAGGAGACAGACCAGCTCGCCGCCCTCGAGGGCCACGGCGGCGTGCTCGAACGACTCGGCCCCACCGCTGCGCCGGTCGACCGGGATGCCGCCGAGGGCCGTCGCGAGCGCGCCCACGACGGGTACGTCGAACAGCTCGCGCTTGGCGAGGATGCGCCCGGTGCGCCCGGTGCGGCGCATCATCTGGATCATCGCCGGGATGTCGAAGTAGGAGCGGTGGTTGCCGACGAGGATCGCGGGACCGGTGCGCGGGATGTGCTCGGTCCCCGCGACGTCGAAGCGGGCATAGGGCCACAGCACGGGCGGGCTGGCGAGGAAGAGCAGGCGCTGCAGCTCGACGCCGAGCACCGGGACCTTGATCACGCCCGGCGAGACGTCGAAGTGCACGATCGGCCAGCCGCGCGCGATCGCGTAGACGGCGAGTCGTGGGTCGGGGTTGACGGCGGCCGGGCTGCCGACGGCGGACAGCAGCGGCAGGTCGTAGATCGAGTCGGAGTAGGCGAAGCTCTCGCCGAGGTCGACGCCCTCGTGCTCGGCCCACTCCCGGACCGCGGCGATCTTGCCGCGCGACCACACGAAGTTGCCCGAGATGGAGCCGTCGAACCGGCCCTCCTCGTTGATCGAGTAGCGCGTGGCGATCACGTGGTCGAAGCCGAGCTTGTCGGCAAGCGGCTTGATCAGGTGGTAGGGCGTCGTCGTCGCGAGCACGACCGGCCGTCCGGCCGCGTGGTGCTGCTCGATGAGCGCGAGCGCGAAGGGGTGGATGACGGCCGCGATCGACTCGGCCGCCGCGGCCGCCGCGTCGTCGAAGGTTGCGCTCTCGCGGCCCTTGGCGAGCAGGGTGGCCTGACGGGCCAGGAAGATCGACGGCAGCGTCTCGCCGATCAGGTCGAACATGCCGTAGAGCAGTCGCTCGCCGGGCACCTTGCGGGTGACCACACCGAGGTCGTACATCGCCCGGGAGAGCAGCGGACCGGTGCCGCCCTGGAGCAGCGTGCGATCGAGGTCGAAGATCGCGGCGCCGCCCATGGGGGGAGGCTACCGGTGACCGGACCCGGGTACACCACGCCGGGTGACGGCCTAGATTGGCCGGTATGCCGCGCGAGGAGACCACCGCGTACGTCCTCGGGGGCGGCGGCGTGCTCGGGTCCAGCGAGGTGGGGATGCTGCGGGCGCTGGCCGAGCACGGCATCCGGCCCGATCTCGTGCTGGGCACCAGCATCGGTGCCCTCAACGGCGCGTTCATCGCGGCCGACCCGGGGCCCGAGGGCGCCGACCGGCTGGCGGCGGTGTGGGAGGCGGTCGTGCGCGAGGGGGTCTTCCTCGACAACCCGGTGCGCCAGGCGGCTCGGGTCGCGAAGTACCGCACCCACCTGCTGTCGAACGCACCCCTGCGCCACGTCATCGAGCGCTACCTGCCGGTGGACCGGTTCGAGGACCTCACGGTGCCCTTCCAGTGCGTGGCCGCGTGCATCGAGGACGCGAGCGCGGTGTGGTTCGCGGAGGGAGACCTCGCCGACCCGGTGGTGGCGTCGTGCTCGGTGCCCGGGCTCTTCCCCGCCGTGCGGATCGGGGAGCGACACTTCCTCGACGGCGGTCTGGTGCACTCGATCCCGGTCGGGCGCGCCCTGGCGCTGGGCGCCACTCGCATCTTCGTGCTCCAGGTCGGCCGGGTCGAGCAGCCGCTCAAGCCCCCGACCAAGCCCTGGGAGGTGGCGACGGTGGCCTTCGAGATCGGGCGGCGGCACCGCTTCGTGCACGAGATGGAGAGCGTGCCCGACGACGTCGAGATGCACGTGCTGCCGAGCGGCTCGACCGAGAGCCCCAACATCTCCATCGGCCAGGCCCGGTCCGGCCGGATGCGCGAGCGGATGGACGCGGCCCGCGCGGCCACAGGTGACTACCTCAGCGGGCTCGACGCGGGCTGACCGTCGGCGCCGGTCGCCGGGCATACGCTGACGCCCATGGGCGCCCGCAGCATCCCCCCGCCGCCGCTGCTCGTGCGCCGGGTCCTGCACGTGCTGTGGCCCCTTGTCGGCGTGGTCGTCACCGGGCTTGCGGTTCCGGTCGTCGTCGCCGGCGCGTTCATGGTGGTGGTCGACCGGCGCGCCAGGCTGTTCCGCGCCACGTGCCTCGCCGTGGTGCTCATGTGGGTCGACATCCGCATGCTCGTGGGCTGCTGGGCCCTGTGGGCGAAGAGCCCCGACCACTCCTCGCCGACCTGGCACGAGGACCACGAGCGGCTGTTCTCGCAGGCGCTCGACTCCTTGATGTACTACGCCCGCCGGTGGGTGGGGCTCGAGGTCGAGCTCACCGACCGGATGCACTTCGGCAGCGCCGACCAGCCGCTCGTGGCGCTGGCGCGGCACGCCGGCCCGGCCGACTCGCTGGCCGTCGCCTGGCTGCTCTCGCGCACGGCCGGGCGGCTGCCGCGCATCGTGCTCGCCGAGGCGCTGCGCTGGGATCCCGGCATCGACACGATCCTCACCCGCCTGCAGTCCTTCTTCGTGCCGTCGACCTCGGGCGCCGGCGACGACCGGCTCGCGGGGGTGACCAGGATGGCGTCCTCGATGAACCCCAACGACGTCTTCCTCATCTTCCCCGAGGGCGAGAACTGGACCCCGGGCCGCCGCGCGGGCCTGATCCGCCGGCTGCGCGAGCGTGGTGAGGTCGCCCGCGCTCGCCGTGCCGAGGAGCTGCGCAACGTGCTGCCGCCTCGCACCCGCGGGGCCTGGGCAGCCCGGGCGGCCCGCCCCGAGGCCGACGTCATGGTGATCGCCCACGCCGGCCTCGCCCGGCTGTCGACGCCCCGCATGGTCTGGGACGCCCTGCCGTTCAGCGACCGCCCGTTCCGGGTCAAGACCTGGACCTATGCCGCTCACACCGTGCCGCTCGACCCCGTCGCCTTCGCGGCCTGGCTCGACGAGCGGTGGGGCGAGGTCGACGCCTGGGTCGAGGAGAACGCCGCCCCCGACCTGCCCGGCCACGAACCGACCGACGAAGGAGTCGCCGCATGACCCCGACGGACGAAGCCGGGGAGAACCCCGTGACGGCGGTGGCGAGCCCGCGCCAGGTGAGTGCCACGAGCACCGCCCTGGCCGTGGGGGCCGTCATCGCCTTCGTCGCGCTGGGAGTCCTCGTCGGTTCGGTGTGGGACCGCGGCGACGACTCCGCCAACGGCTCGGTGCCGGTCGACGACCTCGGAACCCTCGCCGGACCCGCCTGGGTGGTCGTCAACGACGGCTCCGCCCCCGCGCCGGTGCAGGGCACGGTGCGGCTGGAGTTCTCGGCCGACGGCCGGGTCGCGGCCGAGACCGGCTGCAACGGCGTGCGCGGGCCTGCCTCGGTCGAGGACAGCGTGCTCGTCACCGGCCCCCTCATGTCGACCCGGATGGCGTGCGAGCCGGCACTCATGGAGCAGGAGCGCTGGGTGACCGAGATGCTCGACAGCCGTCCGCGGCTCGAGCTGTCCGGGCCCTACCTGGCCCTGCACTGGGGCGAGGACGAGCGGTGGTGGCTCGGTCTGGAGCGCGAGGGATGGCGTGACGGCACCGCCACCGTCCCGGCGAGCTAGCTGCGGCCTGAGCGGATCCCCTCGAGCCAGGAGCGCGCTGCCGTGAAGTCGGTGTCGCTCGTGAGTGGCGCGATGCTCGCCCGCTGCCGGTCGGCCCGGGGGTAGGACCCGAGGAAGCGCACCTCGGCGCAGATCCGGCGCAGCCCCATCAGCGCCTCGCCGACCCGCTCGTCGAGCACGTGGCCCTCGAGGTCGATCGAGAAGCAGTAGGCGCCCATCGACTCCTTGGTCGGGCGGGACTCGAGCCGGGTCATGTTGATGCCGCGGGCCGCGAACTGCTCGAGCAGCGCGAGCAGCCCACCGGCGTGGTCGTCGCGCTGGAAGAGCACCACCGTCGTCTTGTCGGCGCCGGTCGGCTCGGGCAGGACGCCGGGCCGGGCGACGAGCACGAACCGGGTCACCGCCGCCTGCATGTCGCCGATGCCGTCGGCGAGCACCTCGAGCCCGTGCAGCCGGGCGGCGGCCGGGGCGCACACGGCCGCCTCGTAGCTCTGCGGCCCCCGCTCGAGGCCCTCGGCCGCGGCGGCGGTCGAGAGGGTCGGGACGTACACGGCATCCGGCAGGTGCTCGCCCATCCAACCGCGCACCTGGGCCCACGCGTGGGAGTGGGTGCCGACCGCGCGCAGGTCGGCGAGCGTCGTGCCGGGACGGGCGGCGAGCACGAAGGTGATCGGCACGAGCACCTCACCGGTCACGACGAGCGGGTCGCCGCTGGCGAGGGCGTCGAGGGTGGCCGAGACGCCTCCCTCGACGGAGTTCTCGATCGGCACCATCGCGCCGTCGATGTCGCCGCCGCGAAGAGCGGTCAGCGCCGCGTCGACCGACCCGTAGGCCGTGCGCTCGCCCTCCCCGGCCGGCTGCCAGGCGTCGAGCGCCATCGAGGTGAAGGTGCCCTCGGGTCCGAGGTAGCCGTAGCGGGTCACGAGGTCTCCTTGCCGGTGCGGGCAGCGGCCAGGGCCTGCTGCTCCTCGGGGGTGAGGGTGGCGTCGGAGGTGCCACCGACGACGCCCTTGGCGTAGGTGCGCGACTCGCCCCGCGCGTGGATCGAGCTGAACACCAGGCCGTCGCCGTGGTCGTCGATGACGGCGGCACTGAAGCTCAGCCGGCCCCCCATGTCGCCGAACGCGTCGTAGCGCACCACGGCCACGTGCCGCAGGGCCTGGCCCAGGTCGGCGCGCAGTGACGCGAGGTCGGCGTCACCGGCCGGCCGGTGCTGCTCGAGGGCGGTGAGCCGGCGCCGCACGTCGGCCGAGCGCCGCAGCAGCACGACGAGCTCCGAACACGAGGAGCAGCACGACCACGAACGGGATCGCGAGCACCACCACCTCGGCCGGCGTGCGGCAGCAACCGAACACGTGCCGACAGGCTAGGCCGTGGCGTGCGACGCCCGTCGACCATTCCACGGACCCTTCCTCGAGTTGGGTGCTGAGGTGGCTGCCCTGGCGACCACCTCAGCACCCAACTCGGGCGGGGCGAGCACCCTGCGTCGGCTACCGCCTGGTAGGTGCAGCGTTCGGTGCACCTACGACGCTGTAGCTCGCGTCGGGTTGCCCCGGCCTCTGGGCCAGAACCCTGCGTCGGCTACCGCCTGGTAGGTGACGCCATTGGTGCACCTACCAGGCGGTAGCTCGCTGCGAGAGCGCCAGATGGAGGCGGAACAGGTGGAGCAGGAGTCCGAACGGGAGTCGGGCGGCGATGCGGGCCACTGTCGCGGACCGGTGCGCGCGTCATCCGGTCTGCTGCCTAGGGTGGATGCCGTGGGACTCGACCTCGCGACCGCCGCCGTCGTCTTCGGCACGATCTTCCTGGTCGAGCTGCCCGACAAGACCTTCATCGCGACGCTGGTCATGTCGACCCGGTGGCGCCCCCTGCTCGTCTGGGTCGGCGTCTCGCTGGCGTTCCTCGTGCAGACCACGGTGGCGGTGCTGGCCGGTGGCCTCATCTCCCGCCTGCCGCGAACGCTGGTCGAGGCCGTCGCCTGCCTGATGTTCCTGCTCGGCGGCATCCTGCTGCTGCGCGGCGCCGGGAAGGCCGACGAGGAGGAGGTCGAGACCGAGGCCGAGTTCGGGGCCAAGGCCGCGGGCCAGGTCGTCGGGTGGCGGGTGGTGACGTTGAGCTTCACGGTGCTCTTCCTCGCCGAGTGGGGCGACCTGTCGCAGATCCTCACGGCATCGCTCGTCGTGCGCTACGACGACCCGCTGTCGGTGTTCGTGGGGGCCTGGCTCGCACTCCTCGTCGTCTCCGGGCTCGCGGCTGCCCTGGGGCGCACGCTCCTCACGAAGATGCGGCTGTCGACGCTGCGCCGGATCGGCGGGGGCGTCTGCCTGGTGCTCGCCGCCTACACGGGGCTCGAGATCGTCGGCGTGCTCTGACGGTCGGTGTCGCCATCGGCCCTGTCGACACCGTCGTCGGGCCGCGGCCGGGTGACCCACCAGAGCAGCACGAGCGCTGCGAGCGCGCCGAACACGTCGGCGTTCTGCAGCACCCGACCCGGCAGCTCGGGCCAGTCGCGGTGGTTGAGCCAGGAGATCCCCCACCAGGGCAGCCGGCACAGGAAGAACGCCGTGACCCCGAGCCCGGCCCACAGGCGGCGTCGGTCGCGCAGCGGGTCGGCGCCGAGCAGGGCGAAGATGACGACGACGACCCAGTGGAAGTGGTGGATCCACGCCACGGGTGAGAGCAGGCAGGCCATCAGGCCGACCGCGGCGACCTCGCCGATCGAGTCGCCCTGCAGGTAGAGGCGGCGCGCCAGCCAGAAGCCGAAGCCGCCGACCAGCGCGACACAGAGCAGCCACAGCACGGTGCCCGTCGCCCCCTCGGGTCCGACGCGCAGCAGGAACCCGCGGATCGACTGGTTCGAGGTGCCCATGTTCGGGCCGAGGCGGGCGGGGTCCTGCAGCGCGCCGCCCCAGAACGCGAACGAGGCCTGCGGCAGCAGCACCCAGGCGCCGAGCGTGACGGCGACGGCCGTGCCGACCGCGGTCGCCGCCTCCCTCCACCGCTTGGTGACCAGGAAGTGCACGACGAACACGCCGGGGGTGAGCTTGACCGCCATGGCGAGCCCCACGAGCACCCCTCGCGGCACCCACCTCACGATGCGGGGACGCGGCTCGCGCAGGTCCATGAGGCACGCGAGCACCATGAAGGCGTTGACCTGACCGAACCTGATGCCGTCGCTCACCGGGTGCAGCCAGAGCATGGGAGCCGTGAGCAGGGCCAGGGTGAGGGGCACCCAGGCGCCGGTGCGGTGGATGAGCCGGTAGCCGGCGTACCAGACGATCGCCGTGGTCGCGAGCACCTGCAGCCCGGTCCAGAGCCACCCGGCGACACCGAACGGCATCATCGCCAGGGGAATCGCGAGCACGGCCGCGAACGGCGGGTAGGTGAACGGGAGCAGCTGCGGGGCCTCGGTGAGCGCGGCGTAGACCGGGCGCCCGGTGAGGATCGAGACACCGGCCTCGCGGTAGACCTCGACATCGACCTGCCACTGGTCGAGCGGCCAGAACACGAGGTAGCGCAGCACGACAGGAACGGCCGCCAGCGCGATGACCAGCACGGCCAGGAGCCACCGGTGGCGCGGGACGGTGCGGTCGGCGGTCGTGGTCACGGCACCATTGTCGGGGGTCCGGTGCCACGTGGCCGCACGGCATCCTGCACGAAGCCTGAGTGTCGGCTGATTCGGGCGGCGAGGCTACCGACCCGTAACCTTGCCCCGTGCTGCGCCGAGCCCTTGCCGTCACGGTCGCCTTGGCGACCGTGGTCACGGGACTCTTCCTCGGCGCCACCGCGTGGGCCGGGACGATCGGCTCGAGCGTCGTGGCCGACCCCGCGGGCGCCGTGGTGCTGGTCGGCACCGGCGGCATCGGCTGGTCCGACGTCGACCAGGAGACCACCCCCAACCTGTGGATGCTGCTGCGCGACGGTTCGTCGGCGGCCCTCTCGGTGCGCTCGGTCTACTCCAACACCTGCCCCATCGACGGCTGGCTCGGGGTCTCGGCCGGCGCCCGGGCCGCCGCCCCGCGCAGCGGGGACGAACGCGACCCCTCCAACCGGCCCTGCCCGAACGACCCGGCCGTGGTCAACGGGTCGGTGCTGCAGTGGCCCAGCTACCTCGCGGCGGCCTCGCAGGAGCGCTTCGACTCCCGGCTCGGCCTGCTCGGCGACACCGCGGCGGCCGGCACGATGTGCGTCAAGGCGGTCTCGCCGTTCGCGGCGGTGGGTGGCGCCCGGCGCGACGGGCGCATCGAGCAGTACTCCGAATGGTCCGACCAGCAGATGCTCGAGGACCTCAACGCCTGCCCGATCACGCTGGTCGACGTCGGCTCGTTGCGAGATCCCGGCGACGTCGCCCAGGGTGAGCCGACCGACGCGACGCGCGAGGCCCAGCTGCGCGAGATCGACGCCCGGATCGGCCAGGTCATCGAGGCCGGGCCGAACGGCGCCGACTACGTGGTGGCCTCCCTCTCGGATGCGGGCATCAGCGAGCGACTGCGCCTGGTCGTCGCGCGCGGCCCGCACTTCGGGCCCGGCGTGCTGGTGTCGCACTCGACGAAGCAGAAGGGCCTCGCCCAGGCGCCCGACGTCACCGCGACCGTGCTCTCGGTCGTCGGCCTGCCGGTGCCGGATGCCGTGTCGGGCGCGCCGCTCACGAGCGACCCCGCGCCCGACAACTCCGAGCGACGTGCCGAGGCCCGGCTGACCTACCTCGCCGACTACGACGAGGCCAGCCACGACGTGCACGACCTCGTCGAGCCGTTCTTCACCGTGTTCGCCTACGGCCAGATCGCGATCTACCTGCTCGTCCTGCTCGTCTACAAGGGCCGGCTGGGGAACGAGCGCACCCGGGTCCGGACGCTGTCGCGCGTGCGCGTGATCTCGGTGGCCGCGGCATCCGTGCCGGTCTCGACCTTCCTCGCCAACCTGCTCCCCTGGTGGCGCTTCCCGGTCGACATGATCTCGGTGGTCGCGGCCGTCGGGCTGTTCGTGGCGATCATCGCCACGGCGGCCCTGCGCGGGCCGTGGGGGCGCTGGGCGCTCGGGCCGATGGCGTTCGTCTCGGCCACGACGATGATCGTGCTCGCGGTCGACGTGATGACCGGGTCGAGGCTGCAGCTGTCGTCCCTCATGGGCCTGCAGCCCGTGGTCGGTGGCCGCTACTACGGCATGGGCAACCCGACCTTCGCACTGTTCGCGACGGCCACGATCCTGCTCTGCACCGCGGTGTCGTCGATCCTCGTCAGCGCCGGGCGGCAGCGGGCCGCCGCGGTGGCGGTCGCACTGATCGGCGGGTTCGCGGTCGTCGTCGACGCGATGCCGTTCTGGGGCGCCGACGGCGGCGGGCCGCCGGCCCTGGTGCCGGGGCTGGTCTACCTGATCCTCGCGGTGCTCGGCCTGAAGCTCACCTGGAAGCGCCTGGTCCTCCTCGTGGTCGGGGTGGTCGCCCTGTTCTTCGTGGTCGCCGGGGCCGACTGGCTGCGCCCGGCACCCTCGCGCAGCCACCTGGGTCGCTTCGTGCAGGCCATCATCGACGGCAACGCGCTCGACATCGTCGTGCGCAAGGGCCAGCAGAACATCGACATCCTGCTCGGCAACGCGCCGCTCACCCTGCTCGTGCCGGCCGCGCTGCTGTTCGTCATCTACGTGCTCGCCCGGCCCACCTCGTGGGGGTCGCGGGCCATGCAGCGCTCCTACGACCAGGCGCCCACGCTGCGGGCCGGCCTCATCGCGCTGCTCGTGACGTTGACCATCGGCTTCCTGATCAACGACTCCGGTGTGGCGATCCCCGCCGTCGGAGCCACGCTCGCGGTGCCGCTCATCGTGTCGGTGTCGGTGTCGTACCTGCTCGACGAGGCCCGCGCCGTCGCGCAGACCCGCTCCGCACGCCGGCGCCGATGACGACCACCCAGAGCGCCAGCCCCACCCACGGGATGACGCCCCGCCGCACCCCCAGCGTGAGGTCCTCGACCGCCGGCGTCATGCCGAGCACCCGTCCGGGCACGTAGGCGACGGCGAGCGCGACCAGGCGCACCAGCGCCACGAGGTCGACCAGGCCGGGCAGCACCGCGGGCAGGGCGCACCAGACGAGCAGGTCGTACCAGGGCAGCGAGTAGGGCGCGGCCAGGGAGTAGGCCAGGGCCAGGCACGCGGTGACCCAGAGCGCGACGGCCGCGAAGGTGGGTGGCGGGGCGACGGCATCCGCGGATGTCGGGCCGACGGCATCCTCGGGTGGCGGGTCGAGGGCATGCTCGACACCGGAACCTTCACCTTCGCGGGGGTTCGGTTCCGGTGCGAACGTGAAGGTTCCGGGATCGGGCGGGAAAGCTGGGACGGCGGGGCGGCTGATCCGCAGCAGGCACCAGGCGAGCAGCACGGCCAGCAACATCGCCGCGCCGCTGATCAGGGCCCGCGTGGTGCCGTTGCCCAGGGCGTCGCGTCCCCACTCGAGCAGCGGTCGCCACGGGGTCGCGAGGGACACCGCCGAGCGCGAGCGCAGCAGCTGGTCGTAGACGTGTGGCCCGGCCCAGAGCTGGAGCGCCCCGGCGACCACGACGAAGGCGCCCACCAGCGCCCCGACGAGCCGGGCCAGGGCCCCCGCGCGGTGACCGACCACCCACCACGCGGCCACGATGGCGACGCCCACCACGGCATACGTGAACTTCGTCGAACCGGCCAGGGCGACGCAGCCACCGGCGAGCGCCGCCCCCACCCACCCCGGCCGGAGCGCGGCCACCACGACCGCGGCGAGCGCCAGCGCAGACGCGACCGTGTCGATGTGCGCCCCGAGGACGCCGATGCCGACGACGAGCGGGTTGAGCGTCCAGAGCACGTCGACCCGGCCGTGCAGGTCGGTGTCGAGCGCGGCCCGCAGCAGCGCCCGCACGGCGAGCCACGAGAGCACGACCAGCAGCTGCCACACCCACACGCCCTGGCGCAGCGAGCCGCCACCGACCCAGGCCGACAGGCCGTGCAGCAGCGTGCCGAACGGCCCGTAGACGCTCGGCTCGGTGGTCCACGGCGCCTCGACCCGGCTGGTCACCGGGTCGAGCCCGCCGGCCCAGCTGATCGGCGCGTCGACCCAGGGGTTGCCGCCCTGCACGAGGATCCGGCCGTAGGCGAGGTAGTTGACGTGGTCGGCCGACCCGAACGGCGCACTCAGCAGGGCGACCAGGGCGATGACGCCCGGAGCCAGCCAGCTGCGCAGGGCCTCGACGCGGCCGCGCAGGCCGAGGTACACAGCCACCCCACCGAGCAGGTACGCCGTCCACAGCGTCGCGGTGACCGCCGCCGGCCCCAGGGTGAGCGGCAGGCGCGGGCCGATGACCCAGCCGGGCGGGGCGAGGTCGGGCTGGGCGGCGTTCGGGGCGGACAGGCCGACCAGCAGCAGCAGGCCGAGCGCCAGACCGACGCAGAGCCGGTGGGCGCGGGTCAGCCCCGGTGCCACGGCCGCCAGCCGCGCCGCACCAGCGCGAGCCAGACGTCGCGGTACTGGGCCGCCCGGTGCACCTGGCCGCGCCAGTTCCTCCCGCTGACCCGGTGCTGCAGCTCGCAGGGCACCTCGAGCACGGTGAGCCCCGCGCGCAGCACGTCGACGGTCAGGGCCGTCTCGACACCCCAGCCGCGTGCGAGCGGGCTGCCCGCGTCGATACGCCAACGGGCTCAGGCAGCGCATGCCCGAAAGCGGTTGAACGGCACGGAAACCGGTGAGGTGCTCGATGCCCCTCCTGGCCAGGCCGACGACCAGGCCGCGGCCTCCACCGGCGGTGATCTGTGCGGGGAGGGTGGCGATGGTCATGTCGGCGGTGCCGTCGAGCACGGCCGCGGTGAGCACGCCGAGGTTGGTGGCGGTGTCCTGGAGGTCGCCGTCGACGAAGAGGAGGGCGGCGTGCCACGCGGCGGCGGGGTCGGCCGCGGCATCCGCCCGCTCGAGCTCGCGCACCCGGCGCACGCCGGTCTCGAGCGCGGCCGCCTTGCCGCGGTTGCGCTCGTGGCGCACGACGTCGGCCCCGGCCGCGCGGGCGGCATCGGCGGTGCCGTCGGTCGAGCCGTCGTCGACGACCACCACGCGCGCGACCTGCGGCAGCGACGAGACCGCGGCGACGGTCGCCGCGATGCGCTCCACCTCGTCCTTGCACGGGACGACGGCGGCCACGCGCGCTGCGAGCGCGCTCATCGGCAACCACCCACCCGGGACCGGGACATCAGCGGAGGGTGACCTGGCGGCTCAGCAGGCCCGAGCGGGCGCGGCGCTCCTCTGCGGTCAGTGCGGCGTCGGACGCCAGGGCCACCGCGTAGCGCTCGCCCCAGGCGGCGAGCTCGGCCTCGTGGTCGGCGGGCTCGAGCTCTGGGTCGAGGTCCCACACCGGCACGAGCAGGCCGCAGGCCCGGAAGGCGCCGAGCAGCCGGGTGTCGCCACCGAGGGCGTCGTCGCCGGCCGCGTGCAGGCGGGAGAGTGCGTCGGTGGCGGCGTCCTCGTCGTCGGGAAGCACGAGGCGGATGTGGGCCCGCTCCCCGATGCGCACCCAGTAGGCCGACGGGAGCGCCGACATCCGCGCGGTCGGCACCACGCTGGAGTTGGCGCGCTCGAGCGACTCGGCGGCGTCGCCCTCGAGCTCCTGGCCCTCGACCCAGAAGTCGAACCCCTCGTGCACGGTGACCTCGAAGGCGCCGTCGTCGGTGAGGACGTCCTGCAGGCGCGGGCTGTCGGCGGTGACCTGCTCGGTGGTGAGCACCGGGTGACCGGGCTCCGCAGCCAACGCAGCGAGCAGCTGCCCGGCGAGGTCGCGGGAGGCGTCGCCGCTGGCGTTGCCGGACTGGGTGCCGATGAGCACGGTGCCGTCGGTGCGGTGCAGCCCGGGCCACGCCATCGGCAGCACGGTCGCGACGGTCACCTCGGCCGGGGCACCGTCGGGCACGTGCTCGGGGCGCACGGTGACGACCGCGGTGGCGGCCGGGAGGATCTCGCGCAGGGCGACCCAGTCGGTCTCACCCGTGAGCCCCTCGAAGGGCCGCCGCTCGAACGGCGCCGGCCGCGGTCGGGACTGCCGGGGTGCGGTGTCGGTGCCGCGCTGACGTCGTGATGCCTTGCCCATGCGAGCACCCTAACGGGGTGGGGTCAGGTGGCCCGGCGGCGGCTGGGGCCACCGAGGGTCGCCCAGACGACGTTGCCGGTGCGGTCCTCGGTGACGCCCCACTCGTGCGCGATCGAGCGGACGATGCGCAGCCCGCGACCCGACGACAGCCACACGGTGCGCGGGGCCGGGCGGGGGATGCTCTCGCCGCCGCCGTCGGTGACCTCGACCTCGACGACGTCGCCGCGGATCTTCCAGCGCACCCGGATCGTGCCGTCGGACAGCGGGCGGGCGTGCCGGACCGCGTTGGTCAGCAGCTCGGAGGCGACCATCTCGGCCTCGTCGACCAGCTGCTCGGGCAGGTCGCGGGTCTGCAGGTCGTTGACCACCTCGCGGCGCACCTTGCCGACCGAGGCGGGTTCGTGGGGGGCCCGCAGCGTGCAGATGATGCTGTCGACGCCGGGCCCGGGACTCTCGGTGACGACCAGGCCGGTCTCGCCGGTGCGGCCGGTGCCGACGGTCTCGTCGTCGTCCTGGCTGTCGTCGTGGTCGAAGTTGGAGGTCACGCGGCCAAACCTAGCCGGAACGCTGCACCTGGCGAAGGACGTGGCCGGGACGGTTGGTGATGATGACGTCGACCCCCAGCTCGATGCAGCGGTCGACCTCGTCGTGGTGGTCGACGGTCCAGACGTACACCTGGTGGCCACGCCGCTGGTAGGCCTGGACGACCTTGGGGCGGCGCAGCATCCGCACGTCGAGCCCGACGGCGCCGACGTTCTTGGGCAGGCTGCCGTCCCAGGTCAGGGCCGGCAGCGTCGCATCGACGAGGTAGACCAGCGGCAGCCGGGGGGCGAGCTTGTGGACCCGCTGCAGCGCGCGGTTGGAGAAGGACATCATCCGCACGTGCGGGCGCCCCGGCCGGTCGCCGTTGTCGAGGTCGAACATGCGCAGCACCTGCACGAGGGTGTTCTCGACGTCGTTGCCGTGCCGGGTGGGGTGCTTGGTCTCGATGAGGGTGACCACCTCCTGGCGGGTGTCGACCAGGGTGTCGAGCAGCCGGCGCAGGGTGAGCAGGTGGCCGCGCTCGGGGTCGCTCTCGGGCGACTCCGTGTCGCCGGGACGGTCGGCGGTCTTCCACGAGGCCCAGTCGAACGCCTCGAGCCGGGCCAGCTCCAGCGACGACACGACCCCCTCGCCGTCGGAGGTGCGCTCGACCCGCCGGTCGTGCACGCAGACCAGGTGGTGGTCGGCGGTGAGCCGCACGTCGCACTCGACCCCGTCGGCGCCGTGCTCGAACGCCTTGCGGTAGGCGCGCAGGGTGTGTTCGGGCTCCTCGTCGCTGGCCCCCCGGTGGGCGATGACGAGCGGGCCGGATCGCTGGGGCGGCACCGGTTCCCCGGGCAGCCACGCCCGCTTCACGACGTCCACAGCAGAATCCTCACACGTCCGGGCCCCCTACCGTTGGATCATCGTGAGCCTTCCACCCTTCCAGTTCCTCGTCGACGAGCACTGGCGCGACGTCGCCCGCCTCGCGCACGCCCTCGCGCCCGGTCACGGCGACGACGTCGCCCAGCAGGCGTGGACCCAGGCGCTGGCCGCGTACCCCCGGCTCACCCACGCCCGCAACCTGCGCTCGTGGCTGCTCACGATCACCCACCGGTGCGCGATGGACCACCACCGCGCGGCCCGCCGCACCATCCCCCACGAGGACCCGTCGCTGCTCGCGCAGGCGCCGACCCTGCCCCCGCCCGAGGCGCCCGACGGCGACCTGTGGGCGCGGGTCGGCGCGTTGCCGGCGCGGCAGCGGGATGCCGTCGTGCTCCGTTTCGTCGGCGACCTCGACCACCGCGCGGTGGCGGCCGCGCTCGGCACCTCGCCGGGCATGAGCCGCCGCCTGGTGAGCGACGCGATCGCCAGCCTCCGCCTCGACCTCAAGGACCAGCCATGACCAACCCGTTCACCACCTTCGATCCCCCGCTCGCCGGCCCGCCCGTGCTCGAGCCGACCGACGTCTCCTACGTGATCGAGGACACCGAGGTCGGCCGGCTGCTCGTGGCCGTCCGCTCCGACGGGCGGGTGGTGACCTGCGCCTACGCACCCGACACGGCAGCCGAGGACCGCTGGCTCACCAGGCTCGCCGCCGGTGTCAGCCCACGGGTGCTTCGCCACGCCACCCCGACGGATGCCGCGCGCCGCGCCCTCACGGCATACCTCTCGGGTGCCGCGCGGTCGGTCGACGTGCCGACCGACCTGGCCCTGGCCTCGCCGTTCCAGCGCGAGGTGCTCACCGGGCTCGCGGAGCGGGTCGGGTACGGCGAGCGCACCACGTACGCCGTGCTGGCCCGCGCCGTCGACCACGCCGGGGCGGCGCGCGCTGTCGGTACGGCGCTGGGCGGGAACCCGCTGTGCATCGTGCTCCCGTGCCACCGGGTGCTTCCGGCCTCCGGGGGTGTCGGCGGGTACGCCGGTGGGCCGGCCGCCAAGGAGCACCTCCTGGCGCTCGAGGCGTCCCACGCCGCCTGACCCCCGAGTCCCAACTTTCCCGCCCGATCCCGGGACCTTCACCTTCGCACCACAACCGTTCCGGTGCGAAGGTGAAGGTTCCGGTGCGAACTTCACCGTCGGTGCGGGCGCCTACCGTGGGGGTCCCCCCATCCACCGAGGAGACGACCGCCATGGACCTGCGCCTCGAGCTGATCCCGCTGCCCTCGACGGATGTCGACGCGAGCAAGGCCTTCTACGTCGACCGGGTGGGTTTCCACCTCGACCACGACGTCGAGCCCGGCAACGGGATGCGCATCGTGCAGCTGACCCCGCCGGGTTCCGGCTGCTCGGTCGTCGTGGGCGTCGGGATCGGCTCCCCGGATGCCGGCCCGGTCAGCGGCCTCCACCTCGTCGTCGACGACATCGAGGCCGCCCGGGCCGAGCTGACCGGCCGCGGCGTCGACGTGTCGGGCGTCGACGACATGGGCGGGGTGAAGTACGCGTACTTCAGTGACCCCGACGGCAACTCGTGGGCCCTGCAGGAGATCCCCGGTCGCCGGGGCCGTCGGTTCGAGCACGCCGACCTCACCGGCGCGCGCTTCGAGCACGCCGACCTCACCGGGGCGAGCTTCCGGTCGGTCGACCTGACCGGCGCCGAGTTCCGCTCGGTCGACATCAAGCACGTGCAGATGAAGGGCGTCGAGATCGGCCACGTCGTCATCACCGGAGAGCTCCTCGACGTGACGATCAACGGCGTCGACGTCGCACCACTCGTCGAGGCCGAGCTCGACCGGCGCGACCCCGACCGCCCGAAGATGCGACCCACCACTCCAGACGGCTTCCGCGAGGCCTGGGACGTCAACGAGCGGAGATGGGCGCAGACCGTCGAGCGGGCCCGACGGCTGCCGCCCGAGCAGCTCCACGAGTCGGTCGACGGCGAGTGGTCGTTCATCGAGACGCTGCGCCACCTCGCGTTCGCCACCGACGCCTGGGTGCGCCGCGCCATCCTCGGCGACCCGGCGCCGTGGCACCCGCTGGACCTGCCGTGGGACCAGATGCCCGACACCCCCGGCACTCCGCGCGACCGTGCGGCCCGTCCGTCCCTCGACGAGGCGCTGGTCCTGCGGCACGACCGGATGGCGACCGTGCGCCAGGTCGTCGACGGCCTCACCGACGAGTCGCTCGCCGACGACACCACACCGGTCGACGCACCCGGCTGGCCGCCGCCCGAGAGCTTTCCGGTGCGCGACTGCCTGCTCGTGGTGCTCAACGAGGAGTGGCAGCACCGCACCTACGCCGAGCGCGACCTCGCCGTGCTCGAGGAGCGGGCCACCACCTCAGGCGACCCTCAGCGGTAGAAGCCGTGCCGCGCCAGCGGGTGCAGCAGCTCGCGCTCCTCGTAGGCCAGGTGTGACAACAGCGTGTCGGTGAGCAGGTCGACGACGTGCTGCAGCCGCTCCAGCCCTCCCGCCTCGTCGGCCACCAGCGCCACGAGCGCCCGGTCGACGTCGTCGAGCACGTCGTGGATCACCTCGTGCTCCTCCTCGAGCCGGTCGATGATCGGCACCGCGTCGGGGTCGGTGGCCCGCAGGTGCGGGAAGATCCCGGTGTCCTCGAGGGTGTGGTGGGTGGTGACCACCCGGCAGTACGACTCGCAGTAGGCACCGAGGGTCCAGTTGTTCTGCCGCATCGTCATCGCGTTGACGGCCGACCGCGCCTGCCCCACGTCGCGGTGCCCGCTCACCACCTGCGCCACGATGTCGCGCACCTGGGCGAGCTCGCTGCGCAGGTGGTCGTGCACGTCCTTGAGGTGCTGCGGCACGGCGAGCTGGGCGGGTCGGTAGCCCGCCTGCGCGGCGGGGTCGGGGCCCACCGGGTAGGTCGGCCGGCCGGCCTCGTCCCACGGCAGGATGCCGGTGAGCCGGCTCCCGTCGTCGGGCGTCGGCGTGACGACGGGTCCCTTCACCTGCGACTCGGTTGCCGGAGAAGCATTCTCGACGACACGCGTCTCGACACGCTCTGGCTGGGCCGGCACGGAGGCCGGTCCGTCGGCGTCCGCCTCGCCGGCAGCGCGACGCCCTCGCTCGGTGGCCACGAGGTCGCGCACCAGGGGTGCGACCTCCTCCCCGAAGCGTCGGACGTCGTCGACGTCGTCGGTCGCCAGGATGTACGTCGCCATCCCGTGCTCCAGGGTCAGCTCGGCGAGGCGCTCGGCCCAGTCGGTCGGCCGGCCCTGGAGGAAGCCGGAGCCGCCCGAGCCCGCGAAGGTGCCCGACACGTTGTAGAGCCGTCGCACGGCCTCGGGCGCTCGCCCGGCGGCCGCCGCTGCCTCGTCGATGCGGGCGTTCATCTCGCCGAGGACCTCCGGCCCGGCGTAGCCGGCGCTGGGCAGCCACCCGTCGGCGAGCCGGCCGGTGAGGCGCAGCATCCGTGGCTTGTAGGCGCCGACCCAGATGCCCACCGGGTGCGCGGGAGCCGGCCCCGAGTGCACCCCGAGCGCGCGATGGTGCACGCCCTCGACCCGAACACTGCCGCGGCCGACCCACATCGCCCGGATGATGCCGATGGCCTCCTCGAGCGCGTCGACCGCCTCACCCGGTGAGAGCCGGACGCCGCCGGCCGCCACGACCGGGTCGAAGAACCCCCCCGCGCCGATGCCCAGCTCGACCCGGCCGCCGCTGAGCAGGTCGAGCGACGCCACCGACCCGGCCAGCACGACCGGGTTGCGCAAGGGAAGGTTCGCCACGTTGGGGGCCACCCGCAGCGTCGAGGTGCGCGCGGCGATCACCGAGAGCAGCGTCCAGGCGTCGAGGTGACGGGCCTGGTAGGGGTGGTCCTGCACCGTGACCAGGTCGAGGCCACTGACCTCCGCCACGGCCGCGAGCTCGAGCACCTGGTGGGCGCGCGCGGCATCCGGCGAGGGGAACAGCCCGAACTCGAGCTCGTGACCGTAGTCGCTCATCCGCGCTCGTCGGTGCCGCCGGCGCGTGCCGGCACTGTCCGCACCGCCGCCGGCACCGCCGGCCGCGTCGTCACGCGGCAGTCGCCCGGTGACGGCGTAGCCGCCGAGCAGCTCGGCCATCGCGAGGTGCGGCTTGGCCTCGGCCTGCCGGCCCTGCCGCTGCAGGGTGCGCCCGAGGAGCAGGTTGGCGTAGGCCTCGTCCGGCACGTCGGCGAGGATCGCGCGGGTCACCCGCTCCGCCCGCCCCAGCTGCGCCGAGTGGTAGTAGGACCGGGCGAGCAGGAGCCGCAGCTCGGTGGTGCCGTGCAGCGGGGGCTCGAACGCGCTCTCGTCGACGAGGGTGGCGAGCGCCTCGGCCGCGGCCTGGTACTCACCGTGCTCGAACATCGCCCGGGCGCGCTCGTAGCGCTCGGCCATGTCGGTGCCGGGAGGGGTCATGGGGTCCACAACACCACACGCGGGCGCGCGATTCCGGATGCCGGCCGCCGCTCACCCTGCCCGGCCGGGTCGCCGTGCCAGTGCCCAGATCTGGGGGACCGCCTCACTGGGGCAGGGCACCGATCGCCTTCTCGATGGCTGCGATCTCGCTGTCCGGCAGCGATGGTGGCCCGATGATCTCCGACCAGGCCGTGACCACCGTCTCGTCATAGACGTGGCCGTGCCCGGCCGGCACGCCGTTCGCGTTGAACTGGTCGACCGTCGCCTGCCACCCCGAGACGACGGGCCAGGCGACCACCCGTGGGCTGACGTCCGGGCCACGCGGGTCGAGCCACGCGGCATGGTCCGCCGTCCACGCGACGATCGGGTCCGAGGCGTGGGTGAGGTAGATGATCGGGTTGTCCGTCTGCCAGGTGAGCGTCTCGTCGGTGAGCTCGGCATCGGTCGTGGCGACCCGCACCAGGGCGCCGTCGCCGTAGATCGGCTTCCAGGCCGGCGACCCCGCCGCACGACCGGCCACCACCTTCTGCCAGGTGGCGTCGAAGCTCGGGGGGCCGATCAACAGGGCACCGTCCGTGGTCGTCGACATGTCCTCGACACTGGTGAAGGCGTTGTCGGTGGAGAACGCGCCCAGGCTCTCCCCGTAGACGTACAGCTCCGGGCGCTGGTCGGCCGGCATCGCGTCGAGCTCCACCCGCACCGCGGTCAGCAGCTGCTCGGCGTTGGTCGCCGCCCGGCTTCGGTCGACGAGGAAGGACAGCCAGCTCGGCAGGTACGAGTACTGGGTCGAGACCGTGGCGACGTCGCCGTGGGTGGCGTAGTCGAGCGCATCGGCCGCCTTGGGGTCGATCCAGCCACTGCCGGTGGTGCCCGCCACGGCGATGGCGCCGCGCTGGAACCCGCCGAGACGGCGCAGCTCGGCGACGGCGATCTGCGCGCGCTCGGCGGCGGTCGGGGCCGTCTCCAGGCCGACGAACGCCCGCACCGGCTCGACGGCCGCCGGGTCACCCACCACCGCGGAGATCTCGCTGGCCGTGGGGCCCGACGCGACGAACGCCCGGCCCTCGCGGCCGATGCTCTCCCAGGTGACTCCCGACGTCGGGCCACCGGTCCGGGTCGCGACCTGCGGGTTGACCACCCCAGGCTTGTCGTCGTGGTTGTTGCTCGCGAAGATCGAGTCCGCGGCCGAGAGGAGGTTTCCGATGAGGAGGCCGGAGAACACGAGGTAGGTCACGACGACGGTGACGACGATGGCGATCAGCCAGGCCACCCTCACCGGCAGCAGCCGCCCCAGCGGGCGGAACACGGCCCGGCCCAGGGCCTTCACCGCCCGTCCGATGCCGAGGAGCAGGGCGGCGACGAGCAGGCCGAGCAACGGCGCGACCAGCCACACCAGTGGCACCGAGGTGTCCATTCCGAGCAGCTCGCGCTGATCGGACTGCCACCGCCAGCCGAGCCAACCGCCGACGAGCAGCAGCACCACGGCCAGCGCGCCCAGTGCCTTCCACGCGACCGACCGGGCGCGGTCGGGCAGGTCCGGAAGCCGCAGGGACCGGTAGGCCCATCCGACGAACGCACCCAGCCCGTAGCCGGTGACGACGCACAGCCCGGTGACGAGTGACTGGAGGATCCAGGCCCGCGGCACCAGTGAGGGCGTCACGCTCATCGCACCGAAGCTGAGGCCGAGCACTCCCCCGGTGAGCGACAGCCGCCCCGGGCGGCGGCGTCGTCGCGGCTCGGCCACCGTCGGGACGACGTGCGACTGCACTGCATCCGACGTCACGTCCGCATGGGTCGTGGTCTCGGTCATCTCACGTCCTCCAGCCTCGGGTGGGCACCGGACAGTCAAGCAGTACGGGTGGCTCGCAGAGAGACACCGCGCGGCGCGGACACGAGTCCGATGCAGCGCGCACCGGGTGGGGACCACGTGGCTGGCCATCTACCTCGGCTCCGGTAGAGCCCGAGCCCGGCCCGAGCCCGGCCCCCAAGCACGGCTCGGCCTGACCCACCGACGCCCCTCTCGCGAGTCCTGCCCGGTTCGGGGGAGGATCGGGGGGTCATGACCGCCGACGAGCGCCCTCCCGACACGGCTCCGCGCACCCCGCGCCGCCGCGTGGCCGGCGCGGGCCGCAGCGTCGGTCGCGGCGGGCGGGCCGGCATCCGGCTGGTCGGACGCGGTGGGGCTGCGGCCGGCCGGCGCTTCCGACGGTTCGCCGACGCCGACGGTGCCGCCGACACCGGGCTCGCGCGGCTCACCGAGCTGCACGCCGTCAACGTCGCGGCGGATGCCGCCCTCACCGTCTCGCTCGCCGGCACCGTCTTCGCGCTCCCGACCGACGAGGCGCGCGGCCGGGTCGCACTGTTCCTGGTGCTGACCATGGCGCCGTTCGTGCTGCTCGCCCCGCTCATCGGCCCCCTGCTCGACCGCTTCCGGCACGGCCGGCGCTGGGCGCTCGGCGCCACGCTGGCGAGCCGCGCCTTCCTGGCCTGGGTGCTCGCGTCCGCAGTGGTCGACGACAGCCGGTGGCTGTTCCCCGCGGCGCTCGGCTGCCTGGTCGCCAGCCGGACGTACGCCGTGGCGCGCGCCGCCGCCGTGCCGCGGCTGCTGCCGAGCGACATCAGCCTGGTCACGGCCAACTCCCGCCTCACGATCGCGGGGCTGATCGGCATGGCGATCGGCGGCGGGCTCGCCGGTGCGCTCTCGCGGATCGGTCCCGACTGGTCCCTGCGGCTGGCGTTCGTCGTCTACGTCGTGGCCACCGTGCTCGCCATCCGGCTGCCGGCCCGGGTCGACTCCACGGCCGGCGAGCTCGACCTCGACGGCACCCGGGCCGGCGAGGGGCCGTTGCCGATGCCGTCGGCCAGCCGCGGGGCCCGGCGGCTGCGCGCGCTGCCGCCCTCGGTGCGCTACGTGCTCTGGCTGACCACCGGTGCCCGGTTGCTGTCCGGCTTCCTCACCCTGTTCCTCGCCTTCCTCATGCGCGAGCACCCGCTGCCCGGCTGGTCGGGGCCGGCCGTGCTGGCCATCGTCGCGACCGCGGCCGGCGTCGGCAACGCGCTCGGGTCGGTCATCGGCAACCGGCGGCGCACCCCCGCCCCGGAGCGGCTCGCGACGGGCGTCGCGGTGGTGGCCGTGCTCGCCGCCCTGCTGACCACCGTCTTCTACTCGCTGCCGACGCTGATGCTGGTCGGGCTGGCCACCGGCCTGTTCGGCCAGCTCGCCAAGCTGAGCCTCGACGCCCTCATCCAGCGCGATGTCGACGACCACGTGCAGGCCCGGGTGTTCTCGTGGTCCGAGACGATCCTGCAGGCGTTCTGGGTGGTCGGCGGCGCGATCGGCATCACCATCCCGCTCCTTCCGGTGCTCGGGTTCGCCATCGTCACCGCGGTCGTCGTGCTCGCGTTCCTCGTGGCGCTGCGGTCGCGGCGGATCGGCCCCGAGGTGTCCGGCGACCGGTGACCTGCACGGGGCGTCGGCGGGTGAACCTAGGCTGATCCGGTGACGAGCAGGAGGGCCGCCCGGCTGCGCCTGCTGGGGCTGGCCCTGGCAGTGTTGATCGCCGGTGGCCTCGTCTGGCTGGTCCTCGGCGGCGAGATCGACGCCGTGCAGTCGGCCATCGCCCGCGCGGGGGCGTGGGGTCCGGTGGTCTACGTCGGGCTGCACGTGCTGCTCACCCTGGTGCCGGTCCCCAAGAACCTGCTGGCCGGGGTGGCCGGGGCGCTGTTCGGCCTGACCGCGGGGATCGCACTGTCGTTCGGCGCCTCGATGCTCAGCGCCGTCGTGGGCTTCGCCATCGCCCGCGCCCTCGGTCGCGAGGCCGTGGCCGAGCTGACCGGCCCGCGCCTGGACCGGGCTGAGGAGGTCCTGCGCCGGCAGGGGATGGCGGCCGTCGTGGTCGCCCGGCTGACTCCCGTGCTGCCCTTCACGGTCGTCAACTACGGCGCCGGCGTCAGCGCCGTCTCCCTGCGCGACTACGTGGTCGGCACCGCCATCGGCATCGTGCCCGGCACCGTCGGTTACACCGCGCTCGGCGCCTCGGCGTCCGGGGCCGCCTGGATCGCGCTCGTCTCGTTCGCGGTGGGCGCGGTCCTCCTCGTCGGGTCCATCGTGCTCGCCCGTCGGATGAGCCGGCGGTACGGGATGCCGGGCTGACCGCCGCCGCTCAGGCGTCCCGGTAGCGCTGCGCCTGGAGGGCCGCTGTCGCCACGGCCTCGCGGTCGGCCGCGTGGGCGCCCTTGCCCCAGTCGCTGGGGTCGACGGCGTACATCGAGCCGTAGGCCGCCGTGTCCCGCTGGGTTCGCCACCCCTGCGCCAGTGGTCCGAGATCGACGGTGTCGTAGCCGATGGCATCGAGGGCCTCACGCACGACCTCCTTGGCCGCGGTGTCGTCACCAGCGATGGCCAGGGCACTGCGATCGGGCGACCCGCTCGGCCGCGCGAGGGTCGCCAGGTGCGAGAAGAGGATGTTGTTGAACCCCTTGACGACCTTGGCGTCCGGCGCGAGCGCCTGCAGCAGCTCTGAGGTGGTCGTCGACTCGTCCTCGAGCTCGGGCACCAGGCCGTCCCGCTGCGGGTAGTAGTTCATCGTGTCGATGACGACCTTGCCGGCGAGCGCAGCGTGGGGCAGGTCGCCCCTCGCCCGAAGGGGCACGGTCACGACGACGACGTCTGCGGCCCGGGCGGCCTCGTCGGGTGTGGCGGCACGCGCGCGCGGACCGAGCTCGGCGACGAGGTCGGTCAGAGTCTGCGGCCCGCGACTGTTGCTCAGCACCACGTCGTGGCCGGCGTCGATCGCCAGTCGTGCCACGGTGCTGCCGATGTGTCCGCTGCCGATGAAGCCCCAGGTGGTCATGGGGGCGCCAACGCGGTGGTGCGTCGACGGCATTCCCGGGGCGGGCAGCATCCGGTCACGACCTTCGACGGCCACGGGTGAGCCGCGCTCAGAGGGGTAGGTCGACGTCACATCGGCCGTCCCCAGGCGATCCACCCAGCCCCGACCGAAGGAGACCCCATGACCCGCTTCGGCTTCACCCTGATGACGGAGCAGAACGGCCCGCGAGAGCTCGTCGACGCCGCCGTGCGGGCCGAGGAGGTCGGTTTCGACCTGCTCGTGTCGAGCGACCACTACTCGCCGTGGCTCACCGAGCAGGGCCACGCGCCGTACGCCTGGACCGTGCTCGGTGCGGTGGCGTGGGCGACCAGCCGGGTCGACCTGATGACCTACGTGACCTGCCCGACGATGCGCTACCACCCGGCCGTCGTGGCGCAGAAGGCCGCGACGCTGCAGATCCTCGCCGAGGGCCGGTTCACCCTGGGCCTGGGCAGCGGCGAGAACCTCAACGAGCACGTCGTGGGTGACGGCTGGCCCGGCATCGCGACGCGGCAGGCGATGCTGCACGAGGCGGTCGAGGTGATCCGCGAGCTGCACACCGGCGAGCTGGTCACCTACCGGGGCGAGCACTTCGACGTCGACTCGGCCCGGATCTGGGACCTGCCCGACCAGGGGGTCGAGCTCGCCGTCGCCATGAGCGGTGACGAGGGCCTCGAGGAGCTCGCGCCGCTGGCCGACCACCTCATCGCTGTGCAGCCCGACAAGGAGCTCGTCGACGGGTGGAACGCCGTGTCGGACACCGCGGTCGGGTCAGGAGCCCGCGCCATCGGTCAGATCCCGATCTGCTGGGACCCCTCCGACGAGGCCGCGGTGCAGCGCGCCCACGAGCAGTTCCGCTGGTTCGGCGGCGGGTGGAAGGTCAACGCCGACCTCCCGACCCCGATGGGCTTCTCCGGTGCGAGCCAGTTCGTGCGGCCCGAGGACGTCGCTGGGAGTCGATCCCGTGCGGTCCCGACCTCGACGCGGTCGTCGAGGCGGTGCGGCCGTGGTGGGAGGCCGGTTTCACCGACGTCGCCCTCGTGCAGGTGGGTGGCGAGCACCAGCAGGCCTTCCTCGACCAGGCGGCCGGGCCGCTGCTCGAGAAGCTCCGCGCGGCATCGACCTGACCAGGGTTGGGTGCTGAGGTGGTCGCCGGGGCAGCCGGCTGAGCACCCAACTCGCGGTCTTTCGGGGGACTCAGTGGGCGGCGGTCGGCGTGTCCTGGTCCTGGTCCTGCGGGCTGCGGAGCCTTGTGACCAGGGTGACGACCACGACGACGAGCGCCCCGACGACGAGGCCGATGACGGCCGAGGCGAGTGTGTTGACGATCCAGCCGATCGCGCCGCCACCGACGGCCTCCTCGGCGTGGTGGACCCAGTCGTACAGCGTGTGCCAGCCCAGCTCGTCGACGCCCACGAGCAGGATGTGGCCGCCGACCCAGAGCATCGCGACGATGCCGATCGTGGACAGCGCCGAGAGCAGCTTCGGCATCCCGGCGACGAGGCCGCGACCGACCGTGCGGGCCGCACCCGACTCTCGCCCGGCGAGGTGCAGGCCGACGTCGTCCATCTTCACGATCAGGCCGACGACGCCGTAGACCAGCACGGTGATGCCGATCGCGACGAGCACCAGGATGATCGCCCGCGACACGAACGGCTCGTCCTCGACCTCGTTGAGCGCGATGACCATGATCTCGGCCGACAGGATGAAGTCGGTGCGGATGGCGCTGCTCACCATCGTCTTCTCGTGGTCGTCGTCGACCGCCGCGGCGGGTGTCTCGTGGTCCTCGTGACCGGCAAGCTTCTCCCAGACCTTCTCGGCGCCCTCGTAGCAGAGGTAGGTGCCGCCGAGCATGAGGATCGGGGTCAGCACCCACGGCAGCCACTGGCTGAGCACGAGCGCTGCCGGCAGGATGATGAGCAGCTTGTTGCGCAGCGACCCGACGGCGATCCGCTTGATGATCGGCAGCTCGCGGTCGGGGGTGAAGCCCTGCACGTAGCGCGGGGTGACGGCGGTGTCGTCGACGACCACCCCGGCCGCCTTCGCGCTGGCCCGCCCGGCCGCCGCGGCGACGTCGTCGACCGAGGCCGCCGCCACCTTGGCCATCGCGACCACGTCGTCGAGCAGGGCGACCAGACCGCCGGCCATGGGGCGACTCCTTCAGTCAGCGAAACGAGGCACCACGGTAGCGCCCGGAGGCCGCCGCCCCGGCGGCCGGGGATCAGGCCAGGGCGTCGCGCCGGGCGGTGAGCAGGGCCTGTTCGGCCGGGTTGGCGGTCAGCCCGATCGCCCGGTCGTAGGCGGCTGCCGCCTCGTCCGCCCGGCCGAGCCGGCGCAGGAGGTCGGCGCGGGTCGCGTGGAACGGGTGGTAGCCGTCGAGGTCGAGGCCGTCGACGACGACGAGGGCGGATGCCGGCCCCTCCACCTCGGCGAGCGCCACGGCCCGGTTCAGGGCGACGACGGAGGTGGGCGTGGCGGCATACAGCTGGTCGTAGAGCGCCAGTACCTGCGACCAGTCGGTGTCGGCGGCGGTCGTGGCGTCGGTGTGCACGGCGTTGACCGCCGCCAGCAGCTGGTAGTGACCGGGTCGGTTGCGCCGCAAGCACTCCCGCACCAGGGCGTGGCCCTCCGCGATCTTGGCTCGGTCCCAGAGCGAGCGGTCCTGCACGTCGAGCGTGACGAGCGCGCCCCCGGCATCCAGGCGCGCGGCCCTCCGGGCGTCGGTGAGCAGCATCAGGGCGAGCAGCCCGGCGGCCTCGGGCTCGTCGGGCATCAGCTCGCGAAGCACGCGACCGAGCCGGATCGCCTCCGCGCAGAGGTCGTCACGGATGCCGTCCCCACCCGAGCCGGGCAGGTGGCCCTCGGTGAAGACGAGGTAGACGACGGCCAGCACCCCGCGCAGCCGGGAGGGGAGCTCGTGGTCGCGCGGCACCCGGTAGGGGATGTTGGCCGCGGCGATCTTGCGCTTGGCCCGGGTGATCCGCTGGGCCATCGTGCGCTCGGGCACGAGGAAGGCGTTGGCCACCTCGGGCACGGTGAGCCCGCCGAGGAGGCGGAGCGTGAGGGCCACCTGCGCCTCGAGCGCGAGCGCGGGGTGGCAGCAGGTGAAGATGAGCCGGAGCCGCTCGTCGGTCACCGACGTGACCGGGGCGCCGGGGTCCTCGCGGGCGGTGAGCATGTCGGCCTCCTCGTGGCGGGCCTGACGGGTCGACTCGCGACGCAGCCGGTCCAGGGCCTTGTTGCGGGCTGTGACGGTGAGCCAGCCACCCGGGTTCGGTGGCACCCCCTCGGTGGGCCACCGGCGCACGGCCTCGACGAAGGCCTCCTGGGCCATCTCCTCGGCGAGGTCGAGGTCGCCGAACCGACCGGCGATCGAGGCGACCACCTTGCCGAACTCGGCGCGGTAGACGTCCTCGACCGCCTGGGCGGCACCGGCATCCGTCACGGGGTCACTCGCCGTGGAAGGGACGTACCTCGACCTTGCCCCGGCACGCCTTCGAGCCGCGGGCGGCCAGCTCGAGCGCGGCGTCGAGGTCGGGCGCCTCGACGACCCAGAAGCCGCCGATCTGCTCCTTGGACTCGCTGTAGGGGCCGTCGGTCACCACCGGCTCGTCGCCGGTGCCGTCGACGACGGTCGCGGTGCTCGGGGAGTGCAGGCCGCCGGCGAAGACCCAGTTGCCACTGGCCTGGATCTCCTCGTTGAACCGGCCGGTGGCGGCGTACGACGCCTCGCGCTCCTCCGGGTCGGGGTAGATGTCCTCGGGCGTCGCGTCGCGGTCGTGCCAGACGGACAGCAGGTACTGGGTCATGGTGAGCTCCTTCGGCTGTGGTGTCCGGACCCGACGTTATGCCGTGTCCTCACCCTCTCCACGAACGCAGGACCCCGGATGCGACAGGCCCGGGGCGGGAACTTCTCCAGGGTTGGGTGCTGAGACGGCTGCCGGGGCAGCCACCTCAGCACCCGAGCCCCGTCGAGCGCCTCCTCAGCCCTTCTCGGCGCCGGCGTTGGCGCCCTGCGTGAACTGGCGCTGGAAGATGATGAACACGACCGCCGTCGGGATCGTCATGAGCAGCGCGGCCGCCATCGAGATCGGGTACTGGTTGCCCGAGCCCAGGCCACCCGAGGTCAGCTGGGCCACGCCACGGGTGAGGGTGAAGAGCTTCGGGTCGTCCGTGGCGATGATGAAGTGCGCCAGCTCGTTCCACGACCCCTGGAAGGACAGGATCGTCAGCGTGATCACCGCGGGCCTGGCCATCGGCAGCACGATCGACCAGAAGATCCGGAAGGTGCCCGCACCGTCGATGCGTGCCGCCTCCTCGACCGAGGGTGGAATGGTCTCGAAGAACTGCTTCATGATGAACACGCCGGCCGCGTCGACGAGGAGCGGCACGATGAGCGCGGCGTAGGTGTTGTAGATGCCGAGGTAGTTGAGCACGAGGAACTTGGGGATCAGCAGCACGATGCCGGGAACCGCGAGCACGGCGAGGATCGCCGTGAACACCGCGTCGCGGCCGCGGTACTTCAGCCGGGCCAGCGAGTAGCCGGCGAGCGAGTCGAGGAAGACCCGTCCGAGGGTGACGAACACGGTCACGATCACCGAGTTCATGAACCACAGCGGGAAGTCGGTCTGCGCAATCCGCTCGAACGCCGCCGTCGTGATCGGGTCGGGGACGATCGTGAGCGGGTTGGCCACGGCATCAGCGTTGGTCTTGAACGCCGTCGAGACCTGCACGACGAACGGGTAGATGTAGATCAACGCGAACACGAGCAGGGCCGCGTAGACGGCGAGCTTCTTCATGGCGCTGCTGCGGGCGACGACGGAGCCGCCGTCGCCATTCGACGGCCGGGTGCTCAGCGCCTGGTTGGCCATCGCGCCGCGCGCCCTGGCCTCCTCGCTGACGTTGCTACCGACGGTGGGCTGGGTCATGCCGCCGCCCCCTTCTTCGCGGTGCGGCGCTGGGCCCGCTCGGCCCTGCGCTGCTTCGCGGCGTCCCGGTCTCGCAGCCAGAAACGCTGGAGGCTCGTGAGCACGAAGATCAGAACGAAGAGCAGGAACGCCATCGCCGCGCCTTCGCCCCACTGGTTCTGGTTGAAGGCCGCGGTGTACGACAGGTAGGCGGGGGTCAGGGTGGTCTTGGCCGGGCCGCCCTGGGTCATCACGTACATCTGGTCGAACACCTGCCAGGTGCCGATCATCCCGAGGGTGATGACCAGGAGGATCGTGGGCCGCAGGTGCGGCAGGGTGACATTTCGAAAGCGCTGCCACCTGTTGGCACCGTCGACCATCGCCGCCTCCTCGACCTCGGTGGGGAGGTCCTGCAGGCCGGCGATGAACATCAGCATGAAGGTGCCGGCGGTGGTCCAGACGACCTGCAGCATGATCGCGCTCATCGCCACCGACGGCCCGCTGAGCCACTCCCACAGCGACAGGCTCATGACCTCGGTGTTGGTCAGCACCGACGGTGGGTCGGTGCCGCTCCACAGCCCGAGCCAGTCACCCACGAGGTGGATCAGCCCGCGTGGGTCGGAGAACCAGGTGGGGCCGTCGATGCCGAAGAGGGACAGGAACTGGTTGACCGCGCCCGTGCCGGTGAAGAGGAAGAGGAACACCAGTGAGATGGCGACCGACGACACCACCGAGGGGAAGTAGAAGGCGGTGCGGAAGAAGGTGCGTCCCTTGAGGAAGCGCTGGTTGACGATGACCGCGAGGGTGAGCGCCAGCACCGTCTGCAGCGGCACCACCCCGATCACGTAGTAGAAGGTGTTGCGCAGCGAGATCATGAAGTCCGCTCGCGACAGTCCCGGCTCGGTCAGCAGGGCCGCGTAGTTCTTCGCGCCCACGAGGTTGACCCGTGACGAGAACGGGCTGCCTCGGCCGTTCCAGTCGCTGAACGAGACCCACAGGGCCATCACGATGGGGATGACGAGGAAGAGTCCGAGCACGGCGAGCGTGGGCGTGACGAAGAGCCACCCCGCGACCGACTGCCTTTGGCCCTGCCCCCGGCCACCCCGCCCCTGCCGTGGAGCCCGGACATCGGGCTCCACGGCGGCGTCGGTGGTGCTCACTTCTTCAGGGCCGCGCTGGCGTTGGTGTCAAAGCCCTCGAGCACCTGCGGGATGTTCGCCGCGCCGAAGCTCTCGAGCTTGGAGTTCAGGTCGCCGACGACCTGCTCCATGCCGGCCGCGTTGATCGGGCCGTGGCCGTACTCACCACCGGCGATGAAGGGGGCGTCCTCGGGGAACTTGGACTTGTACTGGTCGGCGGCCGACTGGCGGCTCGGCATGACCCCGAACGCGTCGGCGAACTTCATCTGTTGGTCGACCGTGCTCAGCGACTTCACGAGGTCGATCGCCTGGGCCTGGGCCTTGGAGTCGGAGGCGACGCCCCAGCACTGGGTGAACTGCAGGGTGCCCTTGCCCTTGGGGCCGGCGGGCAGCTCGACGGTCTTGTACTTGAGCTTGGGGTAGTCGTTGGCCGCAGCGCCCTTGATCCAGTTGCCCTCGATCGTCATCGCGGACTTCCCGGTGCCGAACGCCTCGCCGCCCCAGCCGGAGTCGAGCTCGTTGGACATCTTGAAGTTGCCGGCCTTGACGTTCTTCTGCACCCACTCCAGCGCCTGGGTGACCTCGGGGGTGTTCGCCGCCGGGGCCGAGCCGTCCTCCTTGAGCCACCATCCGCCGTTCTGCACGACGAACGCGCCGAGCCGGTCGATGCCCACCCCGATGCCCAGCCCCACCTGGTCCTTGGTGGTGAGCTTCTTCGACACGGCCTCGAGCTGGTCCCAAGTGGTCGGGATGTCCGCGTCGGTCAGGCCGGCCTTCTTCCACGAGTCGGTGTTGATCTGCAGCGCCAGGGTCGAGAAGTCCTTGGGGATGCAGTACTGCTTGCCCTCGTAGGTGAAGGTCTGCCGCAGGGGCTCGTAGAAGTCGTTGTTGTCGCTGACCTGGTCGGCGTAGGCGTAGAGGCTGCCGTTCTTGGCGTAGTCGGCGAAGCGCGCGGCATCCATGTAGAACACGTCGGCAGGGGATCCGCTGGCGAACCCCTGCGCGAGCTGCTGCTGCATGTCACTGGCCACCGTGACGGTGACCGTGTTGCCGGTCTTCTTCGCCCAGGCGTCGGCCGCCTCCTTCACCGCGTTCGTCTCGGCGTCTCCGGAGCTGGCGATGAGCATCTTCAGCGACGCCGGCCCGCTGGCGGATGCTGGTGCGCTCGACGCGCTCTCGTCCTTGAAGCCGCCACCTCCGCAGGCCGAGGCGAGCAGGGCGCCACCGAGGACGAGGACGAGGGTCGCGGCGCGGCGGGTGCGGTTCATGAGGACTCCTTTGTCGGTCATGCAGGGCTGACGGTGACGGTGCAGCCGGCCGGCGGGCCGGGTCGAGGTCGGGTGGAGGTCGGGTTGGGTGGGGTCATGCGGTCAAGGGCTCGATGGGTCGGCGCTACTGCCCGCCCAGGAGGTGGCGGCGGCCCGGGAACGCGGCGACGGCGATCTCCTCGCACACCTCGTCGATGCTCATCCCGCCCTCGCGATCCGGAGACCGTCTCCCCTCGGCATTCCACGAACCGTCCCCACCTACCCGACCGAGACCCTGACAAACGGCCGCGTTCGTAGAGCCCTCACCCGCCCGTCCCGTTGTTACCGTCGGATGGTTCCAGCCGGTGCAGACCCGGCCCGGAACGACGGTCCGACAGTGGTGCCGCACTCCTGCTCGAAGGACGAGAGCATGGCTCCCTCGACCCCTGCCGCGGCCCCCACCGAAGACCGGGTGCGCCCGGACGACATCGACCTGGTCGTCGACGAGCTGGCCCAGCGCCTCGCGGCCGCCACCGACGACCACGAGCGCGCCGAGCTGCGCGAGCGGATGGTGCTCGCCGGGCTCCCGCTCGCGGACTCCGTGGCCCGGCGCTACCAGGGCCGGGGCATCGAGACCGACGACCTGGTGCAGGTCGCGCGCACCGCGCTGGTCAAGGCCGTGCGCCGCTACCGACCCGGCGCGGGACCCGGTTTCGCCGCCTACGCCGCACCGACCATCTCCGGCGAGGTCAAGCGGTGGTTCCGCGACCAGGGCTGGGCGGTGCGCCCACCGCGACGCATCCAGGAGCTGCGGGCCGGGCTCGTCGTCGAGGAGGAGCGGCTGCGGCACGTCCTGCTCCGCGACCCGCTCGACCAGGAGCTGGCCCGGGTGCTCGCCGTGACGGCCGCCGACGTCGCGGAGGCACGGGCGTGCTCGGCCGGCTACCACGCCACCTCGCTCGACGCGCTGACCTCCGCGGGCACCAGCCTGGCCGACCACCTGCTCGTGGTGCCCGGGCACGCCGGCACCTACGAGGTCCGCGACGCGCTGCGCCGCTCGGTGAGCCGCCTCGACCAGCGGCAGCGCCTCGTGCTGCACCTGCGGTTCGTCGACGACCTCACCCAGGACGAGATCGGCGAGCGGATCGGCGTGAGCCAGATGCAGGTGTCGCGGATCCTGCGCGGCATCCTCGGCCGGCTGCGCGCCGACCTGGCCGGTGACGACGTCGCGGAGGCCGCCGTCTCGGCCGCCTGAGCGATCGGCGCGGGGCACGGCATCCGAATGCGGCCCGGTTCCCGGCCGCGGGCGGTACGGTCCGCCCATGCGTCTGTTCCGCCGCATCGTCGCGGTGTTCCTCGTCGTCGTGGTGGCCGCCCTCGTCGGCGGCTACTTCTACGCCCGACCCCTGCTCGAGACGGGCACCGGCTACGCGGCCCACAACTCGTGCGCGGTCACCCTCGTCGCCGGCCGCGACGACCCGGAGTCCGACCTGCCGGACAACCCGCTCGTGCCGTTCCTGACCGGCTACGTCAACGAGGCGGGCGGCTCGAGCACCTCGCAGATCCTGTTCAGCCTGTCGACCCAGAAGGCCTGGTACACCCGCGGGTTCGGCTGCACCCTGGGCAAGGAGCGGCCCAGCCTCGGCGAGGCGACCAAGGTCGTCGCCGACACCAACCCGCTGTCCGAGGCCGCGGCTCCCGAGCCCGACGCAGCGGTCGACGCCGCCATCGGCCGGGCCTTCGGTGACGAGCTCTCGGTGTCGGGCGCCGCGACCCTCGGGACCCGCGGCATCGTGGTGCTGCGCGACGGCCAGCTCATCGGCGAGCGGTACGCCGAGGGGTTCGACGCGCAGACCCCCCAGCTCGGCTGGTCGATGGGCAAGAGCGTGACCAGCCTCATGCTCGGCCGGATGGTGCTCCAGAAGCGGATCGCGTTGGACGACAAGGGACTTCGCCCCGACTGGACGGATGGCCGCAAGGACATCACCGTCGACGAGCTGCTGCGGATGACGAGCGGCCTGTCCTGGGACGAGACCTACGCGCTCGGCACCCCCATCACCCAGATGCTCTACGCGCAGCCCGACATGGCCGCGTACGCCGCGAGCCAGCCGCTCGCGCACCAGCCCGGCAGCTACCAGCAGTACTCGAGCGGGTCGACGAACATCCTGTGCGGCGTGCTCACCGACCTCGCCGACGCCCCGGATGCCGACCTGCCCCGCGAGCAGCTGTTCGCACCGCTCGGTCTGACCTCCGCGGTCTGGGAGCCCGACGCCACCGGCACCCCGGTGTGCAGCTCGTACCTGTGGGCCACGCCGCGCGACTGGGCGACGATCGGCGAGTTCGCCCTCAAGGACGGCGTGTGGGCCGGCGAGCGGCTGCTCCCCGAGGGGTGGATGAAGCAGACCACCACCGCGACCCCGGTCGCGGTGAGCGAGGAGAAGGGCTACGCCGGGGGCTGGTGGGTCAACCGCCAGGCCGACGGCTCCCTCGTCGACCGGACCCTGCCGAAGGACGCCTACTGGGCCAACGGCCACGACGGCCAGCGGCTCTACGTCGTGCCGTCAGCCGGGCTCGTCGTCGCGCGGCTCGGCTTCAGCCCGGATGTCGAGTCGCAGGACCTGCACACCTCCCAGCTCGTCTCCGAGCTGGTGGCCCTGCGACCGGAGAAGTAGCCGCGCCCGCCCGGCTCAGAGCGAGGCGGTGACCTTCGCCCGGGTGGCGTCGGAGACGTCACCGAACAGGGGCACGCAGGACACGTCGACGGTGGCGCCGGACGCACCGGATGCCGTGCAGACCGTCTGGACCTGCTCACCACCGGAGGCGGGGAAGGACATGGTGAACAGCAGCGGGAAGCCGTCCTCGGAGGAGATCGTGGCCTTCATCCCGGTGACGTCGACGATGCCGATGCCGCTGTCCTGGGCCTCGAGCTGCCAGCCCGACTCGATGGTGCCGCGCGGCAGGTCGAAGCTGTCGCCGACCGAGACGTCGAGCGCCTGGCCGAGGCCGTCGGTCGAGCCGTCGGAGGGGAAGGTGGTGGGCAGCGAGGTGGGGAAGCCCGACGGGAACGTCTCGCTGATCGTGTCGGCGGTCCGGTTCACCAGGTAGAACCCGGCCACGGCGACGATCACGAGCAGGAGCACACCGATGATCGCGGCGATGAGGCAGCCCTTGGCCATGCCCCCGCCCTGGCGCTGCGGGGCGTAGGGCTGGGTGCCGGGCGCGCCGTAACCGGTCTGGGGGTAACCCTGCTGGGGGTAGCCCTGCTGGGGATAACCCTGCTGGGGGTAGCTCTCCTGCGGGTAGCCCTGCTGGTACGCGGGCTGCGGGTACTCCGGCTGCTGGTAGGCGGGCTGCGCGTACTCCGGCTGCCCCTGGACCGGCTGCTGGTGGGCGCCGGGGGCCGGGATCGCCTGGGTGTTGTCGACGTCGAGTGCCTGGGTCTGGTCGACCGTCCCGGCCCAGGTGGAGTCCATCGGCGGCGCGGTCGGGTCGCTCGCCAGCGGTGCCCGGACGTGGTCGGTCCACTGGGTGCCGTCCCAGAATCGCTCCTGGCCGTCCGGCTGCAGGTGCCATCCCGCTGGTGCCGACATCAGGTCCTCCTCTGGTCCGGGTGCACGCAGCGTAACCCGCGGGACACGGGCCCACGCCGGGGTTCGGGATCACCGGTGGACGGTGTCGGTGCCCTGCGGCAGGGTGTCCGCATGCGTTCACGAACAGGCGGGATGTGGTGGGGGCCGGCGATCGAGGCTCCCGACCCGGCAGCACTGGCGCGCTTCTACTCAGGGCTGCTCGAGTGGCCGGTCGTCCACGAGGAGCCCGGCACGGCCGTGCTGGCCACCTCGCGCGACGGCTCGTCGTTCGTCGTCTTCCAGCAGGCCACCGGCTACGAACCGCCGGTCTGGCCTCCGCAGGAGGGCCGGCAACGGCCGATGATGCACCTCGACGTGCAGGTCGGCGACCTCGACAGCGCGGTCGACGAGGCGGTGGCCCTCGGGGCGACCCTCGCCGACCACCAGCCCCAGGACAACGTGCGGGTGATGCTCGACCCGGCCGGGCACCCGTTCTGCCTCTGCCGCGACGACGGCTGACCCGACCCGCTCACCGGTTCCCGAGAGCCGCGCCGACCTTCTCCGCCCTGGTGTCCGACCAGTCCGGCGGCTCGGTCACCGCTGCCCAGGCGTCCATGTTGGCGCGGGCCGAGTACATGTGGCCGTAGCCGGTGGGCACGCTGCCGGCCCCCGGCATGTCGAGCAGCACCTGCCACATCGTCACGAGCGGCACCCATCCCATGGTCGGCGAGACGTCGGGGCCGCGCTGGCCGTCGGCGAGCCAGGCGGGGCGGTCGAAGGCGAGGTCGCTCGAGAAGAACACGACCGGGTCGGAGGCGTGCTGGAGGTAGGCGACCCGGGTCGGACCCCACGCGCCCGTGACCGGCTGGAGGGTCTCCTGCTCGTTGGTGAAGCGCACGGTGCGTCCGTCCTCGTAGACCGGCAGGGATGCCGGTGAGCCGGCATCGCGGTCGCGCTCGAGACGACGGTGCATCTCGTTGACGAAGGGCGGGCCGACCATGAGCGCTCCGTCGACCGGCTCGTTGACGATGTTGACCGACGTGAGCACGCTCTCGACCCCCATCGACCCCAGGGACAGGCCGTAGAGGTAGAGCGCGGGCCGCTCGCTCGCGGGGAGGGTGGCCCAGTACTGGCGCACCGTCTCGAACACCGTCTGGGAGGTGTCGACGACGGCCTCCTGGTCGGCGAGCAGCGAGATCCAGCTCGGCAGGTAGGAGTACTGCACCCCGGCGATCGCGGTGTCACCGTTCCAGAGGTACTCCAGCGGGTCGGTACCACGGCTGTCGAGGTAGCCCATGCCGGTGGTGGTGGCGATGACCAGCACCTTGCGGTCGAAGGCGTGGGTGCGCTTGAGCTCGGCGAGCACGAGGTCGGCGCGACCCTGCACGGAGTCGGCACTCTGCAGGCCGGCGTAGACCCTGATCGGCTCCTTGGCGCCTGGGCCGTTGACCGCCTCGAGCTGGGCGACCGAGGGGCCGCCGCGCACGAAGCGCCGACCGTAGAAGCCGAGGTCCTCCCATGCCGCGAGCGACTTCGGCGACCCGGAGCGCTCGGCGGCCGTGGGGAAGGTGCGGCTGTGCGAGCCGGTGGTGTCCTGCGGCGCGAAGATCGCGTTGGCGCCGGCGAAGAACCCGTTGACGATGACGCCCGTCCACAGGCCCCAGAACAGCGCCATGACGAGTCCCGTCCCGAGGACGATCGCCAGCCGTGGGGGCAGCCGCCGGCCGAGCCACGCCACCGCGAGCTGCCCGAGCAGGCGCACCCCGCGCCCGGCGACCAACAGCAGCAGGGCGACGCCGACCGTCACCGCCACGATCACCGGCCAGATCAGGGGCGACGTGGACGGCATCCCGAACATGGCGCGGATCTCGTTCTGCCAGCCCACGAGTCGCCAGCCGTTCCACACCGCGCCCCAGGCACCGACGCCGATGAGCATCCACAACGCCACGGTTCGCGCGCGGCCGCGCAGGCCCGGGATGCCGAGGTAGCGCCACAGCGCGGCGGCCCCGGCTCCCAGCCCGTAGCCGACCGCGACGGTCACACCCGACACGAGGCCCTGCAGCCAGGCGGCGCGCGGGAGGAGTGAGGGGACGAGCGATGCGGCGAAGAACCAGGTGGCCGTGGTGAGCCCGACCCCGGACAGCACCCGGTCGAGAACCCGCTCCGGGCGCCCGAGCGCGGGCACCAAGGGGCTCTGCCGCACGCGCAGCGCGGCGGACTCGACGAGCGCGACGGTCACGACGCTCCTTGCTGGTACGGATGATGCTTCCAACAGGGTAGGTGGCGGACCTGTCGACCCACACCGCGTTTCGGGGATGCCGCGCCGAGTTGGGGGTCGCGTCAGGGGTTACCCGGAGGCCGCCTCGCACCTACCGTGGGCGGGTGCCGGTCGAGGAGCAAGGTGTTGGGGGTACGGCCGCGGCGAGGTTCGCCGCTGGGTCCGAGGCGGGTCCGGGGCTCCGCGGGCCGGGTCGTGGCGTTGGGCTCGGAGCTGCGCCGGCTGCACGACCGGATCCGCGCCGTGCTCGACGACGCGCGTGACGGGCTCGACCCCGCGGTGGGCGCGGCATCCCTGGGCGACGACCTGGTCCTGCGCTGCCGGGCCGTCTGCACGACGTTGGGGTCGCACCACCGCGACGAGGATGCCGCGTTGTTCCCCTGGTTGCGCCGCGAGCACCCCGAGCTGGGCGTGGTGGTCGAGCGGCTCGAGCAGGACCACCGGATGATCGGCGCGCTGCTGGCCGGCCTTGCGCGGGTGGTGGACGACGGCGCCGGACGTGAGGTCGTGCTGCGCCACCTCGAGGGGGTCGACGCCATCATGGAGAGCCACTTCCGGTACGAGGAGCGCGAGCTGGTCGTCCTCCTCGATGCGGTGCACGGTGACGGCCCGGCCCTGCCGGAAGGGTTCTGGCTCCGCGGGTGAGAGGGTGACGGAAGGAGGTGGTCGCGTGAGTGACACGGAGGGCGAGGTCGTGGTGACCCGCAACGAGGGCGAGGACCGGTGGGAGGCGCGGATCGACGGTGAGCTCGCCGGGTTCGCGGCGTACCACCTGACCGACGAGCTGATCGTGTTCACGCACACCGAGGTCGAGCCGAAGTACGAGGGACGGGGTGTCGCGGGTGTGCTCGCCCGCACGGCGCTCGACGAGGTGGCCGCCGAGGGCACCCGCAAGGTGATGCCGCTGTGCCCGTACATCAAGGCGTGGATCCAGCGGCACCCCGACTACATGGGCCTGGTGTACGGGGTGTCGACGGGGACGTCGGACCGCTGACGCGCCTCTGCCGTCGAGATCTGCGACCGCGTCCTCGCGGGGGAAAACGACTGCTGTCCAGCCTGATTCGCCTCTGCGAGGGTCTGTCGGTGGCGCCCTCTAGTGTTTGAGGTAGCAGATCAGGGGGTGGCTGGCGGTGGCGTCGCCGGAGCAGGTGGTGGCGGGCGCTGATGCGGCGGTGGCCGCGTTGACCGCGGTGGTGGTGCCGTCGGGGGTGGCCGGGTCGCGCTCACAGTGGGCGGGTGTGGTGGGGTCGTTGCAGCGGGTGATCGACGTGGCGTCGGCGGTGCAGGATGCCGCGATCGTGCGGTTGGCGGCGATCGAGGCGGAGTACCTGGAGGACGGCACCGAGGTGGAGTGCCACCGGGGGTTGGGGCACGTGGCGTTGGACGCGCCGGCGATCCTGTCGGGGGTGCTTGCGGTCTCCGCGGTGCACGCCGAGCGGCGGGTGGCCGGCGCGGTGTCGCTGGCCGCTGACGGGCCGCCGGGCAGCGCGGGCGAGTCGGGGCTGGGTGGGTTGCACGCGGCGATGGGGTCGGGCCGGCTCGACGCCTACCGGGCCGGTGTCATCGCGCAGGAGCTGGAGGCGGCACCGCCGCAGGTGCGTGCGAGCGTGGTGGCTCTGCTTCAGCGGCACTTCGAGGTCGAGGACGCCGCGCACCTGCGCCGCCGGTGTCGGCGGGCGTTGGCCCGGATCAGCCCCGACCTGCTGCGCCAGCGGGCGCTGCGGGCCCGGGCGGCGTGCGGGCTGCGGCGCTGGGTCGACGAGCCCGGGGTGGACCGGTGGGAGGGCACCTTCCCCTCCGAGGACGCCGCCCGCGCCTGGGCCGCGATCGACGCCCTGGCCCGCCGCTACGTCACCGACGGGGCCTGCGCCACGATCGAGGGAGCCCGGGGGAAGGCGCTGACCGACCTGGTCGCCGGCAACGCCACCATCGACACGATGCTCACCCTCACCGTCCCCGCCACCGCCATCCCCAGCGAGGCGCGCGAGGGCAGCGACGAGCGACCTGGTCGAGGTCACCGGCCCCGCGGGCAACCAGCCGGTTCTGGTCTCCCGAACCTGGCTCACCCAGCTGGCCGCGCCCCCAGGTCCCGGTTCGAACACCGACCGACCGCAGCAACGGTGCAGGTGGCGCCCTGCCACCCCGACACCGGCGCACTGCTCGACCCCGACGGTGGAGCCGACGCCTACCGGCCCTCGGCCCGACTGGCCAGGCGGGTGCGGGCCCGGGACCGGCGCTGCCGGTTCCCCGGCTGCACCGTCGCCGCCGTGTTCTGCGACCTCGACCACGTCCGGCCCTGGCCCGCCGGACCCACCGACGACACCAACCTGGTCTGCCTGTGCCGACGCCACCACCGGGTCAAACAACGACCCGGCTGGCACGCCGTGCTCGCCGCCGACGCCACCCTCACCTGGACCGACCCCACCGGAAGAGTCCGCACCACCCACCCCGCCGACGCCCTCACCAGCACCATCCTCACCAGCACCGTCCTGACCGGTATGCCGCCGCCCGCCACCGAGACGAGCACCAGTCGCCCCCGCACCGATCCACCCGACGGCCCACACAGCGACCTCGAGTTCCAGCACGAACACCGCGCCGCCGCGGCACCGTCCCGCGACCGTCACCCGCCCTGGTGGGACCAGCGCGGAGGACGACACCGCGCCGAGCTGCACCCGTCGACCGCAGCGGTTCTGGTCGGCCCCACCGCCGACTGGCCACATCGACGGGGACGAGACGGGCGCAGGTCTCGCGACCACGACCCTCCACCGTTCTGACCACCCGACGCTGACCACCCGACGCTGCCCACCCGACGCTGTGCAGCGGCCATGCCGACGGGCCTGACCGGCCCGACAGCGTCGGAGTGACGATTCGCGGCCGGTTCGATCGTCATCACGATGAGCGCTGCCGACCCGGCGGCGTTCGTGACATCGTGACGAGGAACGAAGGAGAACTGCAGATGCGCTACCTGCTGCTGATGAACTACGCCGAGCCGGCCCCGGGTGAGATCCCCGAGGAGACGATCAAGGAGACCCAGGAGGCGTTCGGCGCCTACGGTCGGGCCCTGCACGAGGCCGGGGTGCTGGTCGCCGGGGAGGTCCTCACCTCCGGCTCGTCGGCCACCACCCTCACCCGGCGCCGCGGCTCGCTCGAGGTGCAGGACGGTCCCTTCGCCGAGACCAAGGAGGGCCTGGCGGGCGTCTTCGCCATCGACGTCCCCGACCTCGACGCCGCCCTCGGCTGGGCCGAGAAGTGCCCCGGCGCGCAGTTCGGCGTGATGGAGGTGCGGGCCGCCAACACCTCGCTCGTCGACGGTTCCTGGACCGCGAGCTGCGACCTCTGACCGCGCCGTCGTGACCCAGCCGCTCGAACCGACAGCCGAGCTCAGGGCAGTCGCGCTGGTGCGGGCCGAGCTCGCGGCCCGCACCAGCTACGGGCGGCTGCTCGCCCTCCTCGCGGCCGGCACCCACGACATCGCCGGCGCCGAGGACGCCCTCGCCGACGCCTTCGAGCGCGCCCTGCGCACCTGGCCCGAGCAGGGCGTCCCCGACCGCCCCGACGCCTGGCTGCTCACCGTCGCCCGCAACCGGCAGCGCGACCACTGGCGATCGGCGGCCGCCACCCGCACCACCACCCTCGACCCCGAGGCGGATGCGCCGCAGCACCTCGACGTGGTCGATCCCGACGCCGTCCCCGACCACCGCCTCGAGCTGATGCTGGTGTGCGCCCACCCCGCCATCGCTCCCACCGACCGCACCCCCCTCATGCTCAACACCGTGCTCGGTTTCACCGCCGAGCAGGTCGCCCGCAGCTACGCCGTGCCCACCCGCACGATGGCCACCCGGCTGGTCCGTGCCAAGCGGCGGATCCGTGACAACCGCATCCCCTTCCGCCTCCCCGACCGCTCGCACCTGCCCGAGCGCATGGATGCCGTGCTCGCCGCCGTCTACGCCGCCTACGTCATCGAGTGGGCGACCGGACCCGGCGAGCGCGACCTGCCACCCGAAGCCGTGCACCTCGCCGAGGTCCTCGCCGAGCTCGTTCCCGACGACCCCGAGGTGCGCGGCCTGGCCGCCCTCGTCGAGCTGTCGGCCGCGCGGCGTGCGGCCCGGCTCGGCGCCGACGGGGCCTTCGTGCCGCTTGCCTCCCAGGACCCTGCCCTCTGGGATGCCGGCCTCATCGCCCGCGCGCACGAGCACCTCCGCACCGCGCACCCGGCCCGGGTCGTCGGCCGGTACCAGCTCGAGGCGGCCGTCCAGGCCGTGCACTGCGCACGACGCGAGACCGGACGCACCGACTGGCCCACCCTGCTCGAGCTGCACCGCTCGCTCGCGGTCGTCGCCCCGAGCCTGGGCAGCGCCACGGCCCTGGCGGCCGTCACCGCGGAGGTGGAGGGACCGGCATCAGGGCTGGCGCTGCTCGAGGCGGATGCCGAGCGCACCGTCCGCTTCCAGCCCGCCTGGGCCACCCGGGCCGAGCTGCTGGCCCGCCTCGGTCGCGACGCCGAGGCCGCCACGGCCTACGACCACGCCATCGCGCTCACCCACGAGACGCCCGAGCGTCGACACCTCGAGGGTCGCCGGGCCGCCCTGCAGCCGGCGCCCCGCCCCTAGGCGCACCGATCCTTCGACAGCCGGGCCGAGCCGCTCCGCAAGGCCGCCACGAGCCGGGCCGCCGCCTAGGTTGGGCGACATGCCGGTATCCACCCACGCCCTCGGTGCGAGCGACTTCATCCAGCTGACGACGTTCCGGCGCAACGGAGAAGGCGTCCCGACCCCCGTCTGGGTGGTGCCCGACGGTGACGGCCTCGCCGTGTTCACCCCCGTCGGCACCGGCAAGCTCAAGCGGATCGGGCACACTCCTGCGGTGACCGTGGCCGAGTGCAACCGGCGGGGTCGCGTGGCCGACGACGTGGAGCCGGTCGCGGCGACCGCGACCACCACGGCGGACCCCGCCGAGGTCGATCGCGTCACCCGCCTGCTGGCCGACAAGTACGGCCTGCAGTTCCGCCTCTTCATGCTCGTCGAGCGCGTCCTGGCCCGCGGCGAGCGCCGGCGCGAGGTCATCCACATCGTGACCGACGACCCCGGCGGCGAGGCCGCCGCCACGGCGTGAGCGGCGCAGAGGACCCCACGTCCGGCAACGGAGTTCGTCTGCTGGTCATGTCGGACACCCACCTGCCGCTGCGGGCGCGCGACCTGCCCGCGCTGCTGTGGGACGAGGTGGACCGCGCCGACCTGGTGGTGCACGCCGGCGACTGGGTCGACGTCGCCACCCTCGACCGGCTCGAGTCGAGGAGCCGGGCGCTGCTGGCCTGCTGGGGCAACAACGACGGCCCACTGCTGCGGGCCCGTCTGCCCGAGGTGGCCCGGGCCACCGTCGAGGGCGTGCGGGTGGCCGTGGTGCACGAGACAGGCTCCAAGGAGCGCCGCGGGGAGCGGATGCGAGCGGCGTACCCCGACACCGACCTGCTCGTCTTCGGGCACAGCCACATCCCTTGGGACACAACGCACTCCGGGCTGCGACTGCTGAACCCCGGCTCCCCGACCGACCGGCGCCGAGAGCCGTTCTGCACCTACCTCACCGCGCGACTCGAGGACGGTGGAGTGCACGACGTCGAGCTCCACCGCCTGCCGCCGCGGGTCACCTGAGCGACCGCGCGGCGGCTGGAGCGGTCAGGCCGGGGCGTCGGCGAAGCGCAGGTAGCTCGTGACCTCGTCGACGTTGCTGAAGCGCTCTCGGGCGTCATCGATCGAGATGGTCGGGGCGACGATGACCCGCTCGCCGGGCGTCCACTCGGCCGGGGTCGAGATCGGTGCGGCATCGGTCGCCTGGAGCGCATCGAGCGCGCGCAGGATCTCGGTGAAGTTGCGGCCCACCGACTTCGGGTAGGTGATCGTGAGGCGCACCTTGTCGTTGGGGTCGATGATGAACACCGACCGCACGGTCGAGGTGTCGCCCGCGTTGGGGTGGAGCATGTCGTAGGCATTCGCCACGGCACGGTCCTCGTCGGCGATGATCGGGAAGTCGACGTCGACGCCTGCGGCCCGGGCGATGTCCGGCGTCCAGCGAAGGTGGTTCTCGACCGAGTCGACCGAGATCGCGATCGGCTTGGTGTTGCGCGCGGCGAACTCGCTCGAGAGCGCCGCGGTGCGACCCAGCTCGGTGGTGCAGACCGGGGTGAAGTCGGCGGGGTGGCTGAAGAGCACGGCCCACGAGCCGGCCTTCCAGTCGTGGAAGGACAGCAGGCCCTGCGTGGTGTCGGCGGTGAAGTCCGGGGCGGTGTCGCCGAGACGGATGCTCATGGATTACTCCTCGTTAGGACAACGGTTAGTTCACGTTATCCATTGGGCGCCGTGCCCACGACCGGGTGCCCGCACTGTGGGCACCCATCCGGCCTCCGTCAGGAACCGAGAAGCGCCCCGCCCGTGGGCACCCCTAGTCTGGGCGGGCCGCGAGGTGCCCCCACAGGGCCGTGCGCCCGGCATCCTCGCACCGGCTGGTGCTCGACGACAGAAGAGGCGACAGATGGCGACGACAGCGAAGGCGACGGCCGAGGCGGTGGCCGACGGCCACGACCTGATCCGCGTGGAGGGGGCCCGCGAGAACAACCTCAAGGACATCAGCGTCGAGCTGCCCAAGCGCCGGCTGACCGTGTTCACCGGGGTGTCGGGCTCGGGCAAGAGCTCGCTGGTGTTCGCGACGATCGCGGCCGAGTCGCAGCGGATGATCAACGAGACCTACAGCGCCTTCGTGCAGGGCTTCATGCCGAGCCTCGCCCGTCCCGAGGTCGACCACCTCGAGGGCCTCACGACGGCGATCATCGTCGACCAGGAGCGGATGGGCGCCAACCCCCGCTCGACCGTCGGCACCGCGACCGACGCCAACGCGATGCTGCGCATCCTGTTCAGCCGGCTCGGCGACCCCCACGTCGGCCCGCCGACGGCCTACTCGTTCAACGTCCCGACCCGCAAGGCGAGTGGGGTCATGTCCACCGACAAGGGCGGCCGGGTCGAGAAGTCCGTCGTCAAGGGCGCCGTCTACCTCGGCGGCATGTGTCCTCGCTGCGAGGGCATGGGCCAGGTCAACGACATCGACCGCACGGCGCTCTACGACGACAGCAAGTCGCTGCGGGACGGCGCCCTGACCGTTCCGGGCTACTCCATGGACGGGTGGTACGGCCGCCTCTTCGAGGGCATGGGGCTGCCGATGGACACACCCATCGCGTCGTTCACGGCCAAGCAGCTCGACACGATGCTCTACGCGCCCCCGACCAAGATCAAGGTCGAGGGGGTCAACCTCACCTTCGAGGGCATCGTCCCCAGGATCCAGAAGTCGATGCTGTCCAAGGACCCCGAGGCGATGCAGCCGCACGTGCGGCGCTTCGTCGAGCGGGCGGTGACCTTCCAGACCTGCCCCGAGTGCGCCGGCACCCGCCTCACCCCGGAGGCGCGGTCCTCCCTGATCCGGGGCAAGAGCATCGCCGACCTGTGCACGATGCAGATCAGCGACCTCGCCGACTGGGTGCGCGAGCTCGACGAGCCGTCGGTGGCGCCGCTGCTCAAGGGCCTGCAGCACCTCCTCGACTCGTTCACCGAGATCGGGCTGGGCTACCTGTCCCTCGACCGGCCGGCCGGGACGCTGTCCGGGGGTGAGGCCCAGCGCACGAAGATGATCCGGCACCTCGGGTCCTCGCTCACCGACATCACGTACGTCTTCGACGAGCCGACGATCGGGCTGCACCCCCACGACATCGAGCGGATGAACCAGCTGCTGCTCCAGCTGCGCGACAAGGGCAACACCGTGCTCGTGGTCGAGCACAAGCCGGAGACGATCGCGATCGCCGACCACGTCGTCGACCTCGGCCCCGGCGCCGGTTCCGGCGGTGGCACGGTCTGCTTCGAGGGCTCCGTCGACGGCCTGCGCGCCAGCGACACGATCACCGGTCACCACCTCGACGACCGGGCGACCATCAAGGATGCCGTGCGGCCGGCATCCGGCGTCATGGAGGTGCGCAAGGCCTCGACCCACAACCTGCAGAAGGTCGACGTCGACATCCCGCTCGGCGTGCTCTGCGTCGTCACGGGTGTCGCCGGGTCGGGCAAGTCGTCGCTGGTGCACGGCTCGATCGCGAAGCGCGAGGGTGTCGTGGTCATCGACCAGGGCGCGATCAAGGGCTCCCGCCGCAGCAACCCGGCCACCTACAGCGGTCTGCTGGAACCGATCCGCAAGGCCTTCGCCAAGGCCAACGGGGTCAAGCCAGCGCTGTTCAGCTCGAACTCCGAGGGGGCCTGCCCCACCTGCAACGGTGCGGGAGTGGTCTTCACCGACCTCGGCATCATGGCCACCGTCGAGTCGACGTGCGAGGAGTGCGAGGGCCGGCGGTTCCAGGCGGCCGTGCTCGAGTACACCCTCGAGGGGCGGAACATCGCCGAGGTGCTCGCGATGTCGGTCGTCGAGGCCAAGGCCCTGTTCGGCGGGTCGGGCGAGGCCCGCACCCCGGCGGCGCTCGCCGTCCTCGAGCGCCTCGACGACGTCGGGCTCGGCTACCTCAGCCTCGGCCAGCCACTCACGACCCTGTCCGGCGGCGAGCGCCAGCGGCTCAAGCTCGCGGCCCAGATGGCCGAGAAGGGCGAGGTCTACGTGCTCGACGAGCCCACGACCGGCCTGCACCTCGCCGACGTCGAGAACCTGCTGGGGCTGCTCGACCGGCTCGTCGACTCGGGGCGGTCGGTCATCGTCATCGAGCACCACCAGGCCGTCATGGCCCATGCCGACTGGCTCATCGACCTCGGGCCGGGCGCCGGCCACGACGGCGGGCGCGTCGTCTTCGAGGGCACCCCGGCCGACCTGGTCGCCGGTCGCTCGACCCTCACCGGGGAGCACCTGGCCGCCTACGTCGGCGCCTGAGGCGGCACCGGCACGACGAAGGAGGAGAGCGGGTGCCCTCCTCCACTTCCAAGGTATAGCCGACCCGGGGGCTTGCGGCAAGGCCCCCCTCGTGGCGCAGAATCGCCGGCCGAGGCCGCGCCCGACGGGGGAGCCCGGCCCGACGACCACGGAACCGGAGCCGCGATGGACCCCACCACCACCAGTGCGTTCGCCCTGCCCGACCACCTCGCCCACAAGGCCGACCGCGCCCTCGTCGCCGACGACGAGCGCCACTTCGCCGCCATCGGCCGCAGCCTCGAGCAGACCATCGCCGAGCTGTCCGGGCGGCTCGGTGCCGCCCGGCGCGAGCCGGCCGGCACCGGTCAGGCGGCTCTCGAACGCGACCTCGAGGTGCATCGCCTGACCGCCCGGCTGCGCGCCCTGCGCCGCTACGGCCTCGACCTCTGCCTCGGCCACGTCGTGCCGGCCGACACCCGTCGCCCGCTCTACATCGGGCGGCTCGGCCTCACCGACAACGACGGGACGCGCCTGCTGGTCGACTGGCGCTCACCGGCCGCCGAGCCGTTCTTCGGCGCCACGCACGCCGACCCGATGGGCCTGGTCAGTCGCCGCCGGTACCGCTGGAGCGGCGGTCGGGTCACCGACTACTGGGACGAGGTGTTCGCCCCGGAGGAGTTCGACGGGCACGCCGCCGCCCTCGACGACCAGTCGGCCTTCATCGCCAGCCTCGGCAGCAGCCGGTCGAGCCGGATGCGTGACGTCCTCGCCACCATCGCCGCCGACCAGGACGCCATCATCCGCGCGAGCTCTCGGCGGCCGCTGGTCGTCGACGGTGGCCCGGGCACCGGCAAGACCGTCGTCGCCCTGCACCGCGCCGCCTACCTGCTCTACTCCGACCCTCGGCTCGGCCACCACCGCGGCGGGGTGCTCTTCGTCGGGCCGCACCAGCCCTACCTCTCCTACGTCGCCGACGTGCTGCCCAGCCTCGGTGAGGAGGGCGTGCAGACCTGCACGCTGCGCGACCTCGTTCCGGGGGTCGACACCGTCGGGGAGGAGCCGACCGCGCAGGCCGCCCGCCTCAAGGCCGACGTGAGGATGGTGGCCGCCGTCGAGCCCGCCGTGCGCCTGTACGAGACGCCACCGGCCGAGGGGATGGAGGTCGCCACGTCCTGGGGGGACGTCTGGCTCGGCACGGCCGACTGGGCGGAGGCCTTCGATGCCCCCGAACCCGGCGCCCCACACAACGAGTCGCGCGACCAGGTGTGGGAGGCGCTGCTCGCCATCCTGGTCGACAAGCTGGTCGACGCGGCCGAGGGCGCCAGCGACGACAGCGACGAGAGCCATGCCGAGACCTGGGCGGACGACGACGTCGTCGTCGAGGACCAGTTCGACGCGTACGGCATCACCGCGGCGGACCCGAGCGCGAGGTTCCGCCAGTCGCTCGCGTCGAACCGCGAGCTGGTCGAGGCCTTCGGCCGCGCCTGGCCCCTGCTCGAGCCGACCGAGCTCGTCGGCGACCTGTGGTCGGTGCCCGCCTACCTGCGGATGTGTGCCCCGTGGCTCGACCGCGACGAGGTGTTCTCGCTGCAGCGCTCGGAGCCGACGGCGTGGACCGCGAGCGACCTGCCCCTGCTCGACGCGGCGCGGCGGCGCCTCGGCGACCCCGAGTCGTCGAGGCGCCGGGCCCGGCGCGAGGCCGTCGCGGCGGCCGAGCGCGAGCGGATGGGCGAGGTCGTGGCCGACCTCATCGCGAGCGACGACTCCGAGATGAAGGTGATGTCGATGCTGCGCGGCCAGGACCTGCGCACCGCGCTCGTCGACGAGGACGCGGCACCCCGCGCCGACCCCGACCTCCTCGCCGGACCGTTCGCCCACGTGGTGGTCGACGAGGCCCAGGAGCTGACCGATGCCGAGTGGCAGATGGTGCTCTCCCGGTGCCCGTCGCGAAGCCTGACGATCGTCGGCGACCGGGCCCAGGCCCGGCACGGCTTCACCGAGTCCTGGACCGAGCGTCTGGAGCGGGTGGGCCTGGACCGGGTCGCCCTCGCCTCGCTCGACGTCAACTACCGCACACCCCAGGCCGTCATGGCCGAGGCCGAGCCGGTGATCCGGGCCGTGCTGCCCGACGCCAACGTGCCGAGCTCGATCCGCAGCACCGACGTCCCGGTCGTCCACGGTGCGGTGTCCGAGCTCGCCTCGGTCATCGACGGATGGATGGCGGCACACCCCGAGGGCATCGGCTGCGTCATCGGTGACCCCACCTTCGCGGCCACCGACCGGGTGCGGTCGCTGACGCCCGTGCTCGCCAAGGGTCTCGAGTTCGACCTCGTCGTGCTCGTCGACCCGCAGTCGTTCGGGGACGGCATCGAGGGGGCGGTCGACCGCTACGTCGCGATGACGCGCGCCACCCAGCAGCTCGTCGTCCTCACGAGTGGGTGAAGCGGCCCCCCCGACCGGGATCAGGTGTCTGGTAACGGATCTCGAGCATCGTGCACCCTGCCTCGGTGCGGTACGGGCCGTGCGGCATCCCGACCGGACGGCTGGCGTACTCGCCGGGGTGGAAGGTGCGGCCGAGGGTGAGGTCGGTCAGGTCGCCCTCGAGAAGGTAGACCTCCTCGACGTACTCGTGCCGGATGACGCCCGCCTCCGTGGTGTCCAGACCCGGCTCCCAGCGGGCGAGCCTGGTGAGGATCGCCCCCTCGCCCCGGCTGAGCACCTTCTCGCTCACCCCGGCGGTGGGCGACGGCACCCACGGCAGGTCGGCCGTGTCGAAGAACTCCCGCTCCTGCTTCACGGTCACGAGCATGACAGCACCGGGGTGAGCCCGCTCGTGGCTGGTTATGCTCCCGCTACACCACGGCGCAGCAGGAGGTCCCGATGACGCAGGTGGCCGACCTCGGTCGCGAGGTCCCCTTCCCCGTCCTCGTCGAGCCCACGCTGCTCGTCATCGGCTACGCCGGCCGCGACGAGGCGTCGGTGCGGCACCACATCGACGAGCTCGCGGCGATCGGCATCGCGCCGCCACCCACCGTGCCGATGGTCTACGAGCTCCCGGCCGAGCTGGTCACGACCGACGGGCTGCTGGCGGTGCACGGAGCGAGGACCTCGGGAGAGGTCGAGCCGGTGCTGGTGCGGGCCGCCGGCGCCTGGCACCTGGCCGTCGGGTCCGACCACACCGACCGCGAGCTCGAGGCCCTCGACGTGCGCGACTCCAAGGCGGCCTGCCCGAAGCCCCTGTCGCGCAGCGCCATCCGGCTCGATCGTGACCCGGCAACCGGCGGTCTCGACGACGACTGGGACGCCCTCGAGGTGACCAGCGAGATCGACGGCGTGGCCTACCAGCGCGGCACCCTGGCCTCCCTGCGGGTGCCCAGCGACCTCATCGCGCACGCGACGCGCACCGACCCGGGCGGGGACCTCGTCGTCTTCGGCGGCACGGTTCCCCTGGTGGGTGGCACCTTCCGCTACGGGTCGCGCTTCTCGGCGACCCTGGGCGGCGAGGGCTGGGCCCTGCGCCTGGACTACACGACCCACGACGAGACCGCGTCCCCCGACGACACCGAGAGCTGAGGCCTGCATGCGCGTCGCACTCATCCAGCTGGTCAGCGAGCACGACGTGGCCGCGAACCTCGAGACGATCACCTCGACGGCACGCGAGGCCGCCGGGGACGGCGCCCGCCTGCTCGTCTACCCCGAGGCCGCGATGTTCGCCTTCGGGGCGCCGCTGGGTGGCATCGCCGAGCCGCTCGACGGCCCCTTCGCCTCGGCGGTGCAGGCCCTGGCCCGTGAGCTCGGCGTGACGATCGTGGTCGGCATGTTCACCCCCGCGGATGCCGGGCGGGTGTTCAACACCCTGCTCGTCGCCGGCGGTGACCGGCCGGTGGGCTACGACAAGATCCACCTCTTCGACGCCTTCGGGTTCAAGGAGTCCGACACCGTCGCGCCCGGCGACCAGCGCGTCATGGTCGAGGTCGACGGCGTGCCGGTCGGCGTCACCACCTGCTACGACCTGCGGTTCCCTGCCCTGTTCGTCGGGCACGCCGCCGCCGGAGCCCAGGTGTGCGTGGTGTCGGCGTCGTGGGGCGCCGGCCCGGGCAAGGTCGAGCAGTGGGAGCTGCTCGCCCGGGCGCGGGCCCTCGACAGCACGAGCCTCGTGCTCGCGTGCGGGCAGGGCGACCCGGCGACGCTCGGCCGGCCGGTCGGCAGCGCCCCCACCGGCGTGGGGCACAGCCTCGTGGTCTCGCCGTTCGGCGAGGTGCTGGGCCGGCTCGGGGCCGCAGCGGGGACCCTCGTCGTCGACCTGGACCTGGCCGAGGTCGACCGGGCGCGCACGACCATCCCGGTGCTCGCCAACCGGCGTCCGATCGGCTGACCGCCGCCGATCAGCCCGGCTCAGCCCTGCTCACGCAGGTAACGCCCGAAGTGCGGCACGGTGAAGGCGATCCGACCGCGCTCGCCGGAGTAGATGAGCCCCTTCTTGAGCAACGCGTCGCGCGCCGGTGACAGCGACTGGGGCTTGCGGCCGAGGTGGGCCGCCACGTCGGCCGTGGGCACGCCATCCGTGGCGTCACCGAGCCCGACGGCGACGTCGGCCATCGCGCGCAGGTACTCGCGCTCGCCGGGCGTCGCGCGGTCGAAGCGTGACCCGAAGAACCCCACCGCGAGCTCGGACTCGGCCTCGGGGGCGGCCACGGCCACGTCGTCGGCGGTCATCGGGGACGCCGGGGCGAGGTCCCAGACGGCTTTGCCGTAGGCCTGGATGAAGTAGGGGTAGCCGCCCGTCACCGCATACATCGTCGCGAGCGCCTCGGGTGTGAAGCCGGCGCCCTCGTCCTGCGCGGGCAGCGCGAGGGCGGCGTCGGCGGCATCCCGGTCGAGCCGGTCGATGCGCGAGTAGCGGAACAGCCTCTCGGAGTATGACTTCGACGCCGACAGCACGGCGGGCAGGTGCGGCAGCCCCGCGCCCACCACGATCACGGGCAGCCGCGACTGGGAGATCTCGTGGCAGGCCGCACACAGGGCCGAGACGTCGTCGGGGCCGAGGTCCTGCATCTCGTCGATGAACACGGCGATGCCGCGCCCGGTGTCGGCCGCCGTGCCGCCGAGGTCGGAGAGCAGCTCGACCAGGTCGATCTCGATGTCGCCGGAGTCGGCGCGCCCGGTGACGGCCGGCACCGCGATGCCAGGGTTCCAGCGGTCGCGCAGCTTCGCGGCGCCGCGGCCCGAGCCGCCCGCCGGCTCGCGCTGCGCGAACGCCTTGACCACACCGAGCGCGTGGTCGCCGGCGCCGCCCGCCGGCCCCAGCTCGCGCACCGCCTGGTGCACCGCCGACGCGAGCGGCCGGCGCAGTGACTGGTCGGGCCGGGCCTCGAGCTTCCCGGTCCCCCAGCCCGCCCGGACCGCGGCCGAGCGCAGGGCGTTGAGCAGCACGGTCTTGCCGACCCCGCGCAGCCCGGTGAGCACGATCGAGCGCTCCGGGCGGCCGCGAGCCACCCGCTCGAGCACGACGTCGAAGGCGTCGAGCTGCTCGTCGCGGCCGGCCAGCTCGGGAGGGCGCTGTCCGGCACCGGGGGCGTAGGGGTTCCGGATCGGGTCCACGATCGGAGGCTATACGGCTGTCTAGCGTTGACGGCATACATCCGGATACAGCCGTATCCGCGTGTCGCACGACTAGGTTTGGCCCGTGCTCGAAGCCGCGTGGTGGGGATTCGTCGGAGGCGCTGCGCTGCTGGTCGGGGCCCTGCTGGGGCTCTACCTGAAGGTAGGGCTGCGGGTGATCGGGCTGGTCATGGCCTTCGGTGCCGGCGTGCTGATCAGCGCCGTCGCCTTCGAGCTCACCGAGGAGGCCTACCAGTCGGCCGGGGGCACGGCTGCCGCGCTGGGACTGGCCGCCGGGGCGCTCACCTTCTTCACCGGCGACTGGCTGATCGACCGTCAGGGCGGCCACCGGCGCAAGAGCCCGGTTCACGGCGGCGTCCGAGCGCCTGAGCACTCGGCAGGCGCACCCAAGACCTCCGGTTCGACGAAGGCGGCGTCCGGCGCCGCCGCGTCGAGCGGGCTGGCGCTGGTGCTCGGGGCGCTGCTCGACGGCATCCCCGAGTCGGCGGCGATCGGCATCAGCCTGATCGGCGGGGGCGGGGTCGGCGTCGCGATGGTGGCGGCCGTCTTCCTGTCGAACATCCCCGAGTCGATGTCGGCGACGACGGGGCTCAAGGCGTCGGGGCGCTCGACCGGCTGGATCATGGGCCTGTGGGCGCTGGTGGTCGCCGCGTCGACGGTCGCCTCGGTGCTCGGCTACGCGCTGCTCGGTGGTGCCTCGGCGGAGACCGTGGCCTTCATCCAGACCTTCGCCGCCGGCGCCATCCTCACGATGCTCGCCGACACGATGATGCCGGAAGCCGTCGAGCACGCGGGCCGCCTCGTCGGGCTGCTCACCGTGCTCGGGTTCGCGGTGGCCTTCTTCCTCAGCTCCACTGCGGCCTGAGCCGGAGCCGGCTCAGGGCACCTGGGCGGCGCTGCCGTCGGAGGTCTCCATCGGCTTGCCGGCCGCGTGCCAGGCCCGCATCCCGCCGGACATGTTGGCCACCTCGTAGCCCTGCTGGGCCAGCCAGGGCATCACCCGCTGCACCCGGCCCCCCGACCGGCAGGTGATGACCAGCGGCTCGTCGCGGTCCAGGAAGGGGGCGAGCTCGTCGACCCGCTGGGGCAGCTCCGACATCGGGATGTGCACCGCCGTGGGTGCGTGCCCGCGGTCCCACTCCTCCTGCTCACGGATGTCGAGGACGACCGCGTCGTCGGGCAGGTCGGTCACGGGGACGTCGGGGAACTGGCTCATCCCTCCAGCATGCCAAACCGCTTCGCACCGCAACCTTCAGGTGGGCACCGGAACGGTTCCGGTGCGAACGTGAAGGTTCCGGGACCGGGCGGGAAAGTCGGGACTACTTGAGGAACTTGCTGGTGCGGCGGTCGGCGAGCGGCTTCCCGCCGGTCTGGCAGGTCGCGCAGTACTGCAGCGAGGAGTCGGCGAACGAGACCTCGCGCACCACGTCGCCGCACTCGGGGCAGATCTCGCCGGTGCGCCCGTGCACCCGCATGCCCGCGCGCTTGGCGTCCTTGAGCTCCTTGGCCGGCTTCCCGGATGCCGCTGCCACCGCCGCGGCCAGGGTTCCCCGCAGTGCGGCGTAGAGCCGCTCGACGGCGTCGTCGCCGAGCGTGGCGGCGATGGCGAACGGCGAGAGCTTGGCGACGTGCAGCACCTCGTCGGAGTAGGCGTTCCCGACCCCGGCGATGATCGACTGGTCGCGCAGCATCCCCTTGACCTGCATGCGGTGCGAGGCCGCGATCGCCGCGAACTGCTCGAGGGTGAACGAGTCGGCCATCGGGTCGGGGCCGAGCGAGGCGATGCCGGGCACCGTCGACGGGTCGTTGACCACGTAGGCGGCGAGCCGCTTCTTGGTGCCGGCCTCGGTGAGGTCGAACCCCGACGCGTCGTCGAAGCGCACCCGCAGGGCGATGGGCGACTTGCCCGGCCGCAGCACCGTGGCCGGCATCGCGTCGGACCACCGCAGCCACCCGGCACGCGCCAGGTGGAACACGAGGTGCGTTCCGCCGCAGTCGAGGTCGATGAACTTGCCGTGCCGGGCGACGCCGTCGACGGGCGCGCCGACGAGCGCCTGCGGCGGCGGCGTGAAGGTCTTGAGCACCGAGATCGAGCCGAGCTCGACGCCGGTGACGACGAGCCCGGACGTGCGCTCGCCGAGGAACTCGACGAGGGCCTGCACCTCGGGCAGCTCGGGCATGCGCCGACGCTACCGCTCGTCGGGGTCGGGCAGCAGGTAGGCCGGCGGGTCCTCGAACGAGGGCACCGTCGTCGAGGCGTGCTGCGCCAGCGTGCGGCTGGGCACCTCCGCCTGCCAGAAGGCGCGCACCTGGCGCAGCAGCCCGTAGCCGTCGGGAGACCGCACGACGGGCACCTCGAGCTCCTCCGTCGGCGCCGGCAGCAGGTCGTCGTTGGCCACCGGGATGACGTGCGAGAGCACCTGCTCGCTGGGCGACAGCTCGCGGATCGCGATGCCGCGCACCCGGTCGGGGCGGCGGCCGGTGAACTCGGTGTAGATCTTTGGGTCGTGCTGGCCGTCGTCGCCGACGAGCAGCCACTTCACGTGGGGGAGCTCGCGAGCCAGCCGGTGCAGCTGCGCGTGCTTGTGCTCCTGGCCGGACCGGAACCACCCCGTGTTGGTCGGCCCCCAGTCGGTCATCAGCATCGGCCCCGCGGGGAAACCGTTGCGGCGCAGGAACCGGGTGAGCTGGGGGGCGGTGTTCCAGGCCCCGGTCGACAGGTAGATGACCGGCGCGTCGGGGTGCTCGGCCAGCAGCTCGCGGTACATCGTGGCCATCCCCGGCACCGGCCTGCGGGCACCCTCGGACCGCATGAAGGTGTTCCACGCCGCGATCATCGGCCGCGGCAGCGACGTCGACAGCACGGTGTCGTCGATGTCCGAGATGATGCCGTGGGTCACCGTGGTGCCGACGACGAGCACCGGCACGTCGATGGTCTCGGCACCCGGCGAGCCGACGTAGATCTGGTGCCAGCCCGGCGCGAGCCCGTGGCCGCGAACGGTGAGGTCGATGTAACCGCCGCGGTCGGTGCGCGTGGTGACGATGCGCTCGTTGACGCGCACCGTCACCGGCTCGTCGACCGCCGGGGTCACGAAGAACGCGCGCCAGCCGCGGGTCTCGAGCTCGACCGCGCGCAGCCGCGCGGCATACGTGGGCTCGTCGGGCTCGTCCTCGGGGCGGCCGCGGGTCATGATCACCCGACCGAACACCCGCAGCTGGGTCACGCTGCCGTAGCCGGTGAGCGGCACCACGCGGGTGCTCCACCCGCGCGACCGCAGCACTGAGCCCTTCCGCCCGTTGTAGGCGTCCTCGAGCACTGCTGCGGCATGCGGTCGCGGCATGGTTCGAGCCTAGGGCAGCGCTCAGACGCGCCCCGGCTCCTCCCGCACGACGACACCGGTGACGATCTGCTGGGCCAGCACCCGCACCTTGATGTTGCGGTCCTGGGAGCTCTTGCGCAGCACCTCGAACGCCTCGTGCTCGGGCACCCCGCGCATCGCCATGATCACGCCCTTCGCCTGCTCGATGACGGCCCGGCTGGCCATCGCCTGCTCGAGCTGGCCGGCGAGCCGCTTGACTCCGTCGAGCGCCGAGACGGCGACCACGGCGTCGGCGCAGCGCGAGGCGGCCACCCGCACCAGCGAGGCGTCGAACGCGTCGAAGGCGTTCGGAGCCCACCCGTAGAGGTTGATCGCACCCACGCACTCCTCACCACTGACGAGGGGCAGCGCGAGCAGGCTGCGCATGCCGTCGTCGCGGCACTCCTTGGCGAACTCGGGCCAGCGGCCGTCGTCGACGACCAGGTCGTCGACCCTGTTCTCGCGGCGCCTGCGGGCGGCGTCGAGGCACGGTCCGTCGTCGAGGGCGTACTGCACGGCGTCGATCTCGAGGGTCTGCACGGTGGTGTAGGCCGCCGTGTGCGGGCGCCCCGCACTCAGGATGGTGACCCCGACCTCGTCGCACCCGCTCACGTGCCGGCGCACGGCGTGCACCACCCGCTCGAGGTAGTCGCTGACCTGCTCCATCGACTCCAGGACCCCGCCGATGTCGGTGTTCAGCGCCTCCAGCGCGGCCGTTGAGGGCATTGCCTCCGGGAGCGATGCGGTCTGCTGGTCGGTCATGGGTCCTCCGGGGTGTCAGTGCCCAGTATCCACGCCGGACGGCCCGAAGGGGGCCGACCTGCGACGATGGCCGGATGCCGGGGCGTCACCGCAAGCAGTCGGCGGCCGCGCCGCCGGGCTACTTCGCGTGGGAGGCGTGCGGTCTGCGCTGGCTCGCCGAGGCCCGGGACACCGGCGGCGCGGCGGTCGTCGACGTGCTCGACGAGGGCAGGTCGCACCTCGACCTGGCGCTGCTGACGCCCGGGGCACCGACCTCCGAGGCTGCCGAGGTGCTGGGGCGGGGCCTTGCGGCCACCCACGCCGCCGGAGCCACGGCATACGGCTGCGGCCCACCTGGCTGGGTGGGTGACGGGTGGCTCGGGCCGCTCAGCGAGCCGCTGCCGCTCCCACTGGGCGAGTGGGCGACGTGGGGGACGTTCTACGCGCAGGCGCGCCTCACGCCCCTGCTCGGCGAGGCGCTCGCGCGGGGAGCCCTCGACGCCGCCGGCGCCAGGGTGCTCGAGCGGCTGGCCACGCGGGTGGGCGACGGAGCCTTCGACACCGGGGAGCCACCCGCTCGGCTGCACGGAGACCTGTGGTCGGGCAACGTGCTGTGGACCGCCGACGCGGCGGTGCTCATCGACCCCGCGGCACACGGTGGCCACCGCGAGGCGGACCTGGCGATGCTGGCGCTGTTCGGGGCACCGCACCTGGAGCGGGTGCTCGCCGCCTACTCCGAGGCGGCCCCACTGGCTGACGGCTGGCGCGAACGGGTGCCGTTGCACCAGGTGCACCCGTTGCTGCTGCACGCCGTGCTCTTCGGCGGCCGCTACGGGGTGCAGGCCGTGCGCGCGGCCGCCCGCTACGTCTGAGCGAGCGGCCCGGGGTCGTCGGCATCCGACAGTGCTGCGGCATCGCCGGCTGCCGCGGTAGCCAGGCGGCGCCGCACGGTGAGCGCCACGGCGACCGCCGGCGAGGCCAGCGCCGCGCCGAGCATCCCGGCCACGGCTGCGCCGATGATCGTCGCCCCGAGGACGACGATGGGGTGCAGGCTCAGGGCCACTCCGGCCAGCCTGACGAGGACGATCGTCTGCACGATGTTCTGCACCACGAGGATGACGACGAGCATCACGACCGCCGCCTCGATACCGTTGGAGCCCAAGGCGATCAGGCACGCGAAGGCGCCCGACACGATGGCCCCGACGTACGGCACGTACGACGTGACCAGCGTGACCACGGCGATGGTGAAGGCGAGCGGGATGCCCATGACCCACGCGGTGCCGCCGATGAGCACGGCCGTGACGACGGCCGACAGCGTGAGCGCCCAGAAGTAGGCGCGCACGGCCACCGCCGCGTCGTTGACGACGAGGTAGCCGGTCTCGGAGTCGGCCCCGACGTGGCCACCCATCCAGCGGGTCAGGCCGGTCCAGTCGACGAGCACGTAGTAGACGAGGAAGGCGCCGATCGCGGCACCGATACCCAGTGCGAGGACGCTCGAGAAGGCGCCACCGAGGGCGTTCAGGAGCCCTCCGAACGCCGTGCCCGCCGCGGACTCGACCTGCGAGCTCGACGACGCGCCGCTGCCGGCGTCGATGCCGTGGCTCGTCAACCAGGTGTTGAGCGTGTCGAGGCCCGCGGTGATCTCGGTGCGGATCTGTGGCGCCTGGCCGACGACGCCGGCCACGACGAGCCAGGTCGACCCGACCACGACGGCCGTGAGCGCGAGGAGCACGAGCAGGGCCCCACCGGAGCGGGGCACCCCGCGCGCCTCGAGCCGCTCGACGAGGGGCGCGAAGAGGGCGCCGAGCACGAGGGCGATGATGAAGGGCACGACGAACCCCGAGACCTGCGACGCCAGCCACAGCACGGCAGCGGCGAAGGTGAGCACGCCCACGAGCAGCCAGGAACGCAGCCCCCATCGCACCAGTCCGGGAGACCCGGTCACCGACAAGGCCGAGTGCTGTGCCTCCGGCATGGCGACGCGCCTCCTCCTCGGGCGCCGCTCTCCGGGCACCACTCGACGTGCGACATCGTAGGGCCGGACGCTCAGGGGCAGGTGCAGGGCATCGCCGAACACCGCGGGCACCCGGCGGCGTAGCGCTGCACCGCGTGGGTGAGGTCGACGTCGAGCTGGTTGGCCAGCGACGCGACCCAGGCGAGCACGTCGGCGAACTCGTGCTCGCGCTGGGCGCGGCTGCCCTTGCGGACGGCCTGCGCGAGCTCACCGACCTCCTCGGCCAGCCAGGCGACGGTGCTCGGGACCCCGCGCTCGCGGTCCCGCTCGCCGTAGGTGCGGTCGATGACGTCCTGCAGGTGCGCGAGGTCCATGCGCGGCAACCTACTCCCGCGAACCACGCCGTCCGAGGTCGTCAGTTCAACGACGCCCCGCCCGGACTGGGTGGCGTGGGCACCGCCCCGAAGCGCTTGACGATGGCCGCCTCCCGGCGCAGCAGGGCGATGACGGTGCGCAGCCGGGTGCACGCGTCGGCTCCTTCGAGCACCCGCTGGCGGTCGGACGGGTCGAGCACCGTCTGCTCGGCGACGCGGTAGGCGACCTGGGACAGCGACGCCTCGACCGGCTCCACCTCGACCCCGAGACCGACGAGGTAGGCCGTGTGCTCGCGCAGTGCCCGCTCGGCGAGAGCCGTGGCCTCCGGGTCGTCGGTGACCGGCGAATCGGGCAGCCAGGTGACGAGGCCGGTGGTGAACGGGGTGCCCGCGGCCTCGTCGACGCCGTCGAGGCGGAAACGGCGCACCCCCGTGGCAACCAGGTGCACCGCGGTTCCGACGGCACCGTCGGCGAGCGCCATCGCGTCGACCCTCGCCTCGCAGCCGATGCCGTGCAGGTCCTGCACCGCGCCGGCGCCGACCTCGTGACCCTTGCGGATCAGGACCACCCCGAAGCAGCGGTCGTCCTCGGCCAGCTCGGCGAGCCTGCGCGCCAGCTCGAGGTAGCGCGGCTCGAACAGCACGAGCGGCAGCCGCGCGCCGGGGAGCAGGACGGTGCCGAGCGGGAAGAGCGGCAACGACGGCATACGTCACTGTAGGGCGGTGGCGCGTGGCGTGCCCCGCCCTCGGCGAACTCCGGCGGGCGCCCCACCGGCGCCCGCGATGCGAGGGATGACACCGGTGTCACGTAGACTGATCGGTAGCGGCCCGCCTTCTGCCTCGGGCCCTGCTTCTTTGATGTCGATGCCTTCGCGTCGGGACCACGTTCCCGCCTCGCGGCGCTGCGGCCCAGAGCCCCGCCCGGCAGAGCATCCGAGTCGACGCCGACCACGACGGTCGCGACGACCCCATGACCCATGAAGGAACCTTCCTTGTCCTCCGAGAACTTCAGCACGCTCGGCGTGCCCGCCCCCCTCGTCGAGGTGCTCGCCGCGCGCGGCATCACGACCCCCACTCCCATCCAGGCCGCGACGCTGCCCGACTCCCTCGTGGGTCGTGACGTGCTCGGCCGTGGTCGCACCGGCTCCGGCAAGACCATGGCGTTCGTCCTGCCCCTGCTCGCCCGCCTCGCGGCGAGCGGCAGCCGGCCGCAGCCCCGCCGGCCCCGTGCGCTCATCCTCGCCCCGACCCGCGAGCTCGTCGCCCAGATCGAGGAGGCGATGACGCCGCTCGCGCAGCGTCTCGGCCTCACCTCGCGCACCGTCTTCGGCGGCGTCGGCCAGGGCCCGCAGGTCTCGGCCATCCGACGCGGCGTCGACGTCGTCGTCGCGTGCCCGGGCCGGCTCGAGGACCTCATCGGCCAGGGTCACGTCTCGCTCGACGCCGTCGAGGTCACCGTCATCGACGAGGCCGACCACATGGCCGACCTCGGCTTCCTCCCGCAGGTGCGCCGCCTGCTCGACGCGACCCCGCGCAAGGGCCAGCGGATGCTGTTCTCCGCCACCCTCGACGGCGGCATCAGCGTCATCGCCAACCGCTACCTGCACCAGCCGGTGACCCACGAGGCCGACTCGGCGCAGTCGCCGATCGGCACCATGACGCACCACGTGCTGCACGTGACCACCGACGGCCACCTGCCCGTGCTGCTCGACCTCGTCGCCGCCCCCGGCCGCACCGTCGTGTTCACCCGCACCAAGCACCGTGCCAAGAAGATCGCCCGCCAGCTCAACGGCTCCGGCGTGCCCGCGGTCGAGCTGCACGGCAACCTCAGCCAGAACGCGCGCACCCGCACCATGGACGCGTTCCACTCCGGCCAGGCCCGCACCCTCGTCGCCACCGACATCGCCGCCCGCGGCATCCACGTCGACGACGTCGCGCTCGTCATCCACGCCGACCCGCCGGTGGACCAGAAGGCCTACACCCACCGCTCGGGCCGCACCGCCCGCGCCGGCGCCTCGGGCACCGTCATCACGCTGATGACCGACGACCAGGTGCGCGACGTGCGCGACCTCACCCGCAAGGCAGGCGTGCGCGCCACCACGACCCGGGTCACCTCGACCCACCCGCTGCTGCAGGAGCTGGCCCCCGGTGAGCGTTCCTTCGAGGGCGGCATCGTCGTGCCCGAGTCCACCTCGTCGGCACGCCAGGGCGGTGGCTCCGGTGACGGCGGCCGCCGTCGCGGCGGTCCGCGCACCGCCTCCGGTTCCGGCACCCGTGGCGGCTCCGCGCCTCGCCGTTCTCAGGGCGGCAACGGCCAGCGCCGCTCCGGTGGCAACGGTGCTTCGGCCGCCCGCCCGGCATCCTCGCGTCCGGCCCGCTCGGCCGCCTCGTTCTCCGAGGGTGCGGGTCGCCGCACCCGCTGACCCGGGCGCCCGCGACCCCGCACAGGGTCGCGGGCTACGGTCGCGTCCGTCATGAGCTGGTTCGAGCAGGTGTGGTCCCGGGTGGTGCCCGAACAGGGTGTCGCCCTGTCCGGCGGACCGCTCGTGGTCGTGCTCGTCGCGGCCCTGGTGGCCGTTGCGGTCGAGCCGGCCTGGCGGGTGCTGCGCCTCGGCGTCACCCTCGTGCACGAGCTCGGCCACGCCGGCGTCGGCGTGCTGAGCGGCCGTCGGTTCACCGGCTTCGTGCTGCGCGGCGACATGTCCGGGTCCGCCGTCACGGTCGGTCCGGCTCGCGGCCTCGGCCGGGTGCTCACCACCTGGGCCGGCTACCCGGCTCCGGCCGTGGTGGGCGCGCTGGTCGTGTGGCTCGCGGTGCGGGGCTGGTCGGCACCGGTGCTCACCGGCATCCTCGCCGTGCTCGTCGTGGCTGCCCTACGGGTCAGGTCCGGGCTCACGGCCCTGGTCGTCCTGGTCGCCGCGGTCGGCGCCGGGGCGTTGTGGTGGGCCGGTCCCCCGCAGGTCCAGGCGCAGGTCGTCGTGGCCGTGGGACTCGTACTCCTCGTGGGCGCGTGGCGCCACCTCGGTGCCGTCATCGCCGCACCGAACCCCGCGGTCAGCGACCCCGGCGTGCTGGCCCGGCTCACCCGGGTGCCACGGGTGGTCTGGAACACGACGTTCGTCGTCGTGCTGGCGGCCGCCTCGTGGCTGGTCGGCCAGACCGTGCTCGACGCGTCCGGCGTGCTCGGCTGAGGCACCGACCGGCGTAGGCTCCGGCACCACGACCCGCTCACCCGGAGGTACCACCGTGCCCGGCCGCACCAGCTACACGTCCGACGAGGTCGAGTCCTGCCGCGACTCCTGCGACGCCCTGCTGGCCGCGTGGGCGGCCAACGACATCGAGGACACCACCCTCGAGGCCATGGTCTTCGGGCACGCGGTCGTCGTGCTGCACACCTGGTTCGCCCACCGCGACCGCGACCTCGAGCGCGCCGACGGCAACCCGATCCACGAGGTGCGCGTCGTCGCCGACTCGGTCGTGGGCAACGACGGCACGCTGCGGGTCGAGGGCCCGTCCGGATGGGACCCCTCCGCACACCGTGCTGCGGCTGGCCGTGGGCGACGACATCGAGCTCACCGCCAACCGCTTCGAGCGGCTGGCGGCCGCCTACCTCGCCGCGATCGAGACGACCTACCCCGAGTCCGCCGGCTGAGCGCACCGGCGCGGCTACGGTGGGGTCCATGGCATTCGAGTACAAGGTCGTCGAGGTCCGCGAGAAGATGCTCGGCGGCAAGATGTCGGGTGAGAAGCTCGAGAAGATCCTCAACGAGCACGCCGCCCAGGGCTGGCACCTGAAGGCGATCACCTCGGCCGACATCAAGGGCCGGATCGGGCCCGGCGGCGTCGAGGGCCTGCTCATCACCTTCGAACGTCACGTCTGAGCGTCACGTCTGAGCGGCGCGCTCCGAGCGGCGGGCTCCACCTCGACGTGCGGTCGGCGCTGCCACAGCGCCCAGTCGTCGCTCACCTCGGCGGCGGTGCGCTGCAGGAGTGGGAGCAGCTCGTCGACGAGTCGCTCGGTGCTGGTCTCCGCGGCGTGCACCGTGACGTTCATCGCCGCCCGCACCGTTCCCGTGCCGTCGCGCACCGGCACGGCCACCGAGCGCACGCCGGGTGCGAGCTCCTCGTCGGCCAGGGCCCAGCCGCGGGCGCGCACCCGCGCCAGCTCGTCATCCAGCGCCGGCCGCTCACGGACGACGCGCGGGACCAGGCCCGACCGCCCGGGGGTGGCGAGCGCGGCGTCGAGGGATGCCGGGTCCAGGCCCGCGAGCAGGACCTTGCCCTGCGAGGTCGGCGGCGCCGGGAAGCGGGTGCCGACCTCGACCCTGAGGGCGATGATCTTGGGCACCGACACCCGGGCCACGTAGACGATGTCGGACCCGTCGAGCTGGGCCATCGACGAGGACTCGCCGGTGCGACCGACGAGCGCCTCGAGGCGCGGCCGGGCGATCTCCCAGAGCCCCTGCGACGCGACGTAGGCCATGCCCAGCGAGAGCACCCGGGGAGCCAGCGCGAACAGGCCCTCCCGTGAACGCACGTAGCCGAGCTCCTCGAGCGTGAGCAGCAGGCGCCGGGCTGTGGGCCGAGCGAGACCGGTGGCCTGGGCGACGTCGCTCAGCGACAGCTCGGGCCGCTCGCGGTCGAAGCACCCGATGACGTCGAGCCCTCGCGCCAGCGCCTCGACGAAGTCGGGCCCCTCCCCACGACCGGCCATCACGTCACCCTAGGTCGTCGCGTCTCCGGCGTCCTCGCCGGCCCCGGGCTCGCCGAACACCGTTCCCCGTGCCCGCGTCGTGTCGGTGCGGAACTCGGTGTACTGGTACGGGTTGTCGAGCACCTTGTCGTCGCCGCCGGGCGGTGCCGGGTTCATGCCGGCGGTCCAGGCCTCGTCACCCATCGCGCCGACGAGGTGCTCGACGGTCGACTCGGCCCGACGGCGCAGGTCGTCGAGGTCGCAGCCCACGAGCGCCCCCTCGTGCTTGACGACCCTGCCGTCGACGAGCACGGTGTGCACGTCACCGCGCTGGGCCTGGAACGCCACGTGACCGTAGGGGTTGAGCAGGGGGAACGACACCGGCGACCGGTCGTTCTTGAGCAGCACGACGTCGGCCTTGGCGCCGGGCACGAGCCGTCCGATCTCGTCACGGCCCAGCGCCGCCGCGCCACCGCGGGTTGCCCACTCGACGACCTGCTCGGCGCGCAGGTGCACGTTGGTCACGGTCTCGCCGGCAGCGTGCGCCTCGAGGTGCTCGCGCGAGCGGTCGGCGCCCAGCGTGGTGCGCATCGCCGAGAAGAGGTCGCTGCTCCACCACACGCTGGTGTCCATCGACAACGACACGGGGATGTCGTGCCGGCGCAGCTGCCAGGTGGGCGGGTATCCCTGTCCCGCACTCTGTTCCGACTCCGTCGACACCGAAGCCGACCCACCGGTGGCGGCGATGCGGTGGTACGAGTCCGTGGACAGCGTCGCGGCGTGCACGTAGACGTTGGACTCGGTCATGAAGCCGTTCTCGTGCATCAGCCGGATGCCGTCGTCGTTCGTCGCGCCCCAGACGCCGGCGTGCGTCGTGACGGGCAGGTCGAGCTCGCGCGCCACCTCGAAGGCGGGGCGCTCGGGGAAGGCCGGGTCGCCCGTGACGTCGAAGGCCAGCTGCCAGCCGTAGAGGTCGTCGCGGCGGCGCTCGAGGAAGGAGCGCACGGCCGGGTCGGCGGTCCACTCCCACGGGCCGGCCTGGATGTTGCCGTAGGCCAGCACGAACCGGCCGGGCACCGACTGCAGGGCGTCGACGGCGGCCTCGGCGTGGTCGACCGACTGCAGGCCGTGCGACCAGTCGACGGTGGTCGTGACTCCGGCCTCGAGGGCGTCCCAGGCGGACAGCAGGTTGCCGTTGTGCACGTCCTCGGGGCGGAACTGCTTGCCGTGCTCGAGGTAGTACCAGACGAAGTACTGGGTGAGGGTCCAGTCGGCGCCGTAGCCGCGCATCGCCGTCTGCCACATGTGCCGGTGGGTGTCGACCATGCCGGGCATGACGATGCCACCGCTCGCGTCGATCTCCAGCGCCCCGTCGGGCGCCGTGAGCCCGTGCCCGACCTCGGCGATGCGGTCACCGACGACGAGGACGTCCCCTCCGGTGAGCACGCTGTGGCTGTCGTCCATCGTGAGCACCGTGGCGTTCCGGAACAGCACCGGACGACCGTCGGCCACCTCGTCGTGAGCCATGACCTCTCCCGTTCCACATCATCGTGCGAGCCCTTGGGCGGACACCTGTCCGCCTGACGGCGTGGGTTCACCGCCGACCCCACTGTCGACGCGCTGAACTGCCCCTGTCAAGACCTCGCGCAGCACGGCATCCGGCTTTGGAGGGGGCCTTGACAGGCTCCGAAAGCGCGATGAGACTCGGACGACCAGTGCTGCGGACAGGTGTCCGCGGACGGCCCGTGACGGAAGAGGGTGGCCGCGATGACCGAGCGCTCCGGACCCCTCGCCGGGCTGCTCGTGGCGGACTTCTCCCGCATCCTCGCCGGTCCCTACGCCACGATGCTGCTCGCCGACCTGGGCGCCGAGGTGGTCAAGGTCGAGGCACCGGCCGGCGACGACACCCGCACCTGGAGCCCCCCGCTGCGTGACGGCGTGTCCACCTACTACCTCGGCGTGAACCGCAACAAGCGCTCGGTGGCGCTCGACCTCAAGGACGAGGGTGACCTCGTGGCCGCCCGCGAGCTGGCCCGCCGGGCCGACGTGCTCATCGAGAACTTCAAGCCGGGCGGCCTGGCCCGCTTCGGGCTCGACTACGACAGCGTCAGCGCCGACAACCCGCGCGTGGTCTACGCGTCGATCAGCGGCTTCGGCTCCGGACCGGGCGGGCGCGAGCTGCCCGGCTACGACCTCATGGTCCAGGCCATCTCGGGGCTGATGAGCCTCACCGGGAGCCCCGACGGCCCTCCCTACCGCGCCGGCATCTCGGTGTTCGACGTCATGGCCGGCCTGCACGCCACCATCGGCGTGCTCGCCGCGCTCAACGCACGGCACGAGTCGGGTCGCGGCCAGCACGTCGAGGTCAGCCTGCTGTCGTCGGCCCTGTCCGGGCTGGTCAACCAGTCCAGCGCGTTCGTGGCGGGCGGGGTCGTCCCCAACCGGATGGGCAACAGCCACCCCAGCCTGTTCCCCTACGAGCCGCTCCCGTGCTCCGACGGCGACCTGATCGTCACAGCAGGCAACAACGGCCAGTTCCGCCGCCTGGTCGAGGTGCTCGGTGTCCCCGAGCTCGCCGACGACAAGCGCTTCCGCAACAACGAGGACCGCACGGCGCACCGCGACGAGCTGCGACCGCTCCTCGTCGAGCGCCTCGCCACCGGCACGACCATGGAGTGGTTCGAGGTGATCACCGCCGCCGGGGTGCCCTGCGGCCCGATCAACACCATCGACGGCGGTATCGCGTTCGCCGAGTCGGTCGGGCTCGACCCCGTGGTGCTCGTCGGCGAGGGGGATGCCGCGGTCCCGTCCGTGCGCCATCCGATCAGGCTGTCGCAGACGCCCGCCGACTACCGGTTGCCCCCTCCCGCCCTCGACGAGCACGGCGACGAGATCCGGCGCTGGCTCGCCGAGCCCGTGACGAGCGCCCAGGAGCGTGACACATGACCACCTACCCCACGTCGCTGGGCACGTCGAGCGCCGACGAGATCCGGCTGCTCGGCCAGGACCTCACCGCCGACCTCATGGGCAAGGTCGGGTTCGGCGAGCTGGCCTTCTGGCTGGTCGCGATGCGTCGCCCCACGCCGTCGGAGACCCGGGTGTTCGAGGCGGTCCTCGTGGCCCTGGCCGACCACGGGTTCACCCCCACCGCCATCGCGGCCCGGCTCACCTACCTCTCGGCGCCCGACTCCCTCCAGGGCGCGCTGGCCGCGGGCCTGCTCGGTGGGGGCTCGCGCTTCCTCGGCGTCACCGAGGACTGCGGGGCCTTCCTCGACGCCGTCGTCGTCGACCTGGGCGACGAGCTGCCCGAGACCGACGAGCAGTGGGATGCCGTGGCGCTCGCCGCCGTGCGCCGCACCAAGGAGGCCGGTCGCTTCGTCCCGGGCCTGGGCCACCCGGTGCACAAGGACGGCGACCCACGCACGCCCGTGCTCATCGGCATCGCCGAGGAGGAGGGGCTGCGCGGCCCGCACCTGCGGCTGTTCGAGGCCGTTGGCCGGGTGCACGAGCAGGTGCTCGGCCGGCGCCTGCCGCTCAACGGTGCCGGCGTCTGCGGTGCCGCGCTGGCCGACCTCGGTCTGCCTATCGAGCTGCTGCGCGGGTTCGCCCTGCTCGCCCGGGCGGCCGGCCTGCTGGGCCAGCTCGCCGAGGAGCGGCGCAGGCCGATCGGCATGGACGTCTACCTCGCCGTCGACCGCAACGCGCAGTACGTCGACCCGCAGTCCTGACCCCGGAAGGAGACCCCGACATGGCGCAGGTCGTCGCCGTCATCGCCTCGACGCACCACCCCTTCTACTACCGCGCGAGCACCTCGGTGGGTGAGGAGCGCCCACCGTTCGCGGACGAGTGGGTGGCCAAGATCGAGCGCTTCCGCGAGACGCTCACCAAGGCCCGGCCCGACGTACTCGTGATGGTCGGCAGCGACCACTTCCACCAGCTGTGGCTCGACAACATGCCGCAGTTCCTCGTTGGCAAGGCGCCTGTCTACGACGCCAACTGGTACAACGAGGAGCGCGAGTTCGGCCTACCGAGGTTCCGGCTCGACGGCCACGAGGAGCTGTCCTCGCACATCCTGCGCGGCGGTCTGGACTCCGGCTTCGACCTCGCCTTCAGCAACGAGCTGCGGATCGACCACTCGATCACCTGCCCGATCATCACGCTGCGGCCGCAGGCCGACCTGCCGATCGTGCCGATCTACACCAACATCTTCGCGCCACCCCTTCCCCAGCCGAAGCGGTTCGTCGAGCTGGGCCGCGCCATCCGCGCGCTCGTCGAGTCCTGGCCGAGCGACCAGCGGGTCGCCATCATCGGCACCGGCCACCTCTCCCTCGAGCTGGGCGGCCCCCGCCAGTTCGGCCCCCACGGGCCCGACCCCGAGTTCGACCAGCGCGCGGTGCAGTGGATCGCGAACGGCGACCTCGACGGGTGCCTGCGCGAGGTGAGCCTGGACAGCCTGCACCTGCCCGGCAACGCCACCCACGGCTTCATGGACTTCATGCTGATGATGGGTGTGGCCGGCGAGAACGCGAAGGCCGACCACGTCGACAGCCTCGACCTGTTCCACACGATGGAGGCCTACTTCACCTGGTACCCGAACGGAGCGCCGGCATGAGCAAGTACCTCGTGAACAAGTTCCTGTTCACCGTCGACCGCGACGCCGACCTCGTCGAGCGCTACCGCTCCGACCCGTCAGGCCTGGTGGCCTGGTGGGAGGAGACGCAGGCCAACCGGATCCTCAACGTCACCGACGGCGAGGCCAGCACCTGGCTGGCCTTCACCGACGAGGAGCGCGAGGCCCTCGTGGGCCACGACCACGTCGCCCTGTTCGGGTTGGGCGCCCACCCGTTCCTGACGCTGACCCTGTTCATCGCGATGTTCGAGCGCGACCACCCGGAGCCGCTGGCCTACCAGAAGGGCTACGGCGCGGCCCTGGCCCACCTGTCCCTGCCCTACCCCGACATCGCCACCTGACCGTGCGCGCCGCGACCATCACCACCCACGGGCGGGCCCCGGAGGTCCTCGACCGCACCGACCCCGTCGCCGCGGAGGGCCTGCTGCTCGTCGCCGTCACCGCGGTGCCGATCACGCCCCTCGACCTGTTCTGCGCCTCGGGCACCTCCTACTTCGGGCCACCGGCCCTGCCCTACGTGCCCGGCGTGCAGGCCGTGGGCGTGGTGCGCGACGGCCCGGCCGAGCTCGTCGGCCGGCGGGTCTGGTTCCCCACCACGGCCGGCATGGCCCCGGGCGACGGCGGGATGGCGGAGCTGGCCGTCGCGAGCGCCGCCGAGGCCGTGGTCGTCGAGGCGGACCTGCCCGATGTCTCGGTGGCAGCGCTCGGCCTGTCGGCGGTCGCCGCGTGGGAGGTGCTCGAGGCCCGGGCCGCCCTGCGCCCCGGCGAGACCGTGCTCGTGCTCGGGGCCGGCGGCGTCGTCGGCCAGGTGGCCGTGCAGGCCGCGCGCCTGCTCGGTGCCGGCCGCGTGGTCGCCGCCGCCCGGTCACCGCTCGCGCAGGAACGGGCTCTCGCCTGCGGCGCGGACGCCGTGGTCGACCTCGGCCCCGACGACGACGTCGCGTCCCTTGCCGAGCGGCTGCGCTCGGCGTGCGGGGGTGGCGCCGACGTCGTCGTCGACCCGCTCGCCGGCATCCCCGGCTCGGCCGCCGCCCGGGTGCTCGCGGTCGGCGGACGGCTGGTCAACCTGGGCAGCAGCGCCGGGTCTGCGGTGTCGGTCGACTCGGCGGTCCTGCGCAGCCGCTCGGCGGCCGTCCTCGGCTACACGAACAACGCGCTCACCGACGCGCGCCGCCGCGCGGTGTTCGCGACGGTGCTCACCCACGCCGCGGCCGGCCACCTCGACGTGACGCACACGGACGTCCCGCTGCACGGGGCACCGGCCGCGTGGGACGAGGTCGCCGCCGGCCGTGCGCCGCACCGGGTGGTCATCACCCCGTAGGACCTCGGGCCGTGAGACGCCGACGGGGGCGGGCCACCGGCCCGCCCCCGTCGCACGTCAGCCTCAGCGACGCAGCTTCAGCGTGCCCGTGACCGTCTGGCCCGTCTCCGGCACGGTGACCGTGACGGTGTAGGTGCCCGCCGGGTCCGGCAGGACCGACGTCTTCAGGTCGTACTGCCAGGTGCCCGAGACCAGGGCCATCGGCGCCGTGTGCACCGTCGTGCCACCGAGCCTGACCGTCACGGTCGGAGCCAGGTCGGTCGGCACCGAGCCGTCGCAGTCCGTGAACCGGACCTTGAGCGGCACCGTCGAGCCCGCCTTGACCGTGGCCCCGTCCTTGAAGGGAGGCAGCAGCTTGGTCGCGGTGTACTCGACGACGAGATCCGCCGTGGTCGTCGTCACGTGGCCGTGGCTGTCGGTGACGGTCACGGTGGCGGTGTAGCGGCCCGCGGCGGCATACGTGTGCGTGCGCGTGAACGACGCGGATGCCGGGTCGACGGTCTCGCTCGACCCGTCGCCCCAGGCGATGGTCGCCGTGTGGGTGTCACCCGCATCACGGTCGGTGATGCCGACCGTCAGGCTGGCGCTCCCGGCACCGCACGACACCGAGCCGTCCGCGAAGGCCGCGGTCACCGTGGCCGGCGAGTTCGGCGACAGCCCGACGACGACCGGGTCGTGGTCGGAGACGCGGTACTGGTCGGGCGCATACAGCGACGCGACCTGCGAGGGCGACTTGAAGTTGGTGTTGTAGTCGAGCACCGAGGGCTCGTCGGAGTTGATGTGGTACTCCGACACCCCGGTCACCTGCGAGCGGATCGACTGCGACCCGAAGGCGTAGTCGAGGTAGCCCCACTGCCCGTCGAACACGTAGGAGTAGGCGTCCGGACCGACCAGGTCCGCGATGAGGTTGGTGTAGCCACCCGCCTCCAGCGCCACGATCGACTTCTCCTTGCTGTAGGAGTTGTAGTCGCCGAGGAGGAGCACGTCCTGGTCGCCGGTGCCGGTCGGGTCGGAGGCCAGCCAGCCGGCCAGCGCCTTGGCGGCCGCCTCGCGCACCAGGGCGCAGTTGCCCTGCCCGTCACCGCTGCCGACGCTGCCGCCCGGCGGGTCGGCGTCGCAGCCCGAGCCCTTGCTCTTGAAGTGGTTGATGTCGGCGATGAAGACGCCGCCGGTCGAGTTGACCTTGTAGGCCTGCGCGAGCGACGGGCGAGTTCGCGGCGCGCTGTCGCCGCCGTTGACGAACTCGACGGAGTTGAGCACGGCGGTCTTCCCGACCCGGGTCACCTCGGCGGGCTTGTAGATCTGCCCGACCTTGATGGCGTCGGTGCCGAGCGCGTCGACCTGGCCGGTCTCGGCATCCGCGTCCACGTAGGCGTAGGTGCCGGGAGCGGTGGCGGCGTTGAGCTTGCCGACGAGGTGGGCGAGTGCCGAGTCGGGTCCGTAGCCGTCGTTCTCGATCTCGTTGACCCCGATGACGTCGGGGTTCATCGCGAGGATGGCGGCGACCGTCTTGGGCCACTGCCGGTCGAACTCCGCGGCGTTGTCGGCCCCGCGGCATGCGGTGCTGGCGCCCTGGGTGCCGAGGTGGCACGCCGTGGTCCCGAAGGTGTTGAAGTAGTTGAGCAGGTTCATGCCGACGACGCGCACGTCACCGCCGACGTCCTCTGGGTGCGTGGGCCGCGGGTTGGCGGCCGTGAAGTCGATGCTGCCGCCGAGGGCGTTCAGCGGCCGCACCCGGTAGGCGTTGGGGCTGGCCGAGGCGCCACCCCAGGTGTAGGTCATGACGCCGACCGGGTTGGTCGTGGTGTCACCACCGCGCAGGGTGTTCTCGGCGCTGAGCGGCTGGCCGCCCCGGCCGAACACGATCGGGTCGGGGTTCTGCGCCTGCGTGGCGTCGTCGACGAGGATCTGGTTGAGGTCGTTCTGCGCCTGCAGCGCGTTGGCCGGGGCACCGGGCTCGACGACGTTGGTCGGCTGCGGGAGCCGTCCGCCGGAGGAGAGCAGCACCTCGCCGAAGCGGCCCAGCTGGAAGTGCTCGGTGACGGTGAGCGTCTGCGCCATCCGCACGACCATGCCCTCGTAGCGCTCGAACGCGGTGGCGCTGGCCATCGGCAGGGTCACGTCGGTCGGAGCGACGGTTCCCGTACCGCAGGCGATGACGTTCGCGGCGGTCACGGAGACCTGGGTCTGGCCCTGGTTCTCACCGACGTTGCCGGTGACGGTGACGACGTCGCCGAGGTCGACGAGGTCCTGGTTGCCGCCGTTGAACACGAAGATGGCGTCGGAGGTGGCGGGGTCGCCGTCACCGATGGGGTCCTGCAGGTAGAAGCCGCGCAGCGCGGGGGACGGACCCTCGTAGTCACCGACGACGACGCCACGGGTGGTCTGGGTGCCGGGCATGGCGGCGCTGTCGCCCGAGCCCTGGATCTGCGGGATGGGGGTGTAGCTGCCGGTGCACGTGTCGGCGACCCTGAACGACGAGGTCGCCTCGTCGGCCATGGTGTCCGGCGGGTCGTTGTCGTCGAGGTCGCTCACGCCCGACGGCGACACGATGAGCGTGCACGCGTCCCCGGACTGGAGGTCCTCCGCAGGCACCACGGTGTACGTCGTCGGGCCACCGGTGACCGAGAACGCCACGGAGCCGCTGATCGAGCACTGGAGGGTGAGCGACGCGGAACCAAGTGCCACCGGCTCGCTGAAGGTGACCGTGGGGTTCACCGTGCCCGGCGCCGTGGCGCCGTTGGCCGGGGTGAACGACGCCACGGTCGGGGCCAGGTCGGCCGGCGGCTCGGTGCCGCACTCGGCGGTGTGGGCGCCGAGACCGTCGAAGGTGTCGACGGCGAGCCCGTCCCACTGCGCGGCCGGGTCGAAGGCGTCGCTGCCGTCGCGGTCGCCCGCGCACACGTCGGCGTGCCGGCGCAGCGTGTGGTCGAGCGTGGTGGTGGCGCCGGTTCCCCACATGGTGCCGGGGTCGGACCCGACCTGACCGATGACGTCGAGCACGGTGGTGCCCTTGCGCAGCACCACGGCGTCGTCGCCGTTGAAGTTCACCGAACCGCTCGTCTGGTCGGCCAGCGCGAGCAGCGTGTCTCCGGCCGACGTGTTCACGATGACCTTGACGTCCCCGGCGGCGATCGAGCCGGTCAGGGCGATCGTCGTCCCGGCCGTGGACGCGCCGTTGGCGAAGCCCTGGATGTTGTAGCCGCCCGCCGCGAGGTCGACGTCCGCTCCGGTGCCGTTGTAGACCTCGAGCGCCTTGTTGTTGCTCGTCCCCTCCACGTACTCGGAGAAGAACAGGTCGGTGGGCGTGGCGGCCGACGCCGCGAGCGGCGTCATCACCACGGGGACGGCCACGGCGAGGGCACCGACGGCGACCCTCCCCACGAACCGACGGAACGACGAAGCCATGAGTCCTCCAGGGTCCAGCGGGGGGCACAGCCACAGGCAGCAGCGCCTCGCCCGCACGAGATGCGGCGCGAACCTAACACCGTTGCTGGGCGCCCGCGACTTGTAGGAACAGCCACGTCGGCGAACGGAGGGTGAACCCTCTCCGACGGCGAACGTGGCCCCCGCTCGCGTGCCAGAGTGGGCGACGTGACCGGCTTCGACGGCATCCCCACCGACGCCCTCGACTTCTACGAGGAGCTGGGGGCAGAGAACACCCGGACCTGGTGGCTGGCCCACAAGGAGCGCTACGCGGCGTCGGTGCGCGAGCCGCTCGAGCGGCTGCTCGACGCCCTCGAGGACGAGTTCGGAGCGGCCAGGCTCTACCGGCCCAACCGCGACGTGCGGTTCAGTGCGGACAAGTCGCCCTACAAGGACCACCAGGGGGCGCTCGCCGCGACCGTGCCGGGCATGGGGTTCTACCTGCAGGTCGACGCCGAGGGGCTGATGACCGGAGCCGGCTTCTACCCCACCGGGCCCGACCAGCTGCCACGGCTCCGGGCCGCGATCGACGCGCCCCGCTCGGGGCAGCAGCTCCAGGAGGTCGTCGACGGGCTCGCCGCCGCGGGGTTCGACCTCGCCGGCGACAGCGTGGCGACCCGGCCGCGGGGAGTCCCGGCCGACCACCCGAGGCTGGAGCTGATGCGGTTCAAGACCCTGATCGCCAGGCGCGAGCACGGTGCACCGGCCTGGCTCACGACCCCCAGGCGGTCGAGCACGTCCGCGAGGACTGGCGCACGGCGCGCCCGCTCGTCGAGTGGCTCACCGAGCACGTCGGCGCGACCACCTCGCCGCGCAGCCGCTGATCGCGCACGCGCCCATCGTGGGGAGCCACGACGGCAGGAGGCGACCATGGCCGAGGGCCGCCAGCCGTACCGCACGGCCGACGGCAAGGAGCACGAGTGGTTCGCCGCGACGTGCTCACCGACCTGGTGCGTCGGGCGTGGGAGACCAACCACGAGCAGCCCTGCTGACGCCCGGGGTAGACCGCTCCTGCCCGGTTGGCTTCCGCGCCGTCACCGTGATGACCCGTTTGTTCCGTCGTGGCGCGGAAGCTTCCACGCCATCTCGAAAGTTCCGCGCCGTCACGGTGACGGCGCCGAAGTTCACCACGATCGGGCATCCCTGGCACCCCCGGCCGAGGACCACACGCGCAGTACTGCACCGGTGGGGGACAATCGGGCGCGATGACCCTCACCGACCGCCTCACCGGCCGCTCCGCCGACAGCGCGGATGCCGCGTTCGACGTCTTCCTCGACTGGGCCGGTGAACGCGGCTTCGCGCTCTACCCGGCGCAGGAGGAGGCCGTGCTCGCCCTCGCCGGGGGCGCCCACGTCGTGCTGGCCACCCCCACCGGCTCGGGCAAGTCGCTCGTCGCGGTCGCCGCGCACGCCCAGGCCCTCGCGGCGGGGCAGCGCAGCTGGTACACCGCCCCCATCAAGGCGCTGGTGAGCGAGAAGTTCTTCGCCCTCGTCGAGATCTTCGGCGCCGAGCAGGTGGGCATGCTCACCGGCGACGCGGCCGTCAACCCTGGCGCACCCATCATCTGCGCCACGGCCGAGGTGCTCGCCAACCACGCCCTGCGCGACCGCGAGCTCGTCGACATCGGCCTGGTCGTCATGGACGAGTTCCACTTCTACACCGAGCCCGACCGCGGCTGGGCCTGGCAGGTACCGCTGCTGCTCATGCCCGACACCCAGTTCCTCCTGATGTCGGCCACGCTCGGCGAGACGGCCTTCTTCGAGGAGGACCTCACCCGACGCACCGGCCGCGAGGTCGTGGCGATCACCGGGACCGAGCGACCGGTGCCGCTGGAGTTCGAGTGGGTGCTCACCGCCGTGCACGAGACGATCGAGCTGCTGCTGCGTGACGACCGGGGGCCGGTCTACGTCGTGTCGTTCACCCAGGCGTCCGCGGTGGAGCAGGCCCAGGCGCTGACCAGCGTCGAGCTCGTGTCGAGCGCCCGCAAGGCCGCCATCAAGGATGCCGTGGGCCACTTCCGCTTCGGCAAGGGCTTCGGGGCCACCCTGCGCCGGCTGGTGCTCCACGGCGTCGGGGTGCACCACGCAGGGATGCTGCCGAAGTACCGCCGGCTCGTCGAGACCCTCGCGCAGGCCGGCCTGCTCGCCGTCATCTGCGGCACCGACACCCTGGGCGTCGGCATCAACGTGCCGATCCGCACGGTGCTCCTCACCTCGCTGACGAAGTACGACGGTCGGAAGCAGCGGGTGCTGCGGGCTCGCGAGTTCCACCAGATCGCCGGTCGCGCGGGACGGGCCGGGTTCGACACGGTCGGCTACGTCGTCGTGCAGGCTCCCGAGCACGTCGTCCTGAACGCAAAGGCCCTCGCGAAGGCCGGCGAGGACCCGAAGAAGCGCCGCAAGGTGGTGCACAAGAAGCCCCCCGAGGGGACGCTGTCGTACACGGAGGCAACCTACGACCGGCTCGTGACGTCGGCGCCCGAGCCGCTCACGTCGAAGATGCGGGTCAACCACGCGATGGTGCTCAACGTGCTCGACCAGTGGGAGGGCCAGCAGGCCGCCCTGGTCACCCTGCTGCTCGACAACCACGAGGAGCCCGCTCGCCGCGAGGCCCTCGTCGAGCGGGCCGTGCAGGTGCTCGCGTCGCTGCTGCGCGCCAAGGTCGTCGAGCCCGACGACGGGTCGACGCCCGAGGAGTGGCTGCCGGTGGACGCACCCGGGGGTGAGCCCGCCGCGCCTACCGACGAGGAGGCGGCGGAGGCGGACGACGTCCCGGCTGCGGCATCCGAGGACCTGGGGCCGATCGGCGAGCTGCTGGCCGCCGCGGGCCACGGCTCCCCTCCCGCTGAGGAACCCGTACTGGGGGCCGCGGACGCGCCACCGGCAGAGGAACATCGGGAGGTCGGGACGCTCGAGCACTTCGTGCGTGGCGACGATCGCCGGTTCGCCGAGGGCCCGTTCCAGGTGGCCCTCGACCTCGGCAACGGCTTCGCGCTCAACCAGCCGCTGTCGGCCTTCGCCCTGGCCGTGCTCGAGATGCTCGACCCGGAGGCACCGGGCTACGCGCTCGACGTCGTGAGCGTCATCGAGGCGACGCTCGACGACCCGCGACCGGTGCTGATGGCCCAGCGCTTCGAGGCCCGGGGTGAGGCGGTCGGGGCGATGAAGGCCGACGGGCTCGACTACGAGGAGCGGATGGATGCCCTCGACGACGTCAGCTGGCCCCGCCCGATGGTCGAGGAGCTCGAGGCCGCGCTGCGCGTCTACCGCCAGACCCACCCGTGGGTCGACCCCCGTGGGCTGTCACCGAAGTCGGTGGTGCGCGAGATGTACGAGCGGGCCATGACGTTCGGGGAGTTCGTCGCCCACCACAAGCTCGCGCGGGCCGAGGGCATCGTGCTGCGCTACCTCACCGACGCCTACCGCGCGCTGCGCTCGACCGTGCCGACCTCGGCACGCACCGAGGAGCTCGACGACCTCGTCGAGTGGCTCGGTGAGGTGGTGCGCCACACCGACTCCAGCCTGCTCGACGAGTGGGAGGCCCTGGCCAACCCGACCGACGAGCCGCTCACCGAGGTGCGCCTGCCCAGCGAGGGTCGAGCACTGTCGGCGAACCCCCGCGCCCTGCGGGTCATGGTGCGGCAGAGCATGTTCCGCCGCGTCGAGCTCGTCTCACTGCACCGGTACGCCGCCCTCGCGGCCCTCGACGGTGGGCTCACCGAGGAGGAGTGGACGGCCGCGGCCGCCGGCTACCGCGCCGAGTACGACGACCTGGGAACCGGGCCCCAGGCGCGCGGCCCGGCACTGTTCCGCGTGGAGGAGGCGGACGACCACTGGGTCGTCGCCCAGATCCTCGACGACCCCGAGGGCGACCGCGACTGGCGGATCACCGCCGAGCTCGACCTCGCCGCGACCGACGAGGCGGGCGAGCTGGTGCTCGTGACCACCGGCTTCGGCCCGACCTGAGCGGCGGTCAGGCGTCGCCGGCCTGCTCCAGCCGCTCGGCCAGCCGCTCGAGACCACCCCGGATCATCGCCCCGTAGCCGTCGTCGCCCAGGGCGTCGACGGCCGCCAGCCCGACGTCGAGCTGGGTGCGCGCCTCGTCGAGCCGTCCCTGCCGCAGGTAGCCGTCGGCCAGGTTGAGGTGCAGGCTCGGCGCCATCGCTCGTGCCGAGGGGATGCCGACGGCGGCGAGCGCCCCGTCATCCAGCCGCGCGTGCTCGCGCAGTGCCACCTCGTCCCAGGCGACCTCGTCGGCGAGCTCGGGCTCGCGGTCGGCGAGGTAGTGCGCCAGCACGCAGCGCTGCCCAGCGTCGTGGTCGGTGGTGGCGGACCACTGCTCGAGCAGCGCCTCGCGCCCTCCCGGCTCGCCCTGCTGCGCCCTCGTGACCGCGCCGATGACACCCGCCCAGTCGCTCATCCCGGCAGGGTACGACCGACGGACGACAGGGCGAGGCCACCGTGACTGCGGCGGCCGACGATGCCGCTAGCGTGACGCCGTGACGACCATGCTCCCCGGCACGTTGCACGACCTGCCCGGCGTCTACCGCGTCTGCCGGCTCACCGGCGCGGGCGGTGTCGACGCCAGCCCCCTTCACTCCGACCCCGACCTGCTCGGACACGTCTGGGCCGGGCCGTACCTGGTCTTCCCGGATGCCGTCACCCGCGTCATCCACGACGAGCAGGGGGTGGCCGGCTACTGCCTCGCGGTCCCCGACACCGCGGCCTTCGAGCGCTGGGTCGACGAGGTCTGGCTCCCCCCGCTGCGCGCCCGCCACCCGGTCGGCAGCGGCGCGTCCGCGGCCGACGTGGCCCTCGTCGATCGCCTGCACCACCCCTCCCGCACGGATGCCGGCCTGCTCGCCACGCACCCGGCGCACCTGCACGTCGACCTGCTCCCTCGCCTGCAGGGGCAGGGCTGGGGACGACGCATCGTGGCGGACGTGCTCGAGGGGCTGCGGCGGGCCGGTGCGCCGGGCGTCCACCTCGGGGTCGACCTCGGCAACGTGGGGGCTCAGGCCTTCTACGAGCGGATCGGCTTCACCGAGCTCTCGGGCCCGACCGGGGCGCGCTTCTACGGCGCCGACCTCGGGTCAGGGAGCTGAGGTGTCCAGCTGCTGGGAGAGGTACTGGGGAAGGCCGATCCGCATCAGCGCCTCGATCTGGCCCTCGAACCAGTCGGCGTGCTTCTCCTCGTCGAGCACCATGGCCTCGAACAGGGAGGCGGTGCCGTGGTCGCCGAGGTCGTGGCACTCCTGGGCGGAGGCGTTGAACTGGGCGACGGCGGCGAGCTCGCTCTCGAGCGCCAGGCGGAGCATCTCCTCGGCGTCCTCGCCGACCCGGATCGCGAGCAGCCGCTGGATGTTGGGGTGGCCCTCGAAGAACAGCACCCGGGAGATGAGGACGTCGGCGTCCTTCATCTCGTCGATCGACAGGTCGTAGAAGACCTTGCCGAGCTTGGGGAAACCCCAGTTGTCGAGCATCCGGGCGTGCAGGAAGTACTGGTTGACCACGCTCAGCTCGAAGGTGAGGGCGTCGTTCAGGCGCTCGACGATCCTGGGGTCAACTGGCCGCATGGCAGGGCTCCGCGCTCTCGATGGCTTCTGGTGCGACATGCTCGCACACCAGTCGTCGCACCGAGAAGACGCAGGCCCCGCAGTCGCGACCGGCACCGGTGGCTCGGCAGACCTCGGAGAGGGTGCGCGCGCCGGCATCGACGGCCGCGACGACGGCCGCGTCGTTGACGACGTGACAGTGACAGACGATCACGGCTTCCCTCTCGTGTCGGCGCACCCCGAGCCAGGCGGCAAAGGCAAGGCTTACCTAACCAGATGGTGCCCGCTCCGCTCAAGTCGTCCGACCGGCTGCTCTGCGCCCGCAGCGGGGAGTGTGGCGAAGGCCACGTCCGGCCCCCAGCGCCGAAGGTTCGACAACGGCACCTGCCACCACCACCGACGGATGCCGAGGAGTGGGTGGGCGTCGTGGACACTGGCGCGATGCGACTCGCCGGAGCACACGTCCTCCTCACCGGTGCCACCGGCGTCATCGGTCGACACCTCGCCGTCCGGCTGGCCCGGGCCGGTGCCCACCTCACCGTCGTGGCCCGCCACCGCGAGCCCCTCGAGGAGCTGGCGCTGGCGACGGGAGGACGGGCCCTGGTCTGCGACCTCGTGGACCGGACGGCCCGGCGTGAGCTGGTGGCCCGGGCCGAGGGCACGTCCCGTCCGGTCGACGTCCTCGTCAACAACGCCGCCGTCGAGGTCGCCGGCCATGTCGCCGACCTCGACGCCGACGAGCTCGAGGGCCTGCTCACGCTGAACCTCCTCGCCCCCGCCGAGCTGTGCCGCCAGGTCCTCCCCGGCATGCTCGGGCGTGGCCGCGGCCACCTGGTCAACATCTCCTCGATGGCAGGAGTCGCGACCTTTCCCGGTCTCGCGGCCTACGGCGCCAGCAAGGCGGGGCTGACCCACCTGACCTCGGGGTTGCGGGCCGACCTGCGCGGCCAGGCGGTGGGCACGCTGGCGGTCGAGCTCGGGCCGGTCCGCTCGGAGATGATGGGCCGCATCTCGGGCCACGAGCCGGCCGCGGCTGCCTTCGAGCGAGTGCTGCGCACCCGGCTGCTCACCCTGCTCGACCCCGACGTCGTGGCCCGCAGAGTGGTCACGGCGATCGGCGACGACTCGCACCACCTGCGGATGCCGCGGCGTGCGGCCCCCCTCGCCGCCCTCACCGACCTGCCTCGAGGCCTCGTCCGGGCCGCGCTCACCGGCATCCCGCCGGCTGCTCGTGCGGCGACCGGGGCGCGCTCGTGAGCCGGCGCGGCACCGCCGTCCGCCGTCGCATCGCGGTCGCCTCCTGGCGCCCGTCGCGCGACGGGCGGATCTACGCGCGCACGGAGGTCGACGTCACCGCGGCGCTCGCGTACCTGGCCCGCATTCGGGCCGAGACCGGTGAACGGGTCACCCTCACCCACGTCGTCGGCGCTGCACTGGGCCGGGCGCTGCGCGAGGTCCCTGAGATCCGTGCCCGGGTGGTCTTCGGGCGGCTCGTGCCGCTGGAGACGTGCGACGTCGGCTTCGCCGTCGACATCGGTGCCGGGTCGGACCTCGCCCCGGTCAAGGTGGCCGGTGTCGACCGGCTCAGTCCCCTCCAGGTGGCCCGGGCGCTCGACGCCGGCGTCGCCAGGCTGCGCGCCGGACACGACCCCGCACACCGGCGAACGTCAGGGATCGTGCGGTGGATGCCCACCTGGACGATGCGCCCGGCCATGGCGACCGCCAGCCTGGTCGCAGGCGGCCTCGGACGTGGGCTCCTCGGTCAGCCCGGGTTCCCGCTGGGCACGGCATTCATCTCGAACGTCGGGAACCTCGGCCTCGACGAGGCGTTCCTCGCCCCCCTGCCCTTCGCCCGCACCCCGGTCTACCTCGCCGTCGGGGCGGTGCGGGAGCGGGCGGTGGTCGTCGAGGGTGAGGTCGTCGTCCGACCGGTTCTCGTGCTCGTCGCCACGGCCGACCACCGCATCGTCGACGGGGCGCACGCGGGCCGGATGGCGACCGTGGTCCGCGAGCTGCTCACCCATCCCGAGCGCCTCGACGCCCCGACGGCGGCCGGGTCACCGCCCCGCTCGGAGGCCACTGCGGGACCGGGGCTCAGCGACCGGGCGTGACGGTCGGGTCGGCTCCGAGCCGGTGCGCGGTGAACCCCTGCGTCGAGCGCGCGGCCACCCCGGAGCGGAACAGCAGGCTCAGCATCGTCTCGAGCGGCACCCGCCCCAGCCGGCCCGGGATCTTCGCGCTGCTGCTGCGCGCGCCCGCCTTGACGATCGCCTCGACCCGCGTGCGCCGCTCCTGCTCGTAGCGGCCCAGGCCCGCGGTCCCGTGCGCTGCGAGCGACCGGGCGAGGACCACGGCATCCTCGAGCGCCATCGCCGCGCCCTGCCCGGCGCTCGGCGACGGCGCGTGTGCGGCGTCCCCGACGAGCACGGTGCGCCCGCGCCACCAGGTGGGCACGTGCGGCAGGTCGTAGGTGTTGTCCCCGGCGAGCTCGAGGCTGCCGGCCGCGACCAGGGCGGATGCCGGGCCGGCGTCGTCGGCGACGAGCTCGGCGAGGCGGGCCAGCCACTGCTCCGGCGTGGTCTCGGCCCGCTCCTCGCGGCTGATCTCGGCGCGGGGCTCGTTGACGAACCACACGACGTCGCCGTTGGGCAGCGGGTGCGCCCCGAAGAACGACCGCCGTCCGAACACGAAGTGCCAGGCCTGCGGGGTGAGCCCCTCGGCGAGGGCGGTGCCACGGGTGATGCCGCCGAAGTTGGTCAGCCCGACGTAGCGGGCCTGCGGCGCGCCCGCGTCGATCGCACGCCGCACGAGCGAGTGCACCCCGTCGGCCGCCACGAGCACGTCGCCCTCGACGACGGAGCCGTCGGCCAGCACGGCCCGAACCCCGTCGGCGTCCTCCTGCACGGACACGACCTGGGCACCGAACCGCACGTCGGCACCTCGCCGGCGGGCGGCATCCTCGAGCACGGCGGCGAGTGCCGACCGCTTCATGGTGAGGGCGATGCTGCCGTCGTCGAGCGGGACCCCGAGCGTGACGTCGCCCAGGTGGCGACCGGTGGCGCCGTACATCCGGTTCACCCGGCTCGGGGCGCCGGCCGCGCGGGCGTCGTCGAGCACCCCGAGCACCGAGAGTGCGTCGAGCCCGTTGGGCGCCACGGTGATCCAGGACCCTTCGTCGGGGTCGAGCACCGGGCGGCGCTCGAGCACCGTCACGTCGAGCCCGAGCCGGGTTGCAGCGAGCGCGACAGCCGGACCGGCGACGCCTCCGCCGATGACGAGTAGTCTCATGCCTGGTCCTTCTGTACGAGGTTCGTATATTTCGATAATCGAAGGGTAGGCGAATGGCGACGCGGAGTCAACTGGTGGGCGAGCTCGGCGCCGCCCTGCAGCGCTACCAGCGAAGCGTGCAGGCCTACGACGACGCCGTCGGTCGTGCCCTGTCCCTCGGCCCGGCCGACCTGCGCTGCCTCGACTGGCTCGCCGACGGCCCGAAGACGGCCGGCGTGCTCGCGTCCGCCACCGGGCTGCGGCCGGCGGCGACCACGGCGCTCATCGACCGGCTCGAGGCCAAGGGGCTGGTCGAGCGCGTACGCGACGAGACCGACCGGCGCCGGGTGCTGGTGCGGATGACGGACCTGGGCATGCAGTCGAGCTGGGCGATGTACGCCCCGCTCGTCGAGGAGGGCCAGGGGCTCTTCGTCGACCACACGGTGGCCGAGCTGACCGCCATGCGCGACCTGCTCGACGCGATGCGCGAGCTGACCGACCGGCACCGTGACCGGGTGGCCGCGGAACGCCGGTAGCTCGGGCCTTGGGATGGGCAGTGGCTGGCCCAACGCTCGGCGCACGACCACCCGCCCCCCAAGCCGGGGCACGGGGTGGCCAGTGGCTGCCCGACGCCCCAGCGCACGACCACACCCACCCCTCGACGGACCTGCACCTGAACAGCAGAACGGCCCCCGGGAAGCCGGGGGCCGTTCTCGTCGTGTGCGCAAGGGGGGATTTGAACCCCCACGCCCTTTCGGACACTGGCACCTGAAGCCAGCGCGTCTGCCGTTCCGCCACTTGCGCGTGACGCTCGCGTGAGCCGTCCCAGTGTGCCCGATGCACCCGTCATCCCACAAAATGACCCCCGAAACGCGACGGGGTGATGCAGGGCGCGCGCTCCATCGCGCCCTCTGCATCACGCTCTGTGCGTCATCGCTCAGGAGAGCGCCGGTGCCTCCGCGCCGCCCGCGAACCCGGACCTCCCCCGGTTGCCTCGGGGCTTGAGTCGCACCCCGGGCAGCGCGGGCGCGGGGATCCGGTCGACCGGGCCGACGTAGCCGGGCACCGTGCCGAACCGCTCCGGACCGGCCTCCCAGGCCTCGCGGGCCGCCACGACGTCGTCGTTCGAGCGGCCGATGAAGTTCCACCACATCACGATCTCCTCGCCGAAGGGCTCCCCGCCGAGCACGAGCAGCCTGGCCCCGTCGGCTCCCGCGCTCACCGTCACCCCGCCCGGATGCCGTCCCGCGCCGACCACGCCCAGCGCGCCCCGCGCGATCTCCACCCCACCGAGCGTCACCGCGCCCCGGTCGACGAGCACCGCCACCTCGAACCCGTCGGGAACGGGCAGCACCACGGACGCGCCCGCCGCCAGCACCACCTCGGCTCCCACGAGAGGTGTCTCGACGGCCACCGGTGACGTCGAGCCCCACAACGAGCCCACGAAGACCTGTGCCGACACCCCCTCCTCGACCTCCAGCACCGGCGGCACGTGGTGCTCGAAGCGCGGCTCGACCCCCGCCAACGCCGTCGGCAGCACGACCCACAGCTGCGCGCCGTGCAGCACGGTCGTCGCCGGCGTCGACACCTCCGAGTGCGAGATGCCGCGGCCGGCCGTCATCAGGTTGACCTCCCCCGGGCGCACCAGCGCCACCGTGCCCAGCGAGTCGCGGTGCTCGACCTCGCCGCTGAACAGCCACGACACCGTGGCGAGGCCACAGTGGGGGTGCGGTGCCACGTCCATCCCGCCGGTGGCCGACACGTCGTCGGGCCCGTAGTGGTCGACGAAGCACCAGGCCCCGACGAACGAGCGCTCCCTGGCCGGGAGGGTCCGCCTGACCGTCATGGACCGGGGACCTCCGAGCGGCACCTCACGGGGCACGATGACCTGCACGCCGTCGTTCATCCGTCCACGGTAAGGGTCGTGCCGTTCAGGAATCGCCCAGCCCCGGCGGATAGTCTTGCGAGACCGCTGCCAAACCTGAGCCCACACGGAGGAGGTGCTGCTGATGGGTCTCTTCGACCGCCTCGAGGCGGGCCTCGAGCGCGCCGTCCAGGGCACCTTCGCCAAGCACCTGCGCTCGGCCGTGCACCCCGTCGAGATCGCCAGCCACATCCGCCGTGCCATGGACGACCGCGCGGTCACGAGCTCCGGCCGCGCCATCGTGCCCAACGTCTTCACCATCGAGCTCTCACCGGGCGACTACGACCGCCTGCACCCCGACCTGCAGAGCGTCGAGATGGACCTCGTCGCCGCCGCCGAGGAGCACTGCGACGGCCAGCGCTACCAGCCCGCCGGACCGATCGACATCATCTTCGAGGAGCACGACGACCTCGAGACCGGCGTGTTCCGGATCCGCCCGTCGAAGGCCTCCAAGCCCCGCGCCACCGGGCTCACCGGACAGCAGCGCGCCGTGCGGCCGCACCAGCAGCCGGATGCCGGTGACGGCCCCGATGCCGCACCCGCCGGTCCCGGCGCGGGTCGGCTCGGGTGCGGCAGGCGCCGGCGCAGCCGCGGCCGTGGCCGGCTCCGCCCGAGGTGACGGCGCGCCCGCGGCGGGCGACGAGCTCGACGCGACGGCACGGCATCCGGCGCCGCCCGCCCCGGCGCGACCCAAGCGGGTCAACCCGGCCGACCGGCCCTGGCTCGACGTCGACGGCGAGCGCTACCCGCTCATGGGGGCCATCACGATCCTGGGGCGCGACGACAGCGCCGACATCATCCTCGACGACCCGGGCATCTCCCGCCGGCACACCGAGCTGCGGGTCACGACCGACGGGCCGCACTTCGTCACGACGATCCGCGACCTCGGCTCGACCAACGGCACCTTCGTCAACGGTGAGCGGATCACCAGCGAGCACCTCGAGGACGGCGACCGGGTCACCGTGGGCCGCACCTCCATCACGTTCCGGGGGGGCCGGAGGTGACCCCGGAGTGATGAGCGAGCTCACCCTGACCGTCATGCGGCTCGGGTTGCTGGTGCTGATGTGGTTCTTCGTCTTCGCGGTCGTGGGCGTGCTGCGTGGCGACCTCTACGGCACCCGGGTCAAGCGCCGCGCCGCGACCGGCAAGGCCGCCGCGCGCGGCGCGACGCCGGCACCCCCGAGCGCGGCCCGCCCGGACCGCAAGAAGGGCTCCCGCGGACGAAAGGGCCCCACCAAGCTCAGCGTCACGGCCGGCCCGCTGGCCGGCACCACCCTGCCCCTGCGCCCGGCCGGCACCCTGATCGGACGCAGCCCCGAGTGCGCCCTCGTGCTCGACGACGACTACGCGAGCGGCCGTCACGCGCGCATCTTCCAGGACGACGACGGCACGTGGAAGGTCGAGGACCTGCGCTCGACCAACGGCACCTTCCTCGGCGCGACGCGCCTCACCGAGCCACGCGAGGTGGCGGTCGGCAGCGTGCTGCGGATCGGCCAGACCGTCGTGGAGCTGCAGAGGTAACGCATGCCCTTCGCGTTCCACTACGCCGCCCGCTCCGACGTGGGCATGGTCCGGTCCAACAACGAGGACTCCGGGTACGCCGGTCCCCACCTGCTGGCCATGGCCGACGGCATGGGCGGCCACGCCGGCGGCGACGTCGCCAGCTCCACGGTCATCGGCGCTCTCGTGCGGCTCGACGGCGAGTCGCTCGGCGGTCGCGACCTCAGCCACGCCCTGCTCGACCGCATCCACGACGCCAACGTCGAGATCGGCGACCAGGTGCACGCCGACCCCAGCCTCGACGGCATGGGCACCACCCTGATCGCCATGCTGCGGGCCGGCGACAAGATCGTGCTGGCGCACATCGGCGACTCGCGGGCCTTCATGGTGCGCGACGGCGTGGTCACCCAGATCACCAAGGACCACTCGTTCGTGCAGAACCTCGTCGACGAGGGGCGGATCACCGCCGACGAGGCGCAGACGCACCCGCAGCGCTCCCTGGTCACCCGGGTGCTCACCGGCGCGCACGACGACGAGCCCGACCTCGTCGTGCGCCAGGGCCGCATCGGCGACCGCTACGTCATCTCCAGCGACGGGCTCACCGACTACGTCGCGCGCGACACCATCGCCGAGGTGCTCACCACCACCGCCGACCCGGGCGAGACCGCCGACCGGCTCGTCGCGCTGGCCCTGAGGGCCGGGGCACCCGACAACGTCACGGTCGTCGTCGGCGACCTCGTCGATCTCTCGCGTCGCCCAGCACCCCCGACCCAGCCGCAGGTGGTGGGCGCGGCTGCGGTGCGCCAGAGCGGAACCCGCCCCATCCCCACGACCCCGGCCGCCAAGGCGGCGGCGCTCACCCAGGAGGCCACAGCCGGCTCGGATGACGGCGACGGCCCCACCCTGGCCGAGGAGGGTCCGCGGTCGCGGCGCAGCACGGTGCTACGGGTCGCCGCGGCCCTCGTCGTGCTCGCCGTGGTCGTCGCCGGCGGCTCGTACGCCGTGTACGCGTGGTCCCAGCAGCAGTACTACCTCGCCGTGAAGGACGGGGTCGTGACCGTCTTCCGCGGCGTCGACCAGACGCTGGGCCCGGTGTCGCTCTCCAGCCCCGACTACGCCACGACGATCCCGGTCGAGGACCTCCCGACGTCGTACCAGGACAGCCTGCACAGCGGCATCGAGGTCGAGGACCGCGCGGCCGCCGAGGCCCGGGTCGCCGAGCTGCGCCTGCAGGCCACGGCCTGCCGGTGGGCCATGCTCAACGGCGACGTGTGCCGCACCGTGCCCTCGACCTGGACCGCGCCGAGCCCCACCCCGACGCCCACCGGCAGTGTGACCCCCAGTCCCACGCTGTCGCCGTCGCCCTACGCTCTCACCGACGCCCACGAGCTCCCCGGTGACCTCATGAGCGTCGTCTCGTCGTACACCCCGCGGAAGGGCCGCAACGTCGAGCTGGTGCTCGTCATCGCGGCCGTGGCGATCGTGCTGCTCGCCTACCTGAACGTCGAGCTCGCCACGAACGGCGAGATCCCCCCCGGCACGCTCACCCTGATCGGCGGCTACCTCGCCCTGGCCCTCGGTTTCCACCTGGTGCTGCGCTGGCGCGCCTCCTACGCCGACCCGCTGATGCTGCCGATCATCACCCTGCTCAACGGGCTGGGCCTGGTGATGATCCACCGGATCGACATCGCGCACGGCAAGTCGATCGCCGACGGCGTCGCCCTGCGCCAGCTGATGTGGACCGCCGTGGCGATGGTCGTGGCCGCCGTCGTGCTCGTCGTGCTGCGCGACCACCGGGTGCTGCGCCGCTACACCTACCTCGCGGGCGCCATCGGTTTCGGACTGCTGCTCCTGCCGCTGCTGCCGGTCATCGGCACCTCGGTCTACGGGTCGCGGATCTGGATCCAGATCGGCCCGTTCTCGTTCCAGCCGGGTGAGATCGCGAAGATCGCCCTGGCCATCTTCTTCGCCGGCTACCTCGTGCAGACCCGCGACGCCCTGTCAGTCGCCGGCCGCAAGGTGCTCGGCCTCACGCTGCCGCGGGCCCGCGACCTCGGCCCGATCCTCGTCGCGTGGCTGGCCAGCCTGGCCGTGCTCGTCTTCGAGCGCGACCTCGGCTCGTCACTGCTCTTCTTCGGCCTGTTCGTCGCGATGCTGTACGTCGCCACGGAGCGGGTCTCGTGGATCGTCATCGGCATGACCCTGTTCTGCGCCGGCGCCTACCTCGCCTACCTGGCCTTCGGCCACGTGCAGACGCGGGTGCTGCTCTGGCTCGACACCTTCAGCCCCGACGCCCTCCAGGCGTCCGACCAGCTGGCCAAGGGTCTGATGGGTATGGCGTCGGGCGGGATGTTCGGCACCGGGCTCGGCCGCGGGCGACCCGACCTCACCTACTTCGCGGAGTCCGACTTCATCGTCCCGAGCTTCGGTGAGGAGATCGGGCTGATCGGCCTCTTCGCCATCCTGATGCTCTACGCCCTGCTCGTGCAGCGCGGCCTGCGCACCTCGCTCGGCACCCGCGACGGCTTCGGCAAGCTGCTCGCCGCCGGGCTGTCCTTCTCGGTCGCGCTGCAGTGCTTCGTCGTCGTCGGCGGCGTCACCCGGGTCATCCCGCTGACCGGCCTGACCATGCCGTTCCTGTCGTCGGGGGGCTCCTCGCTGCTCGCGAACTGGACCCTGGTCGCCATCCTGCTGCGCATCTCCGACCACGCCCGCCGGCCGCTGCCCGAGGCCGACGCACCCAGTGCCGTGGCCGAGGCCCGCACCGAGGTGGTGAGGCTGCGGTGAACGCCCCCGTCCGCCGGCTCTCGCTCGTCGTGGCCGTGCTCTTCGCCTCGCTGCTCGTGTCGACCACGCTGATCCAGTACGTCTTCGCCGCTGACCTCAACGCGCGCCCCGACAACCGGCGCACGCTGCTGTCGACGTTCGCCCGCGAGCGCGGCGAGATCCTGGTGGGACAGACGGCCGTCGCGAAGTCGGTGCCGGTCGACGACGAGTACAAGTACCAGCGGGTCTACGACGAGCCGAGGCTCTACGCCCACGTCACCGGCTCGTACTCGTTCTTCGGTGCGTCCGGCGGCCTCGAGCAGGCCGAGAACGCCCTGCTCTCCGGGTCGAGCGACAAGCTGTTCTACCGCCGGGTCTCCGACCTGTTCACCGGTCGCCGGGCCCAGGGCGCCAACCTCGAGACGACCCTCGACCCCAAGGTGCAGGCGGCCGCAGCCGACGGGCTCAGGGGCATCAAGGGCGCCGCGGTCGCGCTCGACCCGAAGACGGGCGCGATCCTCGCCATGGTCAGCAACCCGACCTACGACCCCAACGACCTCGCGAGCCACGACCTGAAGGTGGTCGAGCGCAACTCCAAGGCGCTCAACGCCGACCCCGACAAGCCGACCCTCAACCGCACCATCAACGAGCTCTACCCGCCCGGGTCGGTGTTCAAGGTGGTCACGGCCGCGGCGGCCCTGTCGACCGGGGAGTACGACGAGAACTCGATGCTGCCCGGCCCGGCGGTGCTCGACCTGCCCGACACCTCGGCCGACCTGCCCAACCACGACAACCGAGCGTGCGGCTCGAGCGAGGAGGTCACGATGACCGAGGCGCTCGCCGTGTCGTGCAACACCGCCTTCGCCTACCTCGGGATGCAGATCGGCGCCGACGCGCTGCAGTCGCAGGCCGCCAAGTTCGGCTTCGGCGACGCCCTCTCCGTGCCGATGCGGGTGACGCCGAGCAGCGTGCCGGCCGACCTGAACAAGCCGCAGCTCGCGCAGTCGTCGATCGGCCAGTACGACGTGCAGGTCACGCCGCTGCAGATGGCGATGGTGGCCGCCGGCATCGGCAACCGCGGCACGGTCATGAAGCCCTACCTGGTGCAGTCGGTCATCGGCTCCGACCTCTCGGTCATCGAGTCGGCCGACGCCGAGGAGCTGTCACAGGCCGTCAGCCCGGAGGTCGCCGCCCAGCTGACCCGGATGATGGAGGCCGTCGTCGAGGACGGCACCGGCACCAAGGCGCAGATCCCCGGTGTCGACGTCGCCGGCAAGACCGGCACCGCCCAGCACGGCGAGGGCCGCAAGGCGCACGCCTGGTTCATCTCGTTCGCACCCGCGAACAACCCCGAGATCGCGGTCGCGGTCATCGCCGAGGACGGCGGTGTCGCGGGCAGCGAGGCCGGGGGCGGCACGGTAGCCGCCCCCATCGCCAAGCAGATGATGGAAGCACGGTTGAACCGATGAGGAGAGCACAGCATGCCTGAGGTCCCGAAGCTTCTCGGGGGACGCTACGAAGTCGCTGAGCTCCTCGGACGCGGTGGGATGGCGGAGGTGCACCGTGGGTACGACTCGCGGCTGGGCCGGCAGGTCGCCATCAAGATGCTCCGCAGCGAGCTCGCCCGCGACCACACCTTCCTCGCCCGGTTCCGCCGTGAGGCCCAGTCCGCGGCCGGGCTCAACCACGCCTCGATCGTCGCGGTCTACGACCACGGCGAGGACCTCCTCACCGAGACCGGCGGCGCCGAGGTCAAGGTGCCCTACATCGTCATGGAGTTCGTCGACGGCAAGACCCTGCGCCAGGTGATCACCGAGCGGGGCAAGCTCGCTCCGACCGAGGCGCTGCGGATCACCGAGGGTGTGCTCGACGCGCTCGGCTACAGCCACCGCAACGGCATCGTGCACCGCGACATCAAGCCCGCCAACGTGATGATCGCTGCCGACGGCACGATCAAGGTGATGGACTTCGGCATCGCCCGCGCGATGGCCGACGCCAACGCCACGATGACCCAGACGTCTGCGGTCATCGGCACCGCCCAGTACCTCTCGCCCGAGCAGGCGCAGGGCCAGTCGGTCGACGAGCGGTCCGACCTGTACTCCACCGGCTGCATGCTCTTCGAGCTGCTCACCGGCCGCCCGCCCTTCATGGGCGAGAGCCCGGTGTCGATCGCCTACCAGCACGTCGGCGAGCAGCCCATCGCGCCGTCCCACCTGATGGAGGGCATCTCCGAGGACCTCGACGCGGTCGTGCTGCACTCGCTGGCCAAGCCGCGCGACGCGCGCTACCAGAGCGCCTCCGAGTTCC